>NZ_JBFUBT010000001.1:0-1089398 GCF_056405615.1 Polaromonas sp. P1_F9 | reverse complement strand
ACATCACACCGGCCAGCCTGGCGGTTACGGGCGTGGGCGCGAACAACAAGGTGTACGACACCACCACCACCGCCACGCTCAATGGCACCGCAAACGTCGCGGCCCTGGGCGGCGATGTGGTGACGGTGGGCGGTGGCAGCGGCACCTTCGCCGACAAGAATGTGGGCAACGGCAAGGCTGTGACGATCAGCGGCTACACACTGGGTGGGGCCGATGCTGGCAACTACACCGTGGTGCAACCTACAGGTATCGCGGCCAACATCACGCCGGCCAGCCTGACTGTGACCGGCGTAGGCGCAAACAACAAGGTTTACGACACGACCACCACAGCGACGCTGAGCGGGACAGCGGCGGTGACAGCTTTGGGTGGCGACACGGTGACGGTGGGCGGCACCGGCAGCGGCAGCTTCGCCAACAAAAATGTGGGCAATGGCAAGGCCGTCACCGTCACCGGCTACACCCTCGGCGGCGCCGATGCCGGCAACTACACCGTGGTGCAGCCCACGGCAGTGACCGCCAACATCACACCGGCCAGCCTGGCTGTCACGGGTGTGGGAGCCAACAACAAAGTCTACGACACGACCACCACGGCGACGCTCAATGGCACGGCCAGTGTTGCCGCTTTGGGCGGCGATGTGGTGAACGTGGCTGGCACGGGCAGTGGCACCTTCGCTAACAAGAACGTGGGCAACGGCAAGGTCGTCACCGTCACCGGCTACACGCTGGGCGGCGCTGATGCGAGCAACTACACCGTGGTGCAACCCACGGCGGTGACCGCCAACATCACCCCCGCCAGCCTCACGGTCACAGGTGTGAATGCCAACAACAAGGTCTACGACACCACAACTGCAGCCACGCTCAGCGGAACAGCCGCGGTGACGGCCCTGGGCGGCGATACCGTGACGGTGGGCGGCACCGGCAGCGGCAATTTCAATAACAAAAACGTTGGCAACGGTAAAGCTGTGACGGTTACCGGCTACACACTGGGCGGTGCCGACGCCAGCAACTACACCGTGGTGCAGCCTACGGCAGTGACTGCCAACATCACACCGGCCAGCCTGGCGGTTACGGGTGTAGGGGCAAACAACAAGGTGTATGACGCGAGCACTGCAGCCACCCTCAACGGCACAGCCGCTGTGGCTGCTTTAGGTGGTGACGTGGTGAATGTGAGTGGCGGTAGCGGCACTTTTGCTGACAAGAATGTGGGCAACGGCAAGGTCGTGACCGTGGCCGGCTACACCTTGGGCGGAGCCGACGCCGGCAACTACACCGTGGTGCAGCCCACCGGCCTCGCAGCCAACATCACGCCGGCCAGCCTGGCTGTTACAGGCGTCGGGGCCAACAACAAGGTCTACGACACCACCACCAACGCCACGCTCAACGGAACGGCGGGGGTCACAGCCCTGGGCGGTGACGTGGTGACTGTGGGTGGCACCGGCAGTGGCGCCTTCGCGAACAAAAACGCGGGCAACGGCAAGATCGTGATGGTGACCGGCTATACGCTGGGCGGAGCCGATGCCGGCAACTACACCGTGGTGCAACCTACAGGTGTCACGGCAAACATCACACCGGCCAGCCTGGCTGTCACCGGTGTAAATGCGCAGAACAAGGTTTTTGACGGAACGACTGCGGCCACTTTGGGCGGTACCGCCGCCGTGGCGGCCCTGGTCGGTGACGTGGTCAGCGTCAGTGGCGGCAGCGGTGCTTTTGCCAATGCGAATGTGGGTAACGCAAAGCCCGTGACCGTGACCGGCTATACCCTGGGCGGGATCGACGCGGCCAACTACACAGTGGTGCAACCCACCGGGCTGACCGCCTCCATTACTCCCTTGCCTGTCACAGCCGCGCCCGCACGGGTGGGAACGCTTGGGCGGGGAGGCGCTGATGACGGTGCCGACGCCGCCATGCAACAGGCCGTGGATGGGACACGTTCCAAGTCAGAGCTCGTCGAGGCATTACCCGTCCTGCGGGTTACCCGCAGCGCAAGCACCGATGCCTCTGGTGGAGAAGAAATGGTGGTTTCCGGCGGGGCCGTCGAGGTGCTGCGGGATGTGGTTGCCACAGTGAGAAGAGATCCGCGCCTGCATATCGTTGACGGCGGCGTGCAGCTGCAAAACGGTGTGCTGGCCGCTCAAAAGTAAATACCGCCACCCCACAAAAGTTTTCTAATGAAATGCAACGTATCCGGTAAGCACGCTGTGCTGCTGTTGGCAGCCGCGCCCCTGTTCGCGGCCCAGGCGGCTGACCCAATGCCGGTTGATATCGGCACCATCCTCCAGCAGGTCCAGCCGTCCCAGCAAGCCGTCCCATCGCCCCGCGGAGAAAGGCCGCCCCTCAGCAATGAGGGGAATGTCCCGCCGCCATCTGCGCGTCCCGCCGTGACGGTGGATGTCAAATCGATCAACATCATCGGCAACACCCTCTTCGAGACAGCCACGCTGCATGCACTGGTGGCCGATGCTGAAGGCAAAAGCCTGACGCTTGACCAGCTCGACGAAATGGCGGGGCGCATAGGCCAGTACTACCACAGCAGGGGCCAGACCTTTGCCCGGGCCGTGGTGCCTGCGCAGGTGATCCAGTCGGGCGTTGTTCGCTTTCTGGTGATCGAGGCGCGCTACGGCAAGGTCGGCGTCAACAACCAGACGCGCGTGAACGACTTGCTGCTGCAGGCAACGGTAGCGCCGCTGAAAAACGGGCAGCCAGTCGACCAGGCCTTGCTGGACAAGTCCCTGCTATTGCTGTCGGACATACCCAGCGTGGTGGTGCAGGCAACCTTAAGGCCCGGCGACGGGATGGGTGCCTCCGATCTGAGTATCGATACCACGCCCGGCCCGGCGGTTTCAGGAAGCCTGGTTGTGGACGACTACGGCAACAGCTATACAGGAAGAGCCCGCCTGGGCGGTACGGTGTACGTCAACAACCCCTTGAAGCATGGCGATGTCCTGAGCCTGAGCGGCCTGAATTCCGGGAAGGGGCTGAGCTACGGACGGGTGGGCTACGAATCATTGTTGAACGGACAGGGCACCCGCGCAGGAGCCGCCTATTCCTTGCTGGACTACAAAATTGGCGGGTCTCTTGAAATACTTGGCGCGCATGGTTCCGCCGAAACCGGCAGCCTCTGGGGCAAGCATCCGCTGGTGCGAAGTCAGACGGTCAACCTCTATGGACAGATTCAGTACGACACGGTGCAGTTGCGCGAGCGTGTAGACGTGGCAGGAATGAAAACTGACCGGCATCTTGACTCCTGGACGTCGAGCCTGACCGGGGACTGGCGGGACACCTTGCTGTCCGGCGGCATCAACACCTGGAGCCTGGGATGGACCCGGGGCAGGGTGGTTTTTGACGCTGCAGAGGCGCAGCTGGACGATGCGGCCAGTGCACGAACACAGGGCTGGTTTTCAAAGACCAATCTGGGCTTCTCCCGCCTGCAGCGCCTGGGGCAAAACAGCACGCTGCATTTTTCATGGGCAGGCCAGTGGGCCAACACCAACCTCGATTCGTCGCAAAAAATGTCCGTGGGTGGGCCCTACTCGGTGCGTGCCTACGATGTGGGTGCGCTGTCGGGTGATACGGGTTACCGCACAAGCGTCGAGCTGCGCTACGACCTGGGGCAGGTTGTTGGCGGCAAGCTCCAGGCGGTGGCGTTCTGGGACGGTGCCTACCTGAAGGTCAATCAACGGCCGTGGGTGGCAGGTGCCAACAGCGCGACGCTCAGCGGAGCGGGGGTCGGCCTTGACTGGACCGGGCTCAACCAGTGGCGGGCCCGTGCCTACCTGGCCTCACCCCTGGGGTCGACACCCGAGCTGATCAGGACGACAGATTCGACGCGTATGTGGACCGAGGTCGCCTACAGTTTTTGAAAGGCTCCGCTGTTTGTGCCCATTCCTGGCTTGTGGGGCCAGGGCTGTCAATTCGCGTAGCCCCGTGGTGCTATTAAATCAATAGCTACTCAGGATTGTTTTATAAGGGCCACAGCCTGTTTTCACTGTAAAAATCAGATGCCGGCGGGTTTTTTGAGCGTCAGCATCCTGTCCTGGGCCTTGAGCACAATGGTTTTGACTTCTGCACCCTGCAGCACCGTCAGCCTGACTTCTGCATCGGGCGCAGCACGGTCCCACAGCTTTTTATAAAAAGCTTCGAGCGTGGCCACCTTGGCGTCGTCCACTGCCAGCACCACGTTGCCCGCCTCCAGCCCGGCCAGGTCTGCAGGGCTCTCCTTGCTGACCCGCAGGATCTGTATGCGCCCGCCCTGGTCATTGGAGGTGATGCCCAGCCACGGCCTGCGGCTTTTCGTGCTGGCGCCTGAACGCTGCAGCTCCGCGAGGATGGGGCGCAGCAAATCGACCGGCACAAACATGTTGCCCGGCAGGCGGCGGTTTTCGCCTGTGGCATCAGACACCAGCAGCGAGCCTATGCCCATCAACTCGCCTTTCTGGTTGAAGAGCGGGGCGCCACTGTGGTTGCCGCCGCTGGCCATGATGGGTGGGCTGGTGAACAGCGCCGATTCGATGTGGTATTCCCAGCTGCCGGAGAACGCGCGCCGGCTGACCAGCCGGGTCATGCTCACGTCGCCGTCCTCATCGGCCTGCGGGCCGGTGACGGCCATCAGCGGCTCGCCCGGCTGCAGGTCTTTGCCGTTGCCCAGGGCCACTACACCTACTCCACGCAGCGGCAGCAAGGGACGCAACAGCCCGAAGCCGGTCGCCAGGTCATAAGCAACGGCGCGCGCCGGCAAGGTGCGGTTGTCTTGCGTCACGATTTCAATGTGTTCGGCCTCCAGCATCAGGTAGCCGATGGTGAGGATCAGCCCGTCCGGGCTGATTTGCACCCCCGAGCCGGCACGTCGCAGGCCCAGCGTTTCGGCCGAGCGTGCATCTTCCATCGCCGTGACCTTGACGCCGACCACCGCCGTCGTGGCGCGGGTCAGCGCGTCCATCATGGCCTGCGCCGCGGGGGGTTGCACGGTGGCCGCATGTGCGTTGGCAAGCCAGGGCGTGCCAAACAGCAATGAGCTTGAAAGGAGGATGCAGAGCCACTGACGCAAGGTGCACATGACGGACTCCTGAACGGAAGGAACAATCCCAACGCAGCTCAAGAATGCACGCTAATAAATGGCGTTACAAGCGGCAGGGTCAAAAGAATCTTGGGAAGTGCGTAACAAACATTCAGCGCAATCACTACCCAACTTGCCATGTCTCGTTTTTTGACCTCAACGGGGTCTGCAAAAGGAGGGGGACGGGGCGAAAAAATTCTTAGCCAGCTAAGTAGTGACGGCACCAAGTTCAAAAGCAATATGTATTCCCGTAGTTTGGAAATGACTAAGTAATTAGTACCCAAATCGATATTGAAAATAACGTAACTGGCTGCTGCAAGCTCTGCGTATTGCGATACAGTTTGGAACAAATAACAGGGAGGGGCTCGCCACCGGGCCTTGGGACATGCCAGACAAAAAAGCTTACTGCGGAAGATTTGCGCCAGCCACATGTGCGATGGCACCTGTGCGTTCGCAGCGATTCCTTCGCTGTGGCCGGGGCTGCAATTGACCGCTGCGAGCGCGGTAGCCCAGGAGTCCCCGCCCCCGCTATCAGCGGCGCCGGGAACTGAAGAGCCGGCACCCCCGATCAACGCGCTGGCTGCCTTGTGCCTGGTGGCGCGCTTTCACCAGGTTGCCGCAGACCCCCATACCCTTGCCCACCAACTCGGCGTTTCCCCGAGTGACGACATTGACGCCAGCATATTGCTGCGTGCGGCCAAACACCTCGGGCTCAAAGCCAAGCTCTCCAAATCCAGACCCGACCGCTTGAAGCTCGTCCCGCTGCCGGCCCTCGCTTTTCTGAAGCCCGCAGACGACGCAGCAAGCAGCACCGGTGCCGCCGGCAAGCAAGTCCGTACGGTCATCCTGGCCCAGTGCGACGGCCAGCGTGTGCTGTTTCAGGACCCGGCCACGCCGTCGAACAGGCCAACGATCGAGTCGGTTGAAGTCTTCGCAAGCCAGTGGACGGGCGAGCTGATCCTCATCACCAGCCATGCCGCGCTGGCGGGTGAGCTCGCCAAGTTCGACTTTTCCTGGTTTGTGCCCAGCCTTGTCAAATACCGCAAGCTGCTCGGCGAGGTGCTGCTGATTTCCTTCATGCTGCAGCTGTTTGCGCTGGTCAGCCCGCTGTTCTTCCAGGTCGTGATGGACAAGGTGCTGGTACACCGAGGCCTCACCACGCTTGACGTGCTGGTCATCGGCCTCGTGGTGGTGGTGCTGTTTGAAAGCATCCTCAACGGTTTGCGCGCCTATGTCTTCAGCCATACCACCAGCCGTATCGACGTTGAACTGGGCGCGCGGCTCTTTCGCCATCTGGTGCAATTACCGCTGGCCTACTTCCAGGCGCGGCGCGTGGGCGACTCGGTGGCGCGCGTGCGCGAGCTGGAGAACATTCGCAGCTTCCTGACCGGCAACGCGCTCACCGTGGTGCTTGACGTGCTGTTCTCGGTCATCTTTATCGCCGTGATGTTGTTCTACAGCGTGCCGCTGACCCTGATCGTCATGGTCAGCCTGCCGCTGTACTTTGGCTTGAGCCTGGCCGTGGTGCCCATCCTGCGCCAGCGGCTGGACGTGAAATTTGCGCGTGGCGCCGAAAACCAGTCCATGCTGGTCGAAACCATCACCGGCATCCAGACCGTCAAGGCCAGCGCGCTCGAGCCCAGCTTTGGCAAACGCTGGGACAACCAGCTCGCTGCGTACGTCAGCGCCAGCTTCAAGACGCAGAACCTGGCCACGTGGGCGCATGAAGGCATCAACCTGATCGGCAAGCTCGTGAACGCTGCCACGCTCTGGTACGGCGCGCACCTGGTGATGAACAACGAGCTCACTGTCGGCCAGTTTGTGGCCTTCAACATGTTTGCCCAGCGCGTGGCCCAGCCCATCATGCGCATGGCCCAGCTGTGGACAGACTTTCAGCAAACCGGTATTTCTGTTGCGCGGCTGGGCGACATCCTGAACACCCGCACCGAAGTGCCGCCCAGCAGCGCCGCGCAGCTGCCGCCCATCAAGGGGCGCATCACGCTCGACGGCGTGGTGTTCCGCTATCGGCCAGAAGCGCCGCCCGTGCTCCACGGCATCAGCCTCGACGTGAAACCCGGCGAGATCATCGGCATCGTCGGCCGCTCCGGCTCCGGCAAAAGCACGCTGACCAAGCTGGTGCAGCGCCTGTATTCACCCGAAGGCGGCCGCCTGCTGGTCGACGGCATCGACATCAGCCTGATCGACGCTGCCCAGCTGCGCCGCCAGGTCGGCGTCGTGCTGCAAGAGAATTTGCTGTTCAACCGCAGTGTGCGCGAGAACATCGCCATCACCGACCCGGCCGCGCCGATTGAAGCGGTGGTGCGCGTGGCGCAACTGGCCGGCGCGCATGAGTTCATCAGCGAGCTGCCCGAAGGCTACGACACGCATGTAGGCGAGCAGGGCTCATCACTCAGCGGCGGGCAGCGCCAGCGCATCGCCATTGCGCGTGCGCTGTTCACCAATCCGCGCATCCTGATTTTTGACGAAGCCACCAGCGCGCTCGACTACGAAAGCGAAGCCATCATCCAGCGCAACATGGCCCACATCTGCAAAGGCCGTACCGTGCTCATCATTGCCCACCGCCTGAGCGCCGTGCGCCACGCGCACCGCATCATCGTGATGGACAAAGGCAAGATTGTTGAAGCAGGCCCGCACGACGCACTGATCCAGAAACCGCAAGGCCTGTATGCGCACCTCTGGCGCATGCAGGACGGTAAACAACCGATGGAAGGGGCCTCGGCATGAGTACCGGTCCTGAAGATCAAAAGCCGGTAGCCGTAGGCTCCGCACCTGCCGAAGCCGCTGCCGCTGACGGGCGAGAGAAACATCAAATGAAGCAACCTGCGCCCGACGTGGAAGACATAACCGCCAAAGGTGAAGCACCGGCTGAAGTTCACAAGGAAACCGCCGTACCCGCCAAGCCCCGCCATCCGGTCATCGAATTGTTGGCCCGCTATCGCGCCATCTTTGGCGCTGCCTGGGCGCATCGCGACGAACTCGCCGGCCCGCGCCGCTTGAGCGACGAGGCAGCTTTCTTGCCCGCCGCACTCAGCCTGCAAGACACGCCGGTGCACCCCGCACCGCGGCGCCTGGCCTATCTCATCATGGGGCTGTTTGTCATCGCGCTGGTCTGGTCCATCTTCGGCAAGATCGACATCGTGGCCGTGGCGCCCGGGCGCGTGGTGGTGAGCGAGCGCACCAAACTCATCCAGCCGCTGGAGCGCAGCGTGGTCAAGCGCGTGCTGGTCGATGACGGTGACCATGTGGTCGCTGGCCAGCCTTTGGTAGAGCTTGACCCCACTGCCGCCAGCGCCGACAAAACCACCGCGCAAGACCAGCTCAAATCAGCGCTGTCGGAAGTGTTGCGCACCCACGCCATCCAGCAGGCGCTACAAAATTTGCAGCAACACGGGCAAGCTGCATCAGGGCTGCAGGCCAAATACATCCCTGAATTCCCTAAAGAATGGTCTGCAGCCGAGACTGCGGCCGCGCAGGCACAACTGCAAGGCGAGTGGGGCGATGTAACGGCCAAGCTCGCCAAACTGTCTTCCGAAATCAGCCGCCGCCAGGCCGAGATCGTCACGGCGCAGGCCGTGGTTTCCAAACTCGAAACCACCGTGCCCATGGCCCAGGCGCGTGAGACAGACTTTAAAAAGCTGGTAGACCAGGGCTATATCTCCGGCCACGCCACACAAGACAAAACCCGCGAACGCGTCGAGCTCGAGCGCGACCTGGCTACCCAACGCGCCAACCTGCTGCAAACCCAGGCTACCCTGCGCGAAAGCGAAAACAGCCGCGCCGCCTACCTGGCTGAAGTGCGCCGCACGCTCTACGAACGCGAAGCCCAGGCCGACCTCAAACGCCAGCAGGCCACACAAGAACAAGCCAAAGCCACCCAGCGCGAAAACCTCACCACGCTGAAAGCACCCGTCGCCGGCGTGGTGCAGCAACTCGCCATCCACACCACAGGCGGCGTCGTCACTGAAGCCCAAGCCCTGATGATCATCGTGCCCGAAGGCGCACAAGTCACAGCCGAAGTCACGCTAGAGAACAAAGACATCGGCTTCGTCAACGTAGGCAACGGCGCCGAGATCAAGCTCGAAACTTTTCCCTACACCCGCTACGGTACGGTGTCAGCCAAGGTTGACCGCGTCACCGCCGATGCGGTGAACGACGAGAAACGCGGTGCAATTTTTCCGGTCACGCTGGCGCTGATGACCAAGCAGATCGATGTAGACGGAAAGATGATTCAACTAGTGCCCGGCATGAACCTGACCGCAGAGATCAAGACCGGCCAGCGGCGGGTGATTGAGTATTTGCTGAGTCCGATTCAGAGGGCGGGTAGTGAGAGTTTGAGGGAGCGGTGAGACCGTGAACGTGACAATTCCGGCCCACGTTACTGACGCAGTTCCGGTGCAGCAAGCTCCGGAGTGGGACCTGCTGCGCCGCCAGATCGTTGACCAAGCCCTTCATTTCACGGATCAACTGGTTTTTGATTTTCGCAGGATGCTCACGCAAGCCCGCAACGTTGAAATGGCTGGTCGCTTGATGTGGCGATTGATAAAGCCCTTGGCTCCCCAAGTGCTCATAGGACCGGGTTTTGGTGCCTCTCCTTTGCTGTTTTCTACGGCGCTTGCCGCATTGTCTGACGGTGTGGAACTGCAGGTCCTGATGGTGCGTGACAAACGAAAAGAGCACAACCAGAAGAAGTGGGTCGAAGGCAATCGCGTGGCTGCTTATGGGAAGCGGGCCGTGATGCTCGACGATTTCATGAAAGCCGGTTCAGCCCTGCCTTTGGTGCGCGAGGCGCTCAAGGCCGACGGTGTGAAGCTTGAGCTGGTCGCCCTGGCCTTGTTTTTTGACATGTGGGAACCTCTGGGCTCGCGGCAAATCGCTACGTCCGAACTTCCCGTGCTAAGCCTGTTCAGCCGCCACGATATCGGGTTGAGCCGGGACTGCCACGACGCTGTTCCACCCTTGATGAAAGGCAGCTCTCCCGACTTTCTGCAAGCGTCACCGCGGTGGTGGCGAATGGGGTTGAACAAGGCACTGGCTTACCCCACAAAATGCGCTCCAGTGATCGCAGCCGGTTCGGTTTTTGTGGCGGATGAAAACAGCACACTGTGGAAGCACGACCTGGGCACAGGCGATATCCAGTGGTCCGTACCTAGCCTGGAGGCGCCCCAAAAGGGTATTGTCCAAAGGCTGCAGTACTCCGGCGGTAGCCTGATCTACGGATGCTACGACGGAAGCCTCACTCGCCTGAATGCCGGAACGGGCGAAATTGAGTGGCGACGGAAAATAGACTCCAGCATCCATGCCACACCGGCGATCGACGAAGCAGGTGGCCAGATCTTCATCAATACAGAGCAGTGGAATGGCGGCAAGCCTTGTGGCCATGTTCAATGCCTGGAACTGGATACGGGCAAATTGCTCTGGAAGCACAGGCATGACTGGTGGCCCCCGGGAAGCACCGTCTATTGTTCTGCGACCGGCCTTGTGGCCGCTCCGTGCAACGATGAAAACCTCCTTGCTTTGGAGGTGCTCACCGGGCAGGTGAAATGGCGGCAAAAGACGGAAGGCCTGGTTCGAGGCCAGCCGCTTGTAAGAAGCGTCGACGGCAACAGCCGTCTCTACGTCGCCACGGAACGCGGGCGGCTGCATTGCTTTGACATGGCGACCGGAAATTTGATTTGGACCCGCCGCTACGGTCAGGGGCTCTGGCACCAGTTTCTGGTGGCGGACGAGAAATCCGTATTTGTCATGGACGGGAAGTGGCATTTCACGGCCTTTGACCTCGAATCGGGGGCCATACGCTGGCTCAGCAGGTTGCGTAGCCCGGGCTGCTGGCAGCCCGTATGGTGCGGCAGCTATCTGGCGGTGCTATCCCGTCAAGGCCATCTGGCGGTGCTGGACCCTGTGAGAGAACTCAAGGTGTGGGAGGGCCAGATCCCGGGCACGTATCACCAGCCTCCGGCGGTCGCCGTTCAGGGGCCCGAAAGCGCTGTACTCGTGGCCGCGAGTTCTTCATCGGGGCTCCTGGCCTTCGATATTCATGCCCACTATTGCGGCGACATAGCCCGCGTGCAAGCCGCCCTTGCATCCAGCTCTCTTCAGCGTCTCAAAGAAATCGCTTTTGTATGACCCCACATCTCCAAGTCGTTGACGCAGCAGAAGCCCCAGAGGCATCGCCAGCGCAGTCTTCTGCAAAAACCTGGTTGGTTGTCAGCCAGGTCAAATCGCATCGCGTGGTCTACTTTACCGACGATCCTGACTACACCCCGCCCTCGGAAGGCGACTGGTATTACGTCAGCCCCTATCAGGGTGACTTGCCCAGGGGCATGAGCCTGCGTAACTGCTGGGGATGGCGTTTTAACGGCATGGAGTTTGTCGATGCGCGGGAGAAAAAGCAACCCGACACTGGCCAGACCCTGCTGGCAAGCAACAAGGAAGCGCTGCACAAATTGCTGCGCGACAAGATCGACACGCTACGCAAACCCCTTGCGCCGGCGTCAGTCATGGGTGGCATGATGCGCACGCTCAGGCTGGAGGAAGCCAGATCGATCCTGGGCGGGATGACCGGTGATATCCAGAGCTGGAAGCTCCTGCCCGCAAGTGCGGCGGTGCGAGGCATCAGCTTGCGGGAAATGGCCCAGCGCACAGTCAATGCACACGAAAGCGAAATGCGTCTGTTGCTGGACAGCGAGTTGCTCAGGGATGAGATAGCTGTCGCCATCGATGCTGCTGTCGATCAGCAGCAGTTGATGCACATACGCCAACGGCTGATGAATGAGATCGTGCCGCAGTCGAATGAGAAATTCAAACCTAAACCTGAGCACACGACGCCGCGCCAATTGATTGCGGTGCCAACACCGGACCAGCTTCAGCAGGAGAAACTCAGGCTCAGCGTCCAGTTGCGCCTGAAAGTCAACGCCATGCGCCGCAGCCATGTCTCGGAGTATTTGCTCGACGACATGGTGCTCAAGCACAAGGGCCGCATTGCGCAGGAAGTGCTGGCTCAGGGCGGGCAGATGCCGAAAAACATCGATGCGGCGGTGCTGATCAGCCACGCCGCGGGACGTGGCCAAACACTGGTGCAGGCTGCAAAAGATGTACTGACAGAGATGGACGAAACTGCTGCAATGCTGCTGGACACCGAGCAACTGAAGGATGCGATTCTTTCGAAAATCGCGACGGTGAGCACCTTCAAGGAGATAGAGGCCCTTGGCAAGGCCATTTACGGTTTATCAATGCAATCGCCACCGAAAGCGGAACCGGCTTTGGCCTCAGCCCCAAGTCCTGCTGTCCCGCTGGTGGCGGACGATCCGGAGGCTCCCGAGAGGGCGCGCGGCGCCAAGGCCATGGCCGTGATTCGTGACCGTGTGATCAAGGCCTCCCGCCTCACCCCGGAGATTTCTGTCGTGCCGAAAGTGGATGCGCTCGATTCGACTTCCTTCCAGTCATTGGCCAAGGCCGGCACGCCCTTTATTGTGCGAGGCATCGTCAATCAATGGCCCTTGGCAGCGCTGACGCCGCAAACCCTGCAAGAGCGCTTTGCAACATTGCCGGTGCGTGCTCGCGTGGCGGACTATGCCGAAAAAGCCTTTACCTCGCAGCGGCAGCAGCAGGAGATGTCTCTGGCAGAGTACTTTGAACTGATTGCTCAAAACACTGCGGACTTGCCACCTTACCTGGGCAATCAGGCACTGCCTCAACTGACCGAGTTGTGCAAGTGGCCTGACTATTTTCAAACCTGGGCCACGCCCAAAATCTGGCTAGGCCCCGCTGGCACCGTCACGCCGCTGCACTGCGATTACGACGACAACCTTTTTGCACAGGTATGGGGACAAAAATGCTTCCTCCTCTGTCCACCGCATCACGCCGAATTTTTATACCTGCGGGAGGCCAACCCTGTGCTTTTTGGCTCTCCCTTCGATCCGGAGGCGCCTGACTATGAGGCTTTTCCGCTGGCGCACAACGCGCGGATCGTGGAGTGTGCGGTGCAGGCGGGTGAAATGTTGTACCTGCCCGCCGGTTGGTTTCATCAGGTGCGCGCCACGGGCCTCTCTCTGTCCGCCAACAGGTGGACCCGTGACCAGCCACTTATCTTGAGTAGTTTGAAGTGAGTCAAAAATTCCGATGCCTTACCTGACTTCGTCATTAGGAGAGGAAAGATGAAAAAGATTCGTGAACTGCCGATCATTTGTGTGCAGGTTTCTCTTGCGGTGCTCGTGTTGGGGGCCGCCTCCCTGGCGTGGGGGCAAAATTGGACTGTGCAAACCTTGTCGCCCCGTACCTCGTCAGGGCAAAGCGTCCAACTTGCTATTGCCACGCCCGTCGCCGGTGCTTCATCGGCCCGCATGCCGCCTGTGCGGCATGTTTTGGTATATCCGCAGCCCTTGGGCGCACAGCAGCTCAAGGTGTCCGACGGCACCACGACGCTGAGCGTCGGCGGTGTCTGGATGCGGGCCTTGCCTCAACTTCGGGCGCAAGGAATTTCCGTGATGTATGTGGATACCCCCGGCGATGCCAACCGGCGAAATATGGATGACCGCCCGCCTCGCGAAGTGCGGCAAGACCTTGCCGCGGCCGCCAGAGAAGCGAAACTATTGTTTCCCGACGCACAGATTCATCTCGCTGGGTTCGGACTGGTGGGCCCTTTGCTGGACGTTGCCAGTGATCTGGACGGGTTCAACAAGATTGTGCTTTCTGCCAGCGCATTGGGAAACTACCGCGCTGCTCAGTGGAGCGGGGTGCGTAGTCCGGTCCTAGTGCTGCATGCCCTCGGCGCCCAGTGTGATAGTGCGCCTTTCCTGGAGGCGAGAGAGATTGCCGCCCGCAACCGTTTCACCTTTATCCAGGTGGGTTATGAGCAGCAAGATCCGGCGCCTGGTTGCGGGCGCACCAGTCAGCATCTTTTTTATGGAAAAGAGACGGACGTTGCGAAGGCCGTGGCCGACTGGCTGGATGGAAAGGAACCTCCTTCGGCTATAGGGCACGCGGATGCTCAAATCGCGTGGCGAGAGGAAATCATCACCTACCAGGCCCCTGCTGCTTTTGGCCATAACCAGCTGGAAGCCACGCTGTTGTTGCCCGAAGCTCGCAGCTTTGGCCCCGGGCCCTATCCCGTTATGGTGTGGAGTCATGGTGACATCCAGCGCGACAACGCCGCCATGCGTTACAAAAGCCGGATACGCGACATGGTGGTGGCACGTGAGTTCCTGCAACTGGGTGTCGCCGTGCTGATGCCGGCACGGCGCGGGGTCGGTATGTCCGAGGGAACCTACCCCACGGGGTTTTCGGCAGGAGACGCCGACGCTACGTACAAAGCCCGCGTGCATGCTGAAGACATATTGCCGGCGCTTGCCTGGCTCAAGACACGCAAGGATCTTGATGCCGGACGGGTCATTCTGTCGGGTCAGTCCGCCGGGGGTTACACCACCATGTATATCGCCAGCCAGAACCCTGCTGGCCTGATAGGCGCAATCGATTTTTCGGGAGGTCGTACAAATATGACCGGCGCAAGCGGCCCCACGAATCTCAATCAGATGATGGTGAACGGCTTTGCTGAATTTGGCAAAACCACCCGCCCCCCAACATTGTGGGTGTTCGCGGAAAACGACAGCCGTTACACCCCAACCACGATTCGGGCTTCATACGATGCATTTCAGAAGGCTGGGGGCAAGGGGAGTCTATTGCTGAGCCCGCCGATTGAAGGTGACGGACACTTTATTTATGCCAAACCCAGTTTTTGGCGGGTGGCACTCAAGGAGTATCTGAAAGAGATAGGAGTGGTGGGCCATGCTGAGTGACTCATCCGAAATGGTCCGGTGTTTCTGCGATGAGTTCATTGATGATGAGTCTAAAAACTGCCTTCGACGGTTGGATATTCAAGTTATGGGGATTCAGTCTGCAATCCAGAGGCGGCTGCATAGGAGAGATTCACGTCTGCCGGCCCACGTGAGGGCGACTACAACAACTGCTCTGAAATGACAGCTAACGATGCGTACAAGAGGGGCGCGGCATGAGCTACCGACTAATTCACTTCCCGTCGGCTTCATTGTCGTCGCTATGTTGAGTTCGTGCAGTGCGCTAATCGCGGCCTGGCTGGAATGCTGGGCACAGGAGAACATCATGATAAACACTTTGACCTCACAGACTGGTACGCGATCCAACTGGAGCCGCCTATGCAACGCTGTTCAGAGCAAATTTAAAAAGGCGGGATATCCCGCAATTCTTCTTGTCGGCGGGTTGCTTTTTTCGGGCATCTGCCATGCACAGTCATGTGTTCCCGAGGCGGAAGCGCCCAAGCAAAGACCTGTCATCTACGAAATGCTGAATCAGCAGCTTTGGCGGCACGAAACACAGACGGGCAAACGCACACTCGTCAAAGATATCGCGGATGTGCAGACGGTGGCCCAGTCGGTGTTGAATTGCTCCAGTCTGATGCAGCGCTCACACGACGCCAATATGGTAGTGGTCAGCAAGACCGACGGCACGGTTTGGATACGCGGTGTGATTTGGGACTACCGCGTTCATGAGTGCTCGGTGAGCCCCGACTGTCGTCCCAAAGGCCCTCGTCACATGCTCGATACCAAAGGGCAATGGAAGCAGATAACTGGCTTTAAGGACGTAGTGAAAGTGGCCGCGGGCGAGACTTGGGTGGTGGCGTTGACTCGTTCGCGGCAGGTGTTTACCTGGGGTACGCACGACGGTAGTGAGTTTTGGCACGCGCTGCCCAAGGAGCAGAAAAATCATGTGCCAGTGCTTGATTTCACCGTGATGCCGATATTCGGATTTCCCGCGTACCGGGACGTGATTGCTTTTCATGATGCCGCCTATGGCCTGTTGGTGGATGGGCAGGTCACCGCTTGGGCAGATGGGGACTCCATTTGTCGCGTTGTTGAGCACCGTCAGTACGACGGTGCTAAGTATGTCTGCCCTTTTGTTTCTCCGCAGCAAGGTAGCGTTGAGCGTATCTGGCAAACCGATGGAAAACCCGAGGAGTGCAACGCAGCCTTTGTGGATGGCCAGTTATGGCAATGGCCATGCGACCTGCGGGAAATCAATCGCGCGTCGGTGCAACCCATTGTTCCAGACCAAATCCGAAAGAACCGGGTTTTCGATTCCGGCACACCGCCTTTGTCGACGCCTCCTGCCTCAATATCAAGCCCACCCGTTTTCGCAAAATAAACTTCAGGAATTGTCATGACCATTACTATCGCCCAATTTAAAGCGCGTTACGAGCAAGGCTATGTCTATCACACCGAATCCGGGAAGAATTTTGGTAACGCTATTTATCTGAACCAATGGGGCAAAGATCTTCCGGGTGGGCTAACCGCTTACAGCGGACAAATAGGTCTGGGCATTGACTGCTCCGGCCTGCAAGAGCGCTGGCTTCTGGAGAATGGCTACAACATCCCCTACGCCCCCACGAAAACCGTGATGAAGAGCGCCGGAGTTCTGGAGAAAGGTGCGGACAAGTATTACACCCAGGTCAATACCAGCGATATTAAAGTGGGCGATATGGTCTATTTCGCCGGGCACGTGGGCATTGTTGCGGAATGGAATACAAGCACGGAAAGCGGTAAGGTCTTTCAGGCGGGAAGCACGGGCATCCAGCCATTGGACTTCAATTTGGTAAGTGGAATGATCGGAGGCGGCAAACCCTACCTCGGTACGGTTCGCCCCAAAGCCGAATGGCAACAAAACGGCAATGCGGTGATTGCCGAGGAGCGCCTGCAGTTGCGCATTGCGGATGAGGTGGCAGCCGTCAAGCAATACAGGGCGGACGGTATAGCCCGGGACGGAACTGTCGGATGGGTGTCGAGTCCCACGCTACCGCTGCCCAAGGACTTCGACTTCAACTACCAGGACCGTACCGACCAGCGCAGCGTGTTCGCTACGCCAACGGTGGTGGTTGACCTGAGTGGCTTGAGCAAGCAGGAACGCATCGACCGCTTTACCATGACCGATGCGCAGTTTGATTTGTACAAGACACGGCTGGCCACGGTTGAGTCATATGGCAAATGGGACAACCCCGATACTTTCAATTATGGGTATGGTTTGACCAAGCCATCCGGCAAGTATGTGGGACGCTATTCGTTCGGACCTGAGTCCTTCCAGTCCGCCGGTTACAAGGACGCCAGCGGTAACTGGACAGCCTATGCCGTCTCACAGGGAGTTAACAGCACTGCGGACTTTTTGAACTCGCCAGCGGCGCAGGACGATGCGTTGCGCCGTCTCAATGCCTACAACGCCGCGTGGATAGTGCGCAGCAATCTCGACCTCGCCGAAGGTAAAACCATCGCGGGTGTGACAATTACTCGTGAAGGTTTGTTGGCTGGTATGCACAATCTGCCGGGCAATACGTTGGACTTTGTCAATAGCAACGGCACAATAAATGGCACGGACGGCAACACGACGCGTATCAGCCGATTTCTGGGCTTAGGTCTTACCCCGGGAGGCGATGGTACCAAAATCATTGGCGGCGCGTCTCAGGGTTCCGTTGCTTCTGGTACCAACGGTGCGATCTTGAGCACAGCCTTACCTGCGGAGGAGGCTCGGTCGATGGCGGTGGCGGGTAACCCAGGCGATCCGTTCAAGATCCGCTTTGCCAATGGGGTGGAGGTCAGCATGCCCGCCGATGGCCAATACCGGCAGGGCGTGGGCAACAACCCCGCTGAGATTGACACGCCGCGCGCAGACGGAAACGGCTACGACGTGCTGTTTTATGACAATAAAACCGGTAAGGTCATCGGAGAAGGGTTTCGGCCCATAGCAGATGGAATGGTCTATCGCAATGGACAGCAGATATTGCTGGACGGCGAGATGTACGCTATTTCGCTTCAGCACGGGTTGCTTCACAGTGGAACCGGTGAAGTGGTTTCAAGCCCTGCGGCCATGCGCGAACGATTGGCCAATCTTGACCCCCAAGCCAGTTTTCGTACGCAAGAGTTGCTCGATCAACTTCGCGATCAAGCAGCAAATGGCGATACCGTGTCTCTATCTTTGCCAAATGGCTTCGCACTGGTCAAAGCCGCATCCGTTCAGTTTGATGGGAATGTCTATACCAGCGATGCGGCCGGTGAGTTTTATCGGTCGGTGGGCGCCGGTGCGTGGGAGCGCTACGACCCGGCTACAGGGCAGCGTCAGCTGACGGATATCGCGGGGCAAAAAGTCAATCTGGGAAGCGACGAGAAAGTTGTTTTGACCGACGCCGGCTTTGCGGTGGTGTCGCCCGGTCAGGCCTGGGCCGGAGTGCATAGCTATATCAAGGCCAATGTGACTGAGCCGCTTGAAATGTTGGCGACGGTGAATGGAGAAAACGTTGTACTAGCTCTCGAAGTGAGTGATGCAGGAACCATTGACGTGGTACGCGTTAATTCCATCAATGGTCAACTTCCTGTGAACGACGCAATGTTCAACGCCGCCGTGCAAGACGCCAACATCAACGCCCACGACATTTTGTTGGGGCGGGGCACTGGCGAGCTCATTCAGCTTGTTTACGCTCACGACCTTGAAAATCCAACGGGTATCGCTCCCGTGGAAGGTGCGAGCAATCAGCCTGGCCAGGAGACCGCCTGGTACCAAACCGCCGAGGCTCAGCGCTTTGGCGGCGCGCTAACACAGATACAAAGCCTGCTGGCGGCCCTGAAGGGCGGCCAGCCGCTTCCGATTGCCGTGGTGGTCTTTAATCTGGCCGCGAGTTCGGCTTCACAGAACGTCGAATTGAACGGTATTGCCGGCGGCATCAATGTGGTGGCGAGCCTTGACGGGTTCAGGAATGCCTTGGCCCGTGGTGATGAATTGGGAGCCCTTGCCAGTGGCGCAGGATTTGTCAAATATGCAGTGGAGGGCGTCAGGGGTCTGCTGGGCAGGCAGATTAGCAGCCAGTTTGGCAGCGTAGCCGCCGCGCGTGAAGCCATTGATCTGGGTGACGAAGCTGCGCAGGAGTTGATCGGTCAGTTTGATGGCATGACCGCAGTGATCGACGGTATCGCGAAAGGCCTGCCTTACCTGAACCTGATTAACGCTATCTCCAAGGGTGACGAAGTGGGCATGGTCACAGCCAGTCTGGCCATTCTCGAATCGCTCGGGTACGCTTGGGCCGGACCGGTCGGATGGGTTATCGCAGGGATTCAGATATTTACCTCTCTCTTTGACGACGACGATGTCGAGATTTCCGGCGATGCAGTCTTTAGCGCCAATGCCGATGGCCGGAACGTACATGCGCTTCTGACCGCGCAAGGAGCCGACGGTGGCGGAAGCCCGGTCATGAGCGCCATGAGCAACCTTCTGGCGGGCCTTCAAACGGTCGTCAACGCTTATATGCCCGAGGGAGACTGGGGCATTATTGCCAGCCGGTTGCCATGGCTTCACTTTACCGGCTATGAAAACGGCGGTGGCACATTCAACATGAGCTGGAGAGACAGCCAGTCCGGTGCCGTGCATTCCAGGGTGTTCAGCGTGGACGGGGATTTCATTGGCTCCAGCGATGTTGCCGAAGTCGCCAACTCTGATGACTTCTACAAAAGCATGGGCCAGCAATTCATTGAAATTGCCATGGGGAACCTGCAAGGTGATTCCGCTGTGGTGCGTGACTGGGAAAGCCAGACCGCTTATGCCCAGGCGAACCGCGGCGACGCTCTGGCCGGCCTGAATGCCGAACAGCGCGCCAGGGCCCAGGGCCAGTGGCTGGCTACCGACCCTGGCAATGCGGCGACGGGTAACCCAGGTGGTGTCACTGCATCCAGCAGCCAGACGGTTCGCCCCATTGTTCTGGATCTTGATGGCAACGGCATCAGTGTGACGACTCGCGCGCAGGGCGGCAGCGTTATGGTGGACGTCGATGACGACGGCTTTGCGGAAGAGACCGACTGGATCAACCCGCGTGACGGCATTCTGGTGATCGATAAAAACGGTGACGGGCAAATCAGCGGCGGGGCAGAGATGTTCAACGACGCTCAGGTCAATACGGCTGTGCGAGGCCTGAATGTGCTCCAGGCTATCGATGCCGATGGCGACAACAAAATCACTAGCAGTGATTACGCTTTCAATTACCTCAGGGTCTGGCAAGACATCAACCATGACGGGATCGCGCAAACCTACGAGCTGGCCAGTCTGAGTGCCAAAGGCATCACTGAGCTGAACATCGGCACAGGGCAGTTTGTGATGGGTGGCGCCAGCCATGGCATGCAGGCGACCGGCCTGAACGCCGATTCGGCAGGGTTCATCACCCAGAACCTGGGCAATAGCCTGATGGTGATACAGGAAACAGGTGAGGTTAGCCTTTTGGCCGGTGCGCTGGCGGATTATGGGCAGAGCGCGGATGCGGCCGTGCGCGCGGCACACACACACACCAGTGCCGACGGCACCGTGTCGGCAGTTGACGAACTCATGGATGGGCTGGAAGACACTGCCATCAAAGTCAGCGCAGCGCAGTTGCTGGACAACGATCGTGGTGGGCTCACCGGCGCGCTGAGCATCAGTTCCGTCGGTACTGCGGTGGGCGGCAGCGTGAGCTTTGACCAGAACAGCGACACCATTACTTTCAACCCCACGGCCAACTTCAATGGAATGGCGAGTTTCAGCTATACCGTGGTGGACGGGCAAGGGCGCAGCAGCCAGGCGACCGCACAGGTGAACGTGGCGGCCGTTAACGACAACCCTGTCATCACCAACGCCGCCTATACGCGGGCTGCCACATGGGATGACATGTCCGCGACAGCTCAGGGGCCAGGCCAGATGGTTGTTTATGGCCTCCCTGAGAACCTGGTGCTGGGCGCGGCGCTGACAGACGCCACCGGACTGGCGCTTCTCGGCACCGCCGGAGAATCGCTGATCGGGTTCAAGGATGGCAATATGTACGTGAGCAACACCGGCTCCGGACAAACGACCCAGTGGCAAGCGGCGTATGTGCAAGACAAATACCGCGGTATCGTAAAGGCGACCGATGCGGAAACGGCGGCCAGCACATTGACCTATCAGCTGGCCCACACCACGCGTTTTGGTACTTTGACGCTGGATTCGCAGACGGGAGCTTGGAGTTATGTCCACACCGGCGGCACGGGCCTGGACGATGCGTTTGTAGTCCAGGTGACCGATGCCGGCGGCGCGAGCTCGCAGTTGAAAGTGGTGATTGAAAACCCTGAACCTCCTTCATGGAGTCATACGGATGAAAGCGAGGGGTCTGACGTCGCACTAAACGCCTCTATTGCGGCTATGGAGGCTGCGGAAAAGGCTCTCAATGATTTGCTAGCAGAGACGCAGATGCTGGCTGCAGAAATTGACAAGGTCAATGCAGAAAACTCGGCCGCTCAGGCCGCGGGGTTTGCTGCAGCTGCCGAACAAGCCGCCACGAATGCCAAGGATGCTCTTGCAGTGGGGAATCTGGCAGCCGCACGTGATTTTGCAGGCCTGGCAGTTGAAAGCGTCGTAGATTGCTACGCTTCACTTGCCAACATGAATGAGAATGATCTCGATGCTGCAATGGGACAGTGCGACCGGGCATCTCTTTCGGCAAAAGACGCGGTGGACTCTGTTACGAGTGCGGAAAAATCCCAAGAGTCAGTCGATGCACCAGCGGCGCCAGGACCTGACGCCAACGATCCCAGCGCGCCAGGTGACGATCCGAACAGTGCCACCAGTGGCGACGACGAGGGAGACGAGGGAGACGAGGGAGACGAGGGAGACGAGGGAGACGAAGGCACAGAAGGTACGGAAGGAACTGAGGGCACAGAAGGTACCGAGGGTACGGAAGGAACTGAGGGTACGGAAGGAACTGAGGGCACAGAAGGTACCGAGGGTACGGAAGGAACTGAGGGTACGGAAGGAACTGAGGGTACGGAAGGTACCGAGGGTACGGAAGGAGCGGGTGAAGGAGGAGGTGAGGGAGGAGGTGAGGGAGGAGGTGAGGGAGGAGGTGAGGGAGGAGGTGAGGGAGGAGGTGAGGGCGGCGCCCCCATCGTGCTGGACCTTAACGGTAACGGCTTTCATTTCATCTCTTCGCGCGACTCACAGGCTTTTTATGACTTCACCGGCGACGGCATTCGGGAACGCACGGGCTGGACATCCGGCCTGGATGGCCTGCTTGCCTATGACGCGAACAACGACGGCTCAATCACATCGCGTGACGAAGTCCGGTTTAAGGGTTACAAAGCGGGCGCCCGTACCGACCTGGAGGGTCTGGCGGCGTTCGACACAAATAACGATGGAAAACTCTCGGCCGCCGATACGCAGTGGGACAAGTTTTTTGTATGGCAGGACATCAACGAAGATGGAATTCAGACCTCAAATGAGTTGACGACACTTTCCCAGCGCGGTATTTCGTCGATCAATCTGACCAGCGACAACGTTCTGCAGACCATCGCGGGAAATACCATCTATGGCACTGGTAGCTATACACGAATCGATGGCAGCACGGCCAAACTTGCCGACGTGAAATTCAATGTCAGCAGCGAGCAGCAGGAAATCAATCCTGCAGACGATGTCACTGGCAATGGCTTCATCAGTACGGGAGCTGGGGACGACAAGGTGCGGGGTGGAACCGGGGCAGACGATATTTATGCGGGATCCGGTGATGACCGCGTTATTGCAGGTGCGGGCGACGATTCCGTCCATGCCGACGCCGGTGACGACGTTGTGGTTGGCGAAACGGGCGATGACAAGCTGTATGGCGGGAGGGGCGACGACGCCCTGAGCGGAGGCGACGGCGTCGATTTGATCCACGGCGATGCCGGCGACGACCGGCTCGATGGCGGCGCCGGCGCGGACTTGCTGCATGGCGATGATGGCAACGACGTGGTCATGGGTGGAGACGGCAACGATTTGCTGTCCGGCGGAGACGGCGCCGACATTCTCTATGGTGGAGCGGGCGACGACTGGCTTTACGGCGGAAGCGGTGCAGACCGCATGCAGGGCGATGCGGGCAACGACGTTTACGTTGTTGGCAATGACCAGGACGAGGTGATAGAGACCGCTGCTGGTGGTGTCGACACGGTTCTCGCTTATGTGGATATAAGGGCCATTCCGAATATTGAAAATGTCATTCTGGGCGGCAAGGAAGACCTTGAAGTTCTGGGCGGCAGTACCGCCGAGTCCTTCTACGGCAATCAGGGCGACAACTATATTGACGGCGGCGCAGGGACAGACCTGATGTCCGGCGGTGCCGGCGACGATGTGTACATCGTGGACAACGCCGCCGACCAGGTCATTGAACTTGCAAACGGCCTGACTGCGAGCCAGGCTGCTCAGATGGGAGGGGTAATTTCCAGCGATAACCTGCTCGGCAGCAACTACTTCAACACGTATGGTCATGAGGGCTTTACGGGAAATCAATGGGGTAATGACGTTGTCAAGGCCAGCGTGAGCTACACCCTGACTGACAACGTTGAACAACTCATCCTCACGGGCGCCGTGGCGATCAATGCAACAGGCAACGGGTCGGCCAATGTTCTGGTTGGCAATACGGCCAACAACCGCCTGGATGGCGGCGCTGGCGCGGATGCGATGTCAGGCGGTAAAGGCGACGATACGTATGTGGTCGATAACTTCGGCGACACCGTGGTGGAGAAACTCGCGGAAGGTATCGACACGATTGAAGCCAGTGTGAATTACACCTTGAGCGACAACGTAGAAAACCTCACGTTGACTGGTGTGGGAAATATTCAAGGTCATGGAAACAGCATGGCCAATGTGCTGAGAGGGAATGCGGGCGACAACCTGCTGGATGGCGCGGGAGGGCGCGACACCATGATAGGTGGCGGCGGCAACGATAGTTACCTCGTGGACAGCCTCGACGACCTGGTCATTGAGAATGCTTTTGAAGGCACCGACACGGTGTTCTCCAGTGTGAGTTACACGCTGGCAAACAACCTGGAAAACCTCACCTTGACGGGCACTTCCGCAGTCAATGCATGGGGAAACAGTCTCGCCAACGTGCTCAGTGGCAACAGTGCGGTTAATACGCTGTCAGGTGGCGCGGGAGACGATGTTTATATGTTTGGGTTCGGCAGCGGTCAGGACATCCTGGTCGAAGCCGCTGAAGCAGGCATCAGCAACGACGTTGTGCAGTTCACGCCAGGTGTTGTAGCCGACAAGGTCTGGATCAGCGCGGATTCAAACTATGTGTATTTCAATCTGCTTGACGGTACGGATCGCCTGGCCATTGCACGCCTGGACGGAGGCGGCATCGGCATCGAGTCCGTCCGTTTCGTGGATGGCACCATCTGGGACCAGGCTGCAGTCATGTCGGGGATTGTCTCCACCCCTGTGCCTGCGTCGGCTCCGGTACATCAGTTGCAGCTGGCGGTAGAAGACCAGTTGTTTGAAGATGTATCAGCTGGCGGCTGGTTCAGCAACAGTTCTGCAGGGTTGACCTATTGGGCGACGCTCGTTAATGGGGGCGCCCTGCCGGCTTGGTTAAGCCTTGATGCGACAACCGGAAAATTCAGTGGTTTGCCGCAGAACGCGGATGTCGGTGCACTCGAGATGCGCCTCTATGCCAGGGACAGCTATGGTGCAATCGGTAGCACATTGGTTCAGTTTTCAGTCATAAATACCAATGACGCCCCGACAGCCACGGCGCTGGGCAGCCAGCAGGCGGGCAAAAACCAGCCGTTTGTGTACGTGTTGCCGAACAACACTTTCGCGGACGTTGATGTGGGGGATGCCCTGACCCTGGAGGCGACGCGATCAAATGGTGCGCCCCTGCCGTCGTGGCTGATCTTCGACGCGGCGACCCGCACCTTTTCTGGAACCCCGCCCGCGAATGCAGACGAGATAGTGAAGATTTCAGTGAAAGCAACCGACGGCTCGGGTGCATATGTGCTGACCGGCTTCTCGCTCGATATAGGCAACATGATCAACGGTACCGCTTCTGCGGAGACGCTGACGGGCACAGCGGCCCGAGACCTGATGTACGGGCTGGACGGCAACGACACGCTTAACGCAGGCACGGGCAACGACCTGCTGGATGGCGGGACGGGTGCGGATGTGCTCAACGGCGGCGCAGGCGACGACATCTATGTGGTGGACAACGCCGCTGACAGCGTGGTGGAGACCACCAGCACGACGACCTATGTGGACCAGGGGCAGTACGTCACGACGTACGTCGATCAGGGGCACTACGCGACCACTTACGTTGACCAGGGGTACTACCGGTACTACTACATCGACGAAGGTTCCGTGGTTTACCTCCCAGCTCAGGCCTATAACGAGTATGGGCAACCAATGTACGCATCCGAATGGGTGTCCGTGATGGTGCCGCAAACGTACTGGGTGCCGAATGTGGTTCCACAAACGTCCTGGGTGCCCAACGTGGTGGCGCAGACGGTGGTGTCGGACTCGGGCGGTGTGGATACGGTCAATGCCTCCGTCAACTATGCGCTCGGCACGAACCAGGAGAACCTGACGCTGACCGGCAGCGCGGCCATCAATGGCACCGGCAACGCATTGAACAACGTGATGACCGGCAATAGTGCCAATAACACGCTGGACGGCGGCGCAGGGGCCGACACACTCGACGGCGGCGCTGGCGACGACCTGTTGATCGGTGGGCAAGGCAACGACCGCTACATTTATGCCCGCGGCTACGGCCGGGACACGGTCTCCGACACCGACACCACCGCTAACAACGTGGACACGCTGGTCATGCAGGCAGGAATTGCCGCCAGCGATGTGACGGTGAGCCGCACGGCCACCCAGATGGTGCTGACCTTGAGTGCGTCAGACCAGGTGCTGATTGACTGGGACGTGGCCAGCGGCAAACGCATTGAACGTGTTGAGTTTTCCGACGGAACGGTCTGGACGGCCAGCGACCTGCTGCTGATGAGCAACCGCGCACCAACGTTTGCCGCACCAGCCAACCAGAGCACAGCGGAAGACGCCGTATGGAGCTACACGCTGCCGGCAGGCACCTTTGCAGACCTGGACGCAGGCGATGTGCTGAGCTACAGCGCCCGTCTGGCCGATGGCAGTGCGCTGCCGGGCTGGCTGAACTTTAATGCCGCGACCCGCACCTTCAGCGGAACGCCCCTGAACGCCAATGTGGGCCTGCTGGCCCTGGAGGTGACAGTGATCGATACGCAGGGAGCGACTGTCAGCGGTACCTTCAATGTGACGGTCACCAACACCAATGACGCGCCGACGGTCCTTGTTCCTCTGTCAGGCCAACTGGCAACTGAAACACAGGCCTTTAGTTACGTGGTGCCGGCCAATATCTTTACCGACATGGATGTGGGCGATACCCTAGTGCTGAGTGCGGTGCTGGCCAATGGATCCGCCTTGCCTTCGTGGTTGACGTTCAATGCGGCGACCCGGACCCTTTCCGGAACACCGCCGGATACCGCCGCGGGTGTCCTTGGTCTTGCGATCAAGGCAACCGACAGCGCCGGTGCATTTGTTCTGGCGAACCTGTCGCTGGACATCACCAACGTGATCAACGGTACCGCTTCTGCGGAAACACTGACGGGCACGTCGGCCCGAGACCTGATGTACGGTCTGGACGGCAACGACACGCTCAACGCAGGCACAGGCAACGACCTGCTGGACGGCGGGGCCGGTGCGGATGTACTCAACGGTGGCGCAGGCGACGACATCTATGTGGTGGACAACGCCGCTGACAGCGTGGTGGAGACCACCAGCACGACGACCTATGTGGACCAGGGGCAGTACGCGACCGCTTACACCGACCAGGGCTACTACCGGTACTACATTGGCGTCGACGAAAATGGAATCCCTCATTACACCTCAAGCCAAAACTATGACGAGTATGGGAATCCGCTGTACACCCCTCAGTGGGTGTCTGTGATGGTCCCGTATACCTACTGGGTGCCCAACGTGGTGGCACAGACGGTGGTGTCGGACTCTGGCGGTGTGGACACGGTCAACGCCTCCGTCACCTATGCACTGGGCGTGAACCAGGAGAACCTGACGCTGACCGGCAGCGCGGCCATCAATGGCACCGGCAACGCATTGAACAATGTGCTGACCGGCAACAGCGCAAATAACACGCTCGATGGTGGCGCCGGTGCCGACACGCTGGACGGCGGCGCTGGCGACGACCTGTTGATCGGTGGGCAAGGCAACGACCGCTACATCTACGCCCGCGGCTACGGCCGGGACACGGTCTCCGACACCGACACCACCGCTAACAACGTGGACACACTCGTCATGCAGGCAGGAATTGCCGCCGGCGATGTGACGGTGAGCCGCACGGCCACCCAGATGGTGCTGACCTTGAGTGCGTCAGACCAGGTGCTGATTGACTGGGACGTGGCCAGCGGCAAACGCATTGAACGTGTGGAGTTTTCCGACGGAACGGTCTGGACGGCCAGCGACCTGCTGCTGATGAGCAACCGCGCGCCGACGTTTGCCGCACCGGCCAGCCAGAGTACAGCGGAAGACGCCGTATGGAGCTACACGCTGCCGGTGGGAACCTTTGCAGACCTGGACGCAGGCGATGTGCTGAGCTACAGCGCCCGTCTGGCCGATGGCAGTGCGCTGCCGGGCTGGCTGAACTTTAATGCCGCCACCCGCACCTTCAGCGGAACGCCCCTGAACGCCAATGTGGGCCTGCTGGCCCTGGAGGTGACAGTGATCGATACGCAGGGAGCGACTGTCAGCGGAACCTTCAACGTGACGGTGACCAATACCAATGATGCGCCGACTGTTGTGGCTTCCCTGCAGAACCAGCAGGTGAACGAAGACCAGGCTTTCAGTTATGTCGTGCCATTGGGTACGTTTGGCGATGTGGACCTGGGCGACACCCTCACGTATAACGCCAGCCTGGCCAATGGCGCTGTGTTGCCTTCATGGCTGACATTCAATGCGGCAACCCGCACGTTCAGCGGAACGCCGCTGAACGCCGATGTGGGCGTTCTGGCGCTCAAGGTCACCGCGACAGACTCGGCGGGGGCGGCAGTCAGTAGCGCTTTTAATGTGACGATTGCCAACACCAACGATTCGCCAACGGTTCTCATCGCCTTGCAGAATCAACAGGTGAACGAAGACCAGGCATTCAGCTACGTGGTGCCGGCGAATGCTTTTGGTGATGTGGACGCTGGCGATGTGCTCACATTCGGTGCCAGCCTGGTCACTGGCGCCGCGTTGCCTGCATGGCTGTCGTTCAATGCGACAACCCGTACGTTCAGCGGCACGCCACTGAATGCCGACGTCGGCACCCTGGCGCTCAAGGTAACTGCAACCGACACGGCTGGAGCCGCGATCGGCAGCGTTTTCAACGTGACGGTCACCAATACCAATGATGCCCCCACTGTCCTGGCACCATTGCAGAACCAGCAAGCCAACGAAACCCAGGCATTCAGTTACGTATTGCCTGTTGGTACGTTTGGTGATGTGGATGTCGGCGACAGTTTGGTTCTGAGTGCAACGCTGGCCGGTGGGGCTGCGTTGCCTTCATGGCTGACCTTCAGTTCGTCAACGCGCACACTGTCCGGAACGCCGCCCGACACGGCATCCGGCATCTTGAATCTGGCAATCAAGGCGACTGACGTAGCCGGGGCCTTTGTGCTGGCAGGGTTCTCGCTGGACATTGCCAATGTGATCAACGGTACCGCTTCGGCAGAGACGCTGACAGGCACGGCAGCCCGAGACCTGATGTACGGGCTGGACGGCAACGACACGCTCAACGCAGGCACAGGCAACGACCTGCTGGACGGTGGGGTGGGTGCGGATGTGCTCAACGGCGGCGCAGGTGACGACATCTATGTGGTGGACAACGCTGGCGACAGCGTAGTGGAGACCACCAGCACCACGACCTATGTGGACCAGGGGCACTACGCGACCGCTTACACCGACCAGGGCTACTACCGGTACTACGTGGGCATCGACGAATATGGAACCCCGATTTACAGCGCAGGCCAAGGCTATGACGAGTATGGGAGCCCGATGTACACCCCTCAGTGGGTGTCCGTGCTGGTCCCGTATACCTACTGGGTGCCCAACGTGGTGGCACAGACAGTGGTGTCGGACTCGGGCGGTGTGGATACGGTCAATGCCTCCGTCAACTATGCGCTCGGCACGAACCAGGAGAACCTGACGCTGACCGGCAGCGCGGCCATCAACGGCACCGGCAACGCATTGAACAATGTTCTGACCGGCAACAGCGCCAATAATGTGTTGGCTGGAGGAGGCGGTAACGATACCTATCTGCTGGGCAGAGGAGGGAATACCGACACCATCCAGGAGAACGACAGCACTGCGGGTAACAATGACGTTGTGAAGTTCATGCCTTCTGTAGCCACCGACCAGATATGGTTCCGCCAGGTCAATAACGATCTGGAGGCCAGCATCGTAGGGACAGGCGACAAATTCATCATTTCGAACTGGTACCTGGGCGCGCAATACAGGGTGGAAGAATTCAAAACCACTGACGGAAGCAAGACGTTGTTGGCCAGTCAGGTGCAGAACCTGGTGAGTGCAATGGCTTCTTTCTCTCCGCCTGCAGCAGGGCAAACTACCTTGCCTTCCAACTATTCAACCGCGCTTGCGCCGGTGATTGCCGCCAACTGGCAGTAACCGCAAGACTCCTCTTTATTAATGTCCTACATACCCGTTACCCTGAATCATTTCCGGGCTCTCAAAACCTGGGCCGACAGTTCCGACGCCCAGGTCGACCTGGACGTCAGAACTTTTAACCTCGAGGTGAAGCTCCGTAATCGCTACTACACGCTCAAACCCAGATTTCTGTTGAATAACAATGGGCAGATGGCCTATTCGACGGAACTGGCTAAAAACGTGACAGGTTTCATCGGCTGGTTGCCTTATGACATCCTGCGATGGGATTTTGCGCAGGACAAATTGGTGTTCAAGGAGTTTCTGAAAAAGGCCGAACTCGGTTTTCCGGAAACGTGGCCCTCTATCAGCGATGCCAAAGGTGGCTTCCTGGTGAAGCAATCGACGGGGTCGTTTGGTTACCAGATTCTGGGTCCTTACCGGGATGCTGGCGAAGTGCCAAAAATCAAGTATGCGGGACCGGAGAGCCAGAATCGGGGTGTTGATTTTGCCGAGCAATTTATTGTTGGTACCAACCTGAAAGTCTGGTTCTGGGGGGCAACGGCTTTTTATGCGCACGTTCATGCCTATCCCACCGTGGTCGGCGATGGCGTATCGACCGCACAGGCACTGATCGAAGCGCGACTGGCGCGCACGGGTCAAACACTTGGTGCCGACGGAGGCAATGGGAACGTACTTTCTTCGCTTGCCTTCCAGCAGGTCTTGCCCACCCAGATACTCGATGAGGGGCGCGAGGTCTGGATCGACTTCCGCTACGGCCGCCATTACGCCTCTACAGCACCTCGTACGGAGTCGGACAACGACCTGGGCCGCGTCAATGCGCAGGTCAGGCAGCAGATTGATGCGATTGGCGTGAAAGCTGCACAGGAAAGCTTTCGCCGCTTCAAGGCGCCGGTGCTTTACGCGATTGATGGAGTGGTCGACGAGGCCGGCAAGGTGTGGTGGCTGGAAATCAATTCCAACCCGATGCTGCCCCCCGAGGGATATCCGTTAGTCTTTTTATCCTTGTTCGGCGCAGACAAGAAATCCTGATATGACCGAGAAGTCTGCCGCGTCACTTTCCCGCAAAACGGCTGCGTCGGTGCCTAACAGGGTGCTCAATGACGCCACGCCCGCGGATGTGAGGGCGAGCTTTATGGATCCCGACCGGCTGTCCCCCATGATGGCTGGCTCTTGCCGGCTTGAGGGAGCGCTGCTCGTGGTTCGCAGTGCGACGCGGGATGTGGAAGTGCGAGCGCCGAAGGCCATGCTGGCACAGGTATTCAAACTGTGCGACGGTACGCGAACCGTCACCGAGATATTGCAGCGCTTGCCTGCGAGTTTTGATGCAGGGGAATTCGGGCAGTTCATTGAGTTCCTGCTGAATCAGGGCGCCCTGATTGATGCCAATCTGGTCAGTGCGCATGCAGCGCGCTACGCGTTTCAGGGCAGTCCTTTTGGCCTGTCTGCGGATGCGGCCATTACGAACCAGATCTGCCGGAGATTTCTCTGGAACAGGGACGCCGCCGCTGCAGAGCTTCCACTCCACGCCCGAAAGGTGACGGCGCAGCCATTGCGGGATTTCTTTGCCGGGCGCGTGTCGACGTATACCTTTGACGAAAAGGATATTTCCGAGCGCGCCCTGCTGGGTTTGCTGTGGTCGGTGGCGGGTGTGGTGAGCGTCAAGCATGAGCGCGTCGGTTATGTCACGCCCAAGCGGACCATTGCTTCGGCCGGCGGAATGCAGCTCGTGCAGGTCTTTGTGGCCCTGCAGAAAAATGTGGGTGTATACAAACCTGGTGTCTACCGCGTCAGCTATCCGGATGAAGGGATGGTTGCGCTGGAACTCCTGGGTGATGGTCAACAGTTGATGCCAAGGGCGTTTTCCAAGCCGTGGGAGCTGACCTATGCCACCGGAGCCGTTTTTCTGGCGGCGGACACCCGGGTGGCGGCCATGCGGTATCGCAACCGTTCCTTGCAGTACCTCTTTATGGAAGCGGGGGCGGGCTTGCACAATGCCGGCCTGAGCGCATCGCAACTCGGCCTGGGTTTCGCGACGATCGGGGGTTATTACGAAACCATCGTTGGCAAGATGTGCCGGCTCCAGGGAGAGCTGGTGCTGGGGTCGGCGATATTTGGTGCAAAGCCCACGCCTGAACAGATACGCCTGATTGATCGCTCACCGGAGCTGGACTTCGCGTGGGTAGACGGTGACTCGGCACGCTTTGCCATGCCCTTTCACCTGGGACGGGCCAAGCTGGTCAAGTCCGACGACAACAGGCCCCACACCTGGGGCAGGGACGCCGACCCCTGGCTTGCTTTTCGCAAGGCGTCTGCGGAAGCCGTTGAGCGCGAAGGATTTCGGGAGCCCCGCCAGCTTGCCTGGGGCCGGCTGGACTCTTTTCCGAACGGACTCGATCCGGCCCAGTTCGTCAAATACACCGACGAGCAATACGCAGATCCGGAATTTCCGTATGAACGCTTCGATGCCGAAGTGCCCCATCTGTGGACTGCCGGCGTTGATATGAGGTCCGGGGAAGCGGTGCAAATTCTGGCCGAACTGGTGTTTTCGCGCGCGAGCCTCGCGCCCCATGCAAAAATCCAGCGGCGGCCTTTTTCCCAAGTGACGTCATCAGGTTGTGCGGCAAGTACGTCGATGGATGATGCGATTTTTCGGGCCCTGCTGGAGGTCATCGAACGAGATGCCTTCATGAGGCACTGGCTCGCCCAGTCGCCCGGTCATGTTGTAAAGCAGTCGTCCCTGTCATTGCAAACCCAGAGCCGCATCCGGGCGCTTGAGCAGGCTGGCTGCAAGGTGGTCATCCAGAAACTGGATTCTGCCTGGGCTCATGTGTGCCTGGTTGCGGTTCAGAACCAAACACTTCACTTCACCACCATGGGCACGGCGGCCAGCGCGGATTTCAGGAGGGCACTCGAAGGCGCGCTGGATGAGACGGAGGCCCGGGTCTATGCATGGATTCACGGCCATGAGCCGCAGATCACCGGGCCGGCAGAGGTCACCACAACAGACCATCATTTTGAGCTGTACGGTTTGAAGCGCTACTTCAGGCGCGCCGACCATGTTCTTTTCCCGGCTACGGATGCCTCCGACGCACGTATTGCCCCGTTGCAATTCAAGACAGCCGCGCAACTGATCAAACGGTTTACGGCCCGTGGGCTGAGCCCGGTCATGGTGGACATCACACCCCGGCATTGCTTTATCGACCAGGGCCGGACGCCACTTTCGGTGGTAAAAGTGCTGGTCCCCGGGTTGCTGCCTATTTCTTTCGGTCACCTGCGAGAACCTTTGGGAATGGTTCCTCGCGTCCATCCTGGATCAAAATTCCCGCATCCCTTTCCTTAACTTTCACAGGAGCTTTCATGAAAAAAAACCAGACCCCAAAACCTCAAACCGCCAAGGGCGTTCCGTCACGTGAACAGGAGATCAATCCCGTGGGTAACACGCTAAGCACCCATAGCAAGTGGAGCGCCGTGCAACGCGTCCGTTTGCCGCACAAGGTCGGCCTGCCTCTGGGTTGTGGTGGCGGTGGCGATAACATCGAGCGCTGATCGGGCAGGGCCGGTGAGATCGCTTCGGCATTCTCACCGCGTTCTGTAGTTTTTTTATTTCTGGGCTCACGCATGCTTTTAGGGTCGAATGTCAGAGTCTCTGACGATCTGTTTTCAGATGAATTCAAGGGCCGGTTAATCGAAACGGTTTCCTGGATGCCCATGTATTTCCTCAATCGTTGGGAGCGCTTCAAGTCCCACGAGCTGGACATGCATTGGTACTACCCTATCGCGTTCACCGAGAAGCCGTTTGAGGAGGATGTAGAGCCTAAATTGCTGGCGCTGGATGAAAGCCTGTACGCAATTGTTGATTGCTGGAATCAGGTCAAAGCCCATCTGGGGTTCCCGGTGCGTCTTTATGAATGCATGCTGAGCGCCAATACTTTCGGCACTGAGGGCCAGGTGCACCAGGACATCGTTGAAGAGGATCATCGAATCCACCATGTGACGGTGCTCGTCTATTGCAGCAAAGAATGGAACATTGCGTGGGCAGGCGAAACACTTTTCTTTGATGAGCAGGACGAAATTACCAGTGCTGTTATGCCAAAACCCGGCCGCGTAGTGATTGCCGAAGGGGACCCGAAGCACGTTGGGAGGTCTGTATCGCGAATCTGCCCCAACGACCGGCGCGTGCTGGTCTTCAAATTCTGGCGGCTGGCGTCGGCTTAGTCGCACTGTTCGCCAGTGCCGGGTGCGTTGTGCCCGCAGCGGCGACAAAAGAAAAAGCCGGATCGGTCTGAAACCGTCCGGCTTTCGGGATGTGGTGCCCGGGGCCGGAATCGAACCGGCACGCCTTGCGGCGGGGGATTTTGAGTCCCCTGCGTCTACCAATTTCACCACCCGGGCCGCGAGGAGCGAAGCCTCAAATTATGGCACAGTGTGGCCATGAACTATCCAACCATTGAAGACGCGATTGGCAAAACGCCTCTGGTCGCGCTGCAACGCATTTACGCCGCCGAAAACGCCGCCCGCGGCAATGTCATCCTGGGCAAGCTCGAAGGCAACAACCCGGCCGGCTCCGTGAAAGACCGCCCGGCGTTGTCCATGATCAAGCGCGCGGAAGAGCGCGGCGACATCAAACCCGGCGACACGCTGATTGAAGCCACTTCCGGCAACACGGGCATTGCACTGGCCATGGCCGCGGCGATCAAGGGCTACAAGATGGTCCTGATCATGCCGGAGGACCTGAGCATCGAACGCGCCCAGACCATGAAGGCTTTTGGTGCCGAGTTGATCCTGACACCGAAAAGCGCCGGTATCGAATATTCGCGCGACCTGGCCGACCAGATGCAAAAAGAGGGCAAAGGCCGGGTGCTGGACCAGTTCGCGAATCCGGACAATCCGCGCATCCATTACGAGACCACCGGGCCCGAAATATGGACAGATACGTCAGGCAAGGTGACACATTTTGTCAGTGCGATGGGTACAACGGGCACGATTACCGGCGTTTCCCGCTATCTGAAAGAGAAAAACCCGGCGATCAAGGTCATCGGCGCCCAGCCCAGCGAAGGGTCCCGCATTCCCGGCATCCGCAAATGGCTACAAGAGTACCTCCCCAAAATTTATGACCCCCGCCAGGTCGACGAACTGGTGCTGGTGAGCCAGGCTGACGCTGAAGACATGTGCCGCCGCCTGGCGCGCGAGGAAGGCATTTTTGCCGGCATTTCGGCGGCAGGGGCGCTCTGGGTCGCGCAGGAAATCGCCAAAACCGTGAAAGACGCTGTGATTGTCTTTGTCGTGTGTGACCGCGGCGACCGCTATCTGTCTACCGGCGTATTTCCGGCTTGAGCCATTTTTTGAGGCCAAAAATTGGCTTTAGCCCATATGTGACTTGCGCAAGCAGCTATTAAAACGATAGCGAATTGCGCTCCTCAACTCCCTCTTATCCTTTCCTTCTCCTCCTTTTTTGACCATGACCCACGAATTCAGGTTTTGCCCCAACTGCGCGACGCCGCTGGCCATGGTGTCGCAGATGGAAGACGGCGGCGAGAAGGCGCGGCTGCGTTGCCCGGCCTGTGGCTATACCCACTGGAACAACCCCACCCCCGTGCTGGCAGCCGTGATTGAGTACAACGGCCAGGTTTTACTGGCCCGCAATGCCGCCTGGCCCGGCAAAATGTACGCGCTGATCACCGGCTTCATGGAGGCCGGGGAAACGCCCCAAGGTGGCATAGCACGCGAAATCAAGGAAGAAACCAGCCTGGACACCACCTCGCTTGATTTGATTGGCGTCTATGACTTCCAGCGCATGAACCAGATCATCATTGCCTACCACGCAGTCTGCACGGGAGATGTCAGCCTGTCGCCAGAACTGGTGGACTACCGGCTCTACGACCTGGACAAGCTCAAATGCTGGCCTGCGGGCACGGGCTACGCGCTGGCCGACTGGCTGCGCACGCGCGGCCATGAACCTGAGTTTGTGGATTGGGCTACCGTGCTGAGCAAAGTGGAACCGGACGGCGACAGCAAGGCCGGGTAAAACCGGATGGACGGACAAAAGGGGCTTTGCGCTTTGCTTAAAATCGCGGCAACCCAAGGATTTTCATGAACATCGACAAAGAACTCGACACCCGCGGCCTCAATTGCCCGTTGCCCATCCTGAAAGCCAAAAAAGCGCTGACGGAAATGCTCAGCGGCCAGCTGCTTCGAGTTGTATCAACCGACGCCGGCTCTACGCGTGATTTCCAGGCATTTGCCAAACAAACCGGCAACGAACTGGTCGAGCAGCAGGTTGCCGGTAGTGACTTTATTCACGTTTTAAAGCGCCGCTGATTCTGTAACAGGCGGTTATCAGGCTACCTGTTTGCGGCGTTCCCGGCCAGACCAGCCAATTTGCAGGTTGTCGAGGTAATTCCGGAAATACACACCCACTTCCGGGTGCTCCAGAGCCAACTCTACGGTCGCTTCCAGGAAACCTTCCTTGCTTCCGCAGTCATAACGTTTGCCCTCGTACTGGAAGGCATACACGCTCTCCTGGCCCAGCAGGCTCGAGATCCCGTCAGTGAGCTGCAATTCGCCGCCCACGCCGGATGTCTGTTTGCGGATGTGCCCAAAAATCGCGGGGGTCAGGATGTAGCGTCCGGCCACGCCCATGCGTGAAGGCGCCACCTCAGGCGCCGGCTTTTCGACAATCCTTTTGACTTTCATCAGACCGGTGCTGGCGCCTTCCGTGGCTACGATGCCGTAACGGCGGGTTTGATCGAGAGGGACCTCCTGCACCGCCAGGATGGATTGCTGGACCTCGGCAAACTGCGCCGCCATCTGGGCCAATACCGGCTGGCCGCCTTTCGGACCGACCATCAGGTCGTCGGCCAGCAAGACGGCAAAAGCCTCCTGGCCCACCAGGTGCTCGGCACACAGCACGGCATGGCCGAGGCCCAGCGAGCGGGGCTGGCGCACATAGGAAAAATTCATGTCGTCCGGTTGGACAGAGCGCACCAGTGATAGCAGTGCGTGCTTTTGGGCTACTTCAAGTTCGTTCTCTAGTTCATAAGCAGTATCGAAGTGATCTTCGATGGCCCGTTTATTGCGTCCAGTAACAAAAATCATGTGTCGGATGCCTGCGGCGTAGGCTTCTTCCACTGCGTACTGGATCAATGGCTTGTCGACCACAGGGAGCATTTCCTTGGGTTGGGCCTTGGTGGCTGGCAGAAAACGGGTGCCGAGACCGGCAACCGGGAAAACAGCTTTATTTAATGTAAATTTTTGCATCGACTTTGACCGAATAAAAGCCTAAAGTGTTGCGTTGTTGGTACAGCGCATGGGGTCGGACAAATGCCCGAATCTGCGTGAGCACAGCACGCGATCGAGAGTTTGCAGGAAAAAGGATTGACTGAGTGGACATCTTACTTCTTGATGCGTTAGTGCCCGAAGCAATGGCCTGGCTTGAAACCCGCCATGGCGTCGCCTACCATCCGGAACTCGCCGACGACCTGATCTCGCTGCGCAAGATTGCGTACAAAACCAAAGGCATCGTTTTTCCGCGCCAGACTGTGGTCACGCGCGAGTTCCTCGATTTCCTGCCCAAGCTCAAGGCCATCGGGCGCCTGCACGTGGGCACCGACAACACCGACCTGGAGGCCTGCAAGGAGCGCGACATCAAGGTCGTGCATGCCAGCAGCGCCAACGTCCGCTCCAACGCAGAATACCTTTTGAGCAGCCTGCTGCTGCTGTACCGCCGCGGCCTTGTCTCGGCCTTGATGGGACGCCGTCATCCCACGACGCAAATGGGGCGCGAGCTTCACGGCAGCACGGTGGGCATTCTGGGCCTGGCCCCGACGGCGCACACGCTGGCCGGCATGTTAAGCGGGCTCGGCGTGCGGCTTGTCGGCTACGACCCTGCGGTCCACCACACCGCGCCCATTTGGGAGCGCCTGCGCATACAGCCTGTTTCGCTGTCCGAGCTGGTTAGCCAGTCTGATGCGGTATCTGTGCAGATGCTGTACGCCACCCGTTTCCGGGGTTTCGTGAATGACAAATTGCTGGCGGGCTGCAAACGCAACCAATTGTGGGTCGGCATCAGCCGCAGCGAATTGTTTGATGAGGGCGCTTTGGCCGCTGCGCTGTGCGACGGCCGCATTGAAGCCTGCATCCTGGATGGTGCTGAAGCAAGTTTCCTGGGTGACACCTCACCGCTCAAGGGATTGAAGAACCTGTTTGTTACGCCCCGTCTGGGTTCCCACACACGCGAGGCACGCCTGCGCTCGAGCTGGTATGTAGCCCACCGCATGCATGAAGCCCTGGGCACGCAGCATAGCGGCATGGACCAGTTGACCAGCACTCCCATGGGCCTGGATGCAGGCAGTGTCCCGCCGTCGCAGTGGTCTGAACCCGAATTCATGATCAGATAGATGTTGGCCCCCACGGTCGCTCACTGCGTGTAGCTTCCTGCCCCCCCCGAGGGGGCCGCTGCGCCTGCGGTCTGGCAAAGCCGGTTCCGCGGAGAGATAAAGCCCCCACGTTCGCTCGCTTCGCGTAGCTCTCTGCCCCCCGAGGGGGTGCTGCGCCTGCGGTCTGGCAAAGCCAGTCCCGCGGCCCCTGCTGGCGAAGAAACACCCCTTTAACTGATGCTTACGTTGCCAAGGCTTGGCTTCCGCATCACAATAATAAAAAAAGCCCCGCATTGCGGGGCTTTTTTCTGGCGGTAGCCTGGCGCTTATTTCAAGCGTGCCAGTTGTTCGCGAATCTTGGCCAGCGCTGCCTGGTTATCGGCCAGGCGCTTGCGTTCCTGTTCCAGCACGGCCGGGGGCACCTTGTTGACGAAGGCTTCATTGGCGAGCTTGGTTTCGGACTTGGTGATCTCTCCCGCCAGCCGAGCCTCTTCCTTTTGCAGGCGAACCTTTTCCGCCGCCAGGTCGACTTCCATGTAAAGGCACAGCCGCGCTTCGCCGACGATGGCCACAGGTGCAGACTGCGCCGCAGCGGCCCAACTGGCTTCGTCGTCGAACACCTTCACTTCGCTGAGCTTGGCCAGTGCCTTAAGCACCGGGGCAACGCCCTGCATGAAGGCGGTGTCGCCCAGCACATAAAGCGGCATGCGTGTGGCAGGCGACACCTTCATCTCACCGCGCAGGTTGCGGCAGGCATCCACCAGGGTCTTGAGTTTGTTGACGTGCGCTTCAGCCTTCTCATCGATCTTCTCGGGCTGGCTTTGCGGGTACGGCGCGACGCCGATGAACTTGCCTGTTTTGCCCGCGACGGGCGCCACGGTCTGCCACAGCTCTTCCGTGATGAACGGAATGACCGGGTGCGCCAGGCGCAGGATGGCTTCGAGCGTGCGGATCAGCGTGCGGCGCGTGGCGCGCTTTTGCGCGTCATTGCCGGTCTGGATCTGCACTTTGGCGATTTCCAGGTACCAGTCGCAGAACTCATCCCAGACGAACTGGTAAATGCTTCCGGCGACGTTGTCCAGGCGATAGTCGGCAAAGCCCTTGGCCACGTCGGCTTCCACGCGCTGCATGGTCGATGAGATCCAGCGGTCGGCCTGCGAGAAGCTCAGGTAGTTGTGAAACTCTCCGCCGGGTGCGCATTGTTCTTTGGTGTGCTCTTCGAGCCCGCAATCCTGTCCTTCGCAGTTCATCAGCGTGAAGCGCGTCGCATTCCACAGCTTGTTGCAGAAGTTGCGATAACCCTCGCAGCGTTTGCTGTCGAAGTTGATGCTGCGGCCCAGGCTGGCCAGAGAGGCAAAGGTAAAACGCAGCGCGTCGGCGCCGTAGCCGGGGATGCCGGCCGGAAATTCTTTCTCGGTGTTCTTGCGAACCTGTGGCGCAGTCTCGGGCTTGCGCAGTCCTTGCGAGCGCTTCTCCAGCAGCGGCGCAAGCTCGATGCCGTCGATCAAATCGACCGGGTCCAGCACATTGCCTTCGGACTTGCTCATCTTCTTGCCCTGTGCGTCTTTCACCAGGCCGTGGATGTACACGTGTTTGAAGGGCACCTGACCCGTGAAGTGTGTCGTCATCATGATCATCCGGGCGACCCAGAAGAAGATGATGTCATAGCCGGTGACCAGCACGCTTGATGGCAAGAAGAGGTCGAGCTCTTTCGTCTTCTCAGGCCAGCCGAGCGAGGAGAAAGGAACGAGTGCCGATGAGTACCAGGTGTCCAGGACGTCTTCATCACGCGTGAGCTTTTTGCCCGGTGCCTGCTTCTGCGCATCGGCTTCGCTCTCAGCGACATAGACCTTGCCGTCTTCGTCATACCAAGCCGGAATCTGGTGGCCCCACCAGAGCTGGCGCGAAATGCACCAGTCCTGGATGTTGTTCATCCACTGGTTGTAGGTGTTGACCCATTGCTCGGGCACAAACTTCACCTCGCCGCTGGCCACCGCATCGCGCGCCTTTTGCGAAATGGACTTTCCGGTCGGGTCCTGGTCGCTCACCTTGCTGAGCGCCACAAACCACTGGTCGGTCAGCATGGGTTCGACCACTGCGCCGGTGCGTGCGCACACGGGCACCATGTTTTTGTGCGGCACGGCTTTTTCGAGGAAGCCCTGGGCTTCCAGGTCTTTCAGCACGGCCTTGCGGCAGTCATAACGATCCAGGCCCTGGTATTGCGCCGGGCCGTTCTCGTTGATCTTGGCGTCCAGGGTGAAGATGGTGATCAGCGGCAGGTTGTGGCGCAGGGCGACCTGGTAATCGTTGAAGTCGTGCGCGCCGGTGATCTTGACCACGCCGCTGCCGAATTCCGGGTCAACATAGTCGTCGGTAATCACCGGGATTTTTCGGTCGCACAGTGGCAGGTCGACCATCTTGCCGACCAGGTGTTTGTAGCGCTCGTCGTCCGGGTGCACCGCGAGTGCGCCGTCGGCCAGCATCGTTTCGGGCCGCGTGGTGGCAATGTGCATGCCGCGCAGTGGCGAGCCGTCAGCAGCTTTTTGCGGGCCGTCGCTGAAGGGGTATTCGATGTGCCACATGAAGCTGTCACGCTCTTCGTTCTCGACTTCCAGGTCGGACACGGCGGACTTGAGAATCGGGTCCCAGTTCACCAGGCGTTTGCCGCGGTAGATCAGGCCCTGCTCATACAGCTTCACAAAGGTCGAGGTCACCACCGTCGACATCTTCGGGTCCATGGTGAAGTACTCGTGCTTCCAGGCCACCGAGTCGCCCATGCGGCGCATCTGGCGCGTGATCGTCGTGCCGGACTCTTCCTTCCACTCCCACACCTTGGCGACGAAATTTTTGCGGCCCAGGTCGTGGCGGCTTTTGCCTTCGCCCTGCAGCTTGCGCTCCACCACGATTTGCGTGGCGATGCCGGCGTGGTCGGTGCCGGGCACCCACAGCGTGTTGTGCCCGCGCATGCGGTGGTAACGCGTGAGCGAGTCCATGATGGTCTGGTTAAAGGCGTGGCCCATGTGCAGCGTGCCCGTCACGTTGGGCGGCGGCAGCTGGATGGAGAACGAAGGCTTGGCTGCGTCCAGTGTGGGCTCGTACTGGCCGCTTTGCTCCCACTCGGGGCCCCAGCGGCTTTCAATCGCGGCCGGCTCGAAGGACTTGGCCAGGCCGTCCAGCCCCGGCGTGGCGACTTTCACGGCCTCAGGAGCGGTGTTGGCGGTGTCGGAAAGGGCAGGGGCGGCAGCGTTGGTCATGGGGCAATGAAAAACGGCATCGAAGGGATGCCGCCTTGGGTTGGGTGAAACACCCTTGATTTTATTCGACTGGCGGGCCGCCAGCCCTCGGTGCGCCCGGTAGCCTGCACGGGCTCAGGTCTTGCGCGCGGCAGCCACGCAGGCTTTCAGCACCGCCGTGTCACCCAGCTGGTTGGCCATCAGCAGGATCAGCCGGGCGTTCAGCAGCTCGGATTCCTCCCGGGAGAGGCCCTGGTGGGCGTCCAGCAGGCACTCGTAAAACGCGTCCGCGTCCTGAAAATGCAGGCGTGACATCAAAGGGGTGTCGGGCTTCATGCGGTGTCCTTTGCGGTGTGAGCGCCCAGCGCGGCGGCAACGGCATGAACCACCGAGGCGTCCACGCTTTCGCCGGTCGCGGCAACATGGCCGTCAGGCCGCAGCAGCGCCCAGGCATGGCCAAAGACATGACAAGTCGCCTGCAGATGGCTTTCGCGGTCTATCACGTGTTCCACCGCCGTGGCCCGTTCGTCAGGCCCGAGCACCTGCACGCAGCGGATACCGGCCTCTTTTGAAAGCGCCGCCAGTCGCGCCAGCCCGGCGCCGGACACATCGCCAAACACCAGCAGCAAAAGCCGCCCATGCGCCCAGGTCAGCAAGTCCAGCAACTCGCCGGGGCTGCCGTCGGCCCAGGTGAAGCCCACGTTCTGCGTGGCCCGGCCGCCCGCAGGCCCGCAGACGCCTGACCGTGTGTAGTGGTTGGGGGCCGACATGCGCCCCGTGTTGACAAGCTGCCGGGCAAACAGGTGCTCCCGCGCCAGGCTCAACGCCGCCGTACGAAACAGCCGTTCCGCGCCATCAGCCGGCCGTAAAAAGCGCGCGGTCCGGTTGGTCACCAGCACATTGTGTTTCGCCGCCTCATGCCGCTCATGGTGATAGCTGTCCAGCAGCGCAGGCGCGGCGCGGCCCTGCAGCACCGCCGCCAGCTTCCAGGCCAGGTTGTCGGCATCTTGCACGCCCGAGTTGCCACCGCGCGCGCCGAAAGGGCTCATCACATGGGCCGCATCGCCGGCAAAAAACACCCGGCCATGGCGCAGGCTGTCCAGGCATTCGCTACGGTAGGCATAGGGGCCGACCCAGACGATCTCGTAGTCGGCGTCGTCCAGCAGCTGGCCTGCCTGGCTTTTGAACTGCGCCTCCAGCCGGGCGCGCACCACCTCTTCGCGGCTGACTTCCTCGGGGTTCGCGTGGGGCGGCATCTGGTAGTCGATGCGCCAGACGCCGTCGGCCATCAGGTGCTGCCACACGGCGCGCCCTTCGTTAAAGGGCGCTTCGATCCAGGTGTGGCGCTCCACCGGCGGCGGGTTTTTAAAGCGCACATCGGCAATGCACCAGCGATCATCGCCTTTTTGCGCGGTCACCGTTGCGCCGCACCAGGCGCGAAACGGGCTGCGCGAGCCGCTGCAGTCGATCACGTGCTCGGCCTGCAGGGCGTAACTGCCCGCCGGCGTTTCAAGCTGCAGCGTGGCGAAGTCGTCGTTTTGTTCCAGCGCCGTGACGCGGTGGCTCCAGCGGATGTCGGCGAGGCGGTCTTCCGGCGCAGGCTGATAAAGCTGCTCCACCAGAAAGCCCTCGACATAAAACTGCTGGATGTTGATGAAAGGCGGCTGGCGGCTCAATGAATGGGTCTGCTGCTGACGCAAATCGAAGGCATAGACCTCGTCGGCCCCGGCAAAGGTGCGGCCCACGCTCCACTGCACACCCTTGGCGGCGATGCGCTCGTAAATGCCCAGGCGCTTGAAGATCTCCAGCGTCTTTTGCGCGTAGCAGATGCCGCGCGACGATGCGCCCTTGACTCCCACGGTGTTGTCTTCGTCCAGCAGCAAGGCCTTGACGCCGTACTGCGCCAGCGCGCAGGCCAGCGTCAGGCCGGTGATGCCGCCGCCCACGATGACGACCGGGTGGCGTTTGACTTCGCCGGTGCGCAACTCGGGCGGTGCCACAAAGGGGTATTCGGGCAGGGTGTAGCCCGAGCCCTGGGCGAATTCATAGCCGTTGGTAAAAGCTGTGCTCAGCTTTGCCGGTACTGCGCCCCGAATCGGGTTTGTCTCCTGCATGGGTGTTCCTGCGGGTTTATGAGTATTTTAGGCGTCTAGCCCAGGTACTGCCTTGGCTAATGGCTATAAAAAAAATAGCAAATAGATGCCGTTACGGCGGATTTTGAATTTACCTATTCGTAATAAATTTACTATAGCGTAACTCCGGAGGCGAGATTCAACGCCTCCCTTTTAACGAAGCGACTATGGCGAACAGCCTCTCAATTGAGAATTGTTATCAATTGGGTCGCACCAATAGCTTTTGTTGAGGTTTTACATTGATTCCAGCAATTAGACGAAGCGCCTCAACAGGTCTAAGGTGTTCTGGTCTTCGGCTGTTCGTGGCTTTGAAGTGCGCGGCGTTGAAGCATTGGCGATTTGTTCATCCATCAACCACGAAGGAGATTTCCCATGGCTGCTCTTAAAGGCTCCAGGACGGAAGAGAACCTGAAAGCCGCATTTGCCGGCGAATCACAGGCCAACCGCCGCTATCTGTATTTCGCGAACAAGGCTGACGTTGAAGGCCAGCCCGATGTCGCGGCGCTGTTCCGCTCTACCGCGGAAGGTGAAACCGGCCACGCCCACGGCCACCTCGAATGGCTGGAGCAATGCGGCGACCCCGCCACCGGCCTGCCGTTTGGCGCCACGCGCGACAACCTCAAGTCCGCCGTGGCCGGTGAGACCCACGAGTACACCGACATGTACCCCGGCATGGCCAAAACCGCCCGTGACGAGGGTCACGACGAAGTGGCTGACTGGTTTGAGACGCTGGCAAAAGCCGAACGCTCACACGCGAACCGCTATACCAAGGCATTGGCCGAACTGGTTGACTGATTGATCCCTCGCTGCGCCGCCAAGGCGTGGCGGGTTTTGGAAAAGATTCCGCACGAGAGTCTTTTCTCAAACCCCACCTGAGATTTAAAAAGAAGAGGCAAGCATGGCCACAGAAGGCAACCTCCAGGCGCCCACGCGCCACGCGATCGACTGGAAAAACCCGGACTTCTACAACGAAGACGCTGCCCTTCACGAGATGGAACGCATCTTCGACATCTGCCATGGGTGCCGCCGCTGCGTGAGTTTGTGCGGCGCTTTCCCTACGCTGTTTGACCTGGTCGACGAAAGCAAGACCGGCGAGGTTGATGGTGTGGACAAGAAGGACTACATGAAAGTGGTCGACCAGTGCTACATGTGCGACCTCTGCTACATGACCAAGTGCCCTTATGTGCCGCCGCACGAGTTCAACCTCGACTTCCCCCACACCATGCTGCGCGCCAAAGCCATCAAGTTCAAGAAGGGCGAGGTGGGTGCGGGTGAACGGTTTTTGTCGTCCACCGATGTGCACGGCCAGTTCGCGGGCATTCCCATCGTGGTCCAGGTGGCCAACGCGGTCAACAAAACCAAACCGGCCCGCGCCGTGATGGAAAAAGTGCTGGGCGTCGACAAAAACGCCTGGCTGCCCGACCTGGCCACGAAAAAATTCCGCTCCGGCGCGCTGGAGTCGCCGCCCCACGCGGTGAAAGACGGCGCCAAGACGCCCGGCAAGGTCGTGATTTATTCCACCTGTTACATCAACTACAACGAGCCTGGCATAGGTGACGACCTGCTCAAGGTGCTGGACCACAACGAAGTGCCCTATGTGCTGGTCGAAAAAGAAAAATGCTGCGGCATGCCCAAGCTGGAGCTCGGCGACCTCGCTTCGGTGAACACCAGCAAGGAGGCCAACATCCCGGTGCTGGTGAAATACGCCAAAGAGGGCTACGCCATCCTGAGCGCCGTACCCAGCTGCACGCTGATGTTCAAGCAGGAGCTGCCGCTGATGTATCCCGACGATGCCGACGTGCAGCTCGTCAAGGAACACATGTGGGACCCGTTTGAATACCTGATGGCCCGCAAGCGCGACGGCCTGCTCAAGACCGAATTCAGCAAGCCGCTGGGCAAGATCAGCTACCAGATCCCCTGCCATGGCCGCGTACAGAACATCGGCAAGAAAACCGAGGAAATGCTCAAGATGGTGCCGGGCACCAGTGTGCACACGCATGAGCGCTGCTCGGGCCACGCCGGCACCTTTGGCGTGAAGGTGCCCTACCACCAGCAGGCCATGAAGATCGGCAAGCCGCTTTTTAAAGCCATGGCCAGCCACAAAGACGGCGGCCTGCCTGACGTCATCAGCAGCGACTGCCCGCTGGGCGGCCACCACATCGCCCAGGGCTTTGACGTCAACAGCCTGGGTGCACCGCCGCAAAAGCACCCGCTCACGCTGATACGCACGGCCTACGGCCTGAAATGAGATCACACCATGAAGACCACCGGAAAGATCACCCGCGAATCCCTGATGACGCTGGAGGCCTACAGTAAATACCGCAAGGAGAACAAGCCGGCCATCATCGCCCACCGCAAGCTGCGCAGCGTGCGCCTGGGTGAGCACATCAACCTGCAGTTTGAAAGCGAAACCAGCATCCGCTACCAGATCCAGGAAATGCTGCGCGTCGAGAAAATCTTTGAAGAAGAGGGCATAGAGCAGGAGATCGAAGCCTATGCCCCACTGATGCCCGACGGCAGCAACTGGAAGGGCACACTGATGCTGGAGTACCCCGACGTCAACGAACGCAAGCGCGAACTGGCCCGGCTCATCGGTGTGGAAGACCGCATGTTTGTCGAAGTCGAAGGCCACAAGCGTGTTTACGCCATTGCTGACGAAGACATGGACCGCGAAAACGACGAGAAGACCTCGGCCGTGCACTTTGTGCGCTTTGAGCTGGACCCGGCCATGTGCGCGGCCGTCAAGGCAGGCGCCAGTGTCAAGCTCGGCTGCGACCACACGCATTACCCGGCGCATACGACGATTGCAGCGGAAACGCTCGCCTCTTTGGCCAGCGATCTGCAGTAGTTGAAGGTTCATGGCCGTGGCGCCATCCTCCTGTCGTAAAGTGGGGGTTTCGCCTTACTTGCCTTACCCCTACGACTCAAAGCATGCTGTTTCTCATCTCGCCGGCCAAATCCCTGGACTACGACACGCCGCCGCACGTCGCGACCCACACCCAACCCCTCTTCACCCGCCAGTCGGCCCAGTTGATTGACGTGCTCAAAACACGGACCCCGCAGCAGATCAGCGAACTGATGAAGCTGTCAGATTCGCTCGCAGGCCTGAATGTCGCGCGCTACCAGGCCTGGTCGCCGAAATTCACCGCGAAGAATTCCAAACAGGCCGCGCTGGCATTTGACGGCGATGTGTATGGCGGCCTCGATGCAAAAACGCTAGGCGACGCACAACTCGCCTGGGCGCAGGACCATGTCTGCATCCTGAGCGGCCTTTACGGCGTGCTGCGCCCGCTGGACCGCATGCAGCCCTACCGGCTTGAAATGGGCACGCCGCTGGCCACACCCCAAGGCAAAAATCTTTACCAGTTCTGGGGTTCGCAAATCTCCGCTTATCTGAACGAGCGCGCGGCTGCCCACACCACACCGGTCATCGTCAATCTCGCCAGCGAGGAATACTTCAAGGCCGTGGACCGCAAGACGCTCAAGGCGCGCGTGGTGAGTTGCGTGTTTGAGGAATACAAGGCCGGCAAGTACAAGGTCATCAGTTTTTTTGCCAAGCGCGCCCGCGGGCTGATGGTGCGCCATGCGATCGAAAAGAAGCTGTCTACCGTCAGGAAGCTCGAGAGCTTTGACGTCGAAGGCTACCGGTTTGACCCCAAAGTGTCCGAGCCTGACCGGCTGGTGTTCCGCCGCAAACAGGCCGCCTGAGCAGCCCGGCCCCGCATGAGCACCCCCGCCCGCACCGACCAGCAGCTCACGCCGGAAGTGCTGGCGTGGATGACGGCGCAGGCAAACCTCGGCCACTCCAGGGACGAGATTTTTAACGCCATGCTGGCAGCCGGCTGGAACCGCGACGCTGCCACGCGGGCGGTGCGGCTGACGCCCGAAGATCTCGCCGCAGTGGTTGTGCCTGCGCTGGCTTTGCCGGTCACCAACAACATGGTCGATGCCGGCGACAAGTGGGTGGAAATACTTTTTTTCGCCCAGGTGCCCAATGTCATCGTGCTGGGCAACCTGCTGGGCCCGAGTGAATGCGAGGCGCTGATGGAGGCCGCCCGGCCGCGTCTGGTGCGTTCACTGACGGTGGACACCAAGACCGGCGGAGAGGAGCTCAACCCTGACCGTACCAGCGAGGGCATGTTTTTCAGGCGCGCTGAAAACGCCGTGGTGCGCCAGGTGGAGGCACGTATTGCCAGAATCTTCGGCTGGCCGCAGGAAAACGGCGAAGGGCTGCAGGTGCTTCACTACGGGCCCGGCACCGAATACAAGCCGCACTACGACTACTTTGACCCGACCGAGCCCGGCACGCCCGCCATACTGCAGCGCGGCGGCCAGCGCGTGGCGACGCTCATCATGTACCTGCATGAGCCCGAAGAGGGCGGCGCCACGGTGTTCCCCGATATCGAGGTGCGGGTGGCGCCGCGGCGCGGCAATGCGGTGTTTTTCAGTTATCCGCAAGCGCTGCCTTCCAGCCTCACGCTGCATGGCGGCGAGCCGGTTACCACTGGCGAGAAATGGATCGCCACCAAATGGCTTCGGCAAAAACAATTTGATTAACACCTCTATTGGGGCTCACTGCGTTAGCCCCCCCCTTGCAGGGGGCGGCGCCTGCGGTCTGGCAAAGCCAGTCCCGCGGAGAAATAGTTTCACCCCCGTCCGGGCTCACTTCGTGTAGCCCGTTCCCCCCTTAAGGGGGCGGTGCCAGCGGCCTGGCAAAGCCAGTTCCGCGGCCCCTGCTTGCGGGTGAGCCTGCGTGACGCATGGGGGACGCGGTGATTGACGCGATTCGGGGAGTGCAGACCATAATCAGTTATGAAAATACGCGCCAACCACATTGACATCGAAGTTGAAGACACCCACCCGGGCGACGCCACCGGTCGGCCGGTGGTGCTGCTCATCATGGGGCTGGGCATGCAGCTGATTGCCTGGCCGCCGGCCATGGTGCAGGCGATCGCTGATGCGGGCTTTCGTGTGGTGCGATTTGACAACCGCGATATCGGGCTTTCGCAGCACTTTGACCACCTCGGCTCGCCTAGCCTTTTGTGGGAGGGCCTCAAATTCCGCATGGGCTGGCGCATCCGGCCGCCCTACAGCATTGAAGACATGGCCGCCGATACCGTGGGCGTGCTGGACGCGCTGCAAATCGGCAAGGCACATGTGGTGGGTGTGAGCATGGGCGGCATGATCGCGCAGCGCGTTGCGGTGCTGGCGCCATCGCGCCTGCTCAGCCTGACCAGCATCATGAGCTCCAGCGGTGCGCGCGGCCTGCCAGAAGCCAGCCCGGCGGTGACCCGCGTGCTGCTCAGCCGGCCTGCCGGCAGAGGTGTGCAGGCCGCCATCGACCACACGGTGAAGCTGCTCAAGGCCATCGGCAGCCCGGGCTTTCCCATGGACGATGCCGAGATACGCGAAAAAGTCGCTGCGGCGGCGCAGCGCAGCTTCCATCCGCAGGGCGTTCTTCGCCAGATGGTGGCCGTTGCCGCTGACGGTGCCCGCGCCTCCGCACTTGCCAGGGTGACGGCGCCGACGCTGGTGGTGCACGGCCAGGCAGACCGGCTGGTGCCCATGGCCTGCGGGCAGGACACGGCCAGGCGCATCCCTGGCGCACGTTTCGAAAGCATTGAAGGCATGGGCCACGATTTGCCGCCGGGTGTTGTCGACCGTTTGCTGGCTCTGCTGATTCCCCACTTCAAAGCGACAAGCTGATACAGCCCCATGGCTTGGGGCTTTGTGCGGGGCGCTTTCAGCCTGGCAGCGGTTAGCGGCGAAAATGGGTGCATGAACACCCCTGAACAATCCCAGCTCGGCAAAACGTCGGCCTATATCGACCAGTACGACGCCTCGCTGCTGTTCCCGATACCGCGCGAAGGCAAGCGTGCCGAGATCGGCGTCACCGGTACACCGCCGTTTTTTGGCGCAGACATGTGGACGGCGTTTGAGCTGAGCTGGCTCAATATGCGCGGCAAGCCGCAGGTGGCACTGGCCCACATCACCGTGCCTTGCGAGTCACCCAACATCGTCGAAAGCAAGTCCTTCAAGCTTTATCTCAACAGCTTCAACAACACGCGCTTTGCCGATGCGCGCGATGTGCGGGAACGCATTCGCGCCGACCTGAACGGTGCTGTCGGCATGGGCGTGGGCATCAAGACGCTGGGCCCCGAGCTGTTCGACCGCGAGCCCGTGCATGAGCTCGACGGCCTGAACCTGGACCGGCTGGACGTCGAGTGCATTCATTTCACCCCCACGCCCGAGCTGCTGTTTGCCGAGTTCGACGAACCGCCGGTGGAAGAGACGCTGACCAGCAACCTGCTCAAGAGCAATTGCCTGGTCACCGGCCAGCCCGACTGGGGCAGTGTGCAGATCCGCTATGCGGGCCCGCAGATCAACCAGGAAGGCCTGCTGCAATACCTGGTGAGCTTTCGCAACCACAACGAGTTCCATGAACAATGTGTGGAGCGCATCTTCATGGACATCTGGACGCGCTGCAAACCCATGAAGCTCTCTGTGTATGCGCGCTATACACGCCGCGGCGGGCTGGACATCAATCCGTTTCGCACCAGCCATCCGCAGGCGCTGCCGCCTGCCATTCGTACAGCCCGCCAATAACTGCCAATGCAGTTTGCTATTAAATTAATAGCTGCTTGCGCTCGTCCTGTATGGGCTAGAGCCCGAATTCATTGAAATTCTTGATCGGTGCAAGGCCGGGAAAGCTCGCCGCGCGCTTTTCCTTCATGGCGGTAACCGCCTCACGGACATGCGCGTTGCTCCAGATCGCGCCCTGCAGCCAGCCCATCTGCTTGAGCGCATCGTCCACCGAATGGTCGCGCGTGTAGTGGATCGCCTGCTTGGTGCCCCAGATGGCCACCGGTGGCTTGGTGGCAATCTCGCCGGCGCACTGCATGGCGGCTGACAGCATCGCTTCGGCTGAGTCAAACACCTCGTTGACGAGGCCGTAGCCCAGCGCTTTGGCCGCCGGCATTCGCCGCCCTGTATAAGCCAATTCCTTGACGACCGCCAGCGGCACCAGTTTGGGCAGGCGCTGCAAGGTGCCCACGTCGGCCACCATGCCGATGTTGATTTCCTGGATGCAGAAGAATGCGTCGGCCGTGGCGTAGCGCAGGCAGCAGGCCGTCACCATGTCGACCGCCCCGCCTATGCAGCCACCCTGGATGGCGGCAATCACCGGAATGCGCAGCGTCTCCAGCTTGGTGAAGGTGGCCTGCATGTCGCCCAGCATGTCAAAGATGGCGGCGCGGCCTTCGGGGCTCTGGTCGTCCATGGCGATGTCGCTGCCAAAGGTTTCCAGTGCCATGCCGGCGCTGAAGTGCTTGCCGGTGCTGGAGATCACCAGCACGCGCGCCTCGCCAGCCTTGTGGATGTGTGTGAGCGCCGCGTCCAGCTCGCGCCAGAAGGTCGGGTGCATGGTGTTCATCGCCTCGGGGCGGCTCAGCACCAGGTGGGCGACGTGGCCGGTGATGTTGAGGGTGAAGCAGGTAAGAGGGGGGAGGGGGGTGGCGTTCATGCCGCCACTCTAAGCTAGAACCTATTTACGACCTAAATGGGGCCGCGCAAGCGCCTTCTCGGGATGGGATGCAAGGCGCGGTGCGCTGCCCATAGCCAGCTATGGGCTAGCGCCGCAACGCCGCAGACCGCCCGAGAAGGCGCTTGCCCTCCGGGTTGGGGTGAAATCGGGCGATTGAGCCACCCAGGCTCTTGCATGGGCATTAGCCCATGCGGCGATCCCGGTCGGCCCACTCATCCCGATTGCACCCCAACGCGGCCCCATTTAGGTCGTAAATAGGTTCTTGCCCCATCTATGCCACAAGGTCCAGCCAGTCACACCTGAGACGCCGCGCAATGTGCGCCCGTGCCCGTACATAGACATACAGCCGCGGCGCCACTGTGCCCAGCACGCACAGCGGGTAGGCCCAGGCCGCCTCAAAAGTAAAGGCCGGCAGCCAGCCCATCCAGCCCATCACCCAGGCCGTCAGCACTATCTCCCAGAGCTGGCATTCAAGCGGGTGCGCCGCTCGCTGCGTCTCGCGCCAGTCCTTGACGCGCTGCAACTGCGCCAGCGTGATGGGGTGCCAGTACGACGACCGGACAGGTAGTGATGCCTTGGACGGGTCAGAGGGATCAGACATAAAGCCTCCGTGCGGAAGCTTCAATGTAAGTTTCGTGAAAGGTTCTGTCAATGACCCGAGAGGCCTGAAAGACGCCAAAAAAGCGTCGAAAGATTTCTGGATACGGCCAGCTAAATCCGGCGGCGGCGCGGCACCACGCTCAGCTGCAGCGTGAGCTTGCCGGGCGAGGCCGTCACGGTATAAGCCTGCGGCGCTATGTCGATCAGCTGGTCGGCATGCCAGACCTTGATCTGCGCAGCGCCTTCGGGCAACTGCTCGACCTGCGCTACGCCGTCGGCGTTTGTCAGCACGGCCCAGGGCGATTCGCTCACATAGACATGGCCGCGCATGGAGCCGTGGATATGGCAGCCCAGCAGCACGGCGCCGGCCTTGGTGAAGGTAGCGTCAGCGGTTTTGGCGGGTTTGCCTTCGGGCTTGCCGTCGAGCCGTAGCTCGAATCCCTCGCCCGGCGTTGCGTTGAACTGCGCCGCGCCGGCGGCCGAGCCGCGCACATGGTGTTCCCACGGATCATTGTTGACGAACTGGGCCTTGGCGCCCAGCGCCACCACGCTGACGGCCGGCACAAAACGCATCTTTTCCTGGTGGATCGTCACCTGGGCGGGCAAAGGGCTTTGGGGCGCCCCGGTTTTGGCGGAAGGCACCACGACGACTACGGCGTCCGGCGCCGGCTTGCCTTCCTTGTCGAGCACTTGAATGGAAATGTTTCCGGCTGCAGACCATATAGGTAGTGCGCAAGCAGCTATGAAAAACAGAGCAGTTGGCAGCATCCGGAAGGCAGGGCGTGTCAGCTTGGGCATGGGATTTCTTTCGGCTTAAGCTTCGCGGGGAGTCAGCAATGCCAGCACAGCCGCCACCGCGAACAGCGCCAGGACATCACCCCAGAGGTGCCCCATGTTGTGGTGGCCCTGAAACGACTGCACTGCCATCACCCCGCCGTGTGCAATGCTGGACCAGACGGTAAACCAGATGAGGCTGCGGTGCAAGAGAGGGTTACGGGCGGCAAGCATGAGGAAGATCCCCAGCGTTGCGTAAAGGGCGAGGATCATCTCCAGGTAGTACGAACGACCTTCCGCATGCCACGACCAGCCTGAAGGCCAGATGATGGTGAGCGGCCACAAGCCGAAAGTGAACGTCACCCCTATCAGCACCAGGGCAATGCGCAGGTATTTGATGCGATCAGCGTCAGTCATTGTTTTCTTTCGGATCATCAGAGGTCGCGCACTCAGAGACCCGCTCTTTGTGCGCCGGGAGGTGAGTGGCAACAGGAGACCATTGCAGCGCATACCGCGCCGCAATGGTGGCGGTTCAAGGGCGGCTTACTTGGCGGCCGGCTTGTACTCGGCCACGGCCTTGGCCAGGTCGCGGGTTTCCTCACAGGTGGCGCAAATTGCCTGCAGCTTGGCCAGCTGCGCGTCGGCCTGGGCTTTCTGGTTGGTCTTCAGGTAGGCAATGCCCGAGTATTCCAGCGCACCCTTGTGCTTGGGGTCCAGCGCCAGCGCCTTGCCATAGGCGGCAAAGGCATCGTCGTACTTGCCCATCCAGCGGTTGGAATAGCCGAGGTAGTTGTAGGCGTCGGCATTTTTCGGGTCCTTGGCCACCACCTTGTTAAAGCTGCTCACGGCCTCCGACCAGTTCTTGGCGCTGATGGCTTTTTTACCCGCCGCGAAGTCGTCGACCTGGGCGTTTTTGGCTGGTGTGGTTTCGATGTCGGCAGCCATGGCTGCACCGGCCAGGGCCAGGGCGATGACGGGCAATGCGACCAAGTTGCGGATGGAAAAAGTGTTCATGTCGGGCTCCTTGAGATATCAGTTGATTGAAACGCGCTGCAAACCAGCACCTTATACAAACGGTATGACAGGGAAAACGGATGCAGGGCGAGTTGTAATTTATTTGTAAACACAACGGCGGCTGCGCTTGATCGATGGCAGGCTCGCTGATTTCTCATCTGATGGGGAAAGCTGGGCAGCCGCGGGATCACTGGCAGGGCGCTGAAGTCAGCATTTTTACCGCGGTCAAAAAGTCGCCCGGTTTGACCCAGCTCACGTTCCAGTCGCCGGATACAGGGACTTGACGCTTGTGAGCGATGACCATGCGGTGCTTTGGTACCACGAGGATGTATTGCCCATGGACGCCCCAGGCCATGTAAGCGCCACTTAGTGGCGAATCGGCCGGCTCTTCCAGCGTCCACCAAAGGTAGCTGTAGCCAAAGTGACGGCTGGCCGTGCGCGCCGGATGCATTTGCGCGGCCGCGGTGACGGGTGTGGTGATTCGAGTGGCCCATTCTGGGGGAATGAGTTGCTGGCCGCGCCAATTGCCGTGTTGGAGCATCAAGTAGCCCAGCCGCGCCATGTCTCTGGTTGACAAGAAAAAATGATAGGCGGCGTGCCGGGACTTTGTAAGGTCCCCGGTGCGCTGGTGACGAGCGAGGTCGAAGTCTTCAAGCTGCAGCGGCGTCGCAAGATCGTCCGCGAATGTGCGGTAGATGCTGCGATTTGTCAGCGCCTCGAAGACTGTGCCCGCAGCGTTGAAATCCCAGTTGTTGTACAGAAAATAAGTGCCGGGCACTTGTGAGCCGCGCGGTGGCGCCGATGCCAGGTCATCGCCTGTGTTGGCCGCCGGGTGATAGACGCCAGAGCGCGCTGTCAGAAGGTGGCGCAACTTTGCCTGGCGCTCCAGAGGCAATAGACCACCCAGGTCGTCAATGTCGAGGTCGGCCAGTGTTTTCTCTAGATCGATCGTGCCATCTGCGACATATTTCCCATACAGCATCGCCAGCACACTTTTGCGAGCCGAAAACACGATGCTGACGGTATCGACGGGGCCATAGCTGAACAACACCCGGCCGTCCTGCACTGCCAGAACTGCGGTGGAATCAAGGGTTCGCAAGTAGTCGCGTGCAGCATCCAGGCGCTCATGACACGCGGGGCTTAGTGAAGTGGGGGAAATGGGTTCCCACGCCTTCGCCGGAAAGACGGGCGCAGGGGCTGCCGGCGTTGTTGCCCATCCGGCTGCCGGCATCGAAACCAGCAAGGCCGTGACGGAGGCAAGAAAAAAATGCTTCATTCTTGGTCAAATCTTTGCGCAAGGTTGTATCAATCGCCAAACCAAAGAGCCTTCTGGTGCCAGGCGAGATGTTTCTCGCGGGCACGGCAAACTCAGTCGTGCATGACCCGCGCTGTCCCTGACACCTTGATCGAGGCGCCGGGGTTGGGTGGAATTTCGGCGCGCAAGCACGAGCGCATGCCCATGTCTTCACCCTGCACGATATCGATGGCGCCGCCGTGCGGCCACTTCAGGTCGCGCAGGTAGCCTGCAAAAGCGGCTGTGGCTGCACCTGTGGCGGGGTCTTCATACACGCCGCCCGAAGCAAACGGATTCCGGGTGTGAAAAAGCCGAGGCGTTTGTGCATGGGCCAGAAGGATCGTCACCAGCCCCGCGTTGTTCATCAGCTCGCGGCCCGTGTCCAGGTCATATTGCATGGCCGCCAGTTTGTCGCGGCTCTTCAGAACCAGTACCAGATGGTCTGCGCCGCCGTGGGCGAGCGCGGGGGCAATGCGCGGGTCCAGGTCATCCGGTGTGTAGCCGAACAGCGCCAGGGTGGCCAGCACCAGCGGCTGTGGGGCAGCCTGGCTGCGCGTGGGCGGCGATTGCAGCGCGGCGGTGATCGTTTCCCCGTTGCGCCGGCCTTCAACCGTGATGCTGGCCTGGTTCAGGGTCAGCGCAAACACGCCATCGCCTTGCTGAAGGGCCAGTGCTGCGCCCAGGGCTATCGTTGCATGGCCGCAGAAGGGCACTTCGGATTCCGGCGAGAAATAGCGTACCCGCCAGCCGGCGCCGCTTGCAACGGCAAAAACTGTTTCCGAGAAGCCAAGCTCCGCAGCGATCCGCTGCATCTCACGGTCATCCGGAAATTGGCCGGCGATCATCACGCCGGCGGGGTTGCCGCCGGTGTTTCCGTCAGAAAAGGCTGCAATCTTCAAGACACTCATCGTTTTCCTTGTGAAATGGAAGGCGGGCTGCTTGCCTGTCCGGCGCAATTCATATTGCGCGCTGCCACCGCAGGCCGAAAGGCAATGCTCGCGGGCCGAACAAAAAATGCAGCACCCTGCGCATGTTGCCGCTGGTGGATCTGGACGAAGCATGCAGCAGCAGCGGGCGCATGGCCAGCGCGCTGCCTTGCCCGGCCGTGCAGGTGAACCCGGTTTGGGCCTGGCGGGCTGCTGCGGCGTCCTTCGCCTGCATGCGGCCGTACAGGTGTGACCCCGGAACCACCCGCAGTGGACCGTCCCCCGGGCCGCAGGCATCGATGTGCAAACGCACCGCCACCAGCTGCTCCAGCACCTCGGCGGGCGGCTGGACATAAAGAATGCCTTCCTTCCTGGACCAGCCGCCCAGGCTCGCGTGCTCTACATGATCTGCCACTGGAATGCTCAGGTCCTGATGCACCGGAACCAGCCAGTTGCGCGACACCGACTTCTCGAAGTAAGTGCACTGCACCGCAGCGAAATCGATTGGAACCATCGAGGCCAGCGACGGATGCTGGCGCACCCTTGCCGCAAGCGTCTGGCACCAGGCCTCTGACAGCAGGCAACGTGTTCCTGCCGAGTCGGCAGCTATACCGGCAAGCCGTGCGGCGGCCGACTCACACTGGGTGGCGTTGAGCACCTGCGGAACAAGCGCAAAGCCTTGGGTGGTGAAAGCAGCGTGGTCCATTCCGGGCGTGTTTTGCGAAGGGGTGCTGAAAGGTCACAGCATCGACTGAAACAGCGAAAGGTACTGCGGATGCTGCGAGACCGTGTTGTGGGAGGTTCCGGGCAGCATCTTCAGCACCGCCGTGCCATTCTTGAAGTGCGCGTGCAACTGGTCGGTGCTGGCTTTCGGAATGACTTCATCGTATTCGGCCGAAATCAGCAGCGTGGGTACTGTGACTTTGGCCGCGTACTTCCAGGACTCGAACTTGTCGACAAGAAGCCAGGGGATGGGGAACCAGGGAAAGCGCTGTGCGGCCAGTTCCTGGATGCTGTTGTAGGGTGTCACCAGAATCAGGCGCGAGGCCGGCCGCTGGCTGGCCACCCCAATCGCAACGCCTGAACCCAGACTCCTGCCAACCACGGTGACATCCGGATGCATCCGGCTGACATGGTCGAACAAGGCCAGGGCGTCGCTTTGAAGCGCCGCCTCGGTGGGGCTTCCGGTGCTTCCGCCGTAACCGCGGTAGTGAAGCAGGTAGAGGGCATAGCCTGGAAATGCTTCCGAGAAAGACGGCAAATTCGGTGAAACGTCTTCGGCATTGCCCCCGAAGTAAATGATGGCTTTGGGCCCGGCCGTTTGCCGGGCGGTGACCACGAGCGCCGCATCGGGTGTCTGGAGGTGAAGCGTCGTGGCCGGGCCGCCCCATGACCTCGGCTGCGGGAAGTAGATCAGCGAACGCTGAAACGCAAACAACGCCGCGCAGATGCCCAGGTAAGCGAGCACAAGGGCGATCAAAAAAAACGTCATTGCACGTGCCATAAATGAAGGGAATGGATGTCGCAAAGCCCGGATGCCGGCCCGCTCACCACAGCTTGGCGCAATTGCCGCTGAACACCACGGTTCCGCTCGGGCTGGCGGGTGTGGCGCTGGTTTCCAGTGTCACCACCAGCTTGCTGACTTTGGACAGCAGCTTTTCCGACGTGTCGGGCAGCATTGAAACCGCCGATCCGCTCGTGGGCACGGTGCCCAGCGAGAATGCCGGGCCGTTGGCCGGCACAGCCCACAGCACCAGCTTTCCGGTGGCCGGCGGTGTGATCGGGCCTATGACCTTGACTGTCATGGTCTTGCCGTGGCGCAGCGAGCTGGCCAGAAGCTTGCCGTTGCCCTGTGCGTCGGTGAGCAGGCCCACATAGCTTTGCGGCAGCCTTTCGCCGGAGCGCATCGCGATCTGATCGCTGGACATGAACAGGGTGGGCATGGCGACAAAAAACACGCTTGCTGCGATCACCCCGGCGGCCAGACCGCCGAAGCCGAAACCAGCAGGTTTGAGCCAGCCCAGCCAGGACGGTTTTGTTTGCGGCGCCTGTTGCGGCGGCGCAGGTTTGGTGCGTGCGGCGATGGCGGCCCACACCCTGGGAGACGGTTTGTGCGCCGGCACCGACATGGCGAGTTGGCCCAGCCGGGCTTCCCATTGCGTGACGCGCACGCGCACATCGACGCGGTCGCGCTGCAGGCGCTCAAAGCGGCGGCGCGCGCCGCCGCTCAGCGTACCCAGCACGTAGGCCGATGCGAGGTGTTCGAGCAATTCGGGGCTGGAATATCTCATGACGCCACCACCCCTTGCGCCGCCAGACACCCCTTGAGTTTTTCGAGCCCGCGCCGTATCCAGGCTTTCACCGAGCCCAGCGGCGCGCCCATTTGCGCGGCCACTTCGGTATGCGACAGGCCCTGGTAATACGCCAGCGCCAGGCTTTGGCGGTGGCTGCCTTCCAGTGCGTTCATGCAGCCTTCGATGTGCAGGGCCTCGGTGGCCTGCTCCAGCAGCTGCATGGCGCTGGGGGTGGGCGTGGCGGTGGTTTCAGTGTCTTCCTCATCCACATCACCGGAGCCGGGCAACTCGCTTTCCTTGCGGCGCGTGCGGGAGCGCAGGGCGTCCAGCGCCTTGTTGCGGACGATGGCGATCAGCCACGTCATGGGTTGAATGGTTTGCCCGTCTACCTCACTGCGGTAGCCGGCGGCGTTTTTCCAGATGCTCACGTAAGCCTCTTGCAGCACATCTTCGGCCGCGTGTCCTTGTCCCAATATACGTACGGCAACGCCAAACAGATGCGTGTGGGTGCGTTCATAGACCTGCGCAAAGCAGGCGTGGTCGCCTTGCCCTGCGCCGGCAATCAGCGCCTGCAGGCTACGGGTGTCCGTGTCGGGGGCCAGTTTCATGCGGCTGAGTATAGGGAGTTACGCCCAGGCGGCAAATCTTCCCCCGTCATGGCATTTTTTTCAGAAAAATCTGCATCCAATCGGCGCTTGCTGTCGTTTGTCCCTGGTAGGCCGGGCGCCGCGCCGGCCCACGCCCCCTTCCACCATGTGGTTGTTGGGACTTTTTTACTTTCTTTTAACCCGGAGACCTGTCAATATTTGCAGGGCTCCTCTCAGGAGATCGCCATGACACCGATAGCAACCGCCACCCAACCCAGGCTTCACGCCGGCCTTGCCGCTGCCGCGTTGTGCACTGGACTGCTGCTAAGCGCCTGCGCTGGTGGCCCGGCCGCACCAATGGATGCCAAGCCGGTGCCCGCCGCGCTCAAGCCGGCCGACGGCGAACGCGTGGCCTTCACCTGGCACGCGGTGGGCTCGCAGATCTACGAATGCCGCGCCGGCGACAAGGGCTGGGCCTGGGTGTTTGTTGCGCCAGAAGCGGACCTCTTCAACCAGAAAGACGAAAAAGTCGGCACGCATGGCGCCGGTCCGAACTGGACCGCGCTGGACGGCAGCAAAACCGTGGGCACGGTAAAAGCACGCGCCGACGGCGAGCGTCCTGCCGACATCCCATTGCTGCTGCTGACGGCCAAATCCGCCGGCATGCCCGGCAAGATGGCTACCGTCACCAGCGTGCAGCGCCTGAACACCGAGGGCGGCAATGCACCGGCCAAAGGCTGCACCGCGCCGGCCGATGCGGGCAAACGCGTCAAGGAAGGCTATACCGCCGACTACGTGTTTTTCACAGCCAGAAACGCCTGACCCACAAAGCCAGAGGAAGCGAGGCCTGACATGTCCGTGCTCAAGAACCTTTTCAGCGCCAGCAAGAGCCCCAGGCACGATGCCACGGGGCCTGAGACAGGTCCGGTCAAGATGAACCTTGACGAGCGCATGGCGTTCCGGCGCGAGATGCTGTTCGAGGCCATCAGGGTCACGATGCAGGCCCACGGAATTTTGTCGGCCAGCTACAAATTCCGCGTGGTGCGTAACGACAAGCGAGGCCACCAGTACATGGTGCTGGTGGACCTTTCCACCGACTTCCTGGACAACCGGGAAGGGGGGCCCGCCCGGCTGGTCGAGGTGGGTGCGGCTATCGCCAAAAATGCTGCTGCGCGTTACAACCTGCTGGTCAGCGGCGTGTACTGGCAGATCAACGAGCAGATTCAGGCCTTCGCGCCCAGCCGGCCCGTCTCCTTGCCCGCGAGCCAGGATGCGGCCAGCCCACCGCCACCGGTACAACGCCGGGAGCGCGCCACGGCAGAAGAGCTCGCGGCCTTTGAAGCCGCCTGGGAGAAGGGGCGGGCGCTGCATATCGGCGACCGGGTCTATTCGTCCGACCTGTCGCCGCTGGAGCCTGATTCCCAGAAGGACGACAGCCGGCGCTGACAACCTCGGGGCCGGCCGTTCAAGACCTGCGCCGCCGCGGCACCACTGTGAGCTGCATGACGGTTTTGGCCGGCGCGGCGCTCACCGTGACCTGCTGCGGTGCAATGTCCACCAGCTGGTCCGGGTGCCAGACTTTCAGCTGCGCGGCACCCTCAGGCAGGTCCTCAAAGCTCGCGATGCCTTCCAGACTGGTTTTGGCCGCCCAGGGGGATTCACTGGCGTAGATATAGCCGCGCATCGAGCCGTGGATGAAGCAGCCCAGCAAGGTGGCCCCGACAACGCCGGCCCTGTCCAGCGTCACTTCACTGGACTTGCCCGGTTTCCCGTCGGGCTTGCCTTCCAGCCGCAGCTCGAAGCCGGCATTCGTCGCGTTGAACTGGCCCATGCCGGCAGGTGAGCTGCGCACGTGGTGGTCCCAGGGGTCGTTGTTCACAAATTGAATTTTTGCCCCCACGGGAACCACCGTCACCGCGGGAACGAACTGCATCTTTTCCTGGTGGATGGTGGCCTGCGCCGCCAGCGGCGTCCTGGGCTGGGCGCTTTTGTTGGCGGGCGCCACCACGACCACAGCGTCCGGCACCGGTTTGCCGTCTTTGTCGAGTACCGACACCATGAGGCTGGCCGCGTGCGCCCCTGTGCCGAAAGCGAAGAGCGCGGTGATCGCTGTGAGCTGGATTGCTTTTTTCATGGTTTGATCGCCGTTTCGGGAGTGGTGATGATGTCGCGGTTCATGGGGGCCAGCAGCGCCAGCATTTCATTCTGTTTGCGAAAAGGAATGCCCCTGGCGTCCATGCTTTGCTGCAGCACCTCCACCAGGGCGTGGAAGTCCGACTTTTTGATATCAAGGTTGGCGTGCGCGCTCTTCATGTCTGCGCCCTTGTAAATGCAGGGGCCGCCGCTCAGGGCGCAGAGCTGGTCGACCAGTTGCTCTTTCACGCGCTGCTGGTTCGACGGCTTGAAATGCGGCCCGGTGCGAGGGTCGGCCAGCAGGCGAACCATGAAGTCGTCCATCAGCGCCACCAGGCCGGCTTTTTCACCGAAGGCCTTGTAAAGCTGGTCGTCTTTGGGTGCCGCCTGGGCAAATGCAGATCCGGCCATCAGAAGGCCTGCTGCGAGGGCAAAAGAAACAAAAGGGTTTTTCATGGGGCGCTTCCTTGAAGGGGTGTTTCGTCGGGCTTAAAAAGCGACCTGGGCCGAGAGGTAGTAGCCGGTCTGCTTTCGGCTGCCGGTGGTGGCAGGTACGATCACGCCCAGGTCCACATAGGCCAGCGTGAGCGAGAGGTTTTTGTTGGGCGCCCAGGCAATAAAGATGTCTTTCCAGTCTTCAGAGCGCAGGCCGTTGCCCAAGCCGGCCGCGCGGCCGGCGCCTTCGAGCTTGTTGCGCATGAAACGGTATTCGGCGCCGATGGCGATGTTTTTGCTGAGCAGGTAAGCCATCGAGAATTCCGGCTGCAGCGTGTACTTGTCTTCGTTGCCGCCCAGCGTGGCGCCGTAGCCCAGCAGGCCGTTCTGGTTGGCCTTGGTGGCGCGCAGCGTGCCGTTGAGCAGCAGGCTCTGCCCGAGGAAGAGCTTGGTGGCGCTGACATACACATCCACGCCGTGGCGTTTGGCGCCCAGTGCGGTCAGCGTCGAGTCCAGCCCGGTGGAGCCCAGCGTCTTGTACTGCACGCCCACTGCCACCTGCGGCATCAGCGTATCGCTGTCCAGGATGGCATCGCCCAGCACGCGAACCTTGGCGCCCACGATGGTCTGCTTCAGGTGCAGCCCGGGCAGGCCCAGAGCCACACCGGTGCCGCGGGTGTTGAAGTCCTGCTGCGCAATTGACAGCTCGTAGCGGTCATGGATGCCGACGGCCGCGCCGTACACATTCAGGCCGTAGTCGGTGGTGCCGGCGTGGGTGACATAGGCAGAGCCGCCAATCTCGTCTGCCGTGGCGTTGCTGCCGATGACGGCCCAGGGCGTGAGACCGCCGCCGGCCGCGCCTTCAATGGTGCTGACGCCGCCGGTCAGGAGGAGCTTGCCGGTGTCAGCGTGGGCGCCTGCGTTGACCAGCAGGCCTGCGAGTAGGGGGAGGGGGGTGAAGATTTTGCGCATGGTTTTTTGGGGGTGTCGGCTGGGGGGAAGGTTGGGCAAGGGATTCGAATAAACGGGCTTGATGGTTGGAATACGGGGGGTGGGGTGGACTGGATTCAACTTTTTTTTTGGGAGTTGCCTGATTGGGGGTGTTTTCGGTCTTTGTGGTTTTTGCTGAGGGCGGCTGGCCGGGGGTTGCCCGGCATGCAACTCACTTTTCTTTGCTTCGTCAAAGAAAAGTAAGTAGCCGCCGGGCTACCCCCGGCCAGCAGGACTTAGAGGAGAGCGCCACGCCGGAGCAAGACCCGGCTGAATACCTCAGTCCCCTTGCGACCCCCGATGCGCCCACCCCGTAGTGTGCTTCTCCACATAACTGAAGAGCTCATACATCGCCATCGCCATCGCCCCAATCACCACCAGCCCGGCAAAAGCCAGCGCCAGCCGTTGCTGCGACCCGGCACTTTGCATGAGGTAGCCAATGCCCGAATCGCCCGCCGTCATTTCAGCCAGCACGGTGCCGACAAAAGCCAGCGTGATCGCAACCTTGAGCGAGGCAAAGAAGTAGGGCATGGAGCGCGGCAGGCCGACCTTGACCAGCACGTCCCAGCGTTTGGCGCCCAGCACGCGCAGCACGTCTTCGAGTTCGGGCTCCAGCGTGGCCAGGCCCGTGGCCATGTTCACGGTGATGGGGAAAAACGAAATCAGAAAGGCCGTGAGGATGCCGGGGCCGACGCCGATGCCGAACCAGACAATCAGGATGGGAACAATCGCGGCCTTGGGCACCGCGTTGAAGGCCACCAGCAGCGGATAGACCGCGGCATAGGCCAGCCGTGACGAGCCCACCAGAAAGCCCAGCAATACGCCCACCACGATGGACAGGCCGAAACCGACCATCGTGACCCAGAAGGTTTTCCAGGTGGCTTCGGCAATGGGCCCCGCGAATTCGTGCATGGCCTGGGCAATGGCCAGCGGCGCGGGGAAGATGAACTCCGCTATCGAAAACCCGGCACACACTGCCTGCCACAGCGCCACGACGATCACCAGCAACACCCAGGGCGCCCAGCGTTCCAGCTGTTTGTTGTTCATGTTCATGGCTGCGCTCCACCGCGGACCGCGCCGATGTGGCCGCGCAGCTCATGCACGATGTCGCTGAACCCGCGGGTGTAGGTCACTTCGAGGTCGCGCGGGCGCGGCAGCTCAATTTCGCGCCGCACGACAAAGCGGCCGGGGCTTTTGCTCATCACGTACACGGTGTCGGCCAGGAACACCGATTCGCGCAGGTCATGCGTGACCAGGATCACGTTGAAGCGTTGCTCGGTCCATAGGTCGCGCAGGATGCACCAGAGCTCTTCACGCGTGAAGGCGTCGAGCGCACCGAAGGGCTCGTCCAGCAGCAGCATCTTGGGCTCGTGGATCAGCGCGCGGCAAATGCTGGCGCGCTGCTGCATGCCGCCCGACAGCTGCCACGGGAATTTGTCTTCATAACCGGCCAGGCCGACTTTTTGCAGCAGCTTGCGCGCCCGCTCTTCGAACTCCTTGCGCTTTGCCTTGAACTGGCTGCGGTAAGGCTCGACGATTTCGAGCGGCAGCAGCACATTGCCGACGGTGGTGCGCCACGGCAGCAGCGAAGGCGCCTGGAAGGCCATGCCGGAAATTTTCAGTGGGCCGGTCACAGGCCGTCCGTCAATCAGGATGCTCCCGGCCGACGGCATCTTCAGGCCGGTGGCCAGCTTCATGAAAGTGGACTTGCCGCAGCCCGAGGGCCCGACGATGGCAATGAACTCGCCCTGCCGCACTTGCAGGTCTATGGCTTCGACGGAGAATTGCTTGCGCGCAAGCAACTCGTCGTTGTAGGCGAGCCAGACATCGCGAAAGTCAACAAAAGGGCTGTCAGCGGCTGCTAAAGACATATTTTAGGTATGAAATTGGCTTCTGGCCCAATCAGGGATTGCACGAGCAGCTATTAAAAATATAGCAAATTCAGGCAGGCGAGGCACCAGAAACGGTGCATGAAACCGAATTCATTTTTTCGGCAGCACATTGAGTTCCGCTGCCGTGGGCAGGAAGGAGCCGTTCCACACCGCGTCGGGGTTGACACGGGTCTTGGTGCCGAACGCGTCCGACACCTGGGAGGCCATCAGCGAGAGGCGCGGCGCCAAGACCCGCCCGAAGCCTTCGGCGCGCGCGTCGGGGCTGTTGACGACGGTGTCGATGGCCAGGCGCAGGCGGCGTACTTCCAGCGGCACATTGATGATGCCGTCGCGCGCTTTCACGAATTCGATGGCGGCGGCGGGGTCGGCCACCACGTCTTTCACGCCCTTGGTAAAGGCCTGCAAAAACGCCTTGATGGCGGCCGGGTTTTCCTTGATGAGCTTGGGCGAGGCGATGACGACGTTGCCGTAGTGCTTCACGCCGAAGTCGGCGTAAGGCAGCACCACCACGTCTTCAGCCTTCACGCCGCGCGCTTCCAGGTTGAGCAGCGAGGTGAAGGTAAAGCCGGTGATGGCATCCACATCGCCGCGGGCCAGCATGGTCTCGCGCAGCGGCGGGTCCATGGCTGTCCACTGGAAGCCGGTGATGTTGTTGGCCTTGGCAAAAACCGGGAAGGCGCGGCGGCCGGCATCAAACACCGGTGCGCCCATCTTTTTTCCGTTCAGGTCGGCGGGCGTCCTGATGCCTGACTTCTTGAGCGCCATGACGGAGGCCGGGGTGTTGTTGTAGACCATCATCACGCCTACCGGCTTGTTGGGTGCGTCCGGGTTGTTGGCGTGAAACTCCATCACGGAGGCCATGTCGGCAAAACCCATGTCGTAGGTGCCCGAAGCAACACGGGTCACCGCCCCGCCTGAGCCATTGCCGGCGTCCACCGTCACGTCGAGCTTGTTGGCCTTGAAATAGCCCTTGGCCACCGGCGTGAGGAAGAGGGCCGCCGGGCCTTCGAAGCGCCAGTCGAGCTGGAACTTGATCGGCGTGTTTTGCGCATGGGCGTTCATGGCTGCAAGGGCGATCACCGCCCCGGTCATCCTGGCGACAAGGCTGGGAAGGGCAGAGGCGGCAGGTGCACGATTTTTCATGGCGGGAATTTTCTTGAAGGGGTTGCAAAAAGGGGAGACCGGCAGGCCAGCACATCAGCATAAGAACGCGGTGGCCGTGAAATCGAAGCGAACCTCAAAACGATACAGCAAAAACAATGCCTGCCACGCTGTGAAGTAGAACTTTGGCATTGCCCCGGCAGTTCGGGTGTCGCTGTACGGGCTGATGGGTCTTGCCGCCCAGCGATGCGGATTGGCCTAAGAGCAACAACTGCCGCGTTCAGGTGCTGTCAGTTTTCGCACACTGGGATTACGCACAGGATGCATTTTGTGATGTATCGGCGTCCGTATTTTTGAGGGTACGGCTGGCCTGCTTTCCACACCTTGACCGGCCTGGCCGGGAGGATGCCCAGAGGCAGCTATGAAAAAGGTGGCGGATGGCACGTCCTGTTCCTGGCAACCAGGAAGTTCTGGAGGAAGGCTGGGGTGTTACAGCTGTTTACGTTTGGGCGGGGCGGGCTGCCGGTGATTTGGGCCGGGCGCCGCCACGCACATGACCATGGCAGGTTTCACCTGTCAGTCCTGACAGGGCAGGCGCCATGAACAGGCTTTGACTATTTTTGCGGCCCGTCCATAGAGTGTATTTGCGTAGGTGACAAGGATTAAGCCGCAAGGCGATGCAGTTCCGAAGCCTTGACAAAGCCTTGGGGCAGTAGCCGAAGTCATCCAGCAACGATGTACTGGGTCAGTGGGCTTTCCAAAACAAGGCTTTCATGAAAACACCTTCCTCGCAGCTTCGCCGTCAGATGTTGTCAATCCTGGGCCTGGGCGCCCTCGCAGGGGGTATGGGTGGGCCGGGTACCGCCTGGGCCCAGGTTTCGGCTGCTGCCGCTGCTTCTGCGGCTAAAAAACCGGCAGGTGGCGCGAACTGGCGGCTGTTGGTCAATGAAGCGGTAGGCGGTGACACCAACTCGTTTTTGCTGACCAACCGTTATCGCCCTGCCGCCGACTTCATCAGCACCCAGCTCAAGGGGCGGCCTGTCGTCGTGGAGCCCATGGTTGATATCAAGCGCTTCATGGCGGTGGCCCAAGGCGCCAGCAAGCCGGAGTTTGTCTTTGGGAAGTCCGTCAACCAGCTGGCCAAGCTGGTGCGCGACAACGGCTACCAACCGGTGGTGCGGCGCGCCGACCCTTACAAGGCGGCCTTCATCGTGGCCAAGGATTCGCCCATTAAAACCCTGGCGGATGCGGCTGATGCAAAAGTCATCATGCCCGACGAGTTTGCCGCCACCAGCGCGGTGGCGCTGGCGGAACTGCGGCGCCAAAAGCTTGGGCAGGTCCGCGTGACACATGTTCGCTTCCAGGAGGAAGTCGCGCAGTTTGTGAAGTCCGGAATGGGCCAGATCGGCGTGGTCAATCCCACCATTGCCAAAAAGTGGGTGGAAGAGGGCGGGCGCGTGGTGGCTGAAACCCAGCCGGTGGTGAACTGGTCGGTGCTGGCCGGCCCCAGCCTGGCCGCGGACATGGTGCTGCAGCTGCGCGACGCGCTGCTGGCGACCAATTCAGAAAGCGCCGCAGTAATGGCTTCGATGGGCGTGAAGGCCTGGGCTAAAGCGGAACGGAAGGACTACCTGGATTTGTTGGACTACACGAGGGAGTAAAAAATGGGTACGTTGATTCAAGCACGTCTGTTTTCACTTTCGCCATGGCGGGCCGGACTGCTGGCCGCCACCTTGGCATTTTCCTGCGGCGTACAAGCCCAGGAAAAAAGGGCGATACCGCCCAACATCGCACAGGCTGCGGCCGAAATTGCCGCGGAGCTCGCCAGCAGTTGCCCGCTGGCGCCGGCCGGTGACGTCACCGCCTACACGCAGTGCCGGCAAACGCTGTTCGGCCCGAGCCAGCTGCGTGCGCACGTGGCGCCCATCATGCTGTGGGGCCGGCAAAACAAAAAAGACAACGCCACGCTGCGCCAGACCAACCTGACCCAGTTCGCCCCTGACGCCTGGACCGGCATGTACGCGCCGCTCTTCATGTTCAACGGCCGGCATACCGTGGAGTGGGTGGCCGACGAGAAGATGTTCCTGGTGCGGCTTGAGGCGGCCTTTCGCAATCGCCTGCCGCCGGGCCAGTTTCCTTATCCGTTCTGGCACGACGAGGCCAAGTGGTCGATGTACGAAAACGCCCGCAGCATGATGCTGTGGATCAGCCCCGAAACGGGCACCATCAAGGTGGCGCAGTTCACCGACGTGGCGCCCACGCCGCTGTTGCAACCGGTGCAGGCGGTGCAGCATGAAAAATACCAGGGCCCATGGCTCTGGACCGACGACAAAGGCCACACCCAGCCGGCGGTAACGCTGTTCGACGGCTTGTACCGGCCGGAAAACCCGTACCTGGGCAGCGTCGACAAACGCTACCGGGATCTGGCGCTGCAGATGCGCGAGTCGCAGTGTGTGAACTGCCATGTACCCAACAACCCCGACAAGATGAGCCGCCTGGTGCTGCTGTCGACACCCGCGCATGCCGCGGCAGAGGTGGACCGGTTGATCAAGGCGGTGCGGGAAGACCGCATGCCGATGGACGAGTTCAGGTTGAGCTACGCCCTGTCGGAAGAAAACAAGAAATGGCTGCTTGAGAGTGCGCTGGCATTCAAGGCAACCTTGACAGCTGCCAGGCAATGGGAAGACGAGGCAGCGAAGAAGACCGTGCAATCTGCAATTAACCCTTTGAAGGTGATCAAATGAATACTCCGTTGCTGTCACAAGTTACCGGTCGCCGCGCGGTTCTTCGCGGTGTGGTGGGCACCGCGGTTGCCGTGGCCTGGCAGGGCTTTCCCATGGTCAGCTGGAGCCAGCAGGCGGCGGGCCAGCAGGCGGCTGGCCAGCTTGCGGGTGTAGACCGCTGGAGGCTGCTGATCAATGAGGCGGTTACGGCAGACCTCAGCATTTCGATGCTGGCCCTGCGCTACCGGGGGCTGGCCGACTACCTGGGAGGGCAGATCCGCAACAAGCAGGTGGTGGTTGACCCCGTCATCGACATCCAGAATTTCGTGCGGCAGGCGTCGTCAGAGCAGAAGCCCCTCATGGTGTTCGGAAAATCCGTCAACCAGCTGTCCAAGCTGGTTCGCGATGGAGGTTACCAACCCCTGGTGCGAAGGCCCGAGCCCTACCAGGCTGCCTTTATCGTGAAGAACAGCTCGCCCATCAACAACATCGGGCAACTGAGCGGCAAGAAGATCCTGATGCCCGACGAATCGTCCGCCACGGTGGCGGTCGCGCGTGCCGAGATGCGCCGCCTGAATGTGCGCGAACCCTATATTTCCTACACACGCTACCAGGATTCCGTGTCGGCACAGGTGGCGGCAGGCCTTGCCGAAGTGGGTGCGGTCAATCCGACCATCGCCAGGAAATGGAAGGAGGGCGGGGGCCGCATCATTGGTGAAACCCAGCCCGTGGTGAACTGGTCGGTGCTGGCCGCCCCCGGTGTGCCGGCGGACATGATCAGCCGCCTGCAGGACTCCCTGCTGGCCATGAACAGCCAGTCTGCCAGCATCATGTCCGAGATCGGCGTCAAGCAGTGGGTCAAGGCCGAACGCAAGGAATACCTTGCGTTGCTGGACTACACCCACGAGTAACCTGCCATCAGCCCGGGCCGGGCAGCAGCAGATCGAGTAGCGTCCGCGCTATCACCTTGGTGGCGCGGCGCAGGTCTTCGAGTTCCAGGCGCTCGTCGGCCCGTTTGGCGTGGGACTCCAGCACGGTGCGCGGCCCGGCGCCATAGATCACGCCGGGAATTCCGGCTTCGGCGTACAGGCGCACATCGGTGTAAAGCGGCGTGCCCATGGCCGGGATGGCCTGGCCGAAGAGCGCCTCGCCGTGCTTCTGGATGGCCTCCACCAAAGGCTTGTTGCCCGCCAGCGGCCGCATCGAGTTGGCCAGCAGCAGGCGCTTGATGTCGACCGAGATGCCCTTGTAGCCGGCAGCCGCGTCGGCAATCACTTTGCGGATGTTGGCCTCGACCTCGGCAGGGTTCTCCTCGGGGATCATGCGGCGGTCCAGCTTGAACATCACCTTGCCGGGCACGACGTTGGTGTTGGTGCCGCCTTCGATGCGGCCCACGTTGAGGTAAGGGTGCTGGATGCCTTCAACCTTGGACGTGACCTGCTGGTAGAGCGCGTTCTGTGCATAGAGCGCATTGAGGATGTGCACCGCGCCCTGCAAGGCGTCGATGCCGGTGTCGGGAATGGCGGCGTGCGCCATCTTGCCGTGCACCGTGACTTCCATCTGCAGGCAGCCGTTGTGCGCGGTGACGACTTCGTATGAGAAACCCGCCGCGATCAGCAGGTCGGGTTTTGTCAGGCCCTTTTTGAGCAGCCAGCCCGGGCCCATTTCGCCGCCGAATTCTTCGTCGTAGGTGAAGTGCAGTTCGATAGCGCCCTTGAGCGGCGCGCCCAGCGACTCCAGCGCGCGTACCGCAAAGGTGAAGCTGGCGAAATCGCATTTGCTGACGGCCGATGCGCGGCCATAAATCTTGCCGCCTTCAATCTCGCCGCCATAGGGATCTTTGGTCCAGCCTTCGCCGGGCGGCACCACGTCGCCGTGGGCGTTCAGGGCAATGGTTTTACCTTCGCCTTCTCCTTCGCCGCTACCTCCGTACTTGCGGCGCACGATCAGGTTGGTGATCGACTCCATGCCGTAGCCGCGCACTTCAGCCTCCGGCACGGGGTGTTTCTCAGCGTCAAAACCGAAGGCCTTGATGAGCTCCGCCGTGCGCTCGGCATGCGGCGCGTTATTGCCCGGTGGCGTGTCGGTGGGCACGCGAATGAGCTGCTGCAGGAATGCTGTTTCTTCGTCGAAATGGGCATCGATCCAGCTGTCAAGCCGGGCGTAATCTGTAGTGAGGGTCATTGTTGTTCAGGAGAGAGATTAGTGAGCAGATGCGCCAGGGCCTGGATCGCAAGTTCGATGTCGTCGCTGGTGGTGCTTTCCAGCGGGTTGTGGCTGATGCCCGAGTTCTGGCCGCGCACAAAGAGCATGGCTTGCGGCATTACCTTGTGCAGCTTCATCGCGTCGTGGCCTGCGCCGCTGGGCATGCGATAGAGGGGCACGCCCAGGCTCTGCACCGCGGCTTCCCAGCGCTGCTGCCAGGCAGGTGCGCTGGGGGCAGCGGCGGCGCGCTCGGTCAATTCGGTCGTGAAGTGCACACCGCGGCGCTCGCAGATGCTTTTGAGCTCGGCCAGCACGTCGGCCACCAGCGCGTCGCGCTGCGCATCGATGGGCGCGCGCAGGTCGAGCGAAAAGAGGCAGCGCCCGGGCACCACGTTGATGGAGCCGTTGGGTACCTGCAGCATGCCGACCGTGCCGACGGAATTACCGTCTTGCGCCGCGCGCCGTTCCACGTACAGCAGCAGTTCGGCCGCGGCCGCTGCGGCGTCACGGCGGCGGGTCATGGGCGTAGTCCCGGCGTGGCTGGCCATGCCGGTGATCTCACACAGGTAGCGCACATTGCCGTTGATGGAGGTGACGATGCCCAGCGGCAGGTCGAGCTCGTTGAGGACCGGGCCCTGCTCGATGTGCACCTCGATAAAGCCGAGGTAGTTGTCCGCGTCACGTTTGATCTTCGTGATGTCTTCGGGCTTGAGGCCAGCGTTGTGCATGGCCTCGCGCATGGTGATGCCGTCAGCGTCTTTCTGCTCCAGCCACTCGGGCTTGAAGTCGCCGATCAGCGCGCCTGAACCCAAAAAGGTGGCTTTGTAGCGCTGGCCTTCTTCTTCGGAAAAGCCGACGACTTCAAAGTTGAAGGGCAGGCGCTTGCCCTGGCGGTGCAGTTCGCGCACGCAGGCCATGGGCACAAAAATCCCGAGCCGGCCGTCATATTTGCCACCGTTGCGCACGGTGTCGTAATGGCTGCCGGTGAGCAGGGTCTTGGCGTTAGGGGAGGCGGCCTTGTAGATCCCCACCACGTTGCCGACCGGGTCGATCTTCACCTCGTCAAAGCCGCATTCACGCATGGTGTTGCTGATGAAAGCCGCGCAGGCACGGTGCGCATCGGTGAGGTAGGTCACCGTAAGCTGGCCTTTTTCAAGGTAGCCCGGGTCGCTGTACTGCGACATCGTTTCCTGCCAGTCCCACACGTCGTTGCCCAGCGCGGGCGTGGCAGAAAACTTGTCGTTGAGCCGCAGCTCGACCACGCGGTGAATATTGCGCAAGTTTTCCTGCAGCTCGAAGTCAGGGTGGTTCTGCAGGCGGCGTGTGAAGGTCTCAATGATCTGTTGCTTGCTGAGGCCGTCACCGCGCGGGCCGCGCACCGCCAGGATGAAAGGAAAGCCGAACTTCGCGTTGTAGTCGGCATTGAGCTTTTGCAGGATGGCGAATTCTTCTGGCGTGCAGTCCGTGAGGCCGGCCTTGCCTTGCTCATTGGTTGATTCCGCCGTAAGGCTTTTGCAGACCATGGCTTTGCCGGCCAGTTCGGGGTGGGCCTGGATGAGCTTGACCTGCGCGTCCCTGCCGGCCTCGCGCAGTACTTGCGCCATGGTGTGCTTCAGGTGGGCGAGTGACTGGAAAGGGCGTGCGTCCAGCGCCTTTTCGGCAATCCAGGGGGAGTGCTCGTAGAGGCCGTCGAGCAGTTGCAGCGCTTCTGCGCGCGGTACGGCATTGACTTGTTCAAGCGAGATGGCCATGTTCAGCTTTCCTGCCGGGGCATGTAGGGATGGTTGGCCTGCCAGTGCCGCGCAATATCGATGCGGCGGCAGACCCAGACACGCTCATGCTTTTGCACATGGTCCAGAAAACGCTGCAGCGCCACAATGCGGCCCGGACGACCCAGCAGGCGGCAGTGCATGCCGATGCTCAGCATCTTGGGCGACGCACTGCCTTCGGCATAGAGCGCGTCAAAGCTGTCGCGCAAGTAGATGAAAAAATCGTCGGCCTGCGAGAAACCTTGCGGCAGTGCAAAGCGCATGTCGTTGGTGTCCAGCGTGTAGGGCACCACCAGGCGCGGCACGACCTGGCCGTCGGTGCGCTTTACCTCGGTCCAGAAAGGCAGGTCGTCGCCATAGTAGTCGCTGTCGTATTCGAGCCGGCCGTCGTCGGCCACCAGCCGGCGCGTATTGGGGCTGTCGCGGCCGGTGTACCAGCCCAGCGGGCGCGTGCCGGTGAGCTTTTCAATCGCGTCCAGGCCCAGGCGCATGTGTTCGCGCTCGGTGGCTTCGTCGATCTGCTGGTAGTTGATCCAGCGCCAGCCGTGACAGGCGATCTCGTGGCCGAGTTCAGTGAAGGCCGCGGCGACTTCGGGGTGGCGCTGCAGCGCCATGCCCACGCCGAACACCGTGAGCGGTAGTTTGCGCTTTTCAAACTCGCGCAGGATGCGCCACACGCCCACGCGTGAGCCGTATTCGTAGATGCCTTCCATGCTGAGGTGCCGGTCGGCAAAGCTGGGTGGATTGGCCATCTCGGACAAAAACTGTTCGGAGCCGGCGTCGCCGTGCAGCACCGAGTTTTCGCCGCCTTCTTCATAGTTGAGGACGAACTGCACGGCGATGCGTGCCCGCCCCGGCCAGTTGGCTTGTGGCGGGTTGCGGCCGTAGCCGACCAAATCTCTAGGGTAGCCAGTGTTCATATCAGTACTCATGACAGTGCCATGGAAATATCGTTCGTCGGTACCTTGCGGTCAAAGGAGAGGCTCTTCTCGACATGCAGCAGGTGGTCATTCATGAGGCGCACGGCCAGCGCTTCGTTCCTGGCGGCCAGCGCCCTGACGATTTCGGCGTGCTCGTCGTTGGAGTGTTCGGCGGCGGTGGCGGTCTGGTACATCAGGGTGATGAGGGCGCAACGCGAGGTCAGCTCGCCAAGCATCTGCGCCAATACCTCGTTGCCCATGAGCTCGGCCATGCGCACATGAAAGTCGCCCAACAATTCGGTCCGGCTGGACACGTCCCCGAGGTCGACCGCCGACTTTTCCCGAGCGACGTGTTCTTTCAGCGCCTTGATTTTGGCGGGGGTGACTTCGCGCACAAAGGCCCGCGTCATTTCGGCTTCGAGCATGCGGCGCACGGCAAACACCTGCCGCGCTTCCATCACGGACGGTGCAGCCACGAAAGCACCGCGCGCCGGTTCGAGGCGAATCAGGCGGTTTTGCGAGAGCTGGAACAATGCCTGCCGCACCAGCGTGCGCGAGACGCCGAAATGGTCGGCCAGTTTTTGCTCGGCAAGCTTCGTGCCCGGGTGCAGCCTGTGCTCCACAATGGCCTTGGTCAGGGCTTCGACGATGGTGTGGGTGGTTGACGATTCCATCAGTCGATAATAGCCGGAATGCTGAAAAGTGTATACACTTTTGGTAAACCGAAATTGAAAAACAATCTTCAAGGACTGCCATGGGCTTGAGCACACATGTACTGGACACCATGCACGGCACGCCGGCAGGCGGCATGAAGGCGTCGCTCTACACCACCCATGCGGGCCAGGCGACGCTGGTGAAGCACTTCATCCTCAATGAAGATGGGCGCAATCCCGATGGACTGCTATACGACAGCGCTAATCTGAAAGCCGGCACCTACCGGCTCGTGTTCGAGGTGGCTGCCTACTTCAAGGCGCGCGGCGTGAAACTGCCTGAGCCGGCTTTCCTGGACGAGGTGACGCTGGACTTCGGTGTGGCTGATCCGGGCCTGCATTACCACGTGCCCCTGCTGGTCAGCCCCTGGAGTTATTCCACCTACCGCGGCAGCTGAGCGGGTGCCAGGCCAGACCCGTGTCATGGCGCCGTCATCCGGGGCGGCGACAATCAGCGGTTTGTGCAACTTTCTTCCTCCTCCATGAATGTCAAGCCAATGACCCTGAGCCGCCGCCAGGCCCTGCTGCTGTCCGCAGGCACCGCCGCCAGCCTCGTGGCTCCAGCCGTATTGGCACAAGGCCCTTCAGCGGGTTCTGCCGGCTCACCGGCCTCGGCCGCATCCGTTCCCGCCGGCATCTATCCTGAGCGTGCCGTCAAGATCGTCGTGCCTTTTGCCCCCGGCGCCGGCACCGATGCCATGGCGCGGCTGATTGCGCAAAAACTCGGCGAGACCATGAATGCCTCCTTTGTGGTGGACAACCGTGCGGGCGCCTCGGGTGCCATCGGCACGCAGTATGTGGCGCAGTCCCCGGCCGACGGCTACACGCTGCTGCTGGTGGCTTCACCCTTCACCACGGTGGCTGCCTCCCTGCCCAGCGCCAATTACGACCCGCTGCGCCAGTTCACGCCGGTGGGCATGATCGCCAGCGGCCCACTGGTCTGGGCTGCCAACACCAAGCTGCCGGCGAACACCATGAAAGAACTGGTCACGCTGGCCCGGCAAAAGCCCGGGGCGCTGAACTACGGCTCGGCCGGGGCGGGCGGTGTCAACCACCTCGTGCTTGAGTTGCTGAAGGCCCGTACCGGCACCTTCATCACGCACATTCCTTACCGCGGTGTGGCGCCCGCCACCATGGACATGATCGGCGGCCAGATCCAGCTGATCACGGGCACCATCCCGGCCCTGCTGCCTTTCATCAAAAACGGCAGCATCAAGCCTTTGGCCGTAACGAGTGCCAAACGCTCAAGTGCCTTGCCCGACGTGCCCAGCATGACGGAAGCCGGCCTGGCAGGCATTGATGTGGTCAACTACTTTGCGTTGATGGCCCCCACCGGCACACCGCCCGCCATCGTCAACGCACTGAACGCTGCCATCAACAAGGTCGTGGCTTTGCCCGAGGTGGTGGCGCGGTTCAAGGCCGACGCCGTGGAAGCCGCACCCGGCTCACCCGCATTGCTCGGCCACTTTATAGAAGCCGACTACCGCGCCTGGCGCAACGTCGTTAAAACGCAGAACCTCAAAATAGAGTGAGGAGTAGGGCCCCCACGGTCGCTCACTTCGTGTAGCTTCCTGCCCCCCGAGGGGGCCGCCCGCCTGCGGTCTGGCAAAGCCAGTCCCGCGGCTCATGCTGGCCTGGCCGGCTCGCTTCGCATTGCCTTTGTCTCGCGCTCCTGCCTTTGCGGGCGAGTTCTAGTCCTGACCCTCGGTCAATGTATCCAGCTGAAATTTGCCGCTCTTGTGCCAAAGCCAGGTGTCGGTGTAGACCACCTTGCCCATGCGCGTAGGTGCCGGGAAGGGGGACGCCTGCCGGATGGTGCGCTCGATCTCCGCCATCACTTCGGGCGCATGGCGGGGCGCACGCATCCAGTCCAGGCGGGTGACGCGGCCGACCCGGTCGATTTCCACATTCAGCACACCCACGGCATACAGCAGCGGCGGCATGCGGCCTTTGTAGATACGGTCGGAATTGAGGCCGTAGATATGCGTGGCGCCGTCTTCCCGATAGGCACGCGGCGTGGCCGCCCCTGAGCTTCTGGCCGAGCCTTGCGGGCCGGCGATCGGCCCGATCACCGGAGAGGGGTCTGGGGCTTTGGGTGTTGTGGTGGGTGCAGGTTCCGGCGCGGTCTTGCAGGCACTGACGACGGCGGCAGCTGCTGCTGAAAGCAGGGCCACCAGCCAGAAGCGGCGCGGTGTGGAGTCGGACATGTCTTGTCTCATCGTGCTTGCCTTTGCCGGCTTTTTGAGCGGCCGGCTCATTGGATTCCTGATATACCTGTCATCATGCCCGGGAGCTGCCCGGCGCCAGGGTGGTGCTAAGGTGGCGGTCAAGGCATTTTGCCCAATATTTCTATCCTCCAACCGCCAAGTCGTCACCAATGGTTTCCAGTGTCTCCAGTCTGCAACTCGAGGAGTTTTTGGCCCGCCTGGCCTCGGCGCAGGCGGTGCTGGTGGAGGTGGCAGAGGCGCAGGGCTCGGTGCCTCGCGAGGCGGGAACCTGGATGGCGGTTTTTCCCGATGCGCTGGTGGGCACGATAGGCGGCGGCCACCTGGAATACGATGCCATCACCAGGGCGCGTACGCTGCTCGCGGGTGACGCTGCCGGGCGTCAGGCGACAACGCTGCGCGTAGCGCTGGGCTCGTCGCTGGGCCAGTGCTGCGGCGGCGTGGTGGCATTGCGCTTTGAATGCGTCAGCGCGAGCGACACACCAGCGCTGACCTTGCGGCTGGGCCAGGCTGCATTGACGCCGGTGGCGCTGTTCGGCGGCGGCCACGTCGGCCACGCGCTGGTGCGGGTGCTCGCCCCTTTGCCGTTTTCACTCAGCTGGATAGACAGCCGCGACGGGGTGTTTCCTGCCAGCGTACCGCCGCGCGTGGTGGCCGAACATTCCGATCCCGTACAAGCCGCCGTGCCTGGCCTGGCGCCGCAGTCCCGCGTGCTCATCATGAGTTTCAGCCATGCGGAAGACCTGGACATCGTGGCCGCCTGCCTGCTGCGCCAGCGCGAGAAATCCGATTTACCCTACATCGGCTTGATCGGCAGCAAAACCAAATGGGCGGCATTCCGCCACCGCCTGGAAGCTCGGGGCTTCGCCGCGGGCGAGCTGGCGCAAGTGACGTGCCCCATCGGCGTGCCCGGCATTACCGGCAAGGAGCCAGAAGTCATCGCTGTTGCGGTAGCGGCCCAGCTGTTGCAAACCATCAACGCGGTTTGAGCGCGGCGCAGAAATTTTTCGGAGCTGAAGCCAAACTCTATAAACTTGGCGCGTCAGGCCGCAGCGGAGCCGGGAAGCCGGGGCTAAATCAAGTTAGCGCCAGCTTCTTTTGTTCGCGGCCTTGTTTCTGCTTACAGCGCCCGCAGTGGTGAGCAGGTTGCACAAGGCAGCGCCCTCGCGTGCTGCATAGGTTGAGAGATATGGAAAACTACCTTCTCGACTGGGCCAACCTGCTGCTGCGCTGGGTCCATGTCATCACCGCCATCGCCTGGGTGGGTTCCTCGTTTTATTTTGTCTTTCTCGACAGCAGCCTCACGCCGCCCGAGGATGAAGACCTCAAAAAGCAGGGCGTAAGCGGCGAGCTCTGGGCCGTGCACGGCGGCGGTTTTTACCACCCCGTCAAATTCGCTGTCAAGCCGCCGCAACTGCCGGCGCACCTGCACTGGTTTTACTGGGAAAGCTACAGCACCTGGCTGTCGGGCTTTGCGCTGTTCACGATCTCCTATTTGTGGAACGCCGGCACCTACCTTGTCGACAAATCGCTGATGAACTGGTCGCCCGGCGCGGCCGGTGCGGTGGCGCTGTCCTTCTTTGTCATTTTCTGGATGCTGTACGACGGCATCTGCCAGATTTTCGGAAAACGGAAAAACGGAGACGCCATCGTCGGCGCGTTGGTCGCGGTGCTGGTGTGCGCTGCCTCCTGGCTGGCCTGCCACTGGTTTGCCGGGCGCGCGGCCTTCTTGCTGGTAGGCGCCATGATGGCCACCGCCATGAGTGCCAATGTGTTCTTCTGGATCATCCCCGGCCAGCGCAAGGTCGTGGCCGCCATCAAGGCCGGCGAGCCGGTCGATGCGGTGCACGGCCAGCGCGGCAAACAACGCAGCGTGCACAACACCTACTTCACGCTGCCGGTGCTGTTCGCCATGCTCAGCAACCACTACAGCTTCACCTGGAGCCATCCGCAAAACTGGCTGGTGCTGATCCTGATGATGCTGGCCGGCGCCGCCATCCGCCAGTTTTTTGTGCTGCGCCACGGCTACAAGCTGGGCCGCAACCGGCACCCGTTGCCGTATGCGCTGGTGGGCGTGGCTGTCATCGCCGTCGTGATCGTCTGGATGAAACCTCCTGCTGCTGTGGGTGCTATCAATTCAGTAGCTGGTGGCGCACAACCAATGGGCGCTGCAGACCAAAGCAGCTTTCAAAAAGTGCAGGCCATCATGGCCCAGCGCTGCTACCTGTGCCACGGCGCGCAGGTGCAGATGAAAAACGTGCGGCTCGATTCGCCCGAAGCATTGGCGCGTCACGCGACGCAGGTCTACCAGCAGGCGGTGGTCACGCGGCTGATGCCCATGAACAATGCCACGGGAATCACCGAGGCCGAGCGGCAGGTGATCAGGCAGTGGTTCGATGCAGGCGCCAAAACCGAATAAGTCGGGCAAGCCTTACCAGTTGCCCGCCAGCCCTGCGGCGCGTGTGGACGGCTTGCTGAAATGCTGGGCCAGGAAACCCACAAAAGCCCTGACCCGCACCGAATGCTGGTGACGGGCCGGGTACACCGCATGGATGTCGGCTGCCGGTGTGCGGTAGTTCTCCAGCACCTGAACCAGCCGGCCGCTGCGCAGGTATTTGGCGATGTCCCATTCGGCGCGCATCAAAATGCCGTGGCCGTCGAGCGCCCAGTTCACCGCAATCTCGCCGTCGCTGGTGCTGAGGTTGCCGTGCACCTTGATGGCCTGCGTGTGCTTGCCGGACGCCAGGCGCCACATACCGTAGGCCTCGTCACCCTGGCGTATGCCGATGCAGTTGTGCTGCGCCAGGTCATGCGGCACCCTGGGCGTGCCATGGCGGGCCAGATAGGCCGGTGAGGCGCAGAGCAGGCGGCGATTCGGTGCGATCAGCCGCGCAATCACGCGGGCGTCCGGCGGTTCACCGAAACGGACACAAACATCGAAGGCGTCTTCAGTCAGGGGCGGCGGGTTGACCGTGAGCTGCAACTGCACTTCTACTTCGGGATGGGCTTTCACGAAACGCGAGATCAGCGGCGCCACATGGTTGCGGCCGAAGCCTATGGTGGCGTTCACGCGCAGCAGGCCCTTGGGCGCCGCCACGGCACTGGACACCTGCTGCTCCATGTCGTCAATGTCGGCGAGGATGCGGCGTGCGTGTGTGAGGTAAATCTCGCCTTCCTGCGTGAGGCTGGCGCGCCGCGTGGTGCGGCTCAGCAACTGCACCCCCAGCCTGGCCTCCATCTGCGTCAGCCGCTTGCTGATGGCTGCCGTGCTGACGCCGAGCTCGCGCGCCGTGGCCGACAGGCTGCCGTAACGCGCCAGCAGGCTGAAAAAAGCCATCTCCGAGGGGGCTGTGTTGACTGGATTCATTCGTAACCTGTGGTTAACAGTAATCTTACTTTAGGGGGTTTTATTGTCTGCGCCAATCGCTACAGTGAACAGATCACAACCGAGAAAACAGAGGAATCAACATGAAGACCTACAAGATCGCCTGCATCCCCGGCGACGGCATCGGCAAGGAAGTCATACCGGCCGGCCAGCAGGTGCTGCAGGCCCTGGCCGCCGCGCAAAAGAATTTCGCCTTCAGCTTCAGTGCTTTCGATTGGGGCGGCGACTACTTCCGCCGGCACGGCATGATGATGCCGGAGGATGGCCTGGACGCGCTGCGCGACAAAGACGCCATCCTGTTCGGCTCGGCCGGCGACCCGCACATTCCCGACCACATCACGCTCTGGGGCTTGCGCCTCAAAATCTGCCAGGGCTTTGACCAGTACGCCAATGTACGGCCCACACGCATCCTGCCCGGCATCGACGCGCCGCTCAAGCGCTGCACACCGGAGCAACTCAACTGGGTGATCGTGCGCGAGAACTCCGAAGGCGAGTACTCAGGCGTAGGCGGGCGCGCCCACCAGGGCCATCCGATCGAAGTGGCCACCGATGTGTCGATGATGACCCGCGCCGGCGTCGAGCGCATCATGCGCTTTGCCTTCAGGCTCGCCCAGTCGCGCCCGCGCAAGCTGCTGACCGTGGTTACCAAGTCCAACGCCCAGCGCCATGCCATGGTGATGTGGGACGAGATCGCGCTGCAGATCAGCCGGGAATTTCCGGACGTGACCTGGGACAAGGAACTGGTCGACGCCTGCACCGCGCGCATGGTCAATCGCCCCGCATCGCTCGACACCGTGGTCGCCACCAACCTGCATGCCGATATCCTGAGCGACCTGGCGGCCGCGCTGGCCGGCAGCCTGGGCATTGCACCGACCGGCAACATCGACCCCGAGCGCCGCTATCCGAGCATGTTTGAGCCGATTCACGGCTCGGCCTTTGACATCATGGGAAAAGGCCTGGCGAATCCTATTGGCACTTTCTGGAGTTGTGTCATGCTGCTGGAGCACCTGGGCGAAACCGGTGCAGCCGCGGTGTTGATGGCCGCAATCGAAAAGGCGACCGCCACTGCTGCGCTGCACACGCGCGACCTGGGCGGCAGCGCTACGACGGCGCATGTCACCGAAGCTGTCTGTGCCGAGGTCGGCAGGCAGCGGCAGCTGCAGGCCGCTTGAATTTCTCGGTGAATGCCGGTGCAGTCACGCCAGGGGCATCGGCGAGTTTTCCGCTTCAGAAACATTCAGGAGACACACCATGAAAGTTGAAGTGAAAAAGTGGATGGGCATTTTCTGCATGGCCGCGATGCCCGTCGCCATCGCGCAGCCCGCTGTGCCCGCAGCGGGTGTGGTGTGCCCAGACAGGAACGTGCTGTACTGGCAGGCCTTTCCACCGGGTGGTGAGTCGGACCTGTCGGCGCGCCACCAGCAGGTCGTGCTCAAGAAAAAATGCCCGGCCGTCGACACCATCATCCAGTACAAGGCGGGCGCCGGCGGCGGCCTGATGTGGGGCCAGATGAACAGCCTGCCGGGCGACGGCTTCAATGTGGTGGGCATCAACCTGCCGCACATCGTGTTCCAGCCCATCGAGGGCGAGGTGCAGTACAAGACTGCCGACATCGTGCCGGTGTTCTGGTTTCACTACACCCCCGACGTGCTGGTGGTGCCCGAGAAAAGCCCGATCAAAACGTTTGCAGACTTCATCGCCGCAGCCAAAAAAGACCCCGGCAAACTGAACCTGGGCGGCTCGGGGCTGAACTCTGCCAACCATGCGGCGCATGCGCGGCTCAACGCGGCTTTCGGCGTCAAGAGCACCTATGTGCCCTACAAGGGGACGGGCGACATGACGATGGCCGTGATCGGCTCGCAGGTTGACGGTGCGATGACCTATACGCCGTTTGCCATCGGCAACAAGGGCAGGGTGCGGCCGCTGGCAGTCGCCATGGAAAAGCGCCACCCGATGATGCCCGATGTGCCCACCTTCAGGGAGCTTGGTGTGGACTGGGTGGACGGCGCCTACCGCGGCATTGGCGTGCCCAAATCAACCCCGCTGGAAGCGCGCAGGCGCTTGTCCGACATGTGGGCCGTGCTGAACAACGACCCGGAGATGAAGGAACTCGCCGCCAAAAACGGCTTTGAACTCGTCAACGTGGGCCTGGACCAGATGGACGGCTTCATGAAGGAGCGCATCCGTATCTACACCGAAGGTGCCAAGCGCCTGGGCCTGGGGAAAAAGTAGCTCCCGGGGCAGCAGGAGCGGGGCCTCAGTGGAGGCTGGTGGTGCTGGAAAGAAGGTTCAACACCACCACGCCGGCAATGATGAGCGCCATGCCCACCATGCCCCAGAGGTCAATCTTCTGCTGGTGAACGAAGAAGCTGGTGATGCTGATCAGCACAATGCCCAGGCCCGACCAGATTGCGTAGGTCACACCGGTGGGGATGGACTTCATCGTCACCGTGAGGAGATACAGCGCGGTGCCATAACCCGCGATGCTGATCAGCGAAGGCACCAGGCGCGTGAAGCTGTCGCTGGACTTGAGCGCTGTGGTGGCGATGACTTCGGCAACGATGGCAATGCCCAGGGCCAGGTAAGCGTTCATGAGGCTTTTCTTTCTGCTTCGGTGGATGATGGCTCATTCTAGGAAGCTGCCTTTCCGGCGAAATCCCAAAGCCTCCCGCGCTGCCGGGTTACTGCCCGGTTACCACGGCACAATCCGGGGTGGAGACATTTCAATGACTGCAGCCAAGACACCTACCCCCGGCACGCCCATCCCGGACGCCGCCACCCAGCCGCGCGAGTTCCTCGAGCACCTGTACGCCGCCGCTGTTGCGCGCGCGTTGCCGCTTGAGAACACCGCACGCTACCTGCCCAAACCGCCCACCCCCGAAAGCGGCGGCCGCACCATCGTGATCGGTGCGGGCAAGGCCGGCGGTTCCATGGCGCAGGCGGTGGAGGCACTGTGGCCCGCCGACGCGCCGCTTGAAGGCCTGGTCGTGACCCGCTACCACCACATTCCGCCGCGCCCTGAGGGACTGAAGCAGCGCATCGAGATTGTCGAAGCCGCGCACCCGGTGCCGGACGCGGCAGGGCTGGAAGCTGCACAGCGCATCCTGGCCATGGTGCAGGGGCTGGGAAAAAACGACCTGGTGCTGTGCCTGATCTCGGGCGGAGGCTCGGCGTTGCTGACCTTGCCGGCTGAAGGCCTGACGCTGGAAGACAAGCAGCGCATCAACAAGGCGCTGCTCAACAGCGGCGCCAATATTTCCGAGATGAACTGCGTGCGCAAACATCTCTCGCGCATCAAGGGCGGCCGCCTGGCCGCAGCCTGCGCGCCGGCGCGTGTGGTGACGCTCACCATCAGCGACGTGCCGGGAGACGACCCGTCCATCATCGCCAGCGGCCCCACCGTGCCCGACGCCACCAGCTGCGCCGAGGCGGTGGCCATCCTGCAGCGCTACGGCATTGAAGTGCCCGGCGCCATCATGAGCCTGCTGGAACAGGGCGCACTCGAAACACCCAAGCCGGGCGATGCGGTCTTCAAAGGCCATGAGGTGCACATGATTGCCACGCCGCAGCAAAGCCTGGAGGCCGCCGCCGCGGTAGCGCGCGCAGCCGGCTTGCAGGCGCACATCCTGAGCGACGAGATGGAAGGCGAATCCCGCGAGGTCGGCAAGGTGCATGCGGCGCTGGCCCGTGCCGTGGCGCTCAAGGGGCAGCCCTTCAGCAAGCCCTGCGTGATCCTGAGCGGCGGCGAAACCACAGTGACCGTTCGCAAGCAAGCGGAAGGCGCGCCGCGCGGCCGGGGAGGCCGTGCCGGCGAATTCTGCATGGGCCTGGCCTTGGCGCTGCAGGGCCAGCCGGGTGTGTATGCACTGGCGGCTGACACCGACGGCATCGACGGCGTGGAAGACAACGCCGGCGCTTATGTAGCGCCCGACACACTGCAGCGCGCACTGGCCAAAGGCATGAAGCTGGACCAGTACCTGGACCGCAATGACGCCTACGGCTACTTCGAGCCGCTGGGTGGACTGGTTATTCCCGGGCCCACACACACCAACGTCAATGACTTCCGGGCGCTATTGATTTTGTAGCTGCTCGCGCAGGTTCTGCCTGCGTTGTGGGCCTGTTTGGTACATAAAACAGGCAAAAAATCCTCACACGGCCGTCAAACCACCCGTGCCGGGCGCCGCGCTGATCTCGGGCGGATGCGTGACGATGGATTTGAGTTCCGGCCGCGCCGCCTGCAAAGTTTGCAAATCGGGTTGCGGCCTGCGCAGGGTATCGCTGGCTTCAAAGACCTGTTCCAGCGCCTGGCATGCGGCCAGCAGTTGTGCATCGGCGTGCAGCCGTCCAATCACCTGCAGCCCGAAAGGCATGCCATGTTCGTCTTTGCCGCAGGGCAGCGCGAGCGCCGGGTTGGTTGCCAGTGTCACCACATAGGTCAGGCCCAGCCAGTGGTAGTAGTTGCGCATGGCCTGGCCGTCGATGTTGGCGGCATACAGCTCTGTCCAGGGGAAGGGCGTGACCGGCGTGACGGGCGCCAGGATGATGTCGTAATGCTCGAAAGCTTTGGCAAAGCGGCGCGAAATGCGTGTTTGCTCCAGGTGCGCCCAGGCGCGGTCCGCCAGCGTGATGGCAGCCGCTATTTCCATGTTGGCGCGTACATTCGGGCCCAGCGTTTCGGGGGCGTTGCGATAGGTATCGGCGAATGCCGCTACAAAACTTTCTGCACGCAGTGTGTCAAAGGCACGGTCGGCATCGCCCAGCTCAAGGTCTATCGGCTCGCAGCTTGCCACCAGCGGCCGTACGGCTTCCACGCGCTGGCGGAACACGCGCCGGATTTCCGGGTCCACGATACACATGCCAAAGTCTTCCGTGGTGCCCACACGCAAGGTGGAAAGGTCCACCTGCTTCAAGGGCCAGAACGTGGAGGCATCCACCGGGTAGGAAAGCGGGTCGCGTGCGTTCGCGCCTACGCTGGCGGCAAAGAGCAGCGCCGTATCGGCCACGTTGCGCCCCATCGGCCCCAGCACGGAGATGACAGACCAGCCCAGCGGCCGGGCGTCGTTGGCCACCAGCCCGGGCGAAGGCCGCAGGCCGACCACGCCGCAGAGCGAAGCCGGAATACGCAGCGAGCCGCCGGTGTCGGAGCCGGTGCAGATCGGCAGCATGCCGGCTGCCAGAGCCGCCGCCGAGCCGCCGGAAGAACCGCCCGCGTTGAGCGTGGGGTTGAACGGGTTGCCCGTCGCGCCCCACACCGGGTTGCGTGAGTTGGCGCCGGCGCCCATGTCGGGCACATTGGTCTTGGCCGTGACGATGGCGCCGGCCGCGCGCAGTTTGGCCACCAGCGCGTTGTCTTTGGCCGGCACGTTGCCGCGAAGTCCTATGTTGCCGTAGGTGGTGAGCAGGCCCGCGGTGTCCTGCAGATCCTTCACCCCCAGCGGCAGTCCGTGCAAAGGGCCCAGCGGTGCGCCGCGCATCACTTGCGCTTCGGCTTCGCGTGCACCCTCGCGCGCACGCGTGAAGTCGGTCGCGCAGATCGCGTTAATGGCGGGGTTGAGGCGTTCGATGCGGTCTATGCATGCGTCCATCAGCTCCACCGGCGATACCTCGCGGCTGGCGATCAGGCTACGGAGTTCGACGGCGGAGATGTCTGGAAGAGTGGAGTGCATATCAATGTCTTGTGTCGAAGGAAATGGTCATGTTCCGCCGCCGGGCCGCCCCAAGGCGGAACGCGCCCCCTCGGGGGGCAGCGAAGCACACGAAGTGTGCGAGCGTGGGGGCCAGGTCTCGCCGCCGGGCCGCCCCAAGGCGGAACGCGCCCCCTCGGGGGGCAGCGAAGCACACGAAGTGGCGAGCGTGGGGGCCGTCATGACTAATCTGTTTTGATCTGGGAGCGTTCGGCCAGCGCCTTCATGCGCGCAATTTCCGCCGTCACCAAGCCAGACCAGTCGGGAACCGCGGTATAGCCGGGCTCGAACCCGGCGGCCTTGAGTTTGTCCAGGGTTTCGGGGTTGGCCATGACCGTGGCCAGGGCCTTTTCGAGCCGCGCCTTGACGGGCGCCGGAAGGCCCTTGGGCGCCACCACGGCCAGCCAGGCGTTCATGTCGACGGCCGGGTAGCCGGCCTCGGCCATGGTCGGCACATTGGGGAGCAGGGACGAGCGCTTGTTCATGGCCACGGCCAGCACGCGGATCTTGCCGGACTTGAGTTGCTGCGATGCGGCGACCACGGTGTCGAAAGACACCGGGATTTGGCCGCCGATCAGATCTGTCATGAGGGGGCCGGAGCCTTTGTAGGGAACATGCGTCATCTTCAGGCCCGTGGCCGCATTGAACATCGCGCCGGCAAAGTTGGAGCTGGTGCCGTTGCCGAAACTGCCGTACAGGTATTTGTCCGGATTGGCCTTGGCCGCCGCGACGAACTGGTGCACGTCGGTGGCCGTGACCGACGGGTTCACCAGCATGGCCAGCGCCACCGAGCCCACCATGCCTATCGCGTCAAAGCCCTTGGCCGGGTCATAGGACAGCTTGGGTTGCAACGCCGGGTTCAGCGTGAAGGTGGAATTGGAGCTCACGAGCAGGGTATAGCCGTCGGGCTTGGCGTTGGCCACTGCGGCCGCGCCTATGGCGGTGCCGGCGCCCGGCTTGTTTTCGACCACCACGGGTTGGCCCAACTGATCACCCAGGGCCTTGCCCAGGATACGCGCCAGCACGTCGGCCGCGCCGCCGGCAGGGAAGGGCGCAACCAGCGTGACGGGCCGCTCAGGAAAATCGGCGGCATGGGCGGGTCCAACCATGGCGGCAAGCCCGCAGGAAAAGAAGGCGCTGGCGATCAGCGTGCGGCGCATTGCTTTAAAGGACATGTGTTGCATGGTAGGCCTCGTTGAAGATTGGATCAATCGGAAGTGGGGATGCAGGAGTGTGGGGAAGGGGCGATTCTGAAAGGTGGCTGCAGGATTAACGCAACCGGGCAGGTGACAACCTGGACGCATCAACGCCTTGCAGGGCCAATTCTTCAGGCAGCGCAGCCTGGCGGATCAGCGCATCGGCCAGCGCACTTGCACCGGCCGCGCTCTGGATGCCGTAGCCGCCCTGCGCTGCGAGCCAGAAAAAACCGGGGCAGGCGTTGTCATGGCCAATCACCATTTCCCCGTCGGGTACAAAAGAGCGCAGGCCGGCCCATGTACTGGAAGGGCGGCGGATCGTCAGTGTCGACACACTTTCGATCTGGTGAATACCCATGGCAATGTCCAGCTCTTCAGGAACCACGTCGTGCGGAACTGTCGGGTCCGCGTTGGCGGGCGAGCCCAGCAACTGCCCGGCATCGGGCTTGAAGTAATAGCTTTCATCCACACCCACCACGGCGGGCCAGTGTGAAGGGTCCATGCCTTCCGGTGCCTTGAAGGTAAAGGCGCTGCGCCGGTGCGGCACCAGGCCGATGGGCTGCGCGCCGAACATGGCGGCCAGCTCGTCAGCCCAGGCGCCTGCGGCATTCACCACGGTTTTCGCGCGCAGCGTCTGGCCGTCGCTGAATTGCAGGGTCCAGCGCTGTCCGTCATGCGAGGCCTGTGTCAGTGTGGCGGCGGTGCGCAGCTCCCCGTCGGCACCGGCCTTCTGGCGAAAGCCGCGCAGAAAGCCCTGGTGCAGTGCATGCACATCCATGTCCTGCGCGCCTGCGTCGTACAGCGCGCCGTGCACCACATCGGGCCGCAGGCAGGGCACATGGGCCAGCGTGGTGCCGGCGTCCAGCGTCACCAGGCCGGGGCAGCTTGCGGACAGTTCCTGGCGGGTGTGCGCCAGTTCTTCTTCCTGGCCGTGCGTGGCAAGGTAAAGCACGCCCCTGGGCTGTATCAGTGCCGGGGGAAATCCTTCCGGTGGCCGTTCGTAAAACCCGCGGCTGGCACGCGTCAGCGCCCGCACCATGGGTGGGCCGTAGGTTTCCATGAACATGGCCGCCGACCGGCCGGTGGAGTGAAACCCCGGCTGGGACTCACGTTCGACGAGCGCAACGCTGCGTTGCCCGGCCAGGCGCCAGGCCAAAGATGCGCCTGCAATGCCTGCGCCGAAGATCATGATGTCAAATTCTCTCATTTGAGAATTCTCACATGCGAGAATCGTGCCTGTCCAGCCCATTTACCTGATTTGGCCCCAACAAAGGGAAAACACCATGCCTGCACGCCCCGCCCGCAACCCTGCCGCCCACCCCGAGGCGGACCGGGTGCGGCTCGGCCTGAGCCTGCGCGGGCACCGCAAGGCGCGGCGGCTGACGCTCAAGGACCTGTCCGGCCGTTCCGGCGTCGCGCTGTCCACGCTGTCCAAGATGGAACTGGGCCAGATTTCGGTCAGCTATGAAAAGCTGGCCGCCGTGGCGCGGGCGCTGTCGCTGGACGTGGGGCAGCTGCTGGACGCGCGAGCCGCGGCGCCGGCCCCCGGCGCTGCAAAGCCGGTGGTGGTCTGGTCCGAAGCAGGCGGTGCGCCGGCCTACAGCTCGGGCAACTATGACTACGGTGCCCTGGCCGCCGGCTTTCCGGGCAAGCGCATGACGCCGATGCACGGCCGCATCGTGGCGCGCAGCCGCAGCCAGTTCCCCGACTTCATCCGCCACGCAGGGCAGGAGTTCGTGATCGTGCTGTCGGGCCGCGTGCGCATCGAGTTCGAGACCGGCGAAATCATCGAAGTGGGGCGCCATGAGTCGGCCTATTTCGACAGCGGCGTGGGCCATATCTACCTTTCGCTGGGCCGCAGCGATGCGCAGGTGCTGGTGGTGATGAGCGAATAGGGCCGCCTGGCCTTGTGTCTCGGGTTTGTACCCGGGTTCAGGTCGACAGCTTCTCCCAGGTCAGGTCAAATTTCAGCAGATATTTGCGCAGCCTGTCTGCATCGTTCACCACGCTGCGCTGGGTACGTGAGACATTGAAGAGCGCCCGCCCCGCGTCGCTGAGGGAGGCGCTTTTGCGGCAGACCTCAATCACGGCTTGAAGCTGCAACTGCTCAAAATAATCGAGTGTGTCCGCGGCGCCTCCCATTAATTCGGCGAGTGAGGTAGCGCCGCCGCTGGTTTCCTGTTCTGCGGCCTGCCATTGCCAGCGTAGCCGCGCGATCTCGGCCTCCACCAGGCTCGCGCCGATGCGGCCGTTGTCGCCCAGCGTGGCAAGGCGGGTGATGGATGCGCTCAAGTCGCGAAAATTGCCAGCCCAGATGGCCTCGCCCGATTGTGCAAATCGCAGGTAGGCGGCGCGGGCTTCGGCGGTCATTCGGGTTTTTCTGCCCAGATCTTCGGATGCGAGCATGAGCTGGTGGTCCATGTTGGGCTCGATGTCCTCCCGGCGCTGGCTGAGGCCGGGCAGGGCGTACGTCCACAGATTGATACGCGCGAAAAGATCCTCGCGGAAGCGCCCGCGGGCGACTTCCAGGCGCAAGTCCTTGTTGGTGCCTGCTATCAGCTGGAAGCTGCTTTCGACTTCTTTGTCGGCGCCTACGGGCAGGAAGCGCTTTTCTTCCACGGCCTTGAGCAGCATGGCCTGCTCGTCCAGGCCCAGCTCGCCGATTTCGTCGAGAAACAGCACGCCCTTGTCGGCGGTGCGCAGCAGGCCGGGACGGTCATTGGCCGCACCGGTGAACGCCCCCTTCTTGTGGCCGAACAGCGTGGAGCCTGCACCGTCGCCGTGCAGCGTCGCGCAGTTCACATCGACAAAGCTGCCGCTGACCTGGTGGCGTGACTTTTTGAGCTCAAAAATCCGCCGCGCCAGCATCGACTTGCCCGCGCCGGTCGGTCCGGTCAGCAGGATGGGCGCCTTGCTCTGGACGGCGATGTGTTCGATTTCCTCAATCAACCTGTTGAAGCGGGGGTTGCGTGTGGCGATGCCGCTTTTGAGGAAGGACACTGCATCTTGCTGCGCCACCGCTAGCCGCGTGTTGATCGCGTCATAGCGCGAGAGGTCCAGGTCAATCAGTTCATAACTGCCCACACCCTGGCCTTGCCGGCCCCTGGGCGGCGCCGTCTGCAACAGAACGCCGGGAATGAAGCGCGCCTCGACCAGCAGGAACAGGCAGATCTGCGCTACATGGGTGCCGGTGGTGATGTGCGCCCAGTACTCTTCGCGCTCGGTGTCGAAGGCGTAGGCGCGCATCCAGTCATACAGCGCGCCATAGACCTCGCCGAAATCCCAGGGGTTGGCCAGGTTCATTTCGACCAGGCGAACCTCGGTGCCGGGCGAGAGCTGAACCACGTCGTCACGCACCCGTTCAGCCAGCGCCTTGTTGCGCACGTCGTGCATCAGCTCCAGCCGGTCGACGGCCAGGTCTTCATGCTGCGCGATCGACACCGTGGGCCGCCATTTCTCCCAGCGCGATGCATTCAGGCCGGAATCGAGCTGGGTGCCCAGGAAACCCATCACCACTTTCTTCTTCATATTTCTAATGTACTAGCTTTAAAGCTAAAAAAATAGGAGAGATGAATGAAGATGAATCGGCTATTTTTTGATTTTTATGAAAAATACTAAATTAAATCAATGATCTACGGTGATGGAGAAAAAGTTTTGAAGAGTTGGCACGCTGCCTGCAATACATAGTTCGTCACCACAACGGTGAATGCAAACAAGGAACAAGAACATGGCAAACACTCAACTATTTCAAAGCAGCAAAGGCGCTTTCCCGTCTGCCTCCACCACTGTCAACGAGGCGGGTGGTGTGGCTTATGCTCTGGCACCTCGGCATGCGCTGGTGCAGTTGGCCGTCACCGGTTGCCTGAACAATGTTTACTACGCCGGTGCTGCCGAGCAACTGGACAAAGTGCTGGAGCTGGCTGCGCAGGTGGATGCGGGCTTCGTGGCCAAAACCGCCATCTATGCCCGTAAGCGCGGCCATATGAAAGACATGCCGGCGCTGCTGTTGGCTTCGCTGGCGACCCGCGATGTGGCACTGTTTGCCAAGGCGTTTCCTCGCGTCGTGGACAACGGCAAGATGCTGCGTAACGTGGTGCAAATTCTGCGTAGCGGCCGTGTGGGCCGTAAGTCAATGGGTTCGCGTCCCAAGAAGTTGGTGCAGGCCTGGTTGTGCAATGCAAGCGAGAAGCAGCTGTTGAACGCCAGCGTGGGTAACAGCCCGTCATTGGCCGACGTCGTGAAGATGGTTCACCCCAAACCGGCTGAGGCCTGGCGCGCCGCGTGGTTTGCCTGGTTGATTGGCCGTGACTTTGACGTAAGCCAGTTGCCCGAGGCGACGCGTGCTTTTGAAGCCTACAAAAAGGACCGCTGCGGTGCGGCACCCGATGTGCCTTTTCAGATGCTGACCGCGTTGAACCTGACCACCAACCAGTGGACGCAGATTGCCAAGAATGGCTCGTGGCAGATGGTGCGACAGAACCTCAACACCTTTGCGCGCCACGGTGTGTTTGGTACGACCAAGGCTGAAAAGGCCATTGCCGCCAAACTGCGTGATGTGCAGAGCATTGAGAAGGCCCGCGTGTTGCCCTACCAGTTGATGGCTGCCTACAAAGCGACGGATGAAACCGTTCCTCTGCAGGTACGTGAAGCATTGCAAGACGCGATGGAAATCGCGTTGAAGAACGTGCCCGCTTTGGTGGGTAAGGTGGTGGTGTGTCCTGATGTGTCGGGCTCCATGAGCTCGGCGGTGTCTGGACACCGTGGCTCTGCAACCAGTGCGGTGCGTTGTATTGACGTGGCGGCCCTGGTGGCTGCGGCTCTGCTGCGCAAGAACCCGGCAACCATGGTGCTGCCGTTTGAGCAGAAAGTCGTCAATTTGTCGTTGAACCCGCGTGACTCGGTGATGACCAATGCGGAAAAACTGGCTGCCGTGGGCGGTGGCGGAACCAACTGCTCGGCGCCGTTGGCCCTGTTGAACGCCGGTAAGGCCAAGGCAGACCTGGTGGTGCTGGTGTCGGACAACGAGTCATGGGTGGATAGCAAGCGTGCCGGTGCGACGCAAACCTTGCGTGAATGGGAAGTGTTCAAGCAGCGCAACCCGCAAGCCAGGTTGGTGTGTATCGACATCCAGCCTTACGCCCATACGCAGGCGCTAGAACGGCCTGACATCCTGAACATCGGCGGTTTTACCGATGAAGTGTTCAAGGTACTGGCTTTGTTTGCCGCGGGGGCGTTGGGAGCCGACCACTGGGTCGGATTGATAGACGAGCTGGCTTTGTAAGCCATGACTCGATGTGTTGAGCGTCGTCGCCTGAGGAATGCCGGTGTGATTACATCCAAACTGTTTTTATCACACAACTGTTAGTCCTCAGGCGGGGGCCATTTTTAAAGATAGGCAAGAGGGTTTTCAAAAGCACGAATGCTGGCGGGATTACATTGGATATAGCCGGTTCGACTCTGGCCATGTGCATCACAGGAAACTGAATGCACATGAAAATCTCACCGATCCTTGTCGTGTTTTTGAAAGCTCTTGAAGAGAGAGCAAAAAGTTTTGATTGCCGGCGGCAAATGCGGTTGGAATTACAGCACTGTTAATGCCGAGGTCGCGGGTTCGAATCCCGCCGGTGCTGCAATGGGCTTGTGCCCGAGCCCATTGCAGCACCGTAGCTCAGTCTGGTAGAGCACGTATCCATTTCAACAATTTTGTTGCTGCTGGTGATCAAAAGGTTTTGGATGAATGCCCGTGAAATTACAGGTAGACGCGGCGTGCAAACGCTCTCGCGCTGAAAGGCGCGGGGTCTGGGTTCAAACCCCAGCTTGGCAACAAGTGGCGGAATTTCATTTCACAAGCTCTAGTCATCCGTTTTATTGAAAGAGGAAGAAAAACAATGAACTACCAACAACATGAAGTCACCGGCGGTGTGCCGGTCAAGATGTGGACCAACGGCGTACCGGTGGAAGCCCAGGCCCTGAAGCAGCTGGAAAACTCCGCCCGCCTGCCCATTGTGTTCAAGCACGTGGCCGTGATGCCCGACGTGCATTACGGCCTGGGCGCCACCATCGGCAGTGTGATCCCGACCTTCAAGGCGATCATTCCGGCGGCGGTCGGTGTGGACATCGGCTGCGGCATGATGGCCTGCAAGACCACGCTGCGCGCCGAAGACCTGCCCGACAACCTGGGCCCGCTACGCACGGAAATCGAGAAGGCCGTGCCGCACGGCTCCGCGCCCAAGACCTATCGCAGGAATGGTTCAGTGCGAGAAGTCGGCGCCTGGACGAACCCGCCCAGCGCGGCCGATGCGGCCTGGGGCCAGCTGGTCGATGAATTCGAGGCCATCTGCCTGGACTACCCGCGCCTGAAGAACACCAACAACCACCGTCACATGGGAACCCTGGGCGGCGGCAACCACTTCGTGGAGGTGTGCCTCGACGAAGGCGGCGGGGTCTGGATCATGCTGCACAGCGGTTCGCGCGGGGTGGGTAACGCCATCGGTACGCACTTCATTGAGCTGGCGAAGAAAGATGCCGAGCTGCACCAGCGTAACCTGCCCGACAAGGACCTGGCCTACCTCGAAGAAGGTTCGCAGTACTTTGGCGACTATGTGCGCGGTGTGGGCTGGGCGCAAAAATTTGCGCGCCTGAACCGCGAGGTGATGATGCAGGCCGCCATTGGCGCGCTGCGCAAGGTGATCAACAAGCCCTTTGAGACGCACCTGGAGGCGGTGAACTGCCACCACAACTATGTGCAGAAGGAAACGCACTTTGGGCAAGAGGTGTTTGTGACCCGCAAGGGCGCCGTGAGCGCCAAGGCGGGAGAGCTCGGGATCATTCCCGGCAGCATGGGCGCCAAGAGTTTCATCGTGCGCGGCAAGGGCAACCCTGACAGCTTCATGAGTTGCAGCCACGGAGCGGGTCGCACCATGAGCCGCACCCAGGCCAAGAAGCAGTTCACGGTGGACGACCAGATCAAGGCCACCGAAGGTGTTGAGTGCCGCAAGGACGCCGACGTGATCGACGAGATCCCGATGGCCTACAAGGACATCGATGCCGTGATGCTGGCGCAGAGCGACCTGGTGGAAGTGGTTTACACGCTCAAGCAGGTGGTGTGTGTCAAAGGTTGAGGGAGGGGGTCAAAAGGACAACGCTCTGCAGGCATTGTCCGGTCCTTCCCTGACGGCTCTTCGGGAAAACCTTGCCGAAGCTGGCTGCGTATTTGATTTTGCTGTTTACACGCTGGAGAAAGGCATTGATCCTTCTGCGGCGCTGCATCGGTGCGCGCTGGAGCTGCTGTTCGCGGACGTACGGGAGCGATGGTTGGTAAACCACCAGGAGGCCATCAAAAAATTTCCGCAATTTAGTGCGTCGAATTTTCATCAGCTCGACTACGACTGTGCCGCTGCGAGTCCGGAAATTTTGCCGGTGGAAAAAGTACAGGACCTCTTTTCCTGCGCGGCGCATCCAGCCGGTGCGCCTTGTTTGTTTTTGAGTTTTAGTGACCCACCTTACGGTTTCATGAAAGATGCTGACGCGAAGGCGCTGTTTGATCGGTGGTGTCAAATTTTAGGTTTGATCCCGGGCCATTTTCCTGAGGTGATCGACTGGGTTGGTGATCCTGATCTTGAACCATCGCGCAGCGAATGGAGTAACTATTTTGAAGCGGGAAAAGAGTGGTGGGGCATTTGGTGCCTGACGGTGTGGAACCCTGTTAACCGGACCTTGAGCGTGCTTGCCGCCAGCGCAACTGACTGATGATGAAAGAAGAAAAACAATGATTAAACTCGATGGCTCGCAAGGCGAAGGCGGCGGGCAGATTTTGCGCACCGCGCTGGCCCTCAGCCTGGTGACGGGTAAGCCATTTCGCATGAACAACATCCGTGCGAAGCGGCCCAAGCCCGGCCTGATGCGCCAGCACCTGGCCTGCGTGAACGCAGCTGTGGCTGTGGGCGGCGGCCTCGATCAGACTTCTGCCGTCAATGCCGCCGGCCAGGCTGTGCAGATTGGCGAAACCACGTTGCTGTTCACGCCAGGTGAGGTGCGCGCGGGCGACTACGAATTTGCGGTCGGCTCGGCGGGCAGCTGCATGCTGGTGCTGCAGACCGTGTTGTGGCCGCTGCTGCAGGCCGAGGCGGCTTCGACGCTGCTGCTCAGCGGCGGCACGCACAACCCGATGGCGCCGTCGTGTTCCTTTCTGACCGCGCTGGCGCCTTATTTCGCCGGCAGCGGCGAGGCACTGTTTGACATTGAACTGCGCCGCCACGGTTTCTACCCGGCGGGAGGCGGGGAGGCGCGCGTGCGCCTGAACCCGCCCACGCAGGGCTTTTCGGCCATTCACCTCATGCAGCGCGGTGCGTTGCTGGAGGCTTATGCCGAATGCCTGCACGCCGGCCTGCCCAGAGGCGTGGCTGAACGTGAGCTGGACGTACTGCGCAAGGGGCTGGGCTGGGAAGAAGGCTGCCTGCGCGACCGCGGGCTGCGCAGCAACGAAGGGCCGGGCAATGCGCTATTGGCCGTCCTGCGCTATGAGCACATCACCGAGGTCTTTGCGGCCTATGGCGAAAAGAGCGTGAGTGCCGAGCAGGTTGCCCGTCGTGTGCTGCAGGAGGTGAAGGCCTACCAGGCCCACCAGGCGCCGGTAGGCCCGCACCTGGCAGACCAGCTGATGATTCCCATGGCACTGGCGGGCCTGCAGGGTCGGATGGGTCGCTATTGGGCGACGGAGCTGACCGAGCACACCCGCACCAATGCGCGGACCATCGAAGCCTTCCTGCCTGTGAAGTTCTCATGCGAGCCATGCAGTGGCGGAACGGTGATTTCGCTGCAGATGTGATGAATGGCCGGGTCATTCCTGGCCGATGCATGCCAATATGAAAAGGTGCGGTGCATTGCTGGCGTTTGGTCCGGAATCAGAGAAGCTTTACAGTGTGGGTTGGTCGCATGAGGAACCCGCATGTCCAACGGCAAAAATACACTACCATCCGGCGCCCTCGATAGAGCCCAGATCGAGAACGCGATCGAAAAGGTCAACCGGCAGATCAAGATTCTGCGGGCCTTCAAAATATCGGTGACGCAAACCGGCTGGGATTCGAGCGTGGAGTCCCTGCAAAAGAAAGTCAACACCACCCTGGCCGACAGCTTTGGCGTGGGCACGCCCGAATACCGGCAGTTTGCCGTCGCGATACAGGATTTTCTGCTGGACAAGACTTTCGGCGACCGCTTCACGGAAGACGAACGCCAGCAAAAAGTCAGGCAGGGGATCGACCTGGCCATCATGCGCGTGAATGCGGCCAAGAAGCTGCTGAGCGACTACCTCGATGGCACTGCAGCGCCGATAGTGGAGCCGGTTGTGGAGGCGAAACCGGTGCCACCGCCCCCACCGGAACCGGAACCGGAACCGAAACCGGAACAGATCTCCACACCTTCACCTTCCATTCCAACGAGGATGCTCATGTCCAAGACCGATCTCCCTTCCTCTTCTGCCACCGCGCCGCAAGCCGTGTCCGGTTCCCGCGTGGCTATCCTGGGCCTGGGCGGAGATGCCGTGGGCGACGCGTGCCAGTTCATGGAGCAGTTGGGGCTGGAGGCGGCGATACTCGACGCCGTCTCCATCGACCAGCTGGAGGGGCTGCGCAATGTGGCGTTTTTGCTGCTCCTGCCGGGCAACAAATCCGATGCGCCTGCGGCCATGCTGGCCATCGGGTTCATGCTGGCCGCGCTCGGCCGCAACCGCATTGCCTGCCTGCTGTCCGAAGATGACGCCTTGCCGGATGTCCTGAAGGGCGCCACAAGCATTTCGGTCGACGAGGCAGGCCTGTGGCGGCTGCTGCTGGCACGTGAAATGAAGCGGGCAGGCCTGGAGGTGGATCTGAACCTTGCCGTGTGAGTGGCACCCCGGCGGCATGAGTGGTGTCAGCGTGCCGCGGGTTTCGTCGCTGCATCGTCAGGCAACATGGCAGCGTCTCTTTGCATCAAGGCCCGGACCAGCCAGGTGAACCATGCACCGGCAATCGCCGCTGCAATCCAAACCAATATCTGCCCCAGCCGGGCCTGGTCGTCCAGCAGGTAGGCGTTGCAGACGCGCACAGGCGAGGTTTCATACAGGTTGCCCACGACGGCCATCATCGGCAACACATTGCCCAGAAAGAAACCCTGCACCAGCAGGCCCGCCGCTTGCCAGGACAGGCGCACGGCGGCGCCGCAAGCCAGCAGGGCCAGGCATTTCAGGATTTCGATGCGGCCGTCCACCAGCGCCAGGTCCAGTACGCGGGGGATCATCAGGATCGCGAGCATCATCGCTGCCGCGAACAAACCGCTGATGCCGTGGGCATTCCAGCGCCCCAGGCGTGCCAGCCAGCGCCCCGGCAGTGCTGCGGCGAGCAGATAGCCGGCCAGCGCCAGCAGGGGATACTGCACCAGCATGTGAAGTGTCATGCTGGCTTCCAGCCCATGCCGCAGGCCGGGCAAGGCCAGCGGGACCAGCAAGGTGGCGGCCATAACCGCCAGGGTGCTGCGCGAGGGACTACCCAGCCTTTTCATGGCGAGGCAGCCTGCGCAAGGTGCTGCGCATAGTCGAGTGCGAGCTGCTGCTCCGCGTAATCGAAAATGCGAACCAGACGGCCTTTCTGGTCGATGACCAGCAGCGCTGCGTTGTGCTCAAAATCGCCGCGGCCGTCAGGTACCACCACGACCTGGAAATCCGCCAGCAGGCGCTGGGTGTCCCGCGGGTCCTGCACACGCACAAAGCGCCATAGCGCCGGGTCGGCGCTCAATCGCGCTGCATAGGCCTGCAGCACGGCGGGGCTGTCGTGACGCCCATCGAAGCTGACCGACAGCAGCTTGACCCTGCCACCGCGCTCCTGCCTCGCCTGCAATATCTGCTGCATTTGCTGGAAGCTGCTGCCCATCGCCAGGCAGACGGTCTGGCAACGTGTATAGACGAAATCCACCAGCGTGACGGACTGCCCGTCGGCGAGCCGCTGCGATAGCGTTTGAGGGGCGATGCCGGGCCCGTCGACGCTGACTGCGGGAGTTGTGACAGGTCGCAGCGCAACTTCGAGCCGGCGGGCGCCCTCGGCGGTCCAGACCTGGAAGTCGTGCGTCAGCCACGTGGCGGCGCTATAGCCCGCCAGGGCCAGCATGGCGCTCAGAAAGGCGGTGCGAAACATCGAAGGGCTCAGGAGGCTTTGGCCGTCAGCGCCTTGAGCTCGGCGCCGCCGTTGAACGGTGCGGTTCGCGTGCCGGCCTTGCGTTCGGCCTCGAACAGCTCGGGCTTGATGGCTCCCGCCTTGTTGGACCATTCGGCGCGGATGTAGCTCGCCACCGCGGCCAGTTCGGCATCGCTGAGCTGCCCGAACGCCGGCATGGCGCCCTTGAAGGTATTGCCCATGACGGTGATTTCGCCCGTGACGCCATGCAGCAGGATGTTGGCCACGGTGCGCTCGTCGCCGGTGACCCATTCGGAGCCGTCCAGCGGTGGAAACACGCCGGGCAGCCCTTTGCCGGTGGCCTGGTGGCAGGCCACGCAGTTGGCGGTGAACAGCTGTTTGCCGTTGGCCGCAGCGCCCGGCGCGGGGCCCGAGAGATCCGCCAGGGTGCGCTTGTCCCCCAGGTCGGCGCGGCCGAAAGAGCCGGACAGCACGATGTAGCCCGCGCCCCACAGCACCAGGGCCAATGCCCCGACCAGGAAGATCAGCGGGATGGGCTGGCTTTTTTCGGAAGGCTCGGCCTGTTCCCGCTCCTGGGCCCGGCTTTCAGATGTCTTGTCGTTCAGCATGGGATGACCTTGTGTGGCTCAGGGCTTGGGGGCGGGTGGCAGCACCGGGTAGGTGTGGTTCAGGCCCTGCAGGTACTTGACCAGGTCCAGCGCCTGGGGCGAAGGCACGACAACCTGGCCGATGTTCGGCCCGTAGGCGGGCGGCAGCGCCAGCGGCTGCTCGCCCTCGCTTTCGGCGTCTTTCGCGTCCTTCACCGTGAAGAGGTAAGGGTAGGACGGCATGATGGAGCCGGGCACATAGGCGCGCGGCTGGTACAGGTGGCCCAGGTGCCAGTCCTTGCTCGGCTGGCGCGCCCCGATGTTGAAGAGGTCCGGCCCGGTGCGCATGCTGCCCAGCAAATGCGGCTTGTCATAGAAATAATCGCCCGGCACCGAGGCCCGGCCCCAGCCGCGCTCCGCGTCGGGGCCGAAGTTCCGGTCACGCGGCTGCTGGCTGTGGCAATACACACAGCCATTGGCAATATAGACCTCGCGCCCGCGCAGCTGGGCGCTGGTGTAGTTTTTCAGCTCCGGCGGCGGTTTGATGTCGCGCACCTGCATGTAGGGCATCACCACCAGGGCTGCCGTGGCGATGCCCAGGGCCACCATGGCGCCCGATGCCAGCTTGACTTCATTTTCCATGAGCGGCTCCCATTTCAACGCTGCGTGCGTCGTTGGGCCAGAAGAGGGCGGCGCCCGCGCGGCCCGGCCCGAAACGAAGCGCCATGGCCAGGAAATGGCCGACGAACACCAGGTGGCTGAGCACCATCAGGCCGCCACCCACGGATCGCCATTTCAGGTAGGGCAGGGTCAGCTCGACGGAAGCCATGAAGGGCTGGGCAGCATCCAGCATGGCCACACCTTGAAGCCAGCCGCCGATGGTGAGCCCGACAAAATATATCGTCACCCCGACAGCCGCCAGCCAGAAATGCAGGGTGATCAGTTTCGGGTACGGCCACTCCCAGTTCAGCACCCGGGGCATCATGAAATAGATGGCCCCGAACAGCACCATGGTGACGAAGGCATAGGCGCCCAGGTGCGCATGGGCCACCGTGAAATGGGTGAAGTGGGTGATCTGGTTGACGCTGCGCAGCGCCTCCAGAGAGCCCTGCAGCGACGAGGCCAGGTACATCAGCCCGCCGAACATCATGAAGCGCAGCGTCGGCGAATAACGCGCCAGGTGCATACGCCCCTGCAGCGTGGCGCCCATGTTGATGCTGAAGGCGATCACGGGGATCACCATCATGACGCTCTGCACGATCGACAGCGTGATGAGCCAGCCGGGCACCGGGCCGCCGATGAGGTGGTGGCCGCCGACCTGCCCGTAGAAAAATGCCAGCGTCCAGAAGCCCAGCAGCGAGAGGTTGTAGGAGCGTATCGGCCGCCCGATGATTTTGGGCAGGAAGTAATAGATGGCGCCCACGCTCACGGGCGTGAACCACAGGCCCAGCACGTTGTGCCCATACCACCAGTTGGTGGTGGCCTGCTGCACGCCGGTGTGCACGCCGGGCATCTTGCCAACCAGGAAGAGCAGGGCAATCCACAACAGCGCCGCCGTCATGTACCAGACACTGACGTACAGGTGCGAGACCTTGCGGTTGACCAGCGTGAACAGCACCGGCAGGATGACAAGGGCAAAGCCGGCGAACATGAAGATTGCGATCTGCCATGGAATTTCCAGGTATTCCATGCCGTCGTTCCAGCCGGTCGCGATGGCGCCTATGCCGCCGGCGATGCCCATGTTGATGAGCGCCCCGCCCAGCATGACCCAGATCGCGCCGTAGAGCCGGGTGCGCAGCAGCCGCGGCAGCAGCCACACGATCATTCCCAGCGCCGCATTGGTGATCCAGCCGTAGAGCACGCCGGTCAGATGCACGGTGCGTATCCGGCCGAAGGTCAACCAGGCATAGTCGGTGAGCCAGTCGGGCTCATGCAGCTTGATGGATGAAACAAGCCCCGCCATCGAACCCACGATGAGCCACAGGCAGGCAAAGGTGATGAACATGAACACAGGAAACGCGGTGGAGCGGTCGGACGTGATGCGGTCCAGCAGTTCGGCGGCGTCGGCCGCGTGCGTCTTGATGCCGCCTTCCTTCACTACCTTCTGCATTGACGCCTGTGCCGCGTCCTGTAGCGCGGGGTCGTCGACCTGGCCGATCTCGCCGTGCGCGAAGATGACGGAAGCCGCGACAGGGTTTTCTTGCAGCAGACCTTTGCGCAGCGACCAGATAAAGACAAAGAGCCCGATGATGGACAACAGGAAGGCACCCAGAAGGCTGAGGGCGGCGCTGTCCATTACGCGGCTCCTCCGGCGGACAAGGCAGGTGCGGGGCCATATCGATTGCCTTTGCACCACCCCCCGGCAAGGCCGGGTGGAGGCGCCGCGCGCCGTGAGGGCTGTGAAGCCTGGACGCTCATGTGTGATGCAGTGGTCATGGTTTCTCCGGTATGGAGGGAAGGCTGCGCTTGCGCGAAGGTCCCCTGGCGTCCTGAGCCGCGATGGGCTGCGGGAGCTTGCCGCTGATGAGTCATCCTACGCCTTTGTCTGCAGTCCGTCTGTTCGGCCGCCCGCGGTTCGGCGCGTGCTATTGATTTTGTAGCTGTTTGCGCCTGATCTGATTGGGCTACGGGCTGTTTTGATGCTGAAGTTCGCCTGCAAGTCATCTGTCAGTCGCGTGAGCAGGTTCTTAAGCCTGGCCTCATGCTTTGGTGTTAGCCTCGCGGCCATGTTGAACCGCATCCCCTCTTTCCTGCGCCATGTCGGCCCAGGCGTTGTCACCGGCGCTGCCGATGACGACCCTTCCGGCATCGCTACCTACACGCAGGCGGGGGCGCAGTTCGGCACCGGACTGCTGTGGACGGTGTTTTTGTCGCTGCCCTTCATGATCGCCATCCAGCTGGTCAGCGCCCGCATCGGGCGCGTCACCGGCAAGGGTGTGGCGGCCAACCTGCGCGAGCACACGCCGCGCGCGTTCCTGATGAGCATGGTGTTTTTGCTGGTGATTGCCAACACCATCAATATTGCCGCCGACATTGCCGCCATGGGCGAGGCGCTGCAGCTGGCTGTGGGCGGCGGCGACCACTTTCATGCAGTGGCCTTCGGCATCATCACTGTGCTGCTGCAGGTGTTTGTGCCTTACCGCAAGCTGGCGCCCATCCTCAAATGGCTGACGCTGTTCCTGTTTGCCTATGTGATCGCCGTGTTCCTGGTACAGGTGCAGTGGGCCCAGGTGCTGCATGACCTGGTCGTTCCCAAACTGCAATGGACCTCGGGCTACTGGATGATGATTGTCGCGCTGCTGGGCACCACGATTTCGCCTTACCTGTTTTTCTGGCAGGCCTCGCAGGAGGTGGAAGAACTGCGCCTGAAGGGCGGCGTGCTGGGCGCCGAAAAGAAGATCCGCCGCGACCTGCGCCGCGTCAAGCGCGACACCTACATCGGCATGTTTTTTTCGAACGCCATCGCCTTTTTCATCATGGTGCTGGGCGGTGCGGTGCTGTATGCGGCCGGTATCCATGATGTGACATCAGCCGCGCAGGCGGCGCAGGCGCTGCGGCCGCTGGCCGGCGATTTTGCCTTTGCGCTGTTTGCCGGCGGCATCATCGCCACCGGTTTGCTGGCCGTGCCGGTGCTGGCCTCATCGGCCGCCTATGCGGTGGCCGAAGCCTTCGGCTGGCCCGAGGGCCTGGAGCGCCACTGGTACGAGGCCAAGCGCTTTTACGCCATCATCGTCATCGCTACCGTAGTCGGCACCGGCATGGACTTCACCAGCATAGACCCGATGAAAGCGCTCTACTGGAGTGCCGTGATCAACGGCGTGGTGGCCGTGCCCATCATGGCGGGCCTGATGCTGCTGGCCGGCCGGAAATCGGTGATGGGCAATTTCACTTCCGGTTTGAAGACCACCTGGTTCGGTTGGGGCGGTGTGGTGGTGATGGGTTTTGCGGTGGCGATGATGCTGCTGGATCTGATCCGCCCCTTGTTCTAGGCTTCCCGGCGACGAACCCACAAACGCTGCGGCCCCGCGCCCTGCCCGGCGAGCTGGTCATAAGGGTTGCGCAACCGGCATTTGTCGATGGACAGGCAGCCGCAGCCTATGCAGTCGTCCAGCGTGTCACGCAGTTTCTTGAGCTGGACCATGCGCTCATCGAGGTCGGTGCGCCAGGCTGCCGACAGTCGGGCCCAGTCCGCGCGGCTGGGGGCCGCCTTCGCGGGCAGGGTGCCCAGGGCTGCCTCGATGTCGGCCAGCGCAATGCCCACCCGCTGCGCCACACGCACAAAAGCCACGCGACGCAGCATCTCGCGTGCGTAGCGGCGCTGGTTGCCCTCGGTGCGGGTGCTGCTGATCAGCCCTTTTTTCTCATAAAAGTGCAGGGTGGACACCGCCACGCCGCTGCGGCGCGCCATGTCGCCGACCGAGAGCGTGGGAAAGATGCCGGCCTGTTCCAGTTCCGTGCCCATGGGATTCCTTGAAATAAATGCTTGACCTCAACTTTACTTGAGGTTCCAGACTTGGGTTTCGCAAGCCAATCCGGCCTGCCATTTTCAAAGGAGTTGTCTCATGCCAGGTGAATCTTCAACCCCCGCATCCACGTCCGTGTTCCGCATCGACAAATTTGTCGTGCCCTCGCAGTCGATCTCCGCTTTTGTCGAGCGCATCCACCATGTCCAGCGCATGCTGGGCGAGCAGCCCGGCTGCTTGCAGAAGCATGTGCTGACCCAGACGGGCGACAGCAGCGAGTTCGATGTGGTGACCGTGGTCGAGTGGGCCAATGCCGATGCGGTGGCCGCCGCTCAGACCGTCATGCAAAAGCAGCTCGCCAGCGAGGGCTTTGACATTCAGGCCTTCAGGAAGAAGCTGGGCGTGCGCGGCGACTCGGGGATGTACCGGGAGGCGTGATCCCTGGGATGCTCAGCGGCGCCCCAGCGCCGCCAGCACATGCTCGGGTGTGGCCGGAGCCTGCAACACGGCGGCGCTGCCGCCCGGCCGGGTTGAGACAATCGCGTCGCGCAAGGCCTCATACACACTGATCGCCAGCATCAGCGGCGGCTCGCCCACAGCCTTGCTGCCGAAGACGTTGTCTTCGCGGTTGGGCTCGGGCCATAAATCGACCTTGAAGTGTTCGGGGACGTCGCCGGTCGCCGGAATCTTGTAAGTGCTGGGTGCGTGCGTGGTCAAAAGGCCCTTGTCGTTCCACACCAGCTGCTCGGTGGTGAGCCAGCCCATTCCCTGCACAAAGCCGCCTTCGATCTGGCCGATGTCGATGGCCGGGTTGATGCTGGTGCCCACGTCATGCAGGATGTCGACTTTCAGCACGCGGCTTTCGCCCGTCAGGGTGTCGATGGCGACTTCGGTGCAGGCCGCGCCGTAAGCGAAGTAGTAGAACGGCCGGCCGGTCAGCGTGGCCTTGTCGTAGTGGATTTTGGGCGTACGGTAAAAGCCGTCGCTCCAGAGCTGGATGCGGTTGGCATACGCCAGCTTCACCACCTCGGTGAAGGGCCGCGCGCCTGCCGGTGTGATGACCTCGCCGCCTTCAAACTGCACGGCGCCCGCGCCGCAGCGATCCAGGCCGGCCACAAATTGCGCCAGGTTGTCGCGCACATTGCGGGCGGCGTATTGCGCGGCGCGCGCGTTCAGGTCGGTGCCGGCTGAGGCGGCGGTGGCTGAGGCATTGGGGACTTTGCTGGTGTCGCTGGCTGTGGCCAGCACCTGGTCGAACGGCACGCCCAGTTCATCGGCCACGATCTGGGCGACCTTGGTGTTCAGGCCCTGGCCCATTTCGGTGCCGCCGTGGTTCACTTGTACGCTGCCGTCGGTGTACACATGCACCAGCGCCCCGGCCTGGTTGAAGAGGGTGGCGGTGAACGAAATGCCGAACTTCACGGGCGTGATGGCGATGCCGCGCTTGATGACCGGGCTCTTGCTGTTCCAGGCAGAAATGGCCTGGCGGCGTTGAGGGTAAAGCGCAGACCGCTCCAGTTTTGATAGCAGCGGAGCAAGGATGTTGTCCTCGACCTTCATCTGGTAGTGCGTCACGTCGCGCTCGCCAATGCCGTAGAGGTTGCGTTTGCGAACCTCCAGCGGATCCAGCCCGAGCCTGCGCCCGATATCGCCCATGATGGCTTCAATCACGATCATGCCTTGCGGCCCGCCAAAGCCGCGGAAGGCCGTGTTGCTTTGCGTGTTCGTCTTGCAGCGGTAAGACGCGATCTCCACGTCTTCCAGAAAGTAGGCGTTGTCGGCGTGGAAGACCGCGCGGTCAGCCACGGGGCCTGACAGGTCGGCGCTGAAGCCGCAGTTCACCGCCATCATGAGTTTGAGGCCGCTGAGCCGGCCGGTGCCGTCGAAGCCCACGTCGTACTCATACGCAAACGGGTGGCGTTTGCCGGTGACCATGAAGTCGTCGTCGCGGTCCAGCCGCAGCTTGACGGGGCAATGCAGTTTGTGGGCAGCGATGGCGGCCCAGACGGCCATCTGGCCTGACTGCGTTTCCTTGCCGCCAAAGCCGCCGCCCATGCGCCGGCATTCGACGCGCACTGCGTGGTTGGCGATACCCAGCGCGTGCGACACCCAGTGCTGGATCTCGCCAGGGTGCTGGGTGCTCGAATACACCAGCCACTGCTGCTGTTCCTGCGGCACCACGTAGGCGACCTGGCCTTCGAGGTAGAAATGCTCCTGGCCGCCCACTTCGAGCGTGCCGTGCAGTGTGTGTGCGGCTTTATTCAGGGCGCTGGCCGCATCGCCGCGTTTCACAAAAACCGGCGGCAGCACATAACTTTCGGCCTTGAGCGCGTCGCGCACGGTCAGCAGTGCAGGCAGGGGTTCGATGTTGCACACCACCTTGCGCGCGGCGCGGCGGGCCTGCATGACGGTGTCGGCCACCACCACGCCGATCACCTGGCCGATGTGCTGCACCGTGTTTTGTGCAAACACCGGCTCGTCGTGCGAGAAATTGCCCAGCACCGGGTCGCCCGGAATGTCGCTTGCCAGGATCACATCGCGCACGCCCGGCATCGCCAGCGCTGCGGCGGTGTCAACGCCCAACAGCCTGCCGTGTGCCACGGTCGACAAAATGGGCGCGGCATGCAGCGTGCCGCGCACCTCGGGAATGTCGTCGACATAGGTGGCGGCGCCGGCGACTTGCGCGCGAGCGCTTTCATGGGGCGTGGAGCGGCCCGCTGCCTGCGTGCTTGCGGGTTTTTGGACCAGCGACGTTTTTTCCGCCAGGTCTGCAGCGGGCATCTCGCCTGCGCGGGCGTTGGCTGCGCGCACGTCCGGGTCGGCCATCGCATCGCGACTGACGGAGACATCTTTCGCGGCGTTCATGCGGCTTCCTCCAGCCGGAAGCTGGCCAGGTTGATCTGCTGCAGACCCTGGCTTTCGAGCCAGTAGCGCTGGAGCAGGTTGCCGAGCACCTGGCTGCGGTAGGCGGCGGACGCGCGCATGTCCGAGATGGGCGAGAACTCGGCGCGCAACGTAGCGATGGCGTGCTGCACAGTGGTCTGCGTCCAGGGCTTCCCTGTCAGCGCCGCTTCGGTCTGGATGGCGCGCACCGGCGTGGCTGCCACACCGCCCGCACCGATGGAAGCAGCGACCACGGTGCTGTTTTCAATCCGCAGGTTGATCGCCAGACAGGCGGCGGAAATGTCGTCGTCGTAGCGCTTCGAGATTTTGTAAACCTTCATCGCCTCGCGGGGCTGCGGTTTGGGCACCTTGATCCAGCCCAGCACTTCGTCGGGCGCCATCACGTTCTTGCGGTAGCCGGTGTAAAGCGCTTCCAGCGGCATTTCGCGGTGGCCGCGCATGCTCATCAGGACGATGTTGGCCCCCAGCGCAATCAGCAGAGGCATGGAGTCGCCAATCGGCGAGCCATTGGCGATGTTGCCGCCCAGCGTGCCCGAATTTCGCACCGGCAGCCCGGCAAAGCGGGCGGCGAAGTTGTGCAGCTGCGGCCGGTCTTTCACAAGCGCCGCATAGGCGTCGGCCAGTGTCACGGCGGCACCTATGGCGATGTGCTGCGGGTAGTCTTCAATGTGGCGCAGTTCCCGCACTTTGGTGACATCCAGCACCTCCCCGAACTGCATGTGCTGTTTGGTCACCCACAAGCCCACGTCGGTGCAGCCGGCCACCAGCTGGGCATCGGGGTAGGCGGCGCGGGCCTGCAGCAAGGCTTTCAGCGTGGTGGGTGATTTGTAGGCCAAATCGGCCTGCAGCCCAACAGGGGCGGGCGCAAGCGGCTCCAGTTTTTGTAGCAAACCGGCTTCGTCGATCCGCATCGGAGGTAGGTCGCCCATGGTCTGCGCGGCCTCCAGGATGGGCCGGTAGCCAGTGCAGCGGCAGAGGTTGCCGGAGAGTTCTTCCTGCGCCAGCTCCCGCGTGATGGGCTCGCCCTTGCAGACGTGGTTCTGGTACATGCCGAACAGGCTCATCACGAAGCCGGGTGTGCAGAAGCCGCATTGGGAGCCGTGCTTATCGACCATGGCCTGCTGGGCAGGGTGTAGGGCTCCGTCCGTGGCAATATCTTCCACAGTCCAAAGCGCCATTCCGTCTATGGAATGCGCCAGCCGAATGCAGCTGTTGATGGCACGGTATTCGAGCTTGCCGCCGGCCGCCTCGCCCAGCACCACGGTGCAGGCGCCGCAGTCACCTTCGCCGCAGCCCTCCTTGGTGCCGGTGCAGGCCAGGTCCTCGCGCAGCAGCTCCAGCAGGGTGCGGCTGGGTGGTACATTGCTGACGGAAACAACTTCACCCCGCCTGACGAAGCGGATGGGTCTGGAAAAAGATGGGACAGCCATGCTTCAGGTTAAAACAGCCTTGCTGCGGCCGGCATACAAAAGTGCATATCAACCGCATGGGTGAAAAGGTATGAAAGACCAGGCGCTTTTCGACAAGATAGACCTCCATCTCATCAGGGTCTTGAACACCGTGCTTACCGAACGCAGCGTATCACGCGCCGCCCTCCGCCTGGGCATGTACCAGCCCGCCGTCAGCGCGGCGCTCAAGCGCCTGCGCACGCTGGCGGGCGACCCTATCCTGGTGCGGTCCGGCGCCGGTATGGTGCCCACGGATGCGGGCCTGCGCATGATCGAGCCCTCGGCCAGCATTTTGCGCGCGGCCGGCATGTTGTTCAGCGATGCGCGCGGGTTTGACCCGGCCACCGCCCAGACCACCTTTCGCCTGGCAGCCAGCGACTACCTGGACCCGTCCTTCCTGCCGCAGCTGGTGGCGCAGATCAAATCCCAGGCGCCGCTCTGCCATATTGAAATCCACCCGCTGTCCGCTGAATCCGACTACCGCATGCACCTGGCGCAAGGCCAGGCCGACATCGTCATAGGCAACTGGGCCGCACCGCCCGACGACCTGCACATGGCGCGGCTTTTTGGCGACGAAGTGGTGTGCCTGGTCGCCAAAGACCACCCGGCGGTACGCCGCGGCTGGGATGCCGCGACCTGGCTGGAAGCCGAACATATCGCGCCCACCGCCACGCACCCCGGCGCTAAGGGCGTGATCGACGAGCATCTCGATACCCTGGGCATGGTGCGCAACATCACGGTGCGCTGCCCGCACTTCAGCCTCATGCCGGCCATGGTGGCATCAAGCTTGCTGGTGATGACCACCGGGCGCCAGTACTGTGAACGCTTTGCCAGCCTGTTGCCGGTGAAAATACTGCCTAGCCCGATCGCCTTTCCCCGCATGATGTATTACCAGCTTTGGCACGAACGCACGCATGCCTCCAATTCGGCCCGGTGGCTGCGCGAACGTGTCAAGTCTGTGGCCTCAACGCTACGAAAAGAATAGCTGCTTGCGCCCGTTCTGTATGGGTTTCAGCCAGAATCACCTATAAACCGAAGACAAAACCGGATACCCAGAGACAATGACCGCAGCCCCGCCCCAGACTGACAGCCCGCCCGGCCAGCCGCCGCGGCTGCAGCTTTCCGGCATCACCAAAAGCTACCCGGGCGTGGTGGCCAACAGTGGCATTTCGCTGACGGTACAGCCCGGTGAAATCCACGCCGTGCTCGGTGAAAACGGCGCGGGCAAATCCACGCTGATGAAGATCATTTACGGCTCGGTCAAGCCCGACGCCGGCAGCGTGGCGATGGACGGCAAACCGGTCGTGGTGCGCAACCCGCACGAGGCGCGGGCGCTGGGCATCAGCATGGTGTTCCAGCACTTCAGCCTGTTCGACACGCTGACGGTGGCCGAAAACGTCTGGCTGGGGCTGGACAAGGCACTGAGCCTGGCTGAAGTGACACGGCGCATCGCCACCAAGGCGCAGGAGTACGGGTTGGACACCGACCCTTCACGCCCTGTGCACACACTGTCGGTGGGAGAGATGCAGCGTGTGGAGATCATCCGGGCGCTGCTGACCCATCCGCGATTGCTGATCCTGGACGAACCGACCTCTGTGCTGACTCCGCAGGCGGTTGAAAAACTCTTCGTGGTGCTGCGCCAGTTGGTGTCTGAAGGCTGCAGCATCCTCTACATCAGCCACAAGCTGCACGAGATCCGCGAACTGTGCACTGCCTGCACGGTGCTACGCGGCGGGAAGGTGACCGGGTTTTGCAACCCGGTTGTGGAAAGCAATGCTTCGCTCTCGCGCCTGATGATTGGCGCCGAGCCACCGCCGCTTGAGCACCATGACCGTGCGCCTGGTGCGGTGGCGCTGCAAGTGAAAGCATTGAGCCTGGCGCGTGCCGACCAGTTTGGCGTGGACCTGCGGGACGTGGCGCTCCAGGTGCGCGCCGGCGAGGTGGTCGGCATTGCCGGCGTCTCGGGCAATGGCCAGAAGGAACTGCTGTACGCGCTGTCAGGTGAAGATACCCGCGCCGCGCCGGCCATGATCGAACTCTTCGGCCAGCCCGCCGCGCAGTTGCGCCCGCGTGCTCGCCGCGCGCTGGGCCTGAATTTTGTGCCGGAGGAGCGGCTGGGCCGGGGTGCCGTGCCCACGCTGAGCCTGGCGCACAACCTTCTGCTGACGCGGCACGATGCGCTCGGCAGGGGCGGCTGGATACACACCGGCCGGCTGGCGCAGCAGGCCGCAGCCATCATCCAGCGCTTCAAGGTCAAGGCCGGGGGGCCGGCCGCAGCAGCGCGATCCCTCTCGGGCGGCAATCTGCAGAAGTTCATCGTTGGCCGCGAGATCGACGCCAACCCCAAACTTTTTATCGTGGCGCAGCCCACCTGGGGTGTTGACGTGGGTGCGGCGGCGTTGATCCGCAGCGAAATTCTGGCACTGCGCGATGCTGGCTGTGCCGTGCTGGTCGTGAGCGAAGAGCTGGAAGAGTTGTTTGAAATCGCTGACCGGTTGTATGTCATGGCCAAGGGAAGGCTGTCGCCTTCGGTCGACCGCGCCGCGGCTACGGTGCCGCAGATCGGCGAATGGATGAGCGGGCTGTGGGCGGGCGCCGCCAGCACCGCGGCTGCCGGAGACGTACAGGAGGCCACCGATGTTCAGGCTTGAACCCCGCTCGCAGCCGTCGCGTTGGTGGGGCTATGCCTCGCCGGTGCTGGCGCTGGTGGTCACGGTGCTGATCGGCACCGTGCTCTTCATGCTGCTGGGCAAGGACCCGGTCAAGGGCTTGCTGGTATTTTTTTATGAGCCGATCAAAAACAGCTACGCACTGGGCGAGCTCATGGTCAAGGCCACGCCGCTGCTCATTATCGCGCTGGGGCTGGCCGTGTGTTTTCGCTCCAACGTCTGGAACATCGGCGCCGAAGGCCAGTTTGTGGTGGGCGCCGTGGCTGCGGGCTATGTTGCCCTGCAGGCCGACAAGACCACCGGTGCATGGATCATCGTGGCCATCATTGCCGCCGGTGTGGCGGGCGGCATGTTCTGGGCGGCCATCGTGGCTTTTCTGCGCGACCGTTTCAATGCCAATGAGATCCTCGTCAGCCTGATGCTGGTTTATGTGGCCACACTGCTGCTGGGTTATGTGGTGACGGGTCCGCTGAAAGATCCGATGGGTTTCAATTTCCCCCAAAGCAAGACCTTTGACGCGGTGACGCAGATGCCGCGGCTCATGAAGGGCTCGCGCATGACCATTGGCCTGCTGCTGGCGCTGGCCGGGGTGGGCGCGCTGTGGGTATTTTTGTTCCGCACCCGCGCCGGTTTTGCGCAGCAGGTAGGCGGGCTGGCGCCGGCGGCAGCCCGCTATGCCGGGTTTTCGTCCCGGCGTGCGGTGTGGATTGCGTTGCTGACTTCGGGTGGCGCGGCGGGTCTTGCGGGCGCGCTCGAGGTTGCCGGGCCGATAGGCCAACTCACGCCTTATGTTCCGGCAGGTTATGGCTTTGCTGCGATCATCGTGGCCTTTGTCGGGCGGCTGAATCCGGTGGGCATGGTGTTTTCGGCCATCCTGATGAGCATGTTCTACATCGGCGGTGAACTGGCGCAGTCGCGTCTGGGCCTGCCCAAGTCACTGACCGGAGTCTTTCAGGGCCTGCTGCTGTTTACCTTGCTGGCCTGCGACACATTGATCGCCTACCGCATACGTCGCAAGGCAGATGCCATGCCGGCCACGGCCGCCGGGAATGCCACCCCTTCACAAGGAGCCGCCTGATGGACGTTTACATGGCCCTGTTGGGCTCGGTCTTCAGCGCGGGCACGGTGCTGGCCATTGCCGCGCTGGGCTTGTTGATCAATGAAAAAGTTGGCATCGTGAACCTTGGTGCGGAGGGCATGATGCTGTGCGCCGCCGTGGCAGGCGTCATGATGACGGTCGCCACCGGCAGCATCTGGCTTGGCCTGCTGGCCGGCATGGGCGCAGGGGCGGCGCTGGCCACGGTGTTTGGCGTGCTGGTCATCTGGTTCAACACCAACCAGTACGCCACCGGCCTGGCGCTCAGTTTGTTCGGTGCAGGCTTTTCGGCCTTTGTGGGAACCGACTACACCAAGGCGGCGCTGCCTGCGCTGCCGCCGTTCTCGGTGCCGTGGCTGGGTGACCTGCCCATTGTGGGCGGGCCTTTGTTCCAGCAGCATCCGCTGGTCTATCTGGTGATTCTGTTTGCGGCTGCGCTGGTCTGGTTTTTGTACCGCACGCGCCTGGGGCTGGTGGTGCGGGCGGTAGGCGAGTCGCCCGAGTCGGCTCATGCGCTGGGCTATCCAGTGCGCCGCATCCGCCTGGCGGCGGTCATCACCGGCGGCGCACTGTGCGGGCTGGCCGGCGCCTACTTGTCAGAGGTGTATTCGCATGGCTGGACAGAAGGCATGGTCTCCGGCCGGGGCTGGATTGCCCTGGCCTTGACCACTTTTGCCACCTGGCGCCCGGCACGGGTGTTGCTTGGTGCCTACCTGTTTGGCGGCGTGACCATGCTGCAGTTTCACTTCCAGAGCCAGGGGGTCAATGTGCCGAGCGAATTCCTCAGCATGTTGCCCTACCTGGCGACCATCGTTGTGCTGGTGCTGATTTCGCGCAACCCGGCCTGGATACGACTGAACATGCCGGCTTCGCTGGGCAAGCCGTTTTACCCCGGCGCCTGAGGTTTCCGCCGCATAATTGCTTTTTTTCGCCTTCCCGTTCCACTTTTCATTTCAATGTCATTTCCTACAACGAAAGCGAGTTCACATGACTGACCTGCAAAAACGTTCCCTGCTCAAGCTGGCGGCCCTGTCGGCGGTGGCGGCTGCAGCTTTGATGGGCTGCGGCAAGAAGGAAGAGCCGGCAGCGGCGCCTGCCGCGCCCGCACCAGCGGCGGCAGCGCCTGCCAAGGTCGAGCCCCTGAAAATCGCATTTGCCTATGTCGGCCCGGTGGGCGACGGTGGCTGGACCTTTGCGCACGACAACGGCCGCAAGGCCGTGGAGAAAGCCTATGGCGACAAGGTCGTCACCAGCTTCGTCGAAAAAGTACCCGAGTCGGCTGACGCCGAGCGCGTGATCCGCGACATGGCAGCCCAGGGCAACAAGCTGATCTTCGGCACCACCTTCGGCTACATGGAACCCATGCTCAAAGTGGCAGGCGATACCAAAGACGTGAAGTTCGAGCACGCCACCGGCTACAAGCAGGCCGAGAACATGCGCACCTATGACAGCCGCACCTACGAAGGTGCCTACATGGCCGGCGTGATCGCGGGCAAGATGAGCAAGACGGGCACGTTGGGCGTGGTCGGCTCGGTGCCGATTCCTGAGGTGGTGCGCAACATCAACAGCTTCACGCTGGGCGCGCAGTCGGTCAATCCCAAGGTCAAGACCAAGGTGGTATGGGTCAATGAATGGTTTAACCCACCCAAGGAAACCGAGGCGGCCACGGCGCTCATCAACGGCGGCGCCGACGTGCTGTTCCAGAACACTGATTCGTCCGCCGTGCTGCAGACTGCCGAAAAAATGGGCAAACGCGCCTTCGGCTGGGATTCAGACATGACCGCCTACGGCCCCAAGGCCCACCTGGCATCGGCCGTTATCAACTGGGGCCCGTATTACGTGAAGTCCGTGGGTGAGGCCCTTGAAGGCAAGTGGACCGGCAATACGGCTTCGTGGTGGGGCGTCAAGGAAGGCGCCATCGACATCGTGTCGATTGCCGCCGATGTGCCGGACGACACCAAAAAGCGCATTGACGAAGTCAAGGCAGGCCTGAAGGACGGCAGCTTCTCGATCTGGAAAGGCCCGATCACTGACAACACCGGCAAGGAATTGCTGGCCAAGGATGTGGTGGCGGACGACAAATTTCTCGGCGGCCTGAAGACGTATGTCAAGGGTGTCGAAGGCAAGGTTCCCGGCAACTGAGGATAATGGACGCAGCGCCGTGCCTGGGGGCAACAGTTCCTGGGCCGGAGCGCTCGCAACGTAGTTTCAAAGCTGCCTTCGGGCGGCTTTTTTTGTTTCTGGAGTTGAAATGACGCCCGCACCGTTCAATGTAAAACCCGTGTCCGCAGACCGCCTGCCCGCGCTGCTCAAAAGCATGCCCAAGGCCGAGCTGCATATGCATATCGAAGGCTCGCTTGAGCCCGAACTGATCTTCGCGCTGGCCCGCCGCAACGGCGTGAACATTCCCTACGCCAGCGTTGAAGAATTGCGCAGCGCTTATGCCTTCACCAACCTGCAGAGCTTTCTTGACATTTACTACGCAGGCGCCAGTGTGCTCATCACTGAGCAGGACTTTTACGACATGGCCGAGGCCTACCTGCGCAAAGCCTCCGCTGACAACGTGGTGCACACCGAAATGTTCTTCGATCCGCAAACGCATACGGCGCGTGGTGTCAGCATGGAAACGGTCATTAATGGCCTGCATCGTGCCTGCGTGGACGCGCAGGCCGGGCTGGGCGTCAGCGCCTCGCTGATCCTGTGCTTTCTGCGTCACCTCAGCGAGGAGGACGCTTTTGAAACGCTGGAGCAGGCCTTGCCGTTTCGCGATAAATTCATCGGCATCGGGCTGGATTCGGGCGAGGTCGGCAACCCGCCAGAGAAGTTTGCCCGCGTATTTGCGCGCTGCCGCGAGCTGGGCTTTCACCTGGTGGCCCACGCCGGGGAGGAAGGCCCGCCCGAATACGTCTGGACGGCGCTCGATGTGCTCAAGGTGGAGCGTGTGGACCACGGCGTGCGTTCCAGCCGCGACGCGCTGCTGATGCAGCGCCTGGCGCAAGACCGTATTCCGCTCACGGTCTGCCCGCTTTCCAACCTCAAGCTCTGCGTGTTCCCGGATCTTGCCAGCCACAACCTGCGCGAGCTGCTTGATGCCGGGCTGGTGGCCACGGTCAATTCAGACGACCCGGCCTATTTCGGCGGCTACATGAATGACAATTTCACGCAGACTTTTGCTGCGACGGGACTGAATGCGCAGCATGCCTATGCGTTGGCGCGCAACAGCTTTGAGGCAAGCTTCATCGAAGCCCCGGCAAAGTCCCGCTATATCAATCGCCTCAACCAGGTCTTCGAAACATTTCAATAAGCCCATCAGCGCGTTGTCCCCGGGGCGCGGCCTGAATTCAACATGACGGAGAACTGTGTATGGCGTTGACGCCAAAAGAAGGGCAAACCCTTGCCGCCCACAATCCCTGGCCCATCGCTCTGGCGGGGTTGGTGGCGTTGGCGGTGGCCATGGGCCTCGGGCGCTTTGCCTTCACACCGCTGCTGCCGATGATGCTCAACGACGGCGTGGTCGATTTGCCGACAGCCAGCTGGCTGGCCAGCGCAAATTACTTTGGCTACATGCTGGGCGCGATTCTCTGCACGCTGCAGCCCTGGCTGTGGGCGCGCTTAAAGTGGCTGCCGCACCTGGCGTATTCGTCTCTGGTGCGCGCTGGTCTGGTTGCCACCGGTGTGCTTACGCTGGCGATGGGCTGGCATTTTCCGGCTGCATGGCCGCTGCTGCGCTTTGCCGCGGGCGTGACCAGCGCGGTGGTGTTCGTCTTCACGTCGGGCTGGTGCCTCTCGCAGCTGGCCAGGCGCGGCGTGCCCGCGATGGGCGGCATCATCTACGTCGGGCCGGGCGCCGGCATTTTGGTGAGCGGCCTGTTTGCCACCGGCATGGTGGCCTGGCACTGGACGGCCGCCACCGGCTGGATGATTTTCGGCGTGCTGGCGTTTGCGCTGACAGCCTCGGTGTGGCAGGTCTTGCGCGGCGGCGATGAACGCCTGACTGCACTGGTGCCACGCGCTGCTGCCCGGCCGGGTGATGCGCCGCAGCACCACGGCAATGCCGAAATGACCCTGCTCACGCTGGCCTACGGCCTCGCCGGCTTCGGCTACATCATCACCGCCACTTTTCTGCCGGTGATCGCGCGTGCGGCCTTGCCGGGTTCGGCCTGGCTGGACATGTTCTGGCCCATCTTCGGCCTGGGCGTGATGCTGGGTGCGCTGCTGGCCACGCGACTGCCGCCGGGCAAGGACTTCCGCCTGCTGCTGACCGGCTGCTACTTCCTGCAGGCGCTGGGCATCGCCGCCAGCCTCTGGAGCCCCAGCCTCGCAGGCTTTGCCATCGGCAGCCTGATGCTGGGCGTTCCCTTTACTGCCATTACTTTTTTTGCGATGCAGGAAGTGCGCCGCCTGAAACCCGCCACGGCCGCCAGTTTCATGGGCCTGCTGACAGCCACCTACGGTGTTGGCCAGATCCTCGGCCCGCCGCTGGTCGCGGTGCTGCTGCGGCGCACACCCAACGCCGGCGCGGGTTTCACGCTCTCGCTGGAAATTGCAGCAGCCTCGCTGCTGGTGGGCGCGGTGATGTATCTGTGGATGGCGAAGGCTTATCCGGTGTTGCCGGCTGGCAGCGCAGCTGCGCAGAAGTAAGCACTTCGCTCATCAGTCAGGACTCAGTGAGGACCGGGCTGTTGCACCAGCGCCATGGCAAACTTGCCGCCGCCCACCGACCAGTCCGAATAGTCGTTTTCATGCATGAAGATGAAAACGTCATCGGCGGCAACACCGGCGTTGGCCTTTAAATTGCGCGCGATGGCCGCATAGAGTGCGCGCTTCATCGCGTCGCTGCGGCCACGCCGCATCGTGATCTCGACGACCACCGGTTGCTCTGAACGCACCATGCCGTTGAAGCTGCGGCTGAAGAAAAACTGCTGCGCATCGTAGCCGCTGACCAAATTAAAAAGCTCGTCTTCGGGCATGCCAATGCTGTCGACCAGCGCCTGGTGAATCCCGTCGACGATGCCTTGCCGTTGCTCGGGGCTGCTGCTGTGGTGGACGCTGGTACGGACAAAAGGCATGTGATTTTTCCTCAATTTAAATAGGTGGCGATGAATTGAAGCTTTCACCGGTATGCAGGCAATTCTCGCAAGCAATCACGGCCAGGAAAAGCGATTTGTTCGCAAGTCATATGTGCCATAAACTCACATAGTGTTGAAACGCCACCTCCCACCTTTGAATGCCCTGCGTGCCTTTGAAGCTGCTGCCCGGCTGGGCCGCATGACGGCTGCAGCCGAGGAGTTGTCGGTGACCCCCGGGGCCATCAGCCGTCAGGTGCGCCAGCTGGAGCAGTCCTTGGGTGTGCCGCTCTTCGAGGGTGCCAAAAACAAGCCACAACTGACCGATGCCGGCGCCGCCCTGTGGCCAGCCCTTTCCACTGCGTTGGACCAGATGGAAGCCGCCGTGCGTGAAGTGCGCAGCAGCGAGGCCGGAACGCTGGACGTTTCCTGTTTCAGTACCTTCACCGTCAAGTGGCTGATTCCGCGTCTCTATGACTTTAATGCGCGCCATCCCGATATCGACGTCCGGCTCAGCGCCGCCGAGCGTGTGGTCGATGTGGATCGTGACCGTTACGACCTCGTCATCACGATAGACGGGCGGGGCAGCGAAAAATCGGGCACGCTGCTGCCGCTGTTTGTGGAGCGCCTGGGACCTGTCATGGCGCCTGCGCTCGCCAATCGGGCGAACGTGCGCGAAGCGATCGACCTGGCCCGCTTGCCGCTGCTGCACACCCAGACGCGGCGGGATGCCTGGCAGATGTGGTGCGAGTCGCGCGGTCTTGCCCTTCCTGTTCAGGACGGTCCGGAGTTTGAGCACTATTACTTCACGCTTGAGGCGGCAGTGGCTGGGCTGGGCGTTTGCATCGCGCCCTGGCACCTGGTGATGGACGATATCCGCGCGGGGCGGCTGGTGGCGCCGCTGGGCTTTGAGGAAAGCAGCTACCAGTACGTGGCCAGGCGCCGGGCCAGGACGGATGTGCGGCTGGACAGATTTTGCGATTGGCTCGAAAAACAGGCGCACGAAGCTCCGGAGCCCTGAAGCCGCTATTGGCCGGTAAATCCCCCGAAATACCGCCATCGGCCGTTGGCCGTTAAAATCAGGGCTTGCGTGCTGCCTCGGCGCGCCGGCATTTGCTTTGACTCCGGGGCCATGTAGAGGACTACCATGTATAAAAACCTCGCGACCCCTGGTCTTCCGGCCGCTGTGGGCGCCTGTTTTATTTCTCTTTTCCCCCCAGTTTCCCAACTGACCTTGCGACCGCAGATGCCTGCGCAGGCCGCGCCATGAGCTACCAGGTCAAGGAAATTTTCTACACGCTGCAGGGCGAGGGCGCCAATGCCGGGCGGCCGGCGGTGTTCTGCCGCTTTGCCGGCTGCAACCTCTGGACAGGCCGTGAGCAGGACCGCGCTACCGCCGTCTGCAAGTTTTGCGACACCGACTTTGTGGGCACCGACGGCACGCTGGGCGGCAAGTTTCGCGCTGCCGATGCGCTGGCCGACCGCATCGCTGCACAATGGCCGGCCGGTGACAGCACCCACCGCTTTGTGGTGATGACGGGTGGCGAGCCGCTGCTACAGGTCGATGCCGAACTGATTGCCGCGTTGCACGCGCGCGGCTTCCAGATCGCGGTCGAGACCAACGGCACCATCGCCGCGCCCGAGGGCATCGACTGGATCTGCGTCAGCCCCAAGGCCGGCGCGCCCTGGGTGCAACGCGCGGGCCATGAACTCAAGGTGGTGTGGCCGCAGAGCAGTTTTGACCTGGCCGAACTGGAAGCCGCCGACTTCACCCACCGCTACCTGCAGCCCATGGATAACCCCCAGCGCCAGCAGAACACCGAAACCTGCATCCAGCTGTGCATGGCCCGCCCCGCGTGGCGCCTCAGCCTGCAGACCCACAAGATCACGGGCATCCGATGAGCACAACAAAAACCACGGCAGCCCCCATGCGCTGCGAGATCAGCCAGACTTTCTACTTTGACGCGGCGCACACCTTGAAGCGCGTCATCGAGGCCGACAGCAGCAAACGCTTGCATGGCCATACCTACAACGCGGAAGTTTTCCTCGCCGGCGTGCCTGACCCGGTAACCGGCATGGTGATGGATCTCGGCCTGGTACGGCGCGAAATCGAGGTGCTGCGCGAGGAACTGGACCACCACCTGCTCGACGACGTGAAAGATCTGGGCCCGCCCACGCTGGAAAACCTGTGCCAGTTCATCTTCCGCAAGCTGGACGCACGCCTGCCGGGCTTGACTTCGGTACGGGTCTGGCGCGCCTCGCTGGGCGACGGCTGCCGTGTGAGCCGCTGAACCCGGCTGTCCGGCTGGCAACAAGCTCAATAGGCCTTATCGGGTTTTGAATATTCAGCCCGCCGGTGACTGGGTTAATCTTGCAGCCATGAAAGCCTATCGCGCCGCCCTCCTGTACTTTGCCGCGCCTGCGCAGGCCGTTTATGAGGCTGATGGCCTGCTGGTGACCGGACCCGATGCCGAAGGCCGCCAGGTCGTGCAGGCTGTTGGCAGCTACCAGGCGCTGGTGTCCCAATTTGCCGAGGTGCCCACAGAACACCTGCCGGGCCGCCTCATTGCGCCGGGTTTTGTCGACATGCACGTTCACTATCCGCAGCTGGACGTGATCGGCTCGCCTGCCGAAGGGCTGCTGCCCTGGCTTGAAAACTATACTTTTCCAGAAGAAAAACGCTTCGCAAGCAAGGACCACTGTGCGCAAGCAGCTACGTTTTTCATAGCAGAGCTGCTGCGCAACGGGGTCACCACGGCGCTGGCTTTCGCGACTTCGCATGTGGAATCCGTCAACGCGCTGTTCGCCGAGGCACAAAAAAACCAGTTGCGCCTCATGACGGGCAAATGCCTGATGGACCAGAATGCGCCGGATGGCGTGCGCGATGAAACGGTGCAGAGCCTGCAGGACACCGAAGCGCTGATCCTGCGCTGGCACGGCGTGGATCGGCTGGGCTATGCCATCACGCCGCGTTTTGTGCCCAGCTGCAGTGAGGCGCAGCTGCGTGGCGCCGGCGAGCTGGCGGCGAAATACCCGGATGTGTGGATCCAGTCCCATGTCGCCGAGAACAAGGACGAAATCGCCTGGGTGCGGCAGCTTTATCCGAAGGCGCGCAGCTACCTCAGCGTCTACGAACAGTTCGGCCTGCTGCGCCCGCGGGCCGTATATGCGCATTGCATCCACATCGACGACGAAGACCGTGCCCTGATGCGCGGCACCGGCACGGCGGCGGCCGTGAGCCCGACCAGCAACCTGTTTCTGGGCAGCGGGTTTTTCGACTATGAGGGTGCGGACAGGATCGGCTTCCCGTACGGCCTGGCCAGCGACGTCGGCGGTGGGACCTCTTTCAGCCCTTTTCACACCATGCTGGCGGCCTACTATGTGGGAAGGGAAGGGCAGACCAAAACCGGTCTCTCGCTCAAGCCGCAGCACCTGTGGTGGCAGCACACCGCGGGCGCGGCGCGGGCGCTGGGCCTGGAAGGCGTTGTCGGTAACCTGCAGCCCGGTTGCGAAGCGGATTTTGTGGTGCTGGACCTGCAGGCCACGCCTTTGCTGGCCCGCAAGACCGCTCAGGCCGCCAGCCTGGACGAACTGCTGTTCTCCCTGATCGTGCTAGGCGATGACCGGCTCATTCAAAAGACGGTGATTTCGCAAGCGGGGCAGTCGCTGCCGGTCTGAAAACAGCCTTCAATCCAGAGGAATAAGGGTTCCAACCAATATGGGCGGGCGCAAGCAGCTATCAAAAGAATAGCTGATGGATCAAGCCGTAACGCTACTCTGGTTCGGAATCCCCTCCATAGGCGCCTCATCCGTCCCGATCGTCGTCCGCGTAAACGACTCCACCTGCTTGCGTGCGGTCTCCGGGTCGCGCAGCCAGTCGGCATAAAAGCTGAAGGGGCAGGTGGGTGTTCCCTTGTCGCCATCGCCCGAATTGATCATGCCGGTGTAGCCGCGGTGCAGCAGCTTGAACAAGTGATTTTCCGACTGGCCGTTGCGGCGGAAGTCGCGGATCAGGCTCTTGGACAGCGCCGCATACTGCACCCCCATTTCTTCTTCGCCGCATTCGCCCAGCGTGCGGCCGTCAAAGCCGATCAGCGCGGAATGGCCGAAATAGGAGTACACGCCGTCAAAACCTGAAGCGTTGGCCACCGCCACATAGGTGTTGTTGGCAAATGCCATGGCCTTGCTGATCAAAATCTGCTGTTCTTTGGCCGGGTACATATAACCTTGGCATCGCACGATGAGCTCGGCGCCCTTCATCGCGCAGTCGCGCCAGATCTCCGGGTAGTTGCCGTCGTCGCAGATGATCAGGCTGATCTTCATGCCCTTTGGCCCGTCGCTCACATAGGTGCGGTCGCCGGGGTACCAGCCTTCAATCGGCACCCAGGGCATGATCTTGCGGTACTTCTGCACGATCTCACCCTGGTCGTTCATCAGGATCAGGGTGTTGTAGGGCGCCTTGCGCGGGTGCTCTTCATGCCGCTCGCCCGTGAGCGAGAACACGCCCCACACTTTGGCCCGCCGGCAGGCGGCCGCGAAGATCTCGGTCTCAAAGCCCGGCACCGTGGCGGCGTTCTCATGCATCTCCTTGCTGTCGTACATGATGCCGTGGGTGCTGTACTCGGGGAAGATCACCAGGTCCAGGCCGGGCAGGCCCTTCTTCATGCCTTCGAGCATGCGCGCGATGTTGTTCGCGTTCTCCACCACCTCGGCTTTGGTATGAAGCCGAGGCATCTTGTAGTTGACCACCGCGACGCCGACGGTGTCCTTGCTGCTTGAAATATCGCCGTGAATCATGGGGTGCTCCTTGAGAAGAGTGGCTTCAGTGACTGATCATCCACGGGCGTTTGCTGGGAAAAGCTTTGTTGCCATTGGGCGCGGTGAGCGTGGCGCCGCGCTTGCCGCTTGAACAACAGCCGCAGCCGGCCGGGTGCTTGAGCCGCGCGTAGTCGCCGGAGCGCTTGGGCTCATGCCGTGCGCGCTCATTGGTGTCCATGGCGCGGCGCGCGCCGTCTTCCATCAACGCCAGCGAAGGCGCGACGGACAGAATGCGCGCGGCGGGGCCGCCGCAGGCCGGGCAGGCGGCCGCCTGGTTGCGCATCGAGACCGAGCGCAGCGCGTCAAAGCTGCCGCATTGCGGGCAGTCGTAGTCGTAGGTAGGCATGACCGGTTTCTCCGTATCAGGGCAGGTCGGGCGACAGCGGCATGCTGATCTTGCCGTCGATGTGCTTGACCGGTCCCGACGCGTTCGGGTTGATGTCGAAGTCGAAGATGCCGGTGGGCAGCCACAGCGTGGCACAGGAATTCGGCACGTCGACCACGCCGCTGATGTGGCCCTGCACCGGCGCCGTGCCCAGGATGGAATACGCCTGCGCGCCCGAGTAGCCGAACTTCTTGAGGTACTCGATGGCGTTCAGGCAGGCCTGGCGGTAGGCGACGTTGACGTCCAGGTAGTACTGCTTGCCGGCCTCGTCGACCGAGATGCCTTCGAAGATCAAATAGTCGTCGTAGCGTGGCGTGATCACGCTGGGCTTGAAGATGGGGTTCTTGATGCCGTACTTGGCCATGCCGCCCTTGATCAGCGTGACCTTCATGTGCACCCAGCCGGCCATCTCGATGGCGCCGCAGAAAGTGATCTCGCCGTCACCCTGGCTGAAGTGCAGGTCGCCCACCGACAGGCCGGCGCCATCGACGTAGACCGGGAAGTAGACCTTGGAGCCGCGCGACAAATCCTTGATGTCGCAGTTGCCGCCGTGCTCGCGCGGCGGCACGGTGCGCGCGCCCTCGGCGGCGGCCTTGTCGCGTGCCGCGCCCGTCATCTTGCCCATGTGGGCGGTGCCGGCCGAAGGCGGGTTGGCGAGGCCCGTGCGCGTCGGCTCGCTGTCGATCAGCGCCTGCTCGCGCGTGTTCCACATCTCCAGCATGGCTTTGTCGGGCAGGCAGCCTATCAGGCCGGGGTGGATGAGCCCGGCGAAGTTCACGCCCGGAACGTGGCGCGAACTCGTGAACATGCCCTTGAAGTCCCAGATCGATTTTTGCGCTTCAGGGAAATGGTCGGTCAGGAAGCCGCCGCCGTTCTTCTTGCTGAAGAAGCCGTTGAAGCCCCAGAGGCTGTCCTGCTTGGCGCCTATGTCCAGCAGGTCCACCACCAGCAGGTCGCCGGGTTCCGCGCCCTTGACCCCGACCGGGCCTGACAGGTAATGCACCGTGGAAAGGTCGATGTCGCGCACATCATCGGCGCTGTCGTTGTTCTTGATGAAGCCGCCGGTCCAGTCGAAGGTTTCCAGGATGAAATCATCGCCCGGGTTGACCCAGCAGGCCATGGGGATGTCCGGGTGCCAGCGGTTGTGGATGTTTTCGTTGAGGGTGGGCGACTTCGTCAGGTCAACCTTGATCAGCGTGTCAGTCATGCCATATCTCCTGGTGGTGATGAATAAAGGGAAAGGGAAAAGAAAATCAGACGGAAAGAAACTGCTTGATGCGCGCCGTGTCGGTGCCGGCCCGAGTGCTTTCATGCACCAGCTGCCCGCCCTCGATCACGAAAAGCCGGTCGGCCACGTCCATCGCAAAGCTCAGCACCTGCTCCGACACCACGATCGTGATTTCGCGCATCTTGCGGATCTCGTTGAGCGCACGCGCGATGTCCTTGATGATGGATGGCTGTATGCCCTCGGTCGGCTCGTCCAGCAGCAGCACCTTGGGGTTGGTCACCAGCGCGCGGGCAATCGCCAGCTGCTGTTGCTGGCCGCCCGACAGGTTGCCGCCCTTGCGGCCGCGCATGTCGAAGAGCACCGGGAACAGCGCGTAGATCTCGTCCGGGATCTGCTTGTGTTTGGCGTTCTCCAGGCCGGTCAGGATGTTCTCCTGCACCGTCAGCGTCGGGAAAATCATGCGGCCCTGCGGCACATAGGCCACGCCCTTGGCAACCCGCTGGTAGCTCTCGTCCTTGGAGATATCCAGGCCGTCGACTTCAATCGTTCCGGACTTGAGCGGCAGGATGCCGATCAGCGACTTGAACAGCGTGGTCTTGCCCATGCCGTTGCGGCCCATGATGGCCACGGTTTCATTCTTCTTGGCCGAGAAGCTGATGCCGTGCAGCGCCTCGCTCTGGCCGTAGCTGACGTGGAGGTTGTTGACGTTGAGCATGGTGGTTCCTTGGTGCTTTAGCGCTTAATGGCCCAGGTACACGTCGATCACGCGCGGGTCGGCCTGCACTTTTTCCATCGACCCTTCGGCCAGGATCTTTCCCTGGTGCATGACGGTCACCTTGTCGGCGATGCGCTTGACGAACTCCATGTCGTGCTCGATGACGATCATGGCGCGGCCCTTGCAGATGCGTTTGAGCAGCTCGGCCGTGAGCTCGCGCTCGCGCACGCTCATGCCGGCGATCGGTTCGTCCAGCATCAGCAGCTCCGGGTCCTGCATCAGCAGCATGCCGATCTCCAGCCACTGCTTTTGCCCGTGCGAGAGCAGGCCGGCTTCGGTGTCCACTTGATCAGCCAGGCCGATCTCGGCCGCCACGGCCTGCACGCGGGCCTTGACTTCCTCGCTGCGCTTGAAGAACAGCGCGCCGAACACGCCGCGCCCGCGCGGGAAGGACACTTCCAGGTTCTGGAACACGCTGAGGTTTTCGTAGATGGACGGCGTCTGGAACTTGCGGCCTATGCCGGATCGCACGATCTGGTATTCGGGCAGCTTGGTCATCTCGGCGTTCTTGAACTTGATGCGGCCGTGGCTGGCGCGGGTCTTGCCGCAGATCAGGTCCAGCAGCGTGGTCTTGCCCGCGCCGTTGGGGCCTATGATCACGCGCAGCTCGTTCTGGTCGACGTAGAGGTTCAGGCTGTCGATGGCCTTGAAGCCATCGAAGGACACCGTCAGGTCTTCGACCGACAGCACAAAGTCCTTGGGGGTCATGGCGGGAGCGATCATGGTGGCGTCCTTGGGTAGTTCAGGTCTGCTGGCCAGTCAAGCCGGCGGGCAGCGTGGGCGTTTCATGCGTCGTCACTGCCGGCGGCGCCGTCGGAGGAGCGGCAGGCGGGGCAACTTTCTCCCGGCGGCTGAAGTGCCTGGCCAGCCAGGGCTTGACCCGCTGCGTGTAGACGCCGGCCAGGCCGTCGGGGAAGGCCAGCACCACGCCCAGGAACATGCCGGCCATCAGGAACAGCCAGAGGTCGGGAAAGCTCTCGGAAAAATAGGTCTTGCCGAAGTTCACCAGCAGCGCGCCGTAGACCGCGCCCACCAGCGACATGCGCCCGCCCACGGCGGCGAAGATCACCATCTCAATCGACGGTACGATGCCGACCAGTGAGGGCGACATGAAGCCCACCTGCAGGGTGAACATCGCGCCGCCCACGGCCGACAGCATGGCCGCGAAGCAGAAGGCGAAGACCCGGAACATGGCCACGTCGTAGCCCGAAAAGCGCACGCGGTCTTCCTTGTCACGCATGGCCAGCAGCAGCGTGCCCAGCTTGCTCTTCTGGATCCAGGTGCACAGCACGATGGCACCCAGCAGCAGGCCCACGGTGGCAAAGTAGAGGATGTACTTGGCGCTGTCGGTGCGGGTGTCCCATCCGAGGATGGTCTTGAGGTCGGTCATGCCGTTGACGCCGCCGGTGTAGCCCTGTTGGCCGATGATGAGCACCGTGAGGATCAGCGCCACGGCCTGCGTGATGATGGCAAAGTAGACGCCGCCCACACGCCGCTTGAACATGGCGTAGCCGATGATGAAGGCCAGCAGCGTGGGCACGACCAGGATCAGCAGCAAGGTCAGCGGGAAGGACTGGAAGGGCTTCCACCAGATCGGCAGTGCGGTGATCTGGTTCCAGTCCATGAAGTCGGGGATGCCGGGCGTGGACTGGATTTTGGTGGTGATAGGGTCGCTGGCTTCAAGCTTCAAGAACATCGCCATGCCGTAGCCGCCCAGGCCGAAGAACACGCCCTGGCCCAGGCTGAGCACGCCGCCGTAGCCCCACAGCATGACCAGCCCCAGCGCGACGAAGGAATAGCTCAGGTATTTGCCCACGAGGTTGAGGCGAAACAAATCCAGCGCGAGGGGAAAGACCACCAGCAGCACCAGGGCGAGCAGGGCGACGTTGCCCAGGCCGTTGCGCACTATCCATTGCTTGAGGCTGTTCATGAAAAACTCCGGTTATCTGGATTGCTGTGGGAATAAGTTGAAAGCTCAGCGCCGCACCTTGGAGGCGAACAAACCTTGCGGGCGCAGCATCAGGATGGTCACGATGGTCATCAAGGTCAGCACCTTGGCCATCGAGCCGGTCATGAAGAACTCGGCAATCGATTGCGTCTGCGCGATACCGAAGGCCGAGACCACAGTGCCCAGCAGGCTGGCCGCGCCGCCGAAGGTGACGACCAGGAAAGCATCGACGATGTAGAGCGATCCGCTGGTCGGGCCGGTGGAGCCAATCGTGGTGAAGGCCGCGCCGGCCACGCCCGCAATGCCGCAGCCGATGGCAAAGGTCAGGCGGTCGGTCTTCTTGGTGTTGATGCCGGTGGCGTTGGCCATCACGCGGTTGGCGACCGTGGCGCGTACGCGCAGGCCCCAGCGCGACTTGTGCAGTGCGATCAACACGCCGCAGGTCGCGATCAATGTGAGCGCCATCACGAACATGCCGTTGATCGGAATGTCCAGGCCGGGGGCCGGCGCCCATGAGCCCATGAGCCATTCGGGCAGGGTGGGGCTGACTTCCTTGGCGCCGAAGGTGGTGCGGAAGATCTGCTGCATGCCCAGCGACAGGCCCCAGGTGGCCAGCAGCGTGTCCAGCGGTCGTTTGTAGAGATGCCGTATGAAAGCCCATTCGGCCAGCCAGCCGACGGCGAAGGCGAAGATGAAAGCCGCGACGATGGCGAACGGAAAGTAGGCCTGCACAAAGCCCGGTGCGTAGGTTTCCGACAAATGCGAAAACAGGTAAATCGTGTAGGCGCCTATGGTCATGAACTCGCCATGGGCCATGTTGATCACGCCCATCTGGCCGAAGATGATGGCCAGGCCCAGGCCCATGAGGAGCAGCACGGAAAACAGGCTGAGCCCGGCAAAGCCTTGCATCAGGCCGATGTTGAGCATTTCGGAAAGATTCATGGTGGGGCTCCGGTGCGAGTCAAAAAGGCGGGGCGTCTGCGAAGAAAGGACAAAGGGAAAAGAAGAAGCCCCTGCCGGCTCACCCAGCCACGTGGCTGAGTGAACCGTCAGGAGCCAGCGCTTGCGCTTACTGGTAGCCCTTGGGGAAGGGGTTGGGTTCGATCAATGCCGGGGATTCGGCCACCACCTTGAACTGGCCGTCCGCCTGGGCCTGGCCGATGCGGGCCTTGCTCCACAGGTGATGGTTCTCATGCAGCTTCACGTAGCCTTCGGGCGCGGTCTTGAGCTCGATGCCGGTGGAGGCCGCGGCGATCTTGTCGACGTCGAAGCTGCCGGCTTTTTCGACCGTGGCTTTCCACAGCCAGGGGCCGAGGTAGCCGGCCTGCGTCACGTCGCCGATCACAGCGTCCTTGCCGTACTTGGCCTTGAAGGCCGTCACGAAAGCCTTGTTGTTGGGGTTGTCCAGCGACTGGAAGTACTTCATGGAGGCGTAGAAACCGTTCATGTTCTCGCCGCCTATGCCCAGCACCTCGTCTTCCGTCACCGAGATGGTCAGCAGGAACTGCTTGGCGGCGGTGACGCCGGCCGCTTTCAGCTGTTTGTAGAAGGCCACGTTGGAGCCGCCCACCACGGCAATGAAGATGCAGTCGGGCTTGGCGACCTTGATCTTGTTGATCAGCGAGTTGAAGTTGGTGTGGCCCAGCGGGTAGTACTCTTCGCCGACGACCTTGCTGCCGGTGAGGTGGGCTTCGATGTGCTTGCGGCCGATTTTCATCGAGGTGCGCGGCCAGATGTAGTCGGAGCCGACCAGGAAGAAGGTCTTGGCTTTCTTTTCTTTCGAGGCCCAGTCCAGGCCGTAGAGGATCTGCTGCGTGGCTTCCTGGCCGGTGTAGATCACGTTCTTGCTCTGCTCCAGGCCTTCGTAAAAAGTCGGGTAGTAGAGCATGCCGTTTTCTTTTTCGAAGATGGGCAGCACGGCTTTGCGTGAGGCCGAGGTCCAGCAGCCGAACACGGCGGCGACCTTGTCATTGACCAGCAGTTTCTTGGATTTTTCCGCGAAGGTGGGCCAGTCGGAGGCGCCGTCTTCCTTGATGACCTTGATCTTGCGGCCCAGCACGCCGCCCATGGCGTTGATCTGGTCTATGGCGAGCTGCTCGGCCTGGATGGAACCCGTCTCGGAAATCGCCATGGTGCCGGTGGCCGAGTGCAACTGGCCCACGGTCACTTCGGTGTCGGTGACGGCCAGCTTGGTGGTGTTGACCTTGGCTGTGGGAAATTGCTGGGCTTGTGCCCAGCCGGGCAGGCCGGCCAGCGGCAGGGCCGCGGCGACGCCCTGCATGAGGCGGCGGCGGTTGATGAAGGAAGATGGATCGCGATCGTCGTTGGACATGCTGGGCTCCTGCGGTTGGTAAAAAGGTGAACGGTTGAAGAGGTGAAGGCTTGCGTTGAAGTCAGGTGAATCATGTTCACAAGGGCCGCGCATCCCTATACGTCAATCAACGTAGCCACCCTTTTGGTGCGCCGGGCACACTTCTTGCGGAACGCTTCGGGTGCGTTGCCGCAGCCCTACGGCCGTTCGACGGAGACCGCCTTGACCATCGCCACCCAGAAAATTTTCCGTATTCGACGCGAGTACAACGCGTGGGTGGCCGACGAATCCATCGAGGACTACGCGCTGCGCTATACGCCGCGCGGCTTTCGCAAGTGGTCGGAGTGGCGGGTCGGCAACACGGCCTTCGGCGCGATGTCTTTCCTGGCGCTGGAGGCGATAGGCGGCGCCATCGCGCTCAACTACGGCTTCACCAATGCACTGTGGGCCATCCTGGTGGTGGGGCTGATCACCTTCTTCACCGGCCTGCCCATCAGCTATTACGCGGCGCGCTACGGCGTGGACATGGACTTGCTGACGCGCGGCGCCGGCTTCGGTTACCTGGGCTCGACCATCACCTCGCTGATCTACGCGAGCTTTACGTTCATCTTCTTCGCGCTGGAGGCGGCCATCATGGCGCTGGCGCTGCAGATGTACCTGGACATCCCGATCGCCTGGTGTTACGTGATCAGCGCAGTGGTCATCGTGCCCATGGTGGTTCGCGGCATCACGCTGATCTCGCGCCTGCAGATGTGGACTCAGCCGTTGTGGGGCGTGCTGCTGCTCTTGCCCTACCTGGCGGTGCTCTGGAAGAACCCGCAGGCTTTTTTCGACTTCACCGGACTGACCGGACGCACCTCGGGCAGCAGCGAGTTCGACCCGCTCATGTTTGGTGCGGCCGCGACCGTGGCGTTCTCGCTTGTGGTGCAGATCGGCGAGCAGGTGGACTTCTTACGCTTCCTGCCTGAAAAAACGCATGCGAACCGCCGGCGCTGGTGGGCCGCGGTGCTGATGGCCGGGCCGGGCTGGATCGTGCTGGGCATGCTGAAGATGTTGGGCGGCGCCTTCCTGGCCTTCCTGGTGCTGCAGCACGAGCTGCCGGCCTCCAAGGCGGTGGAGCCCACGCAGATGTACCTGGCCGGCTTTGCCTACGTCTTCAGTGACCCGGCCTGGATCCTGGCCGCGACCGTGGTGTTTGTGGTGGTGTCGCAGCTCAAGATCAACCTGACCAACGCCTACGCCGGCTCACTCGCGTGGTCCAACTTCTTCGCGCGCCTCACGCACAGCCACCCGGGGCGCGTGGTGTGGCTGGTGTTCAACGTGGCGATTGCGCTGCTTTTGATGACACTGGACGTGTTCTCGGCGCTCGAGAAAGTGCTGGGGCTTTACAGCAACGTGGCGATTGCCTGGGTGGGCGCGCTGGTGGCCGACCTCGTCATCAACAAGCCGCTGGGCCTGAGCCCGCCGGGCATCGAATTCAAGCGCGCGCATCTGTACGACATCAACCCGGTGGGTCTGGGCTCCATGCTGCTGGCGACGGTGGTGTCGGTGTTCGCCTACACCGGCGCCATGGGGCCCAAGGCCGAGGCCTTTTCACCTTTCATCGCGTTGGGCATGGCGCTGGTGCTGTCGCCGCTGCTGGCCTGGGTGACCAAGGGGCGTTATTACGTCGCCCGCAAGCCGCAGGCCATGGGCGTGCCGGGCCAGATGGTGCGCTGCCACGTCTGCGAGAACGCCTTCGAGGCCGAGGACATGGCCAGCTGCCCGGCCTACGGCGCGCCCATCTGCTCACTGTGCTGCACGCTGGAGTCGCGCTGCCACGACCGCTGCAAGACGCGCTCGCGCGCCGCCGAGCAGGCCGAGGAATTTTTAGGCAAGTTGCTGCCGAGTGCGCTGTCCAGCCGCGTCAACTTCCGCGTCGGTCACTACATGGTGGTGATGCTCTCGCTGTGCGCGTTGCTGGCCACCGTGATGGGCATGGTCTACATGCAGGAGACCACCTTCCCATCCACCGGTGATCTCCCGGGCCTGCTGCGCTCGGCCTTCGTGAAAGTGTTCGCCATGCTGCTGCTGATCGTCGCGGTCTGCAGCTGGTGGGTGGTGCTGGGCAGCGAAAGCCGGCGCATGGCGCAGGACGAGTCGAACCGGCAGAACCAGCTGCTGTCGCGCGAGATTGAGGCGCATCAGCGCACCGATGCCGCGCTGCAAACCGCCAAGGAAGTGGCCGAGTCGGCCAACCAGGCCAAGACGCGTTACGTGGCCGGCATGACGCACGAGCTGCGCACGCCGCTCAACAGCATCCTGGGCTATTCGCAGATTTTGCTCAAAAGCGAAGCGCTTGCCAGCACGCCGCGCGAGGCCGTGCAGACCATACAGCGCAGCGGCGAGCACCTGCTGCAACTGGTCGACGGCCTGCTGGACCTGGCGCGTATCGAGGCCGGCCGGCTGCGGCTGGAGCCGATTCCAGTGCCGCTGCCCGACTTCCTCGAGGGCCTGGTCAGCATGGTGCGGCCACAGGCTGAGGCCAAGGGCGTGGATTTTTTCTACACCCACAGCGGCCGCATGCCGGCCTGGGTGCAGGCCGACGCCAAGCGGCTGCGCCAGATCATCATCAACCTGCTGAGCAATGCGGTGATGTTCACTGACGCGGGCAGCGTGAAGCTGCATGTGGACTGCCGGCGCGAGGTGATCCGCTTCGACGTGGTGGATACCGGCATAGGCATCGCACCGCAGGACCAGCAGCGCATCTTTCTGCCCTTTGAGCGCGGCGCCGCGGGCCGCCGCCGCGGCGAGCCGGGTACCGGCCTGGGCCTGACCATCACGGGCCTGTTGACCGCGTTGATGGGGGGGGATCTCACTTTGCAGAGCGAGCCCGACAAGGGCAGCACCTTCAGCGTGCGCCTGTACCTGCGCGAGATCGACGACCCCGGTCCGCTGGCCGACCCGCCGCACCAGATCGCCGGCTTCTTCGGCAAGCGCCGCACGTTGCTGGTGGTCGACGACCAGCCGGTGCAGCGTCAGATGCTGGCCGGCATGCTGACGCCGCTGGGCTTTGATGTGACAGAGGCGGCCAGCGGCCTTGAATGCATAGACAGCCTCAAGGACGGCGTGCCCGACGCCATCCTGCTGGACATCAGCATGGACGACCTGGACGGCTGGGAAACCGCGCTGCAGATACGCCATCGGGGTTATGCCGAGGTGCCCATCATCGTGGTGTCCGCCAATGTTTTCGAGAACCAGGCCTCGCGCCTGAAGGCCTCGGGCTGCCAGGCCTTTGTCGGCAAGCCGGTGCTGGAATCGGAATTGATGGACGCGCTGCAGCGCCACCTGGGGCTGGAGTGGGTGACCTCGGTGGTCTCGCCAGCGCCGCAGGCGGCCGGCCCGGCGGGCGAGAGTTCGCTGGGCCTGCCCGAGGAGGCCCGCGCCGGGCTAATACGGCTGGTGAAGCTGGGCCACGTGCACGGCCTGCACCGCCTGTTGGATCGCATCACGGCCGAAGACCCCGCGCTGGCCGTCAGCTGCGCGCGCTTGCGCGGCTTTGTGAGCCGCTGCGAACTGGAACTGCTGCTCGATCATTTGACGGAGGACGTTGATGCTTGAGGCTGCTGAAGAACAACGCCCCGTGGTGCTGGTGGTGGATGACGCCCCCAGCAGCCTGGGCATGCTGTGCGACACGCTGGAAGGTGAGGGCTACACCGTGCTGGTTGCGCGTGACGGCGACTCGGCCTTGCAGCGCCTGGAACTGGTCGCGCCCGACGCCATCCTGCTCGATGCCGTCATGCCCGGTCTTTCGGGCTTTGACACCTGCCGGAAAATCAAGGCCAACCCGGTCATGGCGCACATCCCGGTGATCTTCATGACCGGCCTGTCGGAGACGCCGCATGTGCTCGAAGGTTTTGCCTGCGGGGGTGTCGACTACGTTGTCAAGCCGCTGCGCGCGCAGGAGGTGGTGGCGCGGCTGCACACCCACACGCGCAATGCGCGCATGACGCGACTGGCGCGCGAGGCGGTGGACGTGGCCGGCTTCGGCGTGGTGCTGGTCGATGCGCGCGGGCGTGTCGCCTGGCGCTCGCCGCAGGCGGCCCTGTGGCTACAAGGCGTCGGGGACGGCGCCCAGCCGGGGCGCCTGCCCGAGCCGGTGTACGCCGCGCTGGAGGATGACACCGATGAGGTGCTGCTGAACCTGGCCGGCGTGCAGCTGTCGGTGCGCAACATGGGCCGGGTCGGCATTGGCGAAACCATGTTGCTGCTGGAGCAGCGCGGCGCCAACTCCGCCTCGCCCTCGCGCCTGGCCAACGCCGCGCTGACGCCGCGCGAAACCGAAGTCCTCTCCTGGCTGGCCAAGGGCAAGACCAACCGCGACATCGGCGACATCCTGGGCATGAGCCACCGCACGGTGAACAAGCACCTGGAGCACATATTTGAAAAGCTGGGCGTGGAAACACGGGCAGCAGCCGCAGCGCTGGCAACTGGGCATGTCTTTTAGACCGACCCAAGCCCTGCATGGGCGGGAAAAAGGCATTTTTTGGCGCGTTCAATGAACCTGCGCGGTCGCGACGGGAATCTCCAGGATGAACGATGCGCCCTGCCCGGGGCCGTCGCTGTGGACATGCAAGCTGCCGCCCATTTCCTGCGCGGCCAGAACGCAGCTGTGCAGACCAAAGCCATGTCCGTTTTTGCGTGTGGTGAAGCCGTGGGAGAAAACGCGCGTCAGATTCTCCGGTGCAATGCCTTCCCCGTTGTCTGTCACCGTGATGCGCAGCACGGGCCCTTCCAGCAAAACAGCATCGAGCGTAATGAACGGGCGCCTGTCTGCAATCGTGCCAAAAGCCTGCTTGGCGTTGCTGATCAGGTTCACCAGCACCTGCAACACGCGTTGCCGATCCAGCAAAAGGGTGGGCAAAGCTGCGTATTTTTTTTCAACATCAACTTTGTGGCGCGTCAGTGCATCCGCATTCATGCGTAGCGCGTCGTCCAGCAACTCATCCACCTTGGCGGATTCGACGACACGCGGGGTGCCTGCGTATGATTGCTGGGTCGCGATGACCTGTTTGATGTGGTCCACACTGCTGCAAAGTGCCTCGAGTTCTTTCGCGATGGATTCATGCTCTGCCTCCAGTGTTCGGGCCAACTCGCGCAGATAGGCGGGTAGCAGCTTGCCTTTGCTGTCTTGCGTCAAAAACTCCCCCAAATCCCCGGTGTGGGCGTCCATCAAACCCACAGAGCGGGCGAGCCCCTTGAGCTTGGACGTCCGCAACTGGCTGCCAATCAATTCGGCCGACACGTTGACGCTGTTGAGAACGTTTCCCACGTTGTGCAACACGTTGGTTGCGATCTCTGCCATGCCCGCCAGGCGCGCCGTGGTGAGCAGCTGGGCTTGAACCTCTTCAATTTTGCGTTCCGCTTCCTTCAATTCGGATATGTTTTTCGAAGTCCCGAAGGTTCCGATCAGTGTGCCGTTCCTGTCTCTCCAGGGGCCTTTGGTGGTGAGGTACCAGACGACACGCCCATCAGGATGAACGGTTTTTTCGCTCTTTTCGAGGATGGGCTTCCCCGTCCGGATAATCTCTTCTTCGTCGTGGCTAAATTCACTCGCCCTGTCCTGGCCGTAAATGTCTGCATCGGTTTTACCAATCACATACTTTTCAAACTCCTCCACACTGGCCAAATGCGGTGGAAGTGTCTCCTCACCCGTGTCCGGATGTGCTGCGCGATAGCGGCTGATCGATAGCCGCAGGAGGTTGTGAACCTCCGAGCGGCTGACTTTTACCAAACGTGATTTCAGATCCTTGAAGAAGATGGAATCCGGTGAGCTCTCCATGAGCGTGGTCAGCAGGTCATGGTGATACGCCAAGGCTGCTTCAGTCTGCTTCAGGGCGGTAATGTCCTTGGAAATACCGAAGGTACCAATGATGGCTCCGGCGTTGTTGCGCAGCGGCATCTTCGTACTCAGTTTCCAGGATTCACCGCGTCCGTCTTTCCAGGTTTCCTTTTCCACTTTGCCAATGATCGGCTGACCTGTGCGCAGGATTTCCTGTTCATCTTCGTAGGCGGGGCGCGCATGCTCTTCGGAAAAAAAATCGTGATCCGTCTTGCCCACCAGCTCCTCCGGTGACGATGCCCCAAACTGCAGCGCCTGCGCCTTGCTGCATTTGAGAAAGCGGGACTGCGCATCCTTGAAATAAATGTGATCGGGAACGTTGTCCAGAAGCGAACGCAACAAATCCTGCTCGTTGATCTGGGAGGCAGCCGCCGGGTTCTCCTTCTGCGTAGCATCCGCCTCAGGGTGCCCACCGGGATGAGGACCAGCGAGTTGTTGCAAATGCCACTTCTCTGCCAGGGCGTACGCCAATTGGATGACTTCTACAGGATCAAGCGGCGTCTTGAGCACCAGCCACCTGCTATTCGTGGCTCCCATGGCTGCGCGCAGCGCGTCAGAAGAAAGATCCAGCCGATCCGCGCACAGCACTATCTGGACTCCCGGATCGAGCGCCCATATTTGAGGGGGTATTTCAAGCTCTTTCCCTCCCCCCGTTTGAGAAGCACCTATGAATGCCAGGGCATAGGGCCGCGCTGCCAGAAGTGACTGTTGCACCAGGGCCAGTCCCTGGTGCCCGTCGCTGACACAATCCAGCTCGAATTTCCCCTGTGCATTTTCATCTTCAACAAGTATTTTGTGAAAGGCATCGTGAATGCCGGGACTGGTGTTCACGACAAGAATACGGTCCTTGTTCTGGGTAGAACTTGTTTTCATAGTGGGGCGCCTCGCATGAACCGGCTTTAGATATGGGACAACGGCACTTCAGCTTGAGCTTGTGCCTGTTATAGATAGGGGCAACGTTACGCGGAATGCGGTGTCTTGACCAGCAGCACTTTCCCCGTCCATGCGTCCGTGGCGCTTTTATCGGATCGTGGGCAGTGATAGCCCTCCAGCCCTGCCTTTACTGACTGCCCCCTTGGGGAAGAAGGGCTGGCTGTCTCCGAACTGGTGGTCAATGGGGATGGCACTCCAACCCCAACTTACAATCACAGCCACAACAGGAGCCCCATCCCATGAGCATCAAGAGCGATAAATGGATACGCCGCATGTCCGAGCAGCACGGCATGATCGAGCCTTTTGAACCCGGCCAGATCCGCCAGCGGGACGGCCAGAAAATCATCAGCTACGGCACCAGCAGCTACGGCTACGACATCCGCTGCGCGCCTGAGTTCAAGGTTTTCACCAATATCCACAGCACGGTAGTGGATCCGAAAAACTTCGACGAAAAAAGTTTTGTCGACTTCCACGGTGACAGCTGCATCATCCCGCCCAACAGCTTTGCGCTGGCCCGCACCATGGAGTACTTCCGCATCCCGCGCAATGTGCTGACCATCTGCCTGGGAAAAAGCACCTATGCGCGCTGCGGCATCATTGTCAACGTCACGCCGTTCGAGCCCGAATGGGAGGGCTATGTGACACTGGAGTTCTCTAACACCACGCCACTTCCCGCCAAGATTTACGCGGGTGAGGGCTGTGCGCAGGTGCTGTTCTTCGAGAGCGACAAGGACGACGTTTGCGAGGTCAGCTACAAAGACCGCGGCGGCAAGTACCAGGGGCAGGTGGGCGTAACCTTGCCGAAGGCGTAACGGACACCTACGCGCCTGATTTTGACGGACGCCTGCAAAGGGCGACCGTTTTCGTTTCTGCCTTCAGTGTCGTCAGGGTTTGGCGATTTGGGGGCGGCTGGCAAAGCCGCTCATGTACTTGACGGCGTCGCCAATGGTGTCGCGCCACACCGGCCATTCATGGTCGCCGTCGACGACGCGGTACTCCACCAGCTTGGGCTGGTACTCAAACAATTTCTGGAACAGGCCGGCCGAATGGTAGGCAATGGAAAAGGTGTCGTGGTCGCCGCTGTTGATGTACAGGGGCACCACGATTTTTTTGCTTTTGTAGGCTTCCCAGCTGGCGGTGTAGTTCAAGCGATCCCATGAAGCCTGGTCAAATTTTCCACCCGCCTGAAACGGCGCCACCTGCATGGCCGAAGAGTGGCCCGGGGGTGTCGGCGAATAAATTGCGGGGCTCAACGCCGCGGCGGAAACAAACAGCTCGGGGTACTTGAAAACGGCGTTCACCGTGCCGAAACCACCGGCGGACAGCCCGGCAATCATGCGGCCTTCACGCGCGGTGATGGTCCTGAAGTTGGTGTCGATGTGCGGGATGAGCTCCTTGATGAGCGCGGTCTCGGCCTTGTCCTTGTTACCGTCCACCCACCAGGTGGAGCCGCCGCCGGGCATCACGATGATGGCCGGCTGGACGCGGCCTTCCCGGACCAGCGTGTCCATGGTCGCCTGGATCTGGCCCTTGACCAGCCAGTCATTGTGGTCGCCGCCGTTGCCGTGCAGCAAAAACAGCACCGGATAGCGCAGCCGACCGCTCTCGTAGCCGTCCGGCAGGTAAACGGTGTAACGGTAATCCGTGTTCAAGGCCTTTGAGTTGAAGGACCTGACGGTGACCTCGCTGGCAAACGACAGCGGTGCGCTAGCCGCAACAAGTGCCAGTAAAACCCAGCCCAGCAGTTTGCGGATCGACCTGAACCCCATGCCTGTCCCCATCTTGATCTCCTTGTTGTGTGATGGTGAGTATCCGGCAAATCGCGGACGCATGAACCCGCGCTCCCGTGGCGGTGCCGGCGGATGCCAACAGGGATGCGGCCGCAGTGAAGCCTGCTACTTGACCAGCAGCACCGGAATGTCGCACTCGGCGACCACGCGCTGAGCCACGCTGCCAATCAGTGCGCGGCTGAGTAGTCCCTGGCCGTGCGTGCCCATCACGATCAGGTGCGCTTTTTCGCGCTTGGCGGCACGCAGTATTTCAGCGGTGGGCGAGCCGACCACGGCGAGGGTTTTAAACGCCATCTTGTGGCGCTGCAGGAAACGCTCGATCGGCGCCAGCACCTTTTGCGATTCTTCGGCGTGGTAGGCGGTGACGTTGGCCGAACCCAGCATGGTCTTGACGCGGCCCGGCACAGGAGCCTGCACGTTGATCACCACCACCTCGCCTTCGGCACCGGCGAGTTCATCGTGGTTGACCAGAAAGGCCAGGGCTTTTTTGGTGTACTTGCTGCCGTCGGCGGCGAACAGAATCTTCATGGTGTTTCTCCGGTGTGATCGGATCAGCGTAACACCAGCGTCGTCATACCGCTATAGGTGAGTGCCTGTCTTCATCTGGCAGTCCGGGCAAACGGCTTGGCTCCAGGTGCTGACCAGGCGCCGTTCAGGCCAGGGCCGTCCGCGCCGCGGCCAGGTCCCAGCCCGCCCAGCCGCAGCTTTTAAACAGCACCGGCCCGGCGGGTTTTTTGATGTCCTGGCGGATCACATCGCCCAGGCTTGCGAAGCGGCCCACGTCCAGTCCGGCCTGCAGCAGGTCCCCGGCTTCGTGGATGGCATCAGCCGTGTCGACAAACACCGAACCCTTCGCCGCGAAGTATTGGCATAACGCGGCGCTCAGTTCCATCATGACAGGGGTGAAAGCCCCAACGGCGCTGATGAAGCCGTCAGGCCGGGGCAGCGCGCTAAGGACTACGGCGGCAGCCGGCGTGCAGGTAACGGCCAGCGGGCACTCGGCCAGCGCAGCATCGGCGTCGTGTACCACGCGGGCGTTCAGGCCCCGAGCCTCTGCATGCTGCACCAGGGCCTGGGCGCTGGCGTAGCTGCGCGAAGCGATGCGAAATTCGTGCACGCCCAGGCCTTCGGCATAAGCCTCCAGGTGCGCAAGTCCCTGGACACCAGCGCCGACGATGAGCATGGGGCCGTGCGTGTTGGGTGCCAGCCGCTGCGCGGCCAGCAGCGAGACGGCTGCCGTGCGCCGGGCGGTGACGGTGGGCCCGTCGAGCATCAGCCGGCGACTGCCGGTGGCCACGTCAAACACCACAACGTCGCCCTGGATAGTGGGTCGGCCGGTGCCGGCATTGCCGGGTGTAAAGGTGATCAGTTTGGTGATCGCGGTACGGGCATCCAGCGCCGGCATCACAAACAGGCTGCCGCCCCCAGGCAGGGGCTGCACCACGCGCGGCGGCACCTGGACGGAACTGTCCTTGAGCAGGTGCGTCAGCTCGCTGACCAGCAGTGGGTAAGGCAGGCGGGCGGCGGTTTGGGCGGGGCTGAGCAGGGTGGGCGTCATGGGGCGATGGTAAAGCGAGGAAGGAAGTGCAAGGGCGAGACGAGAGGGTGTCGGCGCCCGGCGTTACGTCGCGTAAAAAAATGAAAGGTTTTTATCCTACATATTCCCGGGAAAAGTGCTGGATGGAAACCGCAAACGCCTCCCTAGGATGAAAGCAGGTTCACTGGGAGGCCTGCCATGTTTTCTGATCACTTGCAAAAATTCGACAAAATGCCTTACAAGACGCTGCTCTGGGTAGCGGCCGGTCTGGTGTTTGCTTGCCAGCTCGCAGCCTTCGCGTTTGTGGCGGACGGGCAAGTCACCAAAGCCAGGATCCGCGACTATCAGCGCCAGGCTGAAGTGCAGGCGATTGCGCAGTGCATCGAAAACACCGCCGGTCCCGCCCGCCAGGGTTGTATCCAGCAGGCCCGCATCACGGCCGCCTCGGCCTTGCCGCCCGTCACCGCCAGCGCGCAGAAGGGCCAGGCTCTGGCTGATTCATCGGGGGAATCCAGCGGTGTGATGGCCAGCAACGCAGCAGGCGCCACTGTCAGCAGCATGCTGCCAATGCAGCCTGCGCAGGGTTTTATGCCGGCGTCCTTCGCCATCCGCTGATTCAGCAATCGTCGGAAGGTTTTCCGGCCGGTGCGGTTAGCATGTGGCCACGATGGATTTGTCACGCCTGTTGCGTCTTTACCAGCCGCGAAACCCCCTGTTCTGGCTGATGCTCGTGCTCAACGGGCTGTCTCCTTTACTGGCCTGGGTGGTGCATAACCGTCCCTTGAATGCCTGGGCCACGGTGCTGGTCACCTGTTTTGCGCTGGGTAACGCCGTGATTGGCACGTTCCTGCTGTGGCGCCTGCTGCGAGATGAGCCTGCCGTGCCCACGCAAAATGCCGGCGCGCAAGACGCTAACCCTAACGCTAACTGACGGCCCCAGCGCCTTTGACGATGTCGTGCGGTGTGGCCAGCGCCGCCGCTATGGCCAGCCGCAACCCGCGCACGATCTCACCGAGCGGCAAGCTGGGTGCGCCCTGTTCGGGCACATAGGGCACATGGATAAAGCCGCCGCGCGTGCGCCTGAAACCGCGCTTTGTGGTCAGGGCATGCATGAGCGCATAAAACACGTGGTTGCAGACAAAGGTGCCCGCGGTCTGCGATACCTCGGCAGCCACGCCCGCCTCCTGCAGCGCCTGCAGCATGGCCTTGATGGGCAGGCTGCTGAAATAGGCCGCCGGCCCGCCCGCCACTACCGGCGTGTCGACGGGCAGGCCGCCGACATTGTCGGGAATACGGGCATCGTTGACGTTGATGGCAATGCGCTCCAGCGAAATCGCGCTGCGCCCGCCCGCCTGGCCGACGCAGATCACCAGTACCGGCTTATGCAGCGCGAGTAGCCGGATGAGTTCTACGATGGAGGCCTGAAACACGGTGGGCAATTGCGCCGCCACCAGGAGGTGGCCGCCTATGCGCTTGCCACCCAGCGCCTGTACCGCCAGCCAGCTGGGGTTGAGGGGTAAGCCGCTGTGTCCGGTGTCGCCGAAGGGGTCGAAGCCGGTGAGCAGGACACGGGGGAGCGAAGAAGCGGAAAGGGCTGTGCGCATGTCGCCATTGTGAAGGACGGCAGTGTTTTGGCTACTCCAGCCATCCGGACATTTCCGCGCTGGTTGCCACCCCTCTGGAAAAGGTACCAGCCTTCCAGGCGGGGTGAAACGGGAGACCGGGCCCCACTCGACTGCCCGGCGGTTGAGCTTACTTTTTGATCACCGCGCCGGTTTCGCTGTCGAACTTCACAACACGCACCTGGCCGTTCTGGCCGGGAAAGTTGTCAAACACCGCGCGAACCAGATAAGGAACGACCAGCGGAAGGTAGCCGCTGCCGCCTTCGTACACGGCGCGTGACTCAAACACCGTGCGCGGAGGCTTGCCCGGTGGCGTGCCCTGGGTGTCAAGCAACCGCACACGCAGGCTGTTGGTGTAAATCGTCATGTTGAGCTGCCGGTCGCCCACATAGCGCGGCCCGAAAGGGTCCGGGACCCAGCCGCCTGCATAAAGGCGGCCCGCGGCGTCGCGGTAGGGCGGCAGGAAGACAAAGTTGTCCTGGTAAACCGGCTGCAGAAAGGTTTTCTCCTCGCTGCGGCTGCTGGCCGCCACGTCGACGTGCAGGCGCCCGGTCTGTCCTTCAGGTGCGCGTTTGAGGCCGCGCTTTTCCAGTTCGGCCTGCACGTAGCCCTCATAGGTGGCTTGTTCCAGCTGCCGCGTCGAGTCCACCGGCGTGATGTAGCTGAAGGTAGCGCCCGCCGTATCGGCCGGCCACTGGTTGAAGCTGGTCACGCGGGTGGTGATGGGGCTGGCGCAGGCCGTCAGCAGCGCGGCCAGCAGCAACGCAAGCGCCAGGCGCAGCGGGAAAAACACGGAAATGGCGCCGCCCTGGGTGCCGGGGCCCGCGGCCGTTGGGTGGGTAAAAGTAGTCATGACGAATGGATACACCAGGGTTCAATTTTGTTCCACGGCGGGGGCCGCTCAAGTAAAGTCGGCGCATGCGCTGACAGCGGACCGGGCTTTGGGGCAGGTGCCGCAGCGGGCCGGAAAGGCCAGTATGCACGGATGACAGACAGGGAGACACCATGAAGTGGGAAGGCAATCGCGAATCCGACAACGTTGAAGACCGGCGCGACGCCGGTGGCGGGGGAGGCGGCTTCGGCTTTGGGGGCCGCAGCGTCGGCATCGGCACCATCGTGGTGGCGCTGGTAGGCGGCTGGATCTTCGGCATCAACCCGATGACCATCCTGAGCCTGCTCAGCGGCGGCGGACCCCCGGCACAAGTGCAGCAGGGCCCGGCCCCCAAGCCGCCGGCCGATGACCGCATGGCGAAATTCGTTTCTACCGTGCTGGCGGACACCGAAGATGTCTGGACCGACGTGTTTGCCAAGGGCGGCGGCACTTACCAGAAACCGCGGCTGGTGCTCTTTCGTGGTGCCACACAAACGGCCTGCGGCCAGGGCCAGGCCGCCATGGGGCCCTTTTACTGTCCGGGCGACCAGAAGGTCTACATCGACCTCGGCTTTTACGAAACCCTCCGTAGCCGGTTGGGAGCACCCGGCGACTTTGCCCAGGCCTATGTCATCGCGCATGAGGTGGGCCACCATGTGCAGAACCTGCTCGGCATCAGCGGCAAGATGGACCAGATGCGCGGGCGGGTCAGCAAGGCCGAATACAACGCCCTGAGCGTTCGTCTGGAGTTGCAGGCCGACTGTTTTGCCGGTGTGTGGGCGCATAACGCGCAGAACGCGCGCCAGATCCTGGAGCAGGGCGACGTGGAGGAGGCCATGAACGCGGCCGCCAAAATCGGCGACGACGCCCTGCAGCGCGCTGGCGGAGGCGCGGTGGTGCCCGAAAGCTTCACCCACGGCACCAGTGCCCAGCGCCAGCGGTGGTTTGACACCGGCCTGAAAACGGGCAGCGTGAAGGCATGCGACACCTTCAGCGCCCGCAGTATTTAGCCCACAGTCAGGAATTTTTGGTTAAATCAGGCTCCAGCCCTTTACTGACGTGTGCAGGCAGCTATAAAATAGATAGCAATAAAGGGGCGTTGCCCCGGTGGACGCCCTGGTCCAAATGGCCCTGAACGCGCAGTGGGCCGGCAAAACCGGCGTTGGGGCCTAAAGTGCGACAATAGAAGGCTGAGGAAGCGCTGCAACAGCCCCATCATGGTCGCTGACCGTGCCACGCCGGGCGCCCTGCCGCGCTACCTTTTTTGCCAATGGTGCAGCGGTGCCGTTGGCTGCCAGCGCGCCGGTCCGCGATTTCCGGTTCGTGCATCCTTCGCAAGACAACCCGCAGAATACCGCCGAGCCTTTTTATGACATCCTCTTTTTCCAATCTTTCGCTGGCAGAACCGCTGGCCCGCGCCGTGGCCGAAATGGGCTACGAAACCATGACCCCCATCCAGGAACAGGCCATCCCGGTCGTCCTGCAGGGTAAAGACGTCATGGGCGCCGCGCAAACCGGCACCGGCAAAACCGCTGCCTTCGCCTTGCCGCTGCTGCAGCGCATGATGAAGCACGAGAACGCCTCGACGTCGCCAGCCCGCCACCCGGTGCGTGCGCTGGTGTTGCTGCCCACGCGTGAACTCGCCGTGCAGGTCGCCGAGCAGGTCAAGCTGTATGCCAAATACACCAACCTGAACAGCGCCGTTGTTTTCGGCGGCATGGACATGAAGCCGCAGACGGCCGAACTCAAAAAAGGCGTGGAAGTGCTGGTAGCCACGCCGGGTCGCCTGCTTGACCACATCGAAGCCAAGAACGCCGTACTCAACCAGGTCGAATACGTGGTGCTCGACGAAGCCGACCGCATGCTGGACATCGGCTTTCTGCCCGATCTGCAGCGCATCCTGAGCTACCTGCCCAAGCAGCGCATCACCTTGCTGTTCTCGGCCACCTTCTCACCCGAAATCAAAAAACTGGCCTCCAGCTACCTGCAGGACCCGGTCACGATTGAAGTGGCGCGCTCCAACGCCACGGCGTCTACCGTTGAGCAGCATTTCTACAGTGTGGGCGCTGACGACAAACGCCGTGCCCTGCACCAGATCCTGAAACAGCGCGGCATGAAGCAGGCTTTTGTGTTCGTCAACAGCAAGCTTGGTTGCGCGCGGCTGGCACGTTCCCTGGAACGCGAAGGCCTCAAGACCACGGCGCTGCATGGCGACAAGAGCCAGGACGAGCGCCTGAAAGCGCTGGAAGCCTTCAAGAAGGGCGAAGTCGACCTGCTGGTGTGTACCGACGTGGCGGCGCGCGGCCTGGACATCAAGGATGTGCCCGCGGTGTTCAACTTCGATGTGCCCTTCAATGCCGAAGATTACGTGCACCGCATCGGCCGTACCGGCCGGGCTGGCGCATCGGGCCTGGCAGTGAGTTTTGTTGCCAGCAGCGACCAGCGCCTGGTGGCTGATATTGAGAAGCTGATCAAGACCAAGATCGAGCTGGAGCCCATCGAGTTCGAGGAAGACCAGCCCCGCATCAGCGAGCAGGGCCGTATCAATGACGGCCGCCGAATGTACCGTGAAGGTGAAGAGGGTGGCCATGCGCGTGAAGCGCGCCAGCCGCGGGAGCGGCGCGAGTACACGCCGCATCGCCAGCCGGCGGCGCCGCGTGACCCGTTTTTCGACCAGCCCTACGAACCAACCGCTGCGCCCGATGCCACGCCCGCCTGGGAAGCCGCCGCCAAGGCCGCCCCGGCACGCAGCAGTGTGTCGGCCAATATCAAGCCGAAGAAAAAAGTCGCAGCCCTTTTCAAAACCGCCGGCTAAACCCGCACAGCTTACGCATCGGCCGTCGGCCAGCGCCTACGGCGGATTGCGAGGCCGTCCGGTGTAGCCCTTGTGGCGCGTCTTCTACGCTGTCCTTATGATGGCGAACTCCGATCCGCACCTGAAGCCGCCAGATTTGGGGTTTCCCGCGCGCTCCCACAAAGGCCTGAAAATCTTTCGCTCCTTGTGGCGCGCCGTCGATCATTGGATAGACGCCGACGGCATGCGCATGAGCGCAGCCATGTCTTTCTACGGCATCCTGAGCTTGGCGCCGCTACTGGTATTGCTGGTTGCCGTGCTGGGCTGGTGGCTGGACCGCGCCTACATCGAAACCAGCCTGGTTGACCAGATCCGCAGCGTCATCGGCGCGCAGGGCGCCCAGGTGGTGCAGCAGGCGCTCTCCAGCGCCCAGGAGCCTTCGGAAGGCATTGTGGCTTCGCTGTTTGCTTTTGCCTTGCTGCTGTTTGGAGCCACCGGTGTCTTTGCCGAGTTGCAGGACGCGTTTGAGAGGCTGTGGCGCCAGGGCAGCGGCGAGGAGCCGCAGCAAAAGTGGTGGCACAGCGCCTCCCTGCGCTTGCGCGGAGTGGCTTACATCCTGGCTTTCGGTTTTCTCTTGCTGGTCTCGCTGGTGATCTCGACTTTTCTCAGCCTTCTTTCAGGCTGGGCGGGCAGCTATTTGCCGATTGAGAAGATCGCCTGGGTTCTCAATGAGGTCGTGTCTTTCGGATTTTGCGTTGTTCTGTTTGTAGCGCTCATGAGAATGAGCGTAGGCCCCAAGCCCGCTTTACGCTATCTGGTGATGGGTTCCGCCGCGGGGGCCATCCTGTTTGCGGTCGGCAAGCACCTGATGGCTTTTTACCTCTCCACCGCAGCGGTTGTGTCGGCCTATGGCGCGGCAGGCTCGCTGGTGGTGATCCTGATGTGGATCTACTTTTCATCGGCCGTGCTGTTGCTCGCGGCAAGCGTCGCCAGGGCGTGGGCGGACGAGGCAAGCGCCCGGGGGCAGTCTCGCCTGCCGGAAGGCGCTGCTTCAACGATTGAGCCTGCGGCTTAAGCTGATTTACGGGGCTTCTCGGCTTTGTCTGCTTTGCCTGGCTTTTGTGCCTGCTCGCATTGCACGCTGACCAGTTCAAACTCGCCAGGCACCGCCCCCAATCTGGCCGCCGTGAGGCAGCCGCCCCACACGCAGCCGGTGTCGAGTGGCAAGGTGTTGTTGCGCAGGGCGGGTGTGCTGTTCTTGCCGCTGGCCAACGTAGACCAATGGCCAAACGCAACCGGCGTACCTGCTGTGGCCCGGCCGGGAACATCAAACCAGGGCAGGTGGCCTTCAGGCGCGCTGCCGGGGCCATCGGTACTGCTGAAGTCCATCACGCCTTCGGGGGTGCAAAAACGCAGGCGCGTGAGTGCATTCACGATGACGCGAAGCCGGTCGACGCCCTTGAGGCTGTCGCTCCAGTGATCAGGCGTGTTGCCGTACATGGCCTGCAGAAAGTCCTTGAGATGGCTGCCGCGCAGCACCTGCTCCACCTCTGAGCCCAGCGTCACGGTTTGCGCCGCAGTCCATTGCGGCAGCACACCCGCATGCACCATCAGCCAGCCGTGGCGATGGATGGCCATGGCGCGCTGGCGCAGCCAGTCAAGCAGGGCCTGGCTGTCCCTGGCCTCGAGGATGCCCTGCACCGTGTCGCTGCGGCCCGGCTTGCGCACGCCTTGCCACACGGCCAGCAGGTGCAGGTCGTGGTTACCAAGCAGGCATTGCGCAGCGTCGCCCAATGCCGAGAGGCTGCGCAGCACCTGAAGGGAGCCGGGGCCGCGGTTGACCAGGTCGCCAAGGATGTAGAGGGTGTCGCGGCTCGGGGAGAAGTCGATCTTGTCCAGCAAGCGCTGAAAAGGTGCGTGGCAACCCTGCAGGTCGCCGATACAGTAAAGTGACATGTGTTTATTTTGCGCCAGGCCCCATGGACTTTTTCCTGATTGCTTTTCTGACCTTGCTCAACGGTGTGTTTGCCATGTCAGAGATGGCACTGGCTTCGAGCCGCAAAGCCCGGCTCTCGGCCATGGGCGAATCCGGCGACAAGGGCGCGCAGGCCGCGCTGGGGTTGCTGGACAACCCTACGCAGTTTCTTTCGTCGGTACAGGTCGGCATCACCTCTATCGGCATGCTCAACGGCATTATTGGCGAGGCGGCCTTCAGCAGCGGCCTGGCGGCGTGGATCCAGACCTTCGGCGTGCGGCCGCGCGTCTCCGAGATCACCGCTACCGCGCTGGTAGTGACAGTCATCACCTTCATCACCATCGTCTTTGGCGAACTGGTGCCCAAACGCATCGGGCAGCTCTATCCGGAAACCGTTGCACGTCTGGTTTCAAGGCCCATGATGTGGGTGGCGACGGGCTTCAAACCCTTCGTCAGGCTGCTGTCCATCAGCACGCTGGCGGTACTCAAGCTGCTGCGCATCGACAACAGCGCCGGCCGGGCCGTCACCGAAGAAGAGATCGCGGCCAGCCTGGAGGAGGGGGTGGACGCCGGTCTGATTGAGGAGCATGAACACCAGATGGTGCAGAACGTGTTTCTGTTGGACGACCGCCTGCTCACTTCACTGATGCTGCCGCGTTCCGACATCGAGTGGCTTGATGCTTCCGACACCATTGCCCAGGCCATCGACAAGGCGGGCGCCACCGGCCATTCGTGGTACCCCGTCTGCCGCGGCAGCCTGGACGACGTGGTGGGTGTAGTCAATGTGGCCAAGCTGCTGGCCTTGCGTGGCCAGATCCAGCCTGTGCCATCAACCCAGGATGCAGGTGCAGTGCCTTCGGTGACCGATCGTATCGGTGCTTACGCGGTGCCGGCGGTCTTCGTGCCGGAAACGCTCACGGGCATGGAGCTGCTGGAGCAGTTCCGGGCCCGTTCCACACGTATTGTTTTTGTAGTCGACGAATACGGGGTTGTGCAGGGTCTCATGACGCCCATGGACATGCTGGAGGCCATTACCGGTGAGTTGCAGCCCGGTGCGCAGATGGACGCATGGGCGACCGAGCGGGAGGACGGCAGCTGGCTCATCGACGGTGTCATGCCTGTCTCCGAACTCAAGGCTCGTCTGGATATCAGGGAGTTACCCGAGGAAGGTCGGGGGCGCTACAACACGGTGGCCGGCCTGCTTCAAAGCGTTTCGGGGCGGTTGCTGAAAACGGCCGAGCGGGTGGAATGCGCGGGCTGGCGTTTCGAAGTCCTTGACCTTGACGGCAAGCGGATCGACAAGATCCTGGCCAGCCCCATCCCGGTCGATTCCAATATGTAAATATTTGTTTCTTCCAATAGGCCGCTTGAGTTGTATTAACGGGATATATATGTGAAAAAAGGCCGCTTTTAGGTAGATTGGATTCAACATGAGTCGCCTTCACAACACCTTCATACGTAAATAGTTGTAACTTAACGGGGCTGTGTTTAAACTGAAAAAAAGTTAAGGCACTCATGTTTGATGTTTTTGTGTTGGCGCTCACTGCGACGGCGGTGTCTGCAATGGCGACGGGAGCAGCCTGCCACCATGGCTGGCTGGCGCGTTCCGCGCGCAAAAAAAGGCGCCTTCCCACGCATTGGCACCTGCAGCCAAGACCACTGGTACTGGAAGCCGAACAGGACGTATGGCATTGGCTTCAGCGGGCCTTTTTTGACCACCATGTCCTGATCAAAGTCCCGGTCATCCGCTTTGTCTCGCCGCGAACCGAAGCCGAAGGGCAGCGTTCCTTTGAATTGCTGAAAACCGTTTACTGCACTTTCACTGTATGTGCCGCGGATGGAACCGTCATTGGTTGCCTGGATGTCCCCGGTCCCCGGGGGCTCAAGGCCAGCAACCGCGACCTCAAGCGCAAGCTGTTTGAAGAATGCGGGATTGCCTACGCCGTCGTGCGTGCGAGCAACCTACCCACCCTGGAAGATGTTCGCGCGGCGTTCCTCGGAGAAATCGACCTGTCGGACGACGAACCCGCCGTGCTCGGCGAGCCTCCCCTGGCCTTGCCGGTCGAGGTGGATGCCGACGCCGATGCCATCATGGCCACCGTGCCCGATACCATGCGTGCGGCCAACGGAACTCTCCTGGAGGACGCGCCCAAGGTCGCCAGCATGGACATCGCGGCGGCCCGAAGCAGCCTGCAAGCCAAGCTGGAACGCAACCGCAGGATACGGTTCACCAATTTCGACCCGCTCAGCACCGGTTCAGGCATTGTTCATGACAACGCCGACCACAATTTTGCTGTGCAGTGGGAAGACTCTTTCATCACACCGGAAGAGCCGGATACGCCCAACGGCACCAACGCATGAACGTCTAAAGCCGCAGCGGTGTTGCGGTTTTCAGTCGTTGCTCAATTTGCTTTCGCGGTGTCAAACAATGCCTTCGTTTCCGCCGGCATCACGGTTGTCAGCGGTTTGCCGCCCGGTTTCATGGGTTTTAAAAACCATTGTTCATACCAACCCTGCGCTGCGCCGCTGCGCATGGATTCCTTGATAGAGGCGTTGACCAGGTCACCCATGGCTGCATCCCCCTTGCGGTAGGCGATGGCAATAGGTTCTACCGACAGGCGTTCCGGCAGGATCAGGTAGTCGCCTGCATTGGGCAGGCTCGCCAATTGCGCGGCGAGCGCTACACCGTCGCGGGCGTACCCTGCCGCCCAGCCCAGTTGCAACTGTCCGAGGGCGGCATCCGCGTTGACTGCTTTGGCATGTTGCCACTTCAATGAATGCTGCTGTGCGTAAAGCTCCAGCGCGGGAACCACGGTGGTGCCGGCAATGCCCACAATGCTTTTGCCTTGCAGTTGGTCGAGCGCGCTGAGTTTGTCCTTGGTGCGCACCGCCACCTGGACGGCTTCGATAAAAATCGGTGTCGAAAAATCCATCCGCGCCCGGCGCTCCGGTGTGTCGGTCACGTTCTCGCACAGCAAATCCACACTGCCTTCAGACAGCAGGCGTGTGCGGGCGTCCACGTACGTTTCGATATACCGCACCGGCAGGTTCGGCTTGCCGGCGGCCTGGCGTAGCCGCTCAATGATGGGTTTGCAAAATTCGATGCTGTAGCCGAAAGGTTTTTCCGCCGTCTGGTGAGACGAGAAAGGCGCGGAGTTTGCGCGGTAGCCCACATTGATCTGGCCGCGGCTCTTGATTTTCTCCAGCGTGGCCTGCGCTTGAGCCCACTGCGGTACGGCAATCGCCGCTATGGCCAGGACGGCCGGAAACAGCCGTTGTTGAAAAGGACGAAGTGGAAATATCCCCATACGAATCCCCCTGTTGCTGGGTTTGATTCTTATGGAAAAGGGCCAGGTTCGCAAACAATACGGGGTGATGGCTTTCCCGATACGACCAAGGTACTCATCGCGCTGCAATCATCGGCAGTTATGAATTAAAAAGGCCCAGGATCGCACCCACTGTTGATTCCAGGATGCTTTCAGTCCGGCAATGACCGCTGCAGAACTATTGTTGAACGTAAATGCATGCAGGCGGCAGATCGCTTTGATAGCGCTCATACATTGCCGAGTAAGCCGCCTCGATGTGACTGACGAACAAAGGCGTGTCAAACAGCGGTGCTGTCAGCCTGTTTCGAGCCAGTTTTTCCTTGATCTGTGCCAGGCGCCGGGGGACGGTCGCCAGTTCAATCGCAGAGGCCTCATAGTCCGTCATGTTCAAGGTAATCAGCTCGGTCAAGCCAACCGTATGCAGCAGGCTTGCGGCCACCCGGCTGGCGAAAGATTCGCCCATGCACGTCAATACGGGTAGTCCCGTCAACAGGGCATCATTGGCTGTTGTGTGCGCGTTGTAAGGCAGCGTATCCAAAAACAGGTCGGCCAGGCGATGCCTTGCCAGGTGGTCAGCGGGAGGCACCCGCTGCGCAAAAATCAGCCGCTCCGAGGCAACGCCTCTTCGCAATGCTTCTTCAGACAAGTTGCTGGCTGCTTTTGGGTTGTCCTCAAAAAGCCAGAGAACGCTTCCTTCCACCGCCTTCAATATTCGCATCCAGCAATCGAAAATTTCGGGCGTAATCTTGAAATTGTTGTTGAAGCAGCAGAAGACAAAACCCGTCTCCGGCAAGCCAGCTTCCCCGCGGCTCAATACCTTGCCGGAAATTAAGCGCTTGCTGTCGTTTGGTTGGTAGCTATTGGGAAGATAGACGATTTTTTCGCTGTACCACCGTTGACTCGCCTCCGGAATGATTGTTTTGTCTGCAATCAGATAGTCCATGAAATCGGCACTCATCGTTCCCGGATAGACGAGATAGTTCACCTGAACAGGTGCAGCTCTCAGGCTAAAGATATCTGGCCGGCTTCCAAGTGTGAAACCACTCAGGTCGATGGCAATATCTATTTCCAGGTCCCTTGACAGTTGTACGACTGCTTTGTCGGATTGGAGTCGAACATCAAGAAACTCGTCGAAAGTTGCCAAAGCCCTGTCTCTCATTGCGTCCCTCCTGTCGGGCCCAAATGAGAAGGCGTACAACTCAAACCTGGATCGATTGTGTTTCTCAAACAACTCAGCCATTAAATGCATGGTTGCATGGTCGTGAAAGTCAGCGGAAAAGTATCCAACCCGAATTTTGTCGCGTCGCTGGTGTTTGGGGATGACGCTGGCGATTGCTGAATCCAGGCCTTTGTCTTTGACCCATACGGTGGCCGCTTTGCCCTGTAATGACAAATCCGTTGTAAGTCCCAATGTACCAAACGGTATGGCGACTTTCCTCCCAGCCTCAATGTCCTGAAAAAACTTTGGTAAATCAGTTGCAAGCGAACGCCAGTCGCAAATTTTCATTTTTGCGTGCAACAGCGAACCAAATACGAACTCGGCATTGGCATTCAGTTCGATACCTCGCTTGTAACAATCGGCGGCAGCTTCATAGCGCTTCATCTCATCGAAAGTGATCCCTAAATTGATCCACACATCCGATAAATTTGGCGCAAGCGCCATCGCTTTCGCGTAAGAGGATTCGGCTGCCTCATGCTGCTTCAGTCCGTTCAACGCGACCCCCAGGTTGAGCCAGGCCTCGGCTGAATCCGGCGCCAGTTCGGTTGCCTTGCGGCAGGCGGCTTCAGCGGCCTCGTAATTTTTCTGGTCACTCAATACGCCGCCAAGATTCACATAGGCGGGAGCCAGACCCGGATTCAGTGCAATTGCCTTCCTGAAGGCCGTTTCGGCATCGTCCAGTCGTCTCTGTTTGCTCCGGAGTTTGCCCAGGTTGGAGTGGGCAAAAGCATAGTCCGGCGCCAGTGCCAGCGCTTGATTCAGACATTGCTCCGCCTCAAGATATGCGCCCAATTCGGTCAGCTGCAGGCCGATGCTGTTTTGCGCGTCCGCCGAATTGAGCGTTCGAACCCGGGCCTTTTCGAGGGCGTCTACCGCCTCAGGTTTTCTGCCCATCCCACCGAATGCGGTTCCCAGGTGATACCAGGCTTCAGGCAGGTCAGGGGCGAGTTGAAGGCTTCGTTGGCACCACTCGGCGGCGGCGGCGTATTCACCGCGAGCGTTGGCAGCGCCGGCATTGCCGATGTAGTTGGAAAGAAGCTGCTCCAGCATTTTGATTTTTTTTGGTTCCGGGAGGTTTATATCTTCGCATGCCCTTCGTGCGTAAACAGATGCCGCTGAGACCAGGGCTTCAGGCCTCCGAGCCCCTCGGACATTCACGCAATTACTGGATGAGTACGCGCATACTTTGCAGTCGGACAAGACGGGTGCGCAACCCGTAGGCCGCTTTAGTTGAGTCGGACTTTTTCAAGTGCATTCTCGCCATATGAAAAAGCCCCTGTTCCTTGCGAAACAGGGGCTTCAATTGGTGCCGGAGAGATGAATCGAACACCCGACCTTCTCATTACGAATGAGCTGCTCTACCGACTGAGCTACACCGGCTTTTTATGAAATACAGCCTTCAATTATAGCCCGGAGTGGTAAGAGGTCACCCGTTCGACCTCATTTTTGGAGCCGAGCATCACGCTGACCCGTTCGTGCAGCTTGGTGGGCTGCAAATCCAGGATGCGCTGTTTGCCGTTGGTCGAGGCACCGCCAGCCTGCTCGATCAGCCAGCTCATGGGGTTCGCCTCGTACAGCAGGCGCAGTTTTCCGGCCTTTTCGGGCTCTCGCTTGTCCCAAGGATACATGAAGATGCCGCCGCGGCAGAGGATGCGATGCACGTCCCCCACCATGGAGGCGATCCAGCGCATGTTGAAGTCCTTGCCCAGCGGACCTTCCTGGCCCTGCAGGCATTCGTCGATGTAGCGCTTGACTGGTGCGTCCCAGTGACGCATGTTGCTCATGTTGATGGCGAACTCTTTGGTATCGGCCGGGATTTTCACGTCCTCCTCGATCAGGAAGAAGGAGCCCTGCTCACGGTCCAGCGTGAACATGGCCACGCCATCGCCCACTGTCAGCACCAGGGTGGTTTGCGAGCCGTAGATGCAATAGCCTGCCGCCACCTGCTTGTTGCCGGGCTGCAGGAAGTCTTTTTCTTCCACGCCTGTGTGGCCTTCGGGCTTTTTGAGTACGCTGAAGATGGTGCCGATGCTGGCGTTGATGTCAATGTTGCTGGAGCCGTCCAGTGGGTCAAACAGCAGCAGGTATTCGCCTTGAGGGTAGCGGTGGGGCACCACATAGATGCTGTCCATTTCTTCCGAAGCCATGGCCGCCAGGTGGCCACCCCATTCGTTGGCCTCGATTAGCACCTCGTTGGCGATGATGTCGAGCTTTTTCTGCACCTCGCCTTGCACGTTCTCGCTGCCGGCCGTGCCCAGAACGCCACCGAGGGCGCCTTTGTTGACCGCCTGGCTGATGCTTTTGCAGGCGCGGGCCACCACTTCGAGCAGCAGGCGCAGCTGCGACGGAATGTGCCCATCCATGCGCTGCTTTTCAACGAGGTAGCGGGTGAGAGAGATTTTTTGGGACATGAGGGCTCCGTTCGGTTGAGGGATAGTTCGTTTGGGCAGCGTATGGCTGGGCGGGCGCTTAGCCAGGCTCGCCTTGCTGTTCGCGTTCTTCAAATTCGGCAAGCGTGGCCAGGGTGTCGTCCAACAGGTCCTCGTCGTCCTTCGCACGGGCAATGTCCACGCGTTGCTGGAAGAGGGCGCGCGCTTCGGCGGGCTGGTCCGTTTCGTGCGCGAGCACGCCGAGCTGGAACAAGGTGTCCAGCAAGATGTCGGTGTCCTGCAAGGCCTGGCCCAGCGCCAGGCGCTGTTGCAGCCAGGCCTGCGCCTGCGCATGCTCGCCCAGCTCGTAGGTATTTTGCGCCAGGTTGTTGATGAGGCCGCAGAGGCGCTTGTCCGTGTCGGAGCCGAAGGCGCTTTGTGCATCAGCCAGCAGTTGTCGGTTGTGCGCCAGTGCCTCGGCGAAACGGCCGGCCTCGTGCAGGGCATAGCCTGTCTCCTCGCGGATACCCAGCTTCTGCTCGGTGTTCAGGGTGGCGCCTTCGTGCGAGGCCCAGTGGACCGACTGCTGAAGGTGCTCGACGGCGGTGTCATATTCTTCGGCTTCCAGGGCCGACTCGCCGATGGCGTAATGCTGTTCGTAGCGCTCGGTGGGCGTGAGGCTGCCCTTGGCAGCGCGGATGGCCAGCGCGCGCAGGCCCAGGGGCAGGCCCTCGGCATCCAGCTGGCGTTTGCGGAACACCACGAACTGCAACCACAGCCAATCAGCCATCTCGGCGGAGTCGGCGCCCAGGGCCTCGGCCAGGGGCTCCAGCGCGGCCAGGTCGGCTGACATGCGCGAACCGCTGAACATGCCGCTGGCGTCGTACACCGTGTCGCGCAACGGGTTGAACTTCTTCGCAAACCGCTGTGCGGGGTTATTGAATGTGAACAATGCCATGGCGGGTGCCGTCCGCGTTCAGTCAGCCAGTGCGCGAGAGACGACTTCGTGTGTGTCCTTGCTCAAATCGGTCTTGGCCGCGACGCGTGCAATCGCCTCGCGCGCCGCGCTGCGGTAGGGCTCGGCCAGCTTGCTCCAGCGGTCCAGCGCACGCGCCAGTCGGGCGGCCACTTGCGGATTGATGGCGTCGAGCTCCATCACGCGGTCGCTCCAGAACACATAACCCGCGGCGTCCGCTCGGTGAAACGCAGCCGGGTTGCCCTGGCAGTAGGTGCTGACCACGCTGCGCGCGCGGTTGGGATTGCGCAGGCTGAAGTCGGCATGCCTCATGAGTTGTTTGACCGCCGGCAGGATGTTGCCGCCGCGGTCGGGCGCACCGGCCTGCAAGCCGAACCATTTGTCGATGACCAGGGCCTCGTCCTTGAACATGGCATGGAACAGTGGCAACGCCTCGGCGGCCAGGGCGTGGCCGCTGGAGACCAGCGCGGCCAGCGCGTTAAAACGGTCGGTCATGTTGCCGGCGTCCTTGAAGCGCTGCAGGGCCTTGCCCGGCCAGACGGTATCACCAGAAGCCTGCGCCGCCAGGCACAGGTGCGTGAGCGCCATGCCCGCGAGCGCCCGGCGGCCCGAGGAGGCCGGGTCTGGTGTGTAAGCACCGGTGTCGTGGTTGGTCTCATACACGGCTTGCCAGTCGGCAGCCAGGGCTGTGGCCAGCTGCAGGCGCATGGCTTCGCGCACTGCATGAATGCGCTGCGGGTCCACCACGTCAAGCTGCTCGGCCAGGTAGGTCTCAGACGGCAGCGTCAGCACCAGTTCTTTGAACGCGGAGTCCAGCGCGGGGTGGCGCAGCACCTGCCGCATCGCATCAAGATATGCATCATCCAGTACCGCAGCCATTACGGGGCCTGCGCCACCAGCTATTGATTTGATAGCGCGGGCGACTGCCAGGCGTTGCCCGGCTTCCCAGCGGTTGAAGGGGTCGCTGTCATGTGCCAGCAGGTGCAGCAGCTGGGCGTCGGTGTAGTCAAACTCCAGCACCACAGGCGCGGTGAAGCCGCGCAGGATGGAGGGCACCGGCTCGGCATCGATGTTGACGAAGGTCAGCGTTTCGCTGGCCTGCGTCAGCACCACGGTGCGGGTGCGGGCAGGTGCCTGGCTCTCACCGGCCAGCTGCAGCGGCAAGTCCTGGCCATCTGCGCCCAGCAGGCCCAGGCCGACCGGTATGACAAACGGCTCCTTCACGGCTTGCCCTGCCGTGGGCATGCAGCTTTGCGACAAGGTCAGGGTGTAGGTGCGTGCCGCCGCGTCATAAGCACCCTGCGCGTGCACACGCGGCGTGCCGGCCTGGCTGTACCAGCGCTTGAACTGCGGCAAGAGGCGCGCCAGGTCCGACATCGGGTTGGCGTCGGCAATCGCCTGCGCAAAGTCGTCGCAGGTCACGGCGTGACCGTCATGCCGCTCAAAGTAAAGCGTCATGCCGCGGGCAAAGCCCTCACGGCCCACCAGGGTCTGCATCATGCGGACGACTTCGGCGCCCTTTTCATAAATGGTGACGGTGTAGAAATTGCTGATCTCGACATAGCTGTCGGGCCGCACCGGGTGTGCCATGGGGCCGGCGTCTTCGGGGAACTGGGCGGTACGCAGCACACGCACGTCTTCAATGCGCTTGACGGCGCGGGCTGAAGCCTCGCCGCACAGGTCTTGTGAAAACTCCTGGTCGCGGAACACCGTGAGGCCTTCCTTCAGGCTGAGCTGGAACCAGTCACGGCAGGTGACGCGGTTGCCCGTCCAGTTGTGGAAGTACTCGTGGCCGACCACGCTTTCGATGTTGGAGAAATCAACGTCGGTGGCGGTGGCCTGGTTGGCCAGCACGTACTTGGTGTTGAAGATGTTCAGGCCCTTGTTTTCCATCGCGCCCATGTTGAAGTCGCTGGTGGCGACGATCATGAAGCGTTCCAGGTCCAGCGGCAGGCCGAAGCGGGCTTCGTCCCAGGCGACCGAATGCATCAGCGAGGCCATGGCGTGCTCGGTCTTGTCGAGGTCGCCGGGGCGTACATACACCTGCAGCACGTGCTCTTTGCCTGCGCGGGAGGTGATGCGTTGCTCGCGGGCCACCAGCTGGCCGGCCACCAGGGCAAAGAGGTAGCACGGCTTTTTGTGCGGGTCTACCCACTTGGCGAAATGCCGCGCGCCGTTGGGGCCTGGCTCCAGCGGGCCCTGGCTGACCAGGTTGCCGTTGGACAGCAGCACCGGGTACTGCGCCTTGTCGGCGCGCAGGGTCACGGTGTAGCTGGCCATCACGTCCGGGCGGTCCAGGAAGTAGGTGATGCGCCTGAAGCCCTCGGCTTCACACTGAGTGAAGAAGGAGTTGTTGCTGACGTACAGACCCATCAGCTTGGTGTTTTTGGCGGGGCAGGTCGTGGTGAAGATTTCCAGCTCGAAGGGCTCGGTGCCTTCTGGCAGGTTTTCCAGCACCAGTTGGTTGCCTTCCATCTTGAAGGAGGTGCCCTGGCCATTGACCAGAACGCGGGAGAGGTTGAGCTCTTCGCCGTCCAGCTTCAGGGCTTGTGCCGGCACGTCCGGGTTGCGGCGCAGGCTCATCTTGTTGAGCACGCGCGTTTTCTGCGGGTCCAGGTCAAAGCACAGATCGACCGTGTCTATCCAGTAGGCGGGCGCGACGTAGTCGGCGCGGTTGATGACCACCGCGGCGCCGGGGCTCGCTCCGTCAAGCATATGCAGCATGGTTAATTCCTGAAAATCAAAATTTCACAACTTCCGGAGCGCGTCGAAAGGCACGCGCTCACACGCCCTCACACACCCTGTTTGAGGGAGGCTTCAATAAACACATCCAGGTCGCCGTCCAGCACTTTCTGGGTGGCCGAGACTTCCACGTTGGTGCGCAGGTCCTTGATGCGGCTGTTGTCCAGCACATAGCTGCGGATCTGGTGGCCCCAACCCACGTCGGTCTTGGTGTCTTCGAGCTTTTGCTGGGCTTCCTGCTGCTTGCGCAATTCAAAGTCATACAGCCGTGAACGCAGGCGCTTCCAGGCCACGTCGCGGTTGCTGTGCTGGCTGCGGCCGTCCTGGCACTGCACCACAATGCCGGTCGGGATGTGCGTCAGGCGCACGGCCGAGTCGGTTTTGTTGATGTGCTGGCCGCCGGCGCCGCTGGCGCGGAAGGTGTCGGTGCGCACGTCTGAAGGGTTGATCTCGATTTCAATCGAGTCATCGATCTCGGGGTAGACGAACACCGAAGCGAACGAGGTGTGGCGCCCGCCGGAGGAGTCAAACGGCGACTTGCGCACCAGGCGGTGTACGCCGGTTTCGGTGCGCAGCAGGCCAAAGGCGTATTCGCCTTCGATCTTGATCGTTGCGCCCTTGATGCCGGCGGTGTCGCCGGGGGATTCGTCTTCGACGGTGGTCTTGAAACCCTTGCGCTCGGCGTACTTGAGGTACTGGCGTAGCAGCATGCTGGCCCAGTCGCAGGCTTCGGTGCCGCCCGCGCCGGCCTGGATGTCGAGGAAGCAGGGCAGGGGGTCGGCCGGGTTGTTGAACATCCGGCGGAATTCCATCTTCTCGACTTCAGCGGCCACCTTGGCGGCTTCGCCTTCAATCGTCTGCATGCCGGCGTCGTCGCCTTCGGCTTTCGACATCTCGAAGAGCTCGGTGTTGTCGGCCAGCTCGGCGCTCAGGCGGTCGATCACATGGACCACGTCTTCCAGCGATTTCTTTTCCCTGCCGAGTTCCTGCGCGCGTTTGGGGTTGTCCCAGACCTTCGGGTCTTCCAGTGCGGCGTTGACTTCGTTCAGCTTTCGTTCTTTGGCAGGGTAGTCAAAGATACCCCCGAAGTTCATTCACCCGGTTGCTGAGGTCCACGAGCTGGTTGCTGATGAGGTTGATGCGTTCTGCGTCCATGATTTTTCTGTCCTGAAATGGGTAAGTGCCGCATTGGCGGCTGAACCCGTCATTTTCTCATGATGCAGGGCCTTTCAGGCCAAGAACCCCTCAATCAGTGTTGCCAGCTGTTCGGGCTGGTCGTGGTGCAGCATGTGCCCGGCATCCTGGATCACGGCGACACGGGCTTCGCGCACCTGTTTGAGCCGTTCGTGGTACTCGGCCAGGGAGTATTTGCCCTGCCACCAGGTGGCCAGGGAATCGTCGGACGCCTCGACGGCCAGCACCGGCGCGCTGATGCAGCGGTAGACCTCGAGGGCTTCATCGACGCGGTAGAGCTGCGCGCTGGTGATTTTGTGCGCCGCTTCCCCCAGAATCTCCCATTTCCCTTCGGCATTCTGCCGGGACCAATGGCTGGCCAGCCAGCCGGCCTTGTCGGCGGACAGGCGCGGGTTGGTTCTCATCAGGCGGCGTGCCACACCGGCCACGTCGGCATAGGCTTTGAGTTCCAGCTCACCCCGATGCAGGCTTTTGAGTTCGTCTATCCACTTGGCATAACGCCCCGGCGCCTGCTCGGGTTTGCTGGACGGCAGGCCAAAGCCTTCCAGGTTGACCAGCCTGCGGATGCGCGCCGGCCGTACGCCCGCGTACAGCATGGCGACATTGCCGCCCATGCTGTGGCCTACCAGGTCAACGGGTTTGTCGCCCGCATAGTGGTCAAGCAGAAAGTCCAGGTCGGCCAGGTAATCGGGAAACCAATAATTGTCGGCAGGGTTGCCTGCGGGGCCGGAACCAGTCAACCCGAAACCGCGCCAGTCGGGCGCGATGATGGTCCGGCCTTGCACGAAGGCGTCCGACAGTGCGTCCACCATGAACTGGTAGGAGGCTGCCACATCCATCCAGCCGTGCACCAGAACCAGCGGCGGCAACGCGGGGTTGGCAGCCGCGGTACTTTCCCATCGCCATACGTGGTAGCTGAGCCCGCGTATAGGGACAAACTCGCTGCGTGATGATCGTTTTTCTTTGTACATTGGGCTAAGAACCTCTTTACGATTTAAACGGGGTCGCGTTGGGGTGCAATCGGGATGAGTAGGCCGACCGGGTCCGCCGGATGGGCTAATGCCCATGCAAGGAACCGGGTGGCTCAATCGCCCGATTTCACCCCAACCCGAAGGGCAAGCCCCTTCTCGGGCGGTCTGCGGCGTTGCGGCGCTAACCCATAGCTATGCTATGGGCAGCGCGCCGCGCCTTGCATCCCATCCCGAGAAGGGGCTTGCGCGACCGCGTTTAAATCGTAAAGAGGTTCTTAATGATAAAGAGACACGAATCGAAACGCAGTCAAGGCAGCGACAAGACCGGTGGCGGCAGGAATTCCTCGGAAAGTGGACCGGTTGACCTGTATGCAGCGCTGCATGCCGGCTTCCGCTGGCAGGTCGACGAGCACTTCAACATCGCTGAAGTGTGTTGCAGCCGCTGGGCCAGGGGTGAAGGTGCAACGGCGGGTGCTACAAAAAGAATAGCTGTTCGCGCCCACAAACCGGGCGCTGCAGCCGTTTCTTATACCTATTCGGAACTGCAGGGCGCTGCCGATGCCCTGAGCCATGTGCTGACCGGCCTGGGGGTACAGCGCGGCGACCGTGTCGCCATCGTGATGCCGCAACGCTTTGAGACCGCTGTGGCCTATATGGCGGTGTTCCAGATGGGGGCTGTCGCCATGCCGCTGTCCATGCTGTTCGGCCCTGACGCGCTCGAATATCGCCTGCAGGACAGCGATGCGGTGGTGGCCATTTGCGACGAAAGCTCGATAGACAGCCTGAATGCCATCCGCGGCAACTGCCGGGCATTGCGCACGGTGGTGGCCGCCGGTACCGCGAAGGGCAAGGGAGACCTCGACTACGCAAGCGCACTGGCCGCCCAGAAAAATGCCTTCACCGCCGTCAAGACCAAGGCCGACGAAGGCGCGATCCTGATCTACACCAGCGGCACCACCGGCCCGCCCAAGGGTGCGCTGCTGCCGCATCGCGCCTTGATCGGCAACCTGCCCGGCTTCATCTGCAGCCAGAACTGGTTTGGCTTTGACGGCAAAACCAATCAAAAGTCGGACGCTGTTTTCTGGTCCCCGGCAGACTGGGCGTGGACTGGCGGGTTGATGGACGCCTTGCTGCCCAGCCTCTACTTCGGCCGGCCCATCGTTGCCTTCAACGGGCGCTTCAGCCCCGAGCTCGCCTTCAGCCTGATGGCGGAACAGGGCGTCACGCACACCTTTCTGTTCCCGACGGCCCTCAAGGCCATGATGAAGGCCTACCCCCGGCCCCGGCAGCATTTCAAGCTGAAATTGCAGGCCATGATGAGCGCCGGCGAAGCCGTGGGCGATGCGGTGTTTGCGTACTGCAAGGATCAGCTCGGTGTGATCGTCAACGAAATGTTTGGCCAGACTGAAATCAATTACGTGGTGGGCAACTGCAGCATGAACAGGGTTCATGGCGAGCGCAGCGCCGGGCCGCCCCAAGCAAGCTCAGCCCCCTCGGGGGGCAGCGCATTACACGAAGTGAAAAGCGTGGGGGCGTTTGCAGGTTGGCCTGCCCGGCCGGGCAGCATGGGCAAAGGCTATCCGGGCCACCGCGTGGCAGTGATTGACGACGAAGGCAATGAATGCGCAGTCGGCGTGCCGGGCGATGTGTCGGTCAACCGCTATGACATTCACGGCGACCCCGACCCAATCTTCTTTCTGGGTTACTGGAAGAAAGACGAGTCCACCCGCGGCAAGTTCACCGGCGACTGGTGCCGTACCGGCGACCTGGCAAGGCGCGATGCCGATGGCTACCTCTGGTACGAAGGCCGCGCCGACGACGTCTTCAAGGCCGCCGGTTACCGCATCGGCCCCGGCGAGATCGAGAACTGCCTGGTCAAGCACGCAGCCGTCGCCAACGCCGCCGTGGTGCCAAAGCCCGACCGCGAGCGCGGCGCAGTCGTGAAAGCCTATGTGGTGCTCGCTCCTGATTTGATAGCTGCTCGCGCAAGCCACCAGGGCGGTGCAGCCCGATTTGATGATGAATTGACGCTGCAGCTGCAAGCCCACGTCAAGACCATGCTGGCGCCGTACGAGTACCCGAAAGAGATTGAGTTCATAGACGCGTTGCCGATGACGACCACCGGAAAAGTCCAAAGGCGCGTGCTGCGCTTGCAAGAGGAAGAGCGTTTCAAAGCATCAAAAGCGTAGTACGAACTGCCATAAAAAAAGCACCCGAAGGTGCTTTTTTTTCGCCAGCAGGGGCCGGGATCTGGCTTTGCCAGTCCCAAGGCGCCTGTCCCCTGCAAGGGGAGGTGGCGCTACACGAAGTGAGCGCCGGCAGGGGTGTTCAGTTCATTCCAGCAGGCGCCGCGGAACTGGCTTTGCCAGGCCGCTAGCGCCGTCCCCTGCAAGGGGAGAGGAGGCTACACGAAGTGAGCCTCAACAGGGGTGTGCTTACCTCGCGGCGACTTGTTCGGCCACGTAGATTTCAACGCGGCGGTTCTTGTCGCGGCCTTGCTGCGTGTTGTTGTCCGCCACCGGTTCGCGCGAACCGCGGCCGTCAGTCACGATGCGGGTGCGCGCCACGCCGCGGCTGACCAGATAGTCGCGGGCCGAATCGGCACGGTCAATGGACAGCGGGTTGTTGATGGCGTCAGAGCCGGTGTTGTCGGTGTGGCCGATGATGGTCACCGTCGTCACCGGGTTCTGGTTCAGGCTGGTGGCGAACTGGTTCAGGATGGGGGCAAAGTTCGGCTTGATGGCGGAACGGCCCACGTCAAAAGAAACGTCGCTCGGGATGTCGAGCTTCAGGCGGTTGTCGGTGGTCTGGCTGACGGCCACACCGGTACCAACAGTCGCCCTTTCCATCGCAGCTTTCTGGTCCTGCATTTTCTTGGACCAGATATATCCGCCGCCGGCGCCTATAGCACCGCCCAGAACAGCGCCGGTGGCTGCGCCTTTGGATCCGCCGGTTGCCGCACCCAGCACCGCACCTGCTACGGCGCCAATACCGGCGCCCTTGGCGGTGCCCTGCTGTGTTTCGCTCATGTTGGCGCAACCAGAGAGGGTCAACGCAGCCAGCGCCGCGCAGGTAATGGATGTGATGGTCAGTTTGTTCATGAAATGCTCCTCGGAAAGTTAATGTAGGTATCGGAGTGAAGGAGAGCGGTTGTCGGTCTCACGTCAATCAGCAGCGCATTAAAGCGCGGGTGTGTGAATACTAGGCATGCAAAAAGTGAGCAGTTGTAAGACAAGGGCGCGAGATATGCGCGCCTGCACGCCGTTTACGGAGACCTTAAACTAGCCGTTTTGTCAATTCCGTGAATTCCGTCACAGCGTTTTTGCTGTTGTACGGCCTCTTCAATCTCACATGTGACTCCTCCATGAATAAAGTTCAACTCGGCTCCAGCGACCTTCACGTGACCCCCATTTGCCTGGGCACCATGACATTCGGCGAGCAGGTGGGTGAGCCGACGTCCCATGCCATCCTGGACCGCTCGCTGGAGCGCGGCGTCAACTTTCTCGACACCGCCGAAATGTATTCAGTGCCGGCACGCGCCGAAACCTGCGGTTCGACCGAAACCATCATCGGCAACTGGTTCGCCAAAAATCCTTCCGCACGCAACAAGCTGGTGCTTGCCACCAAGGTAGCCGGCCCTTCGCGCGGCATGCCCTGGGTGCGTGACGGCAGCGGCATGACGGCCAAAGACATCCTGGCTTCGTGCGATGCCAGCCTGAAGCGGCTGAAAACCGACGTGATCGACCTCTACCAGATTCACTGGCCCGAACGCCACGTGCCGGCGTTTGGCGCGCTGTATTACAACCCTGCGCAAGAGCGCTCGGCCACGTCGATCCATGAGCAGCTCGAGGCACTCGGCGCTTTGGTGAAAGCCGGGAAGGTGCGTTTTATCGGGCTTTCCAACGAAACCCCGTATGGCGTGCACGAGTTTGTGCGCCTGGCCGAGCAGCACGGTTTGCCGCGTGTGGCCACGGTGCAGAACCCATACTGCCTCGTCAACCGCACGGTGGAAAACGGCCTCGATGAAACCATGCACCGCCTTGGCGTCTCGCTGCTGGCCTATTCGCCCCTGGGCTTCGGCTTGCTCACAGGCAAATACGATCAGTCCGGCACTGAAGGCCCGGCGGCACCCAAAGATGCGCGCATCGCCAAATTCGAGTCGGTGCGCAAACAACGCTGGGGCCGCCCCGAGGCACTGGCAGCCGCACGGCGCTACAACGCGCTGGCGCGTGACAACAAGCTGACCCCGACCCAGCTGGCGCTGGCGTTCTGCTATACCAAGTGGCAGGTGGCCAGCACCATCATCGGCGTGACCTCGGTCGCGCAGCTGGATGAGGACCTCGATGCCTGGGGCACCACGTTGGCGCCGGAGGTCCTGGCCGAGATCGACAAAATTCGCTGGGAATCGCGCGACCCGGCTCTGTGACTGGATCGCGGAAGGTGCGAGGCGCATGGTTCGCTGCTCATTCCTAATCAAGCAGGGGCCGCGGAACCGGCTTTGCCGGGCCGCAGGCGCAGCGGCCCCCTCGGGGGGCAGGGAGCTACACGGAGTGAGCAACCGTGGGGGCTAATAAGCACGTCAGCGAGACACCGGCTACTGCCTTGCTAAAGGTCAACAAGGTACCGTTCACCGAGCACCCTTACGAATACCTCGAACACGGCGGCGCACAGCACAGCGCCGAGGTGCTAGGTTTCGACCCATTCACCGTCGTCAAAACACTGGTCATGCAGGACCAGGACGCCAAACCTTTGCTGGTGCTGATGCACGGCAACCGCAAGGTCTCCACCAAAAACCTGGCGCGGCAGATCGGCGCCAAGTCGGTCGAACCGTGCAAACCCGAAGTTGCCAACCGCCACAGCGGCTACCTGGTCGGCGGCACATCGCCTTTCGGCACGCGCAAGGCGATGCCTGTGTATATCGAGGAAAGCATCCTGGCCTTGCCCAAAATCGCCATCAACGGTGGGCGGCGCGGCTACCTGATTGGTATTGACCCGCAGGTTTGTGTCACCTTGCTGGGTGCAAAATCAGTCAACTGCGCATTGAGTATGGACAACGCAGCGGGCCACGGCTGAAATGCCGGTGGCCACCACATAACAAGGGAGATGAATTTGGACTACGTGTATTCAGCCGGCGCGACCTTGCTGGCCTACCTGATCGGCTCGCTGTCGTTTGCCGTCATCGTCAGCCGGGTGATGGGTTTGAGTGACCCCCGCAGCTACGGCAGCAAGAACCCCGGCGCCACCAACGTGCTGCGTTCCGGCAGCAAGGCCGCGGCGGCAATCACGTTATTGCTGGACGGCCTCAAGGGTTGGGTGCCGGTGGTGCTTGTGAAGTGGTTTGGCGGTGACTATGGCCTCGGCGAAGGCACGATGGCTGCCGTGGGGCTGGCGGCTTTCCTGGGTCACCTCTATCCGGTGTTTTTTCAGTTCAAGGGTGGCAAGGGTGTCGCGACGGCTGCGGGCGTGTTGCTGGGTGTCAGCTGGGTGCTGGGTGTTGCCACGCTGGCAACCTGGGTGATCGTCGCCTTTTTCTCGCGCTATTCCTCACTGGCATCACTGGTGGCGGCCGTTTTTTCGCCGCTGTATTACCTGTTTGGCGACCGGGCCGCCTGGTATGTCGACAAGAACCTGCTGGCCATGATGGTCGTTGTCAGTGCGCTCCTGATCTATCGCCACCGCGAGAACATCAACAAGCTGATCAAGGGAACCGAGTCGAAGCTGGGCGGTTCAAAACAGGCCACCAAATAGCCCGGCCGGCAACGCACCGCGGAGGGTTAATAACGCTTGTCCAGCGTCATGAGGTTGTTGTCGCGCTTCATCTGAAAACGCGATAAAAAGCTGTTGCCCAACAGCAGAAAAGGCATGGGTTGCGGTGTCACCACGGCATCGACATCAAAGACTTCGACATCGCCCACCCGCACCGAGTTGAGCTTGATGCGGTAGCCCGGTGTAACACCGTTGGCTGTCGACATGCGCACCGGCTGGCCGTCTTTATAGTTGATGCCAGCGCGTTCGGCGTCAGCGACACTCATGGCAACGCTCGTGGCGCCGGTGTCAACCATGAACTGCACGGCCTTTCCGTTGATTTGCCCGGCCGTCATGAAATGGCCGCCACCGCTTTCGCTGATGGTGATACGGGTACCCCGTCCGGCTGAGGCGGTACTGCCGCCGGAGTTCACCGGCGCGTCGCCCACCCGCAGCGTGTGGCGCTTGCCACCCTGCTCGATGACAGCCTGGTCGCTGGTGGTGGAAATAATCTTCACGCCCTGGTGTGTTTCACCGGGGGCCACGCTTTTGGGCGGGCTGCCGTTGACCACCAGCAGGGCCTTGGTGCCCATCATGCCGGCCAGGGCTACGGATTGAACTTCGTTCTGCGCCTGGGCCGCACCGTGCAGCAGCAAAGACGCGGACAGCAAAAATGCTGCTTGGGTGAGGGCAGGCGGAAGATTCATGGCAATCCTAATCGCGACGGTTGTCAAAACTCAGCGGAAAGTCCTTCATCTCCGACAGGATCAGCGCCATGGCGGCCTGCAGGTCGTCGCGCTTGGCGCCCGTGACACGGACTTTTTCTTCCTGGATGGCGGCCTGCACCTTGAGTTTGCTGGCCTTGATGGCGGCCTGGATCTTCTTGGCGGTTTCGGTGTCGATGCCATTGCGGACCTTGTTGGTCTGCTTGACCTTGTCGCCGCCGATTTTCTCGATCTTGCCGGTGTCCAGAAAGCGCACATCAACGCCTGCCTTGGCGAGCTTGGAGCGCAGGATGTCATTGATCTGGTCGATCTGGAAGTCGCCGTCGCCGACGAGGATGATGTCCTTGTCCTTCAGCTCGATGGAGGCCGAGGTGCCCTTGAAGTCAAAGCGATTGCCGACTTCCTTGCCGGTGTTTTCCACGGCGTTTTTGACCTTGACCAGATCGGCTTCAAGAACGGTGTCGAAAGAGGGCATGGTGCAAGTCTTTTTTACGGGGGTTGGAGTGAGACAATCACCCGGATGTTAGTCGAGAAAAACGTTCCACTCCAGCATTCCAACACCTTTGGCATCGTCGCCAAGGCGCTCAGCCTGGTGCGGGTGACAAAGGAGGCCGATATTGCCGCGGCTTTGCAGGATCCGGCCCTGAAAGCTGCCCCCAAGTTTGTGCTGGGTGGCGGAAGCAATATCGTGCTGACCGGGGACGTCAAACCGCTGGTCCTCAAGGTCGAAATCATGGGCAAGCGCTTGCTCCGCGAAGACACCAAGTCCTGGATCATTGAGGCAGGCGCCGGTGAAAACTGGCACGACCTTGTCACCTGGACGTTGCAAAACGGCTACCCGGGCCTGGAAAACCTGGCATTAATCCCCGGCACGGTCGGTGCCTCACCGGTGCAGAACATCGGTGCCTATGGCGTGGAGCTGCAAGACCGCTTTGAGTCGCTCGACGCCATCGACTTGACGACCGGCCAGCCCTTTACCCTCAATGCCGCGCAATGCGCGTTTGGCTACCGTGATTCGGTGTTCAAACACAGCAGTTCGGCGCCCGCACCGGGCGGCCATGGTTTTGGGCTGGAAGGCAAGGCGCTGATCACGCGGGTACGGTTTGCCCTTCCCAAGGCATGGAAGCCGGTGCTGGGCTATGCCGACATCGACAAAAAAATGGCGCAGTCCGGCATTCAGGCGCCCGACGCACAGCAAATTTACGACTGGATCTGCGAAATCCGCAAAGCCAAGCTGCCTGATCCGCAAGTGATTGGCAACGCCGGCAGCTTTTTCAAGAACCCGACCGTTTCGCCCGAGCAGTGCGCCGACATCATTCAGAGGGAGCCCAAAATCGTTCACTACCATCTCGCCGATGGCACGGTCAAGCTGGCCGCCGGATGGCTCATTGACGCCTGCGGCTGGAAGGGCAAGACCATCGGCAATGCCGGTGTGTACGAAAAACAGGCACTGGTGCTGGTCAACCGCGGCGGCACGGCCGACCCGGTCACGGGCGGCGAGGTCATGACGCTGGCCAAGGCCATCCAGACCAGTGTGTACGAACGCTTTGGCATCCTGCTGGAGCCTGAACCGGTGGTGGTCTGATGGCGACCGCCGGAAAGGTCTACACGGGGCCAGACATCGCACTCTGGCGCCGCCTGGTGCTGCGCCACGCGCGGCAGCTTGCGGTCGTGCTGGTCATCCTCTGGGTGGTGCTGATGATGGCCGGCGAGGCCGGCTGGCGCAAGCCGGTGGGGCTGGCAGCTGGCGTATTCGGGCTGCTCGCCGCCATGGTGGTGCTGGCCGTGTGGGCAACGCGTGAACGCGAACGCCTGGTGCGCGAGGCGCCGCTGCCGCAGTTCCTCAAGCGCAAGCTGCGCGACACCTACCCGCACCTGAGCGCCAAAGACACCGAGCTGGTCGAGCGCGGGCTTCGGCAATTCTTCCTGGCCTGCGTGCGCAGCAAGGGCAAGTTTGTGGCCATGCCGTCGCGCGTGGTCGACAGCATGTGGCACGAATTCATCCTGCACACACGCGCCTACCGTGAGTGGTGTGACCTGGTTCTGGGCCGCTTCATGGACCATGTACCGGCCGAAGTGCTGGGCAAGCAGGCTTCCAGCAACGACGGCCTGCGGCGCGCCTGGTACTGGGCCTGCCGCGACGAGGCCATCAAGCCGCGCTCCCCCAGCCGCCTGCCGCTGCTCTTTGCCCTGGACGCAAAGCTGGCGATCCCCAACGGCTTTCATTACCTGCCCGACTGCAGCCAGCCTCAGCGTGACGACGGAACAGGCTCAGCGGGCGCCTATTGCGGCGAAAGCTTTTCCGACGGCAGCTACAGCGGCGATGCGGATGGGTTTGGCGGCTCCGACAGCAGTAGCAGTAACTCCAGTGACGCAGGCAGTGACGGCGGTAGCGACGGTGGTGGATGCGGCGGCGGTTGCGGCGGGGGTGGGGATTAGCGCGTGGCCAGGGGATGAAAGGCCACCGAAAAAGCCGCCCGAAGGCGGTTTTTTGATGTTTGCTATGCTTTTCATAGCTGCTAGCGCACATTCCAAAAGGGCTAGAGCCCAATTCGACTTAGAAATACCGCCATGGCCGGGGTTTTGTCCATCTGACCACCAGCTTCCCCACCGCCACCCCGGCGGTCTAGGCGCTGGAAGATCTGGGCATCGTCACGGAGCTGACCTGGCAGAAGAAAAACCGCAGGTACAGTTACACGGCGTACATTGCACTGCTGGCTGAATAAGAAATTCGAGGGGAGGAGAGCATGCTCATCAAATCAGCGGACGACAAGTCCAAACGCCTGGCCTTGCTGCAGGATTTACAGCAGTCACCACTGCTGGACGCCCGCCAAAAAGAGTGGCTGCGCGTTGAACTGCGCAACCTGACCGCCGGCATCAAGGGCGAACGAGAGGCCGCCTTCCACCTCGACGGCCATTACAAGGACGGCCAAAACAACGTACTGCTGCACGACCTGCGGTTCACGATCGATGGCGAGGTGGCGCAAATTGATCATTTGGTCATCAATCGCACCGGCTACATGGTGCTGATTGAAACCAAAAACTACTCAGGCGACCTAGAAGTCAACGCCCATGGCGAATTCACCGTGCGCTATGGCAAAGAGCGGTACGGCATTCCATCCCCTTACGAGCAAAGCCGCCGCCACGCCCGCATCCTGAGCAAACTTCTGGAGCAGCTGGAAATCAGTACCCGCACCGACAAGCTGCCCGAGTTCCACAACGTGGTGCTGATGCACCCGCAAGCCATCATTCAGCGGCCAGACGCCAAGGCGTTTGACACCAGCTTTCTCATCAAGGCAGACCAGTTCCGCGCCTGGCATGAAAAGCTGGTGGACGGCTTCAGCACCGGCGGCTTGTTCAAGGCCATCTTCAACATACGCAGCCCAGACACCATCAAGGAGTGGGGCGAAAAGCTCAAACGCCAACACCGCCCGGCAGACCAGATGGACCTTCCAGACTGGATGCAGCCCAAGCCCCAGTTGGCAAAGGCGGTGATGGAGCCCCGGCCTGCAGCACCTGTGTTTGCAGCATCATCCGCCACCCCGGCACCCGCGCAGGCCGACGCTTCCTTGGCCAAAAAGCTGATCTGCGCCCATTGCCGTGAGAAGATCAGTTTCCCCGAAGGCAAGTTCTGCTGGAACAACGCCAAGCGGTTTGGCGGGCTGCAGTATTGCAGGGAGCACCAAGGATTGTTTCAATAGAGCAACCACGTTCAGATATAGAGCATTTGCTGATCAATTTCGTCAGCGCTGCCGTAACCAAACGAATATTCGCAAAATGAGCTTAGTGAAATCAAAACAGCGTGTAGCAGACCATGGCGAGGTATTTACCCCGGAATGGATGGTCGAGGCCATGCTTGACCTGGTGAAAGACGAGACTGAGCGCCTCGATTCCCGCTTCCTTGAGCCCGCCTGCGGCAGCGGCAACTTTATGGTGCAAATCCTGCGGCGCAAGCTCGCTGCGGTAGAGCTCAAATACAGCAAAAATGACTTTGAACGGCAGCACTACGCACTGCTGGGGCTGATGTGCATTTACGGGGTTGAACTGCTGGCTGACAACATTGCTGAGTGCCGTGCCAACATGCTCGACGTGTTTGCCGAATACCTGAACCTTGATGAAGCAGACGACTTGTACCTGGCCGCCAGCCATGTGCTTGCCGAAAACGTGTTGCATGGCGACGCGCTGACCATGCGTGCCGTGGGCACTGGTGGCGGCCAACCCATCAGCTTTGCCGAGTGGGGCTACCTGGGCAAAGGCAAGTACCAAAGGCGCGACTTCCGGTTTGATGTGCTCACTGGCTCGTCAAAATTCAGCGAAGAAGGCTCGCTTTGGGCTGATCAGGGCAAACACGAGATCTTTACCCCCATCAAAACCCACCCGCCCATGACAATGCGCGAGCTGGCTGCGTTGAGGGATGCGACCATATGAGCGAGCAAGTTTCATTCACCCTGCGTGGCCGCAACCCCGATGTGCTGACCTGCATTGCCAACCTGTCGAACGACGAGGTTTTTACCCCGCCGGAGCTGGCGGGCCGCATGCTGGATAGGGTGGCAGAGACCTGGGCTGCAGATCATGGTGGTGCCAACTTGTGGGCTGACTCAACGGTTCGGTTTTTGGACCCGTTTACCAAATCAGGCGTTTTTCTCCGCGAAATCGCCACGCGGCTCACCGACGGCCTAGCGCAGCAGATGCCAGTCTTGCAAGAGCGCGTCAACCATATCCTCACCCAGCAGGTGTTTGGCATTGGCATCACACAAATCACCAGTTTGCTGGCGCGGCGCAGCGTGTACTGCTCCAAATACGCCAACGGAACGCATTCCATTGCCAAAAGCTTTGACAATGATTCGGGCAATATCTGGTTTGAGCGAACTGAACATGCTTGGGCCAAAGGTAAATGCACGTTTTGCGGTGCCAGCCAGGCAGCGATGGATCGTGGCGCCGCGCTGGAGACCCACGCCTACACATTCATTCACACAGACAACATCAAGACTCGAATGGCCGAGCTATTTGGAGAAGACATGCAATTCGACGTGATTATTGGCAACCCACCTTATCAATTGAACGACGGTGGATTTGGCACCAGCGCAGCACCCATTTATCAATTGTTTGTTGAACAGGCCAAGGCGCTGGAGCCACGTTATCTGTCGATGGTGATACCTGCCAGATGGTTTGCAGGCGGCAAGGGTTTGGATGAATTTCGAGAGGCCATGCTTGCTGATGATCGCCTGCGCTCGATTGCTGATTACCTGAGCGCAGCAGATGTGTTTCCGGGCGTAGGCCTCAAAGGTGGGGTGTGCTATTTCCTCTGGAATCGCGATCACCCTGGCCTTTGCGATGTAAGCACCCATTTCAAGGATTGGCCTGTTTCCACCGCTACCCGTCCGCTCATGGAAAACGGTGCAGACATCTTTATCCGCTTCAATGAAGGCTTGTCGATTCTTAAGAAGGTTGTGTCTATAGAAACCGGGCAGTCTGAGTCGTTATTGCTACCGGGCGAAAGGCGCTTTGACCGATTGGTGAGCTCAAGAAAGCCATTCTCCCTAGAAACAACGTTCAAAGGAAAAAAGACAAAGCATGCTGACGATGTGCTCATTTACCAGAACGGCGGGACAGGGTACGTAGCTAGAAATGCTGTGCCGTCCGGTATTGAACTTATCGACAAATGGAAGATTTATGTCGGGCGCGCAGCGCCGGGTACTGGCAACCGTGACTCTTACCCGCACCGAATTCTCAGCACGCCATTCATTGGCGAACCGGGCAGTATTAGTTCGGAAACCTATTTGTGTATTGGCCCGTTTGATACCAAATTTGAAGCAGAGAGCGCTCTTTCGTACCTCACTTGTCGGCTGACACGCCTGTTGATTCTCTTGCACAAGCCTTCGCAAGACACGACCCGAAAGGTTTATACCTTTGTGCCCACGCAAGACTGGACAAAGAAGTGGACAGACGAAGACTTGTACGCCAAATATGGAATTACGCCCAGCGAGATTGACTTTATTGAGAAGGTTGTCCGGCCCATGGACTTGACGAGTGATCTTCTTGGTGATGTTGCAGTTGACGACAGTGATGACGAGTAAACCCAGCATCGAGGAAATCCTCGCGCCCAAACCCGATGCCCGCCCGCGCATCTACGCTTACGCGATTGCCGACGCCGCGCACCATGGCCAGCTTAAGGTCGGCCAAACCACGCGTAACGTCAAGCAGCGCGTGGCCGAGCAGCTTAAAACTGCTGCCATCCAGAACTTCACTATTGAACTGGATGAGCCTGCCGAACGTGATGACGGTTCCATCTTTACCGACCATGACGTTCGATCAGCGCTGACAAAAAAAGGGTTTGAAAACACCACACTGGAATGGGTGCGTTGCACAGTTGCTGATGTGGCTACCGTGCTGGCCGAGTTGCGCACGGGCCAGCGCCTGAGCGGCACACACCACGAGACCTTTGGCCTGCGCGACGAGCAGTTGGATGCCGTCAACAAAACGGTGGACTATTACCAATCCATCTGGGCTGAGGACGCCAACGCAGCACCGCGCTTTTTGTGGAACGCCAAGATGCGTTTTGGCAAAACCTTCACCACGTACCAATTGGCCAAAAAGCTGCAGACCAAACGGGTGCTGGTGCTGACCTTCAAACCGGCGGTTGAAGACGCCTGGCAAACCGACCTTGAAAACCATGTTGACTTTGACGGCTGGCAGTACCTGTCGCGCTCAACGGGGGGCGACCCTACGCACATCGACCATGCCAAACCGGTGGTTTATTTCGGCTCGTTTCAGGACGTGCTGGGACGCGACAACGAAACAGGCAACATCAAGCCGCGTAACGAGTGGATCCACACAGTTAACTGGGACCTGGTGGTGTTTGACGAATACCACTTTGGTGCCTGGCGCGACACGGCCAAGGAGTTGTTTGAGGGGGAAGACGACGCCATTGCCAAAAAAGAGTCAAAACTTGAATACGCGGGCGAGCTCGACGGCATCAACGAAGACTTGAACATTCTCTTGAGTCAGGAAAACGAGTTTTTGCCCATAACCACCCGCGCCTATTTGTATTTGTCTGGCACGCCATTTAAGGCGCTGGCCACTGGCGAGTTCATTGAAGAGCAAATATTCAACTGGACGTACACCGACGAGCAGCGCGCCAAAGAAGCCTATGCTGCCGCGCACCCTGCAAAGCGCAACCCGTATGCGGCGCTGCCGCAAATGCGCCTGCTGACCTACCAGATGCCAGACGAGTTGCTGGCCATTGCCAGCGGGGGGGAGTTTGACGAGTTTGACTTGAATTCGTTCTTTGAGGCATCGGGCGCTGGAGCGGGTGCGAAATTCAAACACAAGAGCGATGTACAAAAGTGGCTGGACATCATTCGTGGCGGGTATGCAGCGCAGTCTGCGGAGTTACTGAAAACGGGCTCGCGGCCACCGTTCCCATATTCCGACGTTCGTTTGCTGCCGTATTTGCAGCATTCGTTTTGGTACTTGCCCAATGTGGCGGCCTGCCATGCCATGGCCAACCTGTTGGCCGAGCGACACAACACCTTTTGGCGCGACTACCGTGTCATCGTGGCGGCTGGGCCGTCTGCTGGCATTGGCCTGGAGGCGTTGCCGCCCGTGCGCAAGGCCATTGGCAGCGGCTTTGACACAAAAACCATCACCTTGTCGTGCGGCAAGCTGACCACGGGCGTGACGGTGGCGCAATGGTCGTCTATTTTGATGCTGCGCAACCTGAAGTCACCCGAAAGTTACTTTCAGGCCGCGTTTCGGGTGCAGTCGCCGTGGTCGATCAAAAACCCGAACGGTGACAACCCGAACGAGGAGGAAATCCTCAAACCCGTGTGCTTTGTGTTCGACTTTGCGCCCACGCGCGCGCTGCGCCAGTTGTCTGAGTACGGTATTGGCCTGTCGCCCAACGAGTCCAACCCCGAACATGCAGTGAGGGACTTGGTGGCCTTTTTGCCGGTACTGGCCTACGACGGCGCCAACATGACGCAGATCGACGCGGGCGGCATACTCGACATTGCCATGGCTGGCACGTCGGCCACGCTGCTGGCCCGCAAGTGGGAAAGTGCGCTGCTGGTGAACGTGGATAACGGCACACTGCGCCGCATTCTTGACAACCCGGAGGCGATGGCAGCGGTAGACCGCATTGAGGGCTGGCGCTCCCTGGGCGACAACATCATTGAAACCATCATTAATAAGAGCGAGAAGGTCAAGGCACTGAAAAACAAGGCCAAAGACGGCAAGCTGACCAAGAAGGAAACAAAGCAGCTTTCGGATGAGGAGCGGGAATATAAGTCAAAGCGCAAGCTGGTACAGGAAAAGCTGATCAAGTTTGCCACGCGCATTCCGGCGTTCATGTACCTCACAGATTTTCGAGAAAACACGTTGCAGGACGTGATTACCAGGCTGGAACCAGAGCTGTTTGTCACCGTAACCGGGCTGACGGTGCAAGACTTCCACCTGCTGGTGCGGCTCAAGGTGTTCAATACCGAGCAGATGAACCAGGCGGTTTTTGCGTTTCGGCGGTATGAAGATGCTTCGCTGCGCTATACCGGAATTGAAAGTCACGAGGGGCTGCAGCGCTACGGGCTGTATGACACTGTCGTTGCGAAAGACTGACGGTTCGCGTCGCCCAGCTCCGTCACAAGCTGGCGCTTAATTCGAGGACTCATGCGCATTACGCTCATCGCAACTGTCCACGCTGAATCTGGCCGTGCCAATGTGGCGGAATTGCGGGCGATCCTTGATCGCCTTGCACCTGACGTCATCTTTGCCGAAATTCCACTTGCCTTTCTTGCTGACTATCTCAACGGCTCTCATCGCACCCTTGAGTCCGCGGCTGTTGTTCTGTATCGGGAACGCCGTCCAGTCAATGTTGTTCCTGTGGATTTGGACAAGCCAAGCGAAGAATTCTTCCGCAATTCTGAAGACGTGTTCAAGAAGGTCGCGAGGACGAGTCCCGACTATCGACGACTTGTAGACCAGAACAGCCTAGACACGCTGGAACTCGGATTCCCCTACCTCAACAGCGATCGCTGCGCGCAGGCATGGGAGGACATCTACAACGAGGCTCTTGCAACCGTCAAGTGGATCGGCGACCCCAAATTGCGACGGACCTACGATCTGTGGAATCAGACAAATGGCGATCGCGAAGCGGGAATGATCGAGAACATTGAGAGCTATTGCATCCGCCACCTTCCCGCTCACAGCGTGTTTCTCGTTGGAGCCGCACACCGGAAACTCATCCTGGAGAAGGTTCGGAAGCGACAAGTTGCTGGCGGAACAGGAGTCTTCTGGGACTTTTTGAGTGCGCTGGAATAGATAGCGGAACGATCAAAAGCAACAAAGCCCGTCAAGCTTTCACTTGGCGGGCTTTGCTTTTGCGGCTTGAATTGAGTTACTTACCCAACTTCAAAAAATCATCCCCCTTGCCCAGTTCCAGCATCCCGGCATTGGAATAAATCCCCAGCTTGGCGCGGGTGTCGGTGATATCGAGGTTGCGCATCGTCAACTGCCCAATCCGGTCCAGCGGCGAGAACGGCGCATCTTCCACCTTTTCCATGCTCAGGCGCTCAGGCGCGTAGGTCAGGTTGGGCGATTCGGTGTTCAAGAGCGAGTAGTCGTTGCCGCGACGCAGTTCCAGCGTGACGGTGCCGGTGATGGCGCTGGCGATCCAGCGTTGGGCGGTTTCGCGCAGCATGATGGCCTGGCTGTCGAACCAGCGGCCCTGGTACAGCAGGCGGCCGAGCTTGCGGCCGTTGTCGCGGTACTGCTCGATGGTGTCTTCGTTGTGGATGCCGGTGACCAGGCGCTCGTAGGCGATGAACAGCAGCGCCAGGCCGGGGGCTTCGTAGATGCCGCGGCTCTTGGCTTCGATGATGCGGTTTTCGATCTGGTCGCTCATGCCCAGGCCGTGGCGGCCGCCGATTTCGTTGGCCTTGAGGATCAGGCTCACCAGGTCGGGGTATGCAACGCCGTTCAGGGCCACAGGGCGGCCTTCTTCAAAGGTCACGCTCACTTCTTCGGCTTTGACGACGCAGTCGTCTTTCCAGAACGGCACGCCCATGATGGGGTTGACGATCTTGATGCCGCTGTTGAGGTTTTCCAGGTCTTTGGCTTCGTGCGTAGCGCCCAGCATGTTGCTGTCGGTGCTGTAGGCTTTTTCGGCGCTCATCTTGTAGCCAAAGCCGTTGGCTGTCATGAAGGCGCTCATTTCAGCGCGGCCGCCCAGTTCGTCGATGAACTGCTGGTCTAGCCAGGGTTTGTAGATCTTCAGCGCGGGGTTGGTCAGCAGGCCGTAGCGGTAGAAGCGCTCGATGTCATTGCCTTTGAACGTGGAGCCGTCGCCCCAGATGTTCACGTCGTCCTGCTTCATCGCGGACACCAGCATGGTGCCAGTGACGGCGCGGCCCAGCGGCGTGGTGTTGAAGTAGGTCACGCCGGCGGTGGTGATGTGGAAGGCGCCGCTTTGCAGCGCGGCAATGCCTTCAGCGGCGAGCTGCGGGCGGCAGTCGACCAGGCGGGCCTTGATGGCGCCGTATTCCATGGCCTTGCGCGGGATCTCGTCGTAGTCGGCTTCGTCGGGCTGGCCCAGGTTGGCGGTATAGGCATAGGGCAGGGCGCCCTTCTGTTTCATCCACAACAGCGCGGCGCTGGTGTCCAGGCCGCCAGAGAACGCGATGCCGACCTTTTGGTTGGCGGGGATGTTTTGCAGAATGGTGTTGGACATGTTTTAGGCCTGAATATCGCTGTAAGCCGTGTAGAACGTGCGCAAGCAGCTATGAAAAAAGGAGCGGTTCTTAATGGACTTAGACGGTTTTAACCGAAATGGCAGATGTAGTGGTAAGCCGCTTCGCCCGCTGCAACGCGGATTTCGAATTTGGCGTTGCCGGGCACGCTGAATTTTTCGCCGGCCGAAGACTTGACCCAACTGTCGCTGCCGGCCAGCTTGTATTCACAGGCGCCGGCTACGCATTCCATGATTTCGGGCGCGCCGGTGTTGAAGGTCAGGGTGGCCGGAAGGATCACGCCGACCGATTTTTTGGTGCCGTCGGCCAGCGTGATGCCGTGGCTCACGCATTTGCCGTCAAAGTAGACGTTGGCCTTGGTGATCACGCTGATGTTGTCGATTTGTTCGGTAGGCATGGGAAGGTGCTGAAAAGAGGCGGGAAGAGACAGAAAAAGGTGAAAAGGGCCGTTCCGGGCTGCGGGAAAGCACCGCGTGGCGCTCAAACCGTTGATTTTAGGTCACCCGGAGCCCTTCGCCGGGCCCACGGTGAATCCGGTTGGCCCTTTGTGGCGTATCCCCAGTACCCGCCGCCTGCCGGTGTTTCCCAATAGCCACCAATGCCTGACAATGTTCTTCATGAAGCCAGAAAGCCCGGACAGACAATTGATCGCGCTGATTGACCGCGTGGCCCAGGCCGATGAGTCAGCCCTGCGGGAGCTGTATGAGCTGACTTCGTCCAAGCTCTACGGTGTCGCGATTCGTGTGGTGACCAACCGTGAATGGGCTGAAGACGTGTTGCAGGAGGCCTTTTTCAACATCTGGCGCATCGCAGGCGACTACAAGGCGACCCTGTCGCCGCCCATGGCCTGGATGGCGCTGGTGGTGCGCAGCCGCGGCCTGGATTTTTTGCGGCGCCGGGCTTCGGACCGGGCCGACCTGATGCAGGAACTCGACGATGTGATTTCTGACACCGTGGCGGGCGACTCGCCCAACCCGATGGACACGACGCAGGCCAGCGAGCAGGCCTGGGCTTTGCACCAGTGCCTGGGCCAGCTGGAGCACAAGCAGCGTGAAGTAGTGAGCCTGGCGTATTTGCGGGATTTGAGCCACGGCGAGCTGGCTGAGCAGCTGAAGCTGCCTTTGGGTACTGTCAAAACCTGGATCCGCCGTGGGCTGGAACAGCTGCGCGGTTGCATGGCGAGGTTCGCATGAACATGGCCCCCACGTTTGTCGCTTCGCGTACTGCTCTGCCCCCCGAGGGGGCTAATTTTCCTTGGGGCGGCCCGGCGGAAAAGTTATGAATATTCAAAGTAATCCCGCCCTGATGGAGCAACTAGCGGCCAGCTATGCGCTGGGCACCTTGCGCGGCGGTGCGCGTCGTCGGTTTGAGACGCTGGCACGCGACAACGCCACTTTGCGCGCGGCGGCGCTGGTCTGGCAAAGCCGGCTGTCGTCGGTGGCTGAGCTGCAGCCGCAGGCGGCGCCCAGCCCCGCCGTGTGGAAACGCATTGAAAACCTGGTGCGGGCCGACAAGGAGGCGCGCGCCATGCAGGCGGCGCGGGCCGCTCCGGGTGCCGTGGGTTGGTGGTCCAGCCTGGGCCTGTGGCGCGGCGGGGCTGTGGCGGGCGCACTCGCGACTGCGGCGGCGGTTGTCGTGGGGCTGAACGTGAACGGCCGGCTGAGCGGGCAGGTGAGCGAACTGACTGCCAAACTGACAGCCACGCCCGAGATCGAATACGTGGCCGTGCTGACGGATGACAAGGCTTCAGCGTCGCTGCTGGTGACGGTTGACCCGAAGAACAAAACACTTTCGCTCAAGCGTGTGGGCAGCTTCAGGGAGCAGCCCGACAAGTCCCTGGAACTCTGGGCTTTGCCGCCCGGCGCGGCGCCCAAATCATTGGGTGTGATGAGTGCGGACCCCGTGGTTCGCCTGACCGCCGCGGGCACCGACATGCGGCAGGTGCCGACGCTGGCGATCACGCTGGAGCCCAAGGGCGGCGTGCCGCCAGGCAGCGGGCCGACCGGGCCGGTGCTGTTTAAGGGCGCGCTCATCGAGACACCCAAATAGCGCCACTCACAAAACCCTCCTGGCGTTGTTGCGCCGCCTTGCCGTGCTGTAGCACTGTCTGCGGCGACGCGCCTAGCCAGGACCGCTTCGCTGGGCTTTGTGAGCGGCTCTTAGAGCTATCGGGCGGGCAGCAAAAAGGGGCGTTGACAACGCCCCTTTTTTGTTCAGCCCGCCGGTGGGTCTTAGCGCCAGTGGTGGTGCCCATAGCCCCGGCTGTAACCGAAGTTCAGCGACAGGCCGATGGGGGCGTAATAAGGCTGGTAATAGGGCCGCGGATAGTAAGCCGGGTAAACCACCGGCTGCTCCACGTAAGTCACGGCAGGCTGCACGTACACGGGCTGGGGTGCTGGTTGCACATAGGTCTGGGGCTGCTGCGGCGCGGACTGGAAAGTCTGCGGCGCAGGCGCCATGGCGCCGACCGGCGTGACCTGCAGGCGCACATACTGGCCAGGGTCGGTGGCCATCTGCGTGCTGTACTGCGTACCCTGGTATTCGTACACCACGTTGTAGTGGCTGGGTCGGTTTTCGTAATAGGTTTGCGTCGCGCACTGCTGCACGTTTTGAACCTGGTTGTTCGAGCCTTCGATGCGGTCGCCGACGATGGCGCCGCCGACCAGACCGATCATGGTGGCAACCGCACGGCCGCCGCCATTGCCGATGGCGTTACCGGCTGCACCGCCCGCGAGGGCACCCATCAGCGCGCCTGCGCCCGAGTTTGGTTGCTGGACGACGACGGGCTGGTTGCTGCAGACCTGGCGCGGTACGGCCACCTGCTGCACCACCGGCGTGCTTGAAATCACCCGGGCCAGGATGTCCATGGCGGAGGCGGGTACAGCTGCCAACCCGGAGGCGGCGGCCAGAGCAGAGAGAACAAGCGCTTTTTTCATGATTCAACCCTTTTCAGCACCTGGCTGAAGTTGCACCGCCAAAGGGCTCACCCTGGTCGGGTGAAGGCTCGGGTGGCAAACGTAATTTTAGTAAGTCAGAGTCATTTTGGGGCGCGGAGTTCGGTAAATCGACGGTAAAGCTGCCCTTTTAATCCCGTTGAAGGCAAAACAGGCTGCAAAACGTAACCGGTCGGCCTGCCGTGCGTTCAAACCCTCGCAGCCCAGCCTGGGGCGTCAAAACCGACGGTGATGTCTTTGCCCCAGTCCACCACCGGCCGCTTGATGACGCTGGGATTGGCGAGCATCAGCGTTTGGGCGCTGGCGCTGTCATGCACATTGGCCTGCAGCGCCGGGTCCAGCTTTCGCCAGGTGGTGCCCTGGCGATTCAGCAGCTTTTCCCATCCTGCCGCCTGGGCCCATCGCGCCAACTGGTCGGGCGGCACGCCCTGCTTCTTGAAGTCGTGAAACTGATAGTCAACGCCTTGTTCGACTAGCCATGCGCGGGCCTTTTTGACGGTGTCGCAGTTGGGGATGCCGTAAAGAATGATCATGGCCGGATTTTCGCAGATTTAAGGGAAATAGGCCTCCCGACCAAGCGGGACCTGCGCAAGCAGCTATCAAATTGGTAGCGTTGTTGCGAAGGCAGGCAAGGGCGTGGACGCGTGGGCAGGCGTTTGGCAAGGCTGGAATAATGAAGAACGCCGACCGGCTCAACCTTTTTTTTTATGGATGCCTTGCCTCATGACCGCTGCTTCAGCCACGCGCACTGCCCCCGCCGTTCTTTACCCGCCTCTCGAACCTTTTCGCACGGGCATTCTTGAAACCGGCGACGGCCATTCGGTGTACTGGGAGTTATGCGGCAACCCCAAAGGAAAGCCGGCGGTGTTTTTGCATGGTGGTCCGGGTGCGGGCTGCTCGCCCGAGCACCGCCGCCTGTTCGACCCCGAACGCTATTGCGTGCTGCTGTTCGACCAGCGCGGCTGCGGCCGTTCCCGCCCCAGTGCCTCACTGGAAAACAACACGACCTGGCACCTGGTGGCCGACATCGAGCGCTTGCGCACCCTGCTAGGCGTGGAGCGTTGGCTGGTGTTCGGCGGTTCCTGGGGCAGCGCGCTGGCACTGGCGTATGCCCAGGCCCATCCGGCCCGCGTGTCGGCGCTCATTGTGCGGGGCATTTTTGCGCTGCGCCGTGCCGAGCTGCTCTGGTATTACCAGGAGGGCGCGTCCTGGTTGTTCCCTGATTTGTGGGAAGAGTTCGTCAAACCCATTCCGCAGGCGGAGCGCGGCGACCTGATTGCCGCCTACCGCAAACGCCTGGTGGGCGCCGACCGTACTGCGCAACTGGCGGCTGCCCGCGCCTGGAGCCTGTGGGAAGGCCAGACGATTACGCTGTTGCCCGACCCGTCTTTTACCGCCCAGCACGGTGACGACGCCTTTGCGCTGGCATTCGCCCGCATCGAAAACCATTATTTTGTGCACGCCGGATGGCTCGAAGAAGGCCAGCTGATTCGCGACGCGCACAAGCTGGCCGGGATTCCCGGTGTCATCGTGCAAGGCCGCTACGACGTGGCCACGCCGGCCAAAACCGCCTGGGACCTGCACCGCGCTTGGCCCGAGGCTGAATTCCACATGGTCGACAACGCCGGCCACGCCTTTAATGAGCCCGGCATCCTGCGCCAATTAATAGCCGCGACAGACCGTTTCGCCAAATAGCTTGAACACCCCCGTTGACGCTCACTGCGTGTAGTGTCCTCCCCCCTTGCAGGGGGCGGCGCCTGCGACCGGCAAAGCCGGACCGCGGCCCCCGCTGAAAGGAAAGGGGCAGTTTGCGACAATGGCGGGCTGTATGCAAAATTTGAAAACCCTCGACGACTGGCTGGCTTACTGCGAGCACCTGCACCCCGTCGGCATCGACATGGGCCTGACGCGCATCAGCGCTGTGGCCAGGCGCATGGGCCTGGCCTTTGACTGCCCCATCATCACGGTGGCCGGCACCAACGGCAAAGGTTCGACCTGCGCGATGCTTGAAGCCATCTTGCTGCAGGCCGGCTACCGCACCGGCGTCTTCACTTCGCCGCACCTGGTGCATTTTGAAGAGCGCTGCCGGGTGCGCGGTGACATCGTCAGTGCGGCAGACCTGGTGACCCAGTTCGCGCGCGTCGAGGTGGCGCGCACGCAGGGCGGTGACGCGATCTCTCTCACCTACTTTGAATTCACCACCCTGGCCATCCTGCAACTGCTGGCCGACGCAAAGCTGGATGTCGTCATCCTTGAAGTCGGCCTGGGTGGCCGGCTGGACGCCGTCAACATGCTGGACGCCGACTGCGCGGTGATCACCAGCATCGACCTGGACCACATGGAATACCTGGGCCCCGACCGCGAAAGCATTGGCCGCGAAAAAGCCGGCATCATGCGCGCCGGCAAGCCGGTCATCGTGAGCGATCCGGTGCCGCCGCAAAGCATCATTGATCACGCCGCCGCAGTGGGTGCTGACTTGTGGCGTTTCGGCACCGACTTCAATTTCTCGGGCGACAAACAGCAATGGGGCTGGGCAGGGCGCGGGCGCCGCTATGCCGGCCTGGCGTATCCGGCCTTGCGCGGCGCCAACCAGCTTGTCAATGCTTCAGGCGTGCTGGCAGCGCTGACGGCCTTGCGTGAGCGCCTGCCGGTGACGGCCCAGGCGGTGCGCAACGGTTTGTCGATGGTCGAGCTGCCGGGCCGCTTCCAGATCGTGCCCGGCCAGCCCACGCTGGTGCTGGACGTGGCGCACAACCCCCATTCGGTGGCCGCGCTGGCTGAAAACCTGGACGCGATGGGCTTTTACCCGTGTACGCACGCTGTGTTTGGCGCTATGGCCGACAAAGACCTGGCTCCCATGCTGGCGCGGGTGGCGCCGCTCATCGACAAGTGGTATTTCACCGATTTGCCGACGCCGCGGGCCGCTTCGGCCGAGGATTTGCAGGCCCGGTGGACGGCGGCCAATACCCGCCCTGATGCAAGCGCCGGCACTTACAAATCCCCCGAAGCGGCGCTGCAGGCGGCGGTCGGGGCCGCAACCCCCGCTGATAGAATTGTCGTGTTCGGCTCCTTCTATACGGTGGGCGGCATTTTGAAGGACGGTGTGCCGCGTCTTTCGGCCCCGCACCTGGCCGCCTGAGACCGGACAAGCGGCCCGCAACGCGTTCAAAAAAGGGCCGTCAGCCCGCGTTCACCGTTAACGTCACCCCTTATCGGATCCAAGCCACACCATGCCGTTTTTCAACTTCCGCCGGGGCGGCTCCAACGCTGCCTCCAATGCCGGGTCAGCCGCTCAAACGGAAAGCGTGGAAGTGATTCGCAAGCGCGCCAAACACCGGCTGATCGGTTCTGCCGTGCTGGTGCTGATCGGCGTGTTGGGTTTCCCGCTGCTGTTTGACACCCAGCCACGGCCCATTCCGGTCGATATCCCGATTGAAATTCCTGGCAAGGGCACGGTCAAGCCCCTGGTGATTCCCGGGCCCGGTGCCCCGGCAGCCACTTCCGCGTCCGCCCCCAAGGTGGCCGACAAGCCCGCCGAAAAAGTGACCGCTGACGCCAGCCTGGCGCCCAAGGAAGAAATTATTTCATCAAAACCGGCTCCAGCCCTTGCTGCATCTGCGCCACCAGCTATCAAAAATGAAGCAAAACCGGAAGCCAAACCTGAGGTGAAACCTGCGGTCAAACCGGAAACCAAGCCGGCCAAGCCTGCGGCGAACGACGACGCCACACGTGCCGCCGCACTGCTGAACGGCACCGCTGTGCCGGCCGCCAAACCGTCTGCCAGCGAGGCGGACGGCCGTTTTGTGGTTCAGGTCGGTGCGTTTGCCGATGTGACCAAGGCCCGCGAAGCGCGCCTGAAGGTGGAAAAGGCGGGCCTCAAAACCTATACACAAGTGGCGGAAACCAAAGACGGCAAGCGCATCCGGGTCCGCGTGGGCCCGTTTGCCACCAAGGCCGAGGCCGACAAGGCGGCGGCCAAGATCAAGGGCCTTGATTTACCCGCTGCCATCCTGACCTTGTAAGCAACGCAGTTGGTGTTTCGTGACGGCTGTTGACTGGATTTTGCTGGGAGTGCTGGTCTTTTCCATGCTCCTGGGCGCCTGGCGGGGCCTGGTGTACGAGGTGTTGTCGGTGCTGGGGTGGGCGGTGTCGTTTTATGTGGCGCAATGGTTTGCGCCGGACCTTGCCGCCAGGTTGCCGTTGCAGTCCGCTGGTGATCCGGTGCGCTATGCGGCGGCGTTTTTGCTGATATTTATTGCGGCGGTGTTTGCGGCTGGGTTGCTGGCTTTTTTGCTGAAGAAACTGGTGGCGGCCATCGGCCTGGCGCCGATAGATCGGGTGCTGGGGGCTGGTTTTGGTGTGTTGCGCGGCATTATTTTGCTGCTGGCCGCCACGGTGGTCATCAACATGACGGCATTGAAGTCCAGTGACTGGTGGGTGCAGTCCAACGGAGCGCCGATGTTGACGGCCATGCTGAAGGCCCTGAAGCCGGTATTGCCCGAACAGTTTGCCAAGTATTTAATTTAACTTTGAAGAGTCAACTCATCATGATCGGAACACCATGTGCGGGATAGTCGGCGTCGTCAGCAAAGCCCCGGTCAATCAACTGATTTATGACGGCCTGCTGCTGCTGCAGCATCGCGGCCAGGATGCCGCGGGCATCGTCACGCAGCAGGGGCGCAAGTTCTACATGCACAAGGCCAAGGGCATGGTGCGCGACGTGTTTCGCACCCGCAACATGCGCGCGCTGCCGGGCACGGTGGGCCTGGGCCAGGTGCGCTACCCCACGGCAGGCAACGCCTACAGCGAAGACGAAGCCCAGCCGTTTTACGTCAATGCGCCCTTCGGCCTTGTGCTGTCGCACAACGGCAACCTGACCAATGCGGCCGAGCTCAAGGCCGAGCTCTTCAACACCGACCACCGCCACATCAACACCGACAGCGACTCTGAAGTGCTGCTCAACGTGCTGGCGCACGAACTCGAGAAAACCACACGCGGCCTGCCGCTCAAGCCGGTTGATGTGTTCGCCGCAGTGCGCGGTGTGCACAAGCGTGTGAAGGGCTCTTATGCCGTCGTCGCGCTGATCGCCGGCCACGGCCTGCTGGCGTTTCGCGACCCCTTCGGCATCCGCCCGCTGTGCATCGGCCGCGGCGAGAATGAAAACGGCACGACCGTCATGGTGGCCAGCGAATCGGTGGCGCTCGAAGGCACGTCGCACCAGTTCGAGCGCGACATCGCCCCGGGCGAAGCCGTGTATGTAGACATGGAAGGCGTGGTGCACGCCGAGCAGTGCGCAACCAATGCCAAGCTCAATCCCTGCATCTTTGAATTCGTCTACCTGGCGCGCCCCGACTCGGTGCTGGACGGCATCTCGGTCTACCAGGCCCGTCTGAACCTGGGCGAGACGCTGGCCAAACGCGTGGTCTCCACCGTGCCACCCAGCGAGATCGATGTGATCATCCCGATCCCCGAATCCAGCCGCCCCAGCGCCACGCAGCTGGCGCACCTGCTGGGCATCCCCTACCGTGAAGGTTTCGTCAAGAACCGTTACGTGGGCCGCACCTTCATCATGCCGGGGCAGGGCGTGCGCAAGAAGTCCGTGCGCCAGAAGCTCAACGTGATCGCCAGCGAATTCAAGGGCCGCAATGTGTTGCTGGTCGACGATTCCATCGTGCGCGGCACCACCAGCCGCGAGATCGTGCAGATGGCGCGCGACGCCGGCGCGCGCAAGGTCTACCTGGCCAGTGCTGCGCCGCCCGTGCGCTTTCCCAACGTGTACGGCATTGACATGCCTACGCCTGATGAGCTGGTGGCCCACGGCCGCACGATTGAAGAAATCCGCGAAGTGATCGGCTGCGACGCGCTGATTTACCAGGATGTGGAAGGCATGAAGCGCGCCATTGGCTCACTCAACGGCAAGCTCGACGGCTTTGACGCCTCCTGCTTTGACGGCGTTTACATCACGGGCGACGTGACTGCAGAGACCATCGCAGCGATGAATTCACAGCGCGCCGACACCGCCGAAAAGATTGGCGAAGACGGCGACGTGGACGTATCCCGCCTCGCGCTGCCCAATCCGCAGGAAGCCTGAGCATGACGAAGAAAAGAGAATTGCCGCGCAACCTGCACCGCGACACCCTGGCCGTGCGCGTGGCGGTGGAGCCCAGCCAGCATGGTGAAAACTCCGAGGCGCTGTACCTGACCAGCGGTTTTGTCCAGCCCGACGCTGAAACCTCGGCGCGGCGCTTTGCCGACCCGACGGAGGGGTACACCTACGGCCGCACCTCCAACCCGACGGTTACCAGTTTTGAGCGTCGCCTCGCCGCGATGGAGGGCACCGAAGCCGCCATCGGCGCATCGACCGGCATGGGCGCGATCCTGATGATGTGCATGGGGCTGTTGAAGTCCGGCGACCACGTCATTTGCTCGCGTTCGATGTTTGGCTCGACGATCGCCCTGATAGGCCGCGAGTTCGGGAAGTTCGGCGTTGAAACCACGTTTGTGTCGCAGACGGACGTCAGCGAGTGGAAGGCCGCATTGCGACCCGGCACCAAGCTGCTGTTTGCTGAAACCCCGACCAATCCGCTGACCGAAGTCTGCGACATCCGGGCGCTGGCTGACCTGGCGCACAGCGTGGGCGCCTTGCTCGCGGTGGACAATTGCTTTTGCTCACCGGCGCTGCAGCGTCCGGTGGAATTCGGCGCTGACCTCATCATGCATTCGGGCACCAAATACCTGGACGGCCAGGGCCGTGTGATGGCGGGCGCGCTCTGCGGCTCGTCCAAACTCATCGTTGATGTTTTCGGCCCGATCGTGCGCACCGCCGGCATGACGCTGGCGCCCTTCAACGCCTGGGTCGTGCTCAAGGGCCTGGAGACGTTGAACATCCGCATGCAGGCACAGAGCGCCAACGCGCTGGCCGTTGCCAGGTGGCTTGAAACGCAGCCTGCGGTTGCGCGCGTTTATTACCCTGGTCTTGAATCGCATCCCCAGCATGAGCTGGCCATGCGCCAGCAATCGGGACTGGGTGGCGCGGTGCTGTCGTTTGACGTGCTTGGCGACACACCGGAAGCGGCACGCGCCAATGCCTTCAAGGTGATCAACAGCACGCAGGTGCTCAGCATTGCGACCAACCTGGGCGACACCAAGACCATCATCAGCCATTCAGCCACCACCTCGCACGGGCGCCTCAGCGAAGAGCAGCGCCAGGCCGCCGGCATAGGCCAGGGCCTGGTACGCGTGGCCGTTGGGCTGGACCACGTAGACGACATCAAGGCCGACCTGTCCCGCGGCCTGAGCCTTATCGTATGACTGCATGACTGCCTCAATGACCCAAAAAACAAGAACCCGCTTCGCCCCTTCCCCGACCGGGTTCATCCACCTCGGCAATATCCGCTCAGCGCTGTACCCCTGGGCTTTTGCGCGCGCCACCGGCGGTGACTTCGTTCTTCGCATTGAAGACACCGATGTCGAACGTTCCAGCCAGGAAGCCGTCGACGTGATCATCGAAGGCATGCGCTGGCTGGGCCTGAACCACGACGAAGGCCCGTTCTTCCAGATGCAGCGCATGGACCGCTACAAGGCCGTGCTTGCGCAGATGCAGGTTGATGGCCTGGTCTACCCCTGCTACATGAGCGTGGCCGAGCTCGACGCCCTGCGCGAAAAGCAGATGGCCGCCAAGGAGAAGCCGCGTTATGACGGCACCTGGCGCCCTGCACTCGGCAAGACCCTGCCGCCCGTGCCCGAAGGCGTGCAGCCCGTGCTGCGCTTCAAGAACCCGCAGGGCGGCAGCGTGGTGTGGGACGACAAGGTCAAGGGCCGCATCGAGATCAGCAACGACGAACTCGACGACCTGGTGATCGCGCGGCCCGATGGCACGCCGACCTACAACTTCTGCGTGGTGGTCGACGACATCGACATGGCCATGACCCACGTGATCCGCGGCGACGACCACGTGAACAACACGCCGCGCCAGATCAACATCTTTAAAGCGCTGGGCAAGGAGCCACCGGTCTACGCCCACCTGCCGACCGTGCTCAATGAGCAGGGCGAAAAACTCAGCAAGCGCAACGGCGCCAAGCCGGTGACGCAGTACGCCGCCGAAGGCTATTTGCCCGACGCCATGGTCAATTACCTGGCGCGCCTGGGCTGGAGCCACGGCGACGACGAAATCTTTAGCCGCGAGCAGTTCATCGAGTGGTTCAACCTTGATCATCTAGGCAAGAGCGCCGCGCAGTTCGATGAAGCCAAGCTGCGCTGGGTCAATGCCCAGCACCTGAAGGCTACTGCAGATGACACGCTGGCAACGCTGGTGCAGCCCTTCCTGGCAGCCCAGGGCATTACCGGCGTGGACCCGGCGTGGGTGGCGCGCGGTTGCGGGCTTTTTAAAGACCGCTGCAGCACACTCGTAGAGCTGGCTGGCTGGCTGCAACTGCTGGTGACCGGGGGCAAACCGAGCGCTGAAGACATCAGCACGCACGTCACGGAGGCGGTGCGTCCGGCCATTGCAAAACTGAGCAGTTCGCTGGTGGCCTGCGAGTGGACCAAGGCCGCGATCTCGGCCGCCATCAAACAGGTGCTGGCTGACACCGGCCTCAAGATGCCGCAGCTGGCAATGCCCGTGCGCGTGCTGGTCATGGGCACGCCGCAAACCCCGTCCCTCGACGCGATTCTGGAGCTCATGAAGCGCGAAGATGTGGTCTCCCGGTTGAAGCTTGTTTGAGGATTTGAAATAGGCCAATTTTTCGGGCTATAATTCAAGGCTCGACAATTGCAGGGAAACCTCAATAACTTGACGGGGGTATAGCTCAGCTGGGAGAGCGCTTGCATGGCATGCAAGAGGTCAGCGGTTCGATCCCGCTTACCTCCACCAAAAGTTAAAAGTTAGTCGGGAAGAATTTGAAGTTTTGTGGGTCCGTGTGAAAGCAGGGGCTCATCCGGAAGTTCCAAGGTTTTGACCCTATCGTCTAGAGGCCTAGGACACCACCCTTTCACGGTGGCTACAGGGGTTCGAATCCCCTTAGGGTCGCCAGAATTCATCGCACCTTGTGTGTGATGTCCAAGGCGCAAGTTGACAACCGCCGGCCCGCAAGGGCTCAAGCGACTTGGCTCGAAAGAGCGAATGTTGTCACTACCAGGAGTGGTAGTTCAGTTGGTTAGAATACCGGCCTGTCACGCCGGGGGTCGCGGGTTCGAGTCCCGTCCACTCCGCCAATATTGATGAGGGTTAGCAGGTAAGTATCTGCTAACCCTTTTCTCTTTTCCGGCCCTTGTTTCCTGACTGCGTCCTCAAGATTGGGTGAGTGGCGCAAAGCAGCGGTATCGGCCCTGCTTTTGCTATTGCCGGATTCTTCCGTTTCCACTGACGATTGTCATCTCCACGAAGCGCGAACCATTGCGCATCCCCGGACGAAATCCGATGACATATCCTCCCAGGTCAAAGCTGTCCAGTCCATCCAGAGCGGAAGCAAAACCTTCACGGGTCACACGCGAGCCTTGCCGTCGGGCCGCTTCAACAATCACCTTGGCCGCGATGAAGCCTTCCATCATTGCGTAGCTGATCGGAACATCCTGCGCGCCGGCTGTTGCCGCGATGTCGTTGAACTCCTTGGAAAGCCGATTTGTCAGTTTGTAGGGGCTGGGCGTCACCTGGGCGATCGCGATGCCTTGCATTTGCTCGTCAGAAAGCCGTTTCGCCATCTGCTCAATGTCCGCGCCCGAGTGTGCAAACAGCTGAGCCGTTCCTCCGGCCGAGCGGTACTTCTCAATAAAACCGGAAGCAGCGCCTCCGCTTGCAATCATGATGATCGCCTGCGGTGAGGCTTGCAGCATGGCGTCAGCGGCGGCAGTCACGCGGCTGGTCCCAGCGTCATAACCCGCCGTTTGCACGATCCTGGCCTTGGCATTTGCCGCTGCTTCCTGTGCGGCGGCGATGAGTGCCGCAGCACCGGGGCCGTTTTCGTAAAACAAGCCAAGCCTGGTGATTCCGACTGTCGCCAGGTGCGCCGTGATTCTCGCAAGTTCGTCTCGCAATGTGGCGCGCACGCCATAAAGTTGCGGAACGTCCAGATTCAGTTCGGTCGCGCGGAAGCCGACCAGCACGATGTGCTCGCGCTCAAATACGCCCGCGCTGACCAGCTGGGCGATATTGCGGCTTCCAAAATAGCCGGCAAGCACCACGGGCTTGTCCTCGGCCAGAAGGGCACGCGTTTGGGTGAGTGTTTCATCGGGACGTCCAGCATCGTCGCGGCGCGCCAGGATGAAGGTGTTTCCGTTGACCCCGCCCGCCTTGTTCACGGCGTTGAAATGCAACTGCATTCCAGCCGCGTAGGCGCGGCCCTGGCTCGCGTCAATGCCTGTCAACGGAGCCACCTGACCGACTACAAGCTGCGCGGCCAGCACGGACGACGTTATACCGCTTGCGATGACCAGGCCCGCCAGGCGGGCAATCAACTGACCAGTTCTCATTTCCAGTTTCCTTAACGCGGTCCAACTCGCACGTGCAACGCTTTCACCTGTCAAGCCTGAGGCTGTAGATAGTGAATTCAGCCCCATGGATAACAATCAATCGGAGAAGGCCACGAGGTCCTTGCCGGCCGCCACTTTCAATCGATCCGGATGTTGGAACGCAGGGCAATCACGCGCATGCGGGGCAGCTCGTTTTCGATGCGCGCGGCAACCGTGGCAGCGGGCTCCCAAGCGTGCTCGAGTCCGTTCGCGACGAGTTTTTCGCGAAGCTCCGGGTCCTTCATGGTTTCAGCCAGCGCCTTTTGCAGCTTGGCTTTTACATCCGCCGGCACCCCCTTGGGCGTGGCAATGGCCAGCCAGGAATCGGCCGAGAAACCTTTGAAACCGCTCTCCGCCACAGTCGCCACCGTGGGCATTTGCGTCGCGCGGCTCTCGCCAGTGACGGCGATGGCTTTGATCCTCGGCTTGGCCGCCTTCAGCTGCGGCAGCGCCGCCGCGACGGTGTCAATCGAGAAGGGGATTTGGCCGGCCATCAAGTCGTTCATCGCCGGTGCGCTGCCTTTGTAAGCGATATGCTGCAGCTTGATGCCAGCGGCGCTCCACAGCATTTCGCCGGCGAAGTGCCCTGTGGTGCCGTTGCCGAACGAGCCATACACGTACTTGTCCGGCGCGGCGCGCACTGCTGTTATGAGTTGCTTCAGGTCGTTGATCGGGACATCGGCGTTGGCCAGCAACACAAGGGGAACGCGCGCCACCATCCCGACAGGCTCGAAACTCTTGATCGGGTCGTAAGGCAGCTTGGGCATGAGCGCTGGATTCACCGTGAAGGTGGAACCTGAGCTGATCAGCAGCGTGTAGCCGTCCGGCGCCGCCTTGGCAACATAAGCGGCGCCGACGACGGTGCCGGCGCCCGGCCGGTTGTCGATGACCACCGGCTGGCCCAGTCGTTCAGCCAGTTTCTTGGCGACCAGCCGTCCGGCGATGTCGGTGGCGCCACCCGGCGGAAAAGGAATGACCAGCTGGACCGGCCGGGTTGGATAGCCCTGCGCGTGAACGCTGGCCCAGGGGGCCAGCAAGCCCAGCGCCATGGCCAGGAAGAAGCGCTTCTCATACCTTGGGTTCATCATCGTATTGCTCCTCTTTGATACGGCATGGGCCGTGTTGATCATCGGTTGCGAAACAGGAAACTGCAGGCATTGCGTTTCGACGTATCCAGAATCCCAAGCGGCAAAGTTGGAGGGCATGTCGGAAATCCGCTTGAGCAGTCAAGGAAAGTCTATCGCCGAGGCCACGCAACAGGGTTGCAACATGATTGACTTTTAAGATCAGTTATTCGAATAATTAGATTTGAAAACTTGGAGAAGTGTGTGATTAAAGAAAAACGAGAAATTAAAGTGCGTTTACAGAATGAAACAACTGCTCCACGGCCTGACCTGGACCGGGTTGATCGCGTGATCCTGCGCCTGCTCCAGCGCGATGCATCGATCTCCAATGTGGCCCTGGCGGCCAAGGTGCACCTGAGCCCCGCAGCCTGCTTGCGCCGGGTGGAGCGCCTGAAGTCGATGGGCCTGGTACAGCGCATCGTCGCGTTGCTCAATCCTGCTTCGCTGAACCTTGGCATGCTGGTCGTGATCGGCGTGGTGTTGGACCGGTCCACACCGCAGTCCTTCGCCGACTTCGAAAAAGCGGTGCAGAAGGTGCCGGGCTGCCTGGAATGCGTGGTGGTGACGGGCGAGTTCGACTATTTCGTCACCGTCCGTACGCAGGACAACGAATCGTTTAACCGCCTGCATGCCGCGGAGCTGCTCTACCTCCCGGGAGTGCGGCAGATCCGCACCTTCGTCGTGCTGAAGCAGGTGCTCTCAACGACGGAATTGCCTGTGATGTAGTGTTCAGGGCGTTGACAAGCCCGATGCAGGTTGAAGGACACCGACCACGGACATCGCGCATTGCCACGAGTGGTACCGGCACGCACCGTCGGTTCTTCAAGCCTGCCTTGAGGCTGCGGGTTTGAAGCTGGGGCGCCACCGGCCCCACAATGCACCCATGCGCAAACATTTCTCCGAAACCACGGGACCGCAGCGTCTCACCCTGGGCCTGGTGGCCGGGCTGGTGGTGGCGGCCTTACCGTTGCCCCTGGGCTGGCAGTTTTGCGGCCTGCTGGGCTGGTGTGCCGGAGTCGGCGTTTACCTGTGGCTGGCCTGGTGGCTGTGCGTGCGCTTCGACGCAAAACGCACACGTGAACGCGCGCAGGCTCAGGACGAACCCAGTGTGGTGCTGTTCTTACTGATGCTGCTGGCCACCATGGCCTGCGTCGCGGCCATTACGTTGATGATGCAGCAGGCCAAAAACCTGTCGGGCATGGAGCGCACGCTGCACATCGTGCTCTCCGTTGCGGCGCTTGCTGCTTCCTGGCTTTTCATGCAGACGATTTACGCGTTTCGCTATGCCCATCGCTATTACCACGAAGAAAAACTCGGAGAGCCCGATGGGCCTGGCCTGTGTTTTCCCGGAGGGCTGGATCCGGACTATTTCGATTTTTTGTACTACGCCCATGTCGTGGGCATGACCTCGCAGGTCTCCGACGTGCAGGTCACTTCACGCGAGATGCGCCGGCTGACGCTGGTGCACAGCGTGCTGTCGTTCGGCTTCAATATGCTGATCCTGGCGCTCAGCATCAATGTGGTGGCGGGGGCGCTGCAGTAGGGCCAGCCAGACGTCGCGAAGTCCCTAATGGATCATATGGGGCTGGCCTTTGCGGCATCTTTGCCCGGTTTTGCAAGTTCGTACAGGCGCTGCTCCGCCAGCAGATTTCTGACATTTGCCTCAAATGCCTTTTTAAGGAACTCAGGCACGCTGCCGGAAGTAATTTCCGGAGCGTTGAAAGACCCATCTGTCGTGGTTTCAAAAACAACTTTTCCGGAGGCTGTGCTAAAGACTTGCCAGCGAACCTGCAGGTAAGTGGAGCCCTTTAGCTTGCCGGTAATGCCGATATCTGCGTTTGGGCTGCCGGAGAAAGGAAAGCAGAGATTGGACTCGTATTTTTCAATGGCGCCAGCGACAAGCAACTCCGCATTCGCAACGGTCTTGTCAACAAACAGGGCTTTTGGGTCGCCCGCAACCTTGTAGTTGGACTGAGTGAACTCTTTGCGAAAGGCATCCTTGAATTCGTCATCTGTCAGGTTGATTCTTCCGCCGCGCCAGTCGACCGAGTTGCCCGTGAAGCAGCTCCAACCGTACTGGATATTCAGAACCCGGCTGCCAAGTGGAACTTGCGTGACCACCTGTGTAAGGAGGAAGCTCTTCGCATTGGCATCGTTGGGTCCTGCTATCACTGCCTTCTGTTGAGCCGTTGTTGTCGGTGGAATTGCACATGCCATCAGTGATGCCGTGGATATCGCAATGAGCAGGTATTGATAGTTCATATTTTGTATAAGCCTGGAGTTCGAGTCAGGTACGGATTGGGGGGTGCGGATTGGGTAAGGTTTAGGCCGCACTTTGCCACCGCGCGCCTAGCCATGCCCCGAAAAGAAAAGAAGCCGGCAGCCCCAACGACCATAAGGCAATGCGCCAGGCGGCCGAGGTTGCCGGAAACTGCCCGAAGAATATGTAGCCAAGGACGATGACCAGTAATACCAGAGGTGCGGTCCACGACTTCGGCTGGCTCCACCACTTCGAGGCGAATCCTGCGGCGATGCAGATGGCCAAGGCCAAAACCTGGCTCAGGAGCCAGATATTTGAGTTTGCCCAGGCGGGCGCGTTGACCCGTATGACGGAAGGATCTGCGGATTGGACTGAGGCATCCACAAGATACGGTTCCAGCAGTGCAGCGCCGAGCCAGGTGATCGCGAGCAAAAACGCGCCTATCAGGAGGCCGCGCCAGGTAGCACGATTTGGTTGCTGCGACTCTTCAGGGTGGGGACTTGACATGAGGTGGGTGGCAGATTGTGCGGCCTGACGTTTAGCATGGGCGTGTCGTCGACGGACAACGAAGCTGTCGGCTGGGCGTTCGCCCGAAACAAGGATTGGGCATCAGTTTCGCTGGATTCACGTTGTTGAAGTCAATCAAGTGGTGCGGCGCCAGGTCGACTGGCCATGAACGTCGAACTGCTGCATGCGAGTCGATCTGGTTGTTTGAATCGTCGGATGGTTGGAGTCACGATTCTCACCCAACCCGGGAGACGCGCATATTTACAGCTGAAACAGCTGCTTTTTGAGCGCCATCTTTTCCTTCTTGCGCAGGCTCGCTTCGGATTTGCGGTGCGAGCCGGCCTTGCGTTGCGCCGCCGGCGCCACCAGCGGGTTGCGAGGCTTGGGCGCGGTCAGCTTGAGTTTGGTCTTGCGGGCCGAAGTCATCCTTGCGTCGGGCCTTTGCGGCCCAGCTTGAGCAGGCCGGTCGACAGCGCCGTGCCGCACACAATCACCACGGCGCAGATCACCATCCAGGCCGTCACATGCTCACCGAGGAAGATCACGCCATAGATCACCGCAAACACCGGCACCAGGAAGGTGACCGACAGCGCGCGCGGCGGGCCGGCATTTTCGATCAGGCGAAAAAACAAAATATAGGCCAGCCCGGTGCAAACCACGCCAACCGCCAGCAGCGCCAGCCAGGCATGCGCGCCCGGCATCTGCGCCGGCCACAGCCAGGCGGCCGGCAAGGCCAGGCCGAGGGTTGCGCCCATCTGGCTGCCGGCCGCCGTCACCAGTGGTGGCATGCCCGAGAGGTAGCGTTTGGTATAGCTGGCYGAGATGCCGTAGCAGAGGCAGGCAAACAGGCAGGCCAGCACGGCCCAGCCGGGCGCCACGCCCGAGGCATCGGGCTTGAAGGTGGCTTTGTCCCAGGCCAGCATGGCGACGCCGGCAAAACCTACGAAGAGGCCCAGGATGCGCGAGGCATTGGGTTTGTCCTTGAGCCACAGCCAGGCGATCAGTGCGCCGAACATGGGGACGGTGGCGTTGAGGATGGCCGACAGGCCCGTGGTGATGGACAGCAGTGCAAACGAAAAACATGCAAACGGAATGCCTGAATTGAGCACGCCGATGAAAAAAATCCGCTTCCAGTTTTTCTTCAGGTCAGGCAACAGGCCGCGCAGCCACACGATGGGCAACAGGAACAGCGCCGCAATGCCCACGCGTACCGCGGCGGTCGGCAGTGGGCCGAACTCCACCGTGCTAATACGCATGAACAGAAAGGATGAGCCCCAGATGGCGGCCAGCATCACAAAATCGAGGGCCCAGTTTTTGGGCCTGGCTGCTGCCGCGCCTGCTGGCGCAGCGATAGCGGAAGGACTGGAACTCACAGCGTGTTCTCCTGAAGTGCGCCTTCGAGTTTAAGCAAGGCGGTTTTGCGGTGCAGGCCGCCTGCGTAGCCCGTGAGCGAACCGTCGGAGCCCAGCACCCGGTGGCAGGGCACGATCACGCTGACCGGGTTGCGGCCGACTGCGGCACCCACAGCGCGCACGGCCTCCGGTTTGCCGATACGCTGGCTCACCTGGCCGTAGCTGAGGGTGCCGCCTTGCGGAATGGCCAGCAGCGCCTGCCATACCGACTGCTGGAAGGCCGTGCCGTGACCCAGGTCCAGCGGCAGGTCAAACCCGGTGCGGGTGCCGGCATAGTATTCCGTGAGTTGCTTGATGGTCTGCTTGAGCACCGGATGGTCCGGGTCTTCGCGCCATACATAGGGTTTCACGAGCTGCGGCGGCAGGTGACGCTGGCCCGCAAACCAGGTGCCGGCAAGGCCTTTGTCAGTCGCGGCAATGATCATTTCCCCCAGGGGGCTGTGGAAGGTCGTCTGGACGATGGAGTTGTCGAATTTCATCTTGGTCACCTTTGAATGGTTTCGAGTGTCTGCCTTATCAGGTCTGTTTGAGTCCTAGAAAGGCGCTTTGGCTAACTTGTCGTTTCGCGGGGCAAGGCTGGCTCGATCATTCACCGGCGATGTTCGCGCCTGAACGCTGTACCGTCCAATGAAATCGAGGCGCCGCATTCATTCCCCGAACGCATGAATCGGCAGGTTGTCGCTGTTGCGCCGTCAGCCGGGGCGCTCCAGCGTGCCGCTCCAGGCGCGTATCACCGCGTAGCTGCGCCAGGGTTTCCAGGCGTCCGAGGCCAGCTCAGCCTCCCGTGCCGGGTTCTTTTTTTCCTGCACACCCAGCGCCTTGTGCAGCGCCACGTCACCAGATGGAAACGCGTCGGGCCAGCGCAGTGCCCGCATGGCGATGTATTGCGCCGTCCAGTCGCCGATACCGGGCAGCGCTTTCAGCGCGGCCACTGTCGTGTTGACGTCGGCGCCGCTGTGCAGTTGCAGCTGCTTGCCCGCCACTGCCTGCGCAATGCCCACGATGGCCGCCTGGCGTTGCCTGACGATGCCCAGTTGCCCGAGCGCGTCGCCGCTGGCCGCAGCCAGCACGGCCGGCGCGGGAAAGAGGCGCGTCAGCTGCGGCCACGGTGTTTCCACGGGTTCGCCAAAGCGGTCCACCATGCGCTGCGCCAGCGTGCGTGCGGCGGCCACGGTGATCTGCTGGCCCAGCACGGCGCGCACCGCCAGCTCGTAGCCATCCAGCGCGCCTGGCACTCGCAGGCCGTCGCCTTCGGGAAAACTGTCGTGCAGCACGCTGTTGATGGTGGCCGGATCAGCGTCCAGGTCAAAGGTGGTGCGCACGCGGCGTATCACCAGCGGCAGCACTTCGCGCAGCGAATCGCTGACGCGCAGCACCAACTGAGAACGGCTTTCGTCAAAGCTTGCCAGCAGCCAGCCGGCATGCAGCTTGCCGCCCGACTCGATACTGAAGGTCCTGCCCAGAGCGGGCAGCGCGGCGTCTGCGGCAATGAATTCAATGGCACTGATGCAACGCTTGCTGAAGAAGGCCAGCATGGCCTGCACGTCGTAGGGCGGGCGATAGCCCAGCCGCACGATCACGCCTTCGCCCACCTCGCCGACCCGGGCCGGGCCCTGGCGCCGAAGCTGCGTGGGGTTGAGTTTGTAGTGCTCCACAAAGGCCGCATTAAAGCGCCGCACGCTTGCAAAACCGCTGATCAGCGCAATCTGCGTAATGGGCAGGTTGGTATCGGCCAGCAGCTGCTTGGCGGTGTGCAGCCGGTGTGTCTGCAGGTATTGCATGGGCGAGACGCCGAACTGCGCTTCGAAAATCCGCCGCACATGGCGGTCGCTCACGCCCAGCCTGGCGGCCAGCTTTTCTACAGAAGGTGCTTCCTCGGTCCACACCTCGGGCTCATCCAGCAGCCGCGCCGCCTGGTGCGCCAGGATGTAGGACGCATCCTGTATTGACCACACCACCGAATGCGGCGCCAGCTCGGGCCGGCAGCGCAGGCAGGGGCGGAAGCCGGCGTTCTCGGCCTGCGCCGCATGGTGGAAGAAACGGCAGTTCTCGCGCTTGGGCGTTTTCACGCTGCAGACCGGGCGGCAGTAGATGCCGGTGGAGGTCACACCGGTGAAAAAGCTGCCGTCAAAACGCGCGTCCCGCGCCTTCAGGGCGAGGTAGCAGTCGTTGTCGGCAAGAGGGGTGGTTTCGCGGTTCATGAGGGAAATGATACGCCGCAGCAGGCTTCTGACTAGCCGTTTTCGGACATGTCCCTGAGGGCCTGAAAACCCCTGTTTTTGGGGCCGGCGTGGCTGGTTTTTGAGGCGCCGCAATAGTCTGAACGGACCTGCCGGAAAGGGCTACGGCCTACAGCTGGCGCATAGGCCGGCACCTACAATGAAAATCAACCTTCTTTCTGCTTTCTTTCTGCTTTATTCCCGTCTTTCCAGGAACCGCACCCGATGCAAATCAACCCGTCCATCTTCAAGGCATATGACATCCGCGGTGTTGTGCCGTCCACCATCCATGAAGACATGGCCGAGGCCCTTGGAAAAGCGTTTGGCATGGCCGCGTTGGCAGAAGGTGAAAAGGCGGTAGCTGTTGGCCGCGACGGCCGGATCAGCGGACCTGCGCTCAGCGCAGCGCTTATGCGCGGCCTGGCCGCCACCGGCATTGATGTGATTGATGTGGGCATGGTGACCACACCCATGCTCTATTTCGCGGCCAGCACGCTGGCCGGCTCGGGCATCCAGGTCACAGGCAGCCACAACCCCAAGGACTACAACGGCTTCAAGATGGTGTTGGCCGGCCGCGCCATTTACGGCGAAGAGATTCAGGGTTTGCGCCGCGTGATTGAGGGCGACAAGTGGGTGCTGCCTTCACAGGCCGGCGCCATCCGCCAGGTTGACGTGGGCACGGCCTACCGGGACCGCATCGTCTCCGGCATCAAGCTGGAGCGCCCGATGAAGATCGTCATCGACTCCGGCAACGGTATTGCCGGCGCGTCAGCGCCCGCCATCTTTCGCGCGCTGGGCTGCGAAGTGACAGAGCTGTTCAGCGAAGTGGACGGCAACTTTCCCAACCACCACCCCGACCCGAGCAAGCCTGAGAACCTGCAAGACCTTATCAGGACGCTGCAAAGCAGTGACGCCGAATTGGGCCTGGCCTTTGACGGCGACGGCGACCGCCTCGGCATCGTGACCAAAGACGGCCAGAACATTTACCCGGACCGCCAAATGATGCTGTTTGCCCGCGACGTGCTCTCACGCATGCCGGGCGGCACCATTTTGTTCGACGTGAAATGCTCGCAGCGCCTGGCGCCCGAGATCGAGGCCGCCGGTGGCGTGGCGCTGATGTACAAAACCGGCCACTCACTGATCAAGGCGAAGATGAAAGAAGTCGATTCGCCGCTGGGCGGTGAAATGAGCGGCCACATCTTCTTCAAGGAGCGCTGGTACGGCTTTGACGACGGCACTTACGCCGGCGCGCGCTTGCTGGAAATCCTGAGCCGCGTGCCTGACGCCGGCATCGTGCTCAATGCCCTGCCCACCAGCTTCAGTACGCCTGAGCTGAACGTGGCTTGCAAGGAAGGTGAGCCGCACACGGTAGTGGAGGCCTTGATCAAATCAGCGAAATTCGCGGCACCCGCCAAAATCTCGACCATCGATGGCGTGCGCGTCGACTGGCCCGACGGCTTTGGCCTGATCCGTGCGTCCAACACCACGCCGGTGCTGGTGCTGCGCTTTGAGGGACACACCCAGCAGGCGCTGGAGCGTATCGAGGCCGACATGCTGGCCTTGTTGCGCAGCGTCAAGCCCGGCGCCAGCTTCGCTGCAGCGGTCCATTAGTCCACCCCCGTCCAGACTCACTGCGTGTAGTCTGTTCCCCCCTTCCAGGGGGCGGCGCCTGCGGTCTGGCAAAGCCAGTCCCGCGGCCCCCGCTGGTATTGCCCAAAGAATTCTTTAGCCCAGCATGAGCCGTGGAACCGGCTTTGCCGGGCCACAGGCGGGCGGCCCCCTCGGGGGGCAGGGAGTTACGCGAAGCGAACGACCGTGGGGGCCTAAAATACCTCATGAAAATTCTGCTGGTCAAGCTGTCCTCGCTCGGCGATGTGGTGCACACCCTGCCGGTGGTGCGGGACATCCATGCCGCGCTCCCGGAAGCGCGCATTGACTGGGTGGTGGAAAAGTCATTTGCGCCGCTGCTGGCGCGCCACAAGGGCTTGCACCGCGTGATTCCCTGTGAGATCCGGCGCTGGCGCAAATCATTCTGGACGCTGGCAACGCGAAACGAATGGCGTGCCTTCCGGCGCGACCTGCAACGTGAAGCCTATGACGCCGTCATCGACCTGCAGGGCTTGACCAAGTCGGCGCTGGTGGCGCGGCTTGCCTCGCTGGCACCCGGCGGCAAGCGCTACGCGCTGGCCAACCAGACCGAGGGCTCGGGCTATGAAGCGCCTACCCGCTGGGTGGCCGACGTGGCCATCACCCTCCCACCGCATATTCACGCGGTGCAGCGCTCGCGCGAGCTGGCGGCGCGCGCGCTTGGCTACACCCCGGAAGGGGTGCCGGATTTTGGACTAAAAATACCTGCAGCCCATGAGGGACGGGCGCAAGCAGCTCCTGAAAAGATAGCGCCTGCAGCGTCGAAAGGCCGGGTGGTACTGGTCCACGGCACCTCGCGCGCCGACAAGGAATGGCCGCTGGACCACTGGGTCACGCTGGGGCGGCGCCTCAATGGGGCCGGCTACCCGGTGGCACTGGCGCACGGCAACGCACACGAGTTGGCCACCAGCCAGGCCATTGCACAGGCGCTGACCAAAACCGCAGCGGACATCGCCCTGGTGCTGCCGCTGCTGCCGCTCGATGCGCTCACTGAAGCGCTGGCGCAGTGCGCCGGTGTCATTGGTGTCGACAGCGGTGTCAGCCACATTGCCGTGGCGCTGGATTTGCCGCATGTGCAGATATACAACTTCGACACGGCGTGGCGCACCGGCCCCGGCACCCTCGGCCACGGGGGGCGGCAGGTCAGCGTGTTTGCGCGGCCGGCACCCACTGTGGAAACCGTCTGGCAGGCCTGGCTGGCTTGCTGGGCGGTGAGCAGCCCCGCCCGTGCCGGTGGGGCGAAATGAGCGCGCTGGCCCTGAAACTTTATTCGCTGCTGATGTGGCTGGGCCAGCCGCTGCTGCGCCGCAAACTGGCGCGCCGCGGCAGGCACGAGCCCGGCTACCTTCAGGCGGTGCAGGAACGGTTTGGCCACTACACCCAGCCCGCGGAAACCACCTCTGAGCTGGTCTGGCTGCATGCCGTTTCGCTCGGTGAAACGCGCACGGCGGCCATTTTGCTCAAGGCGCTGCGCGCGCAGCATCCGGGCTTGCGTATTTTGTTGACGCACGGCACGGCCACAGGGCGCGCCGAGGGTGTGGCCCTGCTGCTGGCCGGTGACGTGCAGGTGTGGCAGCCCTGGGACAGCCCAGGCGCAGTAGCGCGCTTCTTTGACCACTTCAGGCCGCGGCTGGGCCTGCTGATGGAAACCGAGATATGGCCCAACATGGTGGCCGGCGCCCAGGCGCGCGCCATACCGCTGGTGCTGGTGAACGGCAGGTTGTCCGAAAAATCCCTGCAGCAGGCACTGAAAATGTCGCCGCTGTCGTTTCCGGCTTACGCGGGGTTGTCTGCGGTGTACGCCCAGACCGATGACGACGCCCGGCGCTTTCGCCAGGCGGGTGCTGCGGTGAGCGGCGTGTTCGGCAACCTCAAATTTGACGCCTCGCCTGACGACGCCCAGCTGGAAAAAGGCAAGGTCTGGCGCCGGACGCTTGGGCTTCCGGTGCTTATGTTTGCCAGCTCACGCGAAGGCGAAGAGCAGGAATTTTTAAAGCAATTAAGTGCCACGGCCCAATCTGAACGGGCGCAACCAGCTATCAATTCTGTAGCAAATGAATCGCAGGCAGAAGCGCACGTCGAGGGGCCGGGAAGCCAGTTCAGGGTGTTGCTGGTGCCGCGCCACCCGCAACGCGTCAATGAGGTGGAGGCGCTGGTGCAGCAGCACGGCCTGCGTGTTTCGCGCCGCTCACACTGGCCCGATACGGCGGGCGGCCCGGCCGTGAACGACGATGCGCTGCATGCGGATGTATGGCTGGGCGACTCGCTGGGCGAAATGGCGCTGTATTACGCGATGAGCGATGTCGCGATGCTGGGCGGCAGCTTCGCACCGCTGGGCGGGCAAAACCTGATCGAGGCGGCTGCCTGTGGCTGCCCGGTCGTGATGGGCCCCCATACCTTCAACTTCACCGAAGCCGCCGAGCTGGCCATCGAGGCCGGTGCAGCACGGCGCGTGGTCGACATGGAGCAGGGCGTGCGTGCCGCACGAAAGCTGATGGACAAACCCGAAGCACGCGCCGCCGCCGTGGCCGCCGGCCTGGCCTTCGCCGACCGCAACCGCGGCGCCACGGCAAAGACGGCGAGTGCGCTTGAGAGCTTTTTGGCGGCCCCAGCGAAGTAAGGCCACACCATGACCGAGCCATCCAAAACCAAACTACGGGTACCGATCTGGTTCTGGATGCTGCTTTTCATGGCCGCCTGCCTCTTCGGCTTCGGCGCCTATGTCATCTTGACGCTGATCTAACGAAGTCACCCTTCGACAGGCTCAGGGCGAACGGGTATTTAGTTAACGACTGGGATGATCTCTTAACCCCAGCGTGAGCCGTGGAACCGGCTTTGCCGGGCCACAGGCGGGCGGCCCCCTCGGGGGGCAGCGACCCACACGAAGTGGGGGAGCGTGGGGGCCCTATTCCACCGGGCTAACTCTTTTTGTGGCAGGTGCAGTTGTTCCACGCGTAGAGGTGCAAATGGTGCGCCCAGTCGCGCAGCGTGGCCCAGGCGCCGCCGGTCGCCACTTCATACGGCGTCAGGCCAAACATGCCCAGGCTGATGGAGGGCTCCACTGAGACCACTGAGTGCCAGGTTCGCCTGGGGATGAACAGGGCATCGCCGGCTTCAACGCGGGCATGGTAGCCATGGGCTTTTTCGAAGGAGGCGAGTTCGCGGACTTGCTCAGGCAGGCGCGAGACGTTGATGTCGCTGAGCGTGGCACCCCAGTCGTATTTGGCGGCCGGGCACATGTGCTGGCGCTGGTCGGGTGAGAAAAGGATGAACTCCTTGACGCCCTGGAGTTGCACAAACCAGTTGTGCGGGAAATCGTTGTGCAGGCCGGTCACGGTATTGGCCGGGCCCATGAACACATATTCCCAGGTCATGCGGCCGGGCCACAGGCTCTTGATGAGCAGGTCGCGCCGCAGCTCGGGGTATTTTTCGAGGATGTCCCACTGCGCCAGGTACAAGGTCGTCGGCTTGAACGACTGCATGTGCGCCCAGTTCAGGTGAAAGCGCTCGCCGGGTTTGTAGCCGTCCCGCACCGGCTTGGGCAGCAGGCCGGCCATGGGGTCCGGCGTGCGTTGCGCCGCCTTGCCGAGTTCCCGCAGGTAGGGCGCAACCGGAAGGAAGGGGCGGCCCTTGGTCACGCCCTGTTCGACCAGGCCATCGGTGAACTTGACCGGCACCTCGGCGCCCTTGCCGGCACAGACGTCGGCGAGGAATTCAAACGACCATTTTTTCCAGGCCGGCCAGTGATGGATGCCGCCCTTGACCAGCACGGGTTTGTCAAACGGTTGCCGGCGGCCCGCGCGCTTGAGTTCTTCCCAGGTGGTTTCCTCGATCAACTCGAAGCTGGGGCCTTTGGGGATGTGTACCGGCGCATCAGTCACGCGTTCAGCCTCTATCGGCAAGGGCAGGGGATTGTGTGCGGGCATCAACATGGAAATTCTGGCCCCGGGCCGGCCTTTGTTGGAGTGTTGTGAAGCGTACCGCGATTTACCTGGCCAGCAGTGCGTTGATTTTTTGCAGGTCTTCCGGCGTCAGCGTGCCATTGGCCTGGCGCAGTTTCAGGTCGCCCAGCAGCACGTCGTAGCGCGCCTTGGCCAGGTCGCGTTTGGTCTGGAACAGCTGGCTCTGCGAGTTGAGGACATCGATGTTGATGCGGACGCCGACCTGGTAACCCAGCTTGTTGGCATCCAGTGCGCTCTGGCTGGAGAGTTCGGCCGCCTCCAGCGCCTTGACCTGCCCCTGGCCCGATTGCACGCCGAAGTAAGCGGTACGCGTGGCCTGCGCCACGGTGCGCCGCGCGCCTTCCAGGTCGCTTTGCGCCTTGTCACGCAGCGACAGGGTTTCGCGCACGCGGTTCTGCGTGGCGAAACCCGCAAACAGCGGCACATTGAGCAGCACGCCGACGGTGGTGGTGTTGGTGCGGAAGGCAAACGGCGGAATGGTGGTTGCCGTGCCCGAGGGATTGCGCGTGACGTTGTAGCTGGCTGTCGCGTCAAGCGTGGGCTTGTGGCCGGCTTCGGCCTTGTTAACCTCCAGCTCCGCGATTTCCACATTGCTTTGCGCCTGGCGGATGCTGGGATGCACCAGCTCGGATTGCGAGACCCAGATGCCGACGTCGGCCGGCGTCACTGTGGGCAGGCCGACCGGGTTTGCCAGGGGCTTGGGCTGGGTTTCGGTTTTGCCGACCAGCGTGTCCAGCGCGAGTTTCTTGACACGCAGGTCATTCTCGGCGGCGATCTCCTGGGCAATGACCAGGTCGTAGCGCGCCTGCGCCTCGCGCGTGTCGGTGATGGTGGAGGTGCCCACCTCGAAGTTGCGCTTGGCCGACGCGAGTTGCTCGGCTACCGCGGCTTTCTGGGCCCGTACAAAGGTCAGGGTGTCCTGCGCGGCCAGCACGTCGAAATAGGCCTGGCTGGTACGCACGATCAGGTCCTGGTCGGCGGCCTCCAGCTGGGCCTTGGCCAGGTCCACCTGCCTGGAGGCCTGCTGGTAGGTGGCCCAGTTGGCCGGGCGGTACAGCGGCTGTGAGAGGTTGAGCGTGGCGTTTTGCGTATTGAAGCTGCGGTCTATCACCGGTGTGGTGTTTTCAAAATTGGTGCGCGACACGCCTGCTGAAATGCCCGCCGTCGGCAGGATGCCGGCCTTGGCCTGGTCGGCCCGGGCGAGGTTGGCGTCGTATTGCAGCTTGGCCGACTGGTAAGAGGCGTCGAAGGCACGGGCCGACTCATACAGCTCCACCAGGCTCTGGGCCTGTGCGGCCGGGGCTGCCATCATCAGCGCCGTGGTGACGGCAATCGACAGGGGCAACATCGACAGGCGTAGCGCCGGCGGTTTCTTGGGCGTGGTCATAAAGGTCCTGAGGAATGAGTGAATCGGCGATGTGGGGATGAGTACGGTGTGCAGCGGTGGCAAGGGTCAGTACACAGGGACCGACGGGTCCACTTGCTGCGACCAGGCGTCAATGCCGCCCTGCAGGTTGACGACCTCGGTGAAGCCGCTTTGCGTCAAAAAGTTGGCCACCTGCAGGCTGCGCATGCCGTGATGGCACAGGCATGCAATCGGCTGGCCGGTACCCGCTTCAGTTTGCTGCAGCTCGGCCAGGCGGTTGGGAATCTCTCGCATCGGGATATGTACCAGCCTGAAGCCGTCTTCCTTGACTGACGCCGCCTGCAGTTCCCAGGGCTCGCGCACGTCCAGCACCACCGGCAACGCGGGCGCGCCTTCCCCGGCGTTGTTGCGCCACTCGGCGAAGTTGGCGGGGCTCAGTTGGGGAATCATGGTCGGCTGTCCTGCGTTGGAATGCGTGCTTGGCGTTGGTGAAGTCGTGTACGGCGCCCAGGCTCAGAAGCTGAATTTCGAAGGTTCAGGGAAATTCAGCAGGCGTGGCGCCACGGTGTCCCAGGCCTGGGTGGTGCGCCAGGCGTCTTCGGCCACGCGTGTGACCAGGGTGGCGCGCATCATCGGCTCAAAGCCCACGATGGCGCTTAGACGGCCACCCACCTTGAGCAGGGACAGCAGCGAAGCCGGCACTTCGGCGACCGAGCCGCTGAGCACGATCACGTCAAACGGTCCACGAAGCGGGTCGTTGCTGGAAACGGCCTGGGCGATTTTTGCGGCGCCGTCGCCAGTGCGCACTTCGGCGTTATAGAGGCCCGCCCTTTGCAGGTTGTCGCGTGCGGTCTGTGCCAGCTTGGGGTCGATCTCCAGCGTGATCACCTGCTGCGCGCGGTGGGCCAGCAGTGCGGCCATGTAGCCGGAGCCAGCGCCGATTTCAAGTACCTTTTCATGCTTTTGCACGGCCAGTTCCTGCAGGATGCGGGCTTCCACCTTGGGCGCCAGCATGCACTGGCCGGGCCCGGTGCCCAGCGGGATTTCCATGTCGACAAAGGCCAGCGCCTTCTGGGCGGCCGGCACAAAGTCTTCGCGCTTGACCACGGCCAGCAGGGAAAGGACCTGGTTGTCCAGTACTTCCCAGGGGCGGATTTGCTGCTCAATCATGTTGAATCGGGCTTGTTCGTAGTTCATGGCGGACCTGTAAGTTGGCGAAATGGGGGAGGGTGAGCTGTACACGAGATAAACCCTTGATTTTAGCGGTCGCCCATGACAGGCGCCGGCCTTGCCGCGGGCGTTTCCGCCAAGGCTTGCGGCGGTGTTTTGGGGCCGAACTTGCGCTTGAACCACTGGCCCAGGTCGTCCAGGTAGCAATACGTCACCGGCACCACCACCAGGGTCAGCAGCGAAGAGGTAATGACACCGCCGATCACGGCCTGGCCCATGGGCGCGCGCTGCTCCGAGCCCTCGGTCAGGGCAAAAGCCAGCGGCACCATGCCGAAAATCATCGCCAGCGTGGTCATCAGGATGGGGCGCAACCGTACCTTGGCGGCATGCAGCAGCGCATCGCTGCGATTCATGCCCGCGACGCGATGGCCGTCCACGTCGATCTGGTCGGCGCGCATTCGAATGGCAAAGTCCACCAGCAAGATGGCGTTTTTTGTGACCAGACCCATCAGCATCACCACGCCGATGATGGAAAACATCGAGAGCGTGGATCGGAACAGCAACAGGGCCAGTACCACGCCGATCAAGGTCAGCGGCAGCGAGGTCATCAGCGCCATGGGTTGCAAAAAGCTCTTGAACTGGCTGGCCAGGATCATGTAGATGAACAAAATGGCCATCACCAGCGCCGACACCGCGTAGCCAAAAGACTCGGCCATGTTCTTGGTGGAGCCGCTGAACTGGTAGCGGTAGCCGGGCGGAAAGCTGAAGTTTTCCAGTGCGGCCTTGATATCGTTCGACACCTCGCCGGCCGAGCGGTTGTAGACGTTGGCGTTGATCGCGACTTCACGCGCCATGTCGCGCCGGTTGATCTGGTTGGGGCCGGTGGATTCCTTCACGGTGGCCACCTGGTTGAGCCGGACCATGTGCGCGGCGCCGTCGGCGCTGCTGCCGGGCGTGCTCATGAAGGGCAGGCGCTCAAGGTCTTGCGGCGCGTTGCGCGCATCGGGTGCCAGGCGCACGTTCACGTCGTAGGTCTGGTCGTCGGGCGCGCGCCAGTTGCCCACCGTCTGCCCGGCCACGAGGGTGCGCAGCGATGCGGCGATCTGCGACACCGACAGGCCCAGGTCGGAGGCTGCGTCGCGCCGCACATCAATTTCAATCACCGGCTTGTCGGCCTTGACGCTGGAGTCCAGGTCTACCAGGCCGGGAATGCCGCGGATCTTGTCGTTGATGGCGCGCGTGAGGCGCTCCAGCTCTTTCAAATCCGACCCCTGCAGCGAGAACTCCACCTGCTTGTTGCCGCCCACCGCGTCGAGCAGCCCGACGTGCGTCACCGTGATGCCCGGCACCTGCTTGAGCCGCTCGCGCAGCACGCCCGACATTTCGTCGACGCTGCGCGTGCGGGCCTTGCGGTCCACCAGGCGCACATAAATGCTGGCGTACATCTTGCCCTGGGCATTGCCGGTGTTCAGCGTGGCCAGCGTGTATTTCACCTCGGGGAATTCGCGGATGATGGCTTCCACCTGCCGCGCCTTGGCTTCGGTGGTTTCCAGCGACGAACCCACCGGCGTGTAGAAGTTGAGTGAGGTCTCCGAGAAGTCGGCCTTGGGCACAAACTCGGTGCCCAGCAGCGGCACCATGAAAATGCTGGTGATAAAAATCACCAGTGCCAGGGCCAGGGTGGCCAGCTTGTGGCCCAGCGACCAGCGCAGGATGCCCTGGTAGCTGTTGCTCAACGAGTCGGTGGCGTGGTCAAACCAGCCGGTGACGCGGCCTATGGTCTTGTCGTAGAAAGTGACGGGCGCATGGCGCGTGCCATGCGCTTCGATGGAAGGGTCGTGCCAGATGCTGGAGAGCATCGGGTCCAGCGTGAAGCTAACGAACATCGAGATCAGCACCGCCGCCACGATGGTCACGCCGAACTCGTGGAAGAACTTGCCGATGATGCCGCCCATGAAGCCGATGGGCAAAAACACCGCCACGATGGAAAAGGTGGTGGCCAGCACGGCCAGGCCGATCTCCTGCGTGCCGTCCAGCGAGGCCTGGTAGGGGCCCTTGCCCATCTGCACATGGCGCACGATGTTCTCACGCACCACGATGGCGTCGTCGATCAACAGGCCCACGCACAGCGACAGCGCCATCAGCGTGATCATGTTGATGGTGAAACCGAACAGGTTCATGAACAGGAAGGTGCCGATGATGGAGATCGGCAGCGTGAGTCCGGTGATGACGGTGGAGCGCCAGGAGTTGAGGAAAAGGAAGACGATGAGCACCGTCAGCAGCGCACCTTCAATCAGCGTGCGGCGCACGTTTTCAACGGCCACGCGAATCGGCCGCGAGCCGTCGGTGATGAGCTCCAGCCGTGCACCGGGCGGCAATTGCGGCTGGATGTCCTTGATGGCCTGGTTCAAACCATCGACCACGGCAATGGTGTTTTCGTCTTGCGCCTTCTGCACCGACAGCAGCAGAGTGCGCTGGCCGTTGTAGAGCGCGAGGCTGTCGATTTCCTGCGCCCCGTCGGCAATGCGCGCCACCTGATCTACCGTCACTGGCGAGTTACCCTTGCGCGCCACGATGATTTTTCCGAAATCTTCAGGCCGCTTCATGCGTGCATCGATCTTGACGACGCGCTCCTGCTGCAGCGAACGGATCGCGCCCACCGGCAGGTCCTGGTTTTCGTTGCGCACGGCATTGACCACCTGGTCAGCCGTGATGCCCAGCGACTCCATGGCCTGCGGGTTCAGATAGACATTAATCTCGCGCTTGGTGCCGCCCACCAGTGTGACGGAGCCCGCGCCGCGCACGTTCTCCAGGCGCTTTTTCAGCACCTGGTCGGCCCAGTTGGTGAGCTCCACGGCCGACATGGCATTGCCGCTTTGGGCGTTGGGCAATACCGCAACGGACCAGATCGCCCGGCTTGCCGGGTCGAAGCGCAGCACGCGTGGCTCTTTCACTTCATCCCGGAGGGTGGGCCGGATGGCAGCGATCTTTTCGCGCACATCTTCGGCGGCGCGGCGCCCATCCACATAGAGCTGGAACTCCATGATGACAACCGACTGGCCTTCGTAGCTGCGCGAAGTCAGCGCGTTGATGCCGGCGATCGAGTTGACGCCTTCTTCAATTTTTTTGGTGACTTCGCTTTCAACAATCTCGGGCGAAGCACCCGGGTATTCGGCGGTAATGACGACCACCGGAAAGTCGATGTTCGGGAACTGGTCGACCTGCATGCGCTGGTAGGAGAACAGTCCCAGCACCACGATGGCCAGCATGACCATGGTGGCGAACACCGGGTTCTTGAGGCTGACCTGCGTGAACCACATGCGCGCGAGTCCTCAGGGCGCCAGCTTGGCCGGTGCACTGGCTGCTTGCGCCGCAGCCGGAAGCTGTGTGAAACGCACTTTGGTGCCCTCACGCAATGCACCGATCTCGCCGCGAATCACCACCGCGCCGTCGGCCAGGCCCTTGACGGCGACCACGCTGTCTTTGCCCGCGGTGCCACGTGCGCCGAGTTCGACGCTCTTGTGCACCACCAGGCCGTTTTCAATCGCCTGCACATAAGGTGTGGGTTTGTCAGTGCGCACGGCGCTGACCGGCACCGACAGCAGCGAAGCGCTGGCCGTGCCCAGCGTGCCCTGGGCAAACAGCCCCTGGCGCAAGGGCGGCGCGCCGGCGTCGCCTGCGGCGCCCGGATTGTCGATGCTGAGGTAAGCCAGCACGCTGCGGCTGCCGGCCTGCGCTGTGGGATTGATGCGCACCACTTTGGCCGTGACGGGTTGCCGGCTGCCTTCGATCTGCAGCTGTGCCGTCTGGCCCACGCGCACGTCCATGGAGTCGGTGGCGCTCAAGGTGGCTTCCAGTTCCAGCCGGCTCAGGTCCACCACCTCGACGATTTTGGTGTCGATGCCCACGCGCTCACCGGGTTGCGCCAGGCGCTGCGACACCTGGCCGGAGATGGGGGCTTTGAGGATCGTGTCGTCGACCGATTTGGCCGCGACCTCGGTAGCGGCCAGGGCCGCCTTGTAGGTGGATTGCGCGGCATTGAGGTTGGCCAGGGAGGTATCGAGTGCGGTCTTCGAGATGAAGCCCTGGTCAACCAGCGCCTTGTTGTTGTCGTACTGGCGCTGCACCACATCCACCTGTGCCTTGGCCGACTCGGCTTGCTCGCGGGCCTGGCGCACGCGTGACTGGTATTCGGTGGCATCGATGCGCGCAATCACCTGGCCGGCCTTGACCACGTCGCCTTCGCGAAGCGTAAGGCCCTGCAGCTCGCCGGCCACGCGTGCCTTGATGACAGCGGAGTTGACGGCCTTGAGCGAGCCCGACACCGGCAACCCCTGAACCACGTCGCGCGTTTGCGCCTTGACCACATCGGTGGCGGCCAGTTCGACCTGTCCCATGTCCTTGACGGCGGTGCTTGCGGCAAGCGCCTGTTGCTGGGCCTTGCGTGCGGACAGCGCACGTAGTACGCCGCCGGCGATGAGCAGCACGATGAGCCCGGCGACCGCCCACTTGACCCACCGTTTCATGTTGCGGATTTCCTGTTGGCCTGTGCGGCGGCGCCGGCCGGCGCGGTGATGCCGTTCAGGATGGTTTCTACCTGAAAGGCGATGTATTTTTTGGCATCCAGGTCCGCGTCGCTGCTGATGCAGATGCCGGCGGTGTGCCTGGACAGGATCAGGAAAATCATGGGAGCGACCACCAGGTAGACCGCATAGTCCAGGTCCATGGGGCGGAACTCGCCGCGGTCCATGCCGCGTTGCAGGATGCTGCGGATCAGCCCGTGGCCCGGCATGATGACTTCCTGCTGGTAGAAGGCCGCGATGTCGGGAAAGTTCTTGGCCTCGCTCATCATCAGCTTGGTCAGGCCCGAGGCGGGCGTCAGGCCCACGCGCTCCCACCAGCTGTTCATGCAGTAAGCCAGCAATTCAGGGGTGGTGCCTTCAAAGGTGTCCAGCTCGGTGCGCCATTCCGTGAAGCGGCCCGAAATGTTTTCGCGCACCACGGCCTTGAACAGTTCTTCCTTGCTCTGGAAGTAAAGGAACAGCGTGCCTTTCGATACCCCGGCGCGCGCCGCCACTTCTTCGGCGCGGGTGGCGGCAAAGCCTTTTTCCACGAACAGGTCTAGCGCAGCGTCCAGCAGTTCGCCGGGGCGTGCTTCCTTGCGGCGCTCGCGTTTGGCGGCGACCGCGGAGGTTTTGTCGCAAAATAATTTGGAAAGTGACATAGTTACTGACTGACTGGTTAGTAATATATCTGCTTACTTTCCGACCGTCAACTCAAACCAGGGCCTGTTAACGCTATTGATGCAAATGCGAATGGGGTGAGAAAGGCGCCAATCAAGGCGCGTGACGACGCCCAGACTTCTGTCTGGGCTAGGAGCGCAACGCCGAGTGGCGCCTTTCTCACCCCATTCCCCCCGGGTTGCGATCAAAAAGGCCTTGCGCGGCGTTGCAAAGCCTTGACGGGGTTCACCCCGCCTGCATTTTGCGCCTTGCTCAAGGCCTTTTTGACTCGCAACGCATCTTGCATCAATAGCGTTAACAGGCCCTAGGCTACACCGTAGCGGGGGAGGCGGTAGCTCCCGGAAAGGTAAACCCGCGGTAAAGCCGCCAGGTGACAAGCTCGTGTTCGCTGGCCGCCGTCGGTGGGCCGGTCTGCCTAAACGGGCGTGAACCGGCCGACAGCCAGTGCCAGCCATTCGCGCAATACCTGCTGCGAAACCACCAGGCCCGACGCGGAAGGCACCCATTCCATGAGGTCGTGCTGTGCCGGCTGCACCTGGCCCATGGGAGCGGGCGTCACTATCAGGCCCGCGCGCTCAAAGGCCGCTACGGCGCGCGGCATGTGCCAGGCGTCGGTGACCAGCGCGATGCGTTGCACGCCGCTTTGCTGCAGCAACGGCGCCAGCAGGCGGGCATTGCCCCACGTATCGCGCGACTGGGCTTCGTTCCAGCGCAACGTCATGCCGTAGTCCTGCTGCACCATGCGTGCGGCCACCACGGCTTCGGAATCGGTCTGTGCGCTGCTGGCCGCCCAGCCCATGCCGCCGGTAAAGGCCAGCGGCAAGCCCGACTGCCGTGCCAGCCACACACCGTAGCGCAACCGCGCCGCCGTGTGTGCGCCCGGCTGGCTGCTGCCGTATTCAGCCGCCTCGGGCAGCACGCCGCCGCCCAGCACGACGATCGCTTGTATCTTGTGGGCCTTGAGGCTGGCCACCGGCATGGCGGCAAACTGCGGCAGCACGGTGCGCGCCAGCCAGACGGCCGCGCCGTGGCAGCTGAGCAGCGCCAGCAGCAGTACCGAAAAGGTTGCCAGCGCCAGCCCGGCCTTTTTATTGCGCCAGGCCAGCATCAGGCCGAGCAAGGCCAGCAACAGCAGCAAGGCTGGCGGGAGCGCCAGGCCGGTTAACAAAGGCTTAAGCGCGCCGAATTCCATGCGTTGTATTTATTTGCTATGAAAAATATAGCTGCCTACGCTTGTTCTGATTGGGATGGAGCCCTGAAAGCCTCTCAATAGAAGGCTTGCAGGCCGGTCTGGGCACGGCCCAGGATCAGTGCATGCACGTCATGCGTGCCTTCGTAGGTGTTCACCGTTTCGAGGTTGATCATGTGGCGGATCACATGGTATTCGTCATGGATGCCGTTGCCGCCGTGCATGTCGCGCGCCAGGCGGGCGATGTCCAGCGCCTTGCCGCAGCTGTTGCGTTTGATCAGCGAAATCATTTCCGGCACGGACTTGTCTTCGTCCATCAGCCGGCCCACGCGCAGGCAGCCCTGCAAGCCCAGCGTGATCTCGGTCTGCATGTCGGCCAGCTTCTTTTGAATCAGCTGGTTTTGCGCCAGCGGGCGGCCAAACTGAACGCGGTCCATGGTGTACTGGCGAGCGCGGAACCAGCAATCTTCAGCAGCGCCCAGAGCACCCCAGGCGATGCCGTAGCGCGCCTTGTTCAGGCAGCCGAAGGGGCCCTTGAGGCCACTCACGTTGGGCAGCAGGTTGGCTTCTGGCACAAATACGTCGTCCATCACGATCTCGCCGGTGATCGAGGCACGCAAGCTCATCTTGCCTTCGATCTTCGGGGCGGAGAGGCCCTTCATGCCTTTTTCGAGCACAAAGCCGCGGATGCTTTCCTGGCCGCCGACCTTGCCGTCCGGGTCTTCCAGCTTGGCCCAGACGATAAACACGTCGGCGATCGGGCTGTTGGTGATCCACATCTTGGCGCCCTTGACGATGAAGCCGCCGTCCACAGGCTTGGCGCGCGTCAGCATGCTGGCGGGGTCGGAGCCGTGGTTGGGCTCGGTCAGGCCGAAGCAGCCCACCCATTCGCCGGTGGCCAGCTTGGGCAGGTATTTTTGTTTTTGTGCTTCGCTGCCGTAGGCATTGATGGGGTGCATGACCAGCGACGATTGCACACTGATGGCGCTGCGATAGCCGCTGTCGACGCGTTCCACTTCACGCGCGACCAGGCCGTAGCTCACGTAATTGAGGCCGGCGCAGCCGTAGCCTTCAATCGTGGAGCCGAGGAAGCCCATGGCGCCGGCTTCGTTCATGATTTCGCGGTCGAATTTTTCGTGGCGTGCGGCCATCAGCACGCGGGGCTGCAGTTTTTCCTGGCAGAAAGCGTGGGCGGCGTCGGCAATGGCGCGCTCGTCTTCGCTCAGCTGCTCCATAAAGAAAAACGGGTCTTGCCAGTTGAATTGGGTTTTCACGGTCTGTCTCCTTGGGGGCTTGAATCAGCAAGTGTAGGGGCGCGGGAAATTCCGCCAATGCGGGCCGGGCGGGCCCGTGCAGGGCCCAGGGCACACACCATTGTTGGGCAGGCATGAATAGTTGTCTAATATCAAATATCTATTCAACGATATAAAAAACATATTCATGGAATTTCGCCACCTTCGGTATTTCCTCGTGCTGGCTGAAGAACTGCACTTCGGCCGCGCCGCCCGGCGGCTGTCCATTTCCCAGCCGCCGCTGTCGCTCAATATCCAGCAGCTGGAGGCCTCCGTCGGCGCGAAGCTGTTCACGCGCAGCAGCAAGCAGGTCGCACTGACGGCCGCCGGCCGGGCGTTTGTGCCGTCCGCCCGTGCGCTGCTCGACCAGGCGGCGCTGGCCGCCGGCCACGCACGCGACGTGGGGCAGGGCATGGCCGGCAGCCTGGCCATCGGGTTTTCAGGAACCATGCTTTACGGCGGCTTGCCCCGCATCCTGGAGCGCTTCCAGGCCGGCCACCCCCTGCTGCGGCTGACCCTGAAAGAGCTCAGCTCCAGCGAGCAGCTGGTCGAGCTCGCGCATGACCGGCTCGACCTGGGGTTTGTGCACACCACGCACGTGCCGCCCGAGCTTTCGCAGGTGCTGGTGTCCAGCCAGGCTTTTGTGTGTTGCCTGCCGGCCGGCCATGCCCTGGCGCGCAAGCGTTCGGTGTCACTGAGGCAATTGCAGGGTGAGCCGTTTGCCGTCGTGTCGCGCGCGGTTTCGCCTGATTACCACGAGCGCATCCTGGCGATCTGCACGGAAGCCGGTTTTTACCCGGAGATCCGCTACGAACTGCGGCATTGGCTCAGTGTGGTGTCTCTGGTGTCGCAAGGCATGGGTGTTGCGCTGGTGCCGGCGGCGCTCAGGCAGTCAGCCATGGCGGGCGCCGCCTTTGTGCCGCTGGACGCAGCCACCACACCTTATGAAACGCATTGCCTCTGGAAAACCGCACGCGACCACCAGGCGCTGGCGGCGTTTGTGACGGCGGTGCGCGCAATCGCCCCGGCGGCGAAAGCATGAAGATTCCATCCCGCCCAGGTGCCCTGGCGAATGGCCTTGCTAAAAGTATGTCCACCGCTGGGGGCGTAAAGCTGTCACCATGGGGCAGTTCATAGTCTTCAGGAGAACGGCATCAACCCGTATATCTGGTGTGTGGTGGGTGCCCTTCTCGGCGGGGCCGCCTGCCTGGTCGCGGGCACCCGCGAAAAAATCGTCATCCTCGAAAGTATCGGCGTCGGCATGTTCGGTGCCTTCATCGGCGGCGACTTCGTGGCTGCCCTGCTCAGCAAGGGCGCCACCAACGACACGGTCTTCAGCATGGGCTCGCTCGGCCTGGCCGTGGCCGGCGGCCTTGTGGCGCTGGCCCTGCTGCGGCTGATGCGCCGTGCAATCGGCCCCCAGCACGTCACCAAAGGCCCGCGCCGGCGCGACTGAGCGGGACGGGCTTTCCCCATCGCGTCAGGGGCAATGTGTGGGCCTCTGCGCGGGCCTGCAGGCCCCGGCGTAAGATTGCCGCTCCCCGTACGACCAACGGATTTCAGCGGAGATTTCCATGCCTTCTTCCCCCCAAACCATCACGCTCGGCGGCGGCTGCTTCTGGTGCACCGAGGCGGTGTACGTCAAGGTGCGCGGCGTCACCGACGTGGAATCGGGCTACAGCAACGGCCAGGCCGCACGGCCCAGCTACGAAGAAGTCTGCACGGGCCGCACCGGCAGCAACGAAGTTGTCAAGCTCACCTACGACCCGGCCGACATCACGCTGCGCGAGATCCTCGAAATTTTCTTCGTCATCCACGACCCGACCAGCCTGAACCGCCAGGGCAACGACGCCGGCACGCAATACCGCAGCGGCATCTATTACTCAACGCCCGAGCAGAAGGCGGAGATCGACGACTTCATCCGCCAGGTCAGCCAGGACAAGACCTTCGGCAAACCCATCGTCACCGAGGTGCTGCCGCTGGAAAACTACTGGCCCGCCGAGTCCTACCACCAGGACTATTTTGAGAACAACCCCAACCAGGGTTACTGCGCTTTCGTGGTTGGCCCCAAGGTCGACAAATTCCGCAAGACCTTTGCGTCACGCGTGAAGGACTGAGGGCGCGCGTATCCTCATGGCGCTATCAAATAGATAGCATCAAGCACAGATAAACACTGGGCCGCAGGCGCTTTTTATGCCAAAAATGGTGTTTTTTTGGGCGATCGAGGCCGCTTGAGACCGTTTTTTCCGTTCCTACAGGCGATTCTGGCCCGTTTTGACGCTCCGCAGTCCCTGATTTGGTAGTCAACTTGAGCATCAAGCCAATAAGGGTGGGCGCAAGCAGCTATCAAATAGATAGCGATGCTGTCACTTCCGGCCAACCGCAGTCAGCCGCAACCTGGCTTGTTGGTGTTCCGGTTTGACTTGAGCCCTCAAACCCGCCGCTGCGCAAAATAAAACCATTCCTGGCCCACTTCGCCCCGCGGATTCGGAAACACCACAAAGCCGTCTGCCGGCGCGGCAATAGGTGCGCCGCCATTTCGCGTGCCAATGGCATCGCCGGCTTTCACGGCGTCGAAGCTGCGCCACTCGCGGGTGAAGGTGTCGCCCGCATGCTCGCGGTCCACCACGTCAACGAGCCGCAGGATCTCGCGCGCCATCGGCACCGGCGCGGGCTTCTGCGCAATCAGCCCCAGCAAGCCCAGCGTCTGCAAAATTGCATGCCGCGCCACCTGCACCGCTTGCGGGTCGTCATGCTGGCCGCATTCCAGCGTCACGCCGTAGCCGCCGCGTGAACGCATGTATTCGGTCGTGCCTACGCCGTAGTTCGGGTCCGTCACCAGCGTCTGGGCGCGGGCGGCTCCGCTGCTGGCCGCGGCTGTTGCCGCGCGCCGCTGCACGCCCCGTGCATAGGTCTCCAGCCAGCCTTCCACAATCCGGTGCGGCCCGGTGTGCAGCGCCAGCTGCATTTCTTCCGCGGCATGGTCAAAAGGCTCCAGCGCGCCGGTGTTGTTCTGCGGGCCAATCATCACAAACGGTGCGCCGCCGGTGTGAAAGGAGTGCAGGTCCAGCAACACATCATGCGCATCCAGCAGCGGGCACAGCACGTTCGCAATGCGGTCCTCAAAGTCCTGCGGAATGGCGCTCGGTGCCATGTTGCGGTTGAGGTTGCGCTCACCCATGCGCTGCTTGAGCCGGTAGGCCAGCGGGTTGGTCACGGGCACAAAAGTCACGGTGCCGCGTTCGATGCCGAGCTGGCCGCTGTCGATTTCTTCCAGCAGCTGCGTGATGGCGCGTGTGCCGCAGGTTTCGTTGCCGTGTACGGCGCCGGTGACGAGCAGGCGCGGGCCGGGCGCCAGGCCGTGGAAGGTGTGGCTGCGCAGGTGGGTGGGGTGTTGGGGAGAGGTCATGGGTAATGCCCGCTGGTGTGGTGGCGTTTTGTGGCGTCGATGGCTTGGTTATACAGTGGTTTGGCGGGGCGGTGAGGCATCCGGATGCGTTGCCATTTGTTGCCAATGGGCATATTTTGCGAAGAGGCTTCCTGCTTATGATTGCGGCGTTTCCCTGACCTTGCGCATCCCCAATGTCAATACGGAGGCAACATGGATACTGATCTTGACGGCTTGTCACGTGAGCAACTGATTGTGGAAGTCAAAAAGCTCCGACAGGGTATTCGCGAGCACCGCGACAGCACCGGCCATGAGCTTTGCTGGCACCACCCGGCACTGTGGGCGCTACTGCCGGAGAAGACCGACCCTGTGCCCGTCGTACCTGACTGGCCGCAGTTCTTTCGCGGCTGTATCCGTTACCGCCAGTCGCTGGATGAACAGTTGCCGGATGCGCCCCGAAGTAATCAACCCTATCGCAGCTGAGCGCTTCACAGCTTTGCCCGGAGGCCAGCGTGGCCAACGGGCCGCTCCACGATGCCGGTTGATTCCAACTCAGTTCTGCCTGATCCCCGCCACCAGCTGTGTCACGTTGTGCCGCATCAGCTTGAGATAGCTGTCGGCCGGGCCACCGGCTTTTGACAGGGCATCGACATACAGCGCGGGGCCGGGCGTCACACCGGCGTCCTTGCTCAGCTGGGCGAGCAGCTTCGGGTTGCTCATGTTTTCAAAAAATACGGCCTTGATTTTTTCGCGCTGAATCTGCCGGATCAGTTGGGCTACTTCTTTTGCGCTAGGTTCTGCTTCGGTAGAGATTCCTTGCGGTGCCAGGAAGCTGACCTGGTAGTGCGCGCCGAAATAACCGAAGGCGTCGTGTGAGGTGATGACCTTGCGTTTGGCGGGCGGCACGGCGCTGAGCTGTTCTTTGGCCCAGGTGTCCAGCGCCTGCAATTCTTTCACGTAGGCTTCGCTGTTGTTCTTGTAAGTGGCTGAACCGGCAGGGTCGAGCCGGGCGAGGGCTGCGGCGATATTGCGCACATAGATCACGACGTTGGTTGGATCCTGCCAGGCGTGCGGGTCGGTTTCTTTTCCTCCTTTTTCACCCGGCATGGTGCGCGCCTTCACGCCTTGCGAAGTGACCACCGCCTGGCCCTTGTAGCCGGCGGACTTGACGAGTTTTTGCGCCCACGGTTCAAAGCCCAGGCCGTTGCTGACCAGCAGTTTGCTTTGCAACAGGTTTGTGGCGTCTGCGGGTTTGGGTTCAAACACATGCGCGTCTTCATCGGGGCCGACCAGCGTGTTGACGGCGACGCGGTCACCGCCGACCACACGGACGAGGTCGCCGAGGATGCTGAAGCTGGCGACCACAGGGATTTTGTCGGCGGCCATGCCGGCAGTGGCGGCGGCCAGCAGCGCGGCCCCGGCCAGGGGTGCCAGCAGTTTGCGGACCAGGTGTTTCATGGAAGTCATGGAAGGGCTCCGGGTTGGTAGAGAAAGAGGAATGAAAAAAAGCGCAGGCTCAGGCGACGCGGTGCGTGCGCGCGAATGTGCGCGGCAGCCAGCCGCCGGGCGCCAGCAGCAGCGAGGCAAAGTACAGCGCGCCAGCACAGCCGATGATGGTCGGGCCCGAAGGTGTATCGAAGTGGTAAGACAGCAGCAGCCCGGCATAACCTGCCGCCATGGCCTGCGCGCCGGCGTTGGCGAGCTGCGCGGGCAGGGTGTCATGCCAGAGTCGTGCCGACACCGCGGGCAGCATCATCAGGCCGACGGCCATCAGCGTGCCCAGGGTCTGGAAGCCGGCCACGAGGTTGATGACGACCAGCATCAAAAAGCCCTGCTGCCACGCCCACTTGAAAGAGGCGCTGCGGCCCGTTGCGTTCAGGAATACCGGGTCAAAACTCTCCAGCACCAGGCCCCTGTAAGCGGCAGCCAGCGCGACCAGGCTGATGCTGGCTACGCCGGCCACCAGCAGCAGGCCCGGCGTGTCGACGCCCAGCGCGCTGCCGAACAGGATGTGCAGCAGGTCAAGCTGCGTGCCGTGGCCGGAAATGAGCGTCACGCCCAGCGCCAGCGCCACCAGGTAAACCGCGGCCAGGCTGGCGTCTTCTTTCAGCGCGGTGGCGCGGCTGATGAAACCGGCCAGCGCTGCCACCAGCATGCCGGCCAGCACGCCGCCTGCTGCCATGGCCGTGAGAGACAGGCCGCACAGCATGAACCCGATGGCGACACCGGGCAATATGGCGTGGCTGAGTGCGTCACCCAGCAGGCTCATGCGCCGCAAGGTCAGGAAAACGCCCAGCGGCGCGGCGCTGAGCGAGAGCGCCAGCGTGGCCACCAGCGCGCGGCGCATGAAGGCGTAGTCGGCGAACGGCGCAAACAGAACGGCCCAGGCACCGTGAAGGGCATGCAGCGCGGCTTCCATCACGCCGCAGCCTTGTGCAGCAAGGGCTCGTGCAATGCCACTGGTGTGGCTACTGCCTTGTCGTCGATGCGGCAGGCTTCGGCGCTTTCGTCCCAAGCCTCGGCCATCGCGCGGGCGCGTGCCAGGTTGCCTTCGGTCATGACCTGTGCGGTGGGGCCCCAGGCGACGGCTTCGCGCGCCAGCAGCAGTGTTTGCGGAAAATGCGCCCGTACCTGGGCGTCGTCATGCAGCACGGCAATCACGGTGCGCCCCTGGGCATACCACTGGCGAATCAATGCCAGCAGCGCGGCGGTGGTCTTGCTGTCTATCGCGTTAAAGGGTTCGTCCAGCAGGATCAGGCGGGCGTCTTGTACCAGCAAGCGGGCAAACAGCACGCGCTGGAACTGCCCGCTGGAAAGCGTGCCAATGGGCCGCGCTTCAAAACCTTCCAGGCCAACGGTGCGCAAGGCCGCGCCGACGGCCGCCCACTGCGCCTCACTGACGCCGCCCCACGCGCCCTGCGAAGGCCAGCAGCCGAGCAGCACGGCGTCGCACACGTCCATCGGAAAGCCGCGGTCCAGCTCAGCCTGTTGCGGCAGGTAGGCAGTGCGCGCGCGCGGCGTTGCCGTGGTGACCTGTCCGCCCGAACGGGGCAGCAAACCCATGATGCTTTTGCACAGCGTGCTTTTGCCGGCGCCGTTGGGGCCAACCACCGCGGTCAGCGAACCCGCCGCGAAGTGACCGCTGACGTGGTGCAGTGCCGGGTGTTGCCGGTAGCTGACGGTGAGGTTGTCCAGCGTGACCATGGCGCTCACCATGGCGCTATTTCCGCCGAAGCCCAGGCGACCGCTATCCAGAGCAGCGCCACGGCTGGCAATACCGCGAGCACCCGGCGCCAGGCCGGCCAGGCGAGGATGCTGCGGCGGCGCGGAGGCTGTGGGGGGAAGGGAGGGGGCGAAGCTGGCAAGGGAAGTCGTCTTTACAAACAGGCGGGCCGGGAAGTCATCAAAAGCCACTCGGTTGCGGTAATAATGCAACTGAATTGCTTTATAGTTTAATGCAACATTGTTGCGTTATGCGTGCGCATGGTGAAAATACACCGCGCTCCCTTTTGCCAAATCTTTCCGAACGGCTTCATCCCATGGCATCCGTCAAACCTGTCAGGCGTTCCAAAACCGAGCCCGGCGTCACCGCCGACGCGGACCCGATTAATGTGCTGTTGTCGGCCCACGGCCTGCGCCGCACCAGCGCTGCGCGCCTGGTGCTGGGCTGGCTGCTGGCCCACCCGGACACCAGCTACACGCACGCGCAACTGCAGGCCGCGCTGGGCAGCGACGATGATGCCGGCGAAGGCGTGACACTGGACCGCGTCACGCTGTACCGGCTGATCGACCGGCTCACGCAGGTGGGCTTGCTGCTGTGCCGCGTGGACGCCAACCGCGTGCGGCGCTACCAGGCCATGCCGAGCAGCGTGCATGCGATTCCCCACTTTGAATGCCAGAGCTGTCACCGCGACAGCCCCTTGTCGGGCGCGTTGTCGGGCAAACGTTCGGGTGCGCTCAAGGCCAGCACCAAAGACCTGGAGCGCGCCGCGCAGACCGCGCTGGAAGCATTGAAGGCGCTGGGCTACCAGGGCATGAGCATGGACTTTGCCGTGCGGGGCGTGTGCGCCGACTGCGCTACCGGCACGGCTTCTGCATGATCAGCACCCGCCAACTGGCCTATCGCTATACCAATGGCCCCGAGCTGCGCTTCGCGGACGTGGACGTCGCGCAGGGCGGTGTGCTGCTGCTGCGCGGTGCGTCGGGCTCGGGCAAATCCACCTGGCTGGCGCTGGCGGCAGGTTTGCTGGCGCCCAGTGAGGGCGACATCACGGTGGCCGGCCAGTCCATCAAGACGCTGGGCGGGCGTGCCGGTGACGCGTGGCGGGCTAAAACCATTGGTTTTTTGCCGCAGAAACTGCACCTGAGCACGGCGCTCACGGTGCACGGCAACCTAGCCATGGCGCAGTGGGCCGCCGGCCAGCCGGATGATGAAGGCCGAATTGCCGAAGCGCTGGTCGCGCTGGATGTGCAGGCACTCGCGCAGCGCAAGCCGTCTCAACTATCAGGCGGGCAGGCGCAACGTGTGGCGCTGGCGCGCGCGGTGTTGCTCAAGCCGCGCGTGATTCTGGCCGATGAACCCACCGCCAGCCTGGACGACGACGCGGCCGGGGCGTCGCTGGCCTTGTTGCAAAGCGCGGCGCAGCAGCAGGGCGCCACGCTGGTGATTGCCACGCACGATGCGCGTGTCCAGGCCTTTTTTAAGGATAAAAAAGGCCTGCAGTCCTTATTGGTCGTGCGCAAGCAGCTATGAAAACGATAGCATTCAAAACCGTGGTGTTTTCATGGCGCTATTTATGGTCGCGGCCCCTGGCTGCAGCGCTGAATTTGCTGCTGCTCACTCTGGGGCTGGCTTCCATCACTTTTCTGCTGCTCGTCAGCCACCAGATCAGCCAGGCGTTTGACCGTGACGTGGCCGGCATCGACGTGGTGGTGGGCGCCAAGGGCAGCCCGATGCAGTTGATCTTGTCGGGCGTGTTCCACCTTGACGTGCCGACGGGCAATGTCCCGCTGGCGGCGGTGAAGGAACTGGAAAAGCATCCGCAGGTGGCCAAGGTCATTCCCATCAGCCTGGGTGACAGCTTTCGCGGCTTTCGCATTGTGGGCACCACGCCCGACTACATCCACCACTACGACGCGCAGCTGGCGCAGGGCGCGCTGTGGTCCAAGCCGATGCAGGCCGTCATTGGCGCGCAGGTGGCGCAGCAGACCGGCCTCAAGGTGGGCGCCAGCTTTACCGGCACGCACGGCCTGGGCGGCGGCGGTGAAGAGCACAAGCTGAGTCCTTATGTGGTGTCGGGCGTCCTGGCCGGCAGCCACACGGTGCTGGACCGCCTGGTGCTGACAGCCACCGAGTCCGTCTGGCAGGTGCATGAAACCGACACGGCGCTGGACGACGACGACCGCAAGGTGCTGGAAGAAGAACGCGAAATCACGCTGGCGCTGATCCAGTACAAGACGCCGCTGGCGGCCGTGACTTTTCCCCGCTACATCAACAGCAGCACCGAGATGCAGGCCGCTGCGCCGGCGCTGGAAATCACGCGCCTGCTCAGCATGGTGGGTGTGGGCACCGACGTGCTGCGGGCGCTGGCCGGCGTGTTGCTGCTGACGGCGGGCCTGAGTGTTTTCATTGCGCTGTGGGGTGCCGTGCGCGAGCGCCGGGCCGACCTGGCGCTGCTGCGCATGTTGGGCGCGCCGCCGGCCCGCGTGGCCGGCCTGCTGCTGTGCGAAGCGCTGTGGCTGGCGCTGCTAGCCACCGTGCTGGGTGTGCTGGCGGGGCAGGGCCTGACGGCGCTGCTGGCCTGGGCGCTGCAACTTGAAAAATCTGTCCTGATCGGTGCGCTGTCATGGCCGGTCGAGCTGGTCAGTGTGCCGGTACTGGCTCTGGGTGTGGCGCTCGCGTCTGCGTTGCTGCCCGCCTGGGAAGCTTACCGCGTCAGTGTGTTTGAACTTCTCCAATCCAGGTAACCTTCTTATGACAAACCTCTACACCATCAAAAAATTCCTCACCCTGTCTCCTGTTGCCGCGGCGTTTGCGGCGGTGGCCCTGAGCGCCACGTTTTCGCTGGCCCACGCGCAGCACAACGACAAGGAAACCAGGGAAGACATCCAGCGTCACCGCGCCATGGCCGCCGCCCATGAAAACGCCGCCAAATGCCTGGAATCGGGCAAGAAAGACGAAGTTTGTGAAAAAGAGCTGCAGGCCGCTTGCAAAGGCCTGGCCGTCGGCAAATACTGCGGGATGAAACACGTTCATTGAGACGTCCACTGACGCCACCGGGGCGCCCCTGAATTGGCCTCACCTTTTTGCTGGATTTTCTGGAGTACTGCATGACCGCTTCTTTTCACCCTCGCACACCAGGCCTTAACGGATTGAAGTGGGCATTGGCCTGCAGCATGCTGCTGGCTGCGGCGGGCCTTTCGGCGCAAACGCTGTCTTCACCGATGGCGAATGGCGGCAAGCCTGCCGCTGCAGGGCCGGCGTTTGACATACCGGTCGGGCAGGGTGCGGGCGTGCATGGCGCCAACAGCCCGTTCCCACCGCTGGCGGCCCGCACGGACGTTGTGCCCTGGTCGGTGCTGACGGCGGTGAAAACCAAAAACGAGAAAAACCGGATCCTGCCGGTCTTCACCCTCGACCAGATGGCGCTGAACCAGAAAACCCAGCGCATCCAGGGCTTCATGATGCCCTTGGACCCGGGCGAAAAGCAGAAGCACTTTTTGCTGTCGTCGGTGCCTCTGACCTGCGCCTTCTGCCTGCCCGGCGGGCCCGAGAGCATGGTCGAAGTCAAAACCAAAACGCCGGTGAAATACAGCATGGAGCCGGTGGTGGTGGAGGGGCGCTTCCTGGTCCTCAATGACGACTCCTATGGCCTTTACTACCGCATCACGGATGCCACCAGCGTCAGGTAAGAGCCGCACACAAAACTGCCGTGGCTGACGCTTTTCAAGCGGGGACGCCCCCGCAAGATACGGAGACGGCATCGCGACGGCCTGGCAACCCGCACGCTAAGATTGCGCAATGAACCAGCTTGTCTTCGTGTCCCTGCTTCCCGTCGTGTTGTTGATTGCTACAGGTTTCATAGCTGGTCGCGCACAGTGGATAAGGCCCGGAGCGATAAAAGACCTTTCAAACCTGGTCTTCCTGCTGCTCACGCCGGCGCTGCTGTTTCGCACCATGAGCAAGGTGCGTGTTGAGCAGCTGGACTTCAAACCAGTGCTGGCCTACTTTCTGGCCGTGATCATCCTGTTTGGCGGCACCTTGCTGCTGCAGGGCTTTAACCGCCGTGCCGCCGTGCTGGCACTGGCCAACACCTTCTCCAACACCGTCATGATCGGCATCGCGCTGATCGGGCTGATGTACGGGCCCGAAGGGCTGGTGACGCTCTTTACTTTGGTTTCAGTGCATTCACTGGTGTTGCTGACCAGCGCCACGGTGGTGCTGGAGCTGGCGGTGGCGCACGAACAGAAGCTGGGTATGCGCGACGAAGTCACGGCCGCGCCGCGGCATCCCGTGGCAACCGTGCTGATGGCCGTGAAGAACGCGCTGTTGCATCCGGTGCCGCTGCCCATCATTGCCGGCCTGCTGTTTGCACAGACGGGTCTCACGATTCCCGCGGTGGTTGACAAGCCACTCGAACTGCTGGCCAATGCTTTCGGCCCGCTGGCGCTGGTGCTGGTGGGCGTGACGCTGGCCAACACCCGCGTGGGTGAGCATTGGCGCCAGGCGCTGGCTTTGGCCGGGGTGAAAAATCTGTTGCACCCGCTACTGGTGTTTGGCCTGTGCCGCCTGCTGGGTGTGGGCGGCGTGCCGATGGCCGTCATGGTGGTGGCTTCGGCCTTGCCCATTGGCGCCAATGTATTTTTGTTTTCCCAGCGCTACAAGGTCGCGGAAGACCTGATCACCGCCAGTGTCGTGGTGTCTACCGCGCTGGCCCTGGTGACGCTGACCGTTGTGCTGCTGCTGGTCGGGCGGTTTGTCTAAATCTCTTTCACGGAGCCCTTGATGCAGTTCCTACAGTCCCTGCCGGTATCGGCGCAAACCATCGGCCTGCTGCTGCTGTCCAACGTGTTCATGACCTTTGCCTGGTACGGGCACCTGAAAAACCTGGCCACCTCGCCCTGGTACATCGCAGCGCTGATCAGCTGGGGCATCGCACTGTTTGAATACCTGCTGCAGGTGCCAGGCAACCGCATCGGCTTTACCCAGTTCAGTGTCGGGCAGCTCAAGATCATGCAGGAGGTGATCACGCTGAGTGTGTTCGTGCCCTTTGCGGTGTTCTACCTGAACGAGCCACTCAAACTCGACTACCTGTGGGCAGCCCTGTGCATGGTTGGCGCGGTGTATTTCATCTTCCGAAGCTCATAAGGCCCCCACGGTCGCTCACTTCGTGTAGCTCCCTGCCCCCCGAGGGGGCCGCCCGCCTGCGGCCCGGCAAGGCCGGTTCCGCGGCTCGAGCTGGTTTGGGGAAGGGACGGCCAGACGGTTAAACTTCTAGCTGTTACAAAAACGTCATATTTTTGACTTACTCCCTGAGGAACTGACATGCTGTTTGGCAAATTGCTGCCGCGCGAAGGCAATTTTTTCGAGATGTTCAACCAGCATGCCGAACGCATCGTCGAGGCCGCCCACGCGTTTTCGAACCTGGTCGCGAACTACGCTGACGTGCAAAAGCGCGAAGCTTTCAACCGCGAAGTCGACCACGCCGAGCGCGCTGCCGACCGCATCACGCATGAAGTCAACCGGGCGCTGCACAAGACTTTCATCACGCCTATCGACCGCGAGCAGATCCACAAGCTGATCAACACCATGGACGACGTGGCCGACCTGATCCAGGATTCGGCCGAAACCATGGCGCTGTACGACGTGCGCCACATGACCGACGACATCGTGCGGCTGACCGACCTGAGCGTCAAATGCTGCGAACGCCTGCAGGACGCCGTGGCGCTGATCGAAAAAGTCAGCGATGCCGCGACGGCTGAAGCGGCCCTGAAAACCTGCGAGGAAATCGACAAGCTCGAGTCCGACGCCGACCGCGTCATGCGCTCGGCCATGAGCCGGCTGTTCCGCGAAGAGCCCGATGTACGGGAAGTGATCAAGCTCAAGGCGGTGTACGAACTGCTGGAGACCATCACCGACAAGTGTGAGGACGTGGCCAACCTGATCGAGGGCATCGTCCTCGAGAACTCCTGAAGATGGCGGCCCCCACGCTCCTCGCTTCGCGTAGTTCGCTACCCCCCGAGGGGGCTGGCCTTGCTTGGGGTGGCACTGCCCTGCGTCCCGGCGCGTTCGTTTCCCTAGCTACCTCATTGGTATAAATATGCAAACCGTACAGGCCGCCCTGTGGGTGGTGTTCCTGCTGGTCTTCCTGGCCATTGCGTTCGACTTCATGAACGGCTTTCATGACGCGGCCAACTCGATCGCCACGGTGGTGTCGACGGGCGTGCTCAAGCCGGGGCAGGCGGTGCTGTTCGCCGCTTTCTTCAACTTCCTGGCGTATTTCATCTTCCACCTGAGCGTGGCGGCCACCATCGGCAAGGGCATCGTGATGCCGGGCGTGGTGGACACGCATGTGGTGTTCGGCGCGCTGATGGGCGCCATTACCTGGAACATCGTGACCTGGTTCTACGGCATTCCCAGTAGCTCTTCGCATGCGCTGATCGGCGGTATCGTGGGGGCTGTGATTGCCAAGGCCGGTGCCAGCGCGCTGATCGCGTCGGGTGTGTTCAAGGTCGTGGCTTTTATCTTTGTCTCGCCCTTGCTCGGGTTCTTGCTCGGCTCGCTGATGATGGTGGCGGTGGCCTGGGTGTGTCGCAGGACGACTCCATCGAAGGCCGACCGGTGGTTTCGCCGGCTTCAGCTGGTGTCCGCAGGCGCTTACAGCCTGGGGCACGGCGGCAACGACGCGCAAAAGACCGCCGGCATCATCTGGCTGTTGCTGATCGCCGCGACCACCAGCAACGTGCAGGGTTTGCCGGTCTGGATGATGGCGACCACGGAACACCTGCCGATCTGGGTGGTCATCGTCTGCTACATCGCCATCGGCTTTGGCACCATGTTCGGCGGCTGGCGCATCGTGAAAACCATGGGCCAGAAAATCACCAAGCTCAAGCCCGTGGGCGGCTTCTGCGCCGAGACCGGCGGCGCGCTGACGCTGTTCCTGGCGACCGGGCTGGGGATTCCCGTTTCCACCACGCACACCATCACCGGCGCCATCGTGGGCGTAGGCTCCACGCAGCGCGCTTCAGCCGTGCGCTGGGGCGTGGCCGGCAACATCGTCTGGGCCTGGATTTTCACCATTCCCGCCTCGGCCTTCGTGGCCGCGATAGCCTACTGGGTCAGCCTGCAAGTTTTTTGATCAAGAGCGCCGAGCCTGTTTGATGTCCGAGCCCTATTGAGATATCTTCTTGGCCTCTTCAACCTGGTACTCGAAGTAGCGCTGAAAGCTGAAGACGATGCTGGACATCAGTGAGATAGTGCCGAACAGCAGCGCAAACACCACCGCGCCTATGGTCAGCCAGTTGGTGTTGCCCGCCTGGGTGGCCGGCGTGCCCGTGTTGTGCAGCGCATTCCATTTTTCCGTCGGCATCAGGCCGTAGTAAATGGCGGTCAATGCCGTGCCGGCCAGCGTAAAGCCCAGCAGCGGAATCAGCACCCAGGCGAGGTGGTCATCCTGCCCATAAAGCCGTACGCGCTCGACACCCCACCAGCCCAGCGCCGCTGCGATGGGGTGCAGCCAGGCCCAGACGTCGCCCAGGCCGAACAGGTAAAGACGGTGCACGCCGAGCTGGCCGCCAATAAAGGCGAGCCAGGCGGCGAGGGTTTTGTTTTTGGGCGCTTTAGGGGCTGTGGAGGCAGTTGCTTGCATGCGGCGATTATGCGGCGGGTGCATTCACCGGCGGCTGCGTGTCGCCAGCGCCCAGGGTCTTTTCCATGATCACGATGTCGCGCCAGGCGCCGAACTTCCAGCCGCATGATGCAATGGTGCCGACTTCGGTGAAGCCGAGCGAGCGGTGCACGCCCACCGAACCAGCGTTGGCCGAATCACCGATCACGGCCATGGCCTTGCGTACGCCCACCGCTTCAAGCCGTGCCAGCAACTCGGCCAGCAACGCACGGCCCAGGCCCTTGCGGTGCAGTTCAGGCGCCAGGTAGATCGAGTCTTCCACCGAGAACCGGTAGGCCGGGCGCGGCTTGAACCAGTTGCCGTAGGCAAAGCCCGTAATCTTGCCGTCCTGCTCGGCGACCAGATACGGAAGGCCCTTGGACAGCACATCGGCCCGGCGGGCTGTCATGTCGGCCACGCTGGGCGGCTCGGTTTCGAAGGTGCCTGTGCTGTGCAGGACGTGGTGGCCGTAAATGGCCGTGATGGCGGAAATGTCTTCTTCGCGGCTGGGGCGGATGAGGGGCATGTCAGTGGTGTTTCGGAGGCGGGAGAAAGGGTCTGCGGGGAGGCTTCAGGAGCGGGGGAGGGGCGAATTTGGGCAAAAACCGTTCGGCAGGCTATAATCTCAGGCTTTGCAGCAATTCGCTGGCCGGGTGGCCATGTCGTGTGTCTCAAGCGCTGCAGAACATTGGGGTATCTACCTTACCGGTAAGCCCCACCACCCGAAGGATAAATCATGGTCGTCATTCGACTTGCACGCGGCGGTTCCAAGCACCGTCCTTTTTTCAATATTGTCGTGGCTGACAAACGCGTTCGCCGCGACGGCCGTTTCATCGAACGCATCGGTTTTTACAACCCGATTGCCAAAGGTGGCGAAGAAGGCCTGCGCATTGCGCAAGACCGCCTGACCCACTGGATCGGTGTGGGCGCCCAGCCGTCTCCTACCGTTCTGCGCCTGGTCAAGCAAGGTGCTACGGCTGCTGTCAAAACGGCCTGAAGAACTCGGTCTGTTTTAGAGATTGATGCAGTCCGGCCTTCAATCGTCGGCAGGCTTGACACCCTCAAGCCTTCCGCACGACGCCATCGAAGTCGGGCGCATCCTGGATGCCTGGGGCGTCAAGGGCTGGGTGAAAATCCTGCCGCACAGCACCGATCCAGAAGCACTTTTCGCGGCCAAATCCTGGTTTTTGCAGGCGCCTGACGCCAAATTCCGCCCGGGGTTTACCGTGTTCTCCGGCACCGTCACGCTCAGCGTCGACGAGGCCAAAGTCCATTCCGATACCGTTGTCGCCAAGTTTTTGGGCCTTGATGACCGCAATGCGGCCGAGTCCTTGCGTGGCGCGCGTATCTTCCTGCCCCGCAGCAGCTTTCCTGCGGCCTCCAAGGACGAGTACTACTGGGTCGATCTGATCGGCCTGAACGTGGTCAATCGTGAAGGGGTGCCATTGGGCTTGGTGCGTGACCTGATGGCCACCGGCCCGCATTCGGTTTTGTGTGTGGAGTACACCGCCCAGCAGGAAGACGGCTCGAGCGTGACCGCCGAACGCATGATTCCGTTTGTCTCCGTGTATGTCGACACGGTGGATATCGCCGGCAAATGCATCACGGTTGACTGGCAGCCGGACTACTGATTTTTGTAGCCCAAAGGGGTTGTTGCCCCGAAGCGCCGGGCTCGCACACAATAGCCCCATGCGCTTCGACATCATCACACTTTTTCCCGAGCTTTTTGCGCCTTTCCTGGTCAGTGGGGTGACCCGCCGCGCCTACGAATCAGGCCTTGTTGAGGTGAAGCTCTGGAACCCGCGGGACTTTGCCGACGGCAACTACCGCCGCGTGGACGACCGCCCTTTCGGCGGCGGCCCCGGCATGGTGATGATGGCTGAGCCGCTGGCGCTGTGCCTTGAAAAAATCCAGGCTGACCGTGTTGCGAGTGGTGCGCCCAAGGTTCCCACGGTGCTTTTTTCTCCCGTGGGCAAGGCTTTGGACCATGCCGGCGTTGAAGGCTGGTCGGCCAGCGCCGGTGCGGTGTTGATCTGCGGCCGCTACGAAGGGCTGGACCAGCGCTTCATCCTGGCGCATGTTGACTTGCAGATCAGCCTGGGCGATTTTGTGTTGTCGGGCGGGGAAATTGCCGCCATGGCCTTGCTGGATGCGGTGGCCCGGCTCCAGCCCGGCGTGCTCAATGACGAGGGCAGCCACCAGCTGGACAGCTTTAATCCTGCACTCGACGGCTTGCTGGATTGCCCCCATTACACGCGGCCCGAAAGCTGGCGCGGCCAGCCTGTTCCGACCACCCTGATGTCGGGAAACCACGCCCACATCGAGCGGTGGCGGCGCGAACAACGCCTGGCGCTGACGCAGCGCCAACGCCCGGAATTGGTGCAAATGGCACGGCAGAGTGGGAATTTGAGCGAAAGTGACGAGGCTTTTCTGGCCGATTTGGTCGAAAACCCGGACAAAGACGCTTGAAAAAGCAGTGACTTGCTATAATCAAAAGCTTTTCGATCCTCTGGCGGCCACTGCAACCATCTGAATCATCTTCGGGTGAATCCATGGATTTGCGGTCTTTAGCGTAGCGCGTGTATGAGCGAAGAAGTTAGATGGAATAAACCATGAATCTGATCCAGACCCTTGAGCAGGAAGAAATTGCCCGCTTGAACAAGACCATCCCCGTTTACGCTCCCGGCGACACCGTGATCGTCAGCGTCAATGTGGTTGAAGGTACGCGTAAACGTGTGCAGGCTTTTGAAGGTGTGGTGATTGCCAAGCGCAATCGCGGCCTCAATTCCAGCTTCATCGTTCGCAAGATCTCCAACGGCGAAGGCGTGGAACGTACGTTCCAGGTTTACAGCCCGCTGATCGCGAAGATTGAAGTCAAGCGCCGTGGTGATGTGCGTCGTGCCAAGCTGTACTACCTGCGTAGCCGCAGCGGCAAATCCGCACGTATCAAGGAAAAGCTGGGCGCCAAGGCTGCCTAAAAGCACCTCCGCCCTGAAAAGCCGCTCTGTCGAGCGGCTTTTTTTTGCCTGCTAACCTCTCACCCCATGAACAACACCCGGCCCCTGCCGAAGTTTGACCCGCGCAGCATCCCGGTGCTGGGCATTGATGACCATCTGGCGGGTGTCCCTTCGGCGCATCTTTTACCGGAAGCGCTGCGCCAGCGTTTTCGGCATCCGCCCGTCTGGACTCCCGAACACAGCGTTGAAAAGAAGTTCACCGACCGCACGCCTGCACTGGCTGCCGTGCTGATTCCGCTGGTCATGCGGGACGAGCTGACACTGCTGCTAACGGAGCGGACCACCAACCTGTCCACGCACTCAGGCCAGGTCGCCTTGCCCGGCGGCCGCACGGACGAAACCGACCGCGATGCAGTGGACACCGCGCTGCGGGAAGCGCACGAGGAGGTCGGCTTGCCGCGCGACCATGTGGAGGTGCTGGGCACCTTGCCTACCTACGTCACCGGCACCGCTTTCATCATCACGCCGGTCGTGGCGCTGGTGAAGCCCGGCTTCGTGCTGCAGCCCAACCCCGGTGAAGTCGCAGATGTCTTCGAGGTGCCGCTGGGCTACCTGATGAACCCGGCCAATCATCGCCGCCACGAGATGGAATTCGACGGCGCCCTACGCCAATGGCTTTCCATGCCGTACTCCGACCCCTCCATGGAAGGTGATGGCAACGAGGCCAGGGAGCGCTATATCTGGGGCGCGACGGCTGGCATGCTGCGTAATCTCTATCGTTTTCTGAGCGCATAGGCCCACCCCCGTCCAGGCTCACTGCGTGTAGCCTGTTCCCCCCTTCCAGGGGGCGGCGCCTGGGGCCGGCAAAGCCGGACCCTCGGCCCCCTCTGGTGAAATACCTTCACTGCAAACGCCCTGAATCTTCAACCCAGCAGGGGCCGCGGGACTGGCTTCGCCAGACCGCAGGCGCAGCGGCCCCCTCGGGGGGCAGGGAGCTACACGAAGTGAGCGACCGTGGGGGCCAAGTTATGATTCCTCATGAGCTTTTTTGCCGTTTTGTTTGCACTCATCATCGAACAGGCCCGTCCGCTGGCCCGCGGCAACTGGATTCATGCGGGATTTCGGGGCTGGGCCCGCTGGACCAACCGCAGCCTGGATGCCGGCAAACCGCACCATGGCTGGATCGCATGGACGGTCGCCGTGCTGGTGCCGGCGCTGGTCACCTTCCTGATTCACTGGCTGCTGTGGACCATCAATCCCGTGCTGGCTTTTGCCTGGAACGTGGCAATCCTCTATGTCACGCTGGGCTTCCGGCAATTCAGCCACTACTTCACGGACATACGCGACGCGCTGGATGACGGCGACGAAACGACGGCGCGCGAATTGCTGGCGCAGTGGCGCCAGGTCGATGCGAGCGAGCTTCCGCGCAGCGAAATCGTCCGCCACGTGATTGAATATTCGGTGCTGGCCGCGCACCGCCATGTGTTCGGCGTGCTGGGCTGGTTTTCGGTGCTCGCCGCGCTGGGGCTGGGGCCTGCGGGCGCTGTGCTCTACCGCATGAGCGAGTTCGTTTCACGCTACTGGGCCTATAAAAGAAGGACCGCCGCCGCGGCAGGCGAGGGCGCCAGCACGGCGCTGCAGCTCGCCGCAAGCCGAGCCTGGGGCGTGATTGATTTTGTGCCCGCCCGTGTCACCTCGCTGGGTTTCGCGGTGGTCGGCAGTTTTGAAGACGCCATTGATGCCTGGCGCAACTACACGCACCGGTTTCCGGTTGGCACACCTTCGGCCTCTGAAAACCGCAACGACGGGATCATCCTGGCTGCCACGTCCGGTGCCGTGAACGTGCGCCTGGGCGGCGAAGCGCTCAAGACCACGTTTTCAGCGGACACCTCGCAAAGTTTCCAGGCGGGTGGCCTGGACGCGGAAGACGGCATCGCCACAGAAGCCACGCCTGGCCGGGAGCCCGAAGTGGCGCACCTGCGAAGCATCGTGGGGCTGGTGTGGCGTTCCGTGGTGCTGTGGATGGTCTTGCTGGCGCTGCTGACCCTGGCACGCCTGCTCGGATGAGCGGTAGCACGCCTTCCGCCTTGCCCTTCGGGCAATCCTTCTGGAGCCCTGCGGTGCGCGATCTCGTGCCGTATGTGCCGGGGGAGCAGCCCGGCGTTGCGGACCTGGTCAAGCTCAACACCAACGAGAACCCCTACCCGCCATCGCCCCGTGTCGTTGCCGCCATCACGGCCGCGGCGCAAAACGGCCTGCAGCTTTATCCCGACCCGCAGGCCAATGCACTCAGGCGGGCGATTGCCGGCTACCACGGCATAGACGCGGGCCAGGTGTTTGCCGGCAATGGTTCGGATGAAGTGCTGGCGCACGCTTTCTGCGCATTTTTCCGCCACGGCCAGCCCCTGTTGATGCCGGATGTCAGCTACAGCTTTTACAAGGTGTACTGCGGGCTCTATGGCATTGAGGCCGGGCTCGTGCCGCTGGATGCGTCCCTGCGCATCCATGTGGCGGATTACACAGCGCCATGCGCGGGCGTGGTGATTGCCAACCCGAATGCGCCCACCGGTACCGGCCTGCCGCTGGCGCAGATCGAGCAACTGTTGCAGCAACAGCCCGAGCGGGTTGTACTGGTAGACGAGGCCTATGTGGATTTCGGCGGCGAAACCGCCATCGGACTGATTGCGCGATACCCCAACCTGCTGGTGGTGCACACGCTGTCCAAATCGCGCTCGCTGGCCGGGTTGCGCGTTGGTTTTGCCGCCGGCCAGCGCCACCTGATCGAAGCCCTTGAGCGCGTGAAAGACAGCTTCAATTCCTATCCGCTGGACCGCCTGGCCATCGCCGGCGCCGTGGCGGCTTACGAGGACCGGGCTTATTTTGAAGCGACCTGCGCGGCCGTTATCCAGAGTCGCGATCTGCTAAGCCGGCAGCTGCAAGGCATGGGCTTTGAGGTCCTGCCTTCGCAGGCCAACTTCCTGCTGGCTCGTCATCCTGGCCATGACGCAGCGGCCTTCGCGGCCGGCTTGCGCGAAAAAAGCATCCTGGTGCGCCATTTCAGGCAGCCGCGTATCGACCAGCATTTGCGCATCAGCGTGGGCACCCCGGCGCAATGTGAGGCGCTGGTGCAGGCCTGTCGCGAGCTGCTCAAAGCCTGACGCTATTGCCTGGCCGGGGCGCTGCCCGTCAATTCCCCTCAATAGCGGGGTTGCGACAGTTCGGCGAACAACTCGCTATACAAACGATAGCGGCTCGCGCTGATTCCGTCTGGGCTGGGGCCCGATTTGACCTCTGAAATCACGCCACAACCCGGCTCATGCAGGTGCGTGCAGTTGTAGAACTTGCAGTCCTGTGCGTGCGCCTTGAGGTCGGGCATGTAGTTGGCCAGCTGCACTGGGTCAATGTGGTGCAGTCCGAACTCCTGGAAGCCCGGCGAGTCGATCAGCGCGGTGGTCCTCTGGCCGTCCGTCCCGGTATTCACCCAGTACAGCGTGGTACTGGTGGTGGTGTGTTTGCCTGAATTCAGGGCCTGTGATATTTCCGCCGTCAGCACCCGCGCGTCGGGCACAAGAAGATTGGTCAGGCTGCTTTTACCGGCGCCTGAAGGTCCCAGCACCAGCGTCTTCTTGTCTCGCAGCAAATCCGTCAGTTCCTGCAGCTCCGGGTGCGGGGCATCGGCCGGCTCGCTTGTCGCTGTTTTGGGCTTGATGGCCAGAGAAAGCATTCTGTAGCCCATGGCCCGGTAGGGCGCCAGCTTGGCCCAGGCGCGCCCGAAAGGCTCGGCAAGGTCGCTTTTGTTCAGGGCGATGATGGGGGTGATGCCCTCGGCTTCAGCAGCAATCAGCGCGCGGGTCAGCTGGCTTTCCGAGAACTCGGGCTCGGCTGCGATGAGGATCAGCACCTGGTCGAGGTTGGCCGCGAAGGATTTGGTGCGCATCTCATCCTGCCGGTAAAACAGGTTGCGGCGCTCTTCGATTTTCTCGATGGTGCCTTCGTCTTCGGAAGGCAGCCAGCGAATGCGGTCTCCCACCACGGCCTGGCTTTTCTTGCCGCGCGGGTGGCAGATCACGCGTTCACCGGTATCGGTCTCCACCAGCACGTGCCGGCCAAAGCCCGCCACCACCAGCCCGGGCCGCGTGCCCGCGACGGGAGCGGCGGCTGGGCGCGCCGGTTTGCTCAAGCCAGCAAGGCGTCAACCTTCGACGCGCAGAAAAAATCACTGACAGAGACACCCTCGACGTCGTGCGTGTTGAAACGCACGGTGCATTTGCCGTAGCTCACGGCCAGGTCGGGGTGGTGGTCTTCGGCATTCGCAATGAAGGCCAGTGCGTTGACGAAGGCGATGGTCTCGTAGTAGTTTTTGAAGCTGTAGGTTTTTTCCAGCGAACCGTCGATCAGGCGCCAGCCCAGGGGCTGCTCGCCATTGAGCTTGCTCAGCTGGGTGACGATTTCCGTGGCGCTCAGGGCGCGGCGGTTTTGGTGAATCGGGTTGCTCATGTCGCGGTGCTTTCAACGGAAGGAGTCATGCGGCCCAGCCGTTCGGAGGCAGGCGGATGCGAATAGTAAAACTTCACAAACACCGGGTCGGGCGTCAAGGTACTGGCGTTGTCCTGGTAGAGCTTGAGCAGCGCGCTTTGCAAGTCCTTGCCGTCGGTCTGGGCCACGGCGTAGGCGTCGGCCTCGAACTCGTGTTTGCGCGAGAACTGCGCAAACACCGGCGAAATGAAGAAACTGAAGAGCGGCACCACCAGCAAAAAGAGCAGCAGCGCCAGCGCGTCGTTGGCGCCGGTGAGGTTGGGCCGCACGCCCAGGCCCGTGTAGAACCACACCTGCGACGACAACCAGCCCAGCAAGGCAAAACCGGCCAGGCTCATGGCAAACATCGAGACGATGCGTTTGATGATGTGCTTGTGCTTGAAATGGCCCAGCTCATGCGCGAGCACGGCGTCCACTTCACCGGGGTTGAGCTGCTTGAGCAGGGTGTCGTAAAACACCACGCGCTTGGCCGCGCCGAAGCCGGTGAAATAGGCATTGGCGTGGGCCGAGCGTTTGCTGCCGTCCATTACGAACAGACCTTTCGCCGCAAAGCCGCAGCGCTGCATCAGGGCCGTCACGCGCGCCTTCAGTGTTTCGTCCTCGAGCGGTTTGAACTTGTTGAACATCGGTGCGACGACGGTGGGGTAGAGCACCAGCACCAGCAGGTTAAAGCCCATCCAGGCACCCCAGGCCCACAGCCACCAGAGGCTTCCCGCGCTGCCCATCAGCCACAGGATGAGCGCCACGATGGGCAGGCCGATGACGATGCCGACCACCGTCGACTTCACCAGGTCGGCCAGCCAGAGTTTCAAGGTCATCTTGTTAAAGCCGAAACGCTCTTCAATGCGGAAGGTGCTGTACAGGGTGAAGGGCAGGTCGAGCAAACCGCTGATGAGGCCAAAAGCGGCCAGCAGGGCCAGCTGCGGCACCAGCGCGCCCCAGGCGGCCAGGCCCGAACCGGCTATCGCCTGGTTCAGCGCGTCGATGCCGCCCAGCAGTGTCCAGCCCAGCAGCACGGCGGCGGCGAAAGCCATCTCCAGCATGCCGAAGCGTGCCTTGGCGATGGTGTAGTCGGCTGCCTTCTGGTGCGCCTGCAGCGAAATGGTGGCCGCGAAAGCGGCGGGCACCGCGTTCCGGTTCCGTGCCACATGGCGGATCTGCCGCGAAGCCAGATAGAACTTCGTGAGCAGCCCCAGCACCAGAAAGGCAGAAAACACCCCGGTGAAAACAAGCGAATAGTCGGTCATGGCTGGCAGTTTAGGCGATCAGCGAGAATCGCAAGATGCCTGAAACTGAACCCCTACTTAAAAAATCAGACCAGAACCTCGTCTGGCTGGACTGCGAAATGACCGGCCTCGACCCGGAAAAAGAACGCCTGATCGAGATCGCCGTCATCGTCACGGGCCCGCAACTCACGCCGCGCATTGAAGGCCCGGTTCTGGCGATCCACCAGACCGACGAGTTGCTGGACCAGATGGACAACTGGAACAAGGGCACCCACGGGCGCAGCGGCCTGATCGACAAGGTCAAGGCCAGCACCGTGGACGAGGCAGATGCCGAAGCGCAGATTCTGGCTTTTTTGGCCCGGTACGTTCCCAAGGGTGTTTCGCCGCTGTGCGGCAACACGATCAGCCAGGACAGGCGCTTCCTGGTCAAGTACATGCCTAAGCTGGAAGCCTTCCTGCATTACCGCAACGTGGATGTCAGTACCTTCAAGGAGCTGGCCAAACGCTGGAGTCCCGAGGTCTACAGCGCCTTCAAAAAGCGCCAGAGCCATACCGCCCTGGCCGATGTGCATGAGTCGATTGACGAACTTGAGCACTATCGGCAACACTTCCTGAAGTGAATTCTGCGTAAGCCATTTCGGGGTCTTGACCAGACGGGACGAGCGCCGGCAGCTATTGAAATGATAGCGAGTGCGCACGCTACAGGCTTGCGGCAGGAAGCCGCAATGCCCACGGTTGAGCAGGGGACTGGTAGAAACCCGTAAAGCACGCTATAATCGTGGGCTTGCAGTGCACTGGGTGCCCTGCATTTGTACATCTACCTCACACTTTTGACTCCAATAACGGAGTCACCGCTTCGGGCACATTTCTGCTGCCTGAACCGCATATTCGTTTGATGGTTGATGTTTTATTAACCATGAACGAATCCTCCGCATCGCGGGGGTGAAGTTTCCTGTTCCTTCGCCAAAAGCGTTGCGCACAGGTGATTAGTGAGAAAAAACATGACTGACTCTTTTGAGGCTCGTGGCGACGTTTTGCCCGACACAAATATTGATACCACCGCTGAAGCCGTGATCCACGTGATTCCGGACTTTTCTTCGGACGAGCCTTCGATGGCTCCCACCTCCCTGGAAGCCGTAGCAGCCGAACCTAATGGTTTCGTGAAGCTGGGCCTGGCCAAGGAACTCCTGCAAGCTGTCGCTGACATGGGTTTTACCCAGCCGACGTCCGTGCAGATGGCCACCATCCCCAAGGCCATGCAGGCCCTGGACCACGACGCCAAGAGCGACCCCAAAGCCAAGTTCACCGACCTGCTGGTTTCCAGCCAGACCGGTAGCGGCAAGACCGCAGCCTTTTTGCTGCCCGTGCTGCACACCCTGCTGAAACAGCAGGAAGAAGCCGAGCGTTTTGAGCGCTCCGAATTTGAACGCCTGAGCGCCGAAGCCGTCGCCCGCGGCGAAGCACCCCTGAAAAAACCCAAGCGCAAGGACCCGACCAGCCCACGCAACTTCAAGGCCGCCACCCCCGGCGCGCTGATTTTGTGCCCGACGCGTGAATTGGCCCAACAGGTTTGCGCCGACGCGATCGACCTGGTTCGCCATTGCCGCGGCCTGCGCATTGCCAACGTGGTGGGCGGCATTCCTTACCAGCTGCAAATTGCCAAGCTGCAAAATGCCGACCTCGTGGTGGCCACCCCTGGCCGTCTGCTCGACCTGCAGCGCAGCATGCAGATCAAGCTGGATCAGGTGCAGTTCCTGGTCGTCGATGAAGCCGACCGCATGCTGGACCTCGGCTTTGCCGATGACCTGACCGAAGTCAACCAGCTCACGATCGAACGCAAGCAGACCATGATGTTCAGCGCCACGTTTGCGCCGCGCATCATGCAATTGGCCACGCGCGTCATGCGCCAGCCGCAGCGCGTCGAGATCGACTCGCCGCACGAAAAACATGCGTCGATCACCCAGTCTCTGCTGTGGGCCGACAACATGACCCACAAGCGCAAGCTGCTGGACCATTCGCTGCGCGATACCACCATGAACCAGTCGATCGTGTTTGCCTGCACCCAGGTTGAATGTGACGGCCTGGCCAATGACCTGGTGCAGGAAGGTTTCAGCGCCGTGGCGCTGCATGGCGCGCTGGGCCAGGGCCTGCGCAACCGCCGCCTGATGGCTTTCCGCGATGGCCGCGTCCAGATTTTGGTCGCGACCGACGTGGCTGCCCGCGGCCTGGACGTTCCGTCGATCACCCACGTGATCAACTACGGCCTGCCGATGAAAGCTGAAGACTATGTGCACCGCATTGGCCGTACCGGCCGTGCCGGGCGCGAAGGCCAGGCGATCACGATTGCCGAATTCCGCGATCGCCGCAAGATCCAGGACATCGAGCACTACATGCAGCAGAACCTCAAGCCCAGCGTGATCGCCGGACTCGAGCCACAGCAGCGTTTTGCCCCGACCTCCGACCGCCCACGCGGCAACTTCGGTGGTGACCGCGGCGACCGCGGTGGCCGCAGCTTCGGTGGTGGTGATCGCGGCGGCTATGCCGGCCGCAAGCCGGCAGGCGGCTTTGGTGGTGGTGCTGGCGGTGGTTTCGGCGGCGGTGCTCCCCGTCACAATGACCGTGACGACCGCGCTCCCTTCCAGGGCCGCGCGCCCGGACCACAAGGTGGCTATGGCGATCGTTCCGGTTTCAATGACCGCGGCCCGCGCCGCCAGGATGACCGTGGTTTTGGTGGCGGCAACAACACCGGTTTCGCGCCGCGTGAAGACCGCAATTTCGGCGCCCGCAACGAAGGCTTTGCACCGCGCCCTGACTTTGCCAATCGCAAGCCAGGCGGCTTTGCTAAGCCAGCTGGCAAGGTGTTTGTGCCCCGCGACGCTGCCAAGAAGGCCGGCAAGTTTTCCAAGCCAGCGCGTGACTGAACGTTAAAAGACGGTCCTTGGTGGCCGCCTTCAGAAAAATGCCGCTGCAGAGCAATTTGCAGCGGCATTTTTCATGGGTGTGACCGGCTCATATCGTGCTGATTGCTATGAATTTAATAGCTGCTTGCGCTGGTTGGAATTGGCTTGCAGGCCAATTTTATGAAGAAAGGCTGGTTGCCTGCATGCCTGCATGCCTGCATGGGCAGCACAAGTCAGCTCATGCCATTGCGGCTGGCCAGCTCGACAAAAAGCGCCGACTGATCGAGATCGGTCAGGCCGTTTTCAACACCTTCGGCATAGAGCCGTTCAAAGAGTGCCGTGACCGGTGCTTCAAAGCCGATCTCCTGTGCGGTGGCCAGCGCATTGCGCATGTCCTTGAGCTGGATGTCCATGCGGGCGCGCGGCGCGAAGTCGCGCTCCAGCATGCGCTGGCCGTGCAGTTGCAGCACGCGGCTGTCGGCAAAGCCGCCGGTAATCGCTTCCTTGACTTTCGCCATGTCGGCCCCGCCGCGCGCGGTGAACAGCAGCGCCTCGGCCACCGCGCCTATGGTGATGCCCACAATCATCTGGTTGGCCAGCTTGGTGAGCTGGCCGCTGCCGTGCGGGCCCACATGCACGGCGTGGCCAAGGTGCTTGAGTACAGGCAGGGCTCGCGCGAAATCTTCCGCCTTGCCACCGGCCATGATGGCCAGCGTGCCGCTTTGCGCGCCGCCCGGGCCGCCTGAAACCGGCGCATCCACGTGGGCGATGCCCAATGCGCCCAGACGCGCCGCATGGTCGCGCGCTTCGCGCGGCTGGATGGACGCCATGTCTAAAAAGAGCGCGCCCGGGTTCATCGCGGCGGCCACGCCCTGCGTGAACAGCACGTCTTCAACGACCGGGCCGCTTTCGAGCATGCTGATGACGATGTCGGCAGCGGCCACCGCGGCACCGGCTTGCGTGTGTTGCGTAGCGCCTAGCGCCGCCAGCGAGTCGGCCTTGCCCGGCGTGCGGTTCCATGCCTGCAGTGTGTAGCCCGCCTCGCACAGGCGCCTGGCCATGGGCAAGCCCATGATGCCCGTACCCAAAAGCGCGATGCGGGGCAGGGGCATGTCGCTGGTGATGGTCAATTCGTGTCCTCAGAATGGCTTTGAGCCATCATGAAGGAACCGGCAGGAAGAAGGCTGTCAGGCAGCTTTCTAGGCGGCTTTTTTCATCGCCGGCGCAAACATGCTTTCCATCTCCTGGCGCACTTTCCACGCGTGGGTCGATGTGTCCATCGCCACATCGGCCCAGCTCAGGCTCTGCCCCTTTTTGACCGCGCGCAGGACCTTCACGTGATGCGCCAGGCCCAGAGGCAGCCCGCCCATCTTCATGGAAGTATCGGCCGGCAGCAGCTTGCCCCACACGGTGTAGCCGCCTTCGCCGTCCAGCATGTCGCCGGGTTTCAGGTCGCGTTTGGCGGTGGCCACCACGTCGGCGTTCCAGCAGGTTGCCACACCGGTGGGTTCACCGCGCAGCGCCACGCTGGCGACCGACACGCCGACTTCCAGCCCGATCAGGTGCCAGCGTTTGTACAGGGTGAAGTAGCGCCCGCTCGGGTCGGTGTGGGCGTTGTATTCCTCAAAACAGTTCTTGATGTAGTCGGTCTCGGCCTCCACGGTGACCCAGACGCCCATGCGGATGTCGTAGGGAATCTTGCGGCCGTTGGCTTCCAGCGACGAGATCACTTCGACCATGCCCTTGCGCTCAAGCACGCCGCCTTCGCTGATGGGCCGCGTGACGTACGGAATGTCTTCAACGCTGGCCGGCGGATAGAGCAGGCCGTTGCTCGGCACCGTGAGGCCCGTGGCGTTGGCCACGGCGGTCGATTCGATGGACGGCTTGGAGCCGTCGAGAAAGCTGTTGAACATCTTCGGGTTGAGCCCGCCGCGCTCGGCCTGCTCGGGCGTGAGGCCGTAGTGGCCCCACACTGTCTCGGGTGTTGATTCGCAAAAATGCGGCAGCCATTTGTGGCCGCGTCCTGCCGCCACCACCGGGAAGCCGCAGGTGCGCGCCCAGTCCACCAGGTCGCAAATGAGTGCCGGCTGGTCGCCAAAGGCCAGTGAATACACCACGCCGGCCTCAGCTGCCTTGCGCGCCAGCAGCGGGCCGCAGAAAGCGTCGGCTTCCACCGTCACGTTGACCACATGCTTGCCGTGTTCAAAGGCTTTCAGGCAATGCTCTACCGCCGCAATCGGGTTGCCGGTGCATTCCACAATAATGTCGATCTGCGGATGCGTGACCACCGCCCGCCAGTCGTCGGTGATCCAGGTTGCTCCTGTTTTGATAGCTTCTTGCGCAGATTCAGCTTGCGTTACAGCCGGATTCCACCCTACACGGGCAAGGTTGGCGCGCGCAGCGGCAGGCGACAGATCGGCAATCGCCACCAGGTGCACGCCCGGTGTCCGCGGAACTTGCGCCAGATACATGGAGCCGAATTTGCCGGCGCCTACGAGGCCGATGCGCACCGGTTTGCCTTCGGCCGCGCGTTGCTGGAGTTTGGTGTAAAGGTTCATGAACTCAAGCCGCCTTGCGTTCGGGCGCGATTTCTTCCATCGATGTTTGCAGCGCACTCGCCGGCACACCGTCTTTCCACGGCAAGTCCACCGGGTAGTCTTTGAGCAGGCAGTCGTCGGGCAGGCATTCAATCGGCGTGAAGTCGCGGTGCGCGATGTATTCGGGGCGTTTGTGGCGGCGGATGTGGTTGCTCACCGCGCACAGGCTCAGGTACACGCTCACCCGGTTGAAAGGCGAGAGGTTGCTGCCCGAGGCGTGCACCAGGCAGGAGTGGAACAAAATCATCGAGCCGGCCGGGCCCTTGGGGCTGACGATGCCGCCTCCGACGTGGCGGCCAGCCGCGTCGTAAGTGCCTTTGCCGCCGGCGCGCTGCACCAGCTGGCGGATCAGGTCGTTGTCCACCGTCCAGAGCGGGTAGCTGGTGGTGGTGAGGTCATGCTTCGCATTGACCACGCCCTTTTTGTGGCTGCCGGGGATGAACATCAGCGGGCCATTGTGCTCGGTGACATCGTCCATGAAGATGGCCACGTTCATCGCGCGCTCGGTCGGCATCATGTCGTCGTTGAGCCAGGTGCCGTAGTCCTGGTGCCATTGCCAGACATCGCCCTCAAAAGCCATCTTGCCGTTGATCTTGAACTGGTGCATGTAGAGCTTTTCGCCCAGCAGGTCTTCCACCGGCTCGATCATGCGCGGGTGCCGCGCGAGCCGGGCAAAAGGTTCGCTGTACATGTGCGCGGCGAAGTTGGTACGAACAGCGTCCTTGCCCTTTTCACGCACGTTGTAGTCTTCGCGCCGGCTGTAGAGCTCGGGCACGGCGTCGTTCAGTACCCGGGTTTCTTCGGGCGTGAAGAGGCCGGGGAAAAACAGGTAGCCGTCGCGATCGAATTGCGCAAGTTGCTCCGGGGTCAGTTTCATCGCATATCTCCTGTTGCGTGTTGTCGGGTGTTCAGGGCGCCGCACAAGCGCCGGTTTGGCCGAGTGCGCTGGACAGCAGGTTGGCGAGGTTGTGGCCCGCTTCCTCGCCATGCTCGCGGATCAGTGTTTCGGCCCGGGTTTCATCACCGGCCGCGATGGCCTCGGCAATGGCTTCGTGCTCATCCCAGATCGATTCGCGCATGGTCGATACCTGCAGCACAGCACCCATGGCGCGGCGGATGTGGTGCCAGTGCAGCTGCGCGCTCTGGGCGATCAGCGGGTTGCCCGAGGCGGCGTAAATGGCCGCGTGAAATTGCGCGTCGGCCGCCATCATGGCCTTGACGTCGCCGCCCCGCGCGGCCTTGCGGCCCTGGCTGATCAGTTGCGGGTCGAGCCGGCAGCGGCCTTGCGCGGCCAGCCGGGCGGCCAGCGCATCGAGTGCGCTGCGCACCTGGTAGATCTGCACCAGCCAGGCCACGTCCAGTGGCGCCACCAGCACGCCGCGCCCCGGGGCGTCCAGCACAAAGCCGTCTTTCTTCAGAAGGCGCAAAGCCTGCAGCACCGGTTGTCGCGACACCGCGAGTTGCTCGGCAATGTCTTCCTGCATGATGCGCGCACCCGGCGCCAGCGAACCTTCGCTGATGGCGTCCAGCAGGCTGCGGTAGACCTGGTCAACCAGGTCGGGAGTGGATTCGATTTTGATCAGTTGTTGCGGCATATTCATACTCTGTATACAGAATACACTGCTATCTGGAGACTGAAATTTCGGGTTTACCCGTAAAGGGCTGCGGGTGGCCGGGCTGTGCCAAGATGGCACCCGTTGAAGCCGTTTTGACACTTTCAGGAGAAGAACAATGACCCAGCCCGATCCCGCCTGGCTTGACCGCATGTACAACAACCGGGCTTTGGTGCCGGACCACGGGGTGTATTTCACGCGCTGGGCTGAGAGCTCGCAGGCCATTCGCAAGCGCGTGCCCTGCCAGATCGATATTCCTTATGGCAACCATGCGGGTGAAATGCTCGACGTGTTTGCGGCGGGTGATTTCGCCACCCATGGTGGCACCCACGGCCAGGCCGGTGCGCCGGTGCTGGTGTTCATCCACGGCGGCTACTGGCGGTCTCTCGACAAGGCCGACCATTCCTTTGTGGCGCCGGCCTTTACGCAGACGGGCGCTTGCGTCGTGGTGCCGAACTATGCGCTGTGCCCCGCGGTGACCATTCCCCAGATCACGATGCAGATGGTGGCGGCGCTGGCCTGGACCTGGCGCCACATTGCCCGTTACGGCGGGGACCCATCCCGCATCACGGTGGTGGGCCATTCAGCCGGTGGGCACCTGGCGGCCATGCTGATGGCGTGCGACTGGCAGGCCTATGCCCGTGACCTGCCGGCAGACCTTTTGAAAAATGCCCTGTCGATTTCAGGCCTGTACGACCTTGAACCCATGCGCCACACGCCTTTCCTGAAGGATTCGCTGAAACTCACGCCTGAACAGGTGCTCAAGGCCAGCCCGGCCCTGCTGCCGGCGCCGGGCCGCGGTACCTTGTACAGCGTGGCAGGTGCCGACGAAAGCGCGGAGTTCCTGCGCCAGAACGTGTTGATCCAGCAGGCCTGGGGCGCCGGGGTGGTGCCGGTCTGCGAGTCCCATCTGGGGCGCAACCATTTCAGCATCCTGGAGGCGGTAACGGAGCCGTCCAACCGGCTGCATCAGCTTGCATTGCAGCTGCTGGCGGGTAGCAGGCGCTAGCTAACCAGCCTAGATATCGACGTCGTACTCCAGCACCACGTCGGACGCCGGCAGGCCGCCCCGTATCGCCCAGTTTTCGCGTGACGCCTCACGCAGCAGCACTTTCACGTGGTCTGCGGGAATGCCGCACAGCGCGAGCTTTTGCACGATGGCCTGGTACAGGGCGCGTTTGGTTTCCAGGGATCGCCCGACGAAGCAGTCGATCGTCACCAGCGTGTAGCGGTCGCCTTTGTCGGGCGGCGCACGAAAGCGCTGCGGCTCATGGACCACCAGCCGGATGGAGGTCGTCCAGAGCGGCACCTTCAGCGCAGAGGTCAACGCCTCCTGGACGGCGTCCATGAGGGCGTTTTCTTCTTCGCCGGAATAGGGCCGGCGTACTTCAATGGCTGCGGTGGGCAAGGGGAGTGAGTCTCTTCAGGAACAAGGCCTATTGTCGCCGGAGCCGGCCTTGCTACCATTTGTTACCACCGGCCTACATCAGCAGGTGTTCCCCGGCGTTGTCGCCGCCCAGGGTCACATAGTTGACCTTGCGGATGTCCAGCAGCTTCGTGCCGCCGGCATAGCTGATGGAGCTCTGGATGTCTTCTTCCATCTCGCGCAAGGTATCGGCCAGCGTGCCCTTGACCGGCTCCAGGATGCGCTTGCCTTCCACGTGCTTGTACTCGCCCTTGTTGAAGTCCGAGGCGCTGCCGTAGTATTCCTTGAAGAGCTTGCCGTCCACCTCGACGGTCTTGCCCGGGCTTTCTTCCAGGCCCGCCAGCATGGAGCCGATCATCACCATGGTCGCGCCAAAGCGCACCGACTTGGCGATGTCGCCGTGTTCGCGAATGCCGCCGTCGGCAATGATGGGCTTGGTCGCCACGCGGGCACACCACTTGAGCGCCGACAGCTGCCAGCCGCCTGTGCCGAAGCCGGTTTTCATTTTGGTGATGCAAACCTTGCCGGGGCCGATGCCAACCTTGGTCGCGTCGGCGCCCCAGTTTTCCAGGTCGATCACCGCCTCGGGCGTGCCCACGTTGCCGGCGATCACGAAGGACGCCGGCAGCTTCTGCTTGAGGTAGGCGATCATCTTCTGCACCGTGTCGGCATGGCCGTGTGCAATGTCGATGGTGATGTAGTCGGGCACCAGGCCCTCGGCGGCCAGGCGGTCCACCGTGTCGTAGTCGGGCTTCTTCACGCCCAGGGAGATCGAGGCGTAGGCGCGGCGGGCTTTCATGTCTTTGACGAACTGGACGTTGTCCAGGTCGAAGCGGTGCATCACGTAGAAGTAGCCGTTTTTCGCCATCCAGGCGCAGATATCCTCATTGATGACGGTTTTCATGTTGGCCGGCACCACCGGGATGCGAAAGCTGCGCCCGCCCAGCGTGGCGCTGGCGTCGCATTCCGAGCGGCTTTCCACGCGGCATTTGCGCGGCAGTAGCAGGATGTTGTCGTAGTCGAAGATTTCCATGATTCCCAAGCCTTTTGAAAAACTGTTGAAGAACAGAAGGCGCTTGGACTGGACCGGTTTTGTTTTGCAGGCGCTTGATGAGAAGACAAGGCTGAAACAAAAACCGGGCGCAATTGCTTGGGCCCGGTGATTGATTCTATGCGCCTCTCACGCCAGCGCTACCCCGCAAAGCGGTATAGCCTTTATATGCATAGTGGCATCTTGATAACCCGGGCTTGAGGCGCCAAGCTTCAGCGCACTTCGACCTCGGCGACGCGCACGGTTTCCTGGCCGCGCGCCAGCCGCAAGGTCGTCCATTCATCGTGTGCCTGGGGCGTGCCGAACCCGGTGGTAACACGCACCATCACCGTGGTGCCGGCCGACAGCACCTGCTGGCGGTGGCCGTAGAACTGCGCCTCTATGCCGTACTTGCCGGTTTTGGCGGTCTTTAGCGAAAACTCCTCCGGCCCGTAGCCGCCCCTGGCGTCGGGGCTCATCGCGCCGCCCTGATGGGTCAGCCGGTTGGCATAGCTGGCCCTTTCGCCGTTCGGGTCGCTCACCCACATGTCGATGTCGGTGTCGTCGCTGTCCCAGGCCATCACCACACGCAAGGCCAGCGGCAGGTTGCGGCGCAGGCGCGTGTCCACAAGGCTCATGTCCAGCGCCGGCTGGCCGCTGGCGGCAGGTTGGGCGGCAATCGCGTTGAGTTCGGCCAGCGCAATCATGTTGATGCCGGCGAAGCGGCCGTTCCAGGGCTGCGACACCACTTCCCACAAGGCGTTGACGGCGCGTTGCGGCTGGCCGCTCTCAGCCAGCGCCAGGCCCAGGTCGCGCCAGGACTGCGGCTCGTTGGGCGCCAGTTCGCTGATGCGTTCGAACACCGGCACGGCCAGGTCGTTGCGACGCGCCTGCACCAGGCGGTAGGCGTAAAGGCGCAGCAGCTGGCGGTTCTCCAGGTTCATTTCTGCCAGATTGGAGAGCACGCGCAGCCCCAGTTCGGGCAGGCCGCGGTCAAAGAACACGCCCGCTGCATCCATGTAGAAAGAGCTGCTGCTCAAGTAGGCGGTGCGCTCGTCCAGGTAGACGCGGTAGAGCTCGTCCTTGCCGGCATTCTGCAGGCGCTTCATGTAAGGCGCGTCGGGCACCCAGGCCTGCAGCGCGATGGTGGCTACGGGCGCTGCCGTAACCGCCTTGGCGCTGCGTTTGTCCATGACGTCGGAGCGTGCTTCGGCCATCACGGCGGGTGCGGCTGCGGGGGCTGCAGCGGCAGGGGCAGCAGGGGCGAAGGAAAGTGGTGCTGCGGGTGCGCCTTGGGCTTGCTCGCGTGAGCGCGCTGTGCCGGCCAGACTGCCCAGGCCGCCCTGGCTGATGTGCTTCTCGGCCTTGGGCTCCGCATGTTTGGGCGCTTCCTTTGGAAAGTCCCTGCCCCACCAGCGCTGCTTCTCGTCAAACTGCCTCACCATGGCCTCGATGTGCGCCTGCCGTGTCTGCGTAGCCTGTGCGAGTTGCTGTTGGCCCAGCCGCGCCACTTCATCCGCCAGCTCTGGCGGGGCAGGGAGGTTGTAGCGGGCATAGTCGGTGGCCAGCTCCAGCACGATCAGCGAGCTGTTGAGCCCCACGACGCCATGCACCGCGGCGATGCGCTGAAGTTCCGCGCTGTGCAGGCCGGCATTTTCAGCCAGCTCGGCGCTACGCCATTGGGCCCACTGCTGGCCCGGCCAGTGGCCGCTGACCGGCTTGGCGCTGACCTGCAGCGCCAGTGTGCGCTTGCGGCCATCCGGGTGCGCCAAGGTGATGTCGATACGGGCGGTGCTGTCCAGCAACTCGCCTGCCACCGAGACGCGGCCCTGGCTGATTCGTGTTGTCGGCGTCACCAGTTGCCGTGCGGACAGGCTGTCCAGCCGCTCAATACGCCAGCCGTGCATCAGCATGGCTTGCGCGCCCTCGTCGGGCGATTGCAGCGCGGCATCGACCAGCGCTCCGCCGGTGCGGTCGGCCAGCCTGGCCAGCCGCGCCATGTCGGCGGAGGCTGCGCCATTGATCACCATCACCGGTGCCGTGTGGGTGTAGCGAATGAGTTTTTTGCCGTCCGTCATCAGACCGTCCGTCACCATCAGTGTGGTGTCCACGTCGGCGGGAATGGGCAGGTCGTCAAAATTGCTGGAGCCGTCGAAGGGCTCTGCGCGCAATGCATCGGCCAGTTCACCGAAGTGGCCCGGCGTGACGGTGAAGCTGCGCACAGCCTCGGCCTTGTTACGCACCACGAGCAGGCTGAGCTTGACGGGCTTGCCCAGCTTGCGGAAGTAGGCCTCCAGCACCGGCAGCACCCGGGCCTGCGCGGCGGCCGAAGCCGATGCGTCCCACACCAGTGCGATGTGGGCCGGGGCAGGCCGCTTCACCGGCTCATCGCGCACGTCGAGCTGCCCGGCAAAGAACGGCTTGCCGCCGGTTTCGCCCACCATGACCTGCGGCTTGCCCGTACGGCGCAGCGCCAGCTGAAGCCAACCCGCAGGGCCCTGGGGCGCTTGCCAGTGCGTTTTTTGCAGGGCCAGTTCCGCGCCGGTAGCGCTGGCGTTCAGCTCGGTGCCGGCGGGCGCCTGCAGCAGTTCCACGTCCCGGTGGGCGGCGCCGTGGGCGCGCACCTTCACCTGCAACTGGCCCACGCTTGACGCGAACACCAGCGGCACCCTCAGTACACCCGCATCACGCTGGCGCGGCAGGGTCTCGTTGAATGTGATGAGCACGCGGCGCTCCCCCTGGGCCGGGATGGGATAAACGCGCAGCTTGTACTGGTTGCCGGCGGCGGCTTCCAGCAGGCCCGGGTCTACGCGCCGCCGGCGTATGTCTTCAAAGATCTCCTGCCCTTTGGCCTTGGGCACAGGCACTGCGTCGCGCAATTGGCCGTTGATATCCAGCGCGAAGCCGGTCACGACCTGGCCCTCCTGCAGCGGGAACTGCAGCTCGCCTTCGAGCACGCGGGGGTTGGGGTTGAAAAGGCGCAGCTCAACGCTGGTGCGGGCCTGGTCGCCGAAGAGGTCGACTTCGATGGAAACGGCCCGCAGCTGGATGGGCTGGCCCGCATGGTTCACGGCGATGACCGGCGGCCGCCAGTCGGGCGGCGGCGCGAATTTGCCATTGGAGACGGGTTGCGGCATCGGGCTGAGCGCCAGTGCCTGAACGCTGAAGCAGAGTACGGCGGTGGCCCGAAGGATGCGGATGGCGGTCAGCCGGGTGAATCCCGTGAAGCCGTGAAAACCGTTTGGCATGAAAACCCCTTTTGTTGTTGGCGATGCACCGTGAAACGGCGCGCGCAACACAAAGGGGTTAAATGGCGCGAAATATTTTTAAGGCACGCAGCGCGACTGCGCCGCGGCCACCACCAGGCCTTTTTCGTTTTCCACCCAGCCCACCACGCGCATCCGGTCCGGGTTGGCGCCCTCCGCAATGCTCATGGAGCGTGCATCAAAGAACCGGTTTTGCTCTGTTTTTGATAGCTGCTTGCGCCCGTTCCAATTGGTCTGGAGCACGTTTCGAATCAAATTCCGCTCGACCGGGGAGCCCTCGGTGCCGGCCGGCAAGGTTTCGACCAGCGCCAGCCAGGCTGTCCATTGCCGGCCCTTCGCGGCCGCGGGGACGGGCTTGAGCTCGATGGAGGCGCCCAGATAACCGCTCAGCGGCAGGCCATGCGCCACACGCAGGGTGGCGCCCTTGATGGCTTTGATGGGCGAGGTGTTGGCCAGGCTCTGCGCGGGCACGGCCTGGCGCAGCGCCTCCAGCCGTTGCCATCCTTCGCGTGCGGCGACGGCGGAGAGCGGCGCGTCGCTGCCCTTGTCGCCAGGAACTACCCAGTCCAATGCGACCTGGCCGGCCGCGGCTTGCGGGGTGGCCGGGTCGGCCCAGCAGGTGTCGCAGTTGGCGTTGATAAAACGTTCGAGCAGCATCACCGGCCGGCCCTGGCCGTCGCTGGAGCAGGACGACTGCGCACGCGCCATGCCGGTAAAACCGAGACCCGCTGCCAAAAGGCAGGCCGCCAGCCGAGTCGGCCCTGATGGGCCCAAACCTGTAGTCATGAAAACCCCAAATACGGCTATGTTCGCAGAAGCTGCGGCCGGGCGGGGATTTACGGGTTTCCCGGTCGCAGTCCGGCGCATACCGTTGGGTGACGGAAGAAACTGAACCATACAATTTCAAAAGAGGCAAAGTTGAACGCGCGGCGCGAGCGGTGTTACCCTGCGCGCAGTCTTTCACAATTGCAGCGGCGTGCCTGACATACCGTTGCGCGAACCCATAGCCAATGCCTGCCATGAACGAAATCCCCACTTCTGCTTCTACCGCCACCTGCGACGTCCTTATTGTGGGCGGCGGCCCGGCCGGCTCCACCATTGCAGCCTTGCTGGCTGCCCAGGGGCGTGACGTGGTGCTGCTCGAAAAAGCGCATCACCCGCGGTTCCACATCGGTGAGTCGCTGCTCCCCGCCAATGTCGAGCTTTTCGAACGCCTGGGGGTGCGCGACCAGGTTGACCGCATCGGCATGCCCAAATGGGGCATCGAGTTTGTTTCGCCCGAACACGCGCACTGCAGCTACATTGAATTCGCCGACGCCTGGGACAAATCAATGCCTTCGGCCTGGCAGGTGCGGCGCTCTGATCTCGACGAACTGCTGTTTCGCAACGCGGCGACGCGTGGGGCAAAAACGCTCGAAGGCTGCACCGTGCGCGATGTGGTGTTTGACGCGGAAGGCGCCACCGTGCAGGCGGAACTGGAGGGCGGCGCGAAGCGCAGCTGGCGGGCCCGTTTTGTGGTGGACGCTTCCGGACGCGACACGCTGCTGGCGAACAAGCTGCGCTCCAAAGCCAAGAGCAAGGAACACAACAGCACGGCGCTGTTTGGCCATTTCACCAATGTCGAGCGGCTGCAAGGCAAACGCGAAGGCAACATCAGCATCTGCTGGTTCCCCCACGGCTGGTTCTGGTTTATTCCGCTGGCCGACGGCACCACCAGCGTTGGCGCAGTGTGCTGGCCGTATTACCTGAAGTCGCGCGAAAAGCCGTTGCGCGAATTTTTCATGGACACCATCGCCCTGGCGCCGGAGCTGAAACGGCGCCTTGCCAATGCCACGCTGGTCGATGACGCGGTGCACGCCACCGGTAATTTTTCGTACAGCAGCACCCACGCCACCGGCGACCGCTACCTGATGCTGGGCGATGCGTTTACCTTCATCGACCCGATGTTCTCGTCAGGTGTTTACCTTGCGATGCACAGCGCTTTTGACGGCGCCGAACTGGTGGCAACAGCGCTTGACCAGCCGGCCGACCTGCCCGCCGTGCGCAAAAGCTTCGAGGCCATGATGCGCAAGGGCCCCAGCGAATATTCGTGGTTCATTTACCGCGTGACCAACCCGACCATCCGGCACATGTTCATGCACCCGGCCAACCCGTTGCGCGTCAAGGAAGCCCTGCTGTCGCTGCTGGCGGGCGACATTTTCGGCAAGACGCCTTTCTGGGGGCGGCTGCGCATGTTCAAGGCGATCTATTACGGTATTTCGCTGGCGAATTTCCGCCGTACCTGGGACGGCTGGAAGCGCCACCGCATGGCCATCCGCGACGTGGGAGCGCTCAAGGGTGAGACCATCCTGAAGACGGACGCGAGCTAGAGCCCCCACGGTCGCTCACTGCGTGTAGCCCCGAGGCCTTGCAGGCCGCGGCCCCGGCTGGTGAAGGGAAATCTGCCTCCGGCATACGGGGAGTATCCCGGCACCGTGCCGGAGCCGTTGATCTTTCTACAATGGGGGATGTTCCCAGAAGTCCCCAGCTCCCCTCTCCTGCAAAACCTCAATCCGGAGCAACTCGCAGCGGTCACGCTGCCCAATACGCATGCGCTGATCCTGGCTGGCGCCGGGTCCGGCAAGACGCGGGTGCTGACGACACGCATCGCCTGGCTGCTGCAAACCGGCCAGGTGTCGCCCGGCGGCATTCTGGCGGTGACGTTCACCAACAAGGCCGCCAAGGAAATGATGGCGCGCCTGTCGGCCATGCTGCCGGTGAATGTGCGTGGCATGTGGATTGGCACCTTCCACGGCCTGTGCAACCGGTTTTTGCGCGCGCACTACAAGCTGGCGAACCTGCCGCAAAGTTTTCAGATCCTCGATACGCAGGACCAGCTCTCGGCCATCAAGCGCCTGTGCAAACAGTTCAATGTGGACGACGAACGTTTTCCGCCCAAGCAACTGATGTGGTTTATTGCCGGCAACAAGGAAGACGGCCTGCGCGCCAAAGACGTGCAGGTGCGCGACGAAGAAGGCCGCAAGAAGGTCGAAATTTATGCTCTGTATGAAGAGCAGTGCCAGCGCGAAGGCGTGGTGGATTTCGGCGAGCTCATGCTGCGCAGCTACGAACTGCTGCGTGACAACGTCCCCGTGCGTGAGCACTATCAGCGGCGTTTTCGCCACATCCTGATCGACGAATTCCAGGACACCAACAAACTGCAGTACGCCTGGATCAAGATGCTGGCCGGGCAAGGGCCCGATGCGGCCCAAGGCACGGACGCCATGCCCGGTGGCTCGGTGGTGGCGGTGGGCGACGACGACCAGAGCATTTACGCTTTTCGCGGCGCGCGCGTGGGCAATATGGCCGACTTTGTGCGCGAGTTCGAAGTGACACACCAGATCAAGCTGGAGCGCAACTACCGCAGCTTCGGCAACATTCTCGATTCAGCCAACGAGCTGATCAGCCACAACAGCAAACGCCTGGGCAAAAACCTGCGCACCGAAGCAGGGCCGGGCGAACCGGTGCGTGTGTATGAATCCACCAGCGATTTTGCCGAGGCCCAGTGGTTTGTGGATGAAGTGAAGCAACTGGTGCGTGACGGCACCGAGCGCAAGGAGATCGCGCTGCTGTACCGCAGCAATGCGCAAAGCCGGGTGATGGAAACCGCGCTTTTCAATGCCGGGGTGCCTTACCGCGTCTATGGCGGCCTGCGCTTTTTCGAGCGCGCTGAAATCAAGCATGCACTCGCTTACCTGCGCCTGCTGGAGAACCCGCACGACGACACCAGCTTCATGCGTGTCGTCAATTTTCCGCCGCGCGGGATTGGCGCGCGCAGCATTGAGCAACTGCAGGATATTTCGCGCGCGGCCGGCTGTTCGCTGTACGACGGCGTGAGTGCCGTGCCGGGCAAGGCAGGCGCGAACCTCGGCGCCTTTGCCGCCAAAATCCAGGTGCTGAGCGAGCAGACCACGGGGCTGACGCTGCGGGAGATTATCGAGCTGGTGCTGCAGCACAGCGGCCTGGAAGAACACTACAAAACCGAAAAGGAAGGCCAGGACCGGCTGGAGAATCTGGCCGAACTGGTCAACGCTGCCGAATCTTTCGTCAGCCAGGAAGGCTTTGGCCGCGATGCAGTGGCGCTGCCGGTCGACGAGCTGGGCGCGCGGCTCACCCAGTCCCCAGCCAGCCAGGGGCTGGATGCGTCTGCGCCGCTGGTGAACGAGCCCTTGCCTGAGGCGCTGGCGCCCGACACTGAAACCGGCGAGACGTTGTCGCCCCTGGCGGCCTTCCTCACGCACGCCGCGCTGGAGTCGGGCGACAACCAGGCCCAGGCCGGACAGGATGCGGTGCAGCTCATGACCGTGCATTCGTCCAAGGGGCTGGAGTTTGACTGCGTGTTCATCACCGGCCTGGAAGACGGCATCTTTCCGCACGAGAACTCGATGAGCGACCGCGATGGCCTGGAAGAAGAACGCCGGCTGATGTATGTCGCGATCACGCGCGCGCGCAAGCGCCTGTATCTCAGCCATTCGCAAACCCGCATGCTGCACGGCCAGACGCGCTACAACCTCAAGAGCCGGTTTTTTGACGAGTTGCCGGAAGCCGCCCTCAAATGGATCACGCCGAAGAACCCCGGTTTTGCGTCGGGAGTGGGTTCCGGCGGATGGTCTGGTGCTAGCAATTCAGGAGCTGGTGGCGCACGTGGGGATTGGGCTAGCAGCGTTTTTTCTTCAAAAACTGGCGGCGCAGAGCGTTTTGCCAACCCTCCGGTGCCGCCTCAGAAGAATGCGCCTTCGCATGGGCTCAAAAGCGGCATGGAAGTGTTCCATGCCAAGTTCGGGGAAGGAAAAGTGCTGATGCTCGAGGGTAGCGGCGACGATGCACGCGCGCAGATCAACTTCACGCGGCACGGTGTGAAGTGGCTGGCCCTGAGCGTGGCCAAGCTGACGGTGGTGTAGTGGCCGCGCCGTTTGAGGCGTTTTGCTGAATTCAACCTGGCGGAAAAATAATGACAGAGACAAACACCGAAACCGGAATCGAGACCGGAAAAAATGAAGGCACTGAAAACCCTGAAAGCCCGTCAGCGATTTATGTTCCGCACCAGGAATTCCGCACCGGCCTGCCGCACGGCCGGTTCCGGGTCATCGTGAACCCGGAGCGTGCGCAAAAATACGTCAAGCACCGGCTCTTTGTGGTCGGCATTTCCTTGCCCCTCCTGGGCATCGGTGTGGTGCTTTCCATGTACGGCTACCTCTGGGTGGGCCTGCCGATGGTCGTCGTCGGCGTGTTGATGCACAGGGTTATCAAGGCACATGCGCCCAGGATTCTGCTGCACCTGGCGCTGAGCGACGCCAAGACCTACGAAGAGGCGATGGAGTACGAGATCCTGGAAGTGCGCCGCGCTACTTGAGCAACCTGCCGTCGCGGCCGATCACGGTCACTTCAACAAACTTCGAGCCGACACGGTTCTCCGGCGAAAAGCTTACCTTGAAACCTCCCGCGTCGTAGCTGTTCATCTTCTCCAGCTGGGTGATGATTTTCTGGCGTGTTGGATCGGCGCCGCTGCGGCGCATGGCTTCAACAAGAATCTTGGCTGCAATGAAGGACTCCATGCTGGCGTAGGAGACCACCTTGTCCGGCTGGTATTTGGCCATCAGGGTCTGGAACTCGCGCGCCACTGGCGCCAGGGTGGAATAAGGGTAGGGCATGACCTGGGAAATGCCGATGCCGCGGGCGTTGTCTTCCCCGGCGTTTTTCAGCAGTTCCTTGAAGTTCACCACCGAGATACTGAACAGGCGAGCCTTGCTGCCCTGCGCCCGCATTTTCTTGACGAACGCTGCGGAGGCGCGATTGACCGAAACCATGATGATGGCGTCCGCATTGGCCGGGGTGATGGCCGCGACCGCTGCATCGACTTCCTCGGGCTTGGTGCGGTCGTAGCTGCCTGTGGCCACGGCCGTCATGCCCAGTTTTTTCATCGCGCTTTCCGCACCGGCCAGGCCGCTTTTGCCGAAGGGGTCGTCCTGGTACATCACCGCGAAGCGGCGCAGGCCAATGGTGTACAGGTGTTCCACCATGCGGGCTGTTTCGTCGGCGTAGCTGGCACGGATGTGGAAAATCAGGGGGTTCACCGGGTCGCGCAACTCCTGGGCACCCGTGTAGGGCGCCAGCAGGGCGATACCCGCCTCTTCAAGCACCTTGTTCTTGTTCAGGGCCAGCACGTTGCCGGTTCCGACAAAGCCGAAGAGGGCCAAAGGCTTTTCCTCGGCCAGCAGCTGGCGTGTCAGGGCAAGGGTCTGGTCCGGCTTGTAGCTGTCATCCTTGAGGGCCACGCGTATCTTGCGGCCATAAATTCCGCCGTTGTCGTTGACATAGGCGAAATATGCAGCGCCGCCGGCCACGTATTCGTTACCGGTTCCGGCGATGGTGCCTGTCAGCGGCGCCACCTGGCCGATCACCAGATCTTCGCGTCCCGGCGCTGCGTAGCCGGAAAGAGCCACCGACAGCAGGGCGGCGAATCCCACGGCTTTCGCCATGAGACGAATTTTTTTTGTTTCCATCAGTTTTTCCCGTTAGTTAAAATTAATTACTTGTTCTGCATTGCAGAACCGTTTATCCGTTTATTAGGTAGATTTTGAAACATTAAGATACAGTTCTGGTAGTGGATTTCCCTTGGGTTGTGGTTTCAATGGTGACGAAATGCCACAATCGCCGAACTTTTTATTCTGCACTGCAGAACTTGCCATGTCTCAATCTCCTGTTTCCAGCGGATCGGCTTCCGGAGCGGTCAGCCCTGTTCATGCCAAGGAAGATCGGCACTTTGTGACGGCGTTGGCACGCGGCCTGGATGTGCTCAGCGCTTTTCGCTCACGAGACCGGTCCTTGGGCAACACGGAACTGGCACGCCGCTGCGGCCTGCCCAAGTCAACGATTTCGCGATTGACCTACACACTGACCAAGCATGGCTACCTCGAGCATGCGCAGGACGCCAGCGGTCGCGCGGGGTATCGGCTGGGGAGTGCGGTACTGGCGCTGGGCAGCGCCATGCTGGCGCGCATGGACATGCGGCAGCTCGCCAGGCCGTTGATGCAGGATCTCGCCGACAGTTCGCAGGCCATGGTATCGCTGGGGATACGCGATCGCCTGAGCATGATTTATGTGGAAAACTGCAGAAGCGAATCTGCGCTTACGCTCAGCCTGGACGTGGGTTCACGCATTCCACTGGCCAGCACTGCGATGGGGCGGGCCTACCTGTGCGGCTGTTCGGATAAGGAGCGTGAGACCCTGCTTGAGCGTATTCGGGTCCAGGACGAGGAAGCGTGGCCTAAAACCCGCGAGGTGATGGCGCTGGCGCTGGCGCATTACCGCGATCACGGCTGCTGCGCGTCTTTTGGGGATTGGCAGAAGGACGTTAACGCTATCGCTGCTGCATTCCGGCCACCGGGTAGGCGCTCCGTTATGGTGGTGAGCTGCGGCGGCCCGGGGTTCAATCTTTCGCCGCATTTCCTGACGACGCAGGTGCAGCCGCAACTGGTGGCATTGGTCAGACGGCTGCAAAACGCATCCGGCGATGCCTTATAGCCAGCGCGGGTGAGGCCGGGTCAGTAGGTCATTTTTCCGCTGCCGTCCTTGATCCCTTTCCTGCCTGCAATTTGCCAGGAGGTACGCTGATCGATCAGGCCGGCGAGGAATTCCAGTTCCTCGTCACTGTGGTTGATCGCGTTGGCGGGGGTGAGACGGTGGCCGTTTTTGGGCTCCACTTCGCCCCAGAATGACTGGTGGTAACTTGACTGTGACACGGTTTTTTCCCCGTTCGACTCCATGTCAACCGTACCGTAGCAGTTGCAGAAATAGCTGCGGTCTCCCTGGTCGGCGAAGACCTCGGCATAGACGCCGGTGCCACGTATGCCGGCCGTCAGCGTGGGCAGGACAATGGAACGGCTGCTGCCCTTGCCCCAGACGCTGACCACGGCGCCCGTGAGCAGGCGCAGAAGGCTCACGGTATTGAGCGAGTTGCCGCGTTCCACCTTCATCATGGAGTTCTCGCGCACCTGGAATGCCGAGTTGCCGATGACAAACATCAGGTTGGAACCCGGGCCCGTCTGGATCTGGTCGCCAGTGAGAATGGTTTGGCCGGTCTGCAGCCGGGTGCCGTTGAGCAGGGCATCGCCCCGGAGTTCGACGATGTTGCTTCGCTGCTGGGCCATGGCGGCCGGCAGTCCCCCCATCGCTACCCAGGCGGCTGCTGCCTTGAGCGTGTCACGCCGTTGAAACCACAAAATTTCCTGTTCGGTACGGCCTTGCAGCTGGTGCTGGGTCATGAAGAATCTCCTGGGGTAGCGGGGTCGTTGTTGGTGTTTTCCGGGTTATGGGCGCCGTCCGGCGAGTCACCGGGTAGCGTGGCCACGAAGCTATCACGAAACGTGAAGTAAATCGAGGTGGAAAACATGGCTGCGATGAGCAAGCCCAGGGGCATCATTGCCGCGGCCGCGAATTCAGCGCTGCCTGTCAGGCCGGCAAGCACGCTCAGCACGATGACCAGGCCCATGGATACGCCGAGCCAGCCCAGCCCGAACATCAGGAAGGCCCCCGCGTTGCGAACGCAGGCGACAACGCTGAAAAAGAGGCTTTTGACCGGGGAAATGCCGTGCCAGTGAACCAGGGCGGGTGCATGCCAGAACAGCAGCAGCACAGGCAGGTACAGCAGCAGGGACACCGACATGTTCTTGGCCATGGCCAGCTGGAACTGCGGCGTCATCATCGCCTCGCGGCTCGCGTCGGCGGCAACCGGGGGGTCCACCAGCATCGGCACGATCCAGTTGATCAGCACGCAGAACGCCGCATAGATCGCGCCCAGGACAAGCATCGCGCCCAAACGCTCGCGTCCCGCGCGAAAAGCGCTGAGGAGCACCGTGGGCATGGGAAATTTTCCCTTCACGGCTTCCTGTGTGGCGGCCATCAGGCCCAGCATGGCAGCGGGAACAATCATCAGCGCCAGGATCAGTCCGAAAAACGGCAGCAAGGAAAGCACCGTGACTGCGGCCAGGTACAGGAAAAACAGGCCCGACATGGCCAGTGGCTGCTGCATGAAAGTCTTGATGCCCAACCTGACCCAGGTCATGCCGGTGCTTGCGGGAACAATATTAAGTTTCATGGTCTTCAGCGGGAAATGGGCCGGACGAGACCGGGATATTGCAGGAGGGCAGTTTGCCTGAAAGCAGCGACGCCTGGCGCTGGCCCTCAAACAGGCCTTGGCCGAAGGGTCATCAGGCCCGCGGGTGGCTTGGGCTAGAGGACGTAAGGGTGCGTGAGCCGCTCGCGCAGGACACGCTCGAAATGGCTGGGGTCGTGCGGCTTGAGCACTGCAGCTTCACGGGGCAAATGCAAGTCCCACAGCCGCGACAGCCAAAAGCGCAGGGCTCCCGCGCGCTGCATGGCCGGCAGGAGCCTGCGCTCCTGCGGCGTCAGGCGCCGCACGCTTTCGTAAGCCTTCATGAAGGCCGCCGAACGGGCTTCGTCCTGTACGCCGGTTTCCAGGTCTATGCACCAATCGTTGAGGCATACACCGATGTCGAACAGGAAGGTGTCGCAGCCGGCGAAGTAAAAATCAAAAAAACCGGTGAGCCGGCCGTCTTCGAACATCACGTTGTCGCGAAAGAGGTCGGCGTGTATGGCGCCGCGCGGCAGGCTGCCAAAGGCGGATGAAGCCGCTACATGGTTCTGGTAGGCCAGCTCGCCCAAAATAAGGCTGCGCTGCTCGGGTGTTATGTAGGGCAGCACGACTGGAACGGTCTCGTTCCACCAGGCCAGGCCCCGCAGGTTGGGCTGGCGCCGCGGGTATTCGAGGCCTGCGAGGTGCATGCGCGCCAGTGTTTCCCCGACACCGGCGCAGTGACCGGCGGTGGGCGCCAGCTCACTGTGGCCGCGCAGCTTGTTGACGACGGAGGCCGGTTTGTCCTTCAGGCGGTGAAGAATGTTCCCTTTGGGGTCGGCTGCCGGATCAGGCACCGGAATACCGTGCGCCGCCAGGTGCTTCATCAGGTGCAGGTAAAACGGCAGTTGCTCGAATGTCAGGCGCTCAAACAGGGTCAGTACATACTGGCCCTGGTCGGTGTCCACAAAGTAGTTGGTGTTTTCGATGCCGCCTGCGGCACCTTTGATATTTTGCAGCTGCCCCCGATTCAGGGCGTTCAAGAACGCTGCAGCCTCGTCAAACGAGACTTCGGTATATACGGCCATGCCTGAAACTGGATCCTGGAGTTCTTGGAGTTCTTGGAGTACGTGGAGCTGCGAAAATCAGAACTTCAGCACGTTCCAGACGCGTGAGCCGTTCGTGTCGTTGTTGGTCGACGCGGGGGCGGTGCCCCGGGCGCCTTCCGCGGGCTTGATTTCGTAAGCTGCACCGCCGACTTTGGGCTGAACCAGGATTTGCTGCGTTTCGCCGCCCACACGAAGTTCGTCGATCCGGCTGCCCGCGTCTTCAGTGCGAATGCGCTGGATTGCCTTGTCCGGCCGGCCTGCAGGGGCCGGGGCCTCCGCGGTCACTGGCGGCACTGCGTTTTGTGCAGGCGCTTGAGCCATGGCCGCAGCCAGCGGCAGCACCGCAAACGCGGCGGCAAGAAGAGGGCGGAGAGCGTGGTTCATGCCTGCATTGTAGGCCGCGGGGCCCGGCCGACAAGCCCGGTATGTCGTAATAAGGGAGCTGCGGCTGTAGGCGGAAAGCTTCCCCACAGGCCAGCGCCGGGCGCTATCGGCGCCGCGGGCGGCAGCTGGCCGATATCCCCGACAATCGGCTGCATGAGTACCGACAAAAAAACACTGCTGCTGGTGGACGGCTCCAGCTACCTGTACCGCGCCTTCCATGCCATGCCCGACCTGAGGGCCAACCCGGGCGACCCGGCCAGTCCGGCGACCGGCGCCATACGCGGCATGGTCAACATGATGCAAAAGCTGCGCAAGGACGTGCGCGCTGACTTCGCTGCCTGCGTGTTCGATGCCAAAGGGCCGACCTTTCGCGATGCGCTGTACCCTGAATACAAGGCCCAGCGCTCACCCATGCCCGACGACCTGCGTAGCCAGGTCGAGCCCATCCACGAGGTGGTTCGGCTGTTGGGCTGGAAGGTATTGGATGTTCCGGGCGTAGAGGCTGACGACGTGATCGGCACGCTGGCCTGCATTGCTTCAAAGCAGGGTATCGAAGTCATCATCTCCAGCGGCGACAAGGATTTGAGCCAGCTGGTCGACGAAAACATCACCGTCATCGACACCATGAACGACCGCCGGCGCGACCTGGCCGGCGTCGAGGCCGAATTCGGCGTGCCACCGCGGCTCATGGTGGACTACCAGGCCCTGGTCGGCGATGCGGTCGACAACGTGCCCGGCGTGCCCAAGGTCGGCCCCAAGACCGCCGTGAAATGGCTGCTCGAATACGGCTCGCTCGATGCACTGGTGGCCCGTGCCGGCGAGATCAAGGGCGTGGTGGGTGAGAACCTGCGCCAATCGCTGGAGTGGTTGCCCAAGGGCCGGGAGCTGCTGACCATCAAGAAAGATTGCGAGCTGGACGGCTATATAGACGGCCTGCCCGCCCTGGATGCCATCACTATCGGCGGCCAGCAGACGGAAGCCCTGAAAGCCTTTTATGAAAAGTACGGCTTCAAAGGCCTGGTCAAGCAGATCGAAATCGAAAGCACGCCGCCGGAATTGATTGGCGGACCTGAAGGCAGGCACAAGCCCGCGCCCGCCGGCGGTTCAGGCGGCCGTTCGGATTCGCCGGGCCTGTTTGACGAAGCGCCGCTGACCGACACGCCGCCGGCCGAACGTGCCAGCAACCTGAGCTACGACACGGTGCTCACCTGGGAGGCGTTCGACCGCTGGCTCGTCAAAATCGAAGCGGCTGAACTGGTCGCGCTGGACACCGAAACCACCTCGCTCGACGAAATGCTGGCCGAAATCGTCGGCCTGAGTTTCAGCGTCACGCCCGGCGAAGCGGCCTACATTCCGCTCACGCACGACTATCCTGATGCACCCACCCAACTGCCGCGCGACGAAGTGCTGACGCGCCTGAAGCCCTGGCTGGAAAACCCGGGTAAAGCCAAGCTGGGCCAGCACGTCAAATACGACCGCCACGTGTTCGCCAACCACGGCATCGAGGTGCAGGGCTATGCGCACGACACCATGCTGCAAAGCTATGTGCTGGAAGTGACCAAGCCGCATGGCCTGGCCAGCCTGGCCGAGCGGCATGTGGGCCGCAGCGGCATCAACTACGAAGATCTGTGCGGCAAAGGCGCGCACCAGATCAAGTTCAACCAGGTCGACATCGCGAAAGCTGCCGAATATTCGTGCGAAGACTCTGACCAGACGCTGGACGTGCACCGCGTACTGTGGCCGCAGCTGGAGGCCAACGAGAAGCTGCGCTTTATCTATGAGCTGGAAATGCAGAGCAGCGAAACGCTGTACCGCATTGAACGCAACGGCGTGATGATCGACGCACCCACGCTGGCCGCGCAGAGTCACGAGCTGGGCCAGCGCATCATTCAGCTGGAAGCCGAGGCCTACGAGATCGCCGGCCAGCCCTTCAACCTGGGCAGTCCCAAGCAGCTCGGCGAGATTTTCTTCGACAAGCTTGGCATGCCGGTCATCAAGAAGACCCCTAGCGGCGCGCGTAGCACCGACGAGGAAGTGCTCGAAAAACTGGCTGAAGACTACCCGTTGCCGGCCAAGCTGCTTGAGCACCGCTCGCTGAGCAAGCTCAAGGGCACCTACACCGACAAGCTCGCGCAACTGGCGTTGCCTCGCACGGGCCGCGTGCACACGCACTATGCGCAGGCCGTCGCGGTCACGGGGCGGCTTTCCAGCAACGACCCCAACCTGCAGAACATCCCGATACGCACGGTGGAGGGCCGGCGTGTGCGCGAAGCCTTCGTAGCGCCTGCGGGCAGCGTGATTGCCAGTGCCGATTACTCACAGATCGAGCTGCGCATCATGGCGCACATCAGCGGGGACGAGGCGCTGCTCAGTGCCTTTACCAACGGCCTCGACGTGCACCGTGCCACGGCGGCAGAGGTGTTCGGCGTGGCGGTTGATCAGGTCAGTAGCGAACAGCGCCGCTATGCCAAGGTCATCAACTTCGGCCTGATTTACGGCATGAGCAGCTTTGGCCTGGCACGCAACCTTGGCATCGAAACCAAGGCTGCAGCAGCCTACATCGACAAATACTTCCAGCGCTACCCGGGTGTCAAGAATTACATGGACCAGACCGTGGTGTTCGCCCAGGAAAATCACTTCGTGGAGACCGTCTTCGGCCGGCGCCTTTACCTGTCGGAAATCAACGGCGGCAACGGGCCGCGCAAGAAGGCCGCCGAACGCCAGGCCATCAACGCGCCTATGCAGGGCACGGCGGCCGACCTGATCAAGCTCAGCATGAACAAGGTGCAGCAGGTGCTTGACGAAGAAAAGCGCGCCACCAAGATGATCATGCAGGTGCACGATGAACTGGTGTTTGAAGTGCCGGAGGCGGAGGTCGAGTGGCTGCGTACCGAAATCCCGCGCCTGATGGCCAGCGTGGCTGAACTGAAAGTACCTTTGCTGGCGGAGATCGGCGTGGGGCCCAACTGGGACAAGGCGCACTGATCAGTTAATGCGGCGATGTGTCGCCGTCCGCTGGTTTGCGCGCGGTGACCATGTAGTAGCCAAGCCCCGGCAGCCACAGGCCCAGCAGGAAGGCCGCATAGGACGCCACGATGTGGCCGCGGCGCAGCGGTGACAGGCGGAAACGGGCCCGCCAGAGTTCACGCAGTGCAAAGCGTGTGGCAAACAGCGGAATTTGCAATGCACTCGGCGCCAGGCGCAGGCTGATGTCCTGAAACCGGATGTCGGTGAATCCGTGGCTGGCAAGCGCGGCGTGCAGCGCCTGTTTCTCCGCCAGTTCATTGACCGCCCAGTGATGGCACCAAAGCCTGTAAATCCGCTCCATGAATCCTGGCAGGGGTTTGTTGTTGCGCCGCAAGGCATCGGCAATCACCAACGTGCCGCCGGGCCGCAGCAGGCGTGCGGCCTCGCGCACCAGTGCGCGCTTGTCGGCCCCTGGTGCGTGGCAGGCACTTTCAAGCGCGTAGACACCGTCGTACGCACCCGTGCGCAAGCCGGTATCTACATAGTCGGCCAGGTGAAAGCGGACCTGGTTGGGCAAGGCCGCGGCCTGGTTGAGTTGGGCACCCTGGACAATTTGCTGCGCCACCAGTGTGACGGCGTCCACCGTGCTGTGCTTGCGGCTCTGGACGATGGACCGCGCTGTGGCGCCAGCGCCGCAGCCCAGGTCCGCAAGCAGGACGGCGCCACTGTCTGGCAATGCCAGCCGCTGAAGCACCTCCTGGTTCATGCGCTCCAGCATGGCTTCGCGGCTTTGGGGGTTGACCTTCCAGGTCCAGTAACCGAAGTGCATATTCATGCCGGGGCTCCAGGCCCGGTAGTCCTCGGCCACGGCGTTGTAGTAGGACCTGATGTCCGCCAGCCGTGCTTCGCCTCCTTTGGATTGCGGGGTGATGACGCGGGGCGTGGCAGGTGTTGCGGTGATCATTTCTGTTCTCCGTTCATGAACCTCTTCAGGCGGGCCAGCCGGCCGTGGAGGATGCATCGGACACAGCCGATTCGGCGGGCCTGGCGATGCGGGCACCTTGCACATGGGCAGCGAGCTCTTTCGCCGCCAGCCATTGCCGCACTTGCATCCACACATTGCGCGAAATGATTGCGACGGTGACAAACACGCCCGCCAGCACCAGCCACAGCGAACGCCGCACGGTGTCGATGACGCTGCTGCGGTCATTGAATTCGCCGAAGGTCAGCATCAGCAGCAAGGTGCCGGACACCGCCAGCAGGTAGGCGCAGCGTATCCAGAACTCGGCCCCGCCGTCGGCGTCGCACAGCATGCGCAGCACTTTGTAGAGGATGGGCTTGAGGTAAGTGATCGCAACGACCGGGCCGACCAGCGCGATCAGCAGGGAGACAAAAAACAGGTTGGCACTCATGATGATTTCCTTTCGTTTGCTCGGATGGTTGGGTGAGTGGTGATGGAACGGCTTAGCGTGAGCAGCTTCCGGCGTCGCAGCGCGCCAGGACCGAGCGCTCGGCCGCGCGCCGCACAGCGCCTTCAAACAGCAGGCGAACGAAGCCGCGCGGGATGCGGTGGCGGTTGCGTGCCAGCACCGGGTAGCCCCATTCGGCCAGCGGGCGCAGCACGGGCATGCGCATGGCCGAGCTGACCCAGCCCAGGCCGACGGCTTCGTAAGCCAGCCGGAACACCTCGACGCCCTTGAGCACGCGGCCGTCCGCAGTGCGTGCATGGATGAGGTCCAGCAGGTCTTGCATCGTGGCGCCGGCAGGCACATCGGCGAAGTCCGGCGCCGAGACATCGGCAAAGCGCAGATGGCCTTCGGTGTCGCGCAGCATGAGGTTGCTCATTTCTGCATTGCAGAGCGGGCAGGCGGATTCGTAGAACAGGGTCAGCGGATAAATCGTGGGATCCAGCCCGGCCTTGAAGCTGTCGTAACGGGTGTTGCCCAGGTCGGGAACGCTGCGGGTGGTTATGCGGGCGCTTGTCATATTTCTCTCCTTTAGAAATTTCAGTACAAACAGAAATAAATAGTCAAAAAAATGGCCAAAGCTGGCCAGGTCCTCTAAATCAAAAAGTGGGCGGTAAAAGTTCGGAGGGGTCCATGAGTTTCGCGTCGCTGTCGCCCCGCACGAACTTCTGCACGCTGGCGCCCATGCGCAGCACTTTCTCCAGCGTGGTGGGTGACAGCCGCAGCATCTCGTCGGCCCACGAGCCCAGGGATTCCATCAGGCGCAGCGTTTCCCGCACCCGGTCCTGGGCATCGGCGGACTCGGCCTCAAAGCCGTCTTCCTTCACCAGCTCGCGCAGCATGCGCACGGTCGGGTCAAACTCGCGCTCCTTGCGCTCGCGCACCACGGTGCGAAAGAGTTCCCAGACGTCGAGCGAGGTTTCGTAATAGTCGCGCCTGTCGCCCAGCACATGGGTCGCACGGATCAGGTTCCAGTTCAGCAGTTCCTTGAGGCTGTTGCTGACATTGGAGCGCGCCACTTCCAGCGTATCGGCGATGTCTTCGGCATGCAGCGGGCGGCCGTGGAAGAAAAGCAGGGCGTGGATTTGTGAAACGGTGCGGTTCACGCCCCAGGCGGTGCCCATTTCTCCCCAGTGGACGACGAATTTGCGGGCGACGGGGCTGAGTTCCATAGTTCTGAATATACGCCATCTGAAATTTCTGTCAATACAGAAATAAAAGATTCTGAAAAGAAACAACAGCAAAGGCCCAAGCCCGAGAATACGGCGCATGACAGACATCAAGACCTACGGCATGTCCGAGCGGGCCGACCACCTCGACTTCGACATCCGGTCCCAGCTGGTGCGGCCGCCGCTGGTACGCCCGCACCGGCACGAGTATTTCCAGATCCAGATCAGCCTGCAGGGCGACACCGAACAGAATGTGGCCGGCACGGTGCGGCCCTTCCGGCGCGGCTATTTGAGTTTTATCCTGCCTTACCGCGTGCATGTGATCCCGCATCCCGAGGGTTCGCGCTACGTCATCATCAACATGTCGCAGCAGTTCCTGCGCCCCGGCCTCGATGTGGACCCGCTGGACCTTGAGGACGTGCCGCTGACCCGCGCGCCCGAACTCGCCCCCTTTCTCTTCCAGGAACACACCGACTTTTATTTTTCAAAGACGGAGTTACCCGAAGTCGAGGCACTGCTCGAAAAACTCGCGTTTGAAAACGCCAATCGCCGCTTCGGCTCCATCGAGATGATCCGCGGCCTGATGCTGCAGCTGATCGGCATGGTCTGCCGCAAGTACGAAGCCGACCTGCTGCGTTTTTCGGCCAGCCAGGCGCAGCAGGGCAGCCGGCGTGCCAGCCTGCAGCGCGCGGTGCGCTACATCCGCGAGCACCTGGCCGGCGAGGTCACGCTGGCCGACGCGGCAGCGGCCGCTTTCCTCTCGCCCAACTACCTTGCGCATCTGCTGAAGAAAGAAACCGGCAAGACTTTCACTGACCTGGTGACCGAACGGCGCCTGGAGTTTGCGCAGGAACAACTGGCGCACAGCAGCCAGCGCATCGCCAGCATCGCCTATGCCTCGGGCTTTGCCGATGAGGCCTACTTCGCGCGGCGCTTCCGCCAGCGTTTCGGCCAGACCCCCAAGGCTTTTCGCGACTCGGTACGCGCCAAAATTTCCGGTTCAACCTGAAACCCAGTTACTGCTGCAGCGCAGCGGCGTTGCATTGAATCGTCCGGTAAATGCGTAATTGCGTCCTCCTGCGCGCGGCCTGTGAACCCTAAGCTCGATAGCTGGAGAAAAACACCCGACAACAAGCTCCAGCTTTCAACAATCCCAGGAGACACACATGACACAACCAGACATGAGCAAACGCGGAATTCTGCAAACAGGCGCCCTGATGGCGACAGGCGCCGTCGTCGGCTGCGCCACGCCGGGCACGGCGGCCAATGCGCCGGCCACGCCTTTTACGGTGGCCGAGACCTACATCCCCATTGCGGGCAGCGCCGAGATGTTTCCGGTGCGTCGCATTTACTGCATAGGCCGCAACTACGCAGCACATGCGATCGAGATGGGCTCCGACCCGAGCCGCGAGCCGCCATTCTTTTTCCAGAAGCCGACGGATGCGATTCAGGTGGTGCCGCCCGGCAAGGTTGCAGACCACCCGTACCCCACACTGACCAAAAACTACCACTATGAAGTCGAACTCGTGGCGGCGCTGGCCAAGGGCGGGCGCAACATCCCGATGAGCGAGGCGCTGGATCGTGTTTACGGTTACGCGCTCGGCCTGGACATGACGCGCCGCGACCTGCAGCGCGGCATGGGCGACCAGAAAAAGCCCTGGGAAATCGGCAAGAGCTTTGACCGCTCTGCTCCCATCGGCCCCATCCACAAGGTTGCGCAGACCGGCCACTACACCAAAGGCGCGATCTGGCTCAAGGTCAACGGCCAGGTCAAGCAGCAGGCCACGCTGAACCACATGATCTGGTCGGTGGCCGAGCAGATCTCCAAACTGTCCGAAGCGTTTGAGCTCTTTCCCGGCGACATCATTTACTCGGGTACGCCTGAAAACGTCGGCCCGGTGGTCAAGGGCGATGTCATCGAATGCCATATCGACGGCCTGCCGGAGCTCAGCGTCAAGATTGTTTAAGGGAAGGCGGCTGACGGGGAGGGGCGGGGCAAGGGAAAACACCCGTGTCATCGCCCCTCGGTGGCAAGAACTTTCGGGGCCGCATAGACTCCGACAGCTTGCCTTCTTTCGCCTTTCGCCCTCCAACAACTCACTTAGGAAACCGCCATGCTTGAACACGACCAGAAGAAAGACTTCGACGCCCTGCTGCCCGGGCGGTCCACCGAAGCCGGCGCCAGTCGCCGCACTGCGCTCAAAACGGCCCTGGGGGTTGGGTATGCCGCCACCGCCATGCCCATCATGGCGCAGACAGCCATCAAAACTTCCTCAGAAGGCCTGAAGACCGGCGAAACCACCTATGAAGTCAATGGCTTCAAGGTGCCCGCTTTCTTTGCGGCGCCCGCCGGCAAGACCAACCTGCCGGTGGTGCTTGTGATCCAGGAAATTTTTGGCGTGCACGAATACATCGCCGACACGGCCCGGCGCTTTGCCAAGGCCGGCTATCTGGCGATTGCCCCCGAGCTCTATGCGCGTCAGGGCGACCCCAGCAAGTACAACGAAATGGCCAAGCTCATGGCCGAAGTGGTGTCCAAAGTGCCTGACGAACAGGTCATGGCCGACCTTGACGGCGCCGTGAAGTGGGCAGCCGCTAACGGTGGCAATGCCAAAAAGGTGGGCATCACCGGTTTTTGCTGGGGTGGCCGCATCACCTGGCTGTATGCCGAACAAAGCAGGAACGTCAAAGCCGGCGTGGCCTGGTACGGCCGCCTGGTCGGCCAGCCATCAGCGCCGACGCCCAAGCACCCGCTGGACCTGGCAGCCAACCTCAAGGCGCCCGTACTGGGTCTCTACGGCGGGCAGGACGGCGGCATCCCGCTGACCACCGTCAACCAGATGAAGGACGCGCTGGCCGAAGCCGGCGCCAAAGGCAACAAGGCAGCCGCAGCTTCCGAGTTTGTGGTCTATCCGCAAGCTCCCCATGCCTTTCATGCCGACTACCGCCCGAGCTACCGCAAGGATGCGGCAGATGACGGCTTCAAGCGCGCCCTGGAATGGTTTAAATCCCACGGCGTGAATTAAAAAGCACCCCCGTCCAGGCTCACTGCGTGTAGCCTGTTCCCCCCTCAAGGGGGCGGCGCCTGGGGCCGGCGAAGCCGGACCCTCGGCCCCCACTGGCGAAATATCCCGCTGCATACGCCCCCGAATCTTCAACCCAGCATGAGCCATGGAACCTGCTTTGCCGGTGGGCGCAGGCGGGCCGCCCCTTTGGGGGAGCGTGGGGCTAACCCCTTGACAGTCACGATAAGATAAAAGAAACCCCGGCCGCAGGCATTGGATGCCGCGCCGGGGTTTGTCGTCTGGGGTAACCTCCACGGATGTTATTGAATGATTTTGGGCTTCAGCCCAATAAATACGAGCGCAAGCAGCTATGACTTTGATAGCAATTTTGGTGGGAACCCTGGCTGCAGGGATTGGCAGCGTGTGGCTGGCGGCGCTGCTCAGCTTTGGCGTGCTGGCCCGGTACACCCAGCACATGCTCAGCCTGGCGGCCGGCGCGCTACTGGCCACGGCCTTCATGCATTTGCTGCCCGAGGCTTTTGAAAGCCAGGCCGGGGCCAAGGAACTGTTTGCCACCTTGCTGGTCGGGCTGGTGTTTTTCTTCCTGCTCGACAAGGCCGAGCTGTGGCATCACGGCCATGAGCACCATGGCGGCGAACACCATGGCCCCGAGGTGGCGGCGCATGCGCAGCATGACCATACAGAGCACGTCCATGCCGCGCACAGCCACCACGGCCACCACAGCCATACGCATGGCGAAGCCAAAAGCGGCAGCTGGGCCGTGCTGGCCGGCGACAGCGTGCACGCTTTCGGCGATGGCATCCTGATCGCGTCGGCCTTCATGGCCGATTTGCGGCTGGGCGTGGTCGCCGCACTGGCGGTGCTGGTGCATGAAGTGCCTCACCACATGGGCGACCTGGTGGTGCTGCGCCAGACCTCCAACAACCGCCGCGCCGCTTTCATCAAGGTGTCGCTTGCCGGTGCCGTCACCGCGCTGGGTGGCGTGGTGGGCTACGCGCTGGTTGACCAGCTGTACGACTACCTGCCGTTTTTCCTGATCATGGCGTCCAGCAGCTTCATTTACGTCGCGCTGGCCGACCTGATTCCCCAGTTGCAAAAACGCGTCACCGCCCGGGAAACCATGGCGCAAATCGCCTGGCTGGGTATCGGCATCGGCCTGGTCACGCTGATCAGCGGGATGGCGCACCACCACTGAGCGGCAAGGCGCAACTGCAGTTGCGGCTGCTGTCAGACGGCGCCTGACAGGTACAAGGCCTGGCGACCTATAGGCGGGTTTCGGGCGGAGCGGGAAGATAAGGCCAAGCATCCTTTTGATGCTCCGTTGCGTTGTGCAAAACACTGTGCAAAAGGCAGGCCCGCCATGAACTTCCATTCAGACTCCACCACGGTTTCCAGCGCTTTCCGCCCTTCGGCCTACGATGTCAGCGGCGAGTGGGCTCAAGAAACGCCACAACGCAAGCCGCGAAGTTTTCACCGCCCGCGCGCAGCCGCGTACATCGCTTTTTTTATCACCGTTTTCGCCAGCATGGCAGCCGCTGCTGCGCTGGCGACGCATGACATACCGCTCATGGTGGTGGGCCTGTGACGGGCGGAACGCGCAAGCGGCCGGGCAATGAAGAGCCCGAACCGACGTCGGAGGCCGACTTGCCGTCCGACGGCCGGGACGAAAAAGGTGAAGCGATGATCCGCGACTTGCCCAGGCGGGTGGAGCCGCCGCAGTCTCTGCAGGCGCCTGGCAGGGGCCCAGCGACGCCGGAAAAGGAAAGCAGGAAGTAGCCATGGCCACCAACCCGAACGTTCCGCCACCCGAGCCCCTGCCGCCCCTGGACACCCCGCCGGACCCGGGTGAAGTGCAGACCACCCCCATGCCAATGACGCTGAAATAGGCGAAAACAGCTCCGCAAGAGATGTTGACGGATCTGGGCGGTAGCTGCCCCCGCCTGGAGCTTGCAAGGGCCATCAAGCCTGGATATGGTCGGAGGATTTTCATCTCCGGGAGACACCATGGCCGACGTAATGAATGTGCGCTGCTGCATCGCAGGCGGCGGCCCGGCCGGCATGATGCTGAGTCTTTTGCTGGCACGCGCCGGGGTGCAGGTGCTTGTGCTGGAAAAGCACGCTGACTTCCTGCGTGACTTTCGCGGCGACACCGTGCATCCCTCCACCCTTGAAGTGATTCACGAACTGGGCCTGCTGGAGAAATTCCTGGCGCGCCCGCACGACGAAGTAAGCGAGTTGCGCGCCGTGGTCGGCAACACCGAGCTCGTGCTGGCCAGCTTCAGGCATTTGCGCCTGCGCTGCAAATTCATCGCGATGATGCCCCAATGGGAGTTCCTGGATTTTGTGCGCGATGAAGCGGAGCTGTATCCCGGTTTTCGCCTGATCCAGAACGCCGAAGTGACCAGTGTGATCCAGCAGGGCGGTGCGGTGACGGGCGTGGAGGTCGCCACGCCCGGGGGCGCCTTGCAGGTGATGGCGGACCTCGTGATCGGCGCCGATGGCAGGCGGTCCACGGTGCGCAGTTCGGCGGGGCTGGTCGTGCGCGATCTGGGGGCGCCTATTGATGTGCTGTGGATGCGCCTGCCCAGGATGCCGGGCGATCCTTCCACGACGGGTGGGCGCATTACCAACGGCATCTTCCTCGCCATGATTGACCGCCGTACCTACTGGCAGTGCGCCTATGTGATTCCCAAGGGCGGCATCGAGGCTGTTCGCTCGCAGGGGCTGGAGGCTTTCCGAACAGACGTGGTGAAAGTGGCGCCACTCTTTGCCGACCGTATCGCCACCCTGGCCAGTTGGGACGACATCAAGCTGCTGAGTGTCACGGTCGACCGGCTGGAGCACTGGTACAAGCCGGGCCTGCTGTGCATCGGCGACGCCGCACATGCCATGTCGCCTGTGGGTGGCGTGGGCATCAACCTGGCGGTGCAGGATGCCGTGGCGGCGGCCAATATTCTGGCTGCACCCCTGGCAAACTCGCAGCTGGACCGCGCCGCGCTGACACCCTTTCTGGCGCAGGTGCAAAAACGCCGGCTGTTTCCCACACGCGTCACGCAGGCGGTGCAGGTCGCCATCCAGAACCGCCTGCTCAGCCCGGTACTGGCGGCGCGGGGGCGCGACGGCCCGCCCATGGCGCTGCCCTGGCCGCTGAAGCTGATGCGGCGCTGGCCCCTGCTGCAGGCGCTGCCGGCCTATGCGGTCGGCGTGGGCGTGCGGCCTGAGCACGTGCGCTCGCCTGCCCAGCCGGTGACTGCTGATACCGGCTGAATGGTCGTAAGTGCTATTGATTTAATAGCTGCTTGCGGCGCTTCCATAAGGGTGAGCGGCCATTTTGTTTCTATTTTTGAGGATTTTCAGGGTCCGGACTGACCTGCATCGGCTTTCTTTTTCAGGGGGACTTAAGCGCTGGCGTCCGCAGGAAAAAGGCGAAATGAAGACGGTCTGTAGGTTTGTTCCTACGCAATCCACAGGCATTGCCTACATTCCCCGGCCGCAACGATGCCTACAGTGAATAAGGCAGGCACAGGTGCGTAGCAGGTGTGCAAGCGCCGCAAACCACCCCAACCCCCAATCCCATTCAACAGTTTGCACCTCGCAACGGCTTTCCTGCCGCAAGCAGGGGTGACTTTCAGGAGACCGTCATGAAAACCACCGCAGAGACACTTCACTCCCACAGGCCCGAACCCAGCCCTTCGAAAGGGCGCCTGGGTGACCGGCCCGACAACGGCTCGCGGAGCAGTCGCGGTGCCGGCCCTTCGTCGGGTTCACGGCTTGACAACCCGCACAAGCGCATCCGTTTGTCCGGCCACGCGCGCGCCTGCTGATGCAGGCGCCTCTGTGTGCGCATCAGGCGAAAAACGCTTACAGCCCTGTGGGACACCGTCTCATGGGGTAAGCCCGATGTAGCGGGCTAAATTGAATTCCGGCTGACGTTCAGCCACTCACCGCTCAGCCATTTCATCTTCAAAAAAGGAAACCGACATGCACGCATCCAAATTCAAACCTGCTGCCCTTACCGCCGTTGCCCTGGCCGCTTTGCTGGCTCTGGGAGCCTGTGGCAAAAAGGTGGAAGACACCGGCGCGTCGCCTTCGACACCTGCCGCTTCACCTTCGACCACACCTTCGCCGTCGACCACGCCATCCCCAACAAGCAGCAGCTCTTCGATGGGTACGTCCACAACCGGTAGCACCCCAATGGGAACCAGCACGTCCCCGATGACAGGTGACGCGGCGACGCCTGGTACGGCAGCCAGCGCTCCGGCCAAGTAATCGGACCTGAAAATCCGGCATTGACCGGCACTTTTGAGCGGGTCCTGCGCGGCCGCTTCAACATGAAAAAAACCTGCACGCTTTCCAGCGTGCAGGTTTTTGTGTTTCTGGCGGCGCCGCGAAGCAGTGTGGCCTCAGCCCTGTGCGACCGGATGCGCCGGGTCGCTGCACCAGTCGCTCCAGCTGCCGGCGTAGAGCGCGCTTCTTCCGAGGCCGGCCAGCTCCATGGCAATCAGGTTGGGAACGGCGCTGACGCCGCTGCCGCAATGGTGTACCACGGTGGCCGGGTTGCGGCCCGCCAGCAGGGCTTCAAACTCTGCCTTGAGCTGTGCTGCCGGCTTGAACTTCCCGTCGGGCCCCAGGTTCTGGCCGAAGGGGCGGTTCAATGCGCCGGGTATGTGGCCGGCCACTGGATCCAGCGGCTCCACTTCGCCCTTGAAACGCGGCGTGGCGCGCGCGTCAACCAGTGTTTGTGTCGGGCGACCCAGCTGGCTCGCCACGGTCTGGGCCGATACCAGCGTGGCTTTTTCCGGCGCCAGAAGGAAGCTGGCCTGGAAATGCGCGGGTTCTTCGCCGCTGTTGACGGCGCAGCCTGCGGCCTGCCAGGCTTGCAGCCCACCGTCGAGCACCGCCACGTTTTCATGGCCGGCCCACTTGAGCATCCACCAGAGGCGCCCGCAGTAGTTGGCGCCGTTGCGGTCATACACCACCGCCTGCATGTTGTTGGCAAAGCCGACACTGGAAAGCCAGGTGGCGAACTTCTCGCGGTTTGGCAGCGGGTGGCGTCCACCTGATGCCGGTGCATCAGCGCCGCTGGCCGTGATCACGCCATGGGCGCCCGCCACACCATGCTTGGCACTCAATGCGGTGTCAAGGTTGGCATACACGGCGCCGGGAATGTGCGAAGCGAGGTACTGCTCCTGGCCGGCGTTGGGCTTCATCAGGTCGAACGTGCAGTCGAAGATACGCAGGGGCTTGGCCGATGCCATCAGCGCCTGTAGTTGTTCCGCGGAAATCAGGGTGGTGTAGCTCATTGCATGCTCCTTAGTGTTCCTCTGCCGGGGCGTTCGGCGCAGCGCGGGCGCGCAAAACAGTTGCGGCAATCGCGCTGACGATGATGAGGCCCATGCCGGCCCAGCCGATCAGGGGGATATTGTCGCCAAACAGGATCAGGCTGTAGAGGGCCGCGAACACAATGCCCGAGTACTGCAGGTTGGCAACCATCAATGTCCCGCCATGGTTTTCGGACATGGAATAGGCCTTGGTCATCGACAGCTGGCCCAGCGAAGCCAGGATGCCGATGGGCGGCAGCCACAGCGCGTGTTCCCAGTTCCAGGGTGTGATGCCCATGACGCACATGCCGAGCGCGCCGGCAACCGCCGCGCCGACTGCAAAATAAAACACGGTGCGCGTTTCGGGCTCGCCCATGCGCGAAATCGCCATGACCTGCATGTAGGCAAAGGCAGCACCCAGGCCCGACATCAGTCCCACCAGCCCGGCAAAGGTCTGGTTCTGGTCGATGGCGGGGCGCAGCAGCATGACGACGCCGGCAAAACTCGCCAGGATAGCCATGACGAGAGGCCCCTGGCTGGAAAATAGAGCCCCCACGCTTGCCGCTTCGCGTGCTGCGCTGCCCCCCGAGGGGGCGCTCGCGCCTTGGGGCGGCCCGGCGGCGCTCAGCGTGTCATTTGCCTTCGGCGGCGCCCAGGCCATCAACGCACCACCGACCAGGAAGGCCGCAATCCACACGCTGCTCATGTAGTTGAGCGTCATGGCGGTCGCCAGCGGCAGATGGGCAATCGCATAAAACCAGGCTGACAGCGACATCACGCCGATCACGCTGCGCCAGGCGTGCATGGCCGGGCAGCGGGTGGCCAGGGTGATGCCGCGGGCGCGGGCGTAGGCGGCCATGAAGACGATGCCCAGGGTGCCGCGGTAGAACACCAGTTCGGCGCTGTTGAAGTGTTCGGACGCGTACTTGACGCAGACCCCCATCGTGGCAAACAGGAGCGAGGAAAGGACCATCCAGACGGCTTGCATTGTTTTCAGGCGGTTATTTGGGATAAAAAATGGCCGTAGCCCAATGAGGACATGCGCGAGCAGCTATTAAATTAATAGCATGCGGGCGCCCTTAGATCATCTGGGTGGTTTTGCTGGCGCCCATTTCGCGGCGGTACCACTCGTGAAAGTGCTGCATGCCGTCTTCCATGGGGCTTTGGTAAGGGCCGAACTCGTTGTCGCCGCGAACCATCAGGGCCTTGCGGCCGGCGTCCATGCGCAGGGCGATTTCGTCGTCTTCCACGCAGGTTTCCATATAGGCGGCCTGCTGCGCCTCGATGAATTCGCGCTCGAAGGCGCAGATTTCCTCGGGGTAGAAAAACTCGACCACGTTCAGTGTCTTGTCGGGGCCCCGTGGATGCAGCGTGCTGACCACGAGTACATGCGGATACCACTCAACCATGACGTGCGGGTAGTAGGTGAGCCAGATTGCGCCGTATTTGGGGGGCACACCCTTGCGGTACTGCAGCACCACGTCATGCCATTTCTTGTAGGTGTCGGTGCCGGGCTTGCCCAGCTTGTCCGACACGCCCACGGTCTGCACTGAATAGGCGGGTTCAAGTTGCCAGCGCAGGTCGTCGGTGGTGACAAAGCCGCCCAGGCCGGGGTGGAAGGGGCCGACGTGGTAGTCCTCCAGATAGACCTCGATGAAGGTTTTCCAGTTGTAGTTGCACTCGTGCAGGTGAACCTTGTCGAGCTGGTAGCCGGAAAAATCGAGGTCGGCGTAGGTGGCCAGCTGCGACATTTCGGCGGCGACGTCGCGGCCCGTGTCCTCGAACACCAGGCCGTTCCAGGTCGTGGTTTTGTAGCGGTTCAGGTTCAGGCAGGGGTCGATTTCGAAGTGCGGTGCGCCTATGAGCTCGCCCGACGTGTTGTACGTCCAGCGGTGCAACGGGCAGACGATGTTGCTGCCGGTATTGCCTCGGCCCTGCAGCATGGTGGATTGGCGGTGCCGGCATACGTTGGAGATCAGCTCGATGCCGGAGGCGTTGCGCACCAGCGCCCGGCCTTCGCCTTCGTGCGGCAAGGCATAGTAGTCGCCCAGGTGGGGTACGGCCAGTTCATGGCCCAGGTAGCGCGGCCCGCGGGCAAACAGCTTTTGCTGCTCCCGCTGGTACAGGCCCGCATCAAAATAGCTGGAAATGGGGAGCTGGCTGGTGGCCTGCAGGAGACGGAGGCTGAGATCAGACATGCAAATTTCGGTGAACATGCCCCCCGCGCCAGGGCGATGGAGGCTGTTGACAAGCGGGTAGGCAGGCTGAGCGTCAGCCCACAGATAAAACAAGGCCGGATATCCCGCAGCAGGGGCACTGCCGTTATCGAGAACTGTTATCAATTGTACCCGCGCAGGCTTTTTTGCGGGTCTTCACACGCCGTCGCCGGATAATAGAGATGTATGGATTCGTAGTCCCGGACGCCGGGGCCGCAACTTGCCTGCAACGGCCTAAAATCACCCTTCATCCAAATCACCATGGCCAAAAGTCCTTCGTCCACCGCTGCCTCCGCATCGGCATTGCCCGCCAGCTATGAGGCCGCATTGCAGGAACTCGAAGGGCTGGTTGACAGCCTGGAATCCGGTCAGCTGCCGCTGGACCAACTGCTTACCGGCTACCAGCGCGGTGCACAGCTGCTGAAGTTCTGCAGGGACAAGCTTGAGGCCGTGGAAACCCAGATCAAGGTGCTGGAAGGCACGGAACTCAAGCCGTGGGTGCAGGAATAACCGGCTCATTGCAGGCAGAACATTCCTTCACCCCCTAAAAAAGAGACCCACGATTGAACGCCCCTGAAAAACTGCCTTTGTTTACCTTGAGCGCCTGGAGTGCCGGGCAGCTTGCCAATGTCGAGAGCGCCTTGTCGCGTTGGGTTGCCTGCCCCAGCGACGCGCCTGCGCCTGCGGGCTTGGGCGACGCCATGCGTTATGCCGTGCTCGACGGTGGAAAACGCCTGCGGCCCTTGCTGGTCATGGCGGCCTGTGAGGCCGTGCAGGGCAATGCGCAAGCCGCCCTGCGAGCCGCCTGCGCGGTAGAACTGATCCACGCCTATTCGCTTGTGCACGACGACATGCCCTGCATGGACAACGATGTGTTGCGCCGCGGCAAACCCACGGTGCATGTGAAGTTCGGCCAGGCACAGGCACTGTTGGCTGGTGACGCCCTGCAGGCGTTGGCGTTTGAGTTCCTCACGCCGCCCGATCATTCTGTCGACGCGGGCACTCAGGCGCATTTGTGCCGCATGCTGGCCCAGGCGGCCGGTTTTCAGGGCATGGCCGGCGGCCAGGCCATTGACCTAGCCAGCGTGGGCCTGCCGCTGACCTCCGTCCAGCTGCATGAAATGCACCGGCTCAAAACCGGTGCGCTGTTGCAGGCCAGCGTGATGATGGGCGCCGCCTGTGGCGCTGCGACGCCGGCCGCTCAAGACGCCTTGCGCGATTACGGCGCCGCCGTCGGCTTGGCTTTCCAGGTCGTTGATGACATCCTGGACGTCACCGCTGACTCCGCCACACTGGGCAAGACGGCCGGCAAGGATGCCGCCCAGGACAAACCCACCTTTGTATCGCTGATGGGGCTGGAAGACTCCAAAGCCTATGCGCAGCAGCTGCTGGGCAAGGCGCTGCGCAGCTTGGACGCCAGCGGGCTGGGTCACACTGATGCTCTGCGCGCACTGGCGGACATGCTTGTGAACCGTCATCATTGAAGCCGTCATCAGGATTGAATACCGCGGACCGGGAAACCGGCCTTGCCATAAACAGCGACACCACGATGTACCCATTGCTTGAAACCATCAACAGCCCCGCCGACCTGCGGAGCTTGCCCCGAGTTGACCTGAAATCCCTGGCCGACGAACTGCGCGCCTACGTGCTTGACAGTGTTTCAAAAACCGGCGGCCACCTGAGTTCGAACCTGGGCACCGTGGAGCTGACGGTGGCTCTGCATTACGTCTTTAACACCCCCGAAGACCGCCTGGTGTGGGACGTGGGCCACCAGACCTATCCGCACAAAATCCTCACGGGCCGGCGCGAGCGCATGGACAGCCTGCGGCAGTTTGGCGGCCTGTCGGGCTTTCCGCGCCGCGACGAAAGCCCCTACGACACTTTCGGCACGGCTCACTCGTCAACCTCCATTTCCGCCGCGCTTGGCATGGCGCTGGCTGCCCAGCAAAAAGGTGAAGACCGCCATGCGGTGGCCATCATCGGCGACGGTGCCATGAGCGCCGGCATGGCCTTCGAGGCCCTGAACAATGCGGGCGTGCATGACCACTGCAAGCTGCTGGTGGTGCTCAACGACAACGACATGAGCATCAGCCCGCCGGTGGGCGCACTGAACCGTTACCTGGCCCAGCTGATGAGCGGGCGCTTTTATGCATCCGCCAGGCACATGGGCAAGCAGGTGCTGCGCGTGGCGCCGCCGCTGCTCGAGCTGGCCAAGCGCCTGGAGTCGCATGCCAAGGGCATGGTCGTGCCTGCCACGCTGTTTGAAAACTTCGGCTTCAATTACATCGGCCCCATCGATGGCCATGATCTCGAGTCGCTGGTCCCTACGCTTGAGAACATCAAACACCTGATGGATACCAAGGGCGGCCCGCAGTTCCTGCATGTGGTCACCAAAAAAGGCCAGGGCTACAAGCTCGCCGAAGCCGACCCGATCGCCTACCACGGCCCCGGCAAGTTCGATCCGGCCATGGGCCTGCAAAAGTCCAGTGCACCGGCCAAGCAGACCTTCACCCAGGTGTTCGGCCAGTGGCTGTGCGACATGGCCGAGCACGACAGCCGGCTTGTCGGCATCACCCCGGCCATGCGTGAGGGCTCGGGCATGGTTGAATTCCACAGGCGCTTTCCCGAGCGCTACCACGACGTCGGCATCGCCGAGCAGCATGCGGTGACCTTTGCCGCGGGCATGGCCTGCGAAGGGCTCAAGCCCGTGGTCGCGATTTACTCCACCTTTCTGCAGCGCGGCTACGACCAGCTGATTCACGATGTGGCCCTGCAAAACCTGCCTGTCGTGTTCGCGCTGGACCGCGCCGGCCTGGTCGGCGCCGACGGCGCCACGCATGCGGGCGCCTATGACATTCCTTACCTGCGCTGCATTCCCAACATGAGTGTGGCCTGCCCCGCCGATGAAAATGAATGCCGCATGCTGCTGAGCTCGGCTTTCGAGCAAAACCATCCGGTGGCTGTGCGCTACCCGCGTGGTGCCGGCGCCGGCATCAAGCCGGGAACCGGCCTTGAGGCACTGCCCTTCGGCAAAGGCGAAGTCCGCCGCGAAGGCTCGGGTGTTGCCATCCTGGCTTTCGGCACTTTGCTATACCCGGCCCTGCAAGCCGCAGAAAAAATCGGCGCCACCGTCGTCAACATGCGCTGGGCCAAACCGCTGGACACCGAACTGCTGCTCAAAGTGGCAGCCAGCCATGAAGCCCTCGTCACGGTCGAAGAAGGCGCCATCATGGGCGGCGCCGGCAGCGCCGTCAGCGAAGCCCTGCAAGCCGCAGGCATCAACAAGCCCGTACTGCACCTGGGCCTCAAAGACGAATTCATTGAACACGGCGACCCGGCCAAGCTGTTGTCTTTGCAGGGGTTGGACGCCGCAGGCATGGAAGCCGCCATCACGGCTCGTTTCGGTGCACTGCTCGGGTCCGGTAAGTCTGGAAAACCGGCGCTCAAGTCTGTCGCCTGACCGCGGACTTCGCATACCCTGAGGTTTTTAAACCAAGCAGGGGCAGCGGGACTGGCTTTGCCAGACCGCAGGCGCAGCGGCCCCCTCCGGGGGGGCAGGGAGCGACACGAAGTGCGCGACCGTGGGGGCCACATAGACAGCTTCCCGTCAGCTCTTCAAGGGTTTACCCGCCCGGCTTACACCCCCCTCATTTCTAGAATTCTCCAAGACCTGCAGCAGCAGCCACTCGGGTGCATGCGCCAGTCACAGATTTTCTTTTTCACACTTCGGAGTCAACCTGATGGATCGTCGTTCTCTCATCAAACACGCAGGCGTTGCCGGCGTTTTGGCCGCAGGCGTAGCGCCTGCCGTTCACGCGCAGGCCGCTGTTCGCTGGCGCCTGGCATCCAGCTTCCCCAAATCGCTGGACACGATCTATGGAGGTGCTGAAGCCTTTGCCAAACACGTCAGGGCAATTTCCGGTGGCAAGTTTGAAATTTCGGTGCATCCGGCCGGTGAGTTGATGCCAGCTTTCAGTGTGGTTGATGGCGTACAGCAGGGCACCATCGACGCGGCGCATACGGCGCCTTACTATTTCTTCGGCAAGGACGAAACCTTTGCCATCGGTGGCGCCATCCCGTTTGGCCTTAATAGCCGCCAGATGAGCGCATGGACCTTTGAAGGCAACGGCCTGAAGCTGATGCGCGAGTTCTACGCCAAATACAACATGATCAGCTTTCCGTGCGGCAACACCGGCGCGCAAATGGGTGGCTGGTTCCGCAAGGAAATCAAGTCCGTTGCCGACATGAAAGGCCTGAAATTCCGCGTCGGCGGTTTTGCCGGCAAGGTCATCGAGCGCCTGGGCGGTGTGCCGCAGAACATCCCCGGCGGCGAGATCTACCAGGCCCTGGAAAAAGGCACCATCGATGCCGCTGAATGGATCGGTCCCTATGATGACCAGAAGCTGGGCTTCAACAAAGTGGCACCCAACTACTATTACCCCGGCTGGTGGGAAGGCGGCCTGCAGCTGGACCTGTACATCAATCAGAAAGCCTACGACGCGCTGTCGCCCGAATACAAGGCGATTGTGGAAGCGGCCAGCGCCGCCGCACACGTCGACATGCAGGCCAAATACGACACCAAGAATCCGACGGCCCTGAAACAGCTGGTGGGTGCGGGCGCCAAGCTCCGGCCATTCCCGGCCGACGTCATGAACGCCGCTTTCAAGGAGTCGATGAAGCTGTATGAAGAGCTGTCGGCCAAAAATGAAAACTGGCGCAAGGTCTATGCGGACTATTCGAAGTTCCGCGGCGACCAGAACCTGTGGTTCCGTTTTACCGAGGCGACCTTCGACCGCTTCATGCAGAGCCAGAAGCTGTAACGTTGCTAGCTTGATCCGATAGGGGCGGGTGGCTTGCAACTGGCAAGCCGCTCGCTGAAACGTTTTCGTCAAAAAGCCGTCTGCCCAGGCGGCTTTTTTGTGTGCGATCTACGGGTAAAAACGGGGTGTTTTTATGCAAAAGAGTGACAAAGTATCCATGCTCCGCCGATTCAATCAAGGCAATGCAATTCAACTGTTGTAGTCCGCTGAACCGATCTGGCAGATCAACGCAAAATTCGATAACTTCAGGAGAGAGTTTTATGGATCGTCGCTCACTTATCAAAAACGCCGGTATTGCCGGTGTATTGGCCGCGGGTGTAGCACCTGCTGTTCATGCACAGGCTGCCGTTCGTTGGCGCCTTGCCTCCAGCTTCCCCAAGTCCCTTGACACCATTTTTGGCGCCGCCGAAGTATTTGCCAAGGCCGTGAAAGCCATGTCGGGCGGCAAGTTCGAAATCTCCGTCCATTCGGCCGGCGAACTGATGCCCGCCTTCGGCGTGGTTGACGGTGTGCAGCAGGGTACCGTCGAGGCGTGCCATACCGCGCCCTATTATTTTTTCGGCAAGGACGAATGCTTTGCGCTGGGCTGCGCGATCCCCTTCGGCCTGAACAGCCGGCAGATGAGTGCCTGGATGTACGAAGGCAACGGCATGAAGCTGATGCGCGAGTTCTATGCCAAGTACAACATCGTGAACTTCCCGGGCGGCAATACCGGCGCCCAGATGGGCGGCTGGTACCGCAAGGAAATCAAATCCGTCAAGGACATCAAGGGCCTGAAGATGCGCATAGGCGGCTTCGCCGGCAAGGTCCTGGAGCGCATAGGCGGCGTGCCGCAGAACATCCCCGGTGGCGAGATATATCAGGCCCTCGAAAAAGGCACGATTGATGCCGCCGAGTGGGTGGGACCTTACGACGACCTGAAACTGGGTTTTAACAAAGTCGCTCCCTTTTACTACTACCCCGGCTGGTGGGAGGGTGGTCCCGAGCTGGACTTCTTCATCAACAACAAGGCATTCGACGCCCTCACGCCCGAGAACAAGGCGATTGTGGAAGCGGCTGCGGCCCAGGCCCATGGCGACATGCAGGCCAAATACGACGCAAAAAATCCGGGCGCGCTCAAGCAACTGGTAGGTGCGGGCACCAAACTGCGGCCTTTCCCGATCGACGTGATGAACGCTGCTTTCAAAGAGTCCATGGCCCTGTACGAAGAGATTGGTGCCAAGAACGAAAACTGGAAAAAGATCTACGCCGATTACTCCAAGTTCCGCGCCGAGCAGAACCTGTGGTTCCGTTTCACGGAAGCCACGTTTGACCGCTTCATGCAAGCCCAGAAACTCTGAACCTGGCCCATCGGTCATCCCGAAAGCCGCCTCTTGCAGGCGGTTTTTTTACGCCTGTCCCGATACTGTTAAAACGGGGTTGGGCAAGCAGTGTGAAATGCTGACAAAATAGATCTCTGCCCTCTTGCTCAAAAGCACGGCTTGCATAGCCGTCGATTGCCAGCTGGCCCCCCGCAGGTCCATTCGGACCGCAAACCCGACCACCCTTCAGGAGATAGCATTTAATGGATCGTCGTTCACTTATCAAAAACGCCGGTATTGCCGGTGTACTGGCCGCTGGTGTGGCACCTGCTGTTCACGCCCAGGCCGCCATTCGCTGGCGCCTGGCTTCCAGCTTCCCCAAGCCGCTTGACACCATTTATGGCGGTGCCGAAGTGTTCGCCAAGAAGGTCGGCGAGATGACTGGCGGCAAGTTCCAGATCAGCGTGCACGCGGCCGGTGAACTGATGCCTGCCTTCGGCGTCGTCGACGGCGTTCAGCAGGGAACGGTGGAAATGTGCCACACCGTGCCTTACTACTATTTCGGCAAGAACGAGGCCTTCGCCATCGGCGCGGCCATTCCCTTCGGCATGAACTCGCGCCAGATGTCCGCGTGGATGTACGAGGGCAACGGCCGCAAGCTCATGAACGAGTTCTATGCCAAGTACAACATGGTGAGCCTCCCCGGTGGCAACACCGGCACCCAGATGGGCGGCTGGTTCCGCAAGGAAATCAAGACCGTGGCCGACCTCAAGGGCCTGAAGTTCCGCATTGGCGGCTTCGCCGGCAAGGTGGTTGAGCGCCTCGGTGTGGTACCGCAAAACCTGCCTGGCGGTGAAATTTACCAGGCCCTCGAAAAGGGCACGCTGGATGCTGCCGAGTGGGTCGGCCCTTATGACGACCAGAAGCTCGGTTTTGCCAAAGTGGCGCCGTTCTACTATTACCCCGGCTGGTGGGAAGGCGGCCCCGAAGTTGATTTCTTTATCAACAACAAGGCGCTCGAGGCCCTGCCTGCGGAATACAAGGCCATCGTCGAGACCGCTGCCTCGCACGCGCACATCGACATGCAGGCCAAGTACGACGCCCGCAATCCCGGCGCGCTGAAGCAATTGGTCGCCGGGGGCACCAAGGTGCTGCCTTTCCCCACCGCGGTGCTTGAAGCCTCTTTCAAGGCCTCCATGGACTTGTACGAAGAGATCGCCGCCAAGAACCCGGACTGGAAGAAGATCTACGGCGACTACCGAGCCTTCCAGCGCGACCAGATTCTCTGGTTCCGTTTCGCCGAGTCGCGCTTCGATACCTTCATGCAAAGCCGCAAGATGTAAGAGCCGGAACCCTTCTGCTCGGAAATTCCCGCTTGGCACGAGACGTTCAACTAAAGTCTTGAATTGAAAAGCCCTCCTGTTTCAGGCGGGCTTTTCTTTGTCACGGCTAGCCGTGCCATATCAGTTCATCTCTTCCCGGTGACTTTTATGCATGGCATTCAATGCGCGGTTTCTGAAAAATAAAGCTGACGAGTCTCTCAATGTCTGGCTGTAACTGCCTTGTGACAGCCCGCTTCGAGAACCTGCGATCCCGGCGCGCTTTGTTTCCGCGGGCCGTTTGGTGTGCATCCCTACATTTCGGCCAACGGTATGCCACCGGCCTCTTCATCGGCTTTCAACAGTGCGATCAGTTCGGCCAGATCCTCATCCAATCGCTGCAGGCTGGTGGGCGTCAGTTTACCTAGCGCCAGCGGCAGTACGCCCTCGAAGGGGCCGGGTACCTGATTCAAAACCTCCAGTCCGGCCGGTGTGATGGTCAGCTGAACATTGCGCCGGTCGCCGGGCGCCTTGTCCATCCGGATGAACGCCTTGCGCAGCAGGATCTTGACCAGATTGCTTGCCGTGGATTGGTGGATGTCCATGCTTTTGGCGAGTTCACCCATGCCAATCGCCGGCTGGTCGCGCACCAGGGCCAGCGCCCAGACCTGCGCACCGCCCAGTCCCACCTGGTTTTCCACCTGCTGAAAATGGCTTCGTACGGCGTTGAACACCACACGAAACCGCCTAAGGACTTGGGCCGTGGTGGCGCTGGGGTTGTTGTCAGGTGTCTCAGGCTTCATGTTCAAGATGATAGTTCGCGCCACAGTGCCGCTTTAATGCCACGTAGTTTACATTTGGGGGAATGTAAATTGCATTTCCCCAAATGTATCTATCCGGCGCGCAATGAAATCCCATCCTCCTTTTCTCTCAAACCTGCGAAGTGAGATGGCCGACTGGCGCCTCTGGGCCGGTCGCACGGTGGTATTGGCGTCAGCTGTGCTGGCGGGTCTGGCGGTTGTGGTATTTACCTGGCTGACGGAGCATGCGCTGAGGCTTTTCTTCGTGTTCGAAAAGAGCTACTGGTGGGGGCCGCTGCTGTGGACGCCTGTTTGCACGGCGGCCATCGTCTGGGTAACCAGGCGCTACGCTCCGGGTGCTGGTGGTTCGGGCATTCCGCAGGTCATGGCCGCTCTGGCACCCAATGTGCCCGCCGACTCGCGCGGCCTGTTTGTGTCATTGCGGCTTGCCGTGGCCAAGATGCTGTTGACAGCCTGGGGACTGCTGGGCGGGTTGTCCTTGGGCCGCGAAGGCCCGTCAGTGCAGATCGCGGCCGGGGTCATGTATCACGCCCGTCGCTGGCTACCTTCGGGCTCCCGGGTATCGGAGCAGGGCCTGTTGCTGGCCGGCGGCGCAGCCGGCATTGCCGCGGCATTCAATACGCCACTGGGCGGCGTAATGTTCGCGATTGAAGAACTGACGCGCAAACCTGAGCAGCGCAGCAACGGGCTGTTGCTGGCGGCCATCGTGCTGGGCGGCTTGATGGCCGTTTCGGTTTACGGCAATGCCACCTATTTCGGAGTGATCCATGTCGACAACATCAGCATGGCCTTGCTGCTGCCGGGCTTGTTGGTCGCCGTCTGCAGCGGTCTGGCGGGTGGGCTGTTTTCCCGCCTGCTTGCGGTGTCCCTGGCCGGCAGCACACCAGACTGGTTCAGCCGCTTCCGGCAGAAAGCACCCGTCCGTTTCGCAGCCGGTTGCGGTCTGGCGGTGGCGGTGCTGGGTTGCGTGAGCCATGGCGATACCTATGGCGGCGGCTACGCGCATACGCGCACGATGCTGGAAAGCGGCGGTGAATCCTCGTCGCTGTATGTGCTTCTGAAATTCATCGCCACTTGGCTCACCACCTGGTCCGGCGTGCCGGGTGGCATTTTTGCACCATCGCTGGCGATTGGCGGCGCTTTGGGCAACGACATTGCCCAACTCACCGGCTACGTCAACGCGCCCACGCTGATAGCGCTGGGCATGGCGGGGTTCCTGGCCGCCGTCACACATGCGCCGATGACGGCCTTCATCATTGTGATGGAGATGGTCGATGGCCATGGACTGGTGCTCAGTCTGATGGCCAGCGCGCTGGTCGCAAGCGCCGTTTCACGCCTGGTCAGTGTCCCGCTTTATTCCCTGTTGGCGGATCTGCAGTTGCTGCGCCTGCCCAAAGCCTGAACACCTGACAAGCTCTGGTTTCAGGCAGGGAAAGACCTGATGCAAAATACATTTGCACAAACATAATTGGTAAGCGCAATTCCACTTATTTCCCAGCGAGGACCTTGGAGCCCTCAGAGGCTCGAGCCCTCTGGGGGCTCTTTTTTATGGGCTGCATGTGGCGATGAATCGAGATAGTCCAATCGTAGATTGGGCCATTTGTTTCGCGAAAACCAATTGGAATCTGCCGGGCACGACGTTGCGCCATTGGAGACGCTTTCCTCGAGAAACGGCCATGCATTCAGATGGCAAGAAAAATCTGCCGGTCGGTCGATGAGGGCCCTAAAGGAAGTTTGGTTGAGCGTCTAGCGTTTGGCGCCCCCCTGGCTTCCTCTCCCTCTATTTCCCTTGTTCGTTCCGTGTGGCCTGGCGGTCGAGCCGGGTGCAGGCTGCTTTTTCGAGGCGCAAAAAAGCCCCGTAAAAACGGGGCATGGAGACGGCAGGAAACCGCCTATTTCTTTTTCACGGCTTCTTCCAGCGCCTTCATGGGGTCGGTCTCCGCGGCCGGTGCGGTGTCCGGTGCAGGCATGCCGCTCGTGGCGTCCGAAGCCGGCGATTCGGGGGGGGGCGCGAACGGATCTGTTGCCGGTTCTACGGCGGGCATGTTGTTTTCCATCTCGATGCGCACCTTGTCCAGGTCATAGACCTGCTTCTTGTCCAGGCCGCTGGAGACAATGCCAGGGAACGCAATAATCAGCCCGACCATAATGACCTGGATCAGCACGAAGGGCACGGCACCCCAGTAGATCTGCATGGTCGTCACCGGCTCGATCAGCTTCTTGGTGACCCTGTCGGTATAGGCCTTGATGGGCGCCACGCTGCGCAGATAGAAGAGTGCGAACCCGAACGGCGGATGCATGAACGAGGTCTGCATGTTCACGGCTAGCAGCACGCCGAACCAGATCAGGTCGATGCCGAGTTTTTCTGCAACAGGTGCCAGCAAAGGAACCACGATGAACGACAGTTCAAAGAAGTCCAGGAAGAAGGCCAGGAAGAAGATCAAGAGGTTGACCACAATCAGGAAGCCGGTCTGGCCGCCGGGCAAGCCGGTGAGCAGGTGTTCGACCCATTTCGGCCCATCAACACCCTGGAAAGTGAGGCTGAACATCGTGGAGCCGATCAGGATGAACACCACGAAGCAGGACAGCTTGGTCGTGGTCGCTAGGGCCTGCTTGAGCAGCGAGAAGCTGAGCCTGCGCCGCACCATGGCCATGATGAAGGCGCCCAGTGCACCCATGGCGCCGCCTTCTGTCGGTGTGGCGATGCCCAGGAAGATCGTGCCCAGCACCAGGAAGATCAGAAGCAGGGGCGGGATCAGGACAAAGGTGACACGTTCGGCCATGCGCGAAAGCAGTTTCAGGCCCGAGACCTTGTTGATCACGGCGATGACGAAGGCGAGCATGACACCCGCGCACATGGAGACGACGATGGTTTCATCCGTTGCCACCGTGGTGACCGGCACACCCGTCACCCAGCTTTGCACGGCCGCGTAGTGTTCGCCGAAGTAAAAGGCGATGCCGGTCGAAATTACCGTCAGGACCAGCAGCGACAGCAGGCCGTTTTTGCCGCTGTCTTCGCGTATGGTCCGGGCCTCGGCCGGCAGGGCGGGCACCCAGTGCGGCTTGAAGATGGCCAAGCCCACGATGTAGAGCACATACATGCCCGTCAGCGCAAAACCCGGGATGAACGCACCCTTGTACATTTCACCTACGCTGCGGCCCATCTGGTCGGCCAGCACGATGAGCACCAGGGACGGCGGGATGATTTGCGCCAGGGTTCCGGAGGCGGCGATGACGCCGGCGGCGATGCGCCTGTCGTAGCCGTAGCGCAGCATGATGGGCAGCGAGATCAGGCCCATGGAGATCACCGATGCGGCAACCACACCCGTCGTCGCCGCCAGCAGGGCGCCCACGAAGATCACGGCAAGCGCCAGGCCGCCGCGAACCGGGCCGAAGAGCTGGCCGATGGTGTCCAGCAAATCTTCCGCCATGCCGCTTCGTTCAAGAATCAATCCCATCAAGGTAAAGAAGGGAATAGCCAGCAGCGTGTCGTTCTGCATGATGCCAAAAACACGCAGCGGCAGAGCCTGCAAAAGTGCTTCCGGCAGCACGCGGAGTTCCACACCAATAAAGCCAAAAAACAGGCCGCAGGCGCCCAGGCTGAAAGCAACCGGAAAACCCATCAACAGGAAAACGATCAGCCCCAGAAACATGATCGGGGCAAGGTTGTGAATAAAAAATTCCATGAATGTGTCTCCCGATCAGCCGGCGTTGGTTTTTGTTTCAGCAAGCCTGCGGATGGCTTCAGCCAGTTCTTCTTCGGCGGTTTTTTCGACCTTCTTGACGGTCGGGTCTTCGATAAGGCCCTTGAGGAACGCAATGCGCTTGATCAGCTCCGACCATCCTTGCAGCAACAACAGGGTGAAACCGAGCGGGATCATCGCGTAGACGGGCCAGCGAATCAGGCCGCCGGCGTTGCCGGAGACCTCACCGGATTGCAGACCGCGCAGGAAAAACGGGAAGCCGTAGTAAATGAGGGCAAAGCACACCGGTGTCAGGAAGATGGTGAACCCGATGATGTCCACCCAGATCTGCCCGCGCTTGGAAAGCCGGCTGGAGACTACGTCGATCTTGACGTGCTCGCCTTGCAGCAGGGTATAGCCGGCGGCGATCAGGAATGACGCGGCAAACAGGTACCACTGCACTTCCAGGTAGGCGTTGGAACTCACGTTGAACACCTTGCGGACGATGGCGTTGACGCCGCTGATCAGGGTGGAGGCCAGGATCAGCCAGATGACATGCTTGCCGATCTGCGTATTGATCCAGTCCACCGCATTTGAAAATTTCAGTAATGCGCGCATTGTTTGTCTCCGGGGTAAAGGTAATCCGCATAAAAATTCATCCGGAGTCTCCGCTTTGGGCGGTGAGTCCGGATGGATCTTTGCAGCAGTGAAATTCTATAAAGAACTATAGAAGGCAAGCTGACAGCATTTTGACGGTAGGCCCCCGGATACATAGGGGTAAACACGCGGTTCGGCCCGATTTGGCGGGCTTTTCAAGTCGAAGGCGTATTGGCCCATGGTCTTGATGGGCACGCGCTCTGCCCGCGGCACAAGCTGGCCGCGGCATAAGTGCGCACCTGATTCAGCGCACGGCCATGCCCGCGCCCGCGATGACTTCCCCGATCACCGCCGCGTCGTCAAAGCCCTGGGCGTGGAAGATCGCCAGCACCTGGTCGGCGCTGTCCGCGCTGCAGGACACCAGCAGGCCTCCCGAGGTTTGCGGGTCGCTCAGCAAGGCCTTGTCCACCTCGGAAAAAGCAGCCGGCAGATTGACTTCACCACCGTAGCTGGCCCAGTTTCGCCCCGAGGCGCCCGTCACACAACCTTGTGCTGCGAGTTCGCGCGTGCCACTGACCAGCGGCACGCGCTGCCAGTCGATACGCAACTGGACGCCGGCCCCGCGGGCCAGTTCCAGGCCGTGGCCTGCCAGGCCAAAGCCGGTGATGTCGGTGAGCGCATGCACGCCTTCCATGCGTGCCAGCTCGATACCCGGCTTGTTGAGCTGTGTGGTGAGCGCGATCATGCGGGCATAGCCTGCGGCATCGAGCTGTTCCTTCTTCAGTGCCGCAGAAAGAATGCCGATGCCCAGCGGTTTTCCCAGCACCAGCACGTCCCCGACCTTGGCACCGGAATTTTTCTTGACACGCGAAGGGTGCACGAGGCCCAGCACCACCAGGCCATAAATTGGCTCGACCGAGTCGATGGTGTGGCCCCCCGCGATCGGAATGCCCGCATCGCGGCAAACGTCCTGCCCGCCACGCAGGATCGCGCCTATGGTCTCCAGCGGCAGCACATTGATGGGCATGCCCACCAGCCCGAGCGCCATGATGGGCGTGCCGCCCATGGCATAGACGTCGCTGATCGCATTGGTGGCGGCGATGCGGCCGAAGTCGTAGGGGTCGTCCACGATGGGCATGAAGAAATCGGTCGTCGCGATCAGCGCCTGCTCGTCATTGAGCAGGTAAACAGCTGCGTCGTCGGCGGTTTCAATGCCCACCAGCAGCTGCGGCGGAATCGGGAGGTTGCTGCAGTTTCTGAGGATTTCACTCAGCACACCAGGCGCAATCTTGCATCCGCAACCGCCGCCATGCGACAGGCTGGTGAGCCGGGGCGGGGTGCCCGGAAGAGTTTCAGGGGCGTTCATCGAGTGCTTTCAATGGCTTACCCGCGGTACCGGCGGTGCGCGGGTTGTGTGCGTGGCAGCCAGTTTAAAACAAGGGTGCTTTCTCAGGCATTTCACCTGCTGCCCTGAGACGCGGTCCCGGCGGCGCTCCTTCCGGTTCAGTTGTCCTTGTCCGCCTTCAGTTCACCTTTCACCGCGTCATACACAAACAGTTTTTTTGCCAGGCCGGGCTGGTAATTGAGCATGTCAATCAGGAAGCTCAAGGCGCCGAGATTATTGCCGAGGCGATCGACCGATCTTGCCATGTGGGCCTGCTGCTCATTGGCACCAGGTTTGAGCATTTGTTCCACCAGCTCGCGCATGTGCATCACCGCCACCGCTGCCTGGTCTACCCCGAGCATGGACAGCACGCCCTGCATCTGTGCGAGCTGTCCTGGCACCACGGCCAGGGGTTTTTTGTCCTCCGGCGTGCGGAAAAAGCTGTCGAGGGATTTTTCCAGCACACCCAGGGCCACGCGCAGTTCGCCCACCACGCTTCCCATGGTCTGTTTGTCGTTGACGCGTTGGTACAGCTCCTCCATCCACGATTCCGGCGGTTGTGGCTGTCCGCCCGTCCTGGCGCTTTCAAGTCGCTCCGCGAGCCGGGCTGTCCGGGCCCACAGGCGCGGGTCGTTGGGGTCGAAATCGTCAAACACGGCTTCCAGGTACAGCACGGCGGTTGCCACCTCCAGCGCCAACTCGGGGCTGGGAGCCTGACCCGAACTGACCGTCGAGGCGATCACGCGCGTCAGCGACCGCGCCATCGGCTCGCTCGGCGGGTGCAGTTTGACCAGTGAATCCGTCACCAGGCTGAACTGGTCGTTCAGGGACCTGAACTTGCTCAGGTCTCCAGCGGTGGCTGCGGACCATGTTTCCTTTGCCGAGCTGATGCGCTTGCGGGCCTGCGCGATCAGGGCCGGGGCGAAGCGGCCGAACTGGACCGATTCATAGTCAACCGGCTTGAACCGCGTCAAGCCATAACTCGAGCGCACTGCCGACAGCACCGGTGCATCGCTGGAACGCGGGACTTTCGCCTGCGAACACAGGAAAAGCAGATCTTCCGCAAGCCGGGCCGAAGCCTCCGTGCCTTTGGCCAGCCAGACATACTGCAGCAAGATGCGCAGGGTGGCGCGCTTCACGTAAAGATCGATCTTCAGCAGGCCTTTTGCCAGTGCTTCGAAATACGCCGCTGCTATTTTCCAGAAGGTCCTGGGTTCGATGCCGGTTTGACCCTGGGCGAACCCCAGGCACACATCGCTGAGGCTTTGCGCGGCTTCTGCATCACCGGTTCGAATGAGGGTCAGCATCAGCCGGTCCAGCAGCTGCCGGGATTCACCGCCGTACGCCCTGGCGTCGACGGTGATATTGAGGACCGGCTCTATCCAGCGCCACTGGAACACCCAGAGATCCGCAGGATGGACGCGATCTGCGCCAACCAGGGCCTGGATGTCGCGGTACTGGGGGAAAAGTGACACCGCAGACACTGGTTTGCCGGCCAGCACGTCTTCGAGGTAATGCGCCAGGGAAAAACCGGCAAGTTCGATCTTGGCTGCGGCATCCTGCGTGCATTGCCCCGGCGACTGGATGAACTTCTGCACCGCCGTTTCCATCGCCCGCAGCACCAGTGCAGGCGCGCTCATGCCGACCATCTCGAGCGCGCCGACCGCCTGGTGCAACTGCTGGCGGGCAATGCGTAACTGGCCGGCATCGAGTGCCGCAAGATCCGAGTTGCTGACGCCTTCGGCCTCCCTCAAAAAGCGTTTCAGGGCTTTGTTGGAGCCTTCCAGCGACTTGCCCAGTTCTTCCAGCACCCACGCCAGGGGCCCGAGGTCCAGGAGCGTCATGTCGAGCTCGGCGGGCGATGAGTTCAGATCGTGTGGTTGCATAAGTGGCGTGCTGGTGAGTGAGTCAAGGGGCGAGGTCGAGGGGCAGTCGGTGCGTCCTCCAGACACCCGCAGGCATTCTCAAGATACGGGGCGACTGGCCGGAGTCTATCCGTGTACCTGTTGTTACAAAAGGGGGTAAGTCGCTGTAGCGCGACATCTTTTCATCAATATTTTTGGCAGTGTGGCGGAGCGGTGGCCTGATCCTCATTTGTACTCCAGACCTACATGCAACCTAATCACTTATGCGACGTCGCCGTCGGTCCGTCTGCTATTCTGGCTTTAACGGGCGCCTGACTTGGTGGCGCCTTGTTTGTGTCCATCCGTGGCAGCCCTTGCCGCAACTTTGTCCGGGGTGAGGGCGCCACACCTTTTCATTACTCGTCTCGTCCAGCACTTCATTCCTCACGTCCTCAGACAGTCGCCACAATGAACAGCCTGCTTGACTCGCCCCTGATGCGCAGCGGGGGCCGTGACGTCCTGTCGCTGGCGCTGATGGATGCCCGCAACCACACCTTGCGGATTTTTGGCCAGTACCAGCAGGCGCTGGAATCCGTTGGTTTTGCCGTGCCGGCCTCCCCGCTGCTGAGCCCTCCGCTGTGGATGCTCGGCCACGTCGGCTGGTTCCAGGAATGGTGGATCGGCCGCAATGTGCAGCGCGCACAGGGAATACGCTGCGCACCGGGGCACACCCGCCTCGCTTCGGTCGAGCCCAACGCCGACCGCTGGTGGGACCCTGCGAGTGTTCCCCACAGCCAGCGCTGGGCGCTTGACCTGCCCGATGTGGCAGCTTGCCGTGCCTATCTGCTCGACACGCTGGAAAGCACGCTGGAACTGCTGGGAAAAGCCGATGAAGACAGCGGCGCACTCTACTTCTACCGCCTGTGCCTCTTTTATGAGGACATGCAGGCCGAAGCCTTGACCCATGCGGCACAAATGCTGGGTGTGCCCATGGACAAGGATTTGCTGCAAGCCTTCACGCCCCCGCCCATGGCCTTGCGGGGCGCTCTGCTGGTTCCGGCTACCGTCTGGAAAATGGGCTCTGCCGCGCTATCGGACAGCGCAGGTTTTGCTTTTGACAACGAGCTGATGCTGCACGACATCAGCGTGCCGGAGTTCGAGATCGACGCGCAGCCGGTGAGCTGGTCGCAGTTCGTGGAATTTGTCGATGACGGCGGCTATGACCGGCCCGAGTTCTGGCAGCCCGAGGGATGGGAGTGGTTGCAAGCCACCGTCAAAAGCGAAGGCAGGCGCGGTCCGCGTTACGTTGAACAGATCGGCGTGGCCAGCGGCGCCGTGATGCTGACCCGCTTTGGCAAGGCCATGCGCATGCTCGGCAACCAGCCGGCCATGCACATGAGCTGGTGGGAGGCTGACGCCTGGTGCCGTTGGGCGGGCCGCCGCCTGCCTGCAGAAGTGGAATGGGAAACCGCTGCGTGCACGGCCGCCCGCAGGGGCTTTCGCTGGGGCGACGTGTGGGAGTGGACGGGCACCACCTTTCGCGCTTACCCGGGTTTTGTGCCCGGCCCTTTCGCTGCCTATTCCGAACCCTGGTTCGGCAGCCACAAGGTGCTGCGCGGCGGCTCATTCGCCGCGCGTGCGCGCCTGAAGCATCCCCGGTTCCGCAATTTCTGCCTGCCTGGTCGGGATGATATTTTCTGTGGCTTCAGGTCCTGCGCGCTATAAAAAGAATAGCTACTTGCGCTCGTCCATAAAGGGATTTAGACATTTTTCGCCAATTTTTCCTTACGGTATGTCCACCAGGGCAAGGTGGCGCGCAGGGACAGCACCTTGCCGCTCTGGGCCGTTTCGCCGCTGTAGCCGGGCAACTCTCCCAGCGTGGCCTGCCAGTCGCTGCTCTGGAGCTCCTTGAGCAGTGCCTGCACCTGCGGCGTGGGCAGTTCGGACTTCAGACATACCAGGTGGTAGCGCTCCTCGGCCAGGGCGATGAAGCCCAGCCCTTTCTCGCGCGCTGCCGTTTCAATGCCAAGGCCCGCATCGGCCACATTGCTGGCAATCGCCTGGGCCACGGCCGTATGGGATGGCTCCTGGCTCTGGTAGCCCTGGATATCTGAAGTCGCCACACCGGCTTTGCCCAGCAGTTCATCCAGCAACACGCGTGTGCCGGTGCCTTCTGCCCGGTTCACGTAACGCACGCCCGGCCTTGCCAGGTCGGTGATGCCGGCGATGTGCAGCGGGTTGTTTTTGGCCACGATCAGGCCCTGCTTGCGATGGGCGAAACCGATCAGCTTGTGCAGTCCGGGCTTGAGCAGGTTGCGGTAGGTCAGGGCGGTCACGGACTGGCTGCCAGGCTGGTCCAGCGTGTGAAATCCGGCCATCATGCAGCGCCCCGCGTTCAGGGCGGCAATGGCGTCCACGCTCCCCATGAACCGGATGTCCAGGTGCAGCCCGCGCGGGCTGGCCTGCTCGCGCAGCGCGGAAAGCGCCGCATCGTGGCTGGCATAAAGCGTGAGCACATGGGCGTTGTCGTCAAAGGCGGTGGAAAAAGCCCGCTCGATGTCGCCCCGCAGCGCTTCGATCTGGGGCGCCAGCCGAGCCTGTGCCTGCCGTTCGGCCCAAAGCAGTTTTTCGCCGAATTCCGTGAGCCGTGCCCGCTGGCCCTTGTCCCAGACGATCAGTGTTCGGCCCAGGGTCTGCTCCCAGTCTTTGAGTGCACCCCATACGTGGCGGTACGACAGGTCGAGCGCTTTGGCGGCTTTTGAGATGGAGCCTTGCTCACGCACCGCATGGAGCATGTCCATCAGCGGATTGCGTATCAGGGCGTTTTTGCCGCGCTGTGGCGTGAGCAGGTAAGAGAGTTCGACTTTATGCATGGCAAAGCGGTAAGTGCACTGATTATGAGTGCACAGGTCAGCAGCGACAGGCGAAGGGCGGGCGCGCTGCGAAGCGGCGGGTCAACCTATGCAAACGCATTCATAGCGATGATTCCCAATGCAAATCAAGGACTTAGGCCCTACGCTAGAGTGCCGCACAGCTTTGACATGAACACCTTCTCAGACAGCGTCGCCACGGCATTCACGCTCATCACCTCGCTCGATCCCATGCTGGCCAGCATCGTGGCCCGTTCATTGGCCGTGAGCGCTTCTGCCTGCCTCATTGCCTGCGGCGGCGGCCTGCTGCTCGGTGCGTGGCTGGGCGTGTCGTGCTTTCGCGGCCGCGGTGCGGTTCTGGCCCTGCTCAACACCACGCTGGCCCTGCCCTCGGTGGTGGTCGGGTTGGTGGTGTACCTGTTGCTCTCGCGAACCGGGCCGCTCGGTTTCCTGGGCTGGCTGTTTTCCTTCAAGGCCATGGTGCTGGCGCAGGCCGTGCTGGTGCTGCCGGTCGTCACCGCCCTGGTGCGCCAGACCATTGAAGACGCCGACCGTTCCCATGGCGAGCAATTCCAGTCGCTGGGTGCGGGCCGCTTCGTGCGCGGCCTCATTCTTTTGTGGGACGAGCGTTATGCGTTGCTGACGGTGCTGATCGCCGCGTTCGGCCGGGCGATCTCGGAGGTCGGTGCGGTGATGGTGGTCGGCGGCAACATCGACGGCTTCACGCGCGTGATGACCACCTCGATCGCGCTGGAGACCAGCAAGGGCGATTTGCCGCTGGCACTTGCGCTCGGCATCGTGCTGCTGGGTGTGGTGCTGCTGCTCAACATCCTGATAGCGCTGGTGCGGCGCTGGCGCGAGCAGTTCGACGACCGTCTGCCGGATGTGGCCCTGGCCACCGGGGGCGCGCAGCCATGACGCAGGTTTTCAACCTGCACGCCATCGGCGTGCAGTTCGGCCAGGTTCACGCGCTCAGCGGCTGCAGCCTGCGCATCAAGGCCGGCGAAAGGCTGGCGCTGGTGGGCGCCAACGGCAGCGGAAAGAGCACGCTGCTGCGAACCCTCAACGGCCTGGTCCGGCCTTCCGCCGGCAGCTTTCAACACGACGTGCAATTGCGGCAGGCCATGCTGTTCCAGCGGCCCTACATGCTGCGCGCCAGTGTGCTGAACAACGTGGCACTCGGACTGTGGCTGGGTGGCGTGCGCTGGCAAGAGGCCAAAGTCCAGGCACTGGTCGCCCTGGAACGGGTGGGGCTGGAAGACCTGGCTACACGCAATGCCAAGGCGCTGTCGGGCGGGCAGCAGCAGCGTGTGGCGCTGGCGCGCGCCTGGGCGCTCAAGCCGCAGGTCTTGCTGCTCGACGAACCCACGGCCAGCCTGGACCCCACGGCCAAGCGCGAGGTGGAGCGCCTGATGGCGGAATTTGCCGACGCTGGCATGACGCTTATTTTCAGCAGCCACAACCTGGGGCAGGTCAAGCGGCTGGCCAGCCGGGTGATTTACCTTGAGCACGGCCGGCTGGTAGTCGACTTGCCGACTGCGGCCTTTTTCACCGGTCCTGTCCCCGCAGCGGCGGAAGCATTTTTAAAAGGAGAACTTGCATGAACAGCTTGAGCATGGTTTCGGGAATTTTCGGGTCGATCAGGGCCTTGGCGCTTGTCCCGCTTGCGCTGGCAGCTACTGTTTCGATAGCACAAACCAACACCATCGTGATGGCGTCAACCACCTCGACCGAGCAGTCGGGCCTCTTTCCCTACCTGCTGCCCGAGTTCAAAAAAGCCACGGGCATTGACGTGAAAGTAGTCGCTGTCGGCACCGGCCAGGCCATCGACATGGGCCGCCGGGGGGACGCCGACGTGCTGTTTGTGCATGACCAGGTGGCGGAAGAAAAAGTGGTGGCCGAAGGTTTTGCCATCAAGCGCTTTCCTGTCATGTACAACGATTTCGTGCTGATAGGCCCCGCAGCTGATCCGGCCAAAACCAGGGGCAAGGACATTGTCGAGGCGCTGAAAAAACTCAGCGCCGCCAATGCCGGTTTTATCTCTCGCGGCGACAAGAGCGGCACGCATGCCGCCGAACTTCGCTACTGGAAAGCCGCAGGCGTCGAGACACCAGCCGACAAGCCCGCTTTCACCAATTACAAAGCCTGTGGCTGCGGCATGGGCCCGGCTCTCAATATCGCGGCCAGCAGCGGCGGCTATGTGCTGGCCGACCGCGGCACCTGGCTGTCCTTCAAAAATCGCGGTGACCTGGTTGTGCTGGTCGAAGGCGACACCAAGCTGTTTAACCAGTACGGTGTGATGGTGGTGAACCCCGCGAAACATCCGCAGACCAAAGTGGTGGAAGCGCAGAAGTTTGTGGACTGGGTGATTTCGCCCGCAGGCCAGAACGTGATCGCCGGCTACAAGATCAACGGTGAACAACTGTTCTTCCCCAACGCAACCAAATGAGCTCACCCCGCCCAGGCTCACTGCGTGTAGCCTGTCCCCCCTCAAGGGGCGGCGCCTGCGGCCCGGCGAAGCCGGTTCCGTGGCCCCTGCTGGCATGGATTGCTGCGGCGGTTGTTTTTTCAGGAGGCCTGTCTATGGCGCATGCCCAATCGCCCGCAGCCTCTGCTGAGGCCGCCGCGCCGCTACGCGTGTACGCGGCGGGCAGTCTGCGCGAGGCGCTCACGGAAGTGTCCCGCGCCTACGAATCCCGCACAGGCGTCAAAACCCAGCTGACGTTTGGCGCTTCTGGTCTGCTGCGCGAGCGCATCGAAAAAGGCGAGCCGGCGCAGGTGTTCGCATCGGCCGATACGCAGCATCCCCAGCGCCTCTATTCCGCGGCGGGCAGTGCATGGGTGCAACCCACACTGTTTGTGCGCAACCAGTTGTGTGCACTGGCCGTGCCGCATCTCAACGCCGAGCCCGGCAAACTGCTCGAGCTGATGCTGGACCCCGCCGTCAAGCTCGGCACCTCCACGCCCAAGGCGGACCCGTCGGGCGACTATGCGTGGGAAGTGTTCGGCAAGGCAGAAGCACTCAAGCCCGGTGCTTACACGGCACTGGATGCCAAGGCGCTCAAACTCACCGGCTCGACTGAAGCGCCCCAGCCTCCAGCAGGCCGGGGGGTTTATGAGTGGCTGGTTTCGGAAGGGCGTGCTGATCTGTTTCTGACTTATTGCACCAATGCTGTGGCGGTTCGCAAAGAAGTGCCGCGGATGAACGTGGTGCAGATGCCGCCAGCCCTGCAGGTGAGTGCTGCCTACGGGCTGACTGCGCGAAGCGGGGATGCAGCTGCTGGGCAGTTTGCTGCCTACTTGTTGACGCCGGAAGCGCAGGAGGTGTTTCGGCGGTTTGGTTTTGGGGCGCCCTAGCAAGACACCCACCCGCGTCCAGTCTCACTGCGTGTAGCCTGTTCCCCCTCGAGGGGGCGGCGCCTGCGGCCCGGCAAAGCCAGTCCCGCGGCTGCCCGCTTGCACTCATTAATCCAGCATGAGCCGCGGAACCGGCTTTGCCGGGCCGCAGGGCGGGCGGCCCCCTCGGGGGGCAGCGACCCACACGAAGTGGGGGAGCGTGGGGGCTACATATAATCACTCCGTGCCCCACCACCCCGTATCCCGCCCGACCCTTCCCGTATGGGAACGCCTTGCTGCCTGGCTGGCTTTCCTGGCCGTGGCGGCGGCGTTGTGGGCACCGGTGTCCATGCTCGCCCAGGACGTGCGCAGCGGCAAGCTGAGCGGCATTTGTACTGTCAACACCGCTTCGTCTGATGCCGGAATTGACTCCACCGACGGCAATGCAGCCTCCCCAGGCCAGCGCTGCGACCTGTGCGGCTCAGCAGGGTTGGCACTGCCACCTCTACCGGTAGCAAGCGTTTCCTGTGTTACCGGTACCACGGTTGCGGTGGCGGATATTCCGGCAACCACCGGCACTGCCATCTCGGGGCTGCCTTTCAGCCGCGGACCTCCCGCTCTTTGAACTGAATCGCCTCTCGCTGGAGGCCTCAGGCATCCCGCGCACGGGCCTTGCGGCCGGCGCCGTGCAGTCGTTCATTTCAGCGTGCACATTCGCGAGCCTTTCTGCGCACCGGTGCACCGTCCGGCAGGGCGCTCGCTGCGCTGGCTGGCCCTCAATTCGAGCCGCAAATCCTGCTGCCTTTCATTTTCAATCTCATAAGAATCAACCATGAAATACTCAAATGCTATTAAAACCATAGCTGCTTACGCTTATCCCCATTGGGCTGGAGCTATTTTTATTGCCATATCGCTGCCCGCCGCCGCGCACGTCACCCTGGAATACCAGGTCGCCAATGCAGGCAGCTATTACAAGGGCACATTCAAGGTCGGGCATGGTTGCGGCAATTCACCCGTCAAACAGATCGTGGTCACCATCCCCGCGGGTGTGCAGGGCGCCAAGCCCATGCCCAAAGCAGGCTGGACGCTGGAGGTCACACGTGAGAAGCTGGCGCAGCCGCTGCTGGACCACGGCAAAACCGTCACCGAAGACGTGTCGCGAATCAGCTGGACGGCTAAAACCCCGGCAGACTACCTGCAGAACGACTGGTACGACGAATTTGTGCTGCAGGCCAAACTGCCTGCACAAGCGGGCATGTTGTATTGGCCGGTCAGCCAGGTTTGCGAGAACGGCAAGGTTGACTGGGCCGAAGTGCCCAAGCCAGGCCAAAAACTGTCGGATCTCAAAAACCCTGCTGCTGCGCTTGAGCTGATGCCTGCAGGTGGCGGTGAACACAATCACTGAGCGAGCCCCGGCGATTTTATTTCCGATTCAATTTACTGCTTCAAGGAGCATTTACACATGACATCCGCAAAATTCTCAAAAGCCGTGTTGGCATTTTCGATGGCACTGGCCAGCATGGCCGCCCTGGCCCAGACGGCCGCCGTCAAGGTCGATGGGGCGTGGGCGCGTGCCACCGTGCAAGGGCAAAAAGGCACGGGGGCTTTTATGAGCCTCACCGCCAAGGATGGGGCCCAGCTGATCGGCGTGTCGTCGCCGGTGGCGGGCGTGGCTGAAGTGCATGAAATGAAAATGGACGGCGACGTCATGAAAATGCGTGCCGTGCCATCGCTTGATTTGCCTGCAGGCAAAAAGATCGATCTCAAGCCAGGGGGTTACCACGTCATGCTGATGGACCTCAAGGCACCGCTGGCCAAAGACAGCACAATCCCCGTGACCCTGCTGTTCAAGGACGCCAAAGGTGTGGAAAGCAAGCTCGAGCTGAAGCTGCCGGTTGCCACTGCAGCACCGGGAGCGGCCGGTGCCACGGCCGAGCACAAGCACTGATTTGTGTTTGCCGGGCTAGCTGCGCTTGCCCGAGCCTAGTCGGCGGTAAACCGTGGCCCGGCTGACACCGAGCGCTTTTGCGGCCTGCAGCACATTGCCGCGTGAATCGGTCACCGCCTTGTGGATCAAGGCGGTTTCGAGTTCCTTCAGCGTTCGCGACGCGGCGCCTGAAGGCGGCAGGCTGGTTGCCGGGGGCGGCGGCGAGTCCCGGCCGGGCAACTGCGGCAGCGCATGCAGGCGCAGGCCTGTCCAGAGCGGCACCTCGAGGATGCCGCCATTCACCGGCGCCTGGCGCTGCGCTGCGTCAAACAGCATTTCGAAGGGCATGGCAAAGAGATCGTTGGAATGCGGCGTCGTACCTGCGGTGAGGCCCAGCTGCGAAATCATCTGCCGCGCTGCCTGGTTGGCGCCAGCGACGCAACCATCGGTATCCACGCACACCAGCCCATCGGTTTCATCTCCCAGCGTGCGGCCCGGCCAATTCAGCCGGATCAGCAATGCATGGGGTTTGCCCAAAGTGAGCGCGTTCTCTATGCTGCGCGCGGATTGCGCGACGAGATGTTTGAGCTCGGGTCTCTCGACCACTTCGATGCCCGTCAGGTCCAGCATGCCGGCGCAGCGGCCGTCGGGGCCGAACAGGGGCGCGCCGGCGCAGCTGTAGACCGAGGTGGCATCAAAAAAATGCTCACCCCGATGCAGCCACACCGGTTGCAGTTCGGTGAGCGCTGCGCCGATGGCGGTAGTGCCCACTTGTTGTTCCGAAAGGTCCGTGCCGATGCGTGTGATCATGTCGGCGCGGCGGTCGCGCCGGTCGATGGGGCCATTCACATCGATGACCACACCGGCCTGGTTGGTCAGGATGGCGAAGTAGCGCGTGTCGGCAATGGCCTGGCCCAGCTTTTCCAGCACAGGTGCCGCAGCCTGCACCAGCCGGTGGTTGGCTTCCAGGGTGCGCCGCAGTGCGGCGGCAGAAACCATGTCGAAGGAGGGAGCCTGCTCCGGTCTATGGCCCTGGGCCAGGCAGCGTATCCAGGACCGTTCTATCCAGTTCTCAACCAGCGGCGCGGTGCCGGCTGGCAGCGGATCGCCGTGAAGAACCGCCTGGCGGGCGTGTCCGATGCGCGCCAGCCTGTCTTGCCCGCCCGTCGACGGGGCGGCGTGAAAAGGGGTCATGGAAGCCATGCTGCATTGTGGCCAATTCCTGCGGCGCGTGCAGCGCGCGATGCGGATGGCCCGTGCCATTGCCGTGCGGGCGGATAAGCTTGTGCCTTGCCGCTTTTTCTGGCTAAAAATAGCTTTAACCGGCTCTCAGCGTGCGCCAGCAGCTATAAAAACCATAGCGGTTTTGAGGCCAGCCACGGTCATCAACAGCGATCCCAGCACGTGTACGGTGGCCGTGAGCGCGGCTAGCCCGTAGCGCGCTTCCATCAGGAAGATCACCACTTCGGCCGAAAACGAGGAAAACGTGGTGAGGCCGCCCAGGAACCCCGTCACCAGCGCCAGCCGCCACACCGGGTCCAACTGGGGCATGGACTGGAAACCCGCGATGCAGATACCGATCAGGTAGCCGCCAATCAGGTTGGCTGCAAGGGTGCCCCAGGGAATGAGGCCGCCCGGCGTCAGCCACAGGCCGAGGCCCCAGCGCGCCAGCGCACCGATTGAAGCTCCAAGAGAAATGGCGATGACGTTCAACATGACGGTGGTGGCGGCGGTGAGTTGGTTGTTTGGCGGGAGAATAGAGCCATGACTTTAACCTCAGCACCCGGTTTCAGCGAGCCTCCTGGCTTCCTGGGAGTCGTGATGCTTGATACGCAGTTTCCCCGGTGGGTGGGCGACATCGGCCATCCTGAAGCTTTCGGCGTTCCGGTTCGCCAGCATGTGGTGCAGGGCGCCATGCCCGGCAAGGTTGTGCAGAGCGGTGCAGGCCTGCGGGCTGCGGGCGTGCTGCCGGCCTTCATACAGGCGGTGCAGGCCTTGGCGGATGAAGGTGCGCAGGCCATCACCACCAGTTGCGGTTTCCTCGTGCTGCTGCAGGACGAGCTGCAGGCGGCCGTGCCGGTTCCTGTTGTCACGTCCAGCCTGCTTCAATTGCCGACGCTGCTTGCACGCCACGCCAGGGTGGGCGTACTGACCATCAGTTCAGCCGCGTTGGGCGCAGAGCATTTGCGTGCCGCAGGTGTGGCGCATGAGCGTCTGGCGGATGTGGTGGTGCAGGGGGTGGATCCTGAAAGTGAATTTGTTACTGCCATTCTGGGTAACCGCCCGACCATGGACAGGGAGAAGGCGTGCGGCGATGTAGTGGCGGCTGCGGTGGCCCTGAGGCAGCGAGAGCCTTCATTACAGGCGGTGGTACTTGAATGCACCAACTTGCCGCCGCACCGCCAGGCGATTGAAGAGGCCACCGGTTTTGAGACCTGGGCGCTGACTGACGATGAACGGCTGCTGCGCCCGTGGAGATGAGTGCTGCTGGCCTCTACATCTTGCCCGGCAGCCAGGTGGCAATCTGCGGGAAGAACCAGAGCAGCAACACCATGCCGCACATCAGGAAGAAAAACGGCAAGGTCACCCGTGCGATATAGGTGATCTCCTTTTTGGTCATGCCCTGGAGCACAAACAGGTTGAATCCCACGGGCGGCGTGATTTGCGCCATCTCAACCACGATGACGATGAAGATACCGAACCAGATCAGGTCCAGTCCGGCTGCCTGCACCGTGGGCAAGATGACGCCCATGGTCAGCACCACCATCGAAATACCGTCCAGGAAGCAGCCCAGGACAACGTAGAAGATGCTCAGCACGACGATGAGCATGAAGGGGCTAAGCCCGAGGCTGGAGACGAATTCGGCCAGGTGGCGAGGCAGCCCGATGTAGCCCATGCTCAGCGTCAGGAACGCAGCGCCGGCCAGGATCAGCGCGATCATGCAGTACAGCCGCGTCGCGCCCAGCAAGGATTCCTTGAAGGTGTTCCAGCTCATGGATCTCTGCACGACAGCCAGCACGAGCGAGCCGACGACGCCGATGGCTGCGGCTTCGGTCGCGGTGGCCACACCGGTATAGATGGAACCCAGCACGGCGCCGATCAGGAGTACGACCGGAATCAGGTGGCGTGACTCGTAGATTTTTTCGCCAAAACTCATCGCGGCATCAGGCGGCGGGATCTTGCCCTTGTTGAGCAAGGCCCAGACGACCAGGTAGCCTGAGAAAAGAGAAGCCAGCAGCAGGCCGGGAAAAACACCCGCTATGAACAACCGGGCAATTGACACGTCGGCGCTGACGCCATAGACGATCATGATGATGGATGGCGGGATCAGAAGGCCCAGCGTGCCGGCGCCCGCGAGGGAGCCTATCGTGATGTCTTCCGGGTAACCGCGTTTGGCCAGCTCCGGCAGAGTCATCTTGCCGATGGTGGCGCAGGTTGCCGCTGAGGAGCCAGAGACCGCGGCAAAAATGGTGCAGCCGATGACGTTGGTGTGCAGCAGTCCACCCGGTAGCCGGCTGACCCAGGGGGCGAGGCCCTTGAACATGCTTTCGCTGAGCTTGGTACGAAACAGGATTTCTCCCATCCACACAAAGAGGGGCAGGGCCGTCAGTGTCCAGCTTGACGAAGACCCCCAGATGGTTACCGCCATGGCGTCGCCCGCGGCTCGCGAAGAGAAAAGCTGCATGCCTATCCAGGCCACACCTGACAGCGTGAGGCCTATCCAGACACCGGAGCCGAGTATCAGGAAAAGCGAAAGAATCAGCAGCGAGGTGATGGCGAGATCGGACATTGAAGCTCTTTTGTTCTTGCTTATTCGTGATGCAGCGCTTCGTCGCTGCTGGCCTGGGTGCGCCGGCCCCTGATTTCCAGCACCAGTTCATCGATGAATGCGATCATCAGGATGACGGCACCTACGCCCATGGTGATCTGGGGAATCCATAGCGGCGTAGCGTCATTCCCGGTGGAAATGTCGTGGTAGGCATAGGAGTTGACCGACAGCATGACGCTGTACCAGGCGAACAGCATCGAAAGGGCGCTAGCCGCGGCCAGGGCCCAGATTTCCAGCGCGCGCCGGGCGCTGCCACGAAGGCCGTTGAGGATCAGCGTGACGCGGATGTGCTCACCCTTCTTGAGGGTGTGGGCCAGCGCCAGAAAACCGCTGGCAGCCATGCAGTAACCGGCATACATGTCGGTCCCGCGCAGCGACCAGGCGAACTGGCGGTCGAGGACGCCGGCCAGTACCGACACCAGCGTACCGATCATGAACAGGGCGCCCAGCCATGCCGCACCGTCATACAGCGCATCGAGCATGCGGCGCATGGCTATTTCTTCGCTGCGTTGGATTTTTCGAATGCAGACAGCAGGGCTTCACCCTCGGGGCCGGCGCGTTTGATCCAGTCTGCCTTCATGATGCTGCCCACCTGGCGCAGGTCGGCCACCAGCTTGGGCGAGGGCGTCATGATCTTCATGCCTTTTTCGGCCAGGGCTTTTTTGTAGAAATCATTTTTCTCCTCGCTGATTTTCCAGCCGCGGGTCTCGGCTTCCGCGGCGGCTTTCAGCACAGCTGCCTGGGTCGGTGCGTCGAGCGCATCGAAAGATTTCTTGTTGACGATGACGGCGTTCTTGGGCAGCCAGGCCTGCACGTCATACCAATACTTGATGCTTTCGTAGGTCTTGGTGTCGTAGCCGGTCGAGCCCGAGCTCATGTAGCTGTTGACGACGCCGGTTGCCATGGCCTGGCTCAGTTCCGCTGCCTGCACGGTCACGGGTTGCGCGCCGACCAGCTCGGCAATCTTGCTGGTAGCCGGGCTGTAAGCGCGCCACTTCAAGCCTTTCATGTCGGCAACGGCGGTGATTTCCTTGTTGACGTAAATGCCCTGGGGAGGCCAGGCCACGGTGTAGAGCAGCTTCATGCCTTGCGCGCCCAACAGTTTTTCCAGCGCCGGCTTTTGCGCTTCGGCCAGCTTGTGTGCCGAGGCGTAACTGGAGGCCACGAAGGGCAGGCCATCCGCGCCAAATATCGCGTTTTCGTTTTCGAAGTTGACCAACAGGATTTCACCGATCTGGGCCTGTCCACCTTGCACCGCACGCTTGATTTCGTTGGCCTTGAAGAGTGAGGCGTTGGCATGCACCGTGATCTTGAGTTTGCCGCCGCTGGCCTTGTCGACGTCTGCCGCGAACTGCGAGAGGTTTTCCGTGTGGAAGTTGCTGGCCGGGTAGGCCGCGGGCAAATCCCACTTGGTCTGGGCGAAGGCGTTGGCGCCGAAGGCGAGAGCAGCGGCCATCAAGGTGACTTTGAATTTCATGAAAAGCTCCAGGACAAGGAATTAGTAAGTAGTAATAGGATAGACGCAAATCCCGCGCCAGTTCACCGGGCATACCCCGAAAATCCGGCGCCTATCTGTTTCCGCGACCCTGGGGCCCCGCCATGAACCTGCGTTTTGTTGAAGCTTTCTATTGGGTGGCCTCGCTCAAAAGCATCTCGCGCGCCGCAGAGAAGCTCTACCTGACGCAGTCGGCCATGTCCAGCCGCATCGCTACGCTGGAAGAGGAGTTGGGCATCCTGCTGCTGGACCGGCGTGACAAGCAGTTCAAGCTCACCGTCGCGGGCGCGCGTTTCCTGGTCTATGCGCAAAAGCTGCTGGAGTTGCAGCGAGAGGTCAAACATGAGATGGGTTCCGGTGCGGCCATGGCGGTATCGATGCGCATAGGTGCCATCGAATCGGTACTGCACTCCTGGCTGATTCCCTGGCTCGAAAAACTCCGCGTAGACCACCCTGGCCTGGAGCTGGAGCTGACGGTGGAAACCACGCCCATCCTGATGGACCAGGTGCAACGCGGCACGCTGGACCTGGTTTTTGCGGCATTGCCCGCGTCGGCGGACGGGGTGCGCAACCAGGCCCTGCCGCCCATGGATATGGCTTTTGTGGGGAATCCGGCGCTGCATAAAAAAAGAAATTACCGGCTGGATGAGCTCGCAGAGATGGAGTTGCTGACATTTCAGAAGGGCTCGCAGCCGCATGTCACGCTGGTTGACCTGTTCAAACAACACCGCATGGAACCCAAAAAGGTGCATGCCATTTCATCCATTTCCGCGATGGTCCAGTTGGTGCAAGGCGGCTTTGGCGTGGCCCTTCTGCCGCGCATCGCAGTGCAGCGCCTGACGGGGTTTGCCAGCCTGAAATTGCTCACCTGCGACACCCGTGTGAAGTCGTTGCCGATCCACGCGAGCTACCGCACCGACCCGACTTCATCGGTGGTCGAGACAGTGGTCAGGTCGGCCGTGCAGTTTGCCGCGGAGAGCACGGGGGCCGGCACCAAAACGGGTCGAAAGCCAGCAGCAAAGGTTGCAAAAACAGGCAAAAAAGGTGCATCAGGGTAAATACCAATCATCGAAAAAATCGATGACGTAAGTAAAAAATTTCGAATTTGCTGAAGGTCACCGACGCTTACACAATTCGCCCATCGTCATGAAAGTGACATACGCAAACGGGGAATTTTCTGGTGAGTACATCGACTGAATCGGCACTCTCGGTTTTCGGCGCAGGCGGCATCAACAATGCTGCACACGTCCGCGGCGTCATCCGGCAGGGCCACTGGACTTCGCAGACGAGTGGCCTGGCCAACGGTCATGTGCAGGGCAACGTGGTCATCCTCCCGGCAGCTGAAGCCGGGGACTTCCTGCGCTACTGCCAGCGCAATCCCAAGCCCTGTCCGGTGCTGGCGGTGTCGGAGCCGGGTCATGCGGAACTGCCGGCGCTGGGTGCGGACATTGATATCCGCACCGATCTGCCACGCTACCGCGTTTGGCGCCATGGCGAATTGACCGATGAGCCCAAGGACATCAGTGCGCTGTGGCGCGAAGACATGGTGACGTTTGTGCTCGGATGTTCATTTTCTTTCGAACAAGCCCTGCAGGAAGCGGGTTTGCGCATCAGGCATATCGACCAGGGCAGCAATGTTCCGATGTACCGCACGACGACTGCCACCGAGCCGGCAGGCCCCTTCCACGGGCCCATGGTGGTCACCATGCGGCCGTTCAAGGCGGCCGACGCGATCCGCGCCGTTCAGATCACCTCGCGTTTCCCCGATGTGCACGGCGCTCCGGTGCACATCGGCGATCCGGCCCAGATCGGCATTGCCGACATCACCAAGCCGGATTACGGCGACGCCGTCGAAGTGTTGCCGGGTGAAATCCCCGTTTTCTGGGCCTGCGGTGTCACGCCGCAGGCGGCCATCATGCAGGCCCGTCCCGAGTTCTGCATCACCCACGCGCCGGGTGCGATGCTGATTACCGATCTTTTGAACCACCAACTTGCCAGTTTCTAGAAGGAGCTTTTCATGAGGACACTTATTTTTGGTTTGACGCTTGCCTGTGCCGGTTTTGCCCAGGCCCAGACAAAATGGGATCTGCCCACCGGCTACGGTGCCAACAGCTTCCAGACCCAGAACGTGCAGCAGTTCGCCACCGAGGTGGACCAACTTACCGGCGGAAAACTCAAGATCACCCTGCATGCGGGTGGTTCGCTTTACAAGGCCAATGAGATCAAGCGCGCAGTGCAGACCGGCCAGGTGCAGGCTGCGGAGTTCATCCTTTCCGGCGCGGCCAACGAGAATCCGCTGTTCGGTGTGGATTCCATTCCTTTCCTGGCCACCAGTTACGGTGATGCGAAGCGCCTGTATGTGGCTGCCAAACCCGCGCAGGACAAGCTGCTGGCCTCCCAGGGTGTCAAGGTCCTGTTCACCGTGCCCTGGCCCGGCCAGTCGCTGTATTCGCTCAAGCCCATCAGCACGCCGGCCGACTTTGCCGGTACCAAAATGCGCGCCTACAACCCGGCAACCACGCGCATTGCCCAGCTTCTCAAGGCGCAACCGGTGACCATCCAGCTGGCCGAGCTGGGCCAGGCACTCGCGACCGGCGGTGTGCAGAACTTCCTGACGTCCAGTGCCAGCGGCGTGGAAAGCAAGCTGCATGAGCAGGTCAAGTACTTCTACCCCGTCAGCGCCTGGCTGCCGCGCAATGCGACAGTGGTGAGCCAGAAGGCATTCGATGCGCTGGACAAGCCCACGCAGGACGCGCTGCTCAAGGCCGCTGCCGCTGCCGAGCAGCGTGGCTGGGCCACCAGCGAAAAGCTGGATGGCGAATACATGAAGGAACTGGCAGCCAAGGGCATGACCATCAGCACACCTTCGGACAGCGTCAAGAAGGAACTTGCCGCTATCGGTGAAACCATGACGGCCGAGTGGCTGAAGACTGCGGGCCCTGAAGGCCAGGCTGTGATCGACGCTTACCGCAAGAAATAAGCGGCTTTTCGCGGCGGGAGGGTCTGTGCAATGCAGACCTGCTGTCAGAAGGCCCGCCGCTCTCTTTCTTCCTTTTTTGATCGATGCAGGAGCACGTGATGGGCAAACTCGTCCGGAATTTTTACAAACTGCTGATGGGCTTGTCCTGCATGGCCATGCTGGCGGCTTTTTGCACCGTCATGCTGGGTGTTGTGGCGCGTGAGGCGAACTGGGACATTTCCGGTCTCGACGCCTACGCCGGGTATGCGATTGCCGCGGCCCTTTTCCTTGCGCTGCCCGGTACGCTCCAGCATGGCGACCACATCCGTGTGACTTTGCTGCTCGAACGCGTTTCTCCCAGGGTACGCGGCATTCTTGAGTGGTGGTCCCTGGGCGCCGGCCTCGCCCTTGCGGTTTATGTCGCGTGGTACGCCGTGCGGCTGGTCTGGGTGTCTTACAGCACGCACGACATCTCGCCGGCAGCGGACGCTTCGCCTCTCTGGATTCCACAGCTCGCCATGGCGCTGGGCTGCATTGGCTTTGCATTGTCATTTGTACAAGCCCTTGTCGAGCGCTGGCGCGGTGGCAGCTTCATTGCTGTCTCCAGTGAAGCCGCCCATATTGAATAAGCCCTGGAAAGAAAAAAATGGACATCGTTATTGCCTTCGGGTTGATCGTGCTGCTCTTTGTGGCGCTGGGGTCGGGTTTGTGGATAGGAATGTCGCTGCTGGCCGTAGCACTGCTGGGGATGGAGCTGCTGACCCAGCGTCCTGTGGGGGACAGCATGGTGCTGACCATCTGGGGCTCCACGTCCAGCTGGACCCTGACAGCCCTTCCGCTGTTTTTGTGGATGGGTGAGATCCTTTTTCGCAGCAAGCTTTCTGACAGCATGTTCAAGGGCCTGGCACCCTGGCTGGACCGCTTGCCCGGCCGCTTGCTGCATATCAACGTGGTGGGTTGCACCATCTTTGCCGCCATTTCGGGCTCGTCGGCGGCCACCTGCGCCACCATCGGCAAGATCACCTTGCCTGAACTCAAAAAACGTGGCTACCCCGATGATATTTCCGTCGGGACACTGGCAGGTGCGGGCACTCTGGGTTTGTTGATCCCGCCGTCCATCATCATGATCGTGTATGGCGTGGCGGCCAATGTGTCGATTGCCAAGCTGTTCCTGGCCGGTGTGATTCCAGGTTTGATGCTGGCGGCTCTGTTCATGGGCTACATCGTGGTCTGGGCGCTGTTCAACAAGGACAAGGTGCCTGCGGCTGACGCGGCCATGAGTTTCGGCCAGAAAATTTATGCTTCGCGCCACCTGATTCCGGTCGTGTCGCTGATTGTGGTGGTTCTCGGTGGAATTTACAGCGGGATAGCCACCGCTACCGAAGCCGCTGCGCTGGGTGTGGCAGGCTCGCTCGTGCTTGCGGCCATTGAAGGTTCGCTGAACTGGAGCAAGTTCAAGGAAGGGCTGGTCGCCGCCTGCCGCATCTATTGCATGATCGGCCTGATCCTCGCCGGCGCGGCTTTCTTGACCCTGTCCATGGGGTTCATCGGCCTGCCGCGGCACCTGGCTGAATTCATAGGCGCATTGCACCTCTCGCCCTTCATGCTGATGCTGGGGCTGATCGCTTTTTTTATTGTCCTGGGTTGCTTTCTCGACGGCATCTCGGTTGTCGTGCTGACCATTGCAGTGCTGCTGCCGACGGTGGAAGCCGCCGGGTTCGACCTGATCTGGTTCGGCATCTTCATTGTGCTGGTGGTGGAGATGGCGCAAATCACGCCGCCGGTCGGCTTCAATCTTTTTGTCATCCAGGGCCTGACAAGGCGTGAGGTGACCTGGATCGCACGCACGGCGCTGCCCCTGTTCTTTCTCATGATTGTTGCGGTACTGATTACCTACTTCTTTCCCGATGTGGTGCTGTGGCTGCCACGTCATATGTAGTCCAACAGCAAGTAGCCACTTCTTTTCAGGAGTTCCCATGAAAAAGCTTTTTATGTCCGCCCTGTGCGCGGTCTCGCTGGGTCACGCCTCCACTGTGATGGCCCAGACAGCCTGGAAGCTGGCCACGGGCTACCGGGCAGAGTCCTTCCATACGCAGAACCTCCTGCAGTTTGGGCGCGATGTGGATCTGGCCACGCGCGGACAGCTGGTCATAAAGGTGTACCCCAACAACACCCTGGCCAAGCTGGCGGACATCAGCGCGGCCGTGCAGCAGGGAAAGGCCGAAGCGGGCGAGACCATCATGGCGAGCATGGTCAAGGAAATTCCGCTGGCTGGCGCGGACTCCATTCCCTTCGTCGTGGCCTCCTACAAGGACGCACAACGCCTCTGGAAACTGCAGCGGCCAGGCCTTGAAAAGCATTTCACCGAGCATGGCATGAAGCTCCTCTACGCAGTGCCGTGGCCGCCGCAAGGCCTGCATTCGAACAAGCCGGTGCGGGGCCCGACAGACTTTCGCGGTACCCAGATGCGCACCTACAACCAGACCACCATGCGTATCGCCGAAATGCTGGGTGCCAAGCCGGTGGATGTGGCCATGGTCGATGTGGGCAAGGCATTGGCCGAAGGCCGGATGGACAACATGATCACGTCGGCGCTGACCGGCGTGGAGAACAAAGTGTGGGGTCCGATCAAGTATTACTACGAGATCAATGCCTGGTTCCCCAAAAATGCGGTGTTTGTGAACAGCAAGGTCTTTGATGCACTGAAGCCCGAGGTGCGTGCCGCCGTGCTCAATGCGGCGGGCGAGGCGGAAGTCCGCGGCTGGCAGGCCAGCCAGGCGCTGGCGACCAGCGCGACCGAGGAATTGCGCGCCAACGGCGTGAAGATAGAACGCATTCCCCCCGAGCTGGACACTGAGATCAAGCGCATGGGCGAGAAGTTCTCGCGCGAGTGGATACGATCGGTGGGCAATGAAGCCAATGATATTTTCGTGCCGTACTACATGCCGCAATAAGCAAAGTTAAGCACAGGCTTCAAATCGCATGAAAACTCCTTCTGCATCCATCGCCGCCTACCTTCATGCCAAGGATGGCAACCGGCCTCACCTGCTGGCGCAAGCCTTTACGGACGATGCCCTGCTGCAGGTCACCGTCCACACCGGTGCGATCTCTTTTCCGCCGGTGTCCCGGGGGCGGGATGCCATCGGTGAGGTGCTGGTGCGCCGGTTTGGCCAATCCTATGAAAATGTCTACACCTTCTGCCTGGGCTCGCCACCGCAGGCCGGCGCGCAGGTGTTTTGCTGTGACTGGCTGGTTGCCATGACGGAAAAGGACAGCCGCGCCGTGAGGGTCGGGTGCGGCCGCTACGATTGGTGTTTTTCGCCGCCCTCATGTCTGGCGGAAAGCCTTTCAATCACCATTGCGAACATGCAGACCCTGCCGGCCTCGCACACAGACGAGGTCATGGATTGGGTAACCGGTCTTCCCTATCCCTGGTGCCCGGCTTCCACGGCCCTGCGTGGCGCGCCGGACATCCAGCACCTGGCGCCGGTACTTGGGTACATTGGCAGGTCACAGATCGCCAATTTTCCGGACAAGAGGTCCCGGCCGGCAACGCCTCACAGTGTCGTGCCAAGCCAGGTCTGACAGCAGCAAGATCCATCAAGATCAGCAAAGAACACGTTAACTTTGAAATTAAAAATCATGCAAGACACCACTTCAAAACCGGGCGGCGACCGTTGGCAATTCTGGATAGACCGCGGCGGCACTTTCACCGATATCGTCGCCAAAAAGCCTGACGGTTCGCTCGTGACCCACAAGCTGCTGTCGGAAAACCCGGAGCAGTACCGCGATGCAGCGGTAGCCGGCATCCGCCACCTGTTGGGCCTGAAAACGGGCGAACCGATACGCGCCGACGTGGTGGACTGCGTGAAGATGGGAACGACCGTGGCCACCAATGCACTGCTGGAGCGCAAGGGTGAGCCGACATTGCTGGTGACCACGCGCGGCTTTCGGGATGCGCTGCGCATTGCCTACCAGAACCGCCCCCGGCTGTTTGACCGCCACATCGTGCTGCCCGAATTGCTTTACAGCGCGGTGGTGGAGGCCCAGGAGCGTGTGGGCGCGCAAGGCGAGGTGCTTCAGGCGCTCGACGAAGCGCTATTAAAAAAGGAGCTGCTTGCGCAGTACCAGAAAGGGCTGCGAAGCCTTGCGATTGTTTTTATGCATGGTTACCGGTTCACGGAGCATGAAAAGGCTGCCAAGCGCATCGCGACCGAGGTGGGTTTTACCCAGATCAGCACCTCGCATGAAACCAGCCCGATGATGAAGTTTGTGAGCCGCGGCGACACCACGGTGGTGGACGCCTACCTCTCCCCGATCCTGCGCCGTTATGTGGAGCAGGTCGCCAGTGAGATGCCGGGGGTACGGCTCTTTTTCATGCAGTCTTCCGGTGGGTTGACCGATGCGCATGTATTTCAGGGCAAGGACGCCATTCTGAGCGGCCCTGCGGGCGGCATTGTGGGCATGGCCCGCACGGCCGCAATCGCCGGCCATGCCAAGGTCATAGGCTTTGACATGGGCGGCACCTCAACGGACGTGTCGCATTACGCCGGGGAGTTCGAGCGCGAATTCGAGACCCAGGTGGCCGGTGTGCGCATGCGGGCACCCATGATGAGCATCCACACCGTGGCGGCGGGCGGCGGATCCATCCTCAAGTTTGACGGCGAGCGCTTCCGGGTGGGCCCGCAAAGCGCAGGCGCTAACCCAGGCCCCGCCAGTTACCGGCGCGGCGGCCGGCTGGCGGTGACCGATGCCAACGTGATGGTCGGCAAGGTGCAGCCGCGCTACTTTCCGAAAGTATTTGGTCCCAATGCCGATGAGCCGTTGAGTTACGAGGCGGTAGAGGCCCAGTTCAACGAACTGGCCGGGCAGACCGGGCGCAGTGCCGAGGTGGTGGCTGAAGGGTTCATCAACATCGCGGTCCAGCAGATGGCCAACGCCATCAAGAAAATTTCGGTGGCGCGCGGCTATGACGTGACACGCTACACGTTGCAATGCTTTGGCGGTGCGGGCGGGCAGCACGCTTGCCTGGTGGCCGACGCGCTGGGCATGACCAAGGTGTTTGTGCATCCGCTGGCGGGTGTGCTGAGCGCCTATGGCATGGGCCTGGCCGACCAGAATGTGATTCGTGAGCAGGCGGTGGAGCTCAAGCTCTCGGCCGCTGTGCTTCCGGAAATTGCAGACAAGCTCAACGCGCTCGCTGCAACGGCAGAGGCCGAGCTGCAGCGCCAGCAGGTCAGTACCGGCAGCATCACCACGCATCACCGCGTGCATGTGCGTTATGAAGGCAGCGACTCCGCGTTGATCGTGCCCTTCGGTACGCTGGACGAGATCGAGTCCGGGTTCGAAGCGGCTTACCGCCAGCGCTTTGCGTTCCTGATGCAGGGTAAGGGCCTGGTGGTTGAGGCCGTGTCGGTAGAGTCCGTGGTGGCGGGCGACGCGCCTGCCGAGCCGCGCCACACCACGTATGAGCCGCGCGAAGTACCTCGCCGCGAAACCGTGCGCATGTACTCCGGCGGCCAGTGGCACGACGCCGCGCTGGTGGTGCGTGAAGACCTGCGGCCGGGCGACATCATCTCGGGGCCGGCCATTATTGCCGAGAAGAACGCCACCACGGTCGTGGAACCGGGTTGGGAAGCCGCGCTGACAGCGCTGGACCACCTGGTGCTGGACCGCCGGGCTGAACGTGCCGTGAAATTTGCGGCAGGCACCACGGTAGACCCGGTGCTGCTGGAGGTCTTCAACAACCTCTTCATGAACATTGCCGAGCAGATGGGCCTGCAGCTGCAGAACACCGCTTACTCGGTCAACATCAAGGAGCGCCTGGACTTTAGCTGTGCGCTGTTTGACACCGAGGGCAACCTGATCGCCAACGCACCGCACATGCCAGTGCATCTGGGCTCCATGGGCGAAAGCATCAAGACGGTGATTCGCGAGAACGCCGGAAAGATGCAGCCCGGCGACGTGTATGTGCTGAACGACCCCTACCATGGCGGCACGCACCTGCCCGACATCACCGTCATCACACCGGTCTACCTTGGTGCGGCCACACAGCCGACGTTTTATGTCGGTTCGCGCGGCCACCACGCCGACATCGGCGGCACCACGCCAGGCTCCATGCCGCCGTTCTCGACATTGATTGAAGAAGAGGGCGTGCAGATCAACAACGTCAAGCTGGTGGAACGCGGCGTGCTGCGCGAGGCCGAAATGATTGCGCTGCTCAAAAGCGGCAAATACCCCAGCCGTAACCCGCAGCAGAATATGGCCGACTTGAAAGCGCAGATCGCCGCCAATGAAAAGGGCGTGCAGGAGCTGCGCAAGATGGTGGACACCTTCAGCCTGGAGGTGGTGCTGGCTTATATGCGCCATGTGCAGGACAACGCCGAGGAGTCGGTGCGCCGCGTGATCACGCGCCTCAAAAATGGCGAGTTCACCTTGCCGCTGGACAACGGCGCCCAGATCAAGGTGTCCATCCGCGTTGACGTCAAAGGACGCAGCGCCGAGATCGACTTCACCGGCACATCGCCGCAGCAGACCAATAACTTCAACGCGCCGACGGCGGTGTGCATGGCCGCAGTGCTGTATGTGTTCCGCACGCTGGTTGACGACGACATCCCGCTGAACGCCGGCTGCCTGAAGCCGCTCAAGGTCATCATCCCGCCGGGCTCCATGCTCAACCCCAACCCGCCGGCTTCGGTGGTGGCGGGTAATGTGGAAACGTCTACCTGCATCACCAATGCGCTTTACGGCGCGCTGGGTGTGATGGCAGCCGGCCAGTGCACGATGAACAACTTCACGTTCGGCAATGCCCGCCACCAGTACTACGAAACCATTTCGGGTGGTTCGGGTGCCGGCGGAAAGCTGGATGAGGCGGGCAAGCTGGTGTCGGGTTTTGACGGCACCTCTGTAGTGCAGGCGCATATGACCAATTCGCGGCTCACCGACCCGGAGGTACTGGAATTCCGCTTCCCGGTGCGGCTGGAAAGCTACGAGATTCGCCAGGGCTCCGGCGGTGCGGGCCGCTGGCAGGGCGGCAATGGCGGTGTGCGCCGTGTCCGCTTCCTGGAGGCCATGACGGCCAGCATCCTGTCGAACGGGCGCAAACATGGCGCCTTTGGCATGGCAGGGGGTCAAGCCGGGCAGGTCGGGCAAAACGTTGTGGTCCGGGTGCAAGGCCAGATCGAAACTTTGGGCCATATCGGGCAGGCCGAGATGCAGCCCGGTGATATTTTTGAAATCCATACGCCTGGCGGCGGCGGTTTCGGGAAAGCTTGATGCAATGCCGACAGGCTGGTCGGTGCTGGCCTGAGTCGCAACAAGCTGCAGACACGTGAGCATTGGGATTGAGCCAGAGCGCCTGACAGACTGCGTTTGATCTTCCCGGCCGGAGCCGTTCCCCAGTACCTCTTTCAGGTGAAAATCTGAGGGTGGAAAACGCGCCTGCTGACGTACCTGGCCTTAGGGCAATTACGGCAGGTGGCGGGCCGTAATTCCCGGTCGGGGGGGGTAGATGAAATCCGGCCCTGGCGCAATCCCGGCGAGCGCAAGCAGCTATCAATTCAGGAGCACGTATGACGGTTTCGTTTATCGACAACTACCGATTTCTGGCCCAATACAACCGCTGGATGAATGAACGGCTGTATGACGCCTGTGAGACCCTGACCGATGAGGAGCGCAAGCGTGACCGCGGTGCCTTTTTCGGCTCGATCCATCACACGCTGGGCCATCTTGTCCTGGCCGACCAGGTCTGGCTGAGGCGCTTTGCGCAGTGCGGTAATGAGAAAGGAATCCGTTTCACGTCGCTGGGCGCTGAAGTGCTGGACATGCCGCAGGCCTACACACTGGACATGGTGCTCTACGAAGACTGGACCGGGCTGAAAGCCAAACGGCAGCAGCTCGACGGTGCCATCGAGCAGTGGGCTGCCGACATGCCTGAGGCTTACCCCGCCATGACCATGCGCTACGCCAACTCGAAAGGGGTGCAGCGCGAACACGTGGTCTGGAAGGCTTTGACGCATTTTTTCAACCACCAGACGCACCATAGAGGGCAAGTGACGACACTGGTCACGCAGGCTGGGGCAGCGGTGGGCGTGACGGACCTGATTGCGCTGGTGTAGAGGCCTTTAAGGCGCTATGAAATAGATAGCTGCTTGCGCCCGACCCTAAAGGGTTGGAAGCCAAAATGAACATAAAAAAACCCGCTATGAGCGGGTTTTTTATGGGTGCGGGCCAATTACTTCTTGGCAGCGCTTGCGGCAGGCTTGGCTGCCTCAACCTTGACTTCGGTCTTGGTTTCTTTTTTGGTGTCTTTCTTGGACGTTACCGCCTCTTTGGCATCTTTGGCCGATTCCACCACGGCGTCTTTGGTGGCGATAGCGGCGCCCTTGACTGCATCCTTGGTGGCAATGGCTGCGTCCTTCGCTTTTTCGGTGATGGGCTTGTCGGCCGTCTTGGTGGCTTTGGCGTCCGCCTTGGCTTCGGCCTTGGTTTTTGCCTTGGCACCTGCGGCGGCCGGGCCGGTATAGGCGGCACCGCCAACGGTCAGCCCCGCGGCGGAGAACTCGGCTGCACGTTTGTCTCCCACGCCTTTGACGCGGGTGATGAAGTCGTCCCAGTTTTTGAACTCGCTTTTCTTGCGCTCGGAGATGATCAGCTTGGAGGTGACGGGGCCGATGTGTTTGATGCCGTCGAGTTCGGCCTCTGTGGCTTTGTTGACGTCGACCGCAGCAAAGGCCGCAACGAGAGACATGGCGGCGAAAAACGCCAGTACTTTCTTGAACATGGAAATCTCCTCAATGGTGAGTGACGAAGCGCGTTATGCATCCTGTAAATAAGAATGCTGTGTTTATAACGGCCCGGTTTCACACCGCGTTGACCTGCCTGGCGCGATTGGGTTGGGGAACCCCTGGCTTCAGCGATTCTTGCCCAGCCACTGCATGTAAGCAGTTACACCCGCTTTCACATCAGCAAAAACATGGTCACACCCAGCGGCACGCAGGGCACCGAGGTCGGCCTGCGTGTAGCTTTGGTATTTACCCACCAGTGCCGGCGGGAAGGTGATGTAGTCGATGAGTCCGCCGCGCACGGCATCTTCCAGGCTCAGCGCCGCGGCATCCTGCCCTTTGCGCAAGGTGTTCACGACCGCGAGGGCAACGTCGTTGAAGGGCTGGGCCTTTCCGGTGCCGAGATTGAAAATGCCGGACTGCTCGGGATGGTCAAAGAACCAGAGGTTCACGGCCACCACGTCGTCAATGAAGACGAAGTCGCGCATCTGGCCGCCGGCGCCATAGCCGCCGTATTCGCCAAACAGCTTGACCTTGCCTTCCGCCTGGAACTGGTTGAACTGGTGAAAAGCCACGCTGGCCATGCGGCCCTTGTGCTGTTCGTGGGGGCCGTAGACATTGAAGTAGCGAAAGCCCGCGACCTGGCTCGCGGCGCCCTCAAACCGGCTCCCGAGTTCGCGCCGCAGCCGCTGGTCAAAGAGCAGCTTGGAGTAGCCGTAGACGTTGAGCGGCCGCTCGAATTCAGGCGATTCCCTGAAGGTGTCGGAGCCGCCGTAAGTAGCGGCCGACGAGGCATACAGCAGGCGTGTTCCCTGGTCCTGGCAGGCATGGAACAGCTCGCACGACAGCGTGTAGTTGTTGTCCATCATGTATTTGCCATCGGGCTCCATCGTGTCGCTGCAGGCGCCTTCGTGGAACACGGCCTCGACCTGACCGTAGGCGCCTTCAGCGAACAGGTCGTAGAAATCGTCGGCGTCCACGTAGTCGGCGATCTGCAGGCCGGCCAGGTTCCGAAACTTGTCGCCTTCAGTCAGATCGTCGACCGCGATGATGTCGTCGATGCCGCGGGCATTGAGGCCCTTGATGATGTTGCTGCCGATAAAACCCGCAGCTCCGGTCACAACTATTTTCATAATGAATCCTTTAACCTGAGGCGCAATTTAATGCGCGGCAAACAGCTCGTCGTAACTGACCGTTGCGGTACCAAACTTGCCAACCACGATGCCACCGGCACGGTTGGCGATGGGCACCGCATCGCGAAGGCTCATGCCCGTGGCCGCCATGGCTGCCAGCGTGGCGATGACCGTGTCACCTGCGCCGGTAACGTCGAACACTTCACGCGCCACAGCCGGTACATTCAGCTCACCCTGGGCGTCAAACAGGGTCATGCCTTCCTCGCTGCGGGTCAGCAACAGGGCATCAAGATTGAGCGTGGTGCGCAGGTTGTGGGCTTTGGTGCGCAGCTCGGCTTCGTCGTTCCAGGTACCGATCACGTGCTCGAGCTCGGCGCGATTCGGCGTGATGACGCTGGCGTTTTTATAGCGTGCGTAGTCCGCCCCCTTGGGATCGACCAGCACCACTTTGCCGGCAGCGCGCGCCTGGGCGATCATCAGCACGATATGCGCGAGGCCACCCTTGCCGTAGTCCGAAAAGAGCACGGCATCCTGCTGCGTGTGCAGTTTTTCAAAGGTGGCGGACTGTGAGGCGAGCACCTCGTTTTCCGGCGTGTTCTCGAAGTCGAGCCGGATCAGTTGCTGCTGGCGGCCAATGACGCGCAGCTTGACGGTCGTTTTGAGCCGTGCGTCGCGGCCGAAGTAAGGGGCGATGCCGGTTTTGGCGACCAGCGCCTCCAATTGGTGGCTGGCCTCATCGTCGCCCACCACGGTCAGCAGCGAGGCCTGTGCGCCCAGCGTGACGATGTTGTAGGCCACGTTGGCAGCGGCGCCTATGCGCTCTTCGGTGCGCGTGACACGTACCACGGGCACCGGGGCCTCAGGCGAGATGCGGTCTACCGCGCCGTACCAGTACCGGTCGAGCATGGCATCGCCCACCACGAGGACACGGGCCTTGGCGATTCGTTCTGCGGATAGTGTGGGGATAGTGGTCATGAATGTCTGTATTCAAGCAAGGAACAGCGTGAAACCGGCTTCGCCGGGTCACAGCTGTTGCCCCTGCAAGGGGGAGGAGGCGAAGCCTCCACGGGGTGTGCCCAATCTCTGGGTGTTCATAATTCTTCTATCCGACGCGTCGGGTAGCTGTCCCAGGCCTGGCAGCCGGGACAATGCCAGAAGTGCTGCGTGGCTTCAAAGCCGCACGCGGCACAACGATAGCGCATCAACGGCTTGGTTGCCTGACCCAGCGAACGCTGCACCAAGGCGTGGTGATGCTCATCCTGGAGTTTTTCCCCTTCTATCCACTTGCCGGCGGCGACCAGGGACGCCTGGCGTTCCATGTGCCTGGCATACCACTGGCGTGCCGACGCGGGGTCTTTTTCCAGTTTGACGATGGCTTCAACCACGTCGATGGACGGTGCGTTGGCGTAACTGGTCTTCAGCAATTCCAGCGCGGCGGGTTCCTGGCCGCTTGCCTGGGCGATATTGGCAATCAAACCGGCGGCAAGCGGCAGGCCTTGCGGCGCCAGGCCTTCCAGCTTTTGCAATGTGTGCAAAGCGTCCTGTGGCTTGCCGAGCTGGTGCTGCAGTTTTGCCAAATCTATCAGCGGCCGGGCTGATACCGGCGCCATGGCTACGGCCTGCTGCAACGTCTCCAGGGCCTGGCCTGTGTCGCCTGCTGCTGCGGACGCAATAGCCTGCTCGCAAAGGTAATGCGCCTGCCGGGCACTGAAGCTGCCATGGCTGGAGGTGCCCAGTCTGGCGGCGATTTCGGTGGCGTTAGGCCAATCCCGCGAGCGTTCATAAATGGACAGCAACGCAAGCCGGGCCTCTTCTTCGAACGGCGTTCCCTCCAGTTTGCGCAGTGCGATTTCGGCACGGTCCAGCAGGCCGGCCTTGAGGAAATCCAGGGCCAGTGCATGCTGGGCGCGGTCACGTTCCGGTTGCGTCAGGTCGCCGCGCGACATCAGGTGTTCGTGTACGCGCACGGCGCGTTCGTATTCGCCGCGGCGGCGGAACAGGTTACCCAGGGCGAAGTGAAGCTCGGACGTGTCGGGGTCGTTCTGTACGGCTTCGATAAAGGCGTCAATGGCCTGGTCCTGCTGCTCATTGAGCAGAAAATTCAGGCCCTTGAAGTAGGCTTTGGGCGCCTGGCGGTTTTCGATGCGCAGTTGCCGCAAATCCAGTCGCGAAGCCAGCCAGCCCAGGGTAAAGGCGATCGGAAACCCGAGCAGGACCCAGGTGAAATCAAATTCCATGGTGGAGCGTGGAAGGGTCTTCGGTCACGGTGTGGGGGCCCATGGTGGAGGAGGCATATTTCGCCGATCTGCGCTTTTTCCACCAGCGCGGCATCATGACAAGAATACCGAGTGCCAGCCCGCAGGCGAAGACACTCAGGACAACCAGCACCAGAGGTGCTCGCCACATCGTGCCAAAGAAAAAATTCACCGAAACCGTCTGCTGGTTATTCAGTGCAAAAGCAAACAGCGTAAAAAAAATGGCTGCCTTGAGCAGCCACATGAGGTATTTCACTTGGTCGTCCCCCGTGGTGGTCTCGCGATTGTAGCCAGACCACCGGGGGAAAACAGCAAGACCTTACTTCGGATCCGTGACCGCCAGGAGCTCCTGGGTACGGGCATCCACCGCTTCCCGCAACGCCTTGCCCGGCTTGAAATGGGGCACCCGTTTTTCAGGGATGGCCACGCTTTCACCGGAACGCGGATTGCGGCCCATGCGAGGCGGGCGGCGGTTGATGGAAAAACTGCCAAATCCCCTGATTTCGATCCGGTGGCCGCGCACCAACGCGTCGCTCATGGCATCAAGAATCGTCTTGACGGCATATTCGGCGTCGCGGTGCGTCAGCTGGCTGAATCGGGCTGCCAGTTCTTCGACAAGATCGCTTCGGGTCATGGATAAAGTAGCTGTACAGCGATGCAATCCGCCGGGGGCGCATCACACCGCTGCACGGTCGCCTTACTTTTCGTTGTTGTCCAGCTTGGCGCGCAACAGGGCGCCAAGGTTGGTCAGGCCGGCGCTTTCACGCGAAGACTGCTGGCTCAGGGTTGCCATGGCTTCCTGCTGGTCGGCGTTGTCCTTGGCTTTGACCGACAGCTGGATATTGCGGGTCTTGCGATCCACATTCACCACGACTGCGGACACTTCGTCGCCTTCTTTCAGCACGTTGCGCGCGTCTTCGACGCGGTCACGGCTGATTTCGCTGGCGCGCAGGTAGCCGATGATGTCTTCGCCGAGATCGATTTCAGCGCCCTTGGCATCAACAGTCTTGACCTTGCCGGTCACAATCGCGCCCTTGTCGTTGATCGACACGAACGTGGTGAACGGATCGGAATCCAGCTGCTTGATACCCAGGGAGATGCGCTCGCGGTCGACGTCGACGGCCAACACAATCGCTTCCACTTCCTGGCCCTTTTTGTAGTTGCGAACTGCGGCTTCGCCGGGTTCGTTCCACGAGAGGTCGGACAGGTGCACCAGGCCGTCGATACCGGCAGCCAGGCCCACGAAGACGCCGAAGTCGGTGATCGACTTGATCGGGCCCTTGACGCGGTCGCCGCGCTTGGTTTCCTGTGCGAATTCTTGCCATGGGTTGGCCTTGCACTGCTTCATGCCCAGGCTGATGCGGCGCTTGTCTTCGTCGATCTCGAGGACCATGACTTCGACTTCGTCGCCCAGGGCCACGAGCTTGCTAGGAGCCACGTTCTTGTTGGTCCAGTCCATTTCGGACACGTGGACCAAGCCTTCGATACCTGGCTCGAGTTCAACAAATGCACCATAGTCGGCGATGTTGGTGATCTTGCCGAACAGGCGCGTGCCTTGTGGATAGCGGCGGTTCACGCCCATCCACGGGTCGTCGCCCATCTGTTTCAGACCCAGCGAGACACGGTTCTTTTCGGTGTCGAACTTCAGGATCTTGGCCACGATTTCCTGGCCAGCCGTCACCACTTCGCTTGGGTGACGCACGCGGCGCCATGCCATGTCGGTGATGTGCAGCAGGCCGTCAATGCCGCCCAGGTCAACGAACGCGCCGTATTCGGTGATGTTCTTGACGACGCCCTTGACGGAGGAGCCTTCCTTCAGGGTTTCCATCAGCTTGGCGCGTTCTTCGCCCATGCTGGCTTCGACCACGGCACGGCGTGACAACACGACGTTGTTGCGCTTGCGGTCCAGCTTGATGACCTTGAATTCCATGGTCTTGTTCTCGTACGGAGACAAGTCCTTGATGGGGCGGGTGTCGATGAGCGAGCCGGGCAGGAAGGCGCGGATGCCGTTGACGAGGACGGTGAGACCGCCCTTGACCTTGCCGCTGGTCTGGCCGGTGACGAATTCGCCGGACTCCAGGGCTTTTTCCAGGCTCATCCACGAGGCCAGGCGCTTGGCCTTGTCGCGGGACAGCAGGGTGTCGCCATAGCCGTTTTCGACGGAGTCGATGGCCACGGAGACAAAGTCGCCGACCTGGACTTCGAGTTCGCCCTGGTCGTTCTTGAATTCTTCAAGCGGCACATAGGCCTCGGACTTCAGTCCGGCGTTGACGACGACGTGGTTGTGGTCGATGCGAACGACTTCAGCGGTGATGACTTCACCGGTGCGCATTTCAGAGCGCTGGAGCGATTCGTTAAATAGATCGGCAAAAGATTCAGACATGATTTTCCTCATCCACACAACAGGGTTCCAATAGCGGAATTGCTATTGTTTTTATAGCTGCTTGCGGCGGTTGCTTGCGGCCAGACGTTGAATAAGGCTGCGGGTTACGTTAATGAACCTGCTGACCAAGCGCAGGGTGCGCGTCGGGGGTCAGAAGGGCCGGGTGCCTTGCCACCAGTCAATCACCTGATCAACCGATTTTTCAATCGACAGATAGGAATTGTCCAGGGGACGGGCGTCATCAGCAGGCTTCAAAGGGGCAGCCTTTCGCGATGAATCGCGGGCGTCACGTGCCTCTAAATCTTGCTGAATCTCGCTGATTATAGCTGAATTTCCCTTTGAAATCAACTGCTTATGCCGTCGTTCAGCGCGGTGCCGGGCACTGGCCGTCAGGTAGATTTTGAGCGGTGCATCGGGAAAAATGACGGTTCCCATGTCCCGCCCGTCTGCTACCAGCCCGGGCAACTGCCGGAAACTGTGTTGCAGGGTCAGCAGCGCGGCGCGAACCTGGGGATGGGCCGAGACCCGGGAAGCGGCCATTCCCGCAGCTTCGGAGCGGATGGCTTCTGATACATCTTCCGCCCCGAGGAAAATCCGGTCGCCCTGAAAGCGAACCGGCATGGTACTGGCGATTTGCGCCACTGCGGGCCCGTCGTCAAGCGAGACGTCGGCACGCAAGGCGGCAAATGCGCTCAAGCGGTACAGGGCGCCGGAGTCAAGGTAGTGGTAGCCGAGCCGTTGGGCCGTCAAGGCTGCCAGGGTACCCTTGCCCGAGGCAGTGGGGCCATCGACGCAAATCACCGGAATATGGTTGGCATCTGCTCTGGCCACCGTGAACAGGGCCTCGAAGTAGTCCGGAAATGTTTTGCCGACACATTTGGGGTCAAGAATCCGGATGGGCAACCGGGCCGGGTTGAAAGCGGCCAGCGAAAAACACATGGCTACGCGGTGATCGTCATAGGTGTGAATGGGCGCGGTTTTCCATTCGCCGGGCAGGGGCGGCGTAATTTTGAGATAGTCCGCCCCTTCATCCACCGTGGCGCCGAGTTTTTGCAACTCGCAGGCCATCGCGGCGATGCGGTCGGTTTCCTTGACGCGCCAGCTGGCGATGTTGCGCAAGGTGGTGCATCCCTCGGTATACAACGCCATCACGGCCAGCGTCATCGCGGCATCGGGAATATGGTTGCAGTCCAGATCAATCGCCTTGAGCGGCCATGCACCGCGCGAGATGCGCAATGAATTGGGCGTGCTGTCGATTTGCGCGCCCATCATCCGTGCAGCCTCCACAAAACGAATGTCGCCCTGGATGGAGTCGGCCCCGACCCCCAAAACTTCTATGCCATTTTGGCCTGCAGCGCCCGACGCTATTGCGCCAAGCGCTATGAAATAGCTAGCAGAGGAAGCGTCGCCTTCAACATGGATTTCTCCGGGCGACTGGTAGCGGCTGCCGGCGGGGATGACGAACTGCTCCCAGCCTTTGCGCTGCACGTCAATGCCGAAACGTTTGAGCAGCTTGAGCGTGATTTCGATGTAGGGCCGTGAAATCAGCTCCCCCACGACCTCAATGCAGATGTCGTCAACGGCCACAATGGGCAGGGCCATCAGCAGGGCGGTCAGGAACTGGCTGGAAACATCTCCGCGCACCTGGATGGGTTCTTTCAGGTTCAACTGGCCGGAACGCAGGCGCAGAGGCGGAAAACCTTCATTTCCCAGGTAGTCGATGGAGCAGCCCAGCTGCCGGAGGGCATCGACCAGGTCGCCGATAGGCCTTTCGTGCATACGGGCCACACCCGACAGCTCAAATTCGCCGCCCAGCAAGGCCAGAGCTGCCGTCAATGGACGCATGGCAGTACCGGCATTGCCCAGAAACAGCTTGACCGGTGTGTGGACGTTGCGGCCGCCAAGGCCGGTGATCATCGCGGTGCTGCCCTCTTGTTTTACCTCGCAGCCAAGCTGCCTGAGCGCCGTCAGCATCACGGCGGTGTCGTCAGACGCCAGGAGATCGTGAACTGTGGTTTCCCCGTGGCTCAGGGCAGCCAGCAACAAGACGCGATTGGAAATGCTTTTGGATCCGGGCAGGCGGACAGTGCCTCCCGCTCCACTGAGGGGAGGGATGTCCAGGAACTCGATGTCGAACATGAATCGCGGGGTTTATTTATGCGATTTTTGAGAGGAGATGCGCCAGTTGGCGCGCGTCTCGCTGGCTTGCTCAATGAGCGCTTCCAGACCGTCGCCGTTGCTGCTCGAAATGAGTACTTCGAGGGACTGCAGGGTCTGCTGGAAGATCTTGGACTGCGCCAGCAACTCTTCGCGGTTGGCAATCAGGATGTCGCGCCACATTTTCGGATCGCTCGCAGCGATGCGTGTGAAGTCGCGAAAGCCAGGCCCTGCCAGGGACATGTAGTCCTTCCCGTGCTCCTGTCCGGTAATGCCGTTGATCAGTGCAAAGGCGATCAGGTGGGGCAGATGGCTGACTGCGGCGTACGCAGCGTCATGTGCCTGCGGCGACATCTTGAGGACATGACAGCCCATGGCGGTCCATACATCGGTGGCTTTTTGCAGCTGGACCGTGAAAGTCCGCTCTATGGGGGTCAGGATGACCTGCTTTCCGTTATAGAGGTCTACATCGGCGTGTTCGACACCCGACACCTCTTTGCCGGTAATGGGATGGCAGGGGACAAAAGAGCCGACGTTGCCCTGCAGGACCCGCCGTGCGGCATCGACCACGTCGCGCTTGGTGGAGCCGACATCCATGATCAGGGTGTTTGGGCCAACAAGGTGGCGGATCGCCTTGAAGGTGGCTTCGGTTGCAGAAACCGGCACCGCCAGCAAAACAATGTCAGCCCCGGAGACCGCCAGCAGGGCGGAAGGTGCCTCTACGTCAATGACACCCATCTGGCGTGCGCGCTCAGTCGTAGAAGGCGACTTGCTATAGCCCACCACGCGTTTGACCAGGCCGGCGCGCTTGAGAGCCAGCGCAAAAGAACCGCCCATCAGGCCGCATCCAATGAGACCTAATTGTTCAAACATGTCGTGGTACCAGGGGTTTTGTGAGTTCGTGCATTAATCGCTGACAGGATAGGTTCCGAGAACCTTGTAAAAGGCGCACATTTGTTGCAAGTCAGCCAGTGCCGCCTTGACGTGGTCCTGCGACGGGTGGCCTTGCAAATCGATATAAAAATAATATTCCCACTGGCCAGAGCGTGCCGGGCGCGATTCAAAGCGGGTCATGGAGACGCCATGAGCTTTCAACGGCATCAGGATGTCGTGGACGGCGCCGGGGCGGTTGGGTACGGAAACCACCAGGCTGACACAGTCTTTTCCGGAGACGGGCGGGGAGGGCAGTGTTTGCGGCAGGCACACTACGGCAAAGCGCGTGCGGTTAAACGCGTCGTCCTGAATGGCGTGGGCGGCCGTATACAGGCCAAACTGGGTGGCGGCCCGGTCACTGGCAATGCCGGCCCATGCCGGGTTGGTGGAGGCAAGGCGTGCGCCTTCCGCATTGCTGGAGGCTGCCCGGCGCTCCACATTGGGCAGGTGCGTGGTCAACCAGCCCTGGCATTGAGCCAAGGCCTGGGGGTGTGCATACACGGCTTCGATACCGTCCAGGGACTCGGAAAGCCGCAGGAGGTTGTGGCGCACCATCAGGCTGATCTCGCCGACGATATGCAGGGGGGAGTTCAGGAACAGGTCGAGAGAGCGGGACACGACGCCCTCGGTCGAGTTTTCGACCGGCACAACCCCGTAGCTGGCGCTACCTGCGGCCGTTGCACGAAAGACCTCGTCGATGCTGACACAGGGGACATGCTCGATGCTGGCACCAAAAAACTGCAGCGCTGCCTGCTCGCTGAAAGTGCCGGCAGGACCGAGGTATGCCACACGCACCGGAGATTCCAGTGCCAGGCAAGCCGACATGATTTCACGCCATACGGCAGCAACATGTTCGTTTTTGAGCGGGCCTTGATTGGCTTGCTGGATTTGCTCAATAACCTGGGCAACGCGGTCCGGGCGGAAGAAGGGCGTACCCTCGCGCTTCTTGACTTCGCCGACCTGCTCCGCGACTTGGGCGCGGCGATTCAGCAGGGCGAGCAGTTCTCGGTCCAGTGCATCAATCTGTCCGCGTAAATCTGCAAGGTGGGTGGTCATGTCAGAGACCACCCGACCATGCGGCGGGCGCTGCAAACCTGCTGGAAAGGCGAAGCATAATGAGGGCGAAAAAACATTTCATCCTAGGCGTTTTTTTGTTCGAATTCTCGCATGTACTCCACCAGTGCCTGGACACCGGCCAGTGGCATGGCGTTGTAAATGCTGGCGCGTAGCCCTCCCACTGACTTGTGACCCTTGAGCTGAAGCAAGCCCCGTGCCTTGGCACCTGAGAGAAACTCGTCGTTCCTTGACTCGTCCCGCAAGAAAAATGGAACGTTCATCCGGGACCGGCAGTTTTTGTCGACCTTGTTGAGATAAAACTGCGAGCCGTCAATGGCGTCATACAGAAGTTGCGCCTTGGTTTTGTTGCGCGCTTCCATTGCGGCAATGCCGGTAGCACCGCCTTCTTGCTGACGCTTGAGCCACGCGAAGGTAAGGCCTGCAATGTAGATTGCGTACGTAGGGGGCGTGTTGTACATGGACTGGTTGTCCGCTACGGTCTTGTAGTCAAAGGCGCTGGGGCAAATCGCCAGCGCACGGCCAAGCAGATCTTCCCGGATGACCACCAGCGTGACACCTGCAGGCCCCAGGTTTTTTTGTGCACCACCAAATGCCAGGCCAACGAGAGACCAGTCAACCGGCCGCGATGCTACATGAGAAGAAAAATCGATGACCAGTGGCGCATCGCTTCCCAAGGCCTTAAGGTCTGGAAGGCTTTGAAACTCCACACCGTGGATGGTTTCATTGGTGCACAGGTGGACGTAGCTTGCGTCCGGCCGCAGCTTCCAGCCGGACGGAGGTGGTAGCAGCGTGTGCCCGTTGTCCGCATTGCTCGCCGCGATCCGGGCATCGCAATACTTACGTGCCTCTTTTTGCGATTTTTCACTCCAGCTGCCTGTTACCACGAAATCGGCCGAACGACCCTGCGAGACATTGAGGGGAACAATGGCGTTTTCGGCAAGTCCGCCGCCCTGCATGAACAGGATCTTGAAGTGGGCCGGAATGGCCATCAGCTCACGAAAATCAGTCTCCGCGTTTTCATAAATGGAAATGAACTCCTTTCCACGGTGACTCATCTCCATCACGCTCATGCCGCTACCGTGCCAGTCCAGCATTTCGCCCGCCGCCTGCCGCAAAACCTCTTCGGGCAGGTTCGCCGGGCCAGCGGAAAAATTGAAAGGACGGGTCATTTTTTGGCGGGCGGCTTGCCTGCTCCAGGCGCGGGGCCGGTGCCAATGATCTTCAGCGCCACGTCGTCGAACTGCTTGGCACGCGCGAGAACGTCGGCACGGGTGGCCTCCACCAGTTTTTGTACAAAGACATTGCCCAGCTCGGGCGCCGTAGCCTGGTATTTCTTGACGGCAGGTGATTCAAAAAAAGCAGCAAGCTGCTGGAGTTCTTCCTGTGTGAACCGTTCTGAATACGCAGGTACCAGCGATTCGGCGCTGACTTTGCTAACCTGCTTGCTGATCAGCTGGCTCGCATCATCGACATATTTCTTGAGTTCGGCGTTAAGTTCTTCAGACGCTTTTGGCTGCTTGGCTTTGGGAACATTTGCCTCCATTTTTGGAGCCCATTTAACAATGAGTTCCTGCGCCGTGGTGCCCGCAAGCTGGTTCACCAGCCGCTCAAGCTCTGGACCTTGCTGCAGCGCGACCACTTTTTTGGCCAGCTCTGTTTTCGGATCTGCTGTCTGCGCGTGAGCAGCCGTGGCACCGCAGGCCATGGCAGCGATCATGAGAGCGGTAAGGAAATTTTTCATCAGGTACTTTCGATGTTGGGGGTGTCTGTGCCGGTACCGGTTTCAGTATCAGGTTCATCCAGCGTGGCATCGTTTTCGACGATGCGCTGAAGGCCGCTTAATTGTGAACCTTCATCAAGGCCGATGAGCGTAACACCCTGTGTAGCCCTTCCCATTTCGCGGATTTCGCTGACGCGCGTGCGAACCAGCACGCCCTTGTCGGTGATCAGCATGATTTCATCGTCCACGTGAACCAGCGTGGCCGCAACCACCTTGCCGTTGCGCTCGCTCTGCTGGATGGCGATCATGCCCTTGGTGCCACGGCCGTGACGCGTATATTCGGTGATGGACGTGCGTTTTCCATATCCGTTCTGCGTGGCTGTCAGCACGCTTTGCTGCTCGTCTTCGGCGACCAGCATGGCGATCACGCCCTGGCCGTCTTCGAGCATCATGCCGCGCACGCCGCGTGCATTGCGGCCCATGGGACGTACGTCGTTCTCGTCGAAGCGCACGGCCTTGCCACCGTCGCTGAACAGCATCACGTCGTGCTTGCCGTCGGTCAGCGACGCACCAATCAGGTAGTCGCCTGCGTCAAGGTCGACCGCGATGATGCCGGCCTTGCGCGGATTGTTGAACTCGTCGAGGGCGGTTTTCTTCACGGTGCCCATGGAGGTGGCCATGAAGACGTATTGATCAGCCGGGAAGCTGCGTTTTTCGCCCGTCAGAGGCAGGACGACGGTGATTTTTTCGCCTTCCTGCAGGGGGAACATGTTGACAATAGGCCGACCGCGAGAACCGCGCGAACCGGCGGGTACTTCCCAGACCTTGAGCCAATAGAGCCGGCCACGGTTGGAAAAGCACAGGATGTAATCGTGCGTGTTTGCGATGAAGAGCTGGTCGACCCAGTCATCTTCCTTGGTGGCGGTGGCCAGCTTGCCGCGGCCGCCGCGCTTTTGCGCCCGGTATTCCGACAGCGGTTGGCTCTTGATATAGCCGGTGTGGGAAAGTGTCACCACCATGTCGGTGGGGGTGATCAGGTCTTCGGTACTCAGATCGAACGAGCTGTGCTCGATCTGGCTACGGCGGGCGCCGAGCTTTGTCTGGCCGAATTCCAGCTTGATGGCCGACAGTTCTTCGCCAATGATGATGGAAACCCGTTCCGGTTTTGCCAGGATGTCGAGCAGGTCATCGATCTCGGCCATGACTTCCTTGTACTCAGCCACGATCTTGTCCTGCTCCAGGCCGGTCAGGCGTTGCAGGCGCATCTGCAGGATTTCCTGTGCCTGCGTTTCCGAGAGGCGGTACAGCCCGTCGTTGCCCATGCCAAACATCTTTTCGAGGCCGTCGGGGCGGTAATCATCGGCGTTGACCACGCCGCCATCGGCACGCGTGCGGGTCAGCATTTCGCGCACCAGACTGCTGTCCCAGGGGCGCAGCATCAGCTCGGCCTTGGCGACGGGGGGCGTGGGGGCGTTTCGGATGATGGCGATGAAGTCGTCAATATTGGCCAGGGCCACTGCGAGGCCTTCCAGCACATGCCCGCGTTCGCGTGCCTTGCGCAGCGTGAAGACGGTGCGGCGCGTCACGACTTCACGGCGGTGCGACAGGAAGACCTGGATCAGGTCCTTCAGGTTGCAGAGTTTGGGCTGGCCGTTGACCAGTGCCACCATATTGATGCCGAAGGTGTCTTGCAGCTGGGTCTGCTTGTACAGGTTGTTCAGCACCACTTCGGGCACTTCGCCGCGCTTGAGTTCGATCACCAGGCGCATGCCCGACTTGTCGCTCTCGTCCTGGATATGGCTGATGCCTTCGATTTTCTTCTCGTGCACCAGCTCGGCCATGCGCTCCTGAAGCGTCTTTTTGTTGACCTGGTAGGGGAGCTCGTCGACGATGATGGATTGGCGTTGGCCCTTGTCGATGTCCTCGAAATGGCACCTGGCGCGCATGACCACCTTGCCGCGGCCGGTGCGGTAGCCGTCCTTGACGCCGTTGATGCCGTAAATAATGCCGCCCGTGGGAAAGTCAGGTGCGGGCACGATCTCCATCAACTCATCAATGGAGGCCCCCGGGTTTTTCAGCATGTGAAGGCAGGCATCGACCACTTCGTTGAGGTTGTGAGGTGGAATGTTGGTTGCCATGCCCACCGCAATGCCGCCCGACCCGTTGACCAGCAGGTTCGGCAAACGGGTTGGCATGACCAGCGGTTCCTGTTCGCTGCCGTCGTAGTTGGGGCCAAAATCGACGGTTTCCTTGTCAAGATCGGCGAGCAGCTCATGGGCAATTTTCGACAGGCGGATTTCGGTGTAGCGCATGGCCGCGGCGTTGTCGCCATCGACAGAGCCGAAATTCCCTTGACCGTCAACCAGCAGGTGGCGCAGGGAAAAATCCTGGGCCATCCGCACAATGGTGTCGTAGACTGACTGGTCGCCGTGAGGATGGTACTTGCCGATCACGTCGCCGACGATACGCGCTGACTTTTTGTAAGGGCGGTTCCAGTCGTTGTTCAGCTCGTGCATGGCAAAAAGCACGCGCCGGTGTACCGGCTTGAGGCCGTCCCTTGCATCAGGCAGGGCCCGCCCCACGATCACACTCATCGCGTAATCGAGGTAGCTTCGCCGCATTTCCTCTTCAAGACTGATGGGCAGGGTTTCTTTAGCGAACTGGGTCATGAGCGGCCTGGTTGGGATTTCGAGATCTTGAAGGAAACCGCTGATTTTAAGGCCGGAGTTCAAAGCGATGGCCTGTGGCGGGACAGCAACAAATGCTGAAGAATCTTAAGTCTGTGTCAGACGAAGCCGATAGCGTGCTTGAAGGTTCAGGCAGGTGTGGCACAATCGATGTAACGCTTTGAGTGATGGTCACTCACGGCGTGTAAATTACTAATCGCAGCCAGTCTGCGGCTTTTCTCTAGAGGAGAACCATGAAGAAACTCAACAAAGTGGCAATGTTGTTTGCTTCCGCAGCGCTTGTTACCGCCGCTGGTGCACAAACTATCGACAACTGGAAAAACGGTTCCAACGAACTGGTCTGGAAAAACGGTACCAACGAACTGTGCTGGCGTGATGCCAACTGGACGCCTGCTACTGCAGCGCCTGGTTGTGATGGCGCAATTGCCCCTGCGATGGCTCCTGCTCCTGCAGCTGCTGGTGCTCCTGCTGCCGCTGCAACGCCAGCTGCTCCGGCTGCTCCTCCCGCCGCAACGAAAGTTACGTATGCTGCTGACGCGTTCTTTGATTTCGACAAGTCTGTCCTGAAGCCAGAAGGCAAAGCCAAGCTGGATGATCTGGTCGGCAAGATCCAGGGCATCAATCTGGAAGTCATCATTGCCGTGGGTCACACCGACTCCGTGGGTAGCGATGCTTACAACCAGAAGCTGTCGGTTCGCCGTTCGGAAGCCGTCAAGGCATATCTCGTGTCCAAGGGCATCGAGAAAAACCGCGTCTACACTGAAGGCAAGGGCGAGAAACAGCCAGTTGCTGACAACAAGACCGCCGAAGGCCGCGCGAAGAATCGCCGCGTGGAAATCGAAGTGGTTGGCACTCGCGCCAACAAGTAATCCTCTGGGATCGCTTAAAAACCGCGCTACGGCGCGGTTTTTTTATGCCTCAACGATAATGCGTCATGTCTATCAGCGATAACTTCGACCCTGCCGAACTGGCTAAATTCTCGGACCTGGCCCACCGCTGGTGGGACACCGACAGTGAGTTTCGCCCCTTGCACCAGATCAATCCGCTCCGTTTGGGCTGGATCGAGAGCCTGGTTCCGCTCAAAGGGGTGCGTGTACTCGACGTCGGCTGCGGCGGTGGCATTCTGGCCGACTCGATGGCGCGCCGGGGCGCCGATGTCTTGGGCATCGATTTGGCGACCAAAGCGCTGAAAGTTGCCCAGCTTCACGCACTGGAGGCCCAGACCGAAGGTGTCCAATACCGTGAAATCAGTGCCGAAGCGCTGGCCGCCGAGCAGGCTGGCCGTTTTGACGTTGTCACCTGCATGGAAATGCTGGAGCACGTGCCCGACCCGTCTTCCATCGTCAAGGCCTGCGCCACGCTGGTTAAACCAGGCGGGCATGTATTTTTTTCGACCATCAATCGCAATGCCAAGGCCTTTCTGTTTGCCATTGTTGGGGCGGAATATGTACTGAATATGCTGCCACGCGGCACCCACGAGTACGCTAAACTGATCAAGCCCAGCGAACTGGCAGGGTACTGCCGCGCCTCCGGTCTCTCGCTTGAGCAAACCCGGGGCATGGAATACAACCCCCTGACACGTCACTATTGGCTCAGTGCGGACACCAGCGTGAATTACCTGCTGGCCACGCAAAAGAGCTGAGTTTCGCTTTTACCCACATTCGCGCTACATGTTCAAAGACACCGATGCCGTGCTGTTCGACCTCGACGGCACCCTGATTGACAGTGCCCCCGATCTGGGCGCCGCGGCCGACAAAATGCGTACGGACCGTGGCCTGGAATCGCTGCCCCTTGCGCTTTACCGTCCCATGGCCGGAGCGGGTGCACGCGGCATGATTGCCGTGGCTTTTGGGTTGACACCGGAAGACGCCGGCTTTGGCGAGTTCCGGGAGGAGTTTTTCAGCAACTACGAATCGCGGATGACCGAAAACACCTCGGTGTTTGAGGGCGTGGTGGATCTGATCGCCCGCATCGACCAGATGGGGCTGAAGTGGGGCGTGGTGACCAACAAGTCCGCCCGCTTCACCATTCCGCTGACCAAGGCCATGCCTTTGTTCAATACAGCGAAAACCATCATCAGTGGCGACACCACGCCGCATGCCAAACCCCATCCGGCTCCCTTGCTGGAAGCGGCACGTCAGCTCGACCTGGCACCTGGGCGCTGCATCTATGTCGGAGACGACGAACGCGACATCGTGGCCGGCCGCGCCGCCGGCATGCCCACCGTCGCCGCCGCCTACGGCTACCTCGGCAAAACCGCCGATACCGAGGGCTGGAAGGCCGATGCCACCATCACCGCGCCCGGCGCGCTCTTGAATTTGCTGCGAATGGCGTAAACTAGGCCTCTTGGGGCTGCATTGGTTTCGACGTGGGTTCGGACGCGGTGTGGTGCATGTCGAGCTGAGTGTGCTCGTAAAACTGATTCAAACAAACTAACTGCAAACGACGAACGTTTCGCACTCGCTGCTTAATTGCCAGTGAGCTTTACAACAGCAGGCCGATGGGCTGGGCAAGGGGTGTTTAGCGCAAGTTAAATGCTCCCGGCTGTAAAGATAATTTCATCGGCTGGCTCCGGGCTGGGTACCTTAACCCGGGGCAAGAAAATAGGGTGCTGGCGTCCTGTGTAGCGTGCGACTGCGCGACACAGGTGGCGAGACTCAAATCAGACCGCTAAACATGTAGATCTGCCCGAACAAGGCTTGCGGACGGGGGTTCAAATCCCCCCAGCTCCACCACCATAACGACCAAGGCCGTTTACTGAAGTTCAGTAAACGGCCTTTTTCATTGGTAAATCGCTTTTCACCTTCCAATACGATCCGGTGAAATTCGATGATGGCCAGCGTATCTATCCATCTCTTCTCGGTGGTCCAGTTCGAGGGGCACTCCTGGGGCAGATCAGACTTTGATGGAATCAACAGCTTGGGCTCCACGGGCGAGGTCCAGTTTCGCAAGCGGATACCCGTCAAAAATAATGTGTATGCGTGGCGCGTCAGACAAATTGCAGGCCCGGTGCATTACCTTGTTGTCAAAAAACCAGAGCTCGCCGGGCTTGACGGCAGAACGGTTGCTGCCGGACTCCAGAACGTTTTCGTCGCCACAGGCGAGGACCAGGTGGTAACGGTCTCTGCTTTTCAGGTATTCCTCGTCATCGTAGTGCCGGTACACCTGACTGTGGGGCGATAACCTAACGAGCACAACACGACCCAAAGCCAAACCCAGTTCCTGGGCAAGCTCAAGTACCAGAGCGTTGATTCTGGGAAACTGCCTTGAAAAAGCCGTCTCTTCACTCTCATGTACCCCATCCACGGGCGCGTATTTCGGATCATGTACCACTCTGGCCCGGATGGCGATGGACTGGCTGTGCCTGTGGTGATCAAGCGCTTCCTGCCTGCGGGTTTGAACAGCCCACCAGTAGGGGGCAATGATGTTCACTTCGGCCGCAATTTCCCGTATGTCCACTTCTCGCTGAAAAGCCAGGTATTTCTGTTCGCTGGCATTTTCTGGTGCCTTGAGCAGCGTGCTGCGAGATAAGTTGTCGAGCCGGAGGAAAAGCGATGCTTTCCTCCAGAACGGAACAGCCTTGCTGCGAAGTCCCAGCCGCAGAATCTCCTGGAGACTTTCGAAATCCGGTGGCATCCAGTGGGTCAGGATTTCCTGGCGAAGCCTGCTTCCCCGGTAGATATCCTCTGCCGATGCCAGTGCAAAAACCAGCATCTCGTTGTAAAGGCCCCAATGCTCCTTCTTTTGGGCATTCCAGAGCATCTCGAGGTGGCCCCTCATGAAATAGGGTTCCTGATTCAACAGGGCTGCAACGTTTCTCAACAGCTCCGCTTCGGAAAGACTCTGGCATAGCAGCTTTTCAAAGAGATCTCCGGCGCAATTTGATTTTTGCATTTCACGAGGATGCTGGTGACGGGCTTCGGAACCTGCAAGGGCAATGTGCCGCTGGCACGCGTGTTTGAGTGGTGCTGCAATACTAACTCCCTTGTCGGTCTTATATGTGCTCCAGGCGCCCGACCGCTTTCGGCAGCCCGGTGACAATAGCCGCATGGCAAGCATGCAACTTCAGGAAATTCTTTTCTCCCAGGGCTTTGGCACGCGGCGTGTGTGCGCGGGGCTGGTTCAGCAGGGTTTTGTGGCTGTAGCGAGCGTCCCTTGTACGGAGCCAGCTATGGAATTTATAGCAGAAGGCCTGCATTTCACGGTGCAGGGCGTGGCCTGGGAGTACCACGAGAAAGCCTACCTGATGCTGCACAAACCGGCCGGCTACGAATGCTCGCAAAAGCCCAGCACCTACCCCAGTATTTACACCCTGCTGCCGGCGCCGATTCGCCAGCGCGGCGGTGGCGCGGCGGCCGGCGTGCAGGCGGTGGGCCGGCTTGACCAGGACACGACCGGCCTTTTGTTGCTGTCTGACGACGGCAAGTTCATCCACCGCATGAGCTCGCCCAAGCACCATGTGCCCAAGGTGTATGAGGTGCGGGCCAAGCACCCGGTCGACGACAGGCAGATTGCCAGGCTGCTGGCCGGCGTGGTGCTGGACGATGACCCCAAGCCCGTTCGTGCGGCAAGCTGCGAAAAGACCGGCGAGAACCAGCTCAGCCTGACCCTTACCGAAGGCAAGTACCACCAGGTCAAGCGCATGATTGCCGCGGTGGGCAACCGGGTCGAGGACGTGGGCGGCCTGCACCGTTCACGTATTGGTTCGCTGGATTTGCCCCCTGACCTGAAACCCGGCGGATGGCGCTGGCTGACGCCGCAAGACATGGCGAGCATTTCAGCGCCTTTGGTCAAAATCGCCTGAAACCGGTAAAAAAACCAGACCCAAACGCGGCGGCAAGCGGTACGCTGCCAGTTTCGCAAAAAACCACTCGGAGGAAACATGAATCCACGCCGTCAATTCCTGAATGCCGCCGCAATCGGTGCGGTGGCCGCGCCGTCGCTGGCCCTGGCGCAGCACGCGCCCAAAGCAGCGCGAGGCCCGATCCTGTTGACTGTCAGCGGGCGGATCGGCGCGGGCAACCGAGGCGCCTTCGATCCGGCGCTCGACCAGATGATGGGCAAGCAGAAAATCCAGTTCGACAAGGCCCATGTCTTTGACTTTGCCGCGCTCACTGCGCTGCCGGCCGTCACCATCAAGCCGACACTGGAGTACGACAGCAAGCCGCACACCCTGAAAGGCCCCTTGCTGGCCGATGTCATGAAAGCTGCCGGCGTGAAGTTGACTGACAAGACGACGCTTTTCCTGCGCGCCGTGGACGGCTATGCCGCCCAGGTCACCGCCGCCGAGGCCAGCAAATACCGCTTCATCGTTGCCACCCACCTGGATGGCCAGCCCATGGCGCTGGGCGGGCTGGGACCACTTTGGGCTGTGTATGACGCGGACCGTTTCCCCGACATGGCAGCCAAGCCGTTGCCGGCGCGCTTTGCCTGGTGTCCCTGGGCGACGTACCACATCGAAGTCAAAGAGGCTTGAGCGGCGCCTGTTTCCCGTTGAAATGACGGCCCAGGCCTTGTTTTCTTAAGTGAAATCAGCCTGTAAACCAATAGGGACGGGCGCAAGCAGCTGTGAAAAACGTAGCGACTGCCAAACGGCTCAATCAATGTCTTTGAGAAAGTCAGTGATCGCTTCAACCGTTTTTTCAGGCTGGTCGCGCTGGGGTGAGTGTCCGCAGGCGGCCAGCCTCAGTTGCCGGGCATGGGGTGCTGCCAGCGCAATCTCGTCCAGCTGCCGCATGGTGCCGTACTCATCCTCAAGCCCCTGGATGAGCAGCAGCGGCGCCGCAATGTGCGTGCAGTCCGGCCGGATGTCAAAGTTGCGAAAGGCCGGCGAAAGCCAGACATCGTTCCATTGCCAGAAAGCAACGTCCACATCAGCGTGGTAACGAGCCAGGCGCTCGCGCAAACCGCCTGATTCAAACGCGGTTCTGGCCTGGGCAATGGCCTGAACTGCGATGTCTTCGACCAGCACGTGGGGTGCCATTGCGATGCAGGCCGAAACCGGATGGCGGCTGGCGTGGAGCAGGGCGATGCTGGCGCCGTCGGAATGGCCGAGCAACACGGGGTTTTCAACCCGCAGCGTATCCAGCAGCGCGGGCAACACATCCCAGGCTTCGCGGTGCATGTAGTCGGGCAGCAGGCGGCCGGTGCGTTGGCCGTTCTGCTCTGCCGGTTCACCGCGTACGTCTGGTACGGGCTCTGAGTGCCCATAGCCGCGCCGCGAATACACCCTACCCGACCGTCCGGTTGCCGTGCATACCGCCTGGGGCCAGTCCAGGCCGCGCTGCGTCCAGAGGCTGACCGAGCCCAGGCCCTCATGCAGGAAAACCACCGGAGCGAGGTCGGCGCGCCCGGCGATATGCCTGACCTCCAGGCGCGCGCCGTTGATCTCCATCAAATTCATCGTTGCATCGTAAAGGATGTAAACGATTGGGCGAATCTGGCGTTGGGAAAAGGGGCCGCAGAGGACTTTTGGGTACCTTCAGGCGTTTGCCATGGCTGACGCCCGGTACACTAGCTGGTTGCACGTAGAAAGACCGTTTTTGTGAATGTTTTCGTCCGTTTTGCCGCCGCCTGGCTGCTTGCCCTTGCCGGTTTGGCATGTTCCACCGCCTTTGCCCAGACGGCCGCCGCTGGTGCCGCACTTTCGGGGATCACAACGCCTGTTTTTGTGCTGAACTCGCTCGAAGACAGCGTCAGCGTGATCAACCCGGCCACCTGGACGGAAACCAGACGCATTGCCACCGGCAAGCAGCCGCATCACCTGTACCTCACACCCGATGAAAAATCGGTGATCGTCGCCAACGCGCTGTCGGACTCGCTCACCTTCATCGACCCGAAAACCGCTGAAGTGCAGCGCACGGTGCGCGGCATCATCGACCCCTACCAGTTGCGCTTTTCGCCCGACATGAAATGGTTTGTCACGGCCGCCAACCGCCTCAACCACATCGACATTTACAAATGGGACGGCAAGGACATCGCGCTGGCCAGGCGCGTGGCCACGGGCAGGACACCAAGCCATCTGTGGATAGACACCAAAAGCACCACGGTTTATTCGACCATGCAGGACAGTGACGAATTGATCGCCATCGACCTGCCCAGCCAGACCGTCAAGTGGCGCGTCAAGACCGGTTCCATCCCGGCTGACGTGTACGGCACGGCCGACGACAAGCACCTGCTGGTGGGCCTGACCGGCGGCGACGCCGTCGAGGTGTATGACGTGAGCGGCGCGCAACCGCAGCGCACCAAGGTCATCAAGACCGGCGCCGGCGCGCACGCGTTCCGCGCCTTCGGCGACAAACGGCATGTGCTGGTCAGCAACCGCGTGGCCAACAGCATCAGCAAGATCGACCTGCAGACGCTGGAAGTGGTGGACAACTACCCCGCGCCGGGCGGCCCTGACTGTATCGACGTGAGCCGTGACGGCAAGCAGATACTGGTCACATCGCGCTGGGCACGCAAGCTCACGGTGATCGACGTGGCAAGCCACAAGATCGTCCGGCAGGTCAATGTTGGAAAGAGTCCCCATGGTGTCTGGACGCTTGACCACGCGCCACGCTGAGCCCCCACGGTCGCTCACTGCGTGTAGCTTCCTGCCCCCCGGGGGGGCCGCTGCGCCTGCGGTCTGGCAAAGCCAGTCCCGCGGCCCCGGCTTGGTTGGAGAGTCCCCAACGACCGCCGCTACGGCTGTTCTGTTGCAGACGATGCTTGCTATCGTTTTTGTAGCTGCTTGCGCAAATCCTGTATGGGCTGCAGGCAAAAACAATGCACAAAAATCCGCACAAAACACGCCGCAGCAGGCCGAGGCGGCCTGCAAACCCGTCTACCTGACGCTGGACACTGGCCACATGGCGGTTGCGCCGCTGATGGCTGACGTGCTGAACAGGCACAAGGTCAAGGTCACCTTCTTTGCCGCCAATGAGCGCACGCAAACCGGCGATGGCAGCCTGGGCACACAGTGGGCTGGCTGGTGGAAGGCACGGGCGGCTGAAGGCCACGAATTTGCCTCGCACACCTGGGACCACGTTTATTGGCGGGGCGATGTACCCGGCGCACCCGATGCACCGGTGCAGTTCAAGATGCGGCCTTCTGCGGGCCCGCTGGAAGGCAAGGACTTCACCTGGACGGCGAAGCAGTACTGCGAAGAAATCGGCAAGTCCAGCAAGCGCCTCGAAGAAATCACCGGCAAAAAAACACTGCCGCTCTTTCGCGCGCCGGGCGGCAAAACCTCGCCTGCGCTGCTGGCAGCGGCCAAGTCCTGCGGCTTTGAGCATGTGGGCTGGTCGTCTGCCGGTTTCCTGGGTGATGAGCTGGTCAGCGAGAGGTTTGGCAATGATTTCCTGCTGAAGAAGGCACTGCGCGACATCCGCTCCGGCGACATCCTGCTGGCCCACCTGGGCATCTGGTCGCGCAAGGACCCCTGGGCGCCTGCCGTGCTGGAGCCGCTCATCACCGGCCTGCAGTCGCGGGGCTTTTGCTTTAAGACCCTGGCTGAACATCCCCAGTACAGAGACTGGATTGCGTCGCAGGCCGCCCCGGCGGCTGCCAGGCCTTCAAAATAAGCCGCATGGACTGGTTCAGCGATCTCTTTTCAATGGCGCAGCAGTGGCTGTTTGAGTCGGCCGTACAGCCGGCCATGTTTGCGCTGGGCATGGGCAACCTGCTGGAAGACGGCTATGACGCCACTGCCTGGTTCATGGTGGGCGTGATCCAGGTGCTGATATTGCTGGCCATCGTCGGCCCGCTGCAGCGCTGGCGGCCGGTAGAGCCCGTGCTGGACCGGGCCACCATACGCACCGATGTGCTCTACACCCTGATCCACCGGCTGGGCCTGTTTCGCATCGGGCTGTTTTTCACGCTGGACCCGTGGTTTGACGAGGCGTTTGGCGCGCTGCGCACTGCCGGCTACGGCACTTTTCATTTAGACCAGCTCTGGCCGGGTGTGACGGACAACGCCCTCGTCAGCTTCGCGATTTACCTCGTGGTGTTTGACTTTGTGGCGTACTGGACGCATCGCGGCCAGCACCAGATCGAGTGGTGGTGGCGCCTGCATTCGCTGCACCATGCGCAGCGGCAGATGACGATGTGGAGCGACAACCGCAACCACCTGCTGGACGACATCCTGGTCGACTCCATCGTCGTGCTGGTGGCCCAGCTCATCGGCGTGGCGCCGGGGCAGTTCATTGCCATCGTGGCCTTTACCCAGCTCAGCGAAAGCTTTCAGCATGCCAATGTGCGGATGTGGTTCGGGCATGTGGGCGAGCGCCTGTGGATCAGCCCGCGCTTTCACCGGCTGCACCACAGCATCGGCATTGGCCACGAAAGCCACGGACCAAAAACGCTGGGGGGGCACAACTTCGGCGTGCTGCTGCCCTGGTGGGACATGCTGTTCCGCACGGTCAATTTTGAGCAGCGCTATGACCCGACGGGCATCCGCGACCAGGTGGAGGCTAACCGCGACTACGGCAAAGGCTTCTGGTCGCAGCAATGGATTGGCTTGAAACGCCTCGTCGGCAAAGCCTGAACGTGTCGAGCTCTTAAGCCAGCATGAGCCGCGGGACTGGCTTTGCCAGACCGCAGGCGGACGGCCCCCTCGGGAGGCAGCGACCCGCGAAGGGGCGGAGCGTGGGGGCTACACTTGGTCATGAGCAAACTTCTTGACGCCTTTTGGCGCGCCGCGATGTATTGCCTGCACCCGCGGGTCATTGCGTTGTCGGTCCTGCCGTTGATCATCATGGTGGTGATCTCGCTGGGCCTGGGGTATTTTTTCTGGAACGATGCCGTAGAAGCCATTCGCTCGCAGATTGGCAGCTATGAGCTTGTCAGCATCCTGGTGCGTTGGCTTGAGGGTCTCGGCCTGAGCGACCTGCGCATGGTGCTGGCACCTGCGTTGTTGCTGTTCCTGGCGATTCCTGTGATCGTGATCGTGGCACTGCTCTTTGTGGCGCTGCTCATGACGCCGGCCATGGTGGCCCTGGTGGCTGAACGGCGCTTTCCCCAAATGGAACGCAAACGGGGCGGTTCCCTGTTCACCAGTTTGTTCTGGTCGCTGGGCTCAACCTTGCTGGCCGTGGTGGCGCTGGTCATTTCGATTCCGCTTTGGCTGATTCCGCCGCTGATCCTGGTGTTGCCTCCGCTGATCTGGGGCTGGCTGACTTACCGTGTCATGTCTTATGACGCCATGGTGGACCACGCCAGCAGTGAAGAGCGCCGCCAGATATTCAAGGAGCATCGCCTGCCGCTGCTGGCGATCGGTGTGTTCAGCGGCTACCTCGGCGCGGCTCCCAGCCTGCTGTGGGCCTCGGGCGCGATGTTTGTGGCCATGGCGCCCATCCTGGTTCCGGTGGCCATCTGGATCTACACCCTGGTGTTTGCATTTTCCTCGCTCTGGTTTGTGCACTACACGCTGTCGGCCCTGGAGCAACTCCGCAAGAAGAATAATGCCCTGGCGCCCGACCCGCTTGCGCAAGCAGCTATTGAATCGATAGCAAATGAACTGGCCCCCGATGCTCTCCCCGGGCCGGCGCCCAGCTTCGGTTCGCTGGGCGGCAAACCCGAATCACAACCCTGAACCCGTTACCTGACAAGCCTGAACATGACCCCACAATTCGGCCTCATCATCGTCGGCGACGAAATCCTTTCCGGCAAACGTGCCGACAAACACCTGCCCAAAGCCATCGAACTGCTGGGCGCGCGCGGCTTGCAGTTGGCCTATGCCGACTATGTGGGCGACGACCCTGCACGCATCACGGCCACGCTGGCGCGGGCCTTTGCCGCCGCGCGTGAACACGGCGACGTGGTCTTTTCCTGCGGCGGTATAGGAGCCACACCTGACGACCATACGCGGCAATGTGCCGCCAGAGCGTTGGGTGTTGACCTGGCGCTGCATCCCACGGCCAAAACACTGATCCTCGAACGTATGGCGGATGTGGCCAAAGAGCAGGGCACGCCCTACGAGCCTGAGCGGGACGACAACATCCATCGCCTGAACATGGGCGTGTTTCCGGTCGGCGCGGAGATTATTCCGAATCCTTATAACAAGATTCCCGGCTTTACCTGCCGCGCAGGGCAGGGGGCGGTTCACTTTGTGCCCGGTTTCCCGGTCATGGCCTGGCCCATGATTGAAGGCGTGCTGGATTCAGGCTATGCCCACCTGCACCAAAAGTCGGCCTACACCGAAAAATCAGTGATCATTTTTGGGTCCATGGAGGCCATGCTCACGCCCTTGATGCTCGATATTGAAGCGGCACATGCGGGTGTCAAAGTGTTCAGCCTGCCGAGCGTGGATCACCCTGAATATGGCCGGCATATTGAATTGGGAGTGAAAGGCGCCCCCGAAGCGGTGAACCGCGCCTATCCCGCCATGCTGGCGGGGCTGCACAAATTTGACCTGAAATTCGGCCCCGAATTGGTGCGTTAAATAATGGCCCCAAATATGTGCACTTAGCGATTTGCACTTAATTGGTGCATTTGTTACTGCCAGGTGTTTTTTGTATTTTCGGCTGTGCCAAGGCGGGAAGTGAAGCCAGATCACGGCACAATCAGCGGCACAATCCGGGGCTTGGCGGGAAACCCAACCGCCAATGTCTGTGGCACAAAAAGTGCATTCGACAGCCCGAATAGATTTTTCAACCACCCATCCAGCAACAGGAGATTTTGATGGCAAAGACCGTCGCAGACGTCATGAAAATGGTCAAGGAAAACGAAGTCAAGTTTGTTGACTTCCGTTTTACCGATACCCGGGGCAAAGAACAGCACGTGACCGTGCCCGTGTCCCACTTTGACGAAGACAAATTCACGTCGGGCCATGCGTTCGACGGCTCCTCAATTGCCGGCTGGAAGGGCATTGAAGCCTCCGACATGCAACTGATGCCTGACCCAAAGACGGCCAACATCGATCCGTTCTTTGAAGAAACCACGCTGTTCATGAGCTGCGACGTGCTCGAGCCCGCCGACGGCAAGGCCTATGACCGCGACCCGCGCTCCATCGCGCAGCGCGCAGAGGCTTACCTCAAGGCTTCCGGCCTGGGCGACACCGCTTACTTCGGTCCTGAGCCAGAATTCTTCATCTTTGATGACGTGCGCTGGAACACCGACATGTCGGGCACCTTCTTCAAGATCGAAGAATACGAAGCACCCTGGAACTCCGGCGCCAAGCTCGAAGGCGGCAACCGCGGCCACCGTCCGACCGTCAAGGGCGGCTACTTCCCTGTCCCTCCCGTCGACAGCACGCAAGACATGCGCGCCGAGATGGCCCTGATCCTCGAGTCGCTGGGTATCCCCGTCGAAGTGTTCCACCACGAAGTGGCCGGCGCCGGCCAGAACGAAATCGGTACCCGTTTCAGCACGCTGGTTCAGCGCGCCGACTGGACCCAGGTCCTGAAATACGTCGTGCAGAACGTGGCCAACGCCTACGGCAAAACCGCCACCTTCATGCCCAAGCCTGTTGTCGGGGACAACGGCTCCGGCATGCACGTTCACCAGTCCATCTGGAAAGACGGCAAAAACCTGTTTGCCGGTGACGGCTATGCGGGCCTGTCTGATTTCGCCCTGTACTACATCGGCGGCATCATCAAGCACGCACGTGCCCTGAACGCCATCACCAACCCAGGCACCAACAGCTACAAGCGTCTGGTTCCTGGCTATGAGGCACCGGTCAAGCTGGCTTATTCGGCCAAAAACCGTTCGGCATCGATCCGCATTCCTTACGTTGCCAATCCAAAGGGCCGCCGTATCGAAGCGCGTTTCCCCGATCCACTGATGAACCCTTACCTGGGCTTCTCGGCCCTGATGATGGCGGGTCTGGACGGCGTGGAAAACAAGATCCATCCGGGCGAAGCCGCCACCAAGGATCTGTACCATCTGCCACCCGAGGAAGATGCAAAAGTGCCAACCGTGTGCCACAGCCTGGACCAGGCGCTGGACGCACTCGACGTAGGCCGAAGCTTCCTGACCAAAGGCGGTGTGTTCACCGACAGCATGATCGACGCCTACATTGAACTAAAAATGGGTGAAGTGACCCGCCTGCGCCAAGCCACCCACCCCATCGAATTCGAGATGTACTACTCCCTGTAATCAGGGATCGAAGCTCAGCCGCATACTGTTCATTTATACAGTTTGTGGCCAAAAAAGGACGGCATATGCCGTCCTTTTTTATTGCCCCGGCAGGTTGTGGGTTTGCTGGCTTTGTATTTCGGCACCTTTGCCGCATACTGATAGACCGTCCTCGCCCTTCCTGGGCATCGGGAGTTCCTATGAAACACACCTTATTGCTTTCTACCTTGTCGTTGCTGCTGGCTGGCGCGGGGAATGCTGCATGGGCGCAGCAGATATACCGCTGCGCAGGCATCGGAGGTGCGGCCCCTGAATACATCAACAACGCAAAAGACGCCCAGACCCGGAGCTGCAAATTGCTGTCCGGCGGCAATGTGACGGTGATGCAGAGCACGCCGGTGCCTAAGGCCGCGGTTCGTGTGGCTGCGGCCGCAGGCTCCAGCGGCCCGCGCACTGACGGCAGCCCCGAACAGCGGGCCCGCGACAACGATTCGCGCGCCATCCTTGAGGCTGAGCTGAAAAAGGCCGAAGCCAAGCTGGCCGAGCAGCAAAAGGAATTTAACAACGGCGAACCTGAAAAACAGGGCATTGAAGGCCGTAACTACCAGCGTTACCTGGATCGCGTGGCCGAGCTCAAGGACAGCATTGCCCGTAACCAGAGTGACATTGCCGGCCTCAAGCGCGAAATTTCCCGCCTGCCTGGCCCCCCTCCTGCTGCGCTCGTCGCCAATTAAACCAGCGCGACAAGTCGCCGCAAGCCGGCTTCTGGAGGAAAATGGATGGCTTGAACAAGCCATCCATCCGCGCCGCTTTATCGTCCGCCCCGATCACCGGACTTCCCCCCCGTTTCCAGGCGTTTGACCTGCTGGCCACTCTGGTGGCTGTGGTGCGCACCAACGGCACCGTGGTGTTTGCCAATGCTGCGCTGGAAGATGCGCTGGGCACTTCACGGCGAACCATTGAAGGGTCACAGCTCCCCGACTGTTTCACCGAACCTTTGATACTGCAGAACGCGTTGGAAGGCGCGGGCAGCAACGAATTCGCCGCTCTCCGCTACGACGCGTGGCTCAGGCGCCTGAACCACGAACCGCTGCCCGTGCATGTGGTGGTGGCGCAAACCGACACGCCTGGCGAGGCGATTGTGGAGCTGCTGCCGCTGGAGCAGCAAGCCAAGCAGGAGCGCGAAGAGCGCCTGATCGACCAGGCGCAGGCCAACAAGGAATTGATCCGCAACCTGGCCCACGAGATCAAAAACCCGCTGGGTGGTATTCGTGGCGCCGCGCAGCTGCTGCAAATGGAAATCGGCAAGGACCTGACCGAATACACCCAGGTCATCATCCATGAGGCAGACCGGCTGCAGACGCTGGTAGACCGTTTGCTGGCTCCGCACCGCCGCCCGCACCTGGTGGGTGATGTCAATATTCACGAAGTGTGTGAACGCGTGCGCTCCCTGATCCTGGCGGAATTTCCCAAGGGCCTGAAGGTCACGCGCGACTACGACATCTCGATTCCTGATTTCCGCGGAGACCGCGAACAGCTCATTCAGGCGGTGCTGAACATCGCACACAACGCCGCGCAGGCTTTGGCGGAACGGGTCGCGGCGGGCAATGCGCACATCACTTTCAGGACAAGAATCGCCAGGCAGGTAACTTTTGGCAAGCAGCGCTATCGCTTGGCATTGGAATTGCATGTTATCGACAATGGACCGGGTGTGCCGGACTCCATCAAAGACCGCATTTTCTATCCGCTGGTATCCGGGCGGGAAGGTGGTTCGGGGCTGGGGCTGACATTGGCGCAAACCTTTGTCCAGCAACACCACGGTTTGATTGAGTGCGACAGTGTGCCGGGCCGTACAGATTTCAAGCTGCTGATACCGCTGCCTTGAAATGTGTTCTCAGCCATGATTGATACATAACGCGATCGTGCAGAGGGTTCCAGAAAGCCCTGCATTGAAAGCACGAAAAAAGGGACTGCACTACATGAAACCGATCTGGATCGTTGATGATGACCAGTCCATCCGGTTTGTTCTGGAAAAGGCCCTGCTCCGCGAGGACCTTCCTACGCGCAGTTTCACCAATCCCCGCGAAGTTCTCGCCGCACTGGAAAGCGCGACGGAGGATGAAGGGCCGCAAATTCTTGTGAGCGACATACGCATGCCGGGCGGCTCTGGTCTGGATCTGCTCGAAAAGGTCAAGGAAAAGCTCCCCGGCCTGCCAGTCATCATCATGACCGCGTTCTCCGACCTTGACAGCGCGGTGTCCGCCTTCCAGGGCGGCGCCTTTGAATACCTGCCCAAGCCGTTTGACCTGCCAAAGGCGGTAGAACTCATTCGCCGCGCAGTGGAAGAAAGCCAGCGCGAAGAGGTGGCTGAAGAGCGCATGGCCTCCGCGCCCGAAATGCTTGGCCAGGCGCCGGCCATGCAGGACGTTTTCCGCGCCATCGGGCGGCTGAGCCAGAGCATGGTGACCGTGATGATCACCGGTGAGTCCGGTTCAGGCAAGGAACTGGTGGCGCGTGCGCTGCACAAGCATTCGCCCCGCGCCAACGGGCCTTTTGTGGCCATCAATACCGCGGCCATCCCCAAGGACTTGCTGGAAAGCGAACTGTTCGGCCATGAGCGCGGCGCGTTCACCGGCGCGCAGACCATGCGGCGCGGCCGCTTTGAACAAGCTGAGGGCGGTACGCTCTTTCTCGATGAAATTGGCGACATGCCGTTTGACCTTCAGACGCGCCTTTTGCGTGTGCTGAGTGACGGCCATTTCTACCGCGTCGGCGGGCACAACGCCGTCAAGGCCAATGTGCGCGTGATCGCTGCCACCCACCAGGACCTGGAGCAGCGCGTCAAGGAAGGCGGCTTCCGCGAGGATTTGTTCCACCGCCTCAACGTGATCCGCCTGCGCCTGCCCGCACTGCGCGAGCGGCGCGAGGATGTCTTCATGCTGACACGCCACTTCCTGCAGCAAAGCGCCAAGCAGCTCGGTGTGGAGCCCAAGCGGATTTCCGACACGGCGCTGCAGCAGCTCAGCAACTTTGGTTTCCCCGGCAATGTGCGCCAGCTTGAAAACATTTGCCACTGGCTCACCGTTATGGCACCGGCGCAGGTGATTGAGCCCAAGGATCTTCCACCCGAAGTGCTGGGCATTGTTCCCGAATCGGGCAGAAACCCGGTTTTTGCCGAGAAGGCTGGGGTGGCCAAAGTGGAGTGGTCGGCAGGCGCCGCGGAGAAAATTCCTGCCAGCCATGGGGCTGAAGCGGCCGTACCGGTTCCGCCGGTCTCTGGCCCTGAACAGAGCTGGGAAAGTGGTCTTGAAGCAGAAGCTCTGGCGTTGCTGGCGACCGGTCGCAGCGACGTGTGGGATGTGCTGACCCGGCGTTTTGAATCCAAGCTGATCCAGACCGCACTGGTCAATACACGCGGGCGCCGCATTGAGGCGGCTCAAAAGTTGGGCATAGGCCGCAACACCATCACGCGCAAGATTCAGGAGCTCAATCTGGAGTGAATGTGGCCCCCACGGTCGCTCACTTCGTGTAGCTCCCTGCCCCCCGAGGGGGCCGCCCGCCTGCGGTCTGGCAAAGCCAGTCCCGCGGCCCCTGCTTGATTGAAGATTCTTTGGGCGGCCGAGGGGAGGGGTATTTCGCCAGCGGGTGCCGCGGAACCGGCTTTGCCGGGCCGCAGGCGCCGTCCCCTGAGGGGGGAGCAGGCTACACGAAGTGAGCCTGAAAGGGGGTGGACCTATTAAGCAGTGAGCCTGGACGGGGGTTAGCTCAACTCCAGGGTCACCGGCGCGTGGTCGCTGGGCTTTTCCCATTTGCGCGGTACGCGGTCTATGGTGCAGCCTTTGACTTGCGGCTTCAGGGCGTCGCTGACCAGGATGTGGTCGATGCGCAGGCCACGGTTCTTCTGGTAACCGAGCATGCGGTAGTCCCACCATGAAAAGCTTTTGGGCGGCTGCTCGAACATGCGGAAACTGTCGGTCAGGCCCAGCGCCACCAGCTGGCGGAAATGCTCACGCTCTTCCTTCGTGTGGTGAATGGTGTCGCGCAAGCCCTCCGGGTCGAACGAATCCTGGTCTTCCGGTGTGATGTTGAAGTCGCCCAGCAATACCAGTTGTGGGTGGGCTGCCATCTCCGCGCGCACATAAGCCTGCAGACCTCCCAGCCAGCGCATCTTGTAGGCGAACTTTTCGCTGCCGGGTTCCTGCCCATTGACGAAATAGCCGTTCAGCACCCGGATGGGGCCCGCAGGGCCGTCCACCGTGGCGGCAATAACGCGTGAGTGCTCGTCCTCAAAACCGACAATATTTTTCACCACGTCGCGCAGCGGCGTGCGCGAAAGGATCGCCACGCCGTTGTAGGTTTTCTGGCCGAATGCGGCGGCCTCATAGCCGGCGGCCTTGAGCGCTTCCAGCGGGAACTTGTCGTCCGTCATCTTGAGCTCTTGCAGGCACAACACATCGACTGGATTGGCCGCAAGCCAGTTCAGCACATGCGCGAGCCGCGCAGTGAGGGAGTTGACGTTCCAGGTGGAAATTTTCATGATTTAGTGCTCCAGCCCAATAAGGACCTGCGCCAGCAGCTATTAAATATGTAGCAAGGCAAATACGCCGATGACCAGCCCCACGCCGGCCACGACGAACATGCCGTATTCAAGCCACTTCTTGCGGGTCAGCAGCGCAATGGCCGCCAGGGCAATGGCCACCTGCAGCACCGTGGTAGCCTGCGCCCAGCGGTGGTGCTGGTGCATCTGCTCATCGGACGATTTGTCCCAGGTGGTGGCCTCGGCTTCCAGTTTGTCGGCGACCACCTTGATCTCGTTCTTTTCCTTTTCGTAGCGGTCTACCTTGCCCTGGTAGCCGGCTTTTTTGTCCTCTGGCGCCAGGTCGCGGGCGAGTTCGGCCAGCGACTGCTTGGTGCTTTTCGACTGGAAGTAATTCCACTGGTTGGAAGCTTCCGTCTTCTTGATGGCCGCGTTGTTTTTATACAGGCCCGCATTGGCCTGCGTGGCACCGCCCATGTACGCAAAGATGGCGCCTATGGTGGCAATGATGGCCGTGATGACCGCGATTTGCGCGATCATGCCGCCGTTGTCGTGGCCGCCATGACCCCCCTGCGCCGCATGCTCGAGCTCATGGTCGTGGGGCCCGTGTACGTGAAATCCGCCTCCTGACATATCAGTTCCTTTGTGTGTTGTTATGCGTTGCTTGAGTTATTACAGGTCTATTTTTGATAGGTGATGAAGCTGAACTTCATTCCGTTGGCTGACACGTGGTCTTCACGCGCGGCCACCCGCCATTCGGGCCCCAGCGTCGGCGCGTAGGCGTCGCCTTCAATCTCTTCGGCAATCTCGGTGACTTCGATGCGCTCGGCCAGCGGCATCGCCTGCGCGTAGATTTGCGCGCCGCCCAGAATCCAAACTTCGGCCGACGAGGCACACAGCGCCAACGCGTCGGCCAGGCTCGCGGCCGTCGAGGCACCGGTGTCTTTCCAATCAGGCTGCCGCGTGATGACGATGTTGGCGCGGCCCGGCAGCGGCCGGAATTTCACCGGCAGCGAATCCCAGGTCTTGCGGCCCATGATGACCGGCCAGCCGGTGGTCAGGCGCTTTAAGCGCGCCATGTCTTCCGGCAGGCGCCAGGGGATGGTGTTGTCGCGGCCTATCACGCCATTGGCGGCGCGGGCGAAGATCATGCGGATTTTCATGGTGTTCAGATGGAATCAATCCGGATGATATCCAGATTCAGGGGCCTGGCCGGCGCGATGACGACGCTGCCGGGAACGGCCTGCAGTTGCTTGAGCAGGCGTGGATTGAGCGCCTCGGAGGTATAGACCGTGTTCACCATCGCCAGCTGGTCGGGCGGTGTGACGGCCTGAAGGTAGTTCTGGTAGCGCGCGCGAAGATCGTCTTCGCCAAGGCCGGTTTTATGGGCTTGCTCATGGTCAATCCGCACCACGAGGATATTCACGGTGTGGGAAAGGTTCGCCGCGTCGGGCAGGTCCAGCTGCACCGCCCAGCAGCCGTCGGTCAGTGGTTCACCCGCCAGCACCTCCGCCAGAAGCGGCACCGCACCGGGTGCGATGGCGCGTACAGGGCGGCACAGAAGGGCCTCCCACAACTGCTCGTACAGCGGCGTCAGCCTCCTGTGCGTGTAGCGGCGGCGTATGACGGCTTCACGTGCGGCCTTCGGGTCGCCGTGCGATGCGAGATAGCCGCAAATAACGTTCTGCGCCCCGAGGGCGATGCGTTTGTCCAGCCGGATCGATTGCCGCAATTCCTCGACGCCGGCGTTGTCGCCTCTTTCGAGCAACGCCAGGCCGAAGTAGAACCGGGCCATGGCCATTTCGGGATGGCGGGCTGCCGCTGCAGACAGCAGGGCCAGGCTTGAGTCGTCGCTCTGCAACTGCTCTTGCACAATCGCCGTCGCCAGTTCGGTCTGGGCGGGCGTTTGTTCGGAGAAGAGCACATGCACCCCACCGGCCACCAGCCACCGCATCCGTAGGTGGTCGAATCGCCAGTTGGCCTGCGTGTTTTTCTGCCAATCCTCATTGCAGGCCGTCAGGAACCGGGTCCACTCTTTGCCCAGAAGCATGTCTCCAGCACAGGGCGAGGTTTCAAGCGGAGGCGACTCGACCTGCAGGCCCAGCGCCGCCGCACGTTCATGCAGCGGCGGGTGGGTGTCTTGCGCACGCCGTGGGCGGCTGGCTCCCTCCGCGAGCGCCTGCGGCATGAAGCTGCCATGGGCCTCGACAAGATCGGATGTCAGCCCCCAGAAGTTGCCGGGCGCTTGCGTCGATTGCATGCGCAGGCTGCTCAGTTGTGTGGGCAGTTTCCGGGCCAGAAGAAAAGAAATAAATTCCAGCCTGGCAAGAGCGTCGGTGAGGTGGCGCGCTGAGGAAGTCCGCGCTGCGACGGCGTCGGCCTCGAATTCACACTGACGGGACCAGCTGGATGATCGCGAGACAAAGTAGGGAACAAACCAGGACGCGATGGCCTTCAGCCCCCCATCCACGAAGCTGTCGTTGCCTTGCATGTGAAGGTAGTGGTCCCATTTGGCCCGCACCCTGTAGATCCAGTGACCCAGACGCCCGTGGTTGCGGGAAAAGTGCCCCAGCTCGTGCGCGATGACGGCTTTCACTTCGTCCTTGTTCAGCATCTTCAGCAAGGGGACACCCAGTATGAGAGTGCGGCGGCTGCCAAACAACGACAGGAAACCGCCGGTTTGATAAGCCGCCGCGTTCAGTTCGTTGTCCAGCACGATGCGGTGGATGCGCGGCGCCGCGGCGCCGGTGCACAAGCCGTCCACCATCTCAAAGAGTGCGGGTGCATCTTCACGGCCAATGGTGTGCCGGCCAACCGTGCCGGGCGAGGGCTGGACCAGCCACCACAGGAAGAGAAAGGCCGCGAAGCCAAACACCGCGGCAAAACCGGGTCCCCAAATGGCGGCCTGAAGCATCACGAAGGGCGCGATCGGCAAGATGACCACCGTCACAAAGATCAGCTCCGAGGCCAGAGCCAGCAGTGTGAGTGAAAACCGTTGCCGCGAATTGAATGTGGAAGCCGACGCTGCGGATGGAGCGCCGGCCTGCACGAATGTCACACCGCTACCGGCGCCTTGATGGCGTCGTGATGCTGATACTCGAGAAACTCAAAATCTTCAAACTGGTAGTCGAAGATCGATTCGGGTTTGCGTTTGATCTGCAGCGTGGGGTAGGCAAAAGGCTTGCGGCTCAGTTGCAATGCCACCTGCTCGTGGTGGTTGCTGTAGATGTGGCAGTCGCCACCGGTCCAGATGAAATCGCCCACACCCAGGCCACACTGCTGCGCCACCATGTGGGTGAGCAGGGCGTAGCTGGCGATGTTGAAAGGCACGCCCAGGAAAATGTCGGCGCTGCGCTGGTAGAGCTGGCAGCTCAGTTTGCCGGGCTGACCCTGGACTTCAGATGGCGCCACGTAAAACTGGAAGAACGCGTGACAGGGCATCAACGCCATCTTCGAAAGGTCCGCCACGTTCCAGGCGCTCACGATGATGCGGCGCGAATCAGGATTCGTTTTCAGCGTCTTGATGACTTCGCTGATCTGGTCGATGTGGCCGCCATCGGGCGTGGGCCAGCTGCGCCATTGCACGCCATAAACCGGGCCCAGGTCACCGTCTTCACGCGCCCATTCGTCCCAGATGGAGACGCCGCGCGCCTTTAGCCAGTTGTTGTCGCTCGAGCCCTGCAGAAACCACAGCAACTCATGCACGATGGACTTGAGGTGGACCTTCTTCGTGGTCACCAGCGGAAAACCTTCGTTGAGGTCAAACCGCATCTGGTAGCCAAAGACGCTTTTCGTACCGGTGCCGGTGCGGTCGGCCTTGAAGGCGCCGTGGGTGTCCACATGGCGCATGAAATCTTCGTATTGGGAGCGGATAGGGCGGGTCATTAAAAACCAGTCGGCTAGAGGTCAGAGGGGGTGCCGGGGGCGCGTCATGGCGGCGGGCGGCCAAGACTTCAATTATGCCTTTAGCACCCGTCCCGGGTTCATCAGGTTATGAGGGTCCAGGCCCTGTTTGATGGCGCGCATCATGTCCAGTGCCACGGGTGATTTGTGCTTGGGCAGCGTGTTGACCTTGAGGCTGCCGACGCCGTGCTCGGCCGAGATCGAGCCCCGGTAGCGGTCCACCGCTTCGTAGACCAGGGCATTCATTGGCGTCTCCTGCTCGTTCAGGAAACGCGCCTGGTCTTCATTCTCCGGCGCCTGCACGTTGTAGTGCAGGTTGCCGTCGCCCAAATGGCCATAGACGACCATGCGCGCACCCGGAAAACGCTCCAGCAGCAGCGCATTGGTTTCAGTCACGAACTCGGGAATGCGCGACACATTGATCGAGATGTCGTGCTTGATGTTCAGGCCCTCTTCGGCCTGCGCCATCGGGATGCTTTCACGGATGTGCCACAGCGCATGGGCTTGCGCCATGCTCTCGGCGACCACGGCGTCGGCAACGCAGCCGGCCTCCATGGCGGCTTCCAGGAGTCGCTCGAAGCATTCACGCGCATGGGCTTCGGATTCGTTGTCCGAGTTCTCCAGAACCACGCACCAGGCGTGCTCCTGCCAGAAAGGCACGCGCTGTTGCGGGAAGTGCCTGGCCACCAGGCCCAGTGCGAACTGGCCCATGACTTCGAAACCGGTCAGGCCGGAGCCCAGGTGCTCATGCGCCAGGCCCAGCAGCTGTACGGCGGCCTCAAGCGACGGCACGGCCGCAAAGGCGGTGAGCTGGGATTTGGGCATGGGATACAGCTTCATGATGGCGCCGGTGATCACGCCCAGCGTGCCTTCGCTGCCGATGAACAGGTGGCGCAGGTCGTAGCCGGTGTTGTCCTTGCGCAGGCCCGACAGCCCATCCCAGATCTCGCCCTGCGCGTTGACGACTTCAAGCCCCAGGCAGAGGTCGCGCGTGTTGCCGTAGCGCACAACCTGGGTGCCGCCGGCGTTGGTGCCGAGGTTGCCGCCAATGGTGCAGCTTCCCTCCGAGGCCAGACTCAGGGGAAACAGGAAACCGGCTTTTTCGCAGGCTTCCTGCAGGTTTTGCAGCACGCAGCCGGCATCGACCGTGATGGTCAGGTTGCCGGCGTCCAGCGTGCGCACCTTGTTCATGCGTGTCAGGCTGAGCACGACCTGCGTGCCGGTGTCGTCGGGTGTCGACCCTACCACCATGCCGGTATTGCCGCCTTGCGGCACGATGCTCACGCGTGCTGCGGCGCAGGCTTTCACCACGGCCGCGACTTCAGGCGTGGAGCCAGGACGCACCACGGCCAGGGCCTTGCCGGTTTCGCGCCTGCGCCAGTCCTGTACCCAGGGCGTCAGGTCGCCATCAATCAGGACATTGGGTGCGCCGACGATCTGGCGCAGGGACTCAATCAGTTGGGTGTGTGTGCTCACGATGTTCGGCTTCAGGTTAAGGGGTTGATGGATTTGAGGCGCTGGAAGCGGTGGAGGCGTTTTTCAGCCGCACCCGCACATGCATCGCGCAGGCGACAAACAGCGTGAGGCACAGCAGTACCTCGATGAAGGCCAGGTAGTTGCCGGGGGCGCGGTCGCTCCAGGCCCGCACCACGCCTTCGGTGAAATAAAGCCACACCAGCAGGCTGACCCAGCGGTAGGTGTACATGCGGTTTTTCATGATGCCGGCCAGCGGGATGCACAGCGGCAGCACTTTGAGCGCCAGTAATGAGCCGCCCGGGCGTATGGGCGCCAGCCACATTTCCCAGGCCAGGCCCAGCACGATAAGGCCCAGCAGGCTGGCCAGCGCGAGCCGGCGGGTGATGTCAATTTGCGTTGTTTTGTTCATGGTCATGGGAACCCGCTGGACCGTCAACAGGTTCAAGGTCAGTGGCATGATACCGGGGATGAAATTTCAGCAATATCTCGAGGACCTCTTGAGCGACCTGTCGCGCTTTCCATGGCGTGGCACAGCGCTCACGCTGCGTGACCGTTTCCGGGAAGACCACATGGGCCTGACCGCCAGCAGCCTGACCTTCACCACCTCGATCGCGCTGGTGCCGTTTTTTACGGTGGCGCTGGCCATCTTTACGGCCTTCCCGATGTTCTCGAAGTTGCAGGGCGCCCTGCAGGCCTGGCTGATTCAGAGCCTGATCCCCGACAACATCGCCCGCCAGGTGCTGGGTTACCTGACGCAATTCAGCCGCCAGGCCAATAAGCTGGGCATCGCGGGCCTGGCCGTGCTTCTGGTCACGGCCATCGCGCTCATCCTGACCATTGACCGAACGCTCAACGGTATCTGGCGCGTCAAAAAGGCGCGGCCACTGACGCAGCGTGTGCTCATTTATTGGGCTGCCATTACCTTGGGGCCGCTGCTGCTGGCGGCCAGCCTGGCGGTCACTTCTTATGTGCTGTCGGCCTCGGGCGGCCTGGTGGGCGCTTTGCCCGTCAGCCTGCGTTTTCTGCTCAGCGTTCTGCAGTTTTTCCTGGTGGCGGGGGGCATGGCGGCGATGTACCGCTATGTGCCCAATACCTACGTGAAGTGGTCGCATGCCTGGGTAGGGGGCCTGTTTGTGGCTGCGGGCATCGAGGTGGCCAAACGCGTGCTGAGCCTGTATCTGGGCGCCGTGCCGACCTATTCGCTGGTGTATGGCGCGTTCGCTACCTTGCCCATCCTCCTTGTATGGATTTATGTGTCCTGGGTCATCGTGCTGATGGGCGCTGTGATTGCCGCGTACCTGCCCAGTCTCCTGGCCGGAGTGGCCCGTCGCGGCAGCGCGCATGGCTGGCATTTCCAGCTGGCCATTGAAGTGCTCCAGCAGTTGCACCGGGCACTGGCTACCCCGCGCAAGGGCGTCAGCGCTTCGCAGCTGGCCGAGCTGCTTCAGGTGGACGGGCTGCAGCTGGAGCCGGTACTGGAAACACTGGTTGCCCTGGACTGGGTAGGCCAGCTCAATGAAGCCGAGGGCGAGGTAGAAGCCCGTTACCTGCTGCTGGCCGATCCCGACGCCACGCCGCTGGAGCCGCTGATACAGCAACTTCTGCTGGACAAAGCCGAAGCGGTCCAGGGCCTCTGGGAAAAGGCCCGGTGGCCGGCCATACGGCTGCGCGACGCGCTGTAAACCGCCAACTCCGACCCGCCAATCCCCGCACAGCAGGTTTCGGGGCTAGTCCATCCGGACTAAAAACCAGTCGCTGTTTGGGGATATTTGTGCCTGCCGGCGTGTTGTAACAAAATCTGATTTTTGATTTTTTCACGCACTGACAATGCCATCAAAAACACCAGCCAGGGAAAAATTGGACGGCGCCATTGCCCATGAACGGCAGGCGCACCAGGAAGCCCGACAGATCTACGAAGAGCTGACGGCGAAAATGTGGGCCTACCAGACCGGCAAGGGCCCGGCGCCCACCAATAAAGACTTCGAAATGTGGAGTCAGGCCGTGGAGCAGCGCGTCAAGGTCAAGCAGTTGGGCATCCGGGTAGACGGCGAGTCCGGCCTTTAATTTTTTTGCGTCGCGCCTTCGCGGCGGGTCAAGCGCATACCCGCGTCGTTTTGCCCTCCTGACGTGGCCTCCTTGCGATTTGGCAAGACTCCGCTTCAGCCCAAATGCGTGCCAGGAGGCAGGTTTGAGCCCGTTTTCAAGCCTGATTGCCTCATCCTGCAAAAGCCGTTCGGGGGACGTAAGCCTTGTAAGAATTTTTATGCTGCACCGCACAAATTTTCGCCCGTTAGGCCTTCAGGCGTGCGGGAGAAATTCTTACAAGACCGCCTTTATGCTTACGCGACGATTCTCTTCGTCTGTTGCAATCCCCTCAATTGACAACCAAGCTGGAGAAAACCGTGACATCACCATCGAACCTGATCGCCGACCCGGCCCTGAAAAACGAGCCCATCAACATCAACGAGGAGGCCTCCCTGAAATATTGGGTCAGCGCACTCGATTGCAGTGAGCTTGAACTGCGCGTTGCCGTGGCGGAAGTAGGCCCAGCCGCCAAAGACGTGAGCAATGAACTCGGGCGGTCTTTATGAGTGCCGCCGTTCCCGATGCGCCCGGGCCGCTCGCGGTGCGGGTGAAGGAGCCGTCAGCCGGTCTTTTTTACTGGGTGGTCACGCAGCTGTCAGCCCAAGAGCACATGGCGGACCTGCGCATTGAAGGCTCCGACCACCCGTATCCCACACATGAAGCGGCCCTGCAGGCCGGTGCGGCATGCCTGAAGGCGTTAAAAACCAGCCCCTTGCAGTCGCTGGACTCCTGATAAAGCCCGATAAGGTCCGTTAGAGCCCGTTGTGGGAGGCTAAGGCCACGCATGGAAACGGGCTCAGGTGCCTTTGATTAGCCGCAAGGCCTGGAGCCACATGTCGCGGTACATGACCCAGTCTCCCATGAAGCTGTAGAGTGGCCGCTTGAACGAGGCGGGCCGGTTCTTCTCGAATCCGAAATGCCCGATCCATGCAAAGCCGTAGCCGCACAGCAGGCCGGCCAGCAGCCACCACGGATTGCGGGTCACCAGCAGCGCCGCCAGGCAAAGCAGAGTGAGGCTTGAGCCTGCAAAGTGCAGGCGGCGGCAGGTCGCGTTGCGATGCTCGCCCAGGTAGAAGGGGTAAAAATCCGCGAAAGACGCAAAGCTGCGGGGATCAACGGGTGCCGTGGCGCCGGTTTCCGCCGCATCGGGGCTGATAGCATTCATGGGTTTGTCTCCTGCGCCGGATATCCGGTGGTGCGCCTCATTTTGCGACGCTGGCCATAATAGTCAATCCATGGCCGCCCAGCCCTCGTCACACCCTTTCCGCGCGCTCCCACCTGCATGCCGACCGATCTGCTTCCAGAAACTCCCCATGGTGAATTGCCTGTGACGACGTCCCCCGCACGATGGGTGATTTGCCTCTGCGCGGACTGGTGCGGCCTTTGCCGCGACTACGGCGTCGTCTTCTCGGAAATGGCCTTGCGTTATCCGGAAAGCCGGTTTGTCTGGCTGGACATTGAAGACGAAGCCGAGCTGGTCGGAGACCTGGAAGTGGAGACCTTTCCCACGCTGCTGATTGCCGATGCGGGCGGCACGCGTTTTCTGGGCCCCCTGACACCGCATGCGCAAACCCTTTCCCGCCTGCTGGACTCGATGGAGCAGACCGACATCAGGGCCGTGCCTCATTTGCCATCCACGCAGGCGCTGTTGCGGGCCCTGGAAACGGCGCCGCAGCATCTTGCGGGCGCGCAACGCCAGGTCAGGTAGCCGTCGTTGAAAACGGTGCCTTCAGAAAACCCCTGAAGCGCGCACGGCCGCCGCGTGTGGGGCTGGCGGTCAGGCGGTAGTGCGGAAAGCGTTGCAGAAAGCGGCCAATGGCAATGCGGCCTTCAAGCCGCGCCAGGCTGAGCCCGGCGCACTGGTGAATGCCGAAGCCGAAGGCCAGGTGGCGGTTGTCCTGGCGTGCCAGGTCCAGCTGCTCGGGATGAGGAAACTGCGCCGGGTCGCGGTTTGCCGCGCCAATGCACAGCGTCAGTAACGCGCCTTCGGGCAAGTCCACACCGCCCACCTGGCAGGCCTTGAGCGCACGACGGTTGCCCAGCTGGTTGGATGGCTCAAAACGCAGAAATTCATCGATTTCAACAGTCAAATCGGCCTGCAGCCCTTTATTTGCTTGCGCGAGCAGCTCTGATTTTGATAGCAAATGCTGCTTCGCTTGCGGCCACTCTTGCAGCAGCACCAGCGCGTTGCCGATGAGGTTGGTCGTGGTTTCATGGCCGGCGTTGAGGATGAACACGCAGTTTTGCAGCAGCTCGGTTTCGCTGAGCCTTTCACCCGACACTTCTTCGCCGATCAGCCGTGTCAGCACATCGTGTTCCGGGTCGCCAGGGTGTTTGCGCCGGTCGGCCACCAGGTCCTTGAGGTAGCCAGTGAAGTCCCGCACGCTGCCATTGCCCAGGGCTTTCTGTTCGGGCGTCAATTTGGGCTCCAGCGCGCCGAGTATGGCCAGTGACCAACCGCGCAGTGGCGCCCGGTCGGCATGCGGCACGCCCAGCAGGTTGCCGATGATCTCCACCGGGATCGCTGAAGCGAAATCTTCAATCAAATCACCGCCGCCCCGGCTGCCGATCGCGTCCAGCAGGCTATCGACCAGCGTGATGAGCCCGGGCTCCATATCAGCAATGGCGCGCCGCGTGAGAGCGCCCATGATGAGTTTGCGAACGCGCGTGTGAAGCGGCGGGTCGTTGAACACCAGGCTGGTGGTGTGGTGTTCAAACAGGGCCGAGGCCGCTCCGTATTTGGGCTCGAACTCCACTTTCTTGTCCGAACTGAAGGTCAGCGCGTCGCGGTACACCGCCACCAGGTCGGCATAACGCGTGAAGAACCAGGAGCCGTCCGGCATGCGCCTGACAGGCTCGGTTTCGCGCAGCAGGGCATACACCGGATAGGGGTTGGCGTAAAAATCCGGCGGCAAGGCGCGCAGGTCGAAGCTGGCGGCGATTTCCCGCGCACGCTGCTGCGTCATCGCCGGCGTGGCCGTCGGCACGCTCATGGCTTGATGAAATCCTTCAGCGCAAACAAAACCCCTTCGGGTGCTTCGGTCATCATCTGGTGGCCTGCCTGCAGCATCACCGTCCTGGCATTTTTGGCTTTGGCCTGCAGCGGCGCCGCCATTTTGGGCAAGGTCATGGAATCGTTCCTGCCCAGGATGAACAGCACCGGGCACTGTACTTTTTCGATGGCCGCTTCGCCGCCGGTGTAGTCGTCGCAGGCCTTGAAGCCGCGGTGGAACAGGTTGACTTTTGTATTGCTGGCCAGCACCCGTTTCATGAGCGCCTTCGACCCCCCATACAGCCAGGTGCCCGGGCCCAGCGACGAGGGCGGCGGCGCCAGCATGGAATGCGAGAAGGTGTTGACCATGTCGATGGCCTTCATGGGCTGGTTCAGTGCGTTGTCCAGTAGCGCGGGCGACACCTTCATCGGTGCGGCGGTTCCCAGCAGCGCCAGGTGTGTCACCCTTTGCGGCGCGATGGACGCGGCGTGCAGCGTCGTGAGGGAGCCGAAGCTGTGGCCCACCAGCGCGGCGGTTTTGACGCCGGCCGCATCGAGCAACGCGATGATGAAACCGGCAGCCTCTTCGACCGATTGCGGCGGCTCGCCTTCGCTTTTACAGTGGCCCGGCAAGTCCGGTGCCAGCACGTTGAAGCCGTGGTGCGCGAAGTAGCGGGTCTGCAGTATCCAGATGCTGTGGTCGTTGAGCACGCCGTGGATAAACACGACAGTGGGTTTGGCGGCATCAAAAGGTTTGCCGCCGGTGTAGCAATAAGTTTTATGGCCGTTGACGTCGAAGTACATGCTTCAGGCCCCCGCTTTCACGCCGGCTTTTTCTGCCGCCTTGAGTGCGCGCTTGAGGTCGTCCAGCAAGTCGTCCGGGTCTTCCAGGCCAATCGACAGGCGGATCGTGCCTTGTGTGATGCCGCCGGCCGCCAGCGCTTCGTCGCTCATGCGGAAATGCGTGGTGCTGGCCGGGTGGATCACCAGGCTGCGGCAGTCGCCCACGTTGGCCAGGTGGCTGAAGACTTTCAGCGCCTCGATGAAGGCCTTGCCCTGTTCGCGGTTGCCCTTGATGTCAAAGCTGAACACCGAGCCGGCGCCGCGCGGCAGCAGCTTTTTGGCCAGTGTGTGGCTGGGGTGCGACTCGAGCATGGGGTGGCCCACGCGCGACACCAGCGGGTGGCTGGCAAGAAACTGCACCACTTTTTCCGTGTTGCCCATGTGCCGCGCCATGCGCAGTGGCAGGGTTTCAATGCCCTGCAAAATCAGCCATGCCGTATGCGGGCTCATGCAGGCGCCGAAGTCACGCAGGCCCTCACGCCGCGCGCGCAGCAGGAAGGCGCCTACGGTGCTTTCCTCGCTGAACACCATGTTGTGAAAGCCTTCGTAGGCCTCGGTCAACTCGGCAAATTTGCCGGACTTTTCCCAGTCGAAACTGCCGCCGTCCACCACCACGCCGCCGATCACCGTGCCGTGGCCGCTCAGGAACTTGGTGGCCGAGTGGTAGACCAGGTCGGCGCCGTGGTCAAAGGGCTTGATGAGCCAGGGTGAGGTGAGGGTGGAGTCCACCAGCAGAGGCACGCCGGCATCATGGGCAATGCTCGACACCGCTTCGATGTCCAGCACATCGAGGCCCGGGTTGCCCACGGTTTCCCCGAAGAAAAGTTTGGTGTTGGGCCGTACGGCGGCGCGCCAGCCATCCAGGTCGCCGGGCTTGACGAAGGTGGTGTCAATGCCGAAACGGCGCAAGGTGTAGTGCAGCAGGTTCTGGCTGCCGCCGTAAAGCGCGGTGCTGGCGACGATGTGCGAGCCGGCGCCCATCAAGGTGGCAATCGCCAGGTGCAATGCCGCCTGCCCGCTGGACGTGGCAATCGCGCCTATGCCGCCTTCCAGAGCCGACACGCGTTGCTCCAGCACCGCATTGGTCGGGTTGCTGATGCGCGAGTAGACGTGGCCCGCACGTTCGAGGTTGAACAGGCTGGCCGCGTGGTCGCTGGATTCGAAGACGAAAGAAGTCGTCAGGTGAATCGGCACGGCACGCGCGCCGGTGGTCGGGTCGGGCGCGGCGCCGGCGTGCAACGCCAGGGTGTCAAAGCCGGGGTCTGAATAACCGGGCATGGGTTTGTCTCCAGTCAGAAAAAAGTGGCGGTGCGCCGGGCAATCGCAGGAGCCCGAACAGATTCTTGCAACCTGCCGTTTGATTGTGGGCTATATTTAAACTGAATTCCCTGTTGCCGCGCTGTGGTGGGACAATGAGGGCCGGCAAGCAGCACAACCGAGGAGATGGCCATGAAGGTTCTAGACATACTGCGCGTGAAGGGCAACACGCTTTACACCGTCCAGCCTGACGAACCCCTTGCCAAGGCGGCCCAGATCATGGCCGAAAAAGACATCGGCTCACTGGTCGTCATGGAGCACGGTGACCTGGTCGGCATGCTGACATTTCGCGAAGTGATTGTCTGCATCGTCAAAAACGGCGGCGAGATCGGAACGACCCTGGTACGTACCGCCATGGACGACCACCCGCTCACCTGCACGTCGGAGACCGAACTCGACGAAGTCCGCCGCATGATGCTGGAACGCCACGCGCGTTACATGCCGGTGATGAACCAGAAAGTCATGATGGGCGTCATCAGCCTCTACGACGTCGCCAAGGCCGTGGTGGACAGCCAGAACTTCGAAAACAAGATGCTCAAGGCCTACATCCGCGACTGGCCGGAAGAAGACGGCGCCGACCGCAGCTGAACACAAGGGGTATGGGCCTGATGGTGTTCTTTGCATAAAAGATGCCGCCAGCCCAATCAGCCCAATCAGGAAGAGCGCAAGGCGCTATCAAAATAATAGCCAGATACGCAAGGTATCTGGCCTGCTTTGCGGAGCAAGGCGATGGGAGCAGGGGTGCGCGACAACGCCAACAACGCCAACGGCCAGCTGTTTTATAGCTCCCTCTTCCTTTCCAGGCTTGCCGACCAGATACTGCTGTTCCTGGTTCCTCTGGTGGTTTTCGAAATCACGGGCAGCGTGGCCTGGTCCGGTATCGCTTTCACGGTAGAGACGCTTCCCCGCTTCCTGGCTTTTCCCGTGTGCGGCGCGCTGTGCGACCGGGTTTCACCCCTCAAGCTTTTACGCATCAGCCAGCTCTACCGCGCGCTCGTGTGCATCGGCGGGGCGGCCGCTTTTCAGTGGCTGGGCGGCATCGGCTGGCTGATTGCCCTGTCCGCGGTCTGCGGTGTGTTGACCACGCAGGGCCTGATGGCCCGCGAGGTCATGCTGCCGCAGATATTCAGGCAGCACCGCTTTGAAAAAGTGCTGGCCCATGCGCAGATTGCCGACCAGCTCGGCATGGTGCTGGGCCCCGTGCTGGCGTCGCTGTTGCTGCGCTGGATGCCGTGGCCCGCAGTGGTGGCGGCCACCGCGGCGCTTTTTTTGCTGGCCGATGGCGCCGTGACCTTGTGGCACCGGAAGAACCCGGTTGAGCTGGCCGCGCCCGAATCTGCTCCGGACCATTGGCTGCTGCCCATCCGCACCGCGTTTTTGCAGGTGCTGCACCTGCCGGGCCTGAAAAAAGTGATTGCGCTGGCGGCCGGCGTGAACCTGGTTATCGGTGTGACGCTCGCCACCTCGGCCGCGATGGTGACCGGGCTGCTGCAGCGCACGGCGAGCGACTACGCGTTGCTGCAAACGGCCGGCGCCATTGCCACCGTCATCATCCTGCTGTTCATCGCCCGCACCGTGCTGCCCTTGCGCACCCTGGGCCTGGTGTCATACAGCGTGATGTTGGCCGGCGGCTTGCTGACGGGGCTGGCTGGCAACTTCTGGGTGTACATCGCCGGTTTCTTGCTGGTGATCGGCTTCGACAAGATGTTCAACGTCTACATCCGCAGCCTGCGCCAGAAGATCATTCCACCGCGCGACCTGGGCAAGACTACTGGCGTGATCGTGATGCTCAACAATTTGTCGCAGCCGCTGGCGGGCATGCTGGTGGGGGTGTTTGCAGGGGTGATGGAGGGGCGCGGGGTGATTTTGGGATTGGTGGGTGCGATGGGCTTGATTGGGATTTTGGTGGCATGGATGGGACGAGGTGAATAGATTGCAGTTCATACGCTTCGCAAGCGAGAAGTCGTGCGCATGGCACTTTCACTTCTGGCTGTTTCCGGTGTTTTGCTCGGTTTCTCGATGCTGCCAGAGAGCTGGTGGGCTCACACTTCGCCTCACGTCCGACCGTCAGAGGCCGTCCTCCTGACGCCCGTTGACTTTAAAAATCAGGACGACAAAAGCCAGGTGACGATAGTGAGATGAAGCCTCCTCTTGTAGATGGCGGCTTGCACGCGTAGCCTCCGCCATTAATTCAGGAGCTGCTTGCGCCCGATTCCATTGGCCTGGAGGCCGATTTTGTATGAATTTCAGCCCATGCTCGAGTGAATCATCTCCCGAACCCGCGGATAAATCTGCTGGTTCCACTTGCGCCCGCTGAACACCCCATAGTGCCCCACGCCGGTCTGCACATGGTGGGTTTTCATGTAGGGCCGGATGCCGGTGCACAGATCCTGCGCCGCAACCGTTTGCCCTACGGCGCAGATGTCGTCGCGTTCCCCCTCAACCGTCATGAGTGCCGTGCGGCGAATGGCAGCAGGTTTGACGAGACGGCCGCGATAGCTGAGCTTGCCGAGCGGCAAGTCGTAGGTCTGGAAGACTTTTTCGACCGTTTCGAGATAGAACTCGGCTGGTAAATCGTTCACGGCAAGGTACTCGTCATAAAACACACGGATGATGTTGGCCTTTTCCACATCGCCGTCCACCAGGTGCTGGTACATGTCCTGGAAGGATTTTTTGTGTCGGTCCAGGTTCATGCTCAGAAAAGCGCTGAGCTGTACAAAACCTGGATACACGCGGCGCATGTAGCCGGCGTGCGGAAGCGGCACATGGCTGATCAGGTTTTTCTCGAACCACTCAATCGGCTGGCTGGTGGCCAGGGTGTTGACGCCGGTGGGGTTCACGCGGCAGTCCACCGGGCCGGCCATCAGGGTCAGGCTGCGTGGCTGGGCCGGGTCGTCGTCTTCAGCCATGATGGCGGTGGCCGCCAGTGCCGCCACGCAAGGCTGGCAAACCGCCACCACATGGGTGCCCGGGCCAATGGCCTGGGTGAAGCGGATCATGTGGTCGATGTAGTCGTCCAGCGCAAATGGGCCGTGCCTTAGGGACACATCGCGCGCGTTGTGCCAGTCGGTGATGTACACATCGTGGTCTTGCAGCAGGGTGCGCACGGTTTCGCGCAGCAGCGTGGCAAAGTGACCCGACAGCGGCGCTACCAGCAGCACCGGCGGCTGAAAGGGCAGGCCTGCGGGTGTTTCCTTGCGAAAGCGCAGCAGGGTGCCAAAGGGCATGGACAAAACGGTTTCTTCCGTCACGGCAAGTTCGCGCTCGCCCACCTTCACTGAACTGATGCCGTAGGCCGGCCGGGTATGCGTCAGCCGCAGGCGTGAAAACACCTCCATGGACGCCGAAATCTTGCGCAGCAGGCTGCCTTCGGTTTTACCCAGCCAGAATGCCGCGCTACCGCCTTGGGCGAACAGGCGAAACGGCGACAGCAGGTCGGACTGGGTTTGGTAGGCCTGGTAAAGCATGGTTGTCCTGACATGAATCGGAATTCGTTGTCTCTTTGTCTCTGCCAGTCCATGCAGGCAAGTTACGGGCCAGTCGGCATCGAAAAAGGCGCAGGCTGGCATAAGCCTTGCGGGAGTTCATGCATCCATCCTGCTAGCCAGCAGGGCCTTTCCGGTTCAAGGAGCATGTGCATGGCCAAAGCCATCCTGACGATCAGCAGCAAGAACTACGGAGCGTGGGCCCTGCGCGGCTGGCTGCTGGCGAAGTTCGCGGGGCTGGAATTCACTGAAAAGGTGATCTCACCGGATGACCCGGCGATGAAGGCCGAAATGCTGCTGCTCTCGTCCAGCATGCTGGTGCCGTCGCTGCAGCACGGCAACGTCAAGGTGTGGGACACCCTGGCGATTGCCGAATACCTCAATGAAATCAAGCCTAAAGCCCAGTTGCTGCCCGCGGACATCAAGGTGCGGGCGCATTGCCGGGCGGTGTGCGGCGAAATGCATTCAGGCTTTGCCTCCATGCGCGCTGCGCTGCCGATGAACATCAAGGCCCATTTCTCGAACTTCAAGGTCTGGTCCCGCGCGCAGGCCGACATTGACCGCGTGCTGGAGATCTGGAAGGAATGCCTGGCCACCTATGGCGGCCCCTACCTGTTCGGCAAGCAGTTGTCGGTGGCCGACGCCATGTATGCGCCGGTGGTCACCCGGTTTCTCACTTACGACGTGCCGCTGGACAAGGCTTGCACCGCGTATTGCAAGCGCATCATGGAGTTGCCGGCGATGAAGGAGTGGGTGGCTGAGGCTCGGAAGGAGCCGGATGACATTGATGAGTTGGATGCAGAATTTTGAACACCCCCGTCCAGGCTCACTGCGTGTAGCCTGTTCCCCCCTTGCAGGGGGCGGCGCCKGGGGCCGGCGAAGCCGGACCCGCGGCCCCCGCTGGTGAAATACCCCCGCTACATACGCCCTGAAATCTTCAAGCCAGCATGAGCCGCGGGACTGGCTTTGCCAGACCGCAGGCGGGCGGCCCCGGAGGGGCTGGAGCCCACGGCTTCAAGCCTGCCTGCGCAGGCTTGGAAGGGTGACAGAGGCGAAGCGTCTCGCGAGCCGCGGCCTGCAAGGCCTCGGGAGCTACACGAAGTGAGCGACCGTGGGGGCGCTATTTCCAGGGGGTGGGAGGCGGGATCTCGCAGACCGGGTCGACGTCTATCGACTTGAAGTCCGCCGGCCCGACGATTTCCAGGTATTCCATGTCGGGTGAGTAGTCGAACAGGAAATGCTTGATGCCCGGGCGCTGGTGCACCACGTCGCCGGCCTCGACCAGGGTTTCCTTGTCTTCATACATAAAGCGGGCCCAGCCCTTGGTCATGATGACGATCTGGAAATCTGCCTCATGACGGTGCCATCCCGTGCCTGTTTCTGGTGCCATATTGGCCTTCACAAGGTGCGCGATGACTTTGCCGTTGGTCGCGTCGGCAATGCCGAGGTCACGGTACAGGAAAAAATCGCGCAAGCCACCGGAGACAAACTGCGTGTCGCCAGGCTTGACGTGGGAAAACTTGGTCGCGGTGCGGTCCAGCATGGGGTGCTCCTGTTCAATCAAGACATCCAATTCGGGATTGGTGCGGTGCAGCAAGCATGAAGTGTTCCAGAGTGTGTGTGGCGTGGGCTACACCGCTGGCTGCACAGCCAGGGCGACAAAGAGGGGCCTTTGCAAAGCTATAGTTCAGGAACGCCTAAACCACACCCATACGGGTCAAAGGCGTCTGACATGTGGCTCAAGCTCATCCGTTTCCTCAAGTGGGAGCAGAAGCCTGACCCTTGCTTTAAGCGAATGCCGGGCTTGTTCGGCTTTGTTGACACGTTCACCTTGGAAGACACTGTCCATGCCCCCATCGCTGAAGACCCGAAAGCCGATTGACCAACTCAAGCCAGAGGACCTCATCGCTTTTCCCATCTGGGAGTTCGCAAGCGACGAGGAAGAGGATGAAGAGCAGGACGAAACCTGGGTTCGTCCTTATCCGGCGAAGATGGTGGGGCCAGACCTTTACGCCCTGTCCGTTGCTGCTGATTTCCTTGCTCCCTCGGGTCAAACGTTCACCGGCTTTGTTGGCGTGACCACGGCTGGCGATCTCGAGTTTGGGCATGGGGTGCTGCTGCATGAAAACGGCCACATCTTCGTTCCCTCGGCCGAGTACCCGCAAGTAAAAAAGGAACGCAAGGCGGTTGCGGCCGCGCTGCGCATGAAAGAGTCTCAGGTTTTCCCGCTCAAGTTCACATTACGTGTTCTTCTGCAGGGCGAAGTTGCGCTGCGCCACGGAGAGTTCGCGTAGTCGCAGTGCCGGCAAGCAACCAAACGTTCGCATCATGTCTGTACTGGATCGACCATTCTTCAATCTGTCTGTGATCAAGGCACCGGTGGCCGAGGTTGTACAGGCGTTTGATCGCTATCCGCCAATGCGGGTTCATGGCAGCCCAACCCCGTTTGTCTTGCCCGAACAGCCGTACGCGGAAGACAAAGACGCACCGCCGCTCATTCTGTGGTCACCGGCTAACGCACCTGGGCTAACGGTTTTTATGCCTCACCTGTCTGCGGGAGATGGTTACGTGCCAGCCTATGCGCAGTCGACGTTTCGCTTTGATGTAATTTCCGTTCGAAGTACGGCTGATGATTGCAAGAAGGACGCGCTCAATGAGTTCTCGGCTTATTCCCAAGGCGCTTTGTTGCGTTTTGTACGCGTTATGAGTGACAACCCGGGTTGGGACTTCTATCAAAAGGGAGATCCTTTGTCCTTCGAAAACCTGGAAAAGTATCAGTTGCGATTAAAGCGGAAACGATTGCAGCGGGGCGATGTGCTTGCTTACGTTGAATCCTGGGGAGCTCCAATAACATCGGCAATGTTCTGGCGCAGCGACTTTTCCGCTGTTACCTTCTTGCCGAAAGTGCCGGCCCCTTCGGCATGGGTCTGACATGACCACGAGAAACCAGCGCTACCCACGCTCCGGGTTTGTCCGGGCTTGGCAACGGCGGGGCTGAATCAGGCTGTCCGTGATCCCTTGGCCCCCTCTGGGATAATCCCCCCATGAGCGGAAATACCTTCGGAACCCTATTCGCAGTCACCAACTTCGGTGAATCCCACGGCCCGGCCATTGGCTGCGTGATTGACGGCTGCCCGCCCGGCATGGACTTGAGTGAGGCCGACATCCAGGGCGACCTTGACCGCCGCCGGCCCGGCACCAGCCGGCATGTGACCCAGCGCAATGAGCCCGACGCTGTCGAGATCCTCTCCGGCGTGTACGAGGGCAAGACCACGGGCACCCCCATCTGCCTCCTGATCAGGAACACCGACCAGCGCAGCAAGGACTACGGCAACATCCTGGAAACCTTCCGCCCAGGGCATGCTGACTACACCTACCTGCACAAATACGGCCGGCGCGACCCGCGTGGCGGTGGCCGTGCCTCCGCCCGCCTGACGGCGCCAATGGTGGCCGCCGGCGCGGTGGCCAAGAAGTGGCTGGCTGAAAAATATGGCACCACGTTTCGCGGCTGCATGACGCAGATCGGCGACATCGCGATTCCGTTTGAATCGTGGGAACACGTGCCGGGCAACCCGTTCTTCGCGCCGGTCGCCGACGTCTCGAAACTGGAAGACTACATGGACGCGCTGCGCAAGGCCGGCGACTCCTGCGGTGCGCGCATTCGTGTCACGGCGTCGAACGTGCCGGTGGGCCTGGGTGATCCGCTGTTTGACAAGCTGGATGCCGACATTGCTTTCGCCATGATGGGCATCAACGCCGTCAAGGGCGTTGAAATCGGCGCCGGCTTTGCCAGCGTGACGCAGCGCGGCACCACGCACGGCGACGGTCTGTCGCCAGAGGGCTTTCAGTCGAACAACGCCGGCGGTGTGCTGGGTGGCATCAGCACGGGGCAAGACCTGGAGGTGTCCATCGCGATCAAGCCGACGAGCTCGATCATCACGCCGCGCCAGTCGATCGACACCGCGGGCAACCCCGCCGAGGTGGTGACGAAGGGCCGGCACGACCCTTGTGTCGGCATTCGCGCCACACCGATTGCCGAGGCCATGCTGGCCCTGGTGGTGATGGAGCATGCGCTGCGCCAGCGTGCGCAGAATGCGGATGTGGTGGTCGCTACGCCCAACATCATGCGAAGCCGCAAATAAATTTACTGCGCGGCCCGATCTCGCATCTGCGGTCCTCACCGTACGGGTGGGTGTACGGCTCCGGTCCTCGACACGACCTCGGGCTGCTCGGGCCGCTCGCCACGATTTCTTTACGACTTCGCGCCGGTGCGTGCCTTAAGCTTTATGGCTCAGGTGGCGCGGCCCGAAACGGGTTAAAGCCCGTGATCAGCGCGGTGGCCGATAACACCAGGATGCAACCGGGCAACATGCTGATCGTCACAGGTTCCCCCAGAAACACCCCGCCCCAGGTCACGCCGAACAGCGGAATCATGAAGGCCGCCGACGTGGTGGCGCTGGCCGGAATCTCGCGCATCAGCCGCATGCTGATCCAGTACATAAACCCGGAAGTAAACGTGCCCAGCACCGTAACGGCAGCCACGGCGCCCGGCGTCAGGACCGCCGAGGGTGCGGCGATTCCGCCCGGTATGAGCAGGATCAGGGCCGCGGCCACATGCACCACCGCTGACGAGGGCAGCGGCGAATAGGCCATGGTGGCGCGTTTCATGAGGATGGCGCCGAAGCCGTAGCTGGCCGACGCGGCGACGCAGGCCAACGCCGCCAGCACGACCCGGGGCGTGACGGCGACGGGCCCCAGTTGCACCAGCAGCGCGACGCCGGCAAAGCCGACCGCGCAGCCGAGCAAGCGGATGCGGGTGAGTTTTTCCTCGCCGGCCAGCGCGGCGGCCATCACGCCGAAGAGCGGCACCGTGGCATTGAGCACCGCCGAATAGCCCGACGGGATGACCAGCGCGGCCCAGTTGTACAGCACAAAGGGAACCACCACCGACAGCATGCTCAGCAGCGCCAGCCGGGGCCACGCCTCGCGCGGCGGCCATTGGCCGCGCAGCCTGCTCATCAGCAGGCCCAGCACGATCGCAGCCATGACGCAGCGGGTGGCTGCTACCACCCACGGCCCCAGGGCAGGGCTGGCGATACGCAGCAGGGGAAATGATGCGCCCCAGAGGGCGGACATCGCGATGAGCTGGAGGAAGTGTCGGGTTTGCATCAAACGCCGCTCGGGCGGCAACAAAAGCGGCAATGGAAAAGATGGCTGGCTTGATTGTGCAAGATTCGGCCCGACGCTGCAGCGGCCGCAAGGCATGGCTGGGGCGAAGGCGCGAATCTTTCCTACACCGCGCCAGGCGCGGGCCACTCGTCATCAAGGACTTCGGCAGGAAGACCGACATGAGGCGGCCGGCGCAACCTGAGGAGTTGTCGCCTGCTTATGTATTTCTGGCTTCTCCTGTTTGTTCCAGTTATGTCACGGGGATTGTTTTACCGGTGACGGGGAGTGTTGGGGTGGTTTGATTCATTAGTGAAAATGGCTTTTGACCAATAGGGGTGTGCGCGAGCAGCTATTGAATTGATAGCGAATCTTGAGGCTGGATCTTGCTCCGGCTTGGGCGTTCTCTTCTCTACTGAGAGCGGCTGGCCGGGGGTTGCCCGGCATGCAACTCACTTTCTTTTGCTTCGCCAAAAGAAAGTAAGCAAAGAAAAGGCGACCCTGGTTCCTGCGTCCCTGCGCTTCGCTACGGGCAACCTGCGGTGCTCGGTCCAGCCGGGGTCAAAAACAACTCGCTTCGCTCAAACAAGTTTTTGCCCTGATCCGTCTGAACCTCCGCTCCTCGGCGCATCCACAAGGGGGTGGGGAGGAATACCAAAACCGAACACCAGAAGAAACAAGGACACGCCATGGCGTGTCCTTGTTGGTATTGGTTTCCTGGTATTTCGGTATTCGGTTCCCGCACCCGATCGCCCCTTCTGTCTGCGCCGAGGAGCGCAGGGTCAGGCGGATCAGGGATCGCGATTGTCTGAGCGAAGTGCAACGTAGCGAGTTCGAGCGAGACCCCGCCTGAACCGAGCACCGCAGGTTGCCCGTAGCGCAGCGAAGGGACGCAGACAGCAGGGTCGCCTTTCTTTTGCTTACTTTTCTTTGGCGAAGCAAAGAAAAGTGAGTTGCATGCCGGGCAACCCCCGGCCAGCCACCCTCAGCAAAGCGCGCATCGCCAGAGCAAGAACCGCCCTGGCAGATGCACTCAAATCAGGTTTCTCATCGCCTGCGCCGTCTCCCGCAACACCGACAAAACCCGTCCCCCCGCATCCTCACTCGACTCATGCCCCATGGGCATGGTCACGCTGAGCGCCCCGGCCACTTCCCCGTGCCGGTCCCGTAGCGGTACGGCAATACCGCGGTAATTGAGTTCCAGCTGCTGCTCGGAAATCGCCCATCCTTGTGCCCGTACGCGCGCCAGTTCGATCCGCAGGCGGTCCTTGCTGGCGATCGTGTACGAGGTGTAGGCCTTGAGCTCGTGGTTGGCCAGCCAGGTTTCCAGCCAGGCGGGGTCGCGCATCGACAGCATTAAAAGGCCCGCAGCCGTGACCTGGGCCTGCACGCGTGAGCCCAGCACGTAGCCGGTGTTCATGGCGCGGCTGGAGCCGTTGCGGGCGATGTAGACGATGTCGTCGCCGTCCATCACGCTAACGTACGCGCTCTCCTGCGTTCCGGCAGTCACGCGCTGCAAAAAGGGTTGCACGATGCGCGGCAGGCGTGCCGACTCTAGATAGGACTGGCCCAGCCTGAGCACACGCGGCGTCAGCCAGAAGAGCTTGCCGTCGCCGGCGACATACCCCAGGTGTTCCAGCGTCAGCAAATAGCGGCGGGCGGCCGTCCGTGTCATGCCGCAGCGCGCCCCGGCCTGGCTGGCTGTCAGGCGTGGGTTGGCATCGTCAAAACATTCGATGATGGACAGGCCTTTTTCCAGCCCGGCAATCCAGTCGCGCTTGTCCAGCGTGGAAGGGCTGGGGGCCTGCAATGTAGAGGGTGAAATGGGGAGTTTGGCCGCGGTCATTTGCTGAAGTATTCACAACACGGTGTCAACGCAGGCGTAGGTCAAACCCTTGTTTCGTTCGTTCATCGATCTTTAATGAGCGATAAACGATCAACTGGGTAATAAACCTGTTGGGATTCCTGAGGCTAGCTACTAAAGTTCACACCAAATCTGGCATTTTCAATCGATTATCGAACGTTTCAGGCAATCCAGCATGTTTACCACCATTCAGGGCAATACCGACGTGTATCTGATCCCCGGCGATCCGGTCGGGCAGGTGCGTGCGCCGGAGGTGTTCAACCTGATCTTCAAGACACTGGGTATTGATGCTGTCCTTGTCCCGGTGCATGTGGCCGCCGGGGACATCCAGGCTTTTGTGAAGGCCGCTTTCCTGGCCAGGAACGTCAAAGGCATGCTGCTGACCATCCCGCACAAGGCCGAAGTGATGAGCCTGCTTTCGCATTGCAATGACGCCGGCCGGGTAGCCGGTGCGGTGAATGGCATTCGCCGTGACGCTGCCGGTGAGCTGGAAGGTGCCTTGTTTGACGGCAAGGGTTTTGTCCTGTCGCTGGACTATTTCGGTGTGGCCTACGCCGGCAAGCGCGTGTTGATACTGGGCGCAGGCGGCGCGGCTGCCGCGATTACCGCTTCACTCGCGATGGCGGGAAACCAGTCGCCGGCCGCCATTTCGCTCTACGATCCTGCGCCGGGCAAGGCGCAGGTGCTGGCCGACCAGATTGCCGCCGCTACACCGCTGTCTACCGCAAGCATCGCGGCTGTGAGCAGCGGTGACCCGTCGGGCCATGACGTGGTGGTGAATGCCTCACCGCTGGGGCTCAGGGCCGATGATCCCCTGCCGTGCGATGTGTCCCGTATGGCGCCGCACGCGGCCGTCATGGACATCCTCATGAAGAACCAGCCGACGCCGCTGGTCCGGGCTGCCCGCGAGCGCGGTCTGACTGCACAGCCCGGATTTGAGATGCTGATCCAGCAGGTGCCGGATTACCTGGATTTTTTTGGGCATGCCGCAGCAGCGCAGGCCGTTCGCCGCGATGCCACCTTTATCCGGGGGCATTTGTACCCCGCCACGATGGCCGGTGAAATCAGGCGCTCCTTCCAGAGCACACCATCTGACAGTGTTCCCATCCCAGGAGTCGGGGAAGCACGACTCGCATCACCTTGATTTTTAACCCCCAGAGGAGACAACCATGAAAAAACGATTCGCTCTCAAATTGATAGCTGCTTGCGCTCTCGCAGTAAGCGCTAGCGCTGGTTTTGCGCAAGACGTCATCAAGATCGCCAACATTGTCGAACTGTCCGGCGGCGGCGCCACGGCAGGCACCAACTTCAAGAACGGCGTTGAGCTGGCCGTCAGGGAAATCAATGCCAACGGCGGCATCCTGGGGAAGAAAATCCAGACAACCACGGCTGATACACAGAGCAATGCGGGCGTGGCCAAGGGGCTGACGCAAAAAGCCATCGACGACGACGTGTTTGCCATCTTCGGCCCGGTGTTCTCCGGCTCCATCATGGTCAGCATGGCCGAATCACGGCGCGCCGAGGTGCCCAACTTCACCGGGGGCGAGGCAGCCGGCATCACCGAGCAGGGCAACCCTTACGTGTTTCGCACCAGCTTCACGCAAGCCACTGCCATGCCCAAGGTGGCACGCTACATCAGTGACCAGGCCAAGCTCAAAAGCATTGCCGTCATTTACGTGAACAACGATTTCGGCAAGGGCGGCATGGACTCGATCAGGAAGGCCCTCGCCAATTCGCCGACCAAAATCCTGAGCGAGATATCTACCGAACCGGGCCAGGTGGACTTCTCCGCCGCGGTGCTGCGTGCCAAGCAAAGCAATGCAGACGGCGTGTTCGCCTATTCGAACGAAGAAGAGTCGGCACGCTTGCTGCGCGAGCTGCGCAAGCAGGGCTGGAACAAGCCCATCATCGGTGAAACCACCCTGACGGGCCAGAAAGTCATTGAGCTGGCCGGTGAGGCTGCCAACGGCGCGATTGCCCACGTAGGCTTGACGGTGGATGCGCCGGTGCCCGCCATCCGCGCTTTCAAAGCGAAATTTGAGAAGGACTACAAGTACATCTCCGACCACAACGGCATGAAGGGCTACTCCGGTGTCTACGTGCTCAAGGCTGCCATTGAAAAAGCCGGCAAGCTGGACCGCAAAGCCGTGGCCGCGGCCATGAAGGGCCTGAAGGTCAACACCGACAAATACCCCGGCGCGCTGATGTACACCGAGTTCGACAACAAGGGCGACCTCGACCGCATGAGCTTCATGGTGGAAGTCAAAAACGGCAAGCAGGAAGTCATTGACATGGTTCCCCCGCTCGGCCTGGCCACCCGCGATGTGAGCAAGGCCCTTCCTCTGGCGTCTGCTGCGGCCAAGCCGGCCGCGAAGAAGTAACTGCTACTTCGGCCGGCCATGCGGGGCCGGCCGCTCATGGGGCAGGGCGTGAGCCCTTCCCATTGAGAACTCCACTGAATGCAACCGACTTTCTCCATCGGACCTTCCCATGACAGACTTTCTCCAACTCTTTTTCTCGGGCCTGGCCACCGGCAGCATTTATGCGCTGGCGGCCTTGGGCTTTACCTTGCTGTGGCAGGCCTCAGGAACGATCAACTTTGCGCAGGGTGAATTTGTCATGCTGCCGGCCTTCATGATGCTGGCCTTCGTTTCGCTGGGTGCACCCATGCTGGTGAGCTTTGTGCTGACGGTACTGCTGGCCGTGCTGCTGCTGGGCTGGGTTTTCAAGCGAGGGGTGGTGGATCCGCTCTTCAAGTACGGCATGATGCCCATCGTCGTGGCGACCATCGGGCTTTCCATTGCCATGCGCAACGGCGTGCGCGCCGGCTACAGCGCCGAAGCCCACCCTTTTCCGAGCCTGTTTGCCGACAAGCTCTTTAACATTGCCGGTGTCACGATAACGCTGCAAGACATCGGCACCTTTGCGCTGGCCCTGGTCATCGTAATGGCGACGCAGGCCTTCCTGGCCAAAACCGTCACGGGCCGCGCCATGCAGGCCGTGGCGCAAAACACCGAAAGTGCTTCGGTGCTGGGCATCAATGTGCCGCGCATGATTTTCTACACCTTTGCCATCAATGCCGTGCTGGCGGTGGCGGCGGCCCTGCTGGTCACGCCCACTTACCTCGCCAAGTTCGACATGGGCGAGGGCCTGGGCACCAAGGCTTTTTTCGCCGCGATTATCGGCGGCTTCAACAACTCGCGCGGTGCCTTGCTGGGCGGCTTGATTGTGGGGGTGTGCGAGAACCTTGCCTCGGCGTATATCTCGCCCGCCTACAAGGACGCTGTGGCGCTGGTTATTTTCATGGTGGTGATTCTCTTCAAGCCACAAGGCCTGCTGGGTAAAAAAGAGGAGCGCAAGGTATGAAGCTCACCAACAACAAATTTGCCCTGGTATTGACGGTTCTTGCCGCCTTGCTGGTACTGGTGGTGCCGCAATTCCTGAAGAACTACGGCATCTACCTGCTGACTTACTGGCTGGTTTTTATCATCGCCACCATGGGCCTGAACCTGACCATTGGCTACGCGGGCCAGAAGTCGCTGGGCCATGCGGCCTTCTTCGGTATTGGCGCCTACACTGTCGCCATCCTGATGAAGGCGGGTGTCAGCTTCTGGCTGGGTTTGCCGGCTGCCGCACTGATCTGTTTTGCCGTTGGGTTGATCCTGGGGTTTCCGGCGCTGCGCGTGCAGGCCATTTACCTGGCATTCGCCACCCTGGGCTTTAACACCGCCATCTGGCTGGTGATGCGCAATGAAGAATGGCTCACCGGGGGTACCTTCGGCATCAACAACATTGCACGGCCGTCCCTCTTCGGTTATTCGCTCGAAGGCAACCTGCCCTACTACTACTTTGTACTGGCTGTGACGGTCATCCTTTCGGGCCTGCTGTGGGGCTTGCTGCGCTCGCCCTGGGGCAAGGCTTTCACGGCCTTGCGCGACAACCCGATACGTGCCGAGAGCCTGGGGGTGGATATCCGCAATTACACGCTGCTGAGTTTTGCCATTGGCGCGGCTTACGCCGGCATCGCCGGTGCCCTGTTTGCATCGCTGGTGCAGTTCATCGAGCCGGGGCCCTTCACCGTGGCCGCGTCCATCATGATGTATTTGATGGTGGTGGTCGGCGGTGCGGGCTATTTCCTGGGCCCCATTGTGGGCGCCGCGGTGGGGGTGGTGCTGCCGGAATGGCTGCGCGATGTGCCGCTGGTGTCCAACTGGTATTTGCCGATGTTCGGCACTGCTGTGGTGCTGTTGATGGTGTGGCTGCCCGACGGGTTGCTCAGCATTCCTGACCGTATCCGGGCCAAGCGCGCAGCGCGTGAGGCGTCCCAGGCACGTGCGGCTGCAGCCAGCCGGATCGGAGCGGCATCATGACAAACGCATTGTTAAAAGTTGCCGGGCTCAAGAAAGCCTATGGCGCCATTCAGGCCGTGGGCGGGGTCTCCTTCGAAGTCATGCCGGGGGAAATTTTCGGTGTCATCGGACCCAATGGTTCGGGTAAAACCACCATGTTCAACAGCGTGTTGGGCCAGATCAGCCCCGATGCCGGCACGATCGAACTCAACGGAAAAACCATCACCGGCCTGTCGCCGCTGGAGCTCAGCCGGCGCGGTGTAGGCCGCACCTTCCAGACCCTGCAGGTGTTTGGAAAGATGACGGTGCGCGACAACCTGATCGTGGCGGCCCAGGAGCACAAGGGCAGCCTGCTCGGCCGCATGTTTGCGCCTGGCGACTCGGGGCTGGGCGACAAGGCGGATGCGCTTATCGACCAGTTCCGCATCCGCCATGTGGCTGACAAGCTCGCCGGCACCTTGAGCTACGGCCAGCAAAAGCTGGTGGACATCGCCATGGCTTTCATGGCCGAACCGGACCTGGTGCTGCTCGACGAGCCGTGCGCGGGCGTCAATCCCAGCCTGGTGGGCGGCATCTCGTCGCTGCTCCGGGATCTGAACCAGAACCCCAAATTTGGCCGCAAGGCTTCGTTTGTGGTGATTGAGCACAACATGGATTTTGTGATGGGCCTGTGCCACCGCATCATGGTGATGGTCGAAGGCAAGGTGCTGGCCATTGGAACGCCGGCAGAAATTCGGGCCAATAAAGAGGTATTGGATGCATATCTTGGGAACTAACCCCCTGTCTCGGCTCACTGCGTGTAGCCGGAATCCCCCTAAGGGGGACAAGCGCTGCGGCCCGGCTTAGCCGGTTCCGCGCCCTTGCTGGTAGAAGAAGATTGATGTTTCACGGAGCTATGTATGACAAGTGACGTCTGTATTGAATTTGACGATGTGGTGGCGGGTTACAAGGACTTCATGATCCTGAACAACCTGTCGTTCAAGGTGCGTACGGGTTCCATCACGCTGCTGCTGGGGCCCAATGGCGCGGGCAAGTCCACGGTTTTGAAAGCGCTGTTTGGCTTGCTCAAGCCGCGGCAGGGCCGCATCCTGTTGAATGGTGAGGACATTTCAGGCGCCAGCCAGAAAGAATTGCTGGCCAAAGGAATTGTGTTTGTGCCCCAGGGGCGCAACCTGTTTGGCCAGCTTACTGTGTGGCAGAACCTGGAGCTGGGCGGCATTACGCTGGGTACGAAAACCACACACGAGCGTATTCCCGAGGTGCTGGAGTTCTTCCCGCGCGTCAAGGAACGCCTGCATTCCCAGGCCTCCGCGCTCTCGGGAGGTGAGCAGAAGCAGCTTGAAATCGGACGGGCTCTGCTGCTGCGCCCCAAGGTCATCCTGATTGACGAACCCTCGATCGGGCTGTCGCCCATGGTGGTGCAGGACGTGTTCAAGCTGCTGCAGAAGCTGGCGGCCCAGGGTACGACAGTATTGATGGTTGAGCAAAACGTCAAAAGTGCGCTGAAGATTTCCGATGACGCCATCGCGCTTGAGTCGGGCCAGCTGGTGCTGCACAAGCCGGCGGCGGAGCTGCTGGCAGACCCCAATATCGAACGCCTCTTCTTGGGCGGTGGCCATGTTCCCGGCGCAACCGTGGCGCCCGCCATGGCAACTTCCTGAATCTGCTGCAACCTCTCACCGGAGACATCACCATGAGTACCTTTGCACAGGCACCAGCCGCAGACCGGGAAGCCATTCCCGAAGTTGCCAACCCCCTGGGGCTGGACGGCATTGAGTTCATTGAATACACCACCGCCAAGCCGCAGGCGTTGGGGCAGGTGCTGGAAACGATGGGTTTCCGCCCGGTCGCCCGCCACCGCTCGCGCGAGGTGCTGTTGTACCGGCAGGGCGGCATGAATGTGATTGTCAATGCCCACATTCCCGCCATGCCCGATGGCGCCGCACCGACCGACAAGCCGGTGATTGCCGCTGTGGCCTTGCGCGTGCGGGACGCCGCGGATGCGTATCACCGTGCGCTGGAGCGGGGCGCTTGGGCCGTGCCGTCGCGCGTCGAGGTGATGGAGTTGAACATTCCGGCCATCCATGGCGCGGGGAAAAGCCGCATTTATTTTGTGGATCGTTACGACAAGTTTTCGATCTATGACGTGGACTTTGTGCCCATTCCCACGGTGGACCAGCACCCGCCAGCGGTGGCGGGGCTGCATTTCTTTGGTGTCGTGCAATACATCGGCAATGACCGTACTGAAGACTGGGCTGAGTTTTACCGCGAGCTGTTTGGCTTTACCGACCTGCCCGATGAACAGCGCTTCGGCATCCTGCCGAAGGGCCGCATTCTTCGCAGCCCGTGCCCGCCTTCGTCGCGCTTTTACCTTCAGTTGATCGAGCCTGAAGCCAGCGTGCTCGACGTGGAAGGAGACGAAAGCCTGCAGCGCATTGGCCTGGGCAGCGCAGACGTGTTGGCCACTGTTGGCGAGTTGCGCAAGCGCGGCGTGGAATTCCTCGAGTCACCCGGGGTCCATACCGAGGACCGCGGCGCGCTGACCAAGAGCTGGATGGGCAGCGTGAGTTTTGAGCTGGTCCATGACGTACGCTAAACAGGCGCCAGGCATCATGAGCCACTACAGCGGCAACATCGACGATTTCGGGATGGACACCATCTCGCTGGCAGGCCCGCTGGAGGCCAAGCTCAAGGCCGTGCGCGAAGCCGGTTTCACCCAGATCATGCTGGCCGCCAAGGACCTGGTAGGCCACCCCGACGGCGTGGAAGCCGCCGTCGCTGCGGTGCGTGCAAGCGGTCTGCGCGTCACCGGGTTCCAGGTGCTGCGTGACTTTGAGGGGCTGACCGGGCACCTGCACGACTACAAGATGGACATCGCCAAATCGATGCTGGAAATGTGCCATGCGCTGGGATGCCGCCTGCTGTTGATCTGTTCGTCAACCTCGGTGCATGCCACGGGTGAAACCCGGGCGCTGGTCAGGGACTTGCGCAAGCTGGCCATGCTGGCGATTCCGATGAACATCAAGATCGCCTACGAAGCCTTGTCGTGGGGCCGCACCGTCAATGAATTCCCGCAGGCCTGGGACATTATTTGTGAAGCCGACATGCCCAACCTGGGTTTGGGTTTTGACTCTTTTCACATGTTCGCGACCAAGACCTCGCTGGATGAGCTGGACATCCTGGATCCGGACAAAATTTTCCTGGTGCAGCTGGCCGACTTCATGTGGACGGAAATCAAGTCGGTCGAAGAGCGCATTGCCACCGCCCGGCATTTTCGTGTGTTTCCAGGTGAAGGCGTGCACAGCGAAGCGCTTGCCACGCTTGTCACCAGGCTGCATGGCCTGGGCTACCGCGGCGACTACAGCTTTGAAGTGTTTAACGACGATTACCAGCAAATGCCTTTGCCCACAGTAGCCCAGCGTGCATGGCGCTCGGCCCTGTGGCTGGGCGAGGATGTGCTGCGCCGTTCCGTGCCGCTGCCTAACCAGATCCGCTTGAAAAAATGAAGCCCCCACGTTCGTCACTGAGTGCCTTCCGCGGCGCTCTACCCCCTTCCTTTGTGTATGGGGCGCTTTTTTCCTTGGGGCGGCCCGGCGGAAAAACATCTGTCATTGTTTTCTGAGAGTTCACGGCATGAGCAGCATTTTTGAAGGTTTTTTGTCCACGCCGGAAATTCTGGAGGCCTTCAGCGAGCGTAACTTTCTGGATGCCATGTTGCGCTTTGAGGCTTCGCTGGCGCGGGCGCAGGCCAGCGCCGGCCTGATCCCCGAAGCCGCCGCGCAATCCATCATCGGTACCTGCAAGGTCGAGCTGTTTGATGTGGCCAAGATCGTTCGTGAAAGCGGGCGCGCCGGCAGCATCGCGATTCCACTGGTTAAGGCCCTGAGGGAAACCGTGGGACTCTTCAACAAGGAGGCTGCCGGTTTTGTCCATTTCGGCTCGACCTCCCAGGACGTGATCGACACCGCGCTGGCGCTGGTGACCCGCAATGCGCTGGACCTGATTGAGGCCGACATCCGCAAGGCAGTGGCGGCGTTGCTGGTGCTGGCCCGCCGCCATGCTGCTGACCCCGTACTGGCCCGCACGCTGATGCAACCGGCATCCGTCACCAGCTTTGGTTTCAAATGCGCGGGTTGGGCCGCGCCGCTGGCGCGCAGCCTGCAGCGCCTGCAGGTTGCCGGCCACAATGCGCTGGCCGTGCAGCTGGGCGGGGCCGTAGGAACACTGGCGCAGATGAACGGCAAGGGCCCGCAAATCATGGCGCATATGGCGGTCGACCTGAAACTCAAACCTTCCGCATTTGCATGGCACACCCAGCGTGACGAGTGGGTGGCGCTGGGCTGCGAATTGGGTCTGCTGGTAGGCAGCCTCGGGAAGATCGCCAAAGATATCTCGCTGATGGGCCAGTACGAAGTGGGCGAGCTGGCGGAGCCGACCGAGCCGGGGCGCGGCGGTTCATCCGCCATGCCGCACAAGCGCAATCCGGTCGCCTGCATGGTGGGACTGGCTGCAGCGCAGCGCGCACCGCAGCGCGTGGCCGCGCTGCTGGCTACCATGGCGCAGGAGCATGAGCGCGCTCTGGGGAACTGGCAGGCAGAGCTGGCTGAGTGGCCGGGGCTGCTGATGTCGGCGCACGGATCTGTCCGCGCCATGGCCCAGGCCCTTCCGGGCTTGCAGGTGGACACCCAGCGCATGAGCGCCAACCTGGAGGCGCTGCGTTCCGTGCTGCCCGCCGGTGCCGCCGACGAGTGGTTTAACCCTGCGCTGGTGCAGCACGCCTCGGCACTGGCGCTTGCCCAGGCTGATGCTGTTGAAGCACTGCTGGGGCAAACGCATACGGACAACCATCGCACCAAGACCGCGAAAAGGTAAAACCATGAACGACCATGACAAGGGAATGATCAACCGCCGGCGCGTGCTCGGTGATGCCTGGGTGGATCGCTCCATCGCCAAAAGCAACGCCTTCAACGGCGAGTTCCAGGACCTGATCACGCGTTATGCGTGGAATGAAGTCTGGGGCCGGCCAGCGTTCGGCGACAAGACGCGCCGCCTGATGGTGCTGTCGACCATGATTGCGCTCAAGGCGTACGAAGAATTTGCCATGCATGTCCGCGCCGCACTCGACGGCCCGCCGGAGTCGCGGCTCACGCCGGACGATATCAAGGAAGTGATTTTGCAGGCCGCCATTTACTGCGGCGTTCCTGCCGCCAACCATGCGTTCTCGGTGGCGGGCGACATCCTTCGCGAAAAAGGCCTGCTCGCGGACTAACAGGGCTTGCACTCGCGGTTCCTCAACCACTACATCATTTGATAACGCATGAAAAAACCTCATTTGCACTGGATCAGTGAAGGCCAGGGGCCTGTCGTGGTGCTCAGCCATGCATTGGGCTGTGACCTCACGATGTGGGACGGCGTGACAGCCATCCTGAAGAACCGCTACACCGTGCTGCGTCATGACCATCGCGGCCACGGCCAATCGGAAGCGGTGCCGGGCCCTTACACACTCGACCTGCTGGCCGATGATGTGGCGGGCCTGATCAAGGAGCAGGGTGGCGCCCCAGTGCATTTTGTCGGGCTCAGCATGGGCGGCATGACGGCGCAGGCGCTGGCGGCGCGGTATCCGCAGCTGACCCAAAGCATCGTCATTGCCAACGCCGCCATGTTTTACGACGACGCGGCGCGCGCCATGTGGCAGGCGCGCGTTCACACCGTGCAGGCCCAGGGCGTGGCGGCGATATCAGACGGTGCGATGCAGCGCTGGTTTACGCTGGAATTCAGGGCGGACGAGGCGGGCGGCTGTGCGCGCAAGGTAGCAGCGCTGCGCCGGGTGCTTGAAGCCACCAATGCCACCGCTTATGCGGCCAGCTGCGAGGCGGTTTCCCGCATCGACTTCCGAATCAGTAACGGTGCGATCCAGTGCCCGGCCCTGGTGATTGCCGGCACGCGCGACGAGGCAACGCCCGTGGCCATGTCTGAAGCGATTTGCGCCAGCATCAAGGGCGCGCAATTGCGCACCTTGCCGGCAGCGCATTTGAGCGCGGTGGAGCAGCCGGAGGCCTTCGCTGATCTGCTGGAACGCTTTTTCGAAAGCCTGCGCTAGAGTGCTATCGCCGGACTGATCGGGCAGTTGCGGGAGCGGGGGGGGGCAGGGTGCTTCGGTGATGGGGTGGCGGCGGCAGCGTCGATAATCGGGCCCAAGCATTTGCCAAAACCCACTCACCCGAACATCCGGAAAGTCCCGCTCCATGAAAACAGTCCTTGTCCTGAATGGCCCGAACCTCAACTTGCTGGGAACGCGTGAGCCGGCCGTGTACGGTTCGCAAACCCTGGCCGATGTAGAGGCGCTGTGCACCAAGGCCTGCGTAACCCACGGTTTCAAGCTCGACTTTCGCCAGAGCAACCACGAAGGCGTGATGATTGACGCCATCCATGAAGCCGGGCGCGCCCAGGCTGCTGGCACGCTGGCAGGCATCGTGCTGAATGCTGGCGCTTATACCCACACCAGCGTGGCCCTGCACGATGCCATCAAGGGCGCGGGCGTCACGGTGATCGAGCTGCACATCAGCAATGTGCATGCACGCGAGGCCTTCCGGCATCACTCCTATATTTCGCCGGCTGCCAGGGCCGTGATGGCCGGGTTCGGCGTCAAGGGCTACGCACTCGCCATTGCGGGCCTGGCCGAGCTGGCGGCCTGATCCGGCTGCGGCGCTGACCATGGTTGCGCCACCGAAATTCCCCGTTGACGAACGCGAGGTGGAGTTCAGCGCCATCCGCGCGCAGGGCGCTGGCGGGCAAAACGTCAACAAGGTGTCGAGCGCCATTCACCTTCGGTTTGACATCGCTGCCTCGTCGCTGCCCGACGCCGTCAAGGAGCGGCTGCTGGCGACGAGCGACGGACGCATCACGCAGGAGGGCGTGCTGGTGCTCAAGGCCCAGCAGCACCGCACCCGGGAAATGAACCGCGGCGATGCCATGGCACGCCTGCAGGAGATTGTTGACAGCGTCTCCATGCCGCCCCGGGCGCGGCGTGCTACCAAGCCTACCTATGGCTCGAAGCAGCGCCGCCTGGCCGGCAAAAGCCAGCGCTCGGAAATCAAGTCTTCACGGGGCAAGGTGGGCGGTGGCGACTGAGCCCGGCCGGCAGTCCACCAGTGCCGTTCAGGTCACCATATAGCGCCCGGGTTTGTGGTTGACCCAGAGGAAAAGGCTCATCAGCACGGCGGCCATGACGGAATACGCCACGCGCTCGGGGGGCACGACTGCCAGCGCCATCAACACCACGGCCGAATCAATGGCCATCTGTATCTTGCCGGCGCGCCAGCCGTGCTTTTCCTGCAGATAGAGCGTCACGATGGTGGCGCCGCCCAGGCTGGCCCTGTGCCGGGCCAGGAAGAGGCACCCGGTCCCCAGCAGCAGGCCGCCCACCAACGCGGCGTACAGCGGGTGGATGTCTGCGATGTCGAGCACCCGGGGCGACCAGTCTGCCAGCAGCGACAGCAGTGCAATGGACAGGAAGGTCTTGATGGTGAACTCGCGGCCCATGCGAGCCCAGGAGAACCAGTAAAAGGGCAGGTTGATCAGAAAGAACAATTTGCCGAAACTCACGCCGGTGGCGTAGTGCAGCACAAAGGCCACGCCGGCCGTACCACCCGTCAACAGGCCTGCCTGATTGAAGATCACCATCGCCAGTGATACAAACAGCGTGCCCGTGAAGATGCCTTGCGCATCGTCAAAAAGGGTGTGGCGCTCAGGGGGAGGAAATGGGGCCATGGGGACGCTGGGATATTTGGCTGCGGGCGGGTTACAGCAGCTGTGCATGATCTGTGCCAATGCCGGCGGCACACTCGTCCGCGCAAAAGGCCATGCGCCGTGTTCCCCGCCAGCCGGGATTGCGCTTTCCAGGCGCTAAATATGGGTGATTTAGGGCTTCAGCCCAATAGAAATCTGCACGAGCAGCTATCAAAATAATAGCACTATGCGTGGCGCTGGTTCCCTTGCTGCAGTCCGTCTCGCACCTGCGCGGTGATTTCCAGGGAGCGCCGGGCGATGGCGGGGTCGTAAATGTGGGTGGTCACCATCAGTTCATCGGCCTGCGTGTCCTCGATGAAGCGCTGAAGCTGGTTTTCAACCGTCGCCGCCGACCCCGCGACGGCATAACGCAGCATGCGCTGGGCGCCGGCTTTCTCGGCCGGTGACCAGTAGCTTTCGATGTCGTCGATTGGCGGCGGCATGGGCCCCGGTGTGCCACGCAGCAGATTGGTCATGGCCTGTTGCACCGAGGTGAGCTGGTAGCGTGCTGCTTCATCGGTTTCGGCCGCCACGACATTGGCCACCACCATGGCGTAAGGTTTGGCGAGCTGGGCGGAAGGCCTGAAGCCGCTGCGGTACAGGTCCAGCGCCTGCATCAACATGTCGGGCGCGAAATGCGATGCGAAGGCAAAGGGCAGGCCCAGCATGGCAGCGAGCTGGGCGCCGAAGAGGCTGGAGCCCAGCAGCCACAGCGGCACCTTGAGGCCAGCGCCCGGGACCGCCCTGATTTTCTGGCCGGGCTCTGCCGGTTCAAAGTAGGCCTGCAGTTCCTGAACGTCCTGCGGAAAAGTGTCGGCATTGTTCTGGCGGTCGCGCCGCAGCGCGCGAGCCGTCAGCTGGTCGGTGCCGGGTGCGCGCCCCAGCCCGAGGTCGATGCGACCGGGGTACAGCGAAGCCAGCGTGCCGAACTGTTCTGCGATCACCAGCGGCGAATGGTTGGGCAGCATCACCCCGCCGGAGCCCACGCGGATGGTCTGCGTGCCGCCCGCTACATGGCCGATGACCACCGCAGTGGCGGCGCTGGCGATGCCGGGGTTGTTATGGTGCTCGGCCAGCCAGAAGCGCTTGAAACCCAGTTGTTCGGCATGCCGGGCCAGGGCCAGGGTGTTGCGAAAGGCATCGGCGGCAGTTGCGCCCGTGACGATGGGGGACAGGTCGAGGACTGAAAAGGGGATCATGTTTTTGCGCCCTCTCCCCGGAGGGAGTGGGAGTGAAGAGGAAGCGAGCCGGCCTGAATTCATGGATGTTGCTGTAAGGGTGCCGGGCCAGTTTAGGAGCTTGGCGATGGCCGCATGAGGGGCAGGGTATAAGAACCTGTTTACGGTCTAAACGAGGCCGCGCAAGCCCCTTCTCGGGATGGGATGCAAGGCGCGGTGCGACGCCCATAGCACAGCTATGGGTTAGCATCGCAACGCTGCAGACCGCCCGAGAAGGGGCTTGCCCTTCGGGTTGGGGTGACGCAAACGCGGTCGCGTTTGCATCCCCATTGGGGCAGCTGCACGACGCCCAGCCGGCCGGCTGGGCGGTCGGGCGATTGAGCCACCCAGGCCCTTGCATGGGCATTGGCCCATGCGGCGGTCCCGGTCGGCCCACTCATCCCGATTGCACCCCAACGCGGCTCCGCTTAGACCGTAAATAGGTTCTATCCCTCATGACAGATTCGGCAAACATTGAGCTGCCTTCCGAAGCGCTTGCGATGCTGCGCACGGCCAGCCGTTTTGAAAGCCCTTGCGGCGACGGCGCCATGGTCTGGCACACGTGGGGCCAGGCCACGCGCCGGCCCGGGCTCGTGCCCCTGGTGCTGCTGCATGGCGGCAGCGGCAGCTGGATGCACTGGCTGCGCAACATCCCCGCGCTGGCCGCGTCGGGCCGCTGGGTGCTGGTGCCCGACCTTCCCGGTTTTGGCGATTCGGCCGCGCCTTTACGGGGCACTGATGCCGACGTGCTGCCCGAACCGGTCGAGCAAGGGCTGGCCCTGTTGGCGGGCGAGGCGGCCTGCGACCTCGTCGGTTTTTCCTTTGGCGGCATGGTGGCCGGCTTTGTGGCGGAGCGTTTCCCTGCCCGGGCGGCGCGTGTGGTGCTGGTGGGTGCGCCCGGCCTGGGTGTGGCGCCCGAAAAAGCCATACGGCTGCGCGCATGGCGGCATATCACCGCTGCGGGCCAGCGCGATGAGATCCATCGCCACAATCTCGCTGCGCTGATGCTGTACCGCGAGAACGCGATCAACGAACTGGCCTTGCGCCTGCACATCGCCAACGTGCTGCGCGACCGCATGAAGGGCCGCAGCCTGGCGCGCACCGGCGCGCTGGCGCAGTCATTGGCGCGGCTGCGCTGCCCGGTGTGGGCGATTTACGGGAAAGAGGATGCGCTGTACCGCGGCAAGCTCGACGGGCTGCGGGCAGCCCTGGAGCGGGCTGCGGATTTCAGGGGCCTGGCCCTGGTCGAAGGCGCGGGCCACTGGCTGCAGTTCGAGCGCGCGGAGGCCTTTGACAAAGCCCTGCTCTCGGCACTCGAAGCGCCTCTTTAGCTTTTACTTTTCAATCGCGAGCAGTTCGATGTCGAAGGTCAGCGTGGCATTGGGCGGCACCACGCCGCCGGCGCCGCGGTCGCCATAGGCCGTGGCGGGTGGGCAGGTCAGTGTGGCCTTGCCGCCGACCTTGATCTTCTGCACGCCTTCGGTCCAGCAGGGCACCACGCGGTTCAGCGGGAAGGTGGCGGGCGCGCCGCGCTTGTAAGAGCTGTCAAATTCCTTGCCGTCGGCCAGCGTGCCGCGGTAATGCACCTTGACGGTGTCCGTCGCCTTGGGCTGCGGGCCGGTGCCGTCGGTGCTGTGCACGATCTTCACGCCGCTGGGCAGGGTCGTCTCGGCCGGGGCGGCGGCAAAGGCGGTGGTGGACAGGGCAAGAGAGGCCAGGGCACTCAGCGCGGCGGTCAATGTCTTCATGGAGGTCATGCTTTCATGGCGAAGGGGAATCGGACGTGTGGCCTGGATTATCGTCCCGGCTCTCGCCTTGCCCTGTGGCGCCGGCTCGCCTGTCCCACATTGTCCATGTCGCTGAGCTGGATCATGAGGGGACGGAAGGCATGAGTGGTGCTCCAGGTAAACAAAATCGGCTCCAAATCGGTAAGGCGACAAAAAATTATGAAATTGGCCTTACCTTTTCGGGCCATAAGCCGATAGCCAAACCGCCGTCGCATAAACTGCACTTCACGCGGAGGACTCATGCTGGACCAACTCAAACAGGTCGACAACCGTCGGCTCTACCAACAAATTGCCGAGCAGATTCGCGCCTTCATTGACAAGGGCAACTACACCGCGGGTGCGCGGTTGCCGCCGGAGCGCGATCTGGCCCTGCAGCTGGGCGTCTCACGCCCCTCGGTGCGCGAGGCACTGATTGCACTGGAAATTGAGGGCAGCGTGGAAGTGCGCATGGGCGCTGGCGTGTACGTCTGCAGCGCGGCCCAGCGCAAGCCGCAGTCCCTGGCCACCATGGGCGAAAGCCCGATCGAACTGATGCAGGCACGCGCCGCCCTTGAGGGCACCATCGTGCTGCAGGCCTGCGCCAGAGCCACGCCCGAAGCACTGTTGGCGCTGCGCCAGATTCTGGACAACATGCTGTCCGCCATGGCGCAAAACCGCTCGCCCCTGGCCTTTGACCGGCAGTTTCACCAAACGATTGCAGCCATGACAGGCAACTCCGTGCTGGAGCGGCTGGTGGGCGAGCTGTTTGACGAACGCCACAGCCCGATTGCTGCGCGCCTGAGCGCGCATTCCGAATCCGGCCAAAGCTGGGCCATTGCGCTGCAGGAGCATGAGGCCATCTTGCGCGCCCTGGAGAACCGGGACGTACTGGCCGCACAGAACGCCATGCGCATGCATCTGCAAGCCTCCGAACAGCGCTGGGTTGAGAACCGCCGCGAATGGTCGTGAGCCAAGCTCCGCACCTCGTGGTCAGGCCTATGCAATTGCGCAGATTTTGTTTCGTTTTTTCACACCGATTTTTACCTTGGATCACGGGTAAGCACCAATACCCACGCACTTCCCGGTAAGGCCAAATACGCCACATTGTGTCAGGTGGCCTTACCAATTTGCAGGGTGGAAAATTCGTCCCTCCCGGGTCCCCCTGACCTTACCCAAGAGGAGTTCGCATTGCTGTCATCCGTGTCCGATCCCGTCCGTCCCGATGCGCCCAGCCCCGCCGAGGCTGGCGTACTGTTGCGCCTGGAAGGGATTACCAAACGCTTTCCGGGGGTGTTGGCACTGGATGGTGTGAGCTTTGAGGTGCGAAGTAGCGAGGTGCACGCGGTGTGCGGCGAAAACGGCGCGGGCAAATCGACGCTGATGAAGGTGATCAGCGGCCAGTACCAGCCTGATGCGGGGGCCCTGTACTACCGCGGCGAGGTCTGTCAGTTCCAATCCACCGCCGAATCCCAGGCTGTCGGCATTGCCATCATTCACCAGGAGCTGAACCTGGCTCCGCACCTCACGGTGGCCGAAAACATTTACCTGGCGCGCGAGCCACGCAAAGGCTGGCTGATTGACCGGGCGGCACTGCGCCGCCAGGCAAAGCAATGCCTGGACCGGTTGGGGCAGGACATCTCACCGGACGCCCTGGTCAAAACCCTCTCGGTTGCCCAGCAGCAGATGGTGGAAATTGCCAAGGCGCTGTCGCTCAACGCCCAGTTGCTCATCATGGACGAACCCACCTCGTCCCTCACGGAGTCGGAGACCGAGAAGCTGTTTGCCATCATCCACGAACTCAAGCGTACGGGCGTGGGTGTTGTCTACATCTCCCACCGGCTCGACGAACTGGCGCTCATCGTGGACCGGGTCACTGTCTTGCGCGATGGACGCTATGTGTCCACCGAACGCCTGGCCGACACCAGTGTGGAAGAGATCGTGGCCAAGATGGTGGGGCGCTCGCTGGACGATGTATTTCCCAAGAGAACCTCCGTGCCCACTACCGACGTGTTGTTGCGCGTTCAGGGCCTGACACGCCAGGGTGTGTTTCACGACGTGAACTTTGAGCTGCGTCGCGGCGAAATCCTGGGCTTTGCGGGGCTTATGGGCGCTGGCCGTACCGAGGTGGCCCGCGCTATTTTTGGTGCCGACCCTATCGACGCCGGCGAGGTGTTTCTGGCCGGGCAGCGACTCACCATTCACTCGCCACGGGATGCCGTGCGCCAGGGGCTGGCCTACCTGTCAGAGGACCGCAAGCACGACGGGCTGGCGTTGAAGATGAACGTGGCAGAGAACATCACGCTGGCCAACATGGAAGCCGTGTCCAACCGTGCGGGGATGATCCAGTTTGCCAAAGAGCAGGATGCCGCACGCCACTACATCGGCGCACTCGACATCCGCACGCCCGGCAGCAGCCAGATCGTGCGCCTGCTCTCGGGCGGCAACCAGCAGAAACTCGTAATCAGCAAATGGCTGTTCCGTCAATCACGCGTGCTGTTCTTTGACGAGCCCACGCGCGGCATTGATGTGGGCGCCAAGTACGCGATCTACCAATTGCTGGACCAGCTGGCAGGGCAGGGCATCGGCGTCGTGATGATCAGCTCCGAGCTGCCCGAAATCATGGGAATGACCGACCGTGTCGCGGTCTTCCATGAAGGCCGCCTGGTCACCATCCTCCCGACCCGCGAGACCCACCAGGAGGAGGTCATGCACTACGCCTCCGGCCGCAGCGTGCCGCCTCTGCCCGTCGACCAGCTGATCAACTGAACCTCCAGCACTCTTTCCCCGAACCACACCATGACCGAACAACAACAAGACCTGTTTCAGAAATTTGCCGCGCTGGCCAGCCTGCTAGGACTCATCGCCATCTTCTCGTTCACCAGCAACGCCTTCTTCAGCGTGGGCAATGGCATGACCGTGGCGCTCCAGGTGACCTCCATCGCCTACCTCGGCATCGCAGCGACCTGCGTGATCATTACCGGCGGTATCGACCTCTCGGTAGGCGCCATCCTGGCACTGGCCGGCGTCGTGGCCGCCATGCTGGTCAAGGCGGGCGCGCCCGTGCCGCTGGGCATGTTTGCCGGCCTGCTGGTTGGTGCCCTGTGCGGACTGATCAACGGCCTGTGTGTGACGGTGCTCAAACTGCCGCCCTTTATTGCCACCCTGGGAATGATGCTGGTGGCACGCGGCGTGGCTTTGCAGCTGACCGATGCCCGCGCCATCAGCGGCCTGGGCGACAGCTTTGCGGAACTGGGCAACGGAGCCTTGTTCCGCATTGTCAATATCGGTGCGGACGGCTTCCCCGATGTGGTGTTCGTCGGCATCCCTTACCCCGTGGTGCTCATGATCGTGCTGGCGCTGGCCGTCTCCATCCTGCTTAACCGTGCCACGCTGGGGCGCCATCTGTACGCCATCGGCTCCAACCTGGAAGCCGCCCGGCTTTCGGGCGTGAACGTCAACGGTGTGACGTTGTTTGCCTATGTGCTTTCCGGCCTGCTGGCCGGGCTGACCGGTTGCGTGCTGATGTCACGCCTGGTCACGGCCCAGCCCAGTGAGGGCCTGATGTACGAACTTGATGCCATTGCCGCCGCAGTGATAGGCGGCACCTCGCTCACCGGCGGTGTGGGCACGGTGTCGGGCACCGTCATTGGCGCGTTCGTGATCGGCATCCTGCGCAACGGGTTGAACATGAGCGGCGTGTCCGCTTTCACCCAACAAATTCTGATAGGCGTCGTCATCCTGCTGGCCGTATGGATCGACCAGATGCGCCATCGCAAGTGATCCCTACCGGCAGGGCTTACCGGGACTTCGAGAGACAACCTCCACAACCACTACCCATGAGGAAAGAAATGAAAAAATTTGTCCACACACTGATTGCAGCCGCCCTGGTGGCTGCGTCGTCGATGGCTATGGCCGCCGACAAGGAAATTGCCGTCATCGTGAAGACCGCCAACTCGGACTTCTGGCAAAACGTGAAGAAAGGCGCCAACGCCGCCGTGGGAAATCTCAAGGGCTACACAGCCACCTTCCAGGGCGCGGCATCTGACACCGACCTGGCCGGGCAGGTAGCCCTGGTGGAAAACGCCGTGAACCGCAAGGTTGCCGGCATTGTGCTCGCCCCTTCGGATCCGGATGCCCTGATCCCCGCCATCAAAAAGGCCTGGGAAGCCAAGATTCCAGTTGTGCTGATTGACTCTGCCGCATCAGATGCCGGCAAGGCTTACTACCAGTCCTTTCTGGCCACCGACAACAAGACTGCCGGAGAAATGTGCGCCAAGACGCTGATCGAGAAAGTCGGTACCACCGGCAAGATTGCCATCATGTCCTACACCGCAGGCTCGGGCTCCGAAATCGGCCGCGTGGGAGGTTTTACCGACTACATCAAGAAGCACTCCAAGCTGCAGATCGTGGGCCCCTTCTACTCCAACTCGCAGATGGGTACCGCACTGAACCAGACCACCGACGTGCTGGCCGCCAATCCCGATCTCAAGGGCATCTTCGGTGCCAACGAACCCACCGCCATCGGCATGGGCCGCGCACTGGTTCAAGCGGGCAAAGCCGGGAAAGTGGTCGCTATTGGCTTTGACGGCAACTCCGACCTGCAAGGCTTTGTGAAGGACGGCACCATCGAGGCCATTGCCGTGCAAAGCGCCTTCGAGATGGGTAACCTGGGCGTAAAGACTGTGGCGGAAATCGTGGAAGGCAAGAAAGTGCCCGCCTTCCGCGATACCGGCGTATTGATGGTCAACAAGAAAAACATCGACACGCCCGCTGCCAAGAACGTTCTCTACTAAACCGATCCAACCCAAGGACCCTCCGGCACCGGCTGCCGGAGGATGGGCATATGCACACCACGGATTTGAAACGCCTTCCCCGCGTGGACCTGCGGCTGACAGCCCTGGGCCTGGGCTGTTCGCAAATGGGCGGCCTGTATCGTGCCACCAGCGCCCGCGAGGTGGAGGAGGTCTTTGCGAACGCCTGGGCGGCCGGCGTGCGCTATTTCGACACTGCGCCTTACTATGGCTACACCCGCTCCGAGCACCGCCTGGGAGCCCAGCTGGCTGATTGCCCACGCCATGAGTATGTCGTCAGCACCAAGGTGGGCCGCCTGCTGCGCCCCGATGCCAGCGTGGCTCCCGGCGATGGAGGTTGGGCCAACCCCTACCCGTTTCGCCCGCAGTATGACTACAGCTACAGCGGCGTAATGCGCTCATTCGAGGACAGCCAGCAACGGCTGGGCCTGGCCCATATCGACATCCTGTACGTACACGACATCGGCCGCGACACCCACGGCGAACAGCATGCGCATTATTGGCAACAACTGACCACGGGGGGTGGTTTCCGCGCGCTGGACGAATTGCGCGCAAGCGGTGCCATCAGGGCAGTGGGCCTGGGCGTGAACGAATGGCAGGTGGTGATGGACAGCATGCGGGAGTTCGACCTGGACTGCACCATGCTGGCCGGGCGCTACACCCTGCTGGAGCAGGACTGCCTCGCCCCCTTTCTGGACGAGTGCATGCGCCGCGGCAACGCCATCGTGGCGGCCGGGCCGTTCAACTCCGGCGTCCTGGCGGGCAACACCAAATTCAATTATGCGGAAGCTCCGCCCGCCATACTGGCACGCGTGCAAGCGCTGGCGCTGGCTTGTGAGGAATTCGGCGTACCCCTGCAGGCTGCCGCGCTGCAGTTTCCACTGGGGCACCCTGCGGTGGTGAGCTGCGTCACCGGCACCCGCACCGCAACCCAGCTGCAACAGAACGTCGCCTGGCTGGAGACGCCCATTCCCGACACGCTGTGGCAGGCCCTGCGCAGCCGCGGCCTGCTGCATCCCGATGCGCCAGTACCAGCCTGAGGAAAACCCCATGCTGATCGACGCGCACCAGCATTTCCGGAATCTGGCAAACCGCACTAGACCGCTGGCCGCCATCTTTGGCGGCAATGCGCGCCGCCTGTACCACCTTGGCCAACATATAGACGGAAATTGACATGCAACGAATGGGATGGGTCATTGGTATCGACCCCCGGCACATCGCCGAATACAAGCGCCTGCACGCGGCCGTCTGGCCCGCTGTGCTGCAGCGCATTCACCAATCGCAGGTGCGTAACTACAGCATTTTTCTGCGAGAGCCGGAAAACCTGCTGTTCGGCTACTGGGAATACCACGGCCGGGACTTTGACGCGGACATGGCCGCTATCGCCGCTGATGCCGAGACGCAGCGTTGGTGGAACCTGTGTGGCCCCTGCCAATGCCCCCTTCAAACCCGCAGCCCAGGCGAGTACTGGGCCGCCATGGAATCCGTATTCCATATTGACTAACCACTCCACCCAAGGATATCTATGCTGACAGTCATTTGCGAAACTCCCGGCGTGCTGCGCACGGTCGAAGGCGCCATGCCCATCCGCAATGAAGGCGATGTGCTGCTGCGCATCCGTCGCGTAGGGGTGTGCGGCACCGATCTGCACATCTTCACCGGCAAACAACCCTTCCTGGCCTATCCACGCGTCATGGGTCACGAGATCGCGGGTACCGTAGAGGAAGCTCCGGCGGACAGCGCCCTTCAGGCCGGCGACAGCGTCTTCGTCATGCCTTACCTGTCGTGCGGCCGGTGTGTAGCCTGCCGCCAGGGCAAGACCAACTGCTGCGTCAACATCCAGGTACTGGGCGTGCACCGCGACGGCGCCTTCACCGAGTATCTCAACGTACCCGCGCAGTTTGTGCGCAGGGCAGACGGTGTTTCACTGGACCAGGCCGCCATGCTGGAATTTCTGGCCATAGGCGCCCACGCCGTACGTCGCGCCGACGTGCAGCCCGGCCAGCGTGTACTGGTGGTAGGGACGGGCCCCATCGGCATGGCTGCCCTGCTGTTCGCCGGTCTGCGTGGTGGTCAGGTCACAGCACTGGACACACGAAAGGAGCGGGTGGAATTCTGCAAACAACACCTGGGGGCGCATGCGGGTGTTGTGATAGGTGACAAGGACCTGGACGAGCTGCGCGCACTGACCGATGGCGATTTTTACGATGTCGTTTTTGACGCCACGGGCAACGCAAGGGCCATGGAGCGCGGCTTCCAGTTCATTGCCCATGGCGGCAAGTATGTGCTGGTGTCGATAGTGCTGGACAACATTACGTTCGCCGATCCGGAGTTTCACAAACGCGAGGCGACGCTGCTGGGCAGCCGCAATGCCACCATGGAAGACTTCGAAACGGTGCTTGAGGCAATGCGGGGCGGCAAGATTCCCACCGCGGCACTCAACACCCATCGCATGGCCCTGGCCGAGGTACCCGCCCGGTTCGCCACGCTGCTGGACCCCACGCAGGGCGTGGTCAAGGCGCTGATCGAATGCTGACCGGGGCCTGCACGTGAGCACGCCCATCCTCCAGTTCGGCACCGGGCGCTTTCTGCAGGCGCATGCGGACCTGTTTGTGTCCGAGGCCCTGACCCAGGGCCAGGCGCTGGGCGGCATAACTGTGGTGCAGAGCACAGACAGCCCGCAGAGCAGCGCGCGCGCCGCAGCACTGGCACATGGCTACCGCGTCGAATTGCGCGGCATGCAACATGGCCGGCGTATCGAGGAAACCGTGCAAGTGAACGCAGTCCAGGCCGTCTGGCATGCTCGCCGCGACTGGACACTGTTGCGCGATGCCATGGCCACCACCGTGCAGGTCATCATCTCCAACACCGCGGACATGGGCTATGTGCTGGACGACTTCGACACCGCGGCGCTGCTGCGTAGCCCGACGACGACGCCGCCGCCGCGCAGCTACCCGGCCAAGCTGGTGGCGCTTCTGCACCACCGCTGGCAGCAGCAGCCGGAGGCTCCCCTGACGCTGTACCCCTGCGAACTGGTCAGCCGCAACGGTGACACACTGCGCGACCTGGTATCCACGCTGGCACAGAGCTGGGGCGTTACGCCCGCCTTCCTTCGCTATGTGCGGGAGCACTGCGTCTGGGTCAATTCACTGGTGGACCGCATCGTGTCGTCTCCGCTGGAACCCGCTGGTGCAGTGGCCGAGCCCTATGCGCTGTGGGCCATCGAACGCCAGCCGCGCATGGTGCTTCCTTGCAGCCACCCGGCCATGGTGGTGACGAATGCACTGGCCCCATTCGAGCAACGCAAGCTCTGGCTGCTGAACCTGGGCCACACGATATTGGCCGAACGCTGGCAGCTGCTGGGCGGTGCTGCGGACATGACCGTGGTGCAGGCCATGCACACCCCGGCACTGCGCACCCCGCTGGAGGCCGTGTGGGCCGACGAGGTGCTGCCGGTATTTGACGCCGAGGGCACAGGCCCCGAGGCCCACGCCTACCTGGTGGAATTGCGCGACCGTCTGCTCAACCCGTTTCTGGAACACCGTCTGGCCGACATTGCCAAGGACCACCCGCAGAAGAAGCTGCGCCGCCTGGCACCCGTGGTAGAGCGCGCCGTGGCGCTGCAACTGCCCATCGCACAGACCCAGCTGCGCAATGCGTTAGCTGAAACCGGAAGCACCCTGGGCACTGGTGCCTGAACCGCCGGCTGGTCACCGGCGTTTGATGACATGCTGCGGCGCAACATCCAACGCAGCGAACCCTCATGCCTGCCTTCTCCGGAGGAAGAAGGGGCCAGTCCCTCAGCGCCCGGGCGTGGAACGGAAATTCGCCGCAATTGCGCCTGCGGAGTTACGATGCGTAAACCATTCACTCCGTCGGTGGTTCCATGGTGGCACTTGCCGCACAATTCGATTCGCCCCGCCGGCTGCATCAAAGAGCCAGTGACCGGCCGCAGGACTGGCTCGGCACTACGCCGCTGCTGGACCTGGACGACACCAAGCTGCGCCTGAAGGCTCGCTCGATTGTCCAGCTGTGCCGCACCGAACGGGACAAGGCACTGGCTATTTATCGCTTCGTCAAGCGCCTGCCTTATACCAAGCGGATCAAGCTGCAGTACCCGACCGCCCGCGACGTACTCGAGGCGCGCGGGGGCGACGGTGACGACAAGGCGACCTTGCTGATCGCACTGATGCGCTCTGCCGGCATCCCGGCGCGATTGCGGTATATGGAGATGCGCGGCGAGATGCTGCGCGGCCTGATCCCGAGAGCCACGCCGGCGGCGCGCCCGCTGGCAGAGTTCTGGCTGGGCCGTTGGGTGCGCACCGACACCTACATCTTCGATGCCGAATACGTGGCTGCTGCGCTCGAACGCCTGAAAGCGAACGGGTGGGAGTGCGGCTGGGGTATCCACATCAATGCCCAGCTTCTGTGGGACGGGAAGAACGACGCCTTCCTCGGCGGTGTGCCTCCCGACCAGGATCCCATGCTCACGCGGCTTCTGTGCGTGGTGAGCGATCCGCTGGAACTGGTGTCGGCGTCCCTGGGGGGCAGCGGGCTGCGTTACCGCCGATCGCTGCGGGCCCTGCAATGGAATGCGTTGGCGCCCACCATGATGCGGGCCATTCGCGAGCTACGTGCTGGCTCCCGTTTCTATTGAAATACGGCAATGGCAAATCGGTTTGGGGCCTAGCCCATCCGCCGCAACAACTCCGGCACCGACGAGACCAGCATTGCCAGGCCGGAGCAGGTCAGCAGGCTCAGCACCAGCCTGCGAAAGGCAAGGTCGCTGATGCCCGTATAAACGCGCCCGCCCAGCCAGGCGCAAATGAGCGCGGCAGGCGCCACGATGGCCAGCATGGGCAATGTCTCGCGCGTGACCAGGCCGGCGGCAATATAGCTGGCCATGGTGACGGTCAGCACGGCCAGGTTGAAGTTCTGGATGACGGCGCGCTGGGCACTCTTTTCGTAGCCGCGCAGGGTGCACCACAGTGTCGGAATCACACCGCTGAAACCGCCCAAGGCCCCCATGAAACCACCGGCAACGCCAATCGTGCCGTCGGCGACGCAGCCCCCATGGTGGATGCGCGGGAGCTTGCCCGAAAAAAGCATGGCCGGGCACCATAGCGCCAGCAGTGCGCCGAGAAACAGCTTGAACAGCTGGACGTCAAGTTGCGGCAACAACAAGAGACCCAGCGGAAGCCCGAGCAGGCCACCGGCCAGAAAGGGCAGCAGGCGTTTCCAGTCCGTCGTACGGCTGACAGTGAACGCCGCCATGACCTGGCCTGTCAGCCCACCGAACACCGCCATGACAGCGGCGAGCTTCGGGTCGATAGCCCAGGCCCAGAACGACATGGCGACAAGGCTGAAACCAAAGCCCGACAGGCCCTGGACAAACCCCGCCGCCGCAGCGCCCGCGACGATCAGGAGGATGTGAGAGTCCAAATCAGGCGTAGTCGCTTACCGGCACGCAGCTGCAAAACAGGTTGCGGTCGCCGTAGACGTTGTCGACGCGGCCCACGGGCGGCCAGTATTTGACCTGCTTGAGCGAAGCCAGTGGGAAGGCGCCGGTCTCGCGCGAGTAGGGGCGGTCCCAGTCGGCGCCCATCAGGCTGGCCGCGGTGTGCGGCGCATGCTTGAGCGGGTTGTTGTCTTGCGGCCATTGGCCAGTTTCGACTTTGCGGATCTCTTCGCGGATGGCGATCATCGCGTCGATGAAGCGGTCCAGCTCGGCCAGGGTTTCACTTTCGGTAGGTTCCACCATCAAGGTGCCGGGTACAGGGAAGCTCAATGTGGGCGCGTGAAAGCCGTAGTCCATCAGGCGCTTGGCCACGTCTTCGGCGGTAACACCGCTGGTTTCCTTGAGCGGGCGCAGATCGAGAATGCATTCATGCGCGACATGGCCGTTCTCGCTGGCGTACAGCGTGGGGTAGTGGTCCTTGAGCCGCGAGCTGATGTAGTTGGCGCTCAGGATGGCGACTTCAGTCGCCTGCGTCAACCCTTCTGGTCCCATCATGCGGCAGTACATCCAGCTGATGGGCAACACCGCTGCGTTACCCAGCGGGGCCGCAGAAACCGCGCCCACGCCGTTGACGGGAATGCCGGCCGTGGCATGGCCGGGGAGGTAAGGCACCAGGTCGGCCACGACGCAGACCGGGCCTACGCCGGGGCCGCCGCCGCCGTGCGGAATGCAGAAAGTTTTGTGCAAATTCAGGTGACTTACGTCGCCGCCGAACTCGCCCGGCGCGGCCACGCCCACCAGGGCGTTCATGTTGGCGCCGTCCACGTAAACGCGTCCGCCGTGGCTGTGCACCATGGCGCAGAGCTCTTTTACCTGGGTTTCGAACACGCCATGCGTGCTGGGGTAGGTGATCATCACGCAGGCGAGGTTGGCGCTGTGCTTCTCGCACTTGGCCTTGAGGTCGGCCATGTCGACATTGCCCTGCGCGTCGCAGGCAGTGACGACGACGGTCATGCCCACCATCTGGGCGCTGGCCGGGTTGGTGCCGTGGGCCGACGATGGAATCAGGCAGATGTTGCGATGACCCTGGCCTTTGGCTTCATGGAAGGCCTTGATGACCAGCAGGCCCGCGTATTCACCTTGCGAGCCGGCGTTAGGCTGCAGGCTGATGCCGGCATAGCCCGTGGCCTGGCACAGCCAGTCGCGCAGCTGCTTGTCGAGTTCCGCGTAACCCTGCAGCTGGTCTGCGGGGGCGAAGGGGTGAATGTTGGCGAACTCTGGCCAGGTGATGGGGATCATCTCGCTGGTCGCGTTGAGCTTCATGGTGCAGCTGCCCAGCGGAATCATGCTGCGGTCCAGTGCGAGATCCTTGTCGCTCAGCATGCGGATGTAGCGCAGCATGCCGGTTTCGGAGTGGTGGGTGTTGAACACCGGGTGCGACAGGAAGGCGCTGGTGCGGCGCAGGTCGGCGGGGATCAGGGATTCAACACCTTTTTCAAAGGCGCTGACCACCGGCACGGTCTGGCCGGGCCTGGCGAAGAACGACCAGAGCAGTTCGATGTCCTTGCGGCTGGTGGTCTCGTCCAGCGACACGCCGAGGTGATTATTCAAACGGAATCGCAGGTTGGCGCCCGCCGAACGTGCGCGGTCAGCTATCAAATTGGTAGCATCACCGGTTTTTACCGTGACGGAATCAAAGGCGCCGGTGTTGGTGATGTCGTAACCCAGCGCTTGCAGGCCTCGCACAAAGATGGCCGTGTAGGCCGCCACGCGCTCAGCGATGCGCTTCAAGCCTTGCGGGCCGTGGTAGACCGCATACATGCTGGCAATCACGGCCGGCAGAACCTGCGCGGTACAGATGTTGGAAGTGGCTTTCTCACGGCGGATGTGTTGCTCACGGGTTTGCAGCGCGAGGCGGTAGGTCGGGTTGCCGTGGCTGTCGACAGTGACACCGACGAGGCGGCCGGGCAGCGAGCGCTTGAATTCGTCGCGGCAGGCAAGGTAAGCCGCGTGCGGCCCACCGTTACCCATGGGCATGCCAAAGCGCTGGGTGTTGCCCAGCACAATGTCGGCGTCCCATTCACCGGGCGGGGTCAGCAGCGTGAGCGCCAGCAGGTCGGCCGCCACGCACAGGGCTGCGCCGTCGACATGTGCCTGGCCGGCCAGCGGGCGCAGGTCATGGATGCTGCCGGTGGTGGCGGGATATTGCGCCAGCACGCCGAAGTAATTGCCTTCGGCCATCAACTGCGGCACCGTGACGGCGGCCGTGCTGACCTTCACCTCGATGCCCAGCGGTTTGGCGCGGGTTTGAATTACTTCAATGGTCTGTGGATGGCAGTCGCCCGCCACGATGAAGGCGTTGCTCTTGCTTTTCACGCTGCGCTTGGCCAGGGTCATGGCTTCGGCGGCGGCGGTGGCTTCGTCGAGCATGGAGGCGTTGGCGATCGGCATGCCGGTCAGGTCGCAGACCATGGTCTGGAAGTTGATCAGCGCTTCCATGCGGCCCTGCGATATCTCGGCCTGGTACGGCGTGTAAGCCGTGTACCAGGCGGGGTTCTCGAGGATGTTGCGCAGGATCACGCCGGGCGTGTAGGTGCCGTAGTAGCCCTGGCCGATGAAGTTCTTGAACACCTGGTTCTTGGCCGCAATGGCCTTGAGCTGCTTGAGTGCGGCCGCCTCCGTGACAGGCGCCGGGATGGCCATGGCGGTGTTGCGTGCAATCGAGCGCGGAACGATGCCTTCCACCAGCGCGCGCCGCGAAGCCGAGCCCACGATGCTGAGCATGTGGACTTCGTCGGCGTCGTCAATGCCGATATGGCGGGCAATGAATTCGGAAGGATTTTCAAGATCGCCCAAGGGCTTGGCGGATTGCATCAACATGTCGGGTCCCGTGTCAGGCTTGGCAGCCAGGAATCAAAAAAAGTCGGTCAGGAAATCAGGCGGCGAAGGCTGTGTAACGGGTTTCGTCCATCAGTGCGTCAAGCTGTGAAGGGTCAGATAACTTGACCTTGAAGAACCAGCCGGCACCCATCGGGTCGCTGTTGGCAAGCGATGGGTCGTTCTTCAGGGCTTCGTTGATTTCGGTCACTTCGCCGCTCAGGGGCATGTACACGTCGGCCGCGGCCTTGACGGACTCGACAACACCTGCGGTTTCTTTCTGGGCGAAGGCGGTGCCGACAGCCGGCAGGTCCACAAACACCACATCGCCCAGTGCGTCCTGTGCGTGTACGGTGATGCCGACGGTGGCAACGTTGCCTTCGATCTTGACCCATTCGTGGTCTTCGGTGTATTTGACGGTCATGAGGTTCTCCTGGGTTGAGTGGCGGGGTGAAAAAAATGGAGTGACAGCTTCAGGGGCTAGCCGCGGTAGTAGCGGGCGGGAACAAAAGGCATGGCGGCGACTTCCATGGGTACGGCCTTGCCGCGCACCATCGCGTTCACGCGCGTGCCCAGCGCAGCGAATTCAGGTTTGACATAGCCCATGGCCACCGGCTGGTTGATCGTGGGGCCCAACAGGCCGCTGGTGACCTCGCCGATGACTGTGCCATCGGTGCTTTGCAACTCGGCATGGTCACGCACCGGCACGCGCTCCAGCGCCACCAGGCCGACGCGCTTGCTCATTAGCAAGGCGGGGTCAGCCAGTTGCGCCAGGATTTTGTCCGCGCCCGGGAAACCGCCGGCACGTGCGCCGCCGATCCGGCGAATCTTTTGCATGGCCCAGTTGAGGTTGGCTTCCACCGGCGTGGTGGTGATGTCGATGTCGTTGCCGTAGAGGCACAGGCCCGCTTCCAGCCGCAGCGAGTTGCGCGCGCCCAGGCCAATGGGCTTGACCTCGGGCTGCGCGAGCAGTGCGCGTGCAAGTGTGTCGGCTTGCGAAGCCGGCACCGAGATTTCAAAGCCGTCTTCGCCGGTGTAGCCGCTGCGGGTGATGAAGCAATCGCAGCCGGCCACGTCGAATCGTCCGCCGGTCATGAACACCAGCCTCTCGACACCCGGGGCCAGCCGCTGCAAGGCAGTGACGGCCTGCGGGCCCTGCAGCGCCATGAGCGCCATCTCCGGCATGGGAATGACTTCGCAGCGTGAGCCGATTTTGGCTTTGACGTGTGCGATATCGCCCACCTTGCAGGCGCCGTTGACGATGACAAAGAGGTCGCCGCCGTTGGCATAGTCGCGGTTGAAGAACATCAGGTCGTCGATGATGCCGCCGTCGTCGTTGAGCAGCAGGCCGTAGCGCTGCTTGCCGGCGGGCAGGTCGATCACATCCACCGGGATCAGCGACTCAAGCGCGGCTGCCGCATCAGCGCCCACCAGGCGCAACTGGCCCATGTGGGACACGTCAAAAAGGCCGGCAGCCTGGCGCGTGTGGTGGTGTTCCGTCATCAGGCCTGCAGGGTATTGCACCGGCATGGAATAGCCCGCAAAAGGCACCATGCGCGCGCCAAGCTCCACATGCAGGTCATGCAAGGGCGTTTTCAGCAGGGTTTCGGGGGCGACGGAAGAGGTGGACGAATCGGACAAGGCATTCTCCGGGGGGGCAAACACGGTCATGGCAAGAACTGGTTCTCAATCCATGGGCTGCCCCTGCTGTCCACTTTACCTGAGAGATTCACCCGGCGATGCAGGCTTGCTCCTTCGGTGGGCTGCCCGTGAAAGGCGGCCTCTCTCCAGTAGGGAACGCCTTGCCACGTGGTGCGCCGCAGGGCGGTTGCCAGTCCTTTTGCCTGAGCGTTCAGTGCGGCCCAAGGGGGTGCCCCCAGGGTGTACGTGCGCCTTCGGCGGTTTTCGCGGGGAAAACTCTCTCCTGACCCGGCAAGTGTAACGGAAGCGGATTTTCAGGCGGCGACGGCCTGGGGCAGCAGCATGGCGATGCGCTCGCTGATGGAGTCGGCGCGCTCGTGGCCCGCGATTTTTTCGATTTCCTCGATCATTTCGCGCGAGGCGCTGAGCATGGTCTCGCGGTCTTTGGCATTGCGCAGCGCTTCGCGAAAGCGCTCGGCCATCTCCGGGTTGCGCCGGGCGAACATGCGTTCGCAGATGTCGAACAGGAACATCCGGGTTGTGGCAAGCGAGCGCTTGCCTTCAAATTGATCGGCAGAGACCTGAATGGCCTGGGTGGTTTCGGGGCTGGGAAAGTTCTGTAACTGCGCCGGCGTTAGTGTTTGGGCGGGTGCAGGCGCAGGGTTTTTTGCCGGCGCGGCCGTCTTGCCGGGATGGGCTTCCAGAAAGCCGTCGCGCAAAAGGCGCAGGGCAATGGCTTCGCCGTCGCCCTCAAACAGCGGGCGGAAGTCCTGGGCAGACTTGCTGCCGTCGGCCATCAGCAGCAGGGTGCGCTCGCGCTGGCCTAGCGTTCTCACGCCGGGCTTGAGCTCGGCACGGGCGCGGTCGGTTTTATGGAGCTGCATGGATTTCATCCTGAAATGAAACCCCGAGCATGGCTGCTGAAAATGACAGCCTCGTGAATTCCGTCCGAAAAGCTATTTTGCGTAGACGAGATCCCGCAGAGCCAGTGACAGCTGCGGGACGTAAGTGACCACCATCAGGCAGGCGAGGATGACCAGTACAAAGGGGATCAGGTGCGTCACGATGCGGTCCAGCGATATCCTGGCAACGGTGCAGGCTGCAAACAGGTTTACGCCGAAAGGCGGCGTGATCATGCCCAGCGCGAGATTGACCACCATCACCAGCCCGAAGTGGACCGGATCTATGCCGAAATGCACAGCCACCGGCGCCAGGATGGGCGCCAGAACAATGATGGCGGCGCTGGTTTCAATGAACATGCCGATGATGAACAGCGCCGCGTTGACGCCCAGCAGGAAGAGGGCGGGCGATTGCAGCACGGCTTCCAGCCAGTGGCCTATGGCATCCGGCACGCCGGCCCGCGTGATCAGGAAGGCGAACAACCCGGCATTGGCGATGATGAACATGATCACGGCACTGGAGAGCACCGATTTGCGCAGGATGACGTACAGGTCGGCCAGCTTGATCTCGCGGTAGATCACGATGCCCACGACCAGCGCATAAAACACCGCCACGGCAGAGGCTTCGGTCGGTGTGAAAATTCCGCCGTAAATCCCGCCGAGAATAATCACCGGCATCAGCAGCGCCCAGCCTGCCTGCCAGGTCGCCTTGCCAAAGCTCAGGCGGCCGTCACCGTCCTGTTTGCCCCAGCCCTTCCAGCGGCAGTACAAGTGGACGAACAGCATCAGTGCGCCACCGATCAGCAGCCCCGGGCCGAAGCCGGCAATGAAGAGTTCGCCGATCGAAACTTCGGCGCTTACGCCGTAAAGAATCATGGGAATGGAAGGCGGGATGATCACACCCAGCTCGGCGCTTGTGGCCTGCAGGGCTGCGGCGTAGGCGGTGGGGTAACCGTGCTTGATGAGCGCCGGAATCAGGATGGCGCCAATCGCGAAGGTGGTGGCCACGGAGGAGCCGGACACCGCGGCAAAGATCATGCAGGTCAGCACACAGGTCATGGGCAGGCCTCCCTGGACGCCGCCCACAATGCTTTTGGCGAACTCGACCAGGCGGCGCGAGATGCCGCCGGTTTCCATCAGGTTGCCGGCCAGGATGAAGAAGGGGATCGCGGCCAGCGGAAACTTGTTGATCGAGGAGAACATCTCCTTGACAGAAATCAGCATGTTGGCGTGGGACGCATGGATACCGAAGATGGACGCCAGGCCGATTGAAACGGCCACGGAAACGGTGAGTGCAAAGCACAGCACCATGGTGGAAATCATTACCGCGGTCATTGCGCAGTCTCCAGTTCGTTGCGCTGTGGGTCGATCAGGTTGCCGATGATGCCCATCACGCAGAACATGCCGCCGACCGGCATGGCCACATAACCCCAAAACATGGAAATGGATTCAAGGCCGGCCATGGACTGCACACGCCCGCGCAGGGAATAGTCCCAGCCCCACCAGACGATGACCGCGACGAGGAGCAGGGCGGCGAGGCAGACCAGCCAGTCCAGCACCCGTCGGATGCGGGGTGGGCTCCAGCGATAGAGCACATCCACGCTGACCATGGCGCCCTGGCGGAACGCCATGGGAATTCCCATGAAGACCATCCAGATCAGGCTGAGGCGGATCAGAATTTCACTCCACTCTGCAGGCTGCTCGAAGACAAAACGCGTCAGGATCTGGAACACGCCGAGCCCCGATGCGATGACCAGCATCAGGCAGGCCACCAGCATGGAGAAACCGGTGGTCCACCGTTCAAGTTGAAGAAATACTTGTTTCACGGATGCACCGATACATGAGGTGGTTTTCAATGTAAACGCCCGCAGACCAATGGCGGCGGGCGCAGGTGGCTACAAAAAATGTAGCGAAATAGTTGCGGTACGGTTTACTTGTAGCTCCTGATCGCGTCGATGTTGGCTTTGCCGAACTGCTTTTCAAATTCGGCATTGACCGGCGCCAGGGTTGCCACGAACTTCGCCTTGTCGACGTTTTCGATCACGGTCATGCCCTTGCTGCGCAGCTCGGCTACACCGTTGGCATCGTCTTGGTCCACGCGGGCACGGTTCGCCTTGGTCGCTTCCTTGGCGGCGTCAATGAATGCCGTCTTGTCGCCGGCGCTGAGCTTGTCGAAAGCTGCCTTGTTCATGACAAAAATACAGGGTGAATAAACGTGACCGGTCAGTGAAAGGTGCTTTTGCACCTGGTCGAACTTGGCGGACATGATCACAGACAGGGGATTTTCCTGGCCGTCGACCGTGCCCTGCTGCAATGCGGTGAACACTTCGGGAAAGGCCATGGGCGTGGTGATGATGCCCAGGCCTTTGTAGGCGGCGATATGCACCGGATTTTCCATGGTACGCATCTTCAGTCCCTTCAGGTCCTCCGGAACTTTCACGTCCCGCTTGCTGTTGGTCATGTGGCGAAAGCCGTTTTCGGCCCAGGCCAGCGCTTTGAAGCCCTTGGCATCGAATTTGGTCAGGAGATTCTGGCCGATGGGGCCGTCCAGCACGGCGCGTGCATGCGCCTTGTCCCGGAACAGGAAGGGAACGTCGAGGATCTTGGTCTCGGGGACAAAGTTGGGTACGGGGCCGGTGGACGAGAAGGCCAGCTCCTGGGTGCCCAGCTGCACGGCCTCGATGGATTCGCGTTCGCCGCCCAGGGCTCCGTTGTAGAACGTCTGGACTTTGTAGCGGCCCGCCGTGCGTTTCTCGACTTCTTTGGCAAAGGTGTCGATGGCAATGCCCTGATGCGAATTCTGGGCGGTGGAAATGCTGATTTTCATGGTGGTCTGTGCGTTTGCAGACGCCATGAATCCCGCTGCGAGCGTCATGCCGATAATCAGTTTTGAAAGCTTCATGTTGTTTGTCTCCGTTGTGTGATTGGGCCGGTTCTGCATCAGGCTTTCCCGACCATAAGCACACGCATTATTGCTGCGATGTGCCCGCGGCCGTGCGCGGGTTTTCGCTTAAGTACGCCGCGATAATGCTTTCAAAATCGCTGTCAGGCAGCAGGCCTAGCGACCGTGCGCGTGCTGCGTCGATATCGGCGGGCCAGTTGCCCACGATTCTTGCGATGACAGGGTCGTACACCCAGTCGATCAAATCCGCCACGTCCTTTCCTGCCACCCGTGCCAGGGCTTGCGCCATTTCGCCGACCGTGGTCTTGAGGGCCGGCAGATTGACGGCTGTGCGGGCACCCCATTCGATGTCGCTGGCTTGCGCAGCGCGAATCAACCCCTCAACCGTACGGCCGGGTGACGCAAGAGCCACGGCCGTTTCGGGAGAGACAGGGCACTGTGCCCTCGTTCCTGCAAGGGGTTCCCGGATCATGCCGCTGAGAAAGCTTGATGCCGCACCGTTGGGTTTTCCGGGCCGCACGCTCACGGTCATCAGGCGTACGTTGCGGCCGCGTATGAAATCCTTGCGCGCGTAATCCGCCACCAGTTGTTCACCGATGAATTTCTGGATGCCGTAGCTGTTCTGCGGTGTGGGCAGCGTTCTGTCATCGATGACAGCCGGGAGTGGTTGCTCGGGTGAATTTCCAAACACCGCAAGCGAACTGGCGAATACGACGGTGGGCGATGTTTTCAGGGCACGGCATGCCTGCAGCAGCGCGCGCGTGGCGTCGACATTGCTGCGCATGCCGAGGTCGAAGTCCGCTTCGCATTCACCGCTGACTGCCGCCGCCAGATGAAATACCAGCGTGTCTTTTTCCGTCACCACGGGTGCTTGCTGGCGGCCGTCTTCCAGCAGCTGGTTCAGATCGCCGGTGACGGTACGAATGCGGTTGTCCGCAGTCAGCGCGACGGGCGGCGCCACCCTGTCAACCAGCGTCACTGTCCGGATGGTTTGCGGTGCGCTGCCCGCGAGGGTCAATTGCCCCGCGTCCAGAAGTTGCCGGGCCAGCCTGGCCCCGAGGAACCCGGCGCCACCGGTGATGACGATATTCATGGGTATGTTGTCTCCATCTTTTTGTTGCTTGCTCGCCTGCATGCCCGCACCGATCCGGTTGCCTGCGGTACGTCAGGCAGTTTAGTTCGAATGAGGAGTCGTTCCACGCAGACAGATGGTGCCGGGTTGGAAGGTGCTCGGAGAAAAGACATCGTGCAACTCCGGCGGCGCGGCTCCTGCTCCGAGTGTTCGAGCCGTTCAGGATTCGCTGCGGCGGCAGAGTGACTGGTTGGGCAAGACGCCGCCAGTGTGAGCGGCTTGGCGCCGGAATGAAACGGGCCGCTGGCCCGAGCCCCGATCCTTCAGGTTGCTACCACGGGCTTCGGATTGGTTTTCGGCTTGCCCGGCACAGTTCCCAGCAGCCACAGATTCAGGCCTGCATGCCGGCTGATGAGCAGCGCGGCTACGACGGGACCGGCAATCCCGGCGGCGAGTCCCAGCGTCATCAGGACATAGGTGTCCGTGATACCCAGTTTCCTGAAGGCGATACGGCTCGCGGCCGTAAAAAAAACATGCAGCAGGTAAATCGCAAATGAGAAGGACCCAATGTAGGCCAGGGGCGCGAAACTCCAGCCACTCCGCAAAAGAAGAAAGGCGCTTGAGACACCGAGCGCCAGCGCGGCGACAGAACTTCCCTGCTCGGAAAATTGCGGAAAAAGCATGGCCCCGGTAGCGGCGCAAATAAATACTGCCGCTGCCACAAGCCGGGCCTTTGGCGTCCCGATGTCAAAGCGTTTGCAGGCAAGCCCGGCCAGGAAAAAAGGCAGAAGGTAAACGGCGCCGCGGGCGGCGAAATAGTTGGGTGGGCTGAAGTAGTCAAACAGCACCGCGCTGAGTGCCCAGGCCACCGCAAATCCGGCCGCAGTAGAAAGTGCGTTGAAGTGTTCCAGCAGCAGGACGACCAGGAAGACAATAAAAAGCGCTTCAAGAAACCAGAAATGCCCCACGGGCTCAATGTGCAGGAGCCACCACTGACTGACCGATGAGTTGGCGCCTGGCGTGAAGGCCTGCACGACGGCAAAAATAGTTCCCACCGTAATCAGGGGAAGCAGCAGCCGCCGGACCTTGCCTTTGATGAACTCAGCAGCATTGCCTTCATAGGGGCGAAATGCATACACATAGCCTGAGATGAAAGAGAAGAGCGGCATGCGGATATAGGCCAACCCTTCATTGAACATCTGCAGCCAGTGCCCCTCCGGAACCTTCAGGCCCACTGAGGGCGTATCCCCTACTACGTGAAACAGAACCAGCAAGATGCAGGCGATGCCTCTTACCGTATCCACTTCAATACTGCGCTTCATTTTTTTACCGGTCATCGGCCTTGCGTTCCTCTTCTTGCCTCTTTGCTGTCTTGCTCACCGCAACTGCGTGCACAAATTATGTGCGCAGCGTAGTCAATAGCGGCAACGGCCTTGCGCCAAAAGAAAGCAAACTGTTGCAAGCCGTATCGTTTTGCGAAGCAACTGCCATCAAGCGCACAGCTGTTACGTAGTTGCAACCAATACGCGCGGGGTCTGACATCTCAATTGCATGCCTGCCACCCTACACTGAGTCGTCTTGTTCCTACATCAACTGTGCCGTCTTTGGTATTGCGACTTATACCAAGCTAAACGATTCTCAGTGGGCCCCTTCTGCCGCGCTTGCACACGCAAGCAACGGGCAGAACAAAACACAGGAAGTGATATCAAGGCATGAAATCTCACGCTCCGCTTTTTAGCGAAGATCCTGCGCACTATGCGGCGCTGATAACTCAGGCTACGGCCATCACCCGGCACGCCGACCTGCTCGAATGGTTGCGCGGTGACGTCCAGTATTTCCTTCCACATGACATTCTGATGGTGGGCTGGGGCGACTTTCAGGAAGGCGTTATCCAGCACGACATTCTTTCTGAACTGCCTGGCGTGCGTTCCTATGCTGACGGTACCGACGGCGTGCCCTTTTTGCTTGGCCGGCTTCATGACCACTGGGTGGCGGCCGGCGGGGAACCCTGCCTCCTCAGTTTCAGCCAGTTCGAATATTTGCTGGGCAATGCGAGCTTGCCGGGATCCTTCACCCGTACCCTGGCGGGCATGCGCTCGGTGCTCGTTCACGCGATGCATGACGAAAGGGCGCACCAGGACTGTCTGTATGCGTTTTTTCGTGCAGATGAGATTCCCAGGGAGTCTGGGCTGAAGGCCATGAGGATGCTGATGCCTGCCATTGATAACGCGCTGCGGCAGATGGCGCTGTTACCACAGCAGCACCCGCAAGCTGTAGTTATGGTGCGCAACGGAGCCGACGACGCGTCCGGCCTGAGCGAACGTGAAACGCAAATCATGGCCTGGGTCGCCATGGGCAAAACCAATGCAGAGATCGGAACCATCCTCAACATCAGTGGCTACACGGTGAAGAATCACATGCAGCGCATATTCCAGAAGCTCAACGTATTTAACCGGGCCCAGGCTGTCTCCAGGATTACGCGGGTGAGCTTGCATGGATGATGTCAACCCGCTCAACTCAGCCTCAGCATGGCTTAACCGGCGCGAACCCCGCTCCATGGGGTTGGGTCGGAGTCATCTTTTCACCGCAGTCGAAGCCGCGTTGGATCCTCTGGTGTTGGTGTTCTCGCTTTGGGGGCTGGCTTTGTTCTTTGAAGGGTCGGTGCGTCCTGCCTATCTGATTTTGTCGGTCATCGTGTTTTCGCTGACGTTTCCCGGTACTTCCCAATTGCGTTTGCCTGTGTGGAAGGTGTTCTCGAAAATTGCATTTCACTGGATATGGATTGCAGGCTTGTTGCTGCTGACGGGGTTGGCCACCGAATATTTTTATAAATTTTCCATGACAGTACTGGTTAACTGGCTATGGGTCGCGCCGGTTGCCCAGGCCGGTGCGCATGTGGCCCTGCGTGCTGCCGCTCCGCAGTTGCTGAAGTTGCAGGGGGCGGTTCGGGGTGCTGTCATTGTCGGCATGAACGAGCAGGGCGTTTCTCTGGCCCGGCACATCACGGGCTCGGCGTATTCGGGCATTGATTTGAAGGGTTTTTTCGACGACCGCGGGGAAGACCGCAGGGAGTCACAGGACGACTACCAACTGGTGGGAAAAATTGACGACCTTCCGGCTTACGTCAAGCAGCATCGTATCCAGTTTATTTATCTGTCCTTGCCCATGGCATCGCGGCCGCGCATCCTGCAGGTGCTTGATGGCCTGAAGGACACCACAGCGTCGATTTATTTTGTCCCCGACATGTTTATTACCGACCTGATACAAGGCCGCAGCGATTCGGTCTGCGGGGTCACGGTGATATCTGTCTGCGATACGCCATTCCGGGGTGTCAGCGGTGTGTTGAAGCGGGCCAGCGACATTGCTCTGTCGCTGTTGATCCTGTTGCTGATTTTCCCGGTCATGCTGGTGATCGGGATCATGGTCAAGCTTGACTCTCCCGGGCCTGTTATTTTCAAGCAGCGGCGCTATGGCCTGGACGGTGAGCAGATTCTGGTCTACAAGTTCCGGTCCATGGCTGTTACCGAAGACGGTGGCACCATTCAACAGGCCCGCAAGAATGACATGCGGATCACCCGTCTGGGCGCTTTCCTGCGCAAAACCTCACTCGACGAATTACCGCAATTCATCAATGTATTGCAAGGGCGCATGAGCATCGTCGGGCCGCGTCCGCACGCCGTGGCACACAACGAGATGTACCGCTCGCTCATCAAGGGTTATATGGTTCGCCACAAGGTCAGGCCCGGCATTACCGGCTGGGCTCAGGTGAATGGGCAGCGCGGCGAAACCGACACGCTCGACAAGATGCAGTCGCGTATCGATTGCGACCTGGATTACCTGCGCAACTGGTCGCTGCAGCTCGATTTTTTCATCATTCTGAAAACGATCCGCCTGGTCTTCAAGGACAGTGCGGCTTACTAAATAAAAAAGAAAAAAAGGACAGCCAATGCCCCACCGCGATCTCCTTCCCATCCCGCTCCTGTTGTTGAGTCTGTTTCCCCTGTCGGCGCATGCCGATGACCTTGACACCCTTCAGTTCAAGGCAGGGCAATCCGTCACGCACGATAGCAACGTCTTCCGGCTGTCCGACACGGCGAATTCCCAGGCACTGATAGGGACCACGGACCGCGCGGACACAGTTTCAGTGACGACAGCAGGCTTCAAGGTAAACAAGCCTTTCGGGCTTCAGAGGTTTGAGCTCGACGCTGGGGTCGAAGACCATCACTACAGCCGCTTCTCCAATCTCGATTTCACAGCAGTGAATTACGCGGCCGCCTGGCGCTGGAGTTTTACGCCGGCCCTGCATGGCAACCTGACCTCCGACCGGCGGGAATTTGTCGACAACACGGCCGACGTCCAGAACTCCGGGCAACTCAATCGCCGGACCAACCGCTCGACCGTGTTTGATGCGGAATACGAGCTCGATGGTGCGTGGCGGCTGGTTGGCGGGCTTTTCGAACGCACCAGCACTAGCAGCCAGCCCTTCACTTTTGAAGGGGACTCAAGGATTCGTGGTGCTGAGGGCGGCGTACGTTATGTCTTCCCGTCGAACACTTCCATGGCTTATCGCTACAAGCGAGGCAACGGCGACTATCCGGGCCGGGTGCCGTCGTCAACGTTCGCGGGCAGCTTCACGGATACCGAGCATGAGGTCCGGCTGGACTGGGCGCCGACCGGAAAAACCACCCTGCGGGCACGCTTGTCCCATCTGGACCGCGAGCACGATGGATTGGCTGCGCGGGATTTTTCGGGTTTTACCGGCCAGCTTGATGCGACCTGGAACATCACGGCAAAGACAAGTCTTGCCGGAGGCCTGGTGCGGGAACTGGGCAGCTATCAGACTTCTACAGCCAGCTATTACGAAGGCTATCGCTTCTTTATCGCGCCGACCTGGAAGCCCAGCGAGAAGACGGCCGTTCGCCTGCGCTACGACCACGGCGCACGTGACTTCCGGGGGCCTTTGCCGGGCTTTGCCGCAACGGACCGCCACGACACGACCAATCTGGTTTCCCTGGCGCTTGAGTGGCAGGCGCTGCGTGCCCTCAAGTTGATAGCTTCAGTGCAGCGCGACAGGCGCAAATCCACCGAGCCGGGTTTTGACTACACCAGCAATGCCTTTGGTCTTTCAGCCCAAGCGAGCTTTTGATGGAATCCTTCAACCAACTCCGCTTTCACGCGCCGGCGTGGCCTCGGCCTGCGGCGTCCTTAACAGACATTTTGCTTTCCGAAAAGGCGACAACAAGATGAAATTCATGATTCGTAACTTTCCCCCGGTCTTATTGGCCTTGTTTCTGGCGATGACGGCCCCCGCATTCGCCCAGCCGGCTGCACCAAATCAGTCTGCTGCAGTGACGGCTCCGGTTGCGCCTGTGGCGCCGGCTGCAGCCGGAGCGGCGGCTGTGCCGGCCAACCAGGACTATCGCCTGGGTGCTGGGGATGCCATTGGCGTGCAGGTGTACCAGAGTCCGGACCTCTCGGTCGACGCGCGGGTATCTGAAAGCGGCGTGATCAGCTACCCCCTGATTGGTAGCGTTCAACTGGGCGGCCTGACGATTGGAGAGGCCGAGAAGAAGATTGCAGACGCTTTGCGCACCGGCGGTTTCGTCAAGGTGCCGCAGGTCAACATCGTCCTGCGGCAGGTACGGGGCAATCAGGTCGCCGTGCTGGGGCAGGTAAGCCGCCCGGGCCGTTTCCCCCTGGAAACATTCAACACCCGTGTCAGCGACATGCTGGCTGCTGCCGGCGGTGTGACCCCCACGGGTGACGATGTACTGATCCTGACCGGCCAGCGTGAGGGCAAGCCGTTTCGGAAAGTGATTGATATTCCGGCACTCTTTCTGAACGAGAAATCAGATGAAGACATTGTGCTGGCGGGCGGAGACACGCTGTATGTCAACAAGGCACCGGTGTTTTATATCTACGGCGAAGCGCAACGTCCCGGACCATACCGCATCGAGCGGGGCATGACCGTGATGCAGGCGCTGGCCCAGGGTGGCGGCCCCACGGTGCGCGGCAGCGAAAACCGGTTGCGCCTGCATCGCCGCGACGCGGCGGGGAAGGTCGTGGAAACAACCCCCCGGCTCACTGACCCCGTTCGCGCCGAGGATGTGATTTATGTTCGTGAAAGCCTCTTTTAAATCATGACACTCCATCAATTCCTGCTGATCCTGCGAGCCCGTTATCGGGTTGTTGTGCTCGTCATGCTGGTGGCCATATTGGCCGCGCTGGCCGTGAGCCTGGCGCTTCCCCGCAAGTACACCGCCCAGGCCGCCGTACTGGTTGACGTGCGTTCACCTGATCCGGTTGCCGGCGGCGCGGCCTTGCCCGGCCTGGTCGCACCCAGCTACATGGCGACACAGGTGGACATCATCGGCGGTGACCGTGTGGCCCAGCGCGTGGTGAAAATGCTCAAGCTGGATGAAGATCCGCGCACCAAAGCCCGTTGGCTTGAGGCCACCGATGGACGCGGGTCGCTTGAGAGCTGGCTGGCTGAGTCCCTGCAGAAGGGCCTGGATGTGCGGCCAGCGCGTGAAAGCAACGTGATCAACATCACCTACAAGGGCAGCGATCCGGATGTCGCCGCCACTACGGCCAATACCTTTGCCCAGGCGTATCTCGATACCAATCTGTCGCTAAAAACAGAGCCTGCCAAGATCTATGCCGAATGGTTTGATGACCAAACCAAGGCTTCCCGCGCGAAGCTTGAAGAAGCCCAGGCGCGCCTGTCGGAGTACCAGCAGAAGGCCGGTATTGTCAGCAGCGACGAGCGTGTGGACTACGAGACCGCGAAGCTGGGGGAAATTTCCTCGCAGCTGACGACTGTGCAGGGCGAGACTACCGACAGTCAGAGCAAACGCAGCTCCCGCGGAGATACCGTCGCTGAAGTCATGCAAAGCCCGCTGATTAACGGCCTGAAGGCCGATCTTTCGCGGCTGGAGGCCAAGGTACAGGAAATCAGTGTGCGCCTCGGGGCTAATCACCCTGAGCGGCAACGCGCTGAATCCGAACTGGCCGCTGTGAAAAGCCGGTTGGCAACCGAGACTGCGCGCATCACAGCGTCCATCGAAACAACCTACCGCGTGGGCAAGGACCGGGAGCGTGAACTGCAGGCCGCGGTAGGCGCACAGAAAGCGCGTGTGCTCGAATTGAACAAGCAACGGGACGAACTCAATGTATATCGCCGTGATGTCGAGTCGGCCCAGCGCGCTTTTGAGGCTGTCAGCCAGAGTGCATCGCAGACACGTCTTCAGAGCCTGAGCAACCAGACCAATGTTGTGCGGCTGAACATGGCAACGCCTCCTGTCAACCCTTCGAGCCCGAAACTGCTGGTGAATCTGCTGGTCGCTGCTTTTGGCGGGACGTTGCTCGGCATTGCATGCGGATTGCTGCTGGAACTGGCCAATCGCCGCGTGCGCTCTGCCGAAGACCTGGTGCAGATATTGGGCCTGCCTGTGCTGGCAAGCATTTCTTCGGATGGAGGAAGCGGCAGGCTTCCCGGTTCGCGTCGCCTGATGCTAGGCAATGGAGGGACAGCATGAATAGAAACAACGCCCCGACGATACGGTCGGTTCCCCTGACGGTTCCCAGCAAACCGGCCACGGGTGCCGGCCGCTCCATGGGGACAATCCTGGTGGACGCAGGTCGGCTGTCGCCGCCGGATGCCGAACGTATCCTCCATTTTCAACGGGACCGTGGCTTGCGCTTTGGTGATTCCGGCAAGGCCCTGGGCCTGCTGAGCGACGACGATGTGCGTTTTGCCCTCTCGGTCCAGTTTGACTATCCCTATCTTGCCAATGAAACCAAGCTCAGCCGGGAGCTGGTGGCGGCGTACCAGCCGGGCAGCCAGCCGGTTGAGCAGTTGCGTGCGCTGCGCAGCCAGTTGATGTTGCGCTGGTTTGACACCGGGGCCGAGCGCCGGGGGTTGGCAATTGTCAGCGCCGGAGCGAAAGAAGGGCGCAGCTACATCGCGGCTAACCTGGCCATCGTGTTTTCACAGCTGGGGGAGCGTACTTTGCTGGTCGACGCGGATATGCGGACGCCACGGCAACACCAGCTCTTTAACCTTGGGGCGACTGCGGGCCTGTCTGACATGCTCGCTGGCCGCGCCGGGCCGGAAGCGGTCATCAGCATACCGGCCTTGCAGGATCTGTCGGTACTGCCTGCGGGGGTCATTCCGCCTAATCCGCAGGAGCTGCTTGGGCGGCAGGAGTTTTCCAAACTGTTGCAATCATTGGGCGAGGACTTTGACGTCATCATCATCGACACACCGCCTGCCAGCGAATGTGCCGATGCGCACACGGTGGCCGTCCGCGCAGGGGCTGCTCTGGTTGTGGCGAGGCAGAACATGAGTTCCATGCCGCAAATGACCCGTTTCACTCACAGCCTGCGGGAGTTTGGGGTGGCTTTGGTGGGCTCCGTGCTTAACGATGCTTGACGAAGCGACCAACCCGCAGCTGGTAGGCGGCCCCAAGTGCGGCGGACCCCAGAAATCCACCCGCAGCGTCCGCTGCCAGGTCATACCAGCTGGCTGCCCGGCCCGGCAGGAAAGCCTGATGCAACTCATCCATGGCACCTACCGTGACGGCGCTGGCTACGCAGCAAAGCGCCATGCGCCAGCCGCGCGTTCCGCTTGCAACACCGGCAGCCGCGCCTACCATGCCGAAGACAAGCAGGTGCGCCAGTTTGTCCCAGGGCGAAGGGAACAGCCCAACGGCGATTGGCTGCGCGCCAAGAGTGTAAAGCGCTGTGGCCGTCAGGACGACGCTCATGCCCGCGAGGATGCGAAGGGTACGCAGGGGATTGCCGGGGGTTACGGTGTTCAACATGTTCACGATTTTGTCATGCCGCAGGCTGGACGGGTGGGGCCTTGCTAAGCTCTTCCCATGACAGCCCTGCCGACTGGCGCCAGCGCTGGTCGCTGCTGGTAGAAAAGATTGAGCGGGTGCAAAGCCCTGTCGACAGTCAGGCACTGCTGGCGTCCCTTAGCCATCCTGTCAGGCCACAGGTACTGGCTTTCGCCAACGCTCATGCGATGAATTCCATGGTGGCGTCGGTTCCTTTTTTTGAGGCAATGCGTTCGGCCGACCTGGTGCTCAGGGACGGTTCCGGCATGGCAACGCTGTTTAAATTGCTGCGTATGCGGCCCGGCCTCAATCTCAATGGGACGGACTTCATTCCGCAACTGATCCGGGCGTTTGACGGCCGCCGCATTGCGTTGTTCGGTACGCGTGACCCCTATCTGGCCAAGGGCCGGCTGCGTGTGCAGCAAGAACTGGCTCCCCATAGCCAGCTCATTGCAGCCGATGGTTTCCTGGATGTTGAGGCATACGCCCTGCTGGCAGTTCAGCATCAACCGGCGCTGATCGTGCTCGGCATGGGTATGCCCCGGCAGGAAGAAGTGGCGGCCGGGTTGCGTGCCTTGCTGGACTTTCCCTGCCTGATCGTTTGCGGCGGAGCCATCATTGACTTTCTGGGCGGGAAAACACCGCGTGCGCCGATGTGGATGCAGAGGGTCGGTCTGGAGTGGTTGTTTCGCCTGGCGCTGGAGCCGCGCCGGTTGTTTCAGCGCTACGTTATAGGCAATCCGCTATTCTTAACCCGGGCCTTGCGCCTGGCCTCGCTGAACCGACGCTGATCCGGCATTCACCGCCAGCGATTGACGTTGCGGTCGCGAGTGCTGGTTTTCTTCGTCTACGGCTACCGGAACGTAGCGGTTATCCACATCGGGTGTGCAGTTGGTTTTAACAACCTGCCCGGGATTGCCCATCACCACGCTGTAAGGGGGGACGCTCTCAAAGACATACGCTCCTCCGGCAATTCTGCTGCCTTTCCCCACGGTCACGCCGCCCACCACAATCGCATGCGGGCCGATCCATACATCGTCTTCAACCACCGGGTAAACGGTGTTCCGCCGGCCCTCACTGTCAATGTAGTCCCGCTGCCCGATCGTTACGCCATGAAACAACGTGACGTTGCTGCCGATACGTGCGTTCGCGTTGACGACGATGCCGCGGCCATGGGTAAGAGCAAGCCCCGGCGCAATAGAGGTTCGCCATGGTATTTCGATCCCTGCCAGCTGGCTCGTCAGCCGGTACAGCAGCTGTGCGGGAATCATCGCGAGCCAGCGCCATGCAGGCGGAAGTTGCTGGGCTGTCTGGCAAAGACGCAAGGTGACAACCACGCGAAATGCCGGATCCAGAAGGGCGCCTTTCAACGCCAGATGCCCGTCGGATCGTCCAAATTTGCGGTGAATATCGGCTTTCAGGGAAGGCATGCTATTTTTTCCATGGTTTGGCCACTGGCTGATGCCCCGGTACAGAACCACCGGGCCGAGTCATGCACGCCGGTGCGATAAGGTGTCCACGCCAATCCCAATTGTTCCGTTGCTGCCTGCGAGTCGAGTTGAATGTGCTGCGACCACAAACGGAGCAATCCCGGTGGCAACGCATCGGGTAGCCGCCAGCCATTGCTGCCAAGCAATTTCAAAGCCCGCTCAGCTGCCTTGAGTGGCGGGCCACCTACCCAGGAGTCCACGCTCAGCTGGCGCCCGCCGATGCGTTTCACCGGCGTTGCCCTGATTTCGAGAGCCAGGTCGACAAAGTAGTCGTTCCAGCGAGGACTGTCCGGCGCAGCCAGATTGAAAGCCGGCAACTCGCCTGGAGCCACCGGCAGCTGCAGCGCAACCAGCAGAGCTTGGCAAACGTCGTCCACGTGGACAAGATTGGACCAACCATCGCCTGCGGTGCCAAGGTCGCCAAGACGCCCGGACTGAAGCCATCGGCCGATGCGTCCGACCCAGAGTTCGCTGCCGGGGCCAAAAACACAGCCCGGGCGCAAAATCATGGCTTCACCGCCGCGGCGTACAAATTCCTCCAGGCTGGTTTCCGCTTCGCACTTGGCACGGCCGTACCAGCCCAGGCCGGGATCACGGGGTGCGTCCTCACGGGTCAGGCCTTCTGCAGGGCCGTAGACCGACATGGTGCTCAAATGAACAATGCGCGGGCTGCCTGCCTTGAGCGCGGCGTCAACCAGCGTGCGCATGCCTTCGGAAATGGAAGCTGCATCGCCCGCCACGCAGTTAACAACCGCATCGAAGTTTTTTAATGCCACCGCAAGTTGCCCGGCGTCTCGGGTGTCCAGTTCCAGCCATGAGGCCCGCAAATTTTCCGTGCCGTTCGCAGGATTCTTCTGTCTGGACGCGCCCGTGGGGATCGCCCACGAAGTGCTGTGCAGCATTTCCAGCAGGCGCCTGCCGATGTGGCCCGACCCTCCCAATACCAGCACCTTCATGCGGCCTCCTTCAGCTGGATCGGCGTCCGCTCTGCACGCAAGCGATGCGACAGTGTGTCGCCCAGCCGGAGCGACATGGCAATCAGGGTCAAAGTCGGATTGGCCTGGCTTGACGTAGGGAAAACGGCGCTTCCGGCTACAAACAGGTTGTGCACCGAGTGAACCTGGCAGTCGGCATTGACCACGCTGGTGCGCACGTCATTGCCCATGCGTGCGGTGCCGATGTGGTGTCCCCCGTAGGCACCGAAGCGCACGAGGTCCTCCTCAAGGGTGTGGCGGTTGTAGTCGAAGTGGGCCTTCCCGCTGCGCGCGAATTCTTCAGCCATCACGTCCAGGGTTTTGCGGACGGAGTCGATATCGGCCTGGCTGTAGCGCCAGTCCACCTTCAGGCGGGGCATACCCAGCGCATCGACGGTGCCGGCAAGTGTGACACGGCTGTGGGCCTGGGGTATTTGCTCGCCATGAACCTCGAGGCTGAAGCGGTTGGTGCGGTTGCGCAGAATCACTGATGGGAATTTGCGTTCAGCGAAAGAGCGCCTGGCCAGCCAATGGGCCAGGAAAGCCGTAGTGTCCAGAGGATCGGCCACTACATTGAGGAGGTGGCGGGCGTAAATCCCTGCCGTGGGGGCATGGCCATCGTTGAGCCGTTTACCGTATTCGTAGCTGATCAGCTTGCGCGCCAGGAACAGTCCGGACAACACACCGTTGTGGTGCGCGGGATCGGTGATGCGAGGGAAGTGCAGGCGGGCGACCGCGTTGGCAAGGCCCAGGCGCTTTTGCTCGTGTGCGGCCACAGACAGCCTGCGCCTGCAATAAATGCCTTCCGGTGAAATTTCATAGCCGTGCCGTACATTGCTGACGGGCCCATGAACAGTCAGCATGCCGACATTCCCTGCGATGTGGCACATGTAGTAGCGCCCCACCACATCGTGCTGGTTGCCGACACCTTGCGGAACGACGTCTCGCGACGCCAATAACAAACGTGCCGTTTCGAGCCCGCCCATGGCCAGCACGGTGGTGGTGGGAGTCACCCAGAAGTGTGTCCCCGACAGGGTGCGTACCTCGAGTTCCCGTACGGATTTTCCCTCGGCGTGCAGCCGCACTGCAGTGCAGTTGGCTCCCAGCAGTACTTGAACATTGGGAGCCAGCTCAAGCCGCCGCGCATAGCGATTGCCAAAATGCGTAGGGCAGGAAAACCGCTCCAGCCCATTGGTCAGCACGCGCGAACTGTCGAACCCCGCAATCATCGGGCCGGTTTCCGGCTCCAGGGCGTCACTAGCGTCATAAATGAACCGCCCGGCTTCCGCGAGGGCGTTGGCACGCGGGTAGTAGGGCAGCAGGTCTTCGTAAGACAGTGGCCACCCGCTGTGCGGAATGTAGTTGCGGGTCTCGAAGTCAATCGGGTCGAAGGGCATGCAGCGTCCGCCCCAGATCGCTGTGGAGCCTCCCAGGCGCCGCTGGCGGTATTTACCGGGTGGGCTGTGCAGCCGTTCGTCCGCGACTTCTCCTTCGCAGAGCGACTGGGTGGGGGCGTCCGCCTGCAGCTGGCCCGACTCAAGCAGCAGCACAGAATGCCCTTGCTCCGACAAGGTGAGCGCCAATGCAATACCCGCGGGGCCGCCACCCACTACGCAGACGTCCGCCTGAAGGCGGCTGCCGCCCTGAATGTCATTGGCCTGCATGATCATAGGTGCTTATCCGGGATAGATTTGGCCGTGCGCAGCGGCTGGGCTGCCACGCCGAAATTTCGCTGGTGGATGCGTGCAACGCTGGCAAAGAAACGGGCAAGGGAAAAGTTCTGTTCGTAAAGTGTCCGGCCGTTGCGCTCCAGTGAAGTCCTCAGAGCAGGCTCGTTCAGCACCCGCTGCAGGCTCTTGGCAATACCGGCCGCGTCACCAGCCTGCACAAAGCAAGCATTGACGCCATCGGTCAACACGGAAGGTATTTCGCCGACCGGGCTGCAGACCACCGCAACGCCGTTGGCCATAGCCTCCAGGATGACCAGCGGCAAACCCTCGTCGTAGGAAGGCAATACCAGGACATCGGCGCGAGCCATCAGGCGTGCGACCTGTTGCTGATCGGACCAGCCGGCAAAATCAAGCAGCGCTTCAATGCCCAGCTGCTTTGCTTTTATCCGGTAGGCTTCAATGTCACCGCCGCCGGCCAGGATCACTTCGGTTCGTGAAGCATCAAATCCCGGGAGCGCCAGCGCTTGCAAAAGATCCGATACCCCTTTGCGCTCCGACAGGTTTCCCAAAAAAAGCACGCGCTGCACGGGTTGCTCCGAGGCTATGCGCCGTGCATGGGTGGGTTCGGGAACACCGTTGATCACGATCTCTACGCGACTGGCCGGCACGCCGAGCTCTTCGACCACAAAGCGCCGTGCTGATGATCCCAGCACCACACAACTGGCCGGCAATGAAAATACCCAGCGTGTCAGCATCTGCAGCGGACGGGGTAACGAGCGGTAGAAATGGTGCAGTTGCGCAGCGTGCAAATGAAGCACCACCGGAATACCGAGGACGCGGCAGACCATGATGATCACGCTCTTGCGAAAGAGGCTCAACCGCTCGGCCATATTCACGTGGACACCCGCCAGCCGGCCATTGAGTTTTCCGCGCACTATTCTGGCCATGGCAGTAGCCAGCACCCAAAGTGAATACAGCGCGTTGGCGCCGCCGCGGGTGTCAAGCGGGCGGAGCTCCGCTGCATCGGCAGGGGCTGAAAACGCCTGGGCCTGAATCAGGTAGTCCGCGACCTTGAACATGCCGCCGCCTTTGGGCGTCCAGGGACACGCCAGGTAGATATAGCGTCCCTCGCGTTCTCGTGCGGCCGAATGCGGTAGCGATTCACTTCTCATAATTACTTTGCTGTACCTTGATAAGAAAGGCCGGGCTTTCTAAAGAGTGCGCGCTTGAAGAATGCGGTCATGGGACGCTCCAGCCACATATATGAGATGCAGCCGGCAACAACGACGGCCGCGCCCACGGCAAGCACAATGGCCAGGCTGTCCTGCACACCTATCTTTTTAAGCGCCAGCACACCGGCAGGCACCACGAAGGTGTGCGAGAGATAGATGGAATAGGACGCGTCGCCCAGAAAGGACAGGCGGGAGGCCAGCGGCGCGCGCAAGGTCCATGGCTCAGCCCAGACCGACCCAAGGACGACCAGCGCAGCACCGCAACCCCATGTGGCAAAACGGTCGGCCGAGTGTCCCCAGTCAGGGATGAACATGAACATCACGCCAGCGGCCATGACGATCAGGCCGGCTCCTGGCGATGCATGCCGAAAATGCAAAAAGGCATAAGCAATGCTGACACCAAGAATGAACTCGAAAACAATGGTCTGGGCGTAAAAGCCCAGCACCACCGAGTCCGGTACATAACGACCCGCTGTGAAAATCAGCAGAAAAACCAGCAAACAAAACCGGATGCGTGGTGCACCCAGGGCAATGGCTGCCGCAAAAACGGCATAAAAAAGCATTTCAAAATTCAACGTCCAGCCGACGGGCAGCGTGGGCAATACAAGGCCCCAGGGGCTCACGGCCGGGATGAACAAAAGGGAGGCGGCCAGGTGCCCCGGCTCCACGGACGCGCGGGATGCGAGGGTCGGCAAGGCCAGCAACAGGGCGACCTTCAACAAGGTATAGAACCAGTAAAGCGGTGCGATTCTCAGCAAGCGCCTTCGCATGAACACCCAGGCGGCATTGACTCGCGACGCTGCGTCGGAAGGCAGTGCCGACGTTGACATGGCCATGACAAAACCGCTGATGACAAAAAAGATGTCCACTCCTGCAGAGCCGTCTGCCCAATAACGGGTTGGGCCGGTTCCGCCGATGTGGATGGAGATGGCCTGGGTAATGTGCATGACCACGACAAGCATGGCCGCGGCAAACCTCAGAATTTGTACGCCCGTGAATTGCTGCGTCGCCTGCTGCTTCTGCGGGCTTCCATCGGGGGCGATCAATGGGCGCTCCCCTGAAATGCCTGGCGGGGCGCCACTGCGAAGTCCTTGAGTATGCGGCTCGCGATGGCCTCGCCAGCCGGGCGTTGCCGGCGAAGCAGGCCGCGTACGAGGCCCGCGGCATTGAAGCACCATGAGATCACCGAATAGAGCGCCTTGGTGATAGACCGTTTTCGCCAGGTCATCAGCAACACCGGCGCCGTGACGATGATGCAAAAGAACGCCATGCGCAGGAGCGCCGACACCGGCCAGAATACCAGGCTGGCCATGACAGCCCACCAGCCGAGGACGGCCAGGTACAGGCGCAGTTCCCGCAAGCCCTGCAGTGCTAGATGCAGTCGGGGCTGGCCTGCGGCAGCGCGGACCAACTCGCCTAGCCCGCAGATATATCGGGTGCTCCAGCGCCGCATCAACAAGCGATAGGGCGGCGCATCGTGGCCAAAATGGTTTGCGGCATCCACCGGCAAGCGCCACAGGTGCCAGCCGAGAGTGCGTAGCCTGATGGCCAGGTCAAATTCTTCATAGCTGTGCAGATTACGGTCGGAAAGATAGCCTGCGGCTTCAATAGCGGTGCGACGGTAAAGCCCACCGCCGTCGAGTCGGTCGACCTTGCCGGGCAGCAGGTGCGGCGAGGCGCGTTCTCCACGCGCCAGATATTCCAGGCTCTCGGTGTTTTGCTCCACCACGCGTCCACCGACCCCGGCGACATCCTCATGGGCGTCCAGGAAATCGAGTGCTTTTTCAAGAAACCCTTCCTGCATCTGCATGTCGCCATCGAGGATATAAATGAAATCGCCATGCGAATGCTGGTAGCCCAGTTGCGGGCCTACGCCGCAGCAGCGCTCATTGGGATTGGCCAGCTGGACGATACGGATGGGGTAAGTGCATGCCAGCTCCACTGTGCTGTCGGTCGAGCAGGAGTCGGCAAGAATGACCTCTCCGCCCACGGCGGAAACAGCGCGCAGCGCACTCTCGATGGTCGCCCGGATGCGTTTTTCCTCATTCAATGCCTTGATGACCACGGAGACCCGGCAGGAATGCCAGAGGGGGATAATTTTGCGGGGTGATTTGGAGTTCATTTTTTTATCCTGCTTCGGCCGGACTGCCGGTGTGAACGGTCCGCCGCGTGCGCCAAAGCTGCCAGTTTTTCACAAGCTGGCCCGGCATGAAAAGCATGGCCGCCGTCAGCCACCAGCGTCTTCCGGTAGCCGCGCGGTGTGCGTGCACCAGCCAGTCGAAGCCTTCACGGCGGCTTCCGGATGCCAGTGCCTGCCGCGCCAGGGTCAACTCGTGTTGCGCCACAAGCCACAGTGCAGACCGGCGTTGTGCAGTGGTCATGGCCCCTGATAGTGCACGTGCTCGCATGCGTTCCAGAAACGGTGGCATGGCCAGGTCGGGGTGGTAGGTCGTCAGGCCGCCTTCCACCGCCAGCCGATACGCCATCAAGGGCGACCGGACCAGCGCAACGGGGGTTTTCTCTGCCAGACGGAACCACAGATCCAGGTCTTCGCCGTGCGACTCTCCCGAGGGAAAGCATGGCTGCATTTGCTGCAAGCGCGCGTTTCGCACGGACACCGCGCTGGTGCACAGCGACGGCGCGCTCATCCAGCGCCTTGGCAGATCGGTAATGAGTTCCACTTCCGGCTGATCTGCCAGCACTGGCCAGTTCGGCGGCCACATGGTGTGGGTGTCGGGAACCGGCAGGAAGTCGGTGGCCACCGTGTCGACCTGCGGGTAACGCGCCTGCGTCCACAGAAGGGTTTCCAGGTACCGGGGATGGTGCCAGTCATCGGCGTCGAGAAAGGAAACCCATTCGCCTTTTGCCAGCGAAATTCCCAGGTTCCGGGCGGCGGAAACACCGGCATTGGCCTGGCGCACCAGGCGCAACCGCGGGTCAGGTATGAACGTTACCAGTTCCGCACCGCCGTCGGTGGAACCGTCATCGACCACAATGACCTCGAAATCCGAGAAGGTTTGCGCCAGCACCGACGCGATGGTGTCGTTGATGTACGGCGCCTTGTTGTAAAGCGGAATGACAATCGAAAATTTCATGGTCGGGCTCGAGAGGTGGCCGGGGACGGATGGAAGTTCCCGGCGAAGCGGGGCACGGCGCCTTCTGGCAAGCTTGCCGGCTGCTTTCTGCGGGCATGGGCTTCGCGCGCTGCAGCCGCCAGCGTCATCAGCAAAAGCACGTGGGTGGTGAGCTCGGGGCCGTAACCGAAGAGCAGCAGCGGCACTTCACTGATGGCGCGCAATGCCAGCGCCACGAACAACGCCAGTGATAGGCCGCCGCTGGCACGTGCATAACGGATGGACAGGACCAGCAGCACCAGTGCGTACAACACCAGTGCAGCGGCACCCACCGTGCCGGAGCGCGACAACGTGTCCATAAACTGGTTGTGCGCGTGGGTCGCATTGGGCATGCCGATGCTTTCACGGAAACTGACATCCCACAGGGTGGGTCCGTAGCCGAACACAGGGTTGCGCTGCCATTCGTCGTAGGCAATTGCCCAGATCTGATCGCGGCCGGTCATGGACGCGAGTTGCGCGCCCTGGGCGCTGTCAAAGAAGCTGGACAGACGCGCATCGACATCGCCAAACATCAGCACCAGCGTGACGCCGGCCACCGCAACCATGAACCCCACCAACGAGACAATGCCGAATTCCGGCCGCACCGGGTCAGTGGCGCGGCGCAGAAACGCGGGCCCCTGGCGTACAGCAAGAATGCAAGCAGAGCACAGGGTAAAAGAAATCCAGGCTGTTTTGGATTGAGCGAGAAAAAGGACAAGAAGCCCCATTCCCCACGCCAGGCGATTCAGCCAGACGCTTTGCAGAGGGCGCGCGAGGAGACACAGCAAGCCCAGCTGAGCCAGCATGCCGAGTGACACGGCATGTGCGGCCAGCCCTGCCAGCCGCGGTACGCCAGGCAGCAGGCCCTGTGTATAGGAGAGGTCCAGCACCAGCGTTGGTTTGAAAGGGATCAGCAGCAAGCCCGCTGCCATAAAGAGCAGCAGGGCGTTGCGAGCCGCCTTGAATGCGAGGTCTCTTTCGATGCTGGTGGCAAGCACTGCCGCGATGCCGATGAGCAGCGGGTACACATAATCGTGTGACACATGCGGATGCAGGCCCAGAAGAGCCGGTGAGGCCACCGTGCCTGCCCAGAAAAGAACAAAGGTGATCAGCATCACCGGGGGGGCCTGCGCCGTCTTGTCGCGTTGAAGCCAGTGCGTGATGATGCGTTCCCCCGCCAGCGTGAGCAGCAAGAGGGAAACCAGCGGCTGCGCCAAAGCCACCAGCGGGTGGCGTACCACCACTGCAACTTCGTCCAATTTAAATGCACTGCTGGAGAGGTCACGCCCCGAGAGGAAATTGTTCAGGGCCACCATTGCCAGGATGGCGTAGAAAATGACATGCATGTACCCGTGCGCACGGCGTGACGTGACATGAACTGCACCCGCCATGCCCAGCGTCGCCAGGAGCGCCGCCAAAATGGCACCGGCAACCAGAACCGAAATAACGATGGGTTGATCCAGGATAGCTCCTTAGAGTGGCTGCTCAAGGGAATTGGAAAGATCGCTACGTGGTGCCGAAACACCACGGCGCAAAAACTTCGCCAGTCCGGGGACAAACCGGATGACCATTTCGGAGGTTTCCCGTCCCAGCATTTGCGGCCTCAGGGCAAGCAGCAATGCCGGCAGGACTGCTGCGGACAGGCTTCCGGCAAGCAGCGAGAGCAAGGGGATATCAAACCTTGTAACTGCGTGCTGACCTGCCATCACACCTAAAATGCAAGCGGTGCAAAGAAGCAGCCCGCGCAGGGCATCCGGCAGCAGGACCATCCAGCCAAGCCCCAGCGCACGGAATGCTGCCGTAGCCGTGACGGCTGCGCGCAGTACCAGCAACACACCCGCCACGACTGCAGCCATGTGGATTCCCTGACCTGCAAAAAGGTAAAAACCGAGGATGCCCAAAACGATCAACGGGATCTGCAGCGCAAATTCGTAGTGCTTGCGTCCGGTGTTCCACAGCACGGGTGTCGACAGTCCCCAGATGACGTATGCCGGCATGCAGAGGAACAAAATTCCCAGTACCCAGGCCGCGCCACTCCATGCGGGCCCATAAAGCACACGCACGATGTCGGGCGACAGGAAGGCAAGCGTCGCAAAGGCGGGGAGTCCCAGCACCACAATGGTGGCCAGCATCTGCAGATAAGCACGGCCCAGTCGTGGCCGGTCGTTTTGCAGGCGTGCGCCCGCCGCCAGGAACGCGGGCTGAAGAGCGCCCAGCAGCAAGGTGTTGGGCATCGTGGCCAGGTTGTAAGCCACGTTATAGAGACCCAGCGATTGCGCGTTGAGCAACCGGCCTATCAATACCCGGTCAAGGTTGTTGAGCACCCAGTTGACGATATTGGTCAAAAAGACCGTGTGTCCCGTACCGACAGCGGACTTTGCATCGGCATACCAGAACAGCGGGCGAAGCGCATGCGGCTTGAGGGCATAACTTGCCACAAACACAACAGCCGCCTGAACCAGCCAGGCCGCTACCAGCGAAGCCTCACCCTGGCCAAGCAGTGCCATCGGCACCCCAACAGCCACATACCCAGCGGCATAGCTGCCGACCTGGATCAGTCCCACTGCACGGAAATTCAGGTCACGCTGCAGCAGGTAGGTAGCCGGTGCTGCCGCAGCACCCAGCAGGCACGCCACCGATAACCATTCAATGACGAATTGCGAGCGCGGCTCCCGGAAATAAGCCGACAGCAACGGCGCCAGAAAATACAGCGCAAGCATGGTGGCAATACCCACGACCAGTTGCCACGTCCAGGCAAACCGGACGTCCTCATCACTCAGTGTGGTGCGTTGCAACAGGCTCCAGCTGAAGCCAAAACCGGAGACAAATGTGGCGAATGTCAGTACCACCATGCCGATGGCAAAAACGCCAAAAATCTCCGGCCCCAGGGTGCGGGCCAGAATCACCTGGGCCACCAGCTGCAGCCCAAAGCGTGCCGCTGTGGAAACGGCGCTCCATTTGACCGCTGCAACACCCGGACGGCCGAGGCCACTCATCCTCAAGACCTCTCTGCTTTATGGCGGCGAACGGCAATCACGCCCATCAACGCCAATGTGGCCAGAAGCGTGCCGTAAGGGTGCCATCCGGATTCGTCCGTATCTGCCTCGCCCGCCGCCGTGGCACCCAGGCCGGATTGGCCACTGCGCACCGTGTCCACATTGTGGACTGTGTTGACCTTGACGGGCTCAGTGCCGGGCTGGAGTTTCATACGTGTCGCTTTGGCGGTAGCTCCCGTTGGTGTCACCGCTGCGGGCGCTGCAGGCGGGTTGGTAGACGCCGTTGCTGAAGCAATCCAGGTGGCCAAAATGGCGGTAAACAGGGTTCGAAACATAGGGTTTTCCTTCTGTCAAAGCAGGAAAAGAGTTTGTTGTGCAGTGCAGCAATTGACAATAGTCCGAATGGCTCATGGCGCGCTTTATGCTATTTATCGAGTTCAAAAAAGCATGGCGCATTCTTGGGGCAAGACTTGAATTGCTCACATGCTGACTGCCGGCTGGATGAGTCCGTTCGGGCTATTGCGCATGGGCTCAGATGCAGATAGGTTCATAGCGGTTTCAGAGGTGTTCCTGTAGCCTTCGGGATTGCGCTGCTGCCAGTGCCAGGAGTCGCGGCACATATCATCGATCGTGCATGTGGCGCGCCAGCCCAGCAGGCTGCCGGCCAGGGAAACATCTGCAAAGTACTGTGCGACGTCTCCGGCTCGGCGAGGTGCAAATTCATAAGGAATCGGCCGTCCGCTTGCCCGCTCAAACGCCTGGACCACACCGAGAACACTGGTGCCCTCGCCGGTGCCCAGATTGACCGTAAAGCTTTTGCCACTTGCCAGCAAAGCATCGACTGCGGCGACGTGGCCTGCCGCAAGGTCGGTGACGTGCAGGTAGTCGCGCACCCCGGTGCCATCGGGTGTGGGGTAGTCATTGCCGAACACATTGAGCGTGGCCCGTTTGCCCACGGCCACCTGGGTGACGTAGGGCATCAGGTTGTTGGGGATTCCATTGGGGTCTTCGCCGATCAGTCCACTGGGGTGCGCGCCCACCGGGTTGAAGTAGCGCAGCACCCCGACCCGCCACGCTGCGTCTGAAATACGCAGCGATGCCAGGATGTTTTCACACATCAGTTTGGTGTGGGCATACGGGCTCTCCGGCATGCATGGAAACTGCTCGTTGATGGGCACGGTGGCGGGGTCCCCATAGACCGTGGCGCTTGAAGAAAACACCACGGCCCGGCAGTCCGTCGTTTCCATCGCCCGCAACAAACTCAGGAGGCCGCCAACATTGTTCTGGTAGTACATGAGAGGGCGTTGCACGCTTTCCCCTACGGCCTTGAACCCGGCAAAGTGGACGGCCGCAACGCAGTGGTAGCGTTGCAGGACTCCGGCTACAAAATCGGTGTCCAGTACGTTGCCGCGTTCGCAGGGTACGGGCTGACCCGTCAGCTGCTGCAGCCGGTGCAGAACGGCAGGATGGCTGTTGGAAAAGTCGTCGAGGATGACAGGCTGGTAGCCGGCATTCACCAGCGCCACAAAAGTATGGCTTCCGATGTACCCGGCTCCACCGGTTAATAGCACACTGGGTAGCACATTGGGTTTGTTCAGGGTCATTGCAAAGGGCTGCATGGCAGCGGGTTGATTTGATACGGGTCACGGCGCCGGCGTAACACTGCTGAAACATGTTCGCGTGAGGGATTGCATGGACAGGCAGCATCCAGACATCACCAGACCATTCCCTTTCAGGGGCTGGTTACGAGTGTCTTTGACGCTTGGAGAAAGGATGTCAGCGTAAGCCGCATATGTGCGTGGGAAGCTGTCACGCTGGCCTCAAAGCGTTTCGAATCGTTCGGTAAGCACTTGTGAATGACGGATTCAAATCGCCAGCCGGCGGGCAGCTGAACTGTTTGTGGGAAGTTGGCATCCCAACGGCGGAGGACAAAAAGTCACAAAGATCAGGGGCTGCTGCAACCGCTCGAACAGTGCGCTGATTTCCCGGGAATTGACCCGGCGCAGAAAATCGCATGAAAAAAGCCCGGGGGAGGCCGGGCTTTCGTTGATGGAGAGGCTTTGCTTACATGCCGCTGTAGTTGGGCCCGCCGCCGCCTTCGGGTGTGACCCACACGATGTTCTGGGTCGGGTCCTTGATGTCGCAGGTTTTGCAGTGGACGCAGTTTTGCGCGTTGATCTGCAGGCGGTCGGAGTTGTCGGGGTTCTTCACAAACTCGTACACGCCGGCGGGGCAGTAGCGGCTTTCGGGGCCGGCGTACTGGGCCAGGTTGATGTTGACTGGCACACTCGCATCCTTGAGTGTCAGGTGCGCAGGCTGGTGTTCTTCGTGGTTGGTGTTCGACACAAAGACCGAGCTCAGGCGATCGAAGGTGATCTTGTTGTCGGGCTTGGGATAAACGATGGGCGTGCACTCGGCGGCCGGCTTGAGCTTGGCGTAGTCTGGAATGCTGTTGTGGATGGTCCAGGGCGGCGACTTGAAGCCCAGCTTGGGCAGCAGCCAGTGCTCGATGCCGGTCATGAAGGCGCCGACGTAGAGGCCTTTCTTGAACCAGGACTTGAAATTGCGCGACTGGTTGAGCTCCTGCGCGAGCCAGCTCTTGGCATAGGCTTCGGGGTAAGCGGCCAGTTCATCGTGCTGGCGGCCGGCGGTGACCGCTCCATAGGCGGCCTCAGCGGCCAGCATGCCGCTCTTGATGGCCGCGTGGCTGCCCTTGATGCGGGCGGCATTGAGGTAACCGGCTTCGCAGCCGATCAGCGCGCCGCCGGGGAACACAGTCTTGGGCAGGCTGAGTGCGCCGCCTGCAGTGATGGCGCGCGCGCCGTAGCTGATGCGCTTGCCGCCCTCGAGATACTGCCTGATGCTGGGATGGGTCTTCCAGCGCTGCATCTCTTCAAAAGGGCTGAGGTAAGGGTTGGTGTAGTCCAGGCCGGTGACCATGCCCAGAGTGACCTTGTTGTCCTCCAGGTGGTACATGAAGCCACCACCGTAAGTCTCGCTGTCCATGGGCCAGCCGGCGGTGTGAATCACCAGGCCCGGCTTGTGTTTGGCCGGGTCGATTTCCCAGAGCTCTTTCACACCCAGTGCGTAGCCTTGCGGGTCGCGGCCTTCGTCGAGTTTGAAGCGGTTGATCAGCTGGCGGCCCAGGTGGCCGCGCGCGCCTTCGGCAAACACGGTGTACTTGCCGTGCAGTTCCATGCCGAGCTGGAAGTTGTCGGTCGGCTGACCGTCCTTGCCGATGCCGAGATTGCCGGTGGCCACGCCCTTGACGGAGCCGTCGTCGTTGTAGAGCACTTCGGCCGCCGCGAAGCCCGGGAAGATTTCAACGCCCAGGCCCTCTGCCTGCTGCGCCAGCCAGCGCACCACATTGCCCAGGCTGATGACGTAGTTGCCTTCGTTGTGAAAGCAGTCCGGCACAAAAAAAGCGGGCGTCTTGATCGCGCCTTTCTCGCTGAGAAATAGAACTTCGTCGGCGGTGACCGGCTGGTTCAATGGCGCGCCTTGCGCTTTCCAGTCGGGCAGCAGTTCGGTCAGCGCCTTCGGGTCCATCACTGCGCCCGAGAGAATGTGCGCGCCGGGCTCGGAACCTTTTTCAAGCACCACCACGGAAACGTCTGTGCCCTTTTCAGCGGCGAGCTGTTTGAGGCGGATGGCGGTGGCCAGGCCGCCCGGGCCTCCGCCCACCACGACCACGTCATATTCCATTGCTTCGCGCGGGCCGAACTGGGCCAGAATTTCTTGGGTATTCATCGGGGACTCGCTGATAATGATTTTCAGGAAGGATTGTCGGTCTCGCGTTGGATTTTATGTCGCGAAAGCGGTGATGCGAACGGTCGTTCTCTTTTGTGCGGTTTAAATTGAGAGAGGAGCCTCTAATGGCTTACAGCATTGATCTGTCGGGGCGTGTCGCTCTCGTGACCGGTGCATCCGGCGGGCTGGGTGCGCAGTTCGCCAAAACGCTGAGCCAAGCCGGCGCGGCCGTGGTGCTGGCCAGCCGCAGGCTCGACAAACTCAAGGACCTGCGCGCGCAGATTGAGGCTGCGGGTGGCGACGCGCATGTGGTTGAGCTCGATGTGACCGACCACGCCAGCATCAAGGCCGGCGTGGCCCATGCTGAAACGGAAGTCGGGCCCATCGACATTCTGGTCAACAACTCCGGTGTGAGCACCACGCAGCGCATCCAGGACGTGGGCGAGGAAGACTACGACTTCATCTTCAACACCAATGTGAAGGGCGCCTTCTTCGTGGCGCAGGAAGTCGGCAAGCGCATGCTGGCCCGTTCGCGCGGTGCCGGGCCGGGTAACTATGCAGGCGGCCGCATCATCAACATCGCCTCCATGGCCGGCTTGCGCGTACTGCCGCAAATTGGCGTGTACTGCATGAGCAAGGCGGCTGTGGTGCAGATGACCAAAGCCATGGCGCTGGAGTGGGGCAAGTTCGGCATCAACGTCAACGCCATCTGCCCCGGCTATATTGACACCGAGATCAACCACCACCACTGGGAGACCGAGCAGGGCAAGAAGCTGGTGCAGATGCTGCCGCGCAAGCGCATCGGCAAACCGCAAGACCTGGACGCGCTGCTTGTGATGCTGGCAAGTGGTGAGAGCCACTTTGTCAACGGCGCGGTGATAGCGGCGGATGACGGTTTTGGCGTATGAATTTCTGGAGAGCAACATGATGGATTCGGTAGTGCTTTACCTCGGCCCGATAGGCCTTATTTTCCTGGCCTTGCTGGCGGGCGTGGTCAGTCCCGGCCCCAGTTTTGTGCAGGTTGCGCGCATCGCGGTTTCGCGTTCACGTGCTGACGGCCTGGCTGCCGCGGTGGGGATGGGCCTGGGGGCATTGGTGTTTGCTGCGTTGGCGCTGGCCGGGCTGCAGGCCCTGCTGGCCGCCTTGCCTGGTGTCTACATGGTGCTCAAGGTCGTGGGCGGCCTGTACCTGATGTGGATCGCCTTCAACATCTGGCGCGGTGCGCGCCAGCCGCTGGAGATGGGCGGCGATGACAAGGGCGCTTCGCGCCGCACGGTGCTGCAATCGTTTCGCCAGGGGCTGGTGACGCAGCTGAGCAACCCGAAGATCGTGGTGGTGTATAGCAGCGTGTTCGCGGCACTGCTGCCCGCACAGTTTCCCTTGCCCGCAGCCCTGCTGGTGCTTGTGGGTGTGCTCGTGATGGAAACCGGCTGGTATGCCGTGGTGGCGGTGGTTTTGTCTTCCGCTGTGCCGCGCGCAGCCTACCTGCGCAGCAAGGCTGCGGTAGACCGCACCGCCGCCGGTGCGATGGGGCTGCTGGGTTTGCGCCTGGTAGCCACTGCGCACACTGCCTGACGGATGCTGACGGGCATTCTGGCCGGGCTCGCGGCGGGAGCGCTGTGGGGCCTGGTGTTTGTGGCGCCGCGCATGCTCGACATGGGTGCGGGTGGCTATTCGTCCATTGACCTGACGGCCGGGCGCTTTGCGGTGTACGGCGTGGTGGCTGTGCTGGTGATGCTAGTGGGGTGGCGCACCCGCCGCCTGCCCACGGCGCGGCAGGCGTGGGCCGCCCTGGTCATGAGCATTCTCGGGTTCAGCGGTTACTACCTGCTGCTGGTGCTGGCCATTCGCGACGCCGGCACCGAAGTGCCTTCGCTGGTGATCGGTACCATTCCCATTTGGGTCATGTTGCTCGGCAAGCCGCAAGGCCTGCGCTGGGCTTCCCTGCTGCCCGGCCTGGTGCTCACCCTGGCAGGGCTGGCGCTCATGATGGGTTCCACCCACGAAGCTGGTCAGGGAACGGCCACGAATTTCTGGCGTGGCATGCTGTTTGTGACGGCCTCATTGGTATGCTGGACGGCTTTTGCGATCCTGAATTCAGCCTGGCTCAAGCGGCACCCTGAAGTCAATGCCACCGACTGGGCCAACTGGCTGGGTGTGGCAACCGGCCTCGGGGCATTGCTGATGTGGCTGCTTGCGGGTTCGGACGCAAGCGTGCTGGCCGGCCGTGAAGACCGTGGTGTGTTCGTGCTGCTCTGCGTGCTGGCCGGTCTGGGTTCCACCTGGCTGGCGACAATTTTGTGGAACATGGCCAGCCAGCGGCTCAGCGCCAGCCTGTGCGGGCAGCTCATCGTGAGTGAAACCATTTTTGCGCTGCTGTATTCGTTTGCCTGGGATGGCCACTGGCCCACACCGGTACAACTGTCTGCGTGCGTGTTGTTCACGCTGGGGATTCTGGCTTCCATCAGGGCCCATCGATAGAGGCAATTGGCATCATGAAAATTGAAATTCCCGAAAAGAAAAAGCTGGTGCATGAGATGCGCATCCCCATCCGCTGGGGAGACATGGATGCAATGGGCCATCTCAACAACGGCACCTACTTCCGCTATCTTGAAACTATCCGCATCGACTGGATGTATGGCATTGGCTGCAAGCCCGATCCATCGGGCGAAGGCCCGGTCATCGTCAACGCTTTTTGCAATTTCTACAAGCAGCTGGAATACCCGGGCGACGTGCTGATGAAGATGTACGTGAGCGACCCGGGGCGCACCACGTTTGAAAGCTGGGCCACGATGGAGCGCGCGGATACGCCGGGTGTGATCTGCGCCGCTGGCGGCGCCACCACTATCTGGGTGGACTTCCCGGCGCAAAAGGCCAAAGCCCTGCCCGAGTGGATGCGCAAGCTGGTTGAAGCGTAATCCTGAAAGAAAAAGCCCGATAGCCTAATCAGGCCATGCGCAAACAGCTATCAATAAAATAGCAATCCTGGTGGCATATGGGTGCTGCAGCATCGCAGAAAAGCTTCAGCGAACTGTGCGAAAGCTGTCCGCGTGCTCTTTTAACCAGCGCTGGGCGATGGCGCGGGTTTGCTGGCCGGGTTCAGCAACGGTGTCCTGGTCGGGGTGGAAGTCCCGCCTGAAGTAGGTCAGCAGCGGGGCGGTACAGCGCCACACAACGCCATTTTTTCCCCAGAAAAATTTCATCGCGCTCCACCAGGTGCCTGGTTTGAACAGCGTGCCGTCGTGCCAGAGGTTCAGCACCGTTTGCCGGCCAGAGTCCCAGGAAAACAGCAGCAGCGCGTAGACATACCAGCGTACGCGCCATGCGTAGTTTCCGCCAAGCGCTTGGTACAGGTCGTAGGCTACCGCGCGATGCTCGGTCTCTTCGGCTGCGTGCCAGCGCCAGAGGGTCTGCATCTTCGGATCTGCCTGATCCAGCGCGTCACCGTGGCGAAGCATGTAGTCGGCCAGCACCGCCGTAAGGTGTTCGTAGGCTGCCGTGAGCGCAAGGAAGTGGTGTGGCGCCACACCGCGTTTTTTTGCAAAGTCAATGCGGGCTGTGGCCCAGTGTTGCCAGCGGTTGACCAGGCCCTGCTTCTCCAGTTGTGCGTTGTACAGGCCGTGGATGTGGCGGTGGGTGGCTTCCTGGCCGATGAACTGCGCAGTCGCTTCATGCAGCAGCGCGTGCTCGGGCGTGCGAGGCAGCAATTTGGCGCAGTCGCGCACGGCCTCGATGAACGACTGCTCCCCGACCGGGAAGCTCATCGACAAGGCGTTGTGATACTGGCTCAGGAACGCATCGCCGCCAAACCAGTGGCGGTCAAAGCCATCGCTCAGGTCGATCTCCAGCTTGCGCACGGTCAGGCCGTAAGCGCCGGCTGATGCGGTGAATGTCGCGGCGGTGGACGCGGCGTCTGGTGTCATGGTTTTTAAGTCTTGTGAGAAGGCTGATTCATGAGCATAGCGGGTGCGCAGGGTCCTGGGCGTGATTCGCGCCTGCGCGGTTTCAGGCGGCCTTGGACGGCTTGGGCACACGGCCCATCAGGTAGAACTCCGGGTTGGGCTGCATGTTGCTGAAGCTCGCCATGCGGTTGGAGAGGCCAAAGAACGCCGTGATGGCCGCAATGTCCCAGGCGTCTTCATCATCAAAACCGTGGCCGTACAGCGCTTCAAAGTCGCTGTCTTCAATCTGGTCCGCTTGCAGGCACACCTTCATTGCAAAGTCGAGCATGGCGCGCTGGCGCGGTGTGATGTCGGCCTTGCGGTAGTTCACCGCCACCTGGTCGGCCACCAACGGCTTCTTTTCATAAATGCGCAGGATGGCGCCGTGCGCCACCACGCAATACAGGCAATTATTGGCTGCGCTAGTCGTGGTGACGATCATCTCGCGCTCGCCCTTGGTCAGGCTGCCGTTGGGGTTGGAGCCCTCTTCCTTGAGCATCAGGGCATCGTGATAAGCGAAGAAGGCACGCCATTCGGCAGGGCGGCGCGCGAGGGCCAGGAATACGTTGGGCACGAAGCCGGCTTTTTCCTGCACCTGCAGGACTTTGGCTTTGATGTCTTCCGGCAGGTCCTTCAGTTCAGGAACAGGGTACCGGGGTGCTGTGCCGGCGGTTTTGGGGCTGGTCATGAGGGTTTCCTTCAAAGGCTTTATAAGTGACTCGGTCCAAGCGTAACTGCAAGACTACCTGCCAGCTCACGCTGGAGGTTGAAGCCAAAATACATGTAATTGATAAAAACTATTAACTAAATATGTTTAATTGCCTTTGATTATTGTGCGGCGAAACCTAGACTGTGTTTCACAGGTCATTCGTCTGGCAAGCCCGTCAAAGGAGACTCCATCAGCAGCCCCAAAACACGGTCTTGAACCAAAGCGTCCTGGCTGTCCCGCAGTGCAATTCACGCCGTCATTCGGCACCACTTAATCATCAAAGGTAACTCATCATGGCTGATCACAACACGCAAAGCGAAGGCAGCTGCCCGTTCTCCGGCGGCGCTCGCAAACACGCTCTGGCTGGTGCCGCAACGAACGCTGATTGGTGGCCCAACCAGCTGAACCTCAAGATCCTTCACCAGAACTCGTCGCTGTCCGATCCCATGGGCGAGGCGTTCAACTATGCCGAGGAATTCAAGACCCTGGACCTGCATGCCGTGGTGAAAGACCTCCATGAGCTCATGACGGATTCGCAGGACTGGTGGCCTGCGGACTACGGCCACTATGGCCCATTCTTCGTTCGCATGGCGTGGCACAGCGCAGGCACCTACCGGATCGCCGACGGGCGCGGCGGCGCCGGCTCCGGCACACAGCGATTCGCACCGCTCAACAGCTGGCCGGACAACGGAAACCTCGACAAGGCACGCCGCCTGTTGTGGCCGATCAAGCAGAAATACGGCCGAAAAATCTCCTGGGCCGACCTGATGGTTCTGGCCGGCACCGTGGCCATGGACTCCATGGGATTCAAGACCTTCGGCTTTGCCGGCGGGCGCCCGGACGTCTGGGAGCCGGAAGAGATTTACTGGGGCCCTGAAGCCGAGTGGATGGGCGACAAGCGCTACACCGGCGACCGCGAACTCGAAAACCCGCTCGGTGCTGTGCAGATGGGGCTGATCTATGTGAACCCCGAGGGCCCGAACGGCAAACCGGACCCGCTGGGTTCGGCGCGGGACATCCGCGAGACCTTCGCCCGCATGGCGATGAACGACGAAGAAACTGTTGCGCTCACCGCCGGCGGGCACACCTTCGGCAAGGCCCACGGCGCAGCCGATCCGGGCCAGTACGTGGGGCCCGAGCCTGAGGGCGGCACCATTGAAGACCAGGGGTTTGGCTGGATCAACAAGTTTGGCGGCGGGCACGGCGTGCACACCGTCACCAGCGGTATCGAAGGTGCCTGGACCAAGAACCCCACCAAGTGGGACAACGGTTACTTTGAAAACCTGTTCGGCTACGAGTGGGAGCTCACGAAGAGCCCTGCCGGTGCCCACCAGTGGAAGCCCAAAGACCCCGCCGCGGCGACCACCGTGCCGGATGCCCATGACCCCGCGCTGCGCCATGCCCCGATGATGACGACCGCTGATATGGCCATGCGCATGGACCCGGCTTACGAGAAAATCTCGCGGCGTTTCATGGCGAACCCGCAGGAGTTTGCCGATGCCTTCGCCCGGGCCTGGTACAAGCTGACGCACCGTGACATGGGCCCAGCCGCGCGCTACCTGGGCCCGCTGGTGCCGAAGGAGGCACTGATCTGGCAGGACCCCATTCCCGCCGTCGATCATCCGCTGGTCAATGAGCAGGATATTGAAGGCCTCAAGGCCAAGGTCCTCGCCTCCGGGCTCTCCATCTCCCAGCTCGTCACAACGGCCTGGGCCTCTGCTTCCACCTTCCGCGGCAGCGACAAGCGCGGCGGCGCGAACGGTGCGCGTATCCGCCTGGCACCGCAAAAGGATTGGCAGGTCAATCAACCGGCCGAGCTGGCGAAAGTCCTGAAAGTGCTGGAGGCCATCCAGGGCGAGTTCAACGGCGCGCAGTCCGGCCGCAAGAAAATCTCGCTGGCTGATTTGATCGTTCTCGGTGGCTGCGCGGCCGTCGAGGCGGCTGCACGGAAAGCCGGCCACGACGTGAAGGTGCCCTTTTCACCGGGCCGCACGGACGCTTTACAAACGCAAACCGATGTGGCGTCGTTTGCCGTGCTGGAACCGGCCGCAGACGGTTTCCGAAACTACACCCGCAAGGGGCAGGCGCAGCGGGCAGCCGAGCAGCTGGTGGATCGCGCGAACCTGATGACGCTGAGCGCGCCCGAGATGACGGTTCTGGTCGGCGGCATGCGCGCCCTGAATGCCAACGTCGGGCACGCACAGCATGGAGTTTTCACCAAGCGGCCCGGAACCTTGAGCAACGACTTCTTTGTGAACCTGCTCGACATGCGCACGAAGTGGCAAAAATCTGCCGCCGCAGAAGATGTTCTGGAGGGTCGCGACCGCACGACGGGCGAACTCAAATGGACGGGTACGGTGATCGACCTCGTCTTCGGTTCGAACTCGCAGTTGCGGGCGATTGCGGAGGTCTATGCGTGCAGCGATTCGCAGCAGGTCTTCGTGCGTGACTTTGTGGCAGCCTGGAACAAGGTGATGAACCTGGATCGCTACGACCTTGCCTGATTGAGCAGGCCCTTATAGGAGCTGATTGAGGCCAGGCCCGCCCCGGTGAACACCGGAGCGGGCTTTTTTCCTTTCCATTACGCTTCGTCTTTTGAGGAGTCTCCATGACGCAGCCCGCAGACAAGGATTTTGACAAAGGCCTCGCCACCCGCAAGCAGGTGATGGGCGAGGATTTTGTGGCTAATGCTCTCGACAAGGCCACCGGTTTTTCCCTGCCGATCCAGCACTTTGTGACCCGCAATGCCTGGGGTGATGTGTGGCAGCGGCCGGGGCTGGACCTCAAAACGCGCAGCCTGATCACCGTGGCCATGCTGACGGCACTGGGCAAGCAGCATGAACTCAAAGGCCATGTGCGCGGCGCGCTCAACAACGGCGTGACGCCTGAGCAGTTGCAGGAGGTGTTGCTGCACGCCAGCATTTACTGCGGTTTGCCCGCGGCCGTAGAGGCTTTCCGGACAGCGGCGGAAGTCGTGGACGCACCCAAACCATGACGGCCATCCGGCGCTGCGAGGAGTCCGACTGGCCGGCCGTGTGGCCCTTGTTGTGCGCGACCTTTGAGGCCGGCGATACCTACGCCTTTTCGCCGCAAAGCACCGAAGCCGAAATCCATGCCGTTTGGATGGAGGCGCCTCGGGCCACCTATGTCGTGCGCGAAGGTGAAGCCGGTGACGGGCGCGTGCTCGGCACCTACTTCATCAAACCCAACCAGCCTGGCCTGGGCTCGCATGTCTGCAACTGCGGTTACGTGGTGGCCCCTGAGGCGCAGGGCCGGGGATTGGCATCTGCGATGTGCGAGCACTCACAGCGCGAGGCAATCGCCATGGGTTTTCTGGCGATGCAGTTCAACCTGGTGGTATCGACGAATGAGCGGGCCGTGCGCTTGTGGCAGAGGCTGGGGTTTGAGGTGGTGGCCACCTTGCCGGGGGCGTTTCGGCACCAGCGGCTGGGGCTGGTGGATGCGTTTGTGATGTTCAAGACCCTGGTTTAGGAGGATTTTGCCTTTCAGGCCAATGGGGACATGCGCGAGCAGCTATTAAATTGATAGCGATGGGGTTGTTTCACAGGTTGCGCTCTTTGCTTGGTGTTACTCGCCGCGCTGCTGCTGGCGGGGCAACCACCCGCCAGCCAGCCCGGAAAGATCCCTCATCGCTGAAAACCACCCTTACTTCAGGGTGAGGATCAGGACTACACGCTTGCAGCCGTGCAGGGCGCACAATGAATTTTCCAGTTGCCTCCCTGGTAGCTGCGAGACAGCCCGGCCGGCAGGCCTCTTCGCTGCAACCGTCCTGAAAGGAAAACAATACCCATGCAAGTCCAAGTCAATTCCAATCACACCATGCACACCGGCGAATCGTTCGAGCGCTGGGCCAGCACCGAACTCAACACCTCACTGAGCCGCTTCAAGGGTGACATCACGCGCATTGAGGTTCATATGAGCGATGAAAACAGCGACAAGATCAGCCCCGACCAGAAACGCTGCGTGATGGAGGCGCGGCTGGCGCATCATGAGCCACTGGCCGTCAATCACCAGGCGCCCAGCCAGGACGAAGCCTTTCGCGGCGCAAGCGACAAGCTCAAGCGGGTGCTTGACCATACGTTGGGAAAATTGCGCGACCATCACCGCGCGCGTGAAACCATCCGGCACGAGCCGGACGCCATCTGAATCGTTGCCTAAGCCTTGTCAACCAGGGTGATAGCCTTGGCCATCGCAAAGCGGCGCAGTGTGGCCCCACGCCTTTCAATGCGTTGTTCTTCCCTGACCGAGAATCCCTGGTGCTCGAAAAATGGCCGGCTCACCAGGCTGGCCTCGGTAAAAAACTCCACGATGCCGAGACCGCGCAGCGCAGTTTCGGTATGGCCGTAAAGCTGCGAAGCCACACCGCGGCGCGCGGCAGCGGGCGACGTAAACAGGAGGTCGATATGGCCATTTTTTTCGTAGCCAATAAAGCCCAGCAGCCCGCCGCCTTCCGTGTTTTGCGCCAGCAAGATTTGTAATGGCCCGAGCCGCGTTTTCCATGAGCCCAGATCGCATGGGCGGGGCGCCCAGGCCTCGCGCTGCACGGCGTCGTAGTGGCTTCCCGCCAGGCCATGAACCGCATCGGTGAACAGCTGGGCGACTGCGGCGAGGTCTGAATCCTGGTAAGGGCGGATATGCATGATGGGATCAACAGCGATAAAGCAGGCGATGATAAAGGCGATTTTGGCCTGCAGCCTAGTCAGGGCGATTGCAGGCAGCTATGAATTTAATAGCAATATGACAGTCGCCACCTTATCTGCCAGTGCATGGCGGTTGCGCTGAAGCGGCGCAAAAACAGCCACGGATTCCTTTTTTTACGGCAAACTGTGCTGTCCTGTTCCAAATGGCAGGACTGGCTGCCTCAGACTGGCTGCCGTGAAATAAAACTGCGCCTCACCTTATGAAAATAGCCCTGCTGTCCGATGTGCATGCCAACCTGCGTGCGCTGGAGGCCTGCCTTGCCCACGCTGCAGAGCAGGGCGCCGGCCGCCTGGCCATACTGGGAGACCTGGTGGGCTATGGCGCGCAGCCGGCCGAGGTGGTGCAACGGATTCGCGGCCTGGCGGGCGAGGGCGCCGTCGTGCTCAGGGGCAACCATGACCAGCACACGGTGACCCCGCCCGTACAGGCGCGCTCGGTCGATCAAAGCGGCGCCGCCTGGACGCATGACCGGCTGAACAAGGAGGCGCTGGACTTTCTGGAGGCCCTGCCGCTGACGGCGACTGTCGGCACCGCGCTGCTGGTGCATGCGAGCGCCGACTCGCCAGGGCGCTGGCACTATGTGGACAACGAACGCCGCGCCGAGGCCAGCCTTGACGCCGCATCGCTCGATCCGGACGTGCGCTATGTGTTTTGCGGTCACGTACACCAGCAGACGCTGTATTTTCACGGCGCGGGGCAGGGGCTGATGCGCTTTCAGCCTACTCCGGGTGTGCTCATTCCTGTGCCGGCGCACCGTTACTGGCTCGCTACCGTGGGTTCGGTCGGCCAGCCGCGCGACGGCAATACCAAAGCCATGTATGCACTGTTTGACCCGGAGCTGGCCGAGCTGACTTTCCACCGCGTGACTTATGACCACCTGGCTGCCGCAGCCGATGTGCGCGCGGCGGGACTGCCCGCATACTTTGCGCAGCGGCTGGAGGCGGGCCTGTGAGGTTGATGGCACCCGGGACCGTGGTAGATGGATTTGTGGTTGGCGAATGCCTGCATGCCGGCGGCATGGCGCACATCTACCAGGTGGGGTATGCCGACGCAACGCGTGCCGTGCCTTTTCCGTTGGTGATGAAGGTGCCGCGCATGACGGCCGGCGACGGCGCGGAAAACATCGTGGGCTTTGAGGTCGAGCTGCAGTTGCTTTCCGTGCTGACCGGGCCGCATGTGCCGCGGCTGGTGGCAGCGGGAGATCTCGAAAAGCTGCCTTACCTGGTGATGGAATACGTCTCCGGCCGCACCCTGCAACAACTGCTGGACGAGGCCGCAGCGCCGCTGCCCGCGGAAGAAATTGCCCGGCTGGGTGCGGCGGTGGCCCAAGCGGTGCACAGCCTGCATCTGCAGGATGCCTGCCACCTGGACCTGAAACCGGCGAACGTGCTGATACGCCCCGATGGCAGTGCCGTCCTGCTCGACTTCGGCTTGTCTTGCCATGCGCATTACCCGGACCTGCTGGCTGAAGAGCTGCGTCCCGCCGTCGGCTCCCCGACCTGGATGGCGCCCGAACAGGTGGTGGGCGTGCGGGGCGACCCGCGCAGCGACATCTTTGCCATCGGCGTGATGCTGTATGAGCTGGCCACGCGCGCGCTGCCTTTTGGCAACCCGCAGACCCGCGGCGGCCTGCGGCAACGCCTGTGGATGGACCCGGTGCCGCCGCGCGCGCTGCGGCCAGACTTGCCCGAATGGCTGCAGGAAGTGATCCTGCACTGCCTGCAGAACGAGGCCGACCGGCGCTATGCGTCAGCTGCACACCTGGCGCTGGATCTTTCCGACCCGACGCAGATCGCCGTGACGGGGCTGGGCCAGCGCCTGCAATCCACGGGATTTTGGGGCCACTTCAAGCGGTGGCTGCGCGCGGCGGGCAAAGACTATCAGCCCAGCCCGCTTCCCTCCCGGCAAATTGATGCGGCGCCCATCATCCTGGTGGCCGTCCCTTACCTGGATGTGAGCGACGCCACGCTGTATTCGCTGCGGCGCGCCGTGATGCGGGTGCTGGGCACGACACCGCGCGCGCGGCTGGCCTGCGTGACGGTGATTGATCCGTCGGCAACCCCGGGCCACGACGCGCAAACCAGCGAGACCACCGTGCACCGGCGTTACCTGGGCATGCTTCGCCAGTGGGCGCAGCCTTTGCATCTGAGCAACCAGACGATGTCTTTTCATGTCATCGAGTCGGGCGATGTGGCGCAGGCACTGCTGCACTATGCCCAGGGCAATCACGTCAGCATGATCGTGATGGGCGCTGCGACGCACGGCCTGCAGATGCAGCGCCTGCTGGCGACGGTGCCGATCAAGGTCGCCATGGCAGCGCCTTGCACGGTGATTCTGGTGAAGCAGGCATTGCCGTTTGACCGGCTGGGGAATGAGGCGGCACCACCGACGCTCGCCAGCATCAACGCGGCGATGGTTTAAGCGAAAAGAGCTCCCATCCCTTTATGGATAAGCGCAAGGCGCTATATAAAACGTAGCAAATTAAAACGCGGCAGATTGCATGTTCACGACCCGGCCATGAGCCGGTGTACCAGGTCGGCCGTGGTGGACGCCTTGTATTTGCGCATCAGGCGGGCGCGGTAAATTTCGACGGTGCGGTGGCTGATCACCAGCGCGCGGCCGATTTCCTTGGAGGTCATGCCGTCCATCAGGTGCGCGGCCACTTCACGTTCACGTGCGGTGAGCTCGGCCGTGACGGGGCGGCGCGAGCTCAGGTCCTCGAAAGTCCAGATGCCGGCTTCGTGCGGTGCGCTTCGGTTGAGCGCCCGCCCCGTGACATGGCACCAGAAGGTTTCACCCTTGTTGCGGCCGTCCACGCGCTTCATGATGCGGTCGTCGGAATACAGGCCCTTGGCGTTCAGGATGGGAATCATGCGTGCGCCTATGCGCTCGTACTCGTCCGCGCTGGGATAAAGAATCATGAATGACTGGCCGGCGAGCTGTTCGCGCGTGGCGCCGAACATCTCGCACAAATGCTGGTTGCAGTCCACAATGGAGCGGTTGCGGGACAGCACCAGTCCCACCGGTGCCAGATCGAATGCGAGCTGGTAATCGACTTCCACAGTACTTACCTTTACGGAAAACTACCTAACTTGATAAGTAGTATCGTAATGGATTGCTGATGGCACCTGCCAGCGTCACGACACAAGGAGACTATTTGTGAAAAAACTTTTCCCTTCCGCCGCAGAAGCCCTCAAGGGCGTCGTCAAGGACGGCCAGCTGATGGCCGTTGGCGGTTTCGGCCTGTGCGGCATTCCCGAGGCGCTGATCGAAGCCTTGCGCGACAGCCAGGTGAAGAACCTCACCGTAATTTCCAACAACGCCGGTGTTGACGGCTTCGGCCTGGGCAAGCTGCTGGAAACGCGGCAGATCAAAAAAATGATTTCGAGCTACGTCGGCGAGAACAAGGAGTTTGAGCGCCAGTACCTGGCGGGCGAACTGGAACTGGACTTCACGCCCCAGGGCACGCTGGCCGAAAAGCTGCGCGCAGGCGGTGCCGGCATTCCGGCCTTCTTCACCAAGACCGGCGTGGGCACGCAAGTGGCAGACGGCAAGGAGCTGCGCGAGTTTGACGGCGAGACCTATGTGATGGAACGTTCACTGGTGCCTGATGTGTCGCTGGTCAAGGCGCACACGGCCGACAAGTCCGGCAACCTGCGCTTTAACCTCACGGCCCGCAATTTCAACCCGGCCGCCGCAATGGCCGGAAAGATTTGCATTGTCGAGGTGGAGAAGATCGTTGAGGTCGGCGAGCTGGCGCCGGACGACATCCATCTGCCCGGTATTTATGTGCATCGCATTGTGCTCAATGCGAACCCCGAAAAGCGCATCGAAAAGCGAACCATCACCGAGAAAGCGGGAGTTTGATATGCCCTGGACCCAAGACCAAATGGCGGCACGCGCCGCCCAGGAACTCGAAGACGGTTTCTATGTGAACCTCGGCATCGGCATCCCGACGCTGGTGGCCAACTTCACGGGTGACAAGGAAGTGTGGCTGCAGTCGGAAAACGGCATGCTGGGCATTGGCCCGTTTCCGAACGAAGACCAGGTGGACGCCGACCTGATCAACGCCGGCAAACAGACCGTGACGACGATCAAGGGCTCATCCATCTTTGGCAGCCATGAAAGCTTCGCAATGATCCGCGGCGGCAAGATCAATTTGTCCATCCTGGGCGCCATGCAGGTCAGCGAAAAAGGAGACCTCGCCAACTGGATGATCCCGGGCAAGATGGTCAAGGGCATGGGTGGTGCCATGGACCTGGTCGCCGGCGTCAAGCGCGTGATTGTGCTGATGGAGCACGTTGCCAAAAAGAAAGACGGCACCGAAGACATGAAGATTCTGCCGAAATGCACCCTGCCGCTGACGGGCGTGGGCGTGGTGGACCGCATCATCACCGACCTGGCCGTGATGGACGTGGTGCCCGAAGGCCTCAAAGTCGTGGAACTTGCGCCCGGCGTAACCCGCGAGGTCTTGCAGGCCAAGACGGGTGTCCAGCTCATTTGATCTGTAGCCGGGCGGTAGTTTTGCACTACCGCCCGGCAACTTTCAGCGTGCGGCTAACGGCTGCACAGGGTTGCGGAACACCTGCACCAGGCCCAGCAGGATCGCCAGCATGCCCGCCAGGCTCCAGGGCGCCAGGCGGTTGCCCAGTACCAGGTAGTCGAGGGCAGCCGTGCCTGCAGGCACCAGGTAGAACAGGCTGGTGACGTTGACCAGGTTGCCTGCATGAATCAGGCGGTACAGCAGCAGCGTGGCCACCACAGACATGACAACCCCCATCCACACCAGCGCCACCCAGAAGCCGGTGCCCAGGTCAACAGACATCGGCTGAAACGGCGCGAAGAGCAGGCACAGCAACAGGCTGCAGGCCAGCTGCAGCGGCAGCACTTCACGCGGCGCCTGCCTGACTGACTTCTGCAAAATGGCGCCCAGCGTCATGCAAGTCAATGCGCCGAAAGCAAACAGCATTCCGGTGGCGGTGAAGTGCGCACGCGCAATGCTTTCATACACCACCAGCACCAGTCCGCCCAGGGCCAGGCCGAGGCCTGCCAGGCGTCGCCGCGAGAAGGCCTGGCGTTCCGTCAGTGCCAGTGTCAGGATGGGCTGCACACCCAGCACGGTGGCCAGCACGCCGGGAGTGAGGCCGTGGTCCAGCGCCAGCAAATGGCAGATGGAATAGCTGCCGATCATCAGAAGGCCCGTCAGCGCGACGCGCAGGCGCGTGCCGGGCGCTGGCAGCCAACGCCGTCTGGCCAACCCGAGCGCCAGCAGAATGCTGAGCGCAAGGGCAAACCGTAAACCCAGAAAGGCGAAAGGGCTGGCGTGCTGCAGCCCGAGTTTGGAGAAAAGCGCGCCGCTGCTCCAGATCAGGACGAAAAGGGAAGTCGGGCCGAAGGTGGCCCAGGCCGTGTTTTTTGAAATCATGAAATTACCTGCCGAAAGAAGGACAAGCTCCAGCGAGCGCACGTGGCGCGGCTGCGCCAGTGGCTGAATCAAACGAGGCTGGAGAGCTGGACCGGCTGGGACTCAGCCGGGAACGTGCGCGGCCGGCGGGTAAGCGCCGGAAGCGACCACGTTGCGCGGAGGTGCGGCAGGTGGGGGAGCAGTGAAGCCGCCTGTCAGGCGCATGTCATCGGCCAGCAGGGCTGGCGCAGTCGCATGGCTTGAAAAAGGCGTGTACATGAGCAGACTATACCCGGCGAAACGGGTGCGGGAGCGATGGGTTCATGAAGAGACGCCGCGCGGGGTTCAGGACGCGGTTTTTTTACCACGCTTGCTGCGCGTGGCCGAGGGTGACTGGGTGGCCTGGGCGGCCGGTTTGGCGGCAGCCTTGCGTTTCGTTGCAGGCGGTGTTGGCAGCAGCTCGTCTTTTGCGAGGTTTTCAATCATGGCCAGCAGCACCGCGCGCGTGGTTTTGATGTCTTCGGGGGCAATGCCTTCAATGCTGACGTTGTTGGTTTCTTCGGCCAAAGGCACCAGCAGCTTCTTGAGCGCCCGGCCCTTGTCGCTCAGGTGCACGTACATGTTTTTCTTGTTGGTGGGCAGTTGCTTGCGCACGATGTAGCCCAGCGACTCCATGGCCTTCATCGCAATGAACGTGGTGGGCTCCATCACGCCGGCGCGTTCGCTGAGCTCTTTTTGCGTCAGCCCGTCTGACTCCCAGAGAATGCGCAGGAAGGTCCAGTGGCCAAAGGGAACGCCATGCTCTGCCAGACGCACCTGCAGCGCGCGGTGAAAGGCGCGTGAGGCATCGCGGATCAGGTGTGCGAGGCGGTCATTGGGGACGGCTTCACGCCAGTGACGGATGATGTTTTGCGTATCGTTGGTCATGAACCGGCATTGTGACGCACTTGGTGCCCCGGCCGGCAATCCCGCCCGGTGCGAGCGGATTCCAGCAGCGCCAGGCACACCGCCGTGGTGGCCCGGGCCCACTCGCCGCTGTGAACCGGTGAGTGGCCGTTCACCACTGCGGCAAAGAGCTCGTCGATCACCTCCTGGCGCGGAACCGGCGGGGCAGGAAGGGGTTCGAAGGTTTTTTCGCCGTCAGCGTAGATGGCGATGCCTGTCGGGCCGGGGCGAAGATCAGCTTTTTCGCAACTCACGATGAACTGGCCGAAGTGCTGGTGCTGCAGGCCTTGCTGCAGGGCGGTACCGGCCATGTACAGGCTGCCGCCATAGTTGCGCGCCGCTTTCAGCGCGGCTTCTTCAGCCGGGGTGGACGCAACCTGCAGCCGTTTGCGGGCGGCGCCATAGTCATTCGGGTTTTTGGCCTGGCCCATTTCGCCGATGTTGCCCAGCAGCTCATCCGAGTCATAGTGACCATAGCCACTGTAGGTGGCAGAGGCGAACGCACCGCCTTCAAATTCGATCAATGCGCTGTAGGCGCCTTCAGTGGGGCGGGCTGCATCCCAGGCACCGGTGTGGGCGCGCACGTTGCGCACCAGCCCGCCGCCCAGCAACCGGACGATGTCCATCTGGTGCGTGGCCTGGCTGTGGATCACGCCGCCACCGGCTGCCGTGTCGAGTTCCTCCGGCCTGCGCGGCCGGTAGAGAAAGTCGGTGTAGTTCATGGTGTGAATCATCTTCACCGCACCATACCGGCCGCTGTCGACGAGTTCGCGCGTGCGCCGTATCGGCATGTTGAAGCTGTGGCTGTGGCCCACGATCAGGTGAACGCCTGCGCTGCGGGCCGCTTCAATCATGCTGGTGCATTCGTCCACCGTCAGGGCCATCGGTTTTTCCACCAGCACATGTTTGCCGAAAGAGGCGGCCAGGCGCACGTGCTCCGCATGGAACTGGTGGGGCGATGCGATGTAAAGCACTTCCACGGCCGGATTGGCGCACAGCGCTTCAATGGATGCGTAGCTGGGCGCGGCAAAGTTTTTTTCAAACTGCGCGCGGGCCTGGGCAATCGGGTCGCTCGCGCCCACCAGCGTGACGCGGCCGTCATGCACAAAGGTGGGCAGCATCAGCGTGAAGGCGCGCCCCAGGCCCACCACGCCCATCTTCAGTGTGCGGTTTGTCATAAGTCCAGTACCAGTTCAGGCGATTTTGCCCGCGAGACGCAGACCATGATGTGGTCAGCCTTTTCCTCGTCGGTCAGCACCATGTCGCGGTGCTCGGCGTCGCCTGCCAGCAGGCGGGTCTTGCAGGTGCCGCAGGTGCCGCTCTCGCAAGAGCTGGCCACGCGCAGGCCCGTGGCGCGCAAGGCCTCCAGAATGGTTTGTTCTGCACTAACCTCGACGCTCTTCCCGCTCTTTTGAAGCCGCACGGTAAATGGCGTGTTATCGGCATACACCGTGGCGTCGACGCCGAAGCTTTCAAAATGCACGGAACCCGAAGGCCAGTGGCCCGACATGTCGGCCACGCTGTCCATCAGGCCTTTGGGGCCGCAGCAGTAAATGTGCGCGGCGGTGGGTTTTTCAAATACCGGCCACAGGTCCAGCGCCTGGTCGATGTCGCCGTTGTCGTGGTGAATCTGCACCTGGCCCGCAAACTCGGATTGCAGCTCGTGGATGAACGCCGTGCTGCCCGCATCGCGCGTGCAGTAGTAGAGCTTGAAGCTGGTGTTCGTGCGCTTGAGGTGGCGCATCATCGACAGGACCGGCGTGATGCCGATACCGCCCGCCACGAAGATCGACTCGGCGGCGTGGCTTGCCAATTCGAAGTTGTTGCGCGGCGCGCTGACCGACAGCAACTGACCCGCTTGCACGTCATCCGCCATGCTGACGGAGCCGCCACGGCCGCGCTCATCACGCTTGACAGCGATCTGCCAGGCGCCGTTGTCGGCCGGGTCGCTGCACAGGGAATAGTTGCGCCGCACGCCGCTCGGCACTTCAACCGTCAGGTGCGAGCCGGGCGTGAAGGCGGGCAGGGGCGCGCCGTCCGGGTGACGCAACTCGAACAGGTAAATGCCTTGTGCAACCGCTTCCTTCCTGAGCACCCGCAGTTTAAAAAAATCCGGCTCAATGGCGGCCGCGGCAGGGCTGCCTGCTGCGACGCTAGGGTTAACGCTCATCGTTGTCTCCGTATGGTGATTGACAAATGTCAAAAGCCCGATATTCTTAGTGTGCTAAGAATAATCTGCTTGCCCCGGATTTGCAAGCTGCTTTTGATTTCATGCCGAGCCCATGAATTTGCAACCGATGTGAAGGATATTTGCGATGTTGACCGCCGAAGAAAATGACCTGTTGTGCCGTGTGGAGGGCCTGGCCCCCATGGGCCAGTTGATGCGCCGCCACTGGACGCCGGTATGCCTGATCGAAGAGGTCAGTGAGCTTGACGGCACGCCTGTCAAGGCACGGGTGTTTGGGGAGGACCTGGTGGTGTTTCGCGACACCAAAGGCCGGGTTGGCGTGATGGACGAATACTGTCCGCACCGGCGCGTGTCGCTGGTGTTTGGCCGGAATGAAGACTGCGGCCTGCGCTGCCTCTATCACGGCTGGAAGATGGACGTGGAGGGTAATGTGCTGGAGATGGTTTCAGAACCCGCCGCCAGCGGCATGGCGCAAAAGGTCAAGCACCTGGCTTATCCGGTGAAGGAGTGGGGCGGTTTTGTCTGGGCTTACATGGGGCCGAAAGAAACCCAACCCGAGTTCGAGCCACCGGCCTGGGCACCCACCGCCGACACGAGGGTGACGATTGCCAAGGCACTGATTCCCTGCAACTGGGCGCAAATCCTGGAAGGCGCGATCGACTCGGCCCATAGCTCCAGCCTGCATTCTTCAGACATGGTGCCGGCGCGCGTGGAAGGCGCCGAGGCCACGGATACCAACTGGCTGCGGCCCTCAACCGACAAGGCGCCGCGCATGCAGGTGGAGCGCGGCGGCTACGGTTTTCGTTATGCGGCCATACGCCGACCCATCAAGAACGCGGCGGTCAATGACTACATTCGCTCGACCGTGTTTGTGGCGCCCGCCACAGCGCTGATCCCGCCCAACAACCTCTACAACGTCGCCAACATCAACGTGCCGATGGACGATACCAACACCGCGTTCTATTTCATCGCCTGGGGCCATTCGTCGCAGACGCCTGACACCGGCGCCTGGCGCAAATTCCTTGGCCAGCAGCTGGGCCCCGACCTGGACGAAAAATACCAGCCGCTGCGCAACCGTGCCAACCACTTCTGGCAGGACCGCGAAGCCATGAAGGCCGGCAACTTCACCGGCATTACCGGTTTCCCCAACCAGGACATCGCCATGTGGGTGACCATGGGCCCGATTGCCGACAGAACGCATGAACGCCTGGGCGCCAGCGACATGGCGGTGGTGGAGTTCCGCAAGCAGATGCTGGAGGCGGTGAGCGCGTTCCAGGCGGGGGAAGCCGCCATCGGGACAGGCGAGCTCCGTATTCCGCCCAGCGTGGTCGCTTTTCAGGCTATTGTTCCGAAAACGACGGACTGGCGTGCCTACCAGGCGTCCTATGTGTGGGATTCCCGGCAGCCAGCGCTGGAGCCGTCCTATTCCACCTGAGGCAATTTCCTGTCTCTGCTTTTTCTTTTTTGCGACCAGACTTCAAAAATTATCAGGAGACATCCATGAAACAGCGCCGCCATCTTCTCCACTGTCTATGGGCCGGTACCGTGCTGGCAGCCGGCACCTTGCTGCCGATGTCCGCAGCCGCGCAGGGCGCCTACCCGAACCGGCCGATCAAGTTTGTGGTGCCCTACGCGGCCGGCGGCCTGCCCGACACCGTGGCCCGCATTTTTGCGCAGCGGCTGGGCGACAAGCTCGGCCAGTCGGTGGTGGTCGACAACCGGCCAGGCGCCAACGGGGTGGTGGCCGCGCAGGCGCTGGCCACCGCCCCGAAAGACGGCTACACCTTCCTGGTGACGGACGGCTCGATGTTCTCCATCAACCCAGCAATCTACAAAAGCCTGGGTTACGACTTCAAACGCGATTTCATGCCCGTGTCGCTCGCGGCTCGCGCGCCGCTGTACCTGGCGGTTCACCCCAAAGTACAGGTCAATACATTTCAGGAGTTCATCGCGCTCGCCAAGGCCAAACCGGGAACCTTGAACTACGGCTCTTCAGGTATCGGCAGCACACACCACCTGACCATGGAGGCGCTGAAGGCATCGCTCGGCCTGCAAATCACGCATGTGCCGTTCAAGGGCACGGGCCAGTCGGTTCCGGCGCTGATCGGTGGACAGGTCGACGTGCTGTTCTCCGCACTGCCGTCACTGTCCGGTTTTGTGAAAGGCGGGCAGGTCAAGCTGCTGGCCAACAATGCCGCCCAGCGCTCCAGCCAGGAGCCCAATGTGCCGGCGATTGCTGAAACCATCCCGGGCTTTGACTTCGCGCCCATAGTGGGCGTACTGGCCGCTACGGGCACGCCGGCGAGCGCGATAGAGCGCATCAGCGCCGAGATGGCGCAGATCGCCAGGATGCCGGAAGTTATTACCACGCTCAATAACGCAGGCATCGAGCCCATCGGCAGCAGCCCCGCCGACTACAACAAGGCCATCCTCGGCGAAAACGAACGCCTGGCCAAGGCCATTGTGGCCTCCGGCATCAAGCCGGAATAAGGAGCCGCCCACAAAACCCTCCTGGCGTTGTTGCGTCGCCTTGCCGTGCTGTAGCACTGTCCGCGGCGACGCGCCTAGCCAGGACCGCTTCGCTGGGTTTTGTGAACGGCTCTGAAATCTGTCATCCCAATCTCTCAAGGAACACAACGCGACATGTCAAAACTGAAACTGACTTTCGGCTGCTGGAACTATGACCGCACCCGCGCCCTGATGGACGGGAGCGTGCAGCCCGATGGCATCGACCTGAACTACCTCAACATGCCGGTGGAAGAAACTTTCTTTCGCATGCTGCGGCACAAGGAGTTTGATGCCGCGGAAATGTCACTTTCGTCGTACACCGTGTCTCTGTTTAACGAGTCGCGGCCGTTTGTGGCGATCCCGGTGTTCCCCTCGCGCTTTTTCCGGCACTCCTGCATCTATGTGAATGCCAACTCAGGCATTCGCGAGGCTAAAGACCTGATAGGCAAGCGCGTGGGCAACCCCGAATACCAGATGACGGCGCCGGTGTGGATACGCGGCATCCTGTCCGACCATTACGGCGTGCCTGTTGACAGCGTGACCTACTTCACCGGCGGCGAGGAGGAACCCGGCCGCTCTGAAAAGATCAAACTGGATTTGCCGCCCAACATCAAGGTCGAGCGCATTGGGCCCGGGCAGACATTGGCGCAGATGCTGCTCGACGGCGAGATCGACGCGCTTTACACCGCGCGCATGCCTTCGAGCTTTTTGAAAGGTGGAGGCAAAGTCAAACGCCTCTTTGAAGACTACGAACAGGTCGAGCGCAACTACTTCCAGGAAACGAAAATTTTCCCCATCATGCACACGGTGGCAATTCGCCGTGACGTGTATGAAGCCAACCGCTGGGTGGCTCGCGCACTGATGAAAGCGTTGGAGGAGTCGCAGCGGCGCACTTACGAAGACCTGTACGAAACAGCGGCACTCAAAGTCATGCTGCCCTGGTTGACTTCGCACGTCGAGCAGGTCAAGCGCGAGATGGGCGAAGACTTCTGGCCTTACGGATTCGAGAAGAACGAAGCCACGCTGCAGACCTTCTTGCGGTACTCGTTAGAGCAGGGCCTTTCAAAGCGGTTGCTCAAGCCTGCCGAATTGTTTGCGCCCGAGTCACTCGAGGCGTTCAAGATATGAATAAGTTGCTATGAATTTTATAGCTGGTGGCGCACGTCCAACAAGCGCCAACGGTCAATAAGATGATGAATACGGATGACTGATTCCTTCCTCGGTTACTTGCTGGCCGGCGCTGCGCTGTTGCTTTTCACGGTCTCCATTCTGGTGACCAAGGTGGCGTCCAGCCGCCTGGAGCTTGGCCTGGGTTTTCTCATCGCGGCTTCCTCGAACGTGGTGTTTTCTGCGTTGGCCACGCTGGTGCAGATGGGGCTGCGCACGGATGGCTTGCAGTGGAACGCGCAGGCGTTCTGGCTTTTTGCCGCCGCCGGTGCGTTTGCCACTTACCTGGGGCGCTGGTTTTTTTACGAGTCCGTGGTGCGTTTCGGACCGGCCAAGGCCAGTGTTTTCCAGATCAGCAGCCCGCTGTTCACCGCACTGATGGCCTGGCTGCTGCTGGGAGAGCGTCTGAGTTTGCTGGTAGCGCTGGGCATAGTCATGACGATAGGCGGGCTGATGCTGGTCAGCTACAAGCCCGGCTTTTTTTCGCGCCGCGGTTCCACGGCAGCGCTGGCGCCCGACGGAGGCCCCGCACCTGCGCCTGTGCGATCCACCGCGCTTCAGCGGGCGTTGCAATCCGCCCTTTTGCTGGGTATGGGCAGCTCGCTGGCGTATGCGATCGGAAACGTCCTCAGGGGATCTGCGGTGCGCAGCTGGAATGAACCCGTCGTAGGCGCGCTGATAGGCGCCGCCAGCGGCCTGGCCCTGCTCCTGGTTTTCAGCGCTGGCAAGCGCGCGATGGCCGCCCGTTTGCGCTCGGCCAGCCGCAGCGGCATGGCGCTGTATGCGTTGATCGGTGTGACCACCATTTCAGCCCAGATGTGCGTGATCGGCGCCATGCGCTACATACCGCTGTCCGTTGCCACACTGGTCACGTTGTGTACGCCGGTCCTGGTTTTTCCGCTGAGCCATCTGCTGTTCAAAGACCAGGACGCCATCAAGGCCACCACGCTGGCGGGCAGTGGCTTGACTTTGCTGGGTATCTTCATCATTGTGATGCGTTGACGCACCGACCCTGACCCGGAAACTCAATACCGCAGTGCCAAAAAGGCACCCAGCCGGCACAGCCCCGATGATTGGGGTACGCGGTTACGAAGGAACTCAAGGCACAGATATCCTGGAAGGCTCCGAAGCAGTATGCCGGTCCCTGAGGCAGGCCCCCTGTGCGCCGGCGATCAGCGGGCTTCAAGGCCTTCAAAGCAGGTGCTCAGCACCAGGGCGACGATTTCATCGTCGGTGTACAGCTCCCCCATTTTCAGAAACTCCAGCACAGGATCGCAGGCGCGGGCGTACAGGGTATACAGCACCGCAATGGGCGGGAGCTTGGGGTTGAGCGCGCCTTGTGCCTGCGCCGTCTCGATCCAGGCGCCCAGGCGGTCGCTCACGTCCATGAGCCCATCCATGTAGTCCTTGTTGGCCATCAACGCGGTGCGCAGGCTGGAGTTCTGGCTGGGCAGCGAGGGCATTTCACCCGCCAGCTTCAGGCCCATGGTCCACGCCACCACTTTACGCAGCTTGTCCACGGCGGACAACTCTGAGGGCAATGTGTCCAAAAAAGCCTGGGCCCGGCGCATGACCGAGACCATGGCCGCCGCTGCCAGGTCTTCCTTGCTCGGGAAGTGCTTGTACAGGCTGGCTTTGGCAATACCCACCGCGGCAGCCACCTCGTCCACTGTCATGGCTTCAAAGCCTTTTTCCGCCAGCAGACGGTTCACCGACTGGATGATGGCGTCTTCACGCGCCAGCAGCATTTGTGCCTTGAAAGAGGGCTTGGGGAGGGTACTGAGCGTCATAAGGCCTGATTTTAGCCAATTTAGTTTGAAAAAAGAATTCCAAGGAAATATTAATACTAAATGGTTTTAATAAATACTGATTGGTATAGAATTGACCCAAGCAATTCAAGGAGTGCGTGTGTCGATCAAAGTGGCCATCGTGGGTTCGGGTATTTCAGGCTTGGCGGCCGCCCACGCCCTCAGGGGCAAGGCGAACATCACGCTGCTGGAGGCGGGCGCCTGGTTTGGCGGGCATACCCACACCGTGGATGTGACGCTTCCCACGCCGGGCGGTGAGGTCACCCACGGGGTGGACACGGGGTTTCTTGTCCTTAACGAGCGCACTTACCCGCAACTGATCAAGCTCCTGGCGGAGCTGGACGTGGCAAGCGTCAAGTCAGAGATGTCGTTTTCGGTGCAGACTGACGATTTCGGCAACGGCCGCGCCATGGAATGGAGCGGCTCCAGCCTGAACACCGTGTTTGCGCAGCGCGGCAATCTGGCCAACCCGCGCTTTTGGGGCATGCTGCGTGATTTGCTGCGCTTTAACGCCCTGACCAGTCGCATGGCCCAAAGCGGAACCGATGCGCAACTGGGCCAACCCCTCGGAAAGTTCCTGGACGAGCACGGCTTCGGCGCCGCGTTTCGCGACTGGTACTTCCTGCCCATGATGGCCTGCATCTGGAGCTGCCCCACCGCGCAGATGCTGCAGTTTCCGGTCTCGACCATGGTGCGCTTTTGCCACAACCACGGCTTGCTGCAAATCACCAACCGCCCCCAGTGGTGGACCGTGCAGGGCGGTGCCAGGCACTATGTCGAAAAAATCACCGCGGGCATTGCGGACAAGCGGCTGAACTCCCCGGTGCGCCGCATCGAACACACGGGCAACACGCCGGACGGTAAAGCCAGCGTGCGCATTCACACCGACGCGGGCGCCGAGCTGTTTGACAGGGTCATCATCGCCACCCACTCCGACCAGGCCCTGCGCATGCTGGCCGCGCCAACGGCGCAGGAGCGGGAAACCCTGGGAGCCATTCACTACCAGTCCAACAAGGCCGTGCTGCACACGGATGCCTCGGTTCTGCCGACGCGCAGGGCGGCATGGGCGGCCTGGAACTATGAGCGCGCGGCGGCAGCCGGGCAGGAGGGCGCGCGGGTGTGCCTGCACTACCTGATCAACCGCCTGCAGCCCCTGCCCTGGGAGCAGCCGGTGGTCGTATCCCTGAACCCGGTACGCCCCATCGCACAGGAAAAAATCATCGGCGAGTACGACTATGCCCACCCGGTTTTCGATCTGGCCGCCGTGGCGGCGCAAACCCGCATGCCGGCGCTGCAGGGCAAAAACCATCGCTACTTTGCGGGCGCGTGGATGGGCTACGGCTTTCATGAAGACGGCCTCAAGGCCGGGCTGGCTGCCGCCGCGCAGCTGCTGGCGGACGCATGAGCCAGCCCGTGCCGCTCATCGGTTTCGGCCAGGTGCGCCACACCCGCCTGCGCCCGCGGCGCCACGCGTTTGCCTACCCCACCTATTTCCTGATGCTGCCGCTGCGCAGCCTGCACAGGCAGGCACCCCAGCCCGGGCAGTGGGACATCAACCGCGGCGGTCCGCTCAGCTTTTTCGAGACCGACCATGGCGACGGACGCGGCCTGGAGCAGGGCGGCGCCATCGCCTGGCTGGACGAAGTGCTGCGGCGCGAAGGCATTCATGACGCGACCGGCGAGGCCTGGCTGCACACCTATCCGCGTGTGCTGGGCTACACCTTCAAGCCAGTGAGCTTCTGGTATTGCCACCGCGCGGCAGGCGACCAGGAGGGCGGCCTGCGCGCCATCGTGGTGGAAGTCAACAATACGTTCGGCGAGCGGCACTGTTATGTGCTGGATGCCCCGCGCTATGGCGTGGAGCAGCGCGCGGACAAGGTGTTTCACGTCTCCCCCTTCAACCCGGTGCAGGGCCACTACCGCTTTCGCTTTATGCGCAGCGAACAAGGCGAACAGGCGCGTACGGTGGCCCGCGTGGATTTCTACGACGAAGTCGTTGCCGACGCCGCCGTGCTGCAGACGAGCGTGAGCGGCAGGCTGCAACCCATCACGCCCGCCGTCCTGCGCAGCGCCGTGTGGCGCTATCCCGCGATGACGCTGGGCGTGGTGCTGCACATCCACGTCCAGGCGCTGCGCCTGTGGCTGAAAAAAGTGCCTTTCTTTCGCAAACCCGCGCCGCCGCAAAGCTTTGTCTCGCGTTAGAGGCGCACGCGCAATGCATAAGCCCCATTCCAGGAGTCCGACATGAACGCCGTTACCCGCACCGTCCAAGGTCTTGCGTTTCCAAATGATGCACCGGCTGCCGCCCGAAGCGCGCTGCGCCTGCTGCAAAACCTGCGCCACGGCGCGCTGACCCTGCACCTGCCCGACGGCTCGCAGCGCCGCTTTGGCGAGCACCCACAGCAGCACGACATGCATATGCCCGGACACCCCAGCGCCAGCATCACGTTGCACAACTGGAAGGTGTTCGGCGCCGCGCTCAAGTCCGGCGACATCGGCTTTGCCGAGAGCTACATCGCCGGGGACTGGAGTACGCCCGACCTGACCCAGCTGCTCAAGCTGTTCTCCGCCAACCGCCGGGAGGTCGATGCCATGATCTTCGGCACATGGTTCGGGCGGCTGCTGTACCGCGTCAAGCACCTGCTGCACCACAACAGCCGCGCCAACAGCCGCAAGAACATCCATGCCCACTACGATCTGGGCAACCCGTTTTACCGCCTGTGGCTGGATGAGACCATGAACTACTCCGGCGCCTGGTTTGACGGCGACCTGTCGCGCCCCTTGCCCGAGGCGCAGAACGCCAAGGTGCGCCGCGCGCTGGACATGGCCGGCGTGAAGCCCGGCGACCGCGTGCTGGAAATCGGCTGCGGCTGGGGCGCGCTGGCCGAGCAGGCCGCCGCCCACCGCGGCGCGGCCGTGGTGGGCGTGACGCTGAGCACCGAGCAGCTGGCCTATGCCGAGGCGCGCATGCGGCGCCTGGGCGTCGGCACCGGCGCGGGCGGGCGGGCCGACCTGCGCCTGCAGGACTACCGCGACATCCCGGACGCGCCCTTTGACGCGATCTGCTCCATCGAGATGGTGGAGGCCGTGGGCCAGGCCTATTGGCCCACGTACTTTGCCGCCGTGAGCCGCCTGCTCAAACCCGGCGCGCGCGCCTGCGTGCAAAGCATCGTCATCAACGACACGCTGTTCGACCGCTATGTCGGGTCGACCGACTTCATCCAGCAGTACATCTTTCCCGGCGGTTGCCTGCCGTGCCCGCGGGAGTTCCGCCGCCAGGCCCAGGCCGCGGGGCTGGAGGTGGTGGACGAATTCGCATTCGGCGCGGACTACGCCGAGACGCTGCGCCGCTGGCGCGACGCCTTCATCGCCCGCAAGGCCGAGGTGGCGGCGCTCGGCTTTGACGAACGGTTTATGCGCATCTGGGAGTTTTACCTGGGCTACTGCGAGGCTGCCTTTGACACGGGTGATATCAACCTGATGCAGTACACCTTGCGCAAACCTGAAGCGCTTTCGATATGAAAAACGCATCTGCTTGCGCGATATTGGCGGTCATTGGGTGCTTGTCTTGCTTGCAAGTTCAGGCTCAGCCCCTGCCGCAAGAGCTGCGCTCCGCCTTGCCTGCGGCCAGCCTGTCGGGTCAGGCTGGTTTGAAATTCTGGGGCCTTGAAGTTTACCGGGCGACCCTCTGGGTCGCACCAGGATTCGACGGGCCAGCCTATGAAAAAAGCCCGTTTGCGCTGGAGCTGGCTTACCTGCGTGACTTCAAAGGGGCCGACATTGCCCGGCGATCCATTGCGGAGATGCGCCGCCAGGCGCCCATCACCCCCATGACCCCGGCGCAGGAAGCCGCCTGGGAAAACCAGATGCGTGCGCTGTTCCCGGATGTCGGCGCCGGCGATCGCATCACCGGGGTGCACCAGCCCGCCACGGGCGCGGTGTTCTGGAGCAACGGCCGCCTGCTCGGTGAAGTGCGCGACCCGCTGTTTGCCAAATTCTTCTTCGGCATCTGGCTGTCACCGCAAACCTCCGAGCCGCAAATGCGCCGCGCGCTGCTGGCGCAGGAGAAATCCCCGGCTCCGGTGGGTGCCGCACCATGAATCCCTCTATGGCCGCGCGCATCGAAGCGGGGCCCCGGGTTCTGGGTCTGAGCGGCGGGGCGCGCTACGGCCTGCTGGGGTTGCCCCTGGCGTTTTGCGCCCTGCCGCTTTATGTCTTGATGCCCAATCTGTATGCGCGCCATTGGGGTGTGTCGCTCGCGGCTTTGGGCGCCGTGCTCCTGGGTGCACGTCTGCTCGATGCGGTCATAGACCCGCTGTTGGGCCGTCTGTGCGATCGCCTGTATGCCACCTCATTGCACGCCGTGCTGGCCATGGGCGCGGTGGCCGCGGCCGTACTGGCAGTGGGATTTTCTTTTTTGTTTGTGCCGTTGGTGAGTGATTCCACCGCACTGCTCTGGTGGGCAGGGTTCTGGCTGGTCGTGACCTACGCGGCCTACAGCGCTTTGTCTATTGCGCACCAGTCCTGGGGCGCCATGCTGGGCGGCGACGCGCTGTATCGCAGCCGCGTCGTGGCCTGGCGCGAAGGGCTGGGCCTGGTGGGCGTGCTGCTCGCGTCGGTCACGCCCGCGCTGCTGGGCGTGCCCGCCATGCTGGCGTTGCTGGTCGCTGGTCTGGCAGGGGGCTGGTGGGCCTGGCACGCGGCGCCCCGGCCCGAGCGCCGCCATGCGGCGGCAAGCGCCGCGGACAGCACCGCCGGCGCGCTCCGGCATCCGTGGCGCAACCCGGACTTTCGCCGCCTCCTGGGCGTCTACCTGCTCAACGGCATCGCCAGCGCCATCCCGGCGACGCTGGTGCTGTTTTTCCTGCAAGACCGTTTGTTGGCCAGCGAGGCCATGCAGTCCGCCGCGCTGGCGGTGTACTTTGTGTGCGGCGCACTGTCCATGCCGCTGTGGCTGCGCGGGGTCAAGCGCTGGGGGCTGGTGCACAGCTGGCGCTTTGGCATGCTGCTGTCCATTGCCGTTTTTCTGGGCGCGAGCCGGCTGGGCGCGGGCGACGCATCCTGGTTTTTGCTGGTGTGCGCCTTGTCGGGCGCGGCTTTGGGCAGCGACCTGGTCCTTCCCGGCGCGTTGCTGGCCGGCGTCATCGCCAGGGCCGGTGACCGCGGTCGCGCCGAAGGGGCTTACTTCGGCTGGTGGAACTTCGCCACCAAGCTGAACCTGGCGCTGGCCGCCGGCCTGGCCCTGCCTTTGTTGGGCTGGCTCGGTTATGTGCCCGGCGTGCGGGATGCCAACGCGTCAGCCCTGCTCACCGCCGCCTACTGCCTCCTGCCCTGCGCGCTCAAAGCCCTGGCGGCCGGCGCGCTCCATTTTTTCATCCTCCCAACCACGGCCCCGCCGCACACCCCATGACACAACGCACTTTTTTCCACCGCTCACGCCTTCTCGCCGTAGTCGTGTGCGCCGCCTTGCTGGGCGCATGCAGCACGCCGCAAGTGCAGGACTACGCCAGGGAAACCCCGGTGCTGGAACTGCGCGACTACTTCAACGGCACGCTCGACGCCTACGGCATCTTCACCGACCGCTCGGGCAAGGTGGTCAAGCGCTTTAGCGTGGTGATGACCTGCACCTGGAAGGGCGACGCCGGCGTGCTCGACGAAGCCTTCAGCTATTCCGACGGCACGACCCAGCGGCGCATCTGGCGCCTCACGCGCCACGCCGACGGCCGCTACACCGGCCAGGCCGACGACGTGGTGGGCACCGCCGAGGGCCGGCAAAGCGGCAACGCCTTCAACTGGGCCTACACCCTGGCCTTGCCGGTGGACGGCCGGGTCATCAACGTGCAGTTTGACGACTGGATGTACCTCATGAACGACAAGGTCATGCTCAACAAGGCCGCCATGCGCAAGTGGGGTGTGGGCCTGGGCGAAGTGACGCTGTCCTTCACCAAGCGATAGACAGCCATGGCACTGAACTCTCGCATCGCGGACTGGCGCGGCCGCACGGTCTGGCTGGTGGGCGCCTCTACCGGTATAGGCCGGGCCACCGCATCGGCGCTGCACGCCCGGGGCGCGAAGGTGGTGGTTTCGGCCCGCGGCGTGGATGCGCTTAACACCTTCGTCGACGCCCACCCCGGCGCCCTGGCCCTGCCGCTGGACGTCACCGACGCGAGCGCAGTGAAGGCCGCGGCCTCAACGCTGGCCGCGCAGGATGCGCTGGATTGCGTCGTGTACTGCGCGGGCCACTACCACGCCATGGACGCCGCCCACATGGACCTGGGCGACCTGCTACGCCACAACGAAGTCAATTACCTCGGCGCGCTCTACATGTTGGACGCCGTGGTGCCGCAGCTGCTGGCGCGGTCGCCCCACACGCGAACCGGCCAGCGCGGCCACATCAGCCTGATGGGCAGCGTGGCCGGCTACCGGGGCCTGCCCAACAGCCTGGCCTACGGCCCCACCAAAGCCGCGCTCATCAACCTCACCGAGACCCTGTACCTGGACCTGCACACCCAGGGTGTCGGCGTGTCGCTGATCAATCCCGGCTTTGTCAACACGCCGCTCACGCAACAGAACCAGTTCAAAATGCCCGCCTTGATCAGCCCCGAACAGGCAGCGCGCGAAATACTCAAGGGCTGGGCACGCGGAGAATTTGAAATCCACTTCCCCAAACGTTTCACCCTCTGGATGAAAGCCCTGCGGCTTTTGCCCTATTTCCTATTTTTCGCGGCGACCCGCCGCCTCAGGCAGGCCTAGAAATCCATGAACTTCGCCAACTACGCTGTCGACCGCATTGCAGACACCTTCCAGACCCTCACCCCCGCGGGCGTGGAAACGCTGGGCGCCATCTACGCCCCCGAGGCGCGCTTCAAGGACCCGTTCAACGACGTGCAAGGCCTGGCCGAAATCCAGCGCATTTTTCGCCACATGTACGTGAGCCTGGACAACCCGCACTTCGTCATCACCGGGCGCATCGTGCAAGACACGCAATGCTTCCTGACCTGGGAATTCCACTTTGCCTTCAAACGTTTTCAGCGGGGAAGGGCGCAGTGCATCCTGGGCGGCTCGCACCTGGTGCTGGACGGCGAAGGCCGCATCACGCAGCACCGCGACTACTGGGACGCGGCTGAAGAGCTGTATGAAAAGCTGCCTGTGGTCGGCGGCTTGATGAGATGGTTGAAGCGGCGCGGCAATTCGTGAGCGGGCGGGCGCGGCAAGTCATGTGATGTGAAAGCTGGAGCGGGTGAAGGGAATCGAACCCTCGTATGAAGCTTGGGAAGCTGCCGTTCTACCATTGAACTACACCCGCATCTGGGTGGCTGCTGACGAGCCACTTGTTGCTGAAGCCGCGCCGTGAGCGGGCTCGCGGCGATTTTACACCCCGGTTTCCGCTTTCAAGTGCGCCAGTAAGGCTCAGGCAAGTGCGGCAGCGAAAGCTCGGGCTGGTCCTGCTCTCGCAGCGCCGCCTGCAGGCTGTGCTGCAGTTTGCCGGGCTGGTCCATGCCGGCGCACAGGGTTTCGATGTGGGCCCTAGCCGTCACGCGGTCATTGTGCACGCCGAAGACGGTTTGCGCTTTTTTGAGCCAGTCCAGCCAGTCTTCAACGGCTTTGGCGTCGTAACGGCCGGCGATGAATTCCGTGAGGTAGCGCAGCTTTTTGGCTTTGATGCGCAGGCGGTGCAGGCGTGTGGGGCTCAGGTGTTCCAGCCTGGGCAGCGCTTGCCGCAGCGGGTGTTCCAGTTTGTGCAACTGGTCCGTGAGCGCGTCATAGGGCACGGGCGTTTCGTCGCTGTCCGCCTGCGCGAGGCAGCGGCCCAGTTGCAGCAGCAGGCGCTGGGTGTCGCGCTCCTCAAGGGCGGCCTGGGCCTGCAGGCGGGCGGTGGCCTGTTGCAGGCCGGCGGCCTCCTGCAGCTTTTGCCGCAGGGCCGCATCGTGCAGGCCTTCGGCCAGCGGCGGCCAGGTCTCTTCGATGAAGACGTCCCAGTCGCGCGCGGCGCCCAGGCGCTGGCCCAGCGCGCGCAGGCTGTCCTGCACGGGCGCCAGCGCTTGCTGTTGCCATTGGGCCGCGCGCGCCAGCGGGCCGCAGGCCACGCGCAGCCTTCGCACCGCCACGCGCAGCTGGTGCAGGTATTCGCTGTCGTAGCGGCCGTCTTGCGGCTGGGCCAGGAAGCCGGCTTCATTGGCCTGCCAGTGGGCCAGGGCGGCCTCGATCGCCGTTCGCGCCGCGGCGCGTGCGTCGTCACCCTGGGGCGTGTCCGGCGTGGCGGCCTTGGCGGGCGGCGCCAGGACCGTGCCCTGGGCCAGCCTGCCGCCGCGTTCAGCCTTGCTGTGGTTGTCCAGCACCAGCGGATGGCGTTCGACCAGCAGCAGGGCGAGCGCGAACACAACGTCCACCGGCCCGCCCTTGAGTTCCAGTTCCACTTCGCACAGTGCTTCGCTGTGGTCCCCGGCCAGGATTTCGCCGTGGTCGATGGCGACTTCGATGATGCCGCCCGCGGCGGCTGTGACCTGGCGGATCTCGCGCTCAAAGCGGGTGCGGAATTGGGGCTGTAATTTGTCTTTGAGGGGCGCCAGAACCGACTCAAAAGCCGTGCCGGCCAGCGGCCCCCATTCAAGGGCCGGGCCGGCGACGGCGAACTCGATTTCCTCGCGTTGGTGCAAGCCCGCGCGGCTGCTGCCGCCGCCCTTGGCGGTTTGCAGCCAGTGCTTGCCGTCGCTGCGCAGGCGCAGGCCTATGCCGGCCTGGGCGAGCGCGCGCAGCGGCGTATCAAAGTAGATGTTGTCCAGCTGCTTGCGCGTGGCGCGGGTATGGGCCCACAGCGGGTCCGCGCGCAGCGCGGCCAGTGCGTCGGGGGGCAGCCTCAGCTTGAGTTCGATTTCCATGGCAGTTTGTGCGGCGGCTGGTACGTGGCGGAGCAGCTCATGGTACTGCGCGGCCGACCCTCTGGCGAGGCGGCCGCCGGCCCTCTGGAGTAGTCACAAAGGTGTATCCATAGGTTACTATCGCTCGACCGTGCTTCAGGCCGGTCGCCACCACGTGTGAGCCGCGGTCCTGGGATACAAGAAGCTTGTTTTGAACGAAACCACTTTATTCAGTCCGAGCGAATACACCGCCGCTTTGCTGCTTTACCTGCGCAAGCACCCGGGGTGTGTGCATGCGGCCCGGGCGCTGGAGATGGGACCGGGCAGCGGCGTGGTGATGGCGACGCTGCTGGCGCTGGGCGCGCACAGCGCGCTGGGCATTGAACTCGAAACCCTCGGCGTCCAGGCGACGCGGGAACTGCTGGACCGGGAAGGCCTGCAAGGCAAGGCCAGCCTGGTGCAGGGCGACATGTGGGCGGCCTGCGGGGATGCGCGCTTTGACCTGGTGGTGACCAACCTGCCGCAGTTCGCGGCCGAGCATATCGAGGGCGATGGACGGCTGCCGAGTTGGAGCGCCGGCGGTATCGACGGCCGCCGCAGTGTCGACCCCTTCCTGCAGGGCCTGGCCCGCCACCTGGCGCCCGGCGGCCTGGCCGTCATGACCCACAACGTGTTCCTCGATTTCAGCAAGACACAGGCGATGGCCGAGGCCCTGGGCCTGCAGGCGCGCATCGCCTACTGCGCTTCGGCGCCTTTGCCCGCGCACAAGCAGGCCAGCCTGAGCCCGCAGGTGCTGTCGCGTTTCTTGGGGGAGGGCATCCACAGGATGGGCTCCTACTGGTTTGTCGACTTTGACCTGATTGAAATCAGCTGGAAGCACGAGGAAGCTTGATGCGAATCCGCAGCGTGGTTGAAAGCTGCTTTGCCATGCGCCGCGTGCTGGCCCTCGGCCTGGCACTGCTGTGTTTCAGCGCGGCCGCCCAGGACAGCCGGCCGCCGCAACAGCCGCCGCCCGCGGCCCAGGCCGGCGCGCCGAAAGGCCGGAATTGCGACCAGGCGGTGGATGTGTTGTCGCGCGTGCTGTGCACCAAGACCCTGAGGGTGGGTGTGCGCACCGGCTATCCGCCGTTTGCCTTCGGGGACGCGGCGGGCGCGCTGCAGGGCTTTGAAATCGACCTGGCGCACCAGCTGGCGGGCTCGCTCGGCGTTGAGCCGGCGTTTGTGGTGGTCACGCCCGCCAATCGCCTGGCGCTGCTCGGCGAAGGGCGGGTCGATATGGTCATCGCCACCATGGGCCACACCTTGCAGCGGGACCGTGAAGCCCTGTTCGTGAGGCCGCACTACTACCAGTCGCAGACCATCGTGCTGGGGCGCAAGGAGCTCAAGATCGGCGGCCTGGTCAAACTGCGCGGCCACACCGTCTGCGTGACGGTGGGCAACAGCACCAATGCCGAGCTGTCGGTCAATGGCGCGCGCCTCAAGCTTTTTGACAAGGCCGCCAGCCTGGTCGACGAGCTTCGCCTGGGTGGCTGCTCGCTGGTCGCGCAGGACGACAGCTTTTTTGCGTCTTACCTGCAGCAGCCCGCGTTTGCCGCGACCTACGACACCAAGTTCGGCTTCGCCCCGCTGCCCTGGGGCGCGGCCGTGTCACGCAACGGCGGCGCGCGCCTGGCGGACGCGCTGGCGCTGTCGATTCAGCAGCTGCACATCTCGGGCGCCCTGCAGGCGCTGGCCAAAAAGCACGGGGTGGACTCGCCCTTTCTGGCGCAGCAGCGCCGGCTCTGGTCCGGCAGCAACTGCGCGCAGATCAGCGCCCTGAACGATCCGGCCTGCGTGATGGCGCCGCTGGACAACCAGCTGCAGCCCACCTCCTTCGCGCCCCTGGTCGACCGGCTTGAGAACTTCATCTACCACACCACCGGCACGCGGGTCACGCTGGCCATGTTCAAGACCTGGGTGGCGCTGGACCTTCTGCTGGAAGGGGTCTGGTTCTCCGTGCTGCTGGTGGTGGGCGCCGTGCTGGCGACCTGGGCTTTCGCGCTGGCCTTTGGCGCGGGCCTCACGTCCCGCATGCGCTGGCTGCGCTGGTCCATGCGCTGCGTGCTGTGGCCCATGCAATCGACGCCGCTGATTTTGCTGATGATCCTGGCCGGCGTGGTGGTCGGTGCCATGGGCGCCACCTCGCCGCTGGTCGCGCTGGCCGCCGCGGTGCTGGTGCTGGGCCTGTTCAACGGCAGCAACGCCGGGCAGGCCGTCGCGGAGGCCATGCTCACGCTGCGCGAGGAGCGCGCACCGGCCCGGCCCGGCCTGAGCGCGGCGGTCTACCGGGCCCGCGCGCAAATGGTGGCTTTCATGGTGAACGCCACCCGGGGCAGCCCGGCCGCGTCGGTGATGGGCGTGCCCGAGCTGCTGGCCGCGCTGACCGACGTGGCGTCGTTTTCCAGCGAACGCATCACCACCTACACCTTCCTGCTGATCTTCTACATGCTGCTGGTGGCGGTGGTGCACAAGCTGGCCGACGTGTGGCAGTCGCGGCTGGCCTTGAGCAGGGCTTCCTATGCTTGAGCTGCTGCCGCGCTTTATCCCGGAATTCCTGGCCGCCCTGGTCGTCAATTTCCAGATCGCCGTCTGCGCGCTGCTGGGCGGCATGCTGCTGGGCGCGCCGCTGGCCCTTGCCCGCTTTCGCAACGGCCTGGCCGCCGCGCCGGCCGCCTGGCTGGTCGCGCTGATGCGCACCGTGCCGACCTTTGTGGTGATGTTTTTCCTGGTCAACGTCGTGCCGGCCCTGGGCGCCCTGGGCCACCGGCAGTTCGCGATGACGCCCTGGCTGGCCGTGGTGCTGTCGCTCACGCTGTATGCCGCGGCCTATGTGTCCGACCACGCGGTCGAGGCCATGCGCCAGTTAAGGAGCGGCTCGCCCGTGGCGGCCATGCTGTTTGTGATGGGCCTGGTGCGCGCGTTTTTTGTGATGGTGCTGTCCTCAGGCTTCGGCGCCGCGGTGGGCGTGGTCGAGGCCACCACCGTCACGCTGCGCACCATGGAAACCCTGCCCAAGGTCGGCGACAGGCTGCTGCTGATCGTGCTGGTGATCGTGATCTTCACGGTCTGTTTCCAGCTGATCTACCACCTCATCAACTATTGGCGCGGCAGGCTGAACCAGCGCTTTCACCGGTCCGTGCAGGCGGCGCGGCTGGAAGGGGCCGAGCAGCCCTGAGGGCTTGTTCCCGCAAAGGCCTCAACTCAAGGCCGCAGGTAAGCCCATCCTTCATGCTGCTTCCTCATGATTTCGGTTACGCCGGCGGGCACATAGCTGATGCCGGCGAGCATGTCGTCTTTCGTCAACTTCTGGCCGCGCATGGTGTTTTCGCAGGCGGTGACCTTGATGCCGGCTTTGGCGGCGTCGCCGACGCGCGCGCCGCTGGGCGACTCCAGCTTGAGCATGCCGATGCCGGGGCCGTAGGCGACGATTTCAATGTCGACGTTGGCGGCGCCCACGTCGTCCTGCAGGTTTCTGGCGTTGTTGAGTGCCAGGTTCCACTTGGCTGGGTCGTTGTCGCTGACCTGGATCACGATGCCCTGGCGTTTGGCGCCTGTGGATTGGGCGTAGGCGCCGGGCAGCAAAATGGCGAAGGCCGCCGTGGCGCCGGCCTGGAGTAAGAGTCTGCGGTTCATGGTGAAAGGTCTCCTGAGGGGGAAGGCTCATTTCAACACAACGGCCGTATGAAACAAGCCCCCAAGCTCGTGAGAGGCTTGGGGGGCTTTCAGGGTCGGGGAGAACCGGCGGGCCTTACCGCTTTTGTCTCACGTCGACCTCATTTCCCACCGGTTGCGGGTAGCGGCGCGGCGGGCGCATTGCCGTCCGAGTGGATGTGATGGTCGGGCGCCTTGATCAGCTTGCGGGCAAACACCACTACCTGCCACACAACAAGGGTGCCAATGACGGCCAGCAGGGTTCCGCTGATGGGGCGGTTGACGAACACGCTGAAGCTGCCCCGGCTGAGAAGCATGGCGCGGCGGAAATTTTCCTCCAGCATGGGGCCCAGAATGAAACCCAGCAGGAGTGGCGCGGCCTCCATCTCCAGGCGCAAAAACAAATAGCCCACCAGGCCGAACACGGCTGTGATGTAGATGTCGTCCAGGCTGTTGTTGATGCTGAAGGTGCCGATGCAGCAGAAAAACAGGATGGCCGGAAACAGCACGGTGTAGGGAATCTTGAAGACCGACAGCCAGTAGCGCACCAGGGGCACGTTGAGGATGACAAGAAAGCAGTTGCCCACCCACATACTGGCCACCAGACCCCAGAACAAATCGGGGTGGCTGGCGATCATGTTGGGGCCGGGCTGGATCCCCTTGATGACGAAGGCGGCCATCATCAGGGCCATGACGGCATTTTCGGGAATGCCGATGGCCATGAGCGGGATAAAGCTGGTGCGTGCGGCGGCCTCGTCGGCGGCGGCCTGCCCGGCCACGCCTTCGATGCATCCGGTGCCGATCTCGTGCTTGTATTTGCTGAACTTCTTGTCGGCGGCATAGGCGGCGAACTGGGCAATCGTGGGGCCGCCGCCGGGCAGTATGCCCAGGACCGAGCCGATGATGCTGCCGCGCAGGGCGCTGGGGATGATGCGCTTGAACTCGGGCCAGGTCGGCATGAGCTTGATCTCGCCGTTGAACGGGGTGAGGACGTTTTTGTTGTCGAGATTTTTCACCACCTCGGCAATGCCGAAGCAGCCCAGGGCGATGCTGATCAGGCCAATCCCGTCCATCAGGAAGGGCAGGTCCATGGTGTAGCGCGCAGTGCCGCTGTTCACATCGGTACCCACCATGCCGAGCAGGACGCCGACCATGGCCATGGCCAGGCCGTTGAGCAGGCTGCCGCTGCTGACAAAGCTCACACAGAAAAACCCCAGCAGCATGAGGGCGCAGTAGTCAGCCGGCCCAAACAGGAAGCCCACTTCACCCAGTGGTTGAGCCAGGGTCGAAAGCACCACAATGGCCACGGTGCCGCCAATGAAGCTGGAAATGCCCGCGGTGAACAGGGCCAGGCCGGTCTTTCCCTTGAGCGTCATCTGGTAGCCGTCTATACAGGCGACGATGCTGCTGGCATGCGGGATCTTCATGGTGATGGCGCTCACGCTGTCGCCATATTGGGCCCCGTAGTAAATACCGGCCAGCATGATGAGTGCGCCGCCGGTGGGAATGGAATAAGTCAGGGGCAGCAACAGGCTGATGGTCGACAAAGGACCCAGTCCCGGCAGCAGTCCGATGAGTGTGCCCACCGTGCAGCCAAGGGCGCAATAAAGAAGGTTTTGCCAGGTCAGCGCATGCTCGAAACCCAGCGAGAGGTTATGCAGGATGTCCATCAGTAGAGGGGCAGGCTAAGGCCGAGAAAGTTTTTGAAGGCAAAGGCAACCAGGATCAGACCCACCGAGATCTTGATGTTGCGCACCACGGAATACGACGTACCCGCAAGCGTGGAACAAAACACCAGAAATATGATGGCCAGAATCATGTTGATGTAGTGGGAGATCACTGCAAACCCGACGAGGCTCAGCAGAATGATGGAGATATTTTTGACGCCGTAGTCCAGGGGGACGGGGTCATAGAAGTGCGAGCGCACCACCGTGAGAACGCCAATCACAAACAGCAGGGAGCTCACGATCAGGGGAAACATGCCGGGTCCGGACCGGCTTAATTCGCCTACTGTGTAATTCAGCGACACCCCGCCAAAGAGCAGGGCGATCGCCATGAGGCAGAGACCCCGCACGAAGTTACGGTTCTTCATGTTCATAGGGGTTTGCTCCATGGCTGCGCCGCTGCGGGCGTTGTCACAAACGGGGGGTGAGTCATCCGTGTCTCCTTGGTGGTGGCCCTGCCTTTGGCTGGTGCACAAGCTGCAACCGGCTGGGGGCGTTTGGGATGGAGCGGATGTTAGGAAGCGAGGCTTCCAATCGGCTTTCGTTTTACGCAGCCGAACTCAAAATACGTGTTATCACTAACAGGGCCGGTGGCGCCTGCGGCACCGCCGGCCACGGCTCAACCGTGTGCGTTCAGCCCTGGGGATCGGACGCCAGCGGCAGCCGCAGGATGGCGCGCAAGCCGGAGCCGGAGCCAGCATCGGCCAGCTCGATGTCGCCACCGTTGCGCCTGGCATAGGCGCGTGCGATGGCCATACCGAGCCCGGCGCCGCGCGCGCCTTTTACCGTTGGGCCGGCCGAGTGAAAGCGTTCAAACACTTCTGCGTGCCGCGCTTTGGCTATGCCCGGGCCGTCGTCGCGCACCTCGGCAAGCGCCGCGCCATCGCCGGCGCTCACCTTCACGGTGATGTGCCCACCCGGCGGGGTGTAGACAATGGCGTTGTGCACCAGGTTGGACAGCGCCTCGTGCAGTTCGGCGCCGCGAGCCAGTACCGGGACTGCAGGGTTTTTGTGCAGCGCGTCGGGCACGGGTGCATCTTCAGCCGCGTCCAGGCCCAGGTCCTGGTTTTTCTCATGGGCCAGCGCCAGGTGCTGCAGCACCACGTCCCGCGCGATGCTGTTGAGGTCCACGACGGCAGGCGCGTCTTCGGATGGCGCACCGTCGCTCGCATGGGCCAGCGACAGCAGTTGCTCGCACAGACGCCGGCTGCGCGAGATCTGCACGACCATGGCGCGCAAGGTCGTGTGAAGCTGCTCAGGGTCTTTTTCGCGCAGCGCGACGCCGGCCTGCGTCAGCATGATGGCCAGCGGTGTGCGCAGCTGGTGCGATGCGTCGGCCAGGAATTGCGATTGTTGCTCAAGCAAATCGCGGTAGCTGGCCAGGTGCTGGTTGACGGCGTCGACCAGCGGTGCCACTTCATGCGGCACGTTGGTGGTGTCCAGCGGCTTGAGGTCGCGGCCTTTGTTTTCCAACACGGTTTTGCGCAGGCGCTCCAGCGGCCGCAGGGACCAGGTCACACCCAGCCAGACCAGCAGGATCATCACCAGCACCATGCGGGTGTCGCGTATCAACTCCTGCCGCAGCGTGGCCGCCTGCGCCCGGTCGCGTGGTTCGGTGCTTTCGGCCACCTGGATCAGCAGGTCAAAGGCCTGGCCACGCTCGTCAAGCACTTTGCTTTGAAGGGCCACCACACGCACTGCATGGTCCCGGTAGTCGCTGTCGTACCAGACCACGGGGGAGGCGATAGAAGAGGGCGAGGGGGCCTGCTGCGGCGGTGCAGGCAGGTCGGTTGCGCCTAGCAAGGTCACCTCACTTGCAGAACCCGCCCCTTGCGGCGTCAATCCGATATGCAGGTACTTTTGCAGCGGGCCGGCGGCATCGACCACCGCCTGTACCGCAAGTGGCGCGTTCAGGTGCAGCAAGCCGTCCGGACCCACCGACAGGCTGCCGCGCAGCACATGGACGGATTCGAGCATGGCCTGGTCGTAGGCGTCCTGCACCTGGCCGCGTAGTGCGCGGTAGTCGTTCCAGCTGTCCAGGGCCAGCAAGCCCAGGATGGCCGGGAGCAGCAGCGTCAACAGGCGTGCGCGTATGCCGAAGCGGTCCGGGTCAGTCCGCAGTATCTGCATGTGTGAGGCTTAGAGGCGCGTCAAGCTTGAGCTGCCGGATTTGCGCAAAGTCATCGGTGCGCAGCGCAAGGCGCAGGTCGCCGTCGCCCATGCTGAAGCATGGGTAAGGACTGCAACGCGGCGATGTGCGGCGAGGACGAGTGCAAAACGACAGATCATGCTTGATGCGCCTCCAGCATGTAGCCCAGGCCGCGCACGGTGACGATGCGCACGTCGCCGCCGTCGAGCTTGCGGCGCAGCCGGTGCAGCACCAGCTCAATGGCGTCAGGGCCGGCATTGCTGTCGGCCGGAAAAACCTTGGCTGAGAGTTGCGACTTTTCTACCGGCGAGCCGCTGCGCGCCAGCAGCACCGACAACGCGGCGCCCTCGCGCGGCGTGAGCTGCAGCAGCGTGCCGGCCAATGTGAAGGCGCGGCTGTCGTGGGCGCATGAGAGCGAACCGCACTGCAGCGGCGCGTGCGAGCGCCCCCGGCTGCGCCGAACCAGCGCGGCGATGCGGGCCTCGAGCTCTTCAATCGCAAAGGGTTTGGTCAGGAAGTCGTCGGCTCCGACGTTCAGGCCTTTGACCCGGTCTTGAAGCGAGCCCTGCGCGGTCAGCACCAGTACGGGCGTGCGGTTGCCTGCCTTGCGAATGTCGGCCAGCAGGTTCAGCCCATGTTTGTCGGGCAGCCGCAGGTCGAGCACGATTGCGTCGTAGTCATTGCCAGCCAGCAGTGACTCGGCGGTGCCGGCGTCCGGCGCATGGTCGGGCACAAAGCCGCTTTGCTTGAATGCGCGCACCAGCCACGAGGCCATCTCGGCTTCGTCTTCCACAAGCAGCAGGCGCATGTTGGTTCGATTCGCTGTTTGCTGTGAGTGAATCGGTTCAGCGCTGAATGTCCCCAAGGCACAGGTACTTCATCTCCAGGTATTCCTCCATGCCATGGCGGGAGCCCTCGCGGCCCAGGCCCGACTGCTTCACGCCGCCAAAAGGCACATGTTCAGTGGCGATCACGCCGGCATTGATGCCGACCATGCCGTATTCCAGCGCCTCGGCCACGCGGTAGATGCGGCCGATGTCGCGGCTGTAGAAATAGCTGGCCAGGCCGAACTCGGTGTTGTTGGCGGCGTCAATTGCCTCCTGCTCTTTCTGGAAGCGGAACACCGGAGCGAAAGGGCCGAAGGTTTCTTCGCGGGCGCAGAGCATGTCGGCGGTGGCTTCGGAGATCACGGTCGGCTCAAAGAACTGGCCCTTGATCTTGTGACCACCCGCAAGCAGTTTTCCGCCTTTGGCCATCGCGTCATCCACATGGCGCTGCACCTTGTCGACAGCGGCGTCCTCGATCAGCGGGCCCTGCACCACGCCGTCCTCAAAGCCGTTGCCGACTTTCAGCTGTTTGACCTTGGCTGCGAATTTCTCGACGAACTGGTCGTACACGCCATCCTGCACATAAATGCGGTTGGCGCAGACGCATGTCTGGCCTGCGTTGCGGTATTTACTGGCCATGGCGCCTTCCACGGCCGAATCCACGTCGGCGTCGTCGAACACGATGAAGGGGGCATTGCCGCCCAGTTCCAGCGCCAGTTTCTTGATGGAGGGCGCGCTTTGCGCCATCAGGATGCGGCCAACTTCGGTGGAGCCGGTGAAGCTGATGTGGCGCACCACGTCACTCGCGCAGAACACCTTGCCCACGGCAATGCTGTTGGCGCTGTCGGCTGTCAGCACGTTGAGCACGCCGGCCGGAATGCCGGCACGAATGGCCAGTTCGGCGGCGGCCAGGGCCGTCAGCGGTGTGAGCTCGGCCGGCTTGATGACCACGGGGCAGCCGGCGGCGAGAGCCGGGGCGACTTTGCGGGTGATCATGGCGAGCGGGAAGTTCCAGGGCGTGATGGCCGCGCACACGCCGATCGGCTGCTTGATGACCATCAGGCGGCGGTTGTTGTCGAACTGGGGCAGGGTCTCACCGTTGACGCGCTTGGCTTCCTCGGCAAACCACTCGACAAAACTCGCACCGTAGGCGATTTCGCCTTTGGCCTCGGCAAAGGGCTTGCCCTGCTCGGCGGTCATGATGCGGCCCAGGTCTTCCTGGTTGGCCATCAGCAGCTGGTACCACTTGAGCAGGATGGCGTGGCGCTCCTTGCCGGTCTTGCTGCGCCATGCGGGCCAGGCCGCGTTGGCCGCGGCAATGGCGGCTTCGGCATCCTGGGCGCCCAGGTTGGCCACATCGGCCAGCTTCAGGCCGGTGGCCGGGTCATTGACATCAAAGCGGGATGAACCGGCGACCCACTGGCCATTGATCAGGGCGTCGGTCTTGAAAATGCTGAGGTCTTTGAGAAGGGAGATGGGGGAGGTTTTCATGTCCATGAAGATGTCCTGAAAAGGTGGGCGTGTTTGCGGGTATCTGGGTAATGGGGTTGATTTTGACTGCTTTCGGATCGGGGTGCTTTGGGGCCGCTCGTTCCCCCGGTGCCAATGAGGGGCGACGCCGTCACCCGCTGTTGGCGATCCTGCAAGGGCATGGCATCACAAATGCCTGTCAGCCCCGGCGCCCGCGTAACCACTCGAGGAACAGCAAAAGCGCCGTGGTGAACAGGATCAACAATGTGGCGACGGCCGCGATCGTCGGTGAAATGTTTTCCCGGATGCCGGTGAACATCTGCCTCGGCAGCGTGGCCTGGTCCGCGCCTGCCAGGAACAGCGTGACCACTACTTCGTCAAACGAGGTGGCAAATGCAAACAGCGCGCCCGAGATGACACCCGGAGCGATAACGGGCAGGGTGATCCTGAAAAACGTTCGCAACGGGGTCTCGCCAAGGCTGAGCGAGGCGCGCACCAGGTTGTGGTTAAAGCCCGCAAGCGTTGCGAGTACGGTGGTCAGCACAAAAGGCGCACCCAGTGCGGCATGCACCACGATCAGCCCGAAGTAGCTGTCGGCGAGGCCCAGCGGGGCGAAATACAGGTAGGTGGCCACGCCGACGACAACGATGGGCACCACCATGGGCGCGATGAGGATGCCCATGAGAAGGCTCTTGAACCGGAAGTTCGTTCGGGACAAGCCGACAGCCGCCAAGGTACCCAGCGCGGTGGCGATCAGTGTTGCGGCGGGGGCCACGATGAAACTGTTTTTGGCAGCCCTGGCCCATTCAGGCGAATCCAGCAGGTTGCGATACCACTTCAGTGACCAGCCCGGAATGGGATAGCTCAGAAAAGAGCTGTCGGAGAAAGACAGCGGCACCATGACCAGGATGGGCGCCAGCAGAAAAACCAGAATGGCGACGCAGGCGGCGCGCACCAGCCACCAGCCGGCCTTGTCTGCCAGTGTGGCATAGCGGGGAAAGGCGGGCCCTTTGATTTTGAACATGGTGAATTGGGGTCTGGGTCTGAAAAGAGGGATGTCAACCAATGCTGAGTTCGGCCTTGCCGATGCGCCGGTAAACGCTGTAAAGAAGCATCGTGGCCGTCAGCAGCACGGCACCCAGCGCGCAGGCCATGCCCCAATTGACTTCGACGTTGGTGTAGCGGGCGATGTAATAGCTCAGCATCTGGTCATCCGCACCACCGAGCAGGGCAGGGGTGACGTAATAGCCGATCGACAGGATGAACACCAGCAGCGCGCCTGCGCTGATGCCGGGATAGGTCTGCGGCACATACACCCGAAAGAAGGCAGAAAGGGGTGCGCTGCCCAGCGACACGGCGGCCCGCACATACGTTGCGGGTACGTTCTTCATCACGCTGTAAAGCGGCAGGATCATGAAGGGCAGCAGGATGTGCACCATGGCAATCACCACGCCTGCGCGGTTGAACAGCAACGCCAGGGGGCTGTCTATGAGGCCGATACCCATCAGCCCCCGGTTGACCAGGCCTTCGGATTGCAGCAGCACAATCCAGGCCGCCACGCGCACCAGAATCGATGTCCAGAAAGGCACCAGCACCAGGATCATCAGCAGGTTGGCCTTGCGTGCCGGCAACGAGGCCAGCCACCAGGCCAGGGGGTAGCCCAGCGCCAGGCAAAAAACCGTGACCAGAAAACTGATCTGAAAGGTGCGCAGCAAAATGGCGCCGAAAGCGCGCTGGTCCGGCGGCATGCGTTCCACCTCGCCCTTGCTGTCGCGTCGCAGGTCTACCGACGCCAGCAGATAGTCGGGCGTCCAGCGGGAACTGTTTTTGGCAATCGCTTGCCAGAAGAGGGGTTCCGCCCAGCGTGGGTCGAGCTGGAGCAGCCTGGCCTGCATTTCTTCAGGCGAGCCCGTGACAGGCAGCGCACGATAGGTCCCCATGACAAGGGAGCGCGCACCCGGCACTTCGGAGTTGAGGCGACGTGCCAGTGCACCGGCATCTGAACTGTCAGAAAGATGGCCCAGGTCTTCTACCAGTGCTGCATAACTTGCAGGGCCGGGGGGCGTCTGGGCGTTCCAGTCCTTGAGGCTTTGCGCCGTCCGGGGCAGCGCCCGCGCCACCTCCGGATTTTCAACGGCGCGTTGCAACAGGGCCGCAATCGGCACCAGCAAGGTCAGCAGCAAAAACACCAGCAAGGGCACTGTGAGTGCAAAGGCGCGCCATTTTCGACGAGCGTCTGCGCGCGACAGCGCCTGACGCAATGTGACGGCGTCATTGCCCTGAAGGGCGCCCTGGCTGGTGATGCTGCTCATGGGGTGCTTGCTCCGCCGGCTTATTGCGTCGCCCAGGCAGCAAAGCGTTTTTCAAGCGCCTCGCCCTGGTCGGCCCAGAAGCCGACATTCATCTGGATGGCCTCTTTGGCATTGGCCGGCGACGTTGGCAGATCGTCCAGCACCTTCTTGTCGAGCTTGGCCAAAGCCTGGTTGTTGACGGGGCCGTAGGCAATGTTCTGCGCATAGACGGCCTGGGTGGCAGGCTGGCTGGCAAAGGCGATGAATTTCATCGATGCGTCCTTGTTGGGCGCGCCTTTGGGAATGACCCAGTAGTCCAGGTCGTAGATGCCGCCGGGCCAGTAGATCTTCAGGTTGCGGCCTTCGCGGTTGGCGGCGTCGATGCGGCCGTTGTAGACGGTGCTGAGGGCGACGTCACCGGCCACGAGGAACTGGGCGGGCTGGGCGCCGGCTTCCCACCACTGGATGCTGGGCTTGAGCTCTGTCAGCTTGCGAAATGCGCGGTCGGCTCCGTCCTTGGTGGCCAGGACTTTGTAGACGTCGGCGGGTTTGACGCCGTCAGCCAGCAGTGCAAATTCCAGGTTGTAGCGGGCTCCCTTGCGCATGCCGCGCTTGCCGGGGATCTTCTTGACGTCCCAGAAATCGGCCCAGCTCGTGGGGGCGGTTTTGACCTTGTCAGCGTTCCAGGCCATCACGGTGGACCACACAAAAACGCCCACACCGCATTCCTTCACGGCCGCCGGCAGGAAGTCTGCTTTGGGGCCGATCTTGCTGAAGTCGATTTTTTCAAACAATCCTTCATCGCAACCGCGCTGCACATCGGGTGCTTCGACCTCGACCACATCCCAGGTAACTTTTTTCGTCTCGACCATGGCTTTGATCTTGGCCTGCTCGCCGTTGTATTCCACGGCAACGACCTTGGTACCTGCTTTTTCGAAGGGCTCGTAGTAGGCTTTTTTCTGCGCATTGGCATTGGCGCCGCCGAAGTTCACGACGGTGATCTGCTGCTGTGCGAACGCGGGTACGGCCAGGCACGAAGCCATGGCAAGGGCGATGATGTTTTTCTTCATGGTGCTATTTCCTCGGTGGTTGATAAAGGCGGAAGGGAACGTTGAAAATGGTGAAAAGAGAAAGCGGCTACACCGCATAAATCCGCGTAAATGCGGGCGGAAATTCGAGATGCACCGCTTCGCCCGGTTGCGGCGGCGGCTGGCCGTTCAACAGGGTGAGCGGCAGCTTGACCGTCGCTTCCGGCTGGCCGGCGCCGATGTCGCACAGCAGCCGCAGGTGGTCGCCGAAATAGATGATGCGGGCCACGCGGGCCGGTAGCACGCCGGCAGGTGATGCCGGCACCTGACGATGCAACACAATGCGCTCCGGCCGGATATAGGCTTCGACCTGCGCGCCAGCAGCCGCCCGATTCACGTTGGTGCCGCCCAGAACGCGGCCATCCGGCAATTCGATGCCTGTGGCATTTCCCTTGCCCTTGAGTACCGTGCTGTCTCCGACGAAACCGGCGACAAAACGGTTGGAGGGCGTTTCATACAACGCCTCTACCGGCGCCAGCTGCTGGATCGCACCATCGTTGAAGACCGCCACCCGGTCGCTCATCGTCAAGGCTTCCCCCTGGTCATGCGTGACATAGACAAACGTGACGCCCAGCTGCTTGTGTAGCTCCTTCAACTCGATCTGCATGTGCTCACGCAGCTGCTTGTCGAGCGCGCCCAGAGGTTCATCCATCAGCACCAGCTGGGGCTCGAACACCAGCGCCCGCGCCAGGGCAACGCGCTGCTGCTGGCCACCCGACAGCTGCCCGGGCAGGCGGTCCGACATGCCCGACAGGCGAACCATGTCGAGCGCACGCTGTACGCGGCTGGCCTGGTCGCTCTTGGACACCTTGCGCACCGTGAGCGGATAGGCCACGTTTTGGCCCACCGTGAGATGCGGAAACAGCGCATAGTTCTGGAACACCATGCCGAAGTTGCGTTTGTGCGGCGGTGTGCCGGTGATCTGCGAGCCGTTGAGGAAAATTTCTCCGGCGGTCGGCGATTCAAAGCCGGCCAGCATCATCAGCGTGGTGGTCTTCCCCGAGCCGGACGGCCCCAGCAGGCTCAGGAATTCCCCGCGATGAATGTCGAGGTCGAGTTGCTGCACGACCAGCTGCTCGCCGTCATAGGTTTTCTGCACGCCAGAAAAGCGCACAAGGACATCGTTATCAGTCATCGTTTTTCCTGAGCTGTCCACGGAGATCAGCGCGATGCGGCGAGGCTGTCGGCCAGGATTTGCAGGCCTTCGTCCAGCAGGGCGTCTGCGGCCGTGAGGGGAACGAGAATCCTGATCACGTTACCGTAGGTGCCGCATGAGAGCAATATCAATCCACGCCGGGCGGCTTCGGCCACCACGCGTTTGGTCAGCGCCGCATCGGGGCGGGCTGGGTCCCCGTTTTCAAAAAGCTCTATGGCCACCATGGCACCCAGGCCTCGCACGTCGCCGATAGAGGTTTGTTTTTTTGCAATCGCGTGCAGGCCTTTGACCAGATGGGCGCCCAGCGTCTTGCTGCGTTCCAGGAGTTTTTCTTTCTCAAAGGCCTTGAGCACAGCCAGCGCTGCCGCGCACCCAATGGGGCTGCCTGCGTAGGTGCCGCCCAGGCCCCCGGGGCCGGGTGCATCCATGACCTCGGCGCGGCCGACCAGGCCTGATATGGGAAAGCCACCCGCCATGGACTTGGCGATGGCAATCAGGTCGGGCGCCACGGGCCACTGTTCGCTGGCATACCAGGTGCCTGTGCGGCCGGCACCGGTCTGGACTTCGTCGGCGATGAGCAGGATGCCGTGCCGGTCGGCAAGCGCCTTCAGGCGGCTGATGAACTCCGGCGGAGCGATGTAGAAGCCTCCTTCACCTTGCACCGGCTCAATGATGAACGCCGCCACGCGCTCGGGTTCCACATCGTTTTTGAGGATCTGTTCAACCGAGTGCAGCGCCTGGTCGATGCTCACGCCGTGCAGCGCATTGGGGTATTCGGCATGGAACACTTCGCCGGGAAAGGGGCCGAACCCCAGCTTGTAGGGCGCTACCTTGCCGGTCATGCCCAGTGTCATGTTGGTCCGGCCGTGGTAGCCGCCGGTAAAGGCAATGATGCCGGGGCGCTTGGTGTAGGACCGCGCCACCTTGACTGCGTTCTCGACCGCTTCGGCGCCTGTGGTCAGCAGCAGGGTCTTTTTGGCGAAATTTCCGGGTGCCAGGGCATTGAGCTTCTCGGCCAGTTCAACGTAGGGCTCATAAGCGACGACCTGAAAGCAGGTGTGCGTGTAGAGGTCGAGCTGGGCCTTGACGGCGGCAATGACTTCGCTATGCAGGTGGCCGGTGTTGAGGACGGCGATGCCGCCGGCGAAGTCGATGTAGCGGCGGCCTTCAACGTCCCACAGTTCGGCGTTTTTGGCCCGGCTGACAAAAATCTCGTGGGCCTGGCCTACGCCGCGCGTCACGGCGGCTTGGCGGCGCGCCATCAGGGCGGCGTTGCTGGAAGTCTGGTTTGGCTGCATGGTGAAGGATTTCTGGTTGGGGAAAAGAGATGGATGGACTTTAGAAGCCGGGGCAAGGGCCGTCCATGTACACCGCCGCGCTGTTTTCAACACACTGTGCGGGTCTAGAATCCTGTACATGGATTCCCCAACCCGGTGCATGGGCATTGCGATGCACAATCTGCCCTTTTTGGTTTTTTGATGCTCACACTTCGCCCGGAACTGCAGACCCCCCTGGTGAGCCAGATCGTCGACGGCCTGCGGGGCATGATTGCCGGGCAAGCGCTGAAAGCGGGCGTCAAGCTGCCCTCCATTCGCGCTTTTGCCGCCATGCATGGCGTCAGTGTTTTCACTGTGGTAGAGGCTTACGACCGCCTTGTGGCCCAGGGTTGGCTCGTTTCCCGGGCCAATGCCGGGTTTTTCGTCAAGCGCAGGGGCGATGATGGTGCATCGGGTGTGCCGTACGCGCAGCCCCCGCAGCCGAAATTTGACGCCCGCTGGTACCTCAAGCAGATTTTTGAAAACCGCAACCTGCCGATGAAACCCGGTTGTGGCTGGCTGCCGCACGATTTCCTGTTCGGCGACGCGCTTCGCCGCAGCATGCGGCACCTCTCGGCAGATGGCTCCTCCCTGGAAGGTTACGGCCTGCCTTATGGGCATATGGCCCTGCGCATGGTCATTGCGGAGGCGCTCGCTGAAAACCAGATATCGGTCGAGGTGGACCAGGTGCTGCTGACGCAAGGCTCCAGCCAGGCGCTGGATCTGGTGGCCCGGCAACTGGTCAAACCGGGAGACACCGTGCTGGTCGACAGCCCCGGTTATCCCAACCTCATGTTCATGCTGCGTTTTCTGGGCGCCAACCTTGTAGGGGTGCCGCGTACCCCCACGGGTTACGACCTGGCTGCGCTGGAGGCGCTGCTGGCCGAGCACAAGCCCAAGGCCTTCTTCACCCAACCCCGTTTGCAAAGCCCGACCTGCTCGATTGCGTCCGCGGCCCATCTGCACCGCTTGCTGCAACTGGCCGAGACGCACAACTTCACGCTGGTAGAAAACGATATTTACGCCGACATGGACCCGGTCTCGCGGTCCACGCTGGCAAGCCTGGACCAGCTGCAGCGCGTGGTCTACATCGGCAGCTATTCCAAAACAATTTCCCCTAATCTGCGCGTGGGCTACCTGCTGGCGCGAGGCGACCTGATCGAGGACCTGGCCCAGCTCAAGATGATTTCGGGCCTCACCTCGTCCGATATCGCCGAACGGCTGACTTTCGGGGTGGTCACCGACGGCCGCTGGCGCAAGCACCTCAAGTCGCTTCGCGAGAAGCTGGCTGTGGCGCATCGCAAGACCGAAAAGAACCTGACCGGCCTGGGGTTTGAGCTTTTCCATGAGCCAGGGGCCGGCATGTACCTGTGGGCCCGGCACCCGGACCTTCCCGATGGGGCCGTCCTGTCCAAAGAGGCTACGCCCGAGGGCATCATGCTCGGCCCGGGACAATTGTTTCTGCTGGAGCCCCATCCGACGGGTTGGCTCCGCTTTAACGTGGCTTTCAGCGACGATGAGCGCATATGGCGCTTTTTGTCACACCGCATTGATCTGGGCCGGCAAGCTGCCCTATAAGCGGGGGCATCCCCCTCAAACCTATAATCAAAGGCTTAGCCAAAGCGGGTGAGCCCGAGGGCGCCGCCTTGCCAAAACCACTATTGCAGACCATGAGCCATCCCACCTCCACGACAGCCTCCACGTCAGCTTCAACGCCCGTATTCACCGTCTCGGACATTCGCAAGACATTTCTTGATTTCTTTGCGTCCAAGGGCCACACCGTGGTGCCGTCCAGCTCGCTGGTGCCGGGTAACGACCCTACGCTGATGTTCACCAACTCGGGCATGGTGCAGTTCAAGGATGTGTTTTTGGGCACTGACAAGCGCCCTTACGTGCGCGCAGCGTCGGTACAGGCCTGCCTGCGCGCCGGCGGCAAGCACAACGACCTGGAGAACGTGGGCTACACCGCGCGCCACCACACCTTCTTTGAAATGCTGGGCAACTGGAGCTTCGGTGACTACTTCAAGCGCGAATCGCTCAAATGGGCCTGGGAACTGCTGACCGAGGTCTACAAGCTGCCGCCAGAGCGCCTGCTGGCCACGGTGTACGAAGAAGATGACGAGGCCTATGACATCTGGACCAAGGAGATTGGCCTGCCGCCCGAGCGCGTCATTCGCATCGGCGACAACAAGGGCGGGCGCTACAAGTCCGACAATTTCTGGATGATGGCCGACACCGGCCCCTGCGGTCCGTGCTCCGAGATCTTTTACGACCACGGCGACCACATCCCCGGCGGCCCGCCCGGCAGCCCCGATGAAGACGGCGACCGCTTCATCGAGATCTGGAACAACGTGTTCATGCAGTTCGACATGGCCGCCGACGGCAGCGTCACCAAACTGCCGGCGCCCTGCGTGGATACCGGCATGGGCCTGGAGCGCCTGGCCGCCATCCTGCAGCACGTGCACAGCAACTACGAAATCGACATCTTTGCCGAGCTGATCAAGGCGGCATCACGCGAGACCGGCGAAAAAGACCTGGGCAACAAGAGCCTGTTCGTCATTGCCGACCACATCCGCGCCACTGCCTTCCTCGTGAGCGACGGCGTCAACCCGTCCAACGAAGGCCGGGGCTATGTGCAGCGCCGCATCATCCGCCGCGCGATCCGCCATGGCTACAAGCTGGGCAAGAAGACGCCGTTCTTCCACAAGCTGGTGGTCGACCTGGCTCGTCTCATGGGCGATGCCTATCCCAAGCTCAAGGCCGACGAAGCCCGCATCACGTCCGTGCTGAAAGCCGAAGAAGAGCGCTTCTTCGAAACGCTGGAAATCGGCATGACCATTCTGGACACCGCGCTGGCCGGTGGTGCCAAGGTGCTGCCGGGCGACGTCGCCTTCAAGCTGCACGACACCTACGGCTTCCCGTTGGACTTGTCGGCCGACGTGTGCCGCGAGCGCGGCGTCGAGGTGGATGAAGCCGGCTTCAAGGCTGCGATGGACAAGCAGAAGAACCAGGCACGCGCCGCCGGCAAGTTCAAGATGGACCGTGCGCTGGAATACAACGGCGAAGGCCACGCCTTTACCGGCTACGAGTTGCTCGAAGAGCCCGCCAAAGTCGTCGCGCTGTATGCCGACGGTGTGGCCGTGCAGGCACTCAATGCAGGCCAGAGCGGCGTGGTGGTGCTGAGCACCACGCCTTTTTATGCCGAAAGCGGCGGCCAGGTCGGTGACCAGGGCCGGCTCACGGCCGCCGGCTCCACCTTCACGGTGGACGACACGCTCAAGATCAAGGCTGATGTGTTCGGCCACCACGGCACTCAGGAAGAGGGCACGCTGAAAGTCGGCGACACCGTGACCGCGCAGGTCAACACCGCGTTGCGCGCCGCCACCGTGCGCAACCACAGCGCCACCCACCTCATGCACAAGGCCTTGCGTGAAGTGCTGGGCGACCACGTGCAGCAAAAGGGCAGCCTGGTGAATGCCGAGCGCACGCGCTTTGACTTTGCGCACAATGCGCCCGTCACCGACGCGCAGATCCGCGAGATCGAGGCGCGCGTCAATGCCGAAATTTTGTCCAATGTGGCAACCGATGCCAGCGTGATGGCCATGGAAGATGCGCAGAAGTCCGGCGCGATGATGCTCTTCGGCGAAAAGTACGGCGAGACCGTGCGCGTGCTGACGATCGGCTCCAGCAAGGAGCTCTGCGGTGGCGTTCACGTCAAACGCACCGGTGATATCGGCCTCTTCAAGATCGTGGCCGAGAGCGGTGTGGCCGCGGGTGTGCGGCGCGTGGAAGCCGTGACCGGCGAAAACGCGCTGGCCTACTTGCAGTCGCTCGAGTCCACGGTGGAAGCAGCGGCAGGCTCGCTCAAGGCCAGCCCTTCCGAACTGCAAGGCCGCATCAGCCAGGTGCTGGACCAGGTCAAATCGCTGGAGAAAGAAATCGCCGCGCTGAAGGGCAAACTGGCTTCTTCACAAGGCGACGAGCTGGTCACGCAGGCTGTTGACGTCAAGGGCCTCAAGGTGCTGGCCGCGAAGCTCGAAGGCGCCGACGCCAAGACGCTGCGCGACACCATGGACAAGCTGAAAGACAAACTCAAGACCGCCGTCATCGTGCTGGCCGCCGTCGACGGCGACAAGGTGCAGATCGCCGCGGGCGTGACCGCCGACAGCGTTGGCAAGGTCAAGGCCGGTGAACTGGTGAATTTTGTGGCCCAGCAGGTGGGCGGCAAGGGCGGAGGCAAGGCCGACATGGCCATGGCCGGCGGCACCGATGCGTCCAAGCTCGGTGATGCGCTGAAGTCTGTGCAGGCCTGGGTGACCGAGCGCGCCTGAGGCAGGCCGTCAAAGCGCTATTAATTTGATAGCTGCTCGCGCAAGGTAATAAAGGGCTGGAGGCCAATTTCGTTCAGAAATTGGCCTTTTTCCATTCTTTTCTCACTCCACGGCGGCCCAGAACACCGCAAACCAGCTTTGCGGGTCGGTCCAGTAGCGAACCTGCCCGAATCCGGCTTGCCGCAGCAGCGCCGTCATGCTTTCCACGGTGTACTTGTAAGAGCATTCGGTGTGGATGCGTTCGCCGGCGCCAAAGCGCCGCGCATGCCCGGGCCAGCGCACCGTAAGGTCCGACAAGGCTTCCAGGTGCATTTCGATGCGCGACTCCGCGGTATTGAAGAGCGCCACGTGGCGCCACTGGCGAACATCAAAATCCGCCCGCAGGAGCTCGTTGACGTTGAGCAGCAGGTTTTTGTTGAAAGCGGCCGTCACGCCCAGCGCATCGTCGTAAGCCGCCTCCAGCCGTGCAGTGTCCTTCACCAGGTCAATGCCCAGCAGCAGGCCGTGCGCCTTGCCTTGTGCCGGATCGGCGATGTGCTGTAAAAACTGCAGGGCCTGCGCCGGATGAAAATTGCCCAAGCTGGAGCCGGGGTAGAAAAACACCCGTTCCTGGCTTTGCACTTCGCGCGGCAACACCAGGCCGGACGAAAAATCCATGCCCAGGCCGACGATGTCGAGTGCGGGGAAGCTGTTTTGCACCTGCGCGGCAGCATCCCTCAAAAACTCCACCGAGATGTCGACCGGCACATATTGCCGCGGCTGAAGATGCGGAATGAGCGCGGCGGCCTTGGCGCAATTGCCGGCGCCCAGGTCGATCAGGCAGGCGTTGTGGATGCCGTTCGCGCTCAGCGTGGCGGCGATTTGCGGGTAGGACGCTGCAAATATGGCGGCCTCGGTGCGGGTTGGGTAGTACTCGTCCAGGCCCGTAATCGCCTCGAAAAGTTTCGAGCCCAGCTCGTTGTAAAAGAATTTGGGGCTGATGGTGGCCGTGGGCTCAAGCAAACCCTCTTCCAGCTCCTGCGCCACATTTTGGGTCTGGCCCGATTGCGACTCGTTGTAGAGGTTGATGAATTGCGGCGATGCCGTTGGCAGGGCCTCAGCCAGGCCGGGAAATTTGAGGGGCAGGTTCACGTTGGGTCAGCCAGTTAAGTGATATCGACAGATTTAAAAGCAGATAGCGAAACGCCTTTGTAGGACTGAACCGCTTTGGGCGCAAGCGGTGCCGGCCAAATGCTGTCCTATATAGGGTTCTTTTTGGACCGCGCGCTGGGCTGAGCGCGGTTTCACCGCCATCTGTACTTCCTGTGTCACTTGGTCGCGGAATGCTGCCATTTCTTACAAAAAGCCGGGTCCGCCCCGGTATTGCGCGAGCGCCTCAGGGCGTTGACCGAACCTGGCCTGTGTTCCCCTGTGCGAAGTGCTGCAGGGTGTCACCGGCCATGCGGTAGCGCACCCATTCAGCTTGCGGCCTGGCACCCAGCGACTGGTAAAACTGGATGGCCGGCTCGTTCCAGTCCAGCACGCTCCATTCGAGCCGCCCGCAGCCGCTGTCAAAAGCCAGCCGGGCCAGGTGGCGCAACAGCCGCTTGCCGGCCCCACTGCCGCGGTGTTGGGGCGATACGTACAAATCCTCCAGGTACATGCCTTTGCGGCCCAGCCAGGTGGAGTAGCTGAGGAAATACACCGCAAAGCCCACGGGCTGGCCGTCTATCTCGCAGATGATGGCCCGCGCAGGCGTCCCGGCCTCAAACAGGCTGCGCTCGATGTCTGCGACGCTCGCGATGACCTCGTGCTCTGCTTTTTCATAGATGGCCAGTTCCACGATGAAGGCGTGAATCGCTGCGGCGTCGCCGGCTTGCGCATTCCGGATATGGATGTTCATGAAGTTCCTGTGATTTGTGTGAAGGCGCCGGCTGGCGCATGCAGCGGATGCTATACGGTCCCTAAAATGCAGGCAGTGCCTGTTCTTGCAGCGATAGAAGTCGTCCGCCCCATTTACCCTCAACCTGCGTACCAACACCTGGGCCCATGCCGACCCCGTTTATTTCCCGCCGCCATTTCCTGCAGCAGACAATCGCCGCCGGCTCAGGTGTCGCCGCGCTTCCCGCAATGTCGCAGGGGCTGACCGGCCCGGCCTACGAGTTGGCTCCCTGGGCGGGCCCATTGGCAGCGTTCTCGCTGGTGGACACCACCGGCAAGACCTGGCGCCCGGCCGATTTGCGCGGCCGTGCCGTGCTGCTGAATTTCTGGGCCAGCTGGTGCGAACCCTGCCGCGCTGAAATGCCGACGCTGCAGCAGATTGCCGACCTCTACGGCGACGACAAACTGTTGGTGCTGGCCATCAACTTCAAGGAGCCGGCAGCGCGTGCGCTGCAGTTCGCCAAAACCACCGGCGTGACGCTGCCGGTGCTGCTGGACCTGGATGGCAAAGTCGCCCGGGGCTGGGGCGTGAAGGTTTTCCCGACAACCTTGATGATTGACCGCAGCGGCTGGCCGCGCCAGCGCGTGACAGGCGAGGTCGACTGGACCAGCCCCGCCGCCGAAAAGTTGATTGCCGGGCTACTCAAACCTTGAGGTGGCTGCCAGTGGCGGGGGGGGCGGGGCAAGGCAGAGGCGATAATTGCGGCCCAGACATCCTGCAGCATCTTTACCTGCCGCGGTGCACGTCGCCCTCACCCCACCCGGAGATCTTTTTGATGACCACCGTACGCCGAGCCTTTCTGAAAAATACCGCGGCAGCTGCCGTAGCCGCTGCATTGCCCACCATCAACTTTGCCCAGACACCCGCCGCCGCGCCCAGCCGCAGCAATTTCGCACCCCAAAGCGGCGCCTGGCGCACCTTTGATGTGACCACGCGCGTTGACATCCTCAAACCGCAAGGCGTGACCAAGGTGTGGCTGCCGATTCCCTCGGTCAACAGCGACTACCAGCACTCGCTGGAAAATGGTTTCTCCAGCAACGGCACCGCCAAGCTCATGCAGGACGGCCAGGACGGCGCGAAGATGCTTTATGTGGAGTTTGCGGCCACTGAAACAAAGCCCTACGTGGAGCTGACCAGCCGCGTGCAGACACAAGGCCGTGCGATGGACTGGTCACAGAAAACCGCCCCAGCCGGAAGCGCCGACACGCTGCGTTACTTCACGCGTCCCACAGTCCTCATCCCGACCGACGGCATTGTGCGCAAGACAGCAGTGGCCGCCACTCAGGGTGCCAAGACGGATGTGGAAAAGGCGCAAAAACTCTACGACTGGATTGTGGCCAACACCTACCGCGAACCCAAGGTGCGCGGCTGCGGCGAAGGCGACATCAAGACCATGCTGGAAACCGGCAACCTGGGTGGCAAGTGCGCTGACCTGAATGCGCTGTTTGTGGGCCTGTGCCGCTCCGTGGGCCTGCCGGCACGTGACGTGTACGGCATTCGCCTGGTGCCTTCGGCCTTCGGCTACAAGGAACTCTCGGGCAACCCCGCCAGCCTGAAGGGCGCGCAACATTGCCGCTCCGAGGTTTACCTCAAGGGCTACGGCTGGGTGGCGATGGATCCGGCCGACGTGGCCAAGGTCATGCGCCTGGAAACGGCCGAGTGGATCAAGACCACCGCCAACCCGGTGGTGGCGCCCGTGAACAAGGCGCTGTTTGGCGGCTGGGAAGGCAACTGGATGGCCTACAACACCGCGCACGACGTTGCGCTGCCCAAGGCCAGCGGCGAGAAGCTCGGCTTCTTCATGTACCCCGTGGCTGAAAACGCGGCTGGCCGTTTTGACTCCTACGCACCGGATGATTTCAAGTATCAAATCACTGCAAAAGAGGTCAGGGCTTAAGTGTCCCTGCGGCGTGCGGCCTAAAAAAGGCTGATGATGCAGGAAACAATGGGACTGCGGAGCCGGCGGTTTTAAGGACGGCTTGCTCAGAGCGCTTTCATCGTTTGGATCATGTCGTCAACTTGCTTAACGCAAAAAGCTGGGTGAAACTGGACGGAAAATTTGCGGGGTTTCACGGAATTTTTATAACTGTATAAATTTACTGTGTGTGGGCTTGAAACCCAGCATGCAAGCGGCTTACAGGGGTTTTAGATGTCCAGATTAGATTGCAAGCGCCAGGTTATATCGCAGGTTTTGCGGCATACATTACGTTAAGTCTCATATATGGCACGCACTGACAAGCTCTCGAAGTTGGTCGCACTCTATGACGATCTGCACAGCGAACTCGCGACCGTAGAAGATGAGCGTACCTTGCAGCTATGCGAGAGCTGGAAAAAAGCTCGACCGATTTACGCTGAGCCTACCGGGGAACACCCGAGGTCCGCGCTTGCAACAGGCATGGAACAGGGCTTGCGAGAGACACCCATGCTGTTGAAATCGTTACCACCTGCGATGCGGGCGCATGCTGCAAAGGCGCTCGACCGTGCGATCGCTATCCATTACCCTGAATTCTCTGCTAAGGAGGAAGCGCGGCTGGAGAAAATCAAGGCGCGCGGACGGATACGAGGGGAAAATGAGTTCTACTTGGCGCGTCACCAAGTGGATGTCTTGGAAGGAAATGCGCAGCGAAGGGAAGAGCTCGAGAAGTGGTACGCCTTGGTTGACGAATTTGAGGCGCGGGGTATATGAGACTTAACATTTCGCTCGGCACGGACACGCAGCTGCAGAATGCCGCTTCGCGGCGCATGCTGCGTGCCGGGCAGCTTCGACGTTAGACCTCATGGACTCCATCGCACATCAACTCACGAAGCTATCGCTCTGGGGCTTGCCGCTTTTATGGCTTGCTCTAGCCGTGTTTGTATGGCTTCGTCACTCATGGCTTGCTGGTGCTTGCTTCGCTATAGCTGGCCTCAGCGGTTTGCTCTGGAACTTATTCTTTTTGCCGGTCGGCGTTGGCCGTCCTGCAGAAATCTGGCGCGCAATGGTCTTCGTCGAATATGACGAAGCTCCTTTGGGTCACGTTCTTTCGGTATACCTCCCGTTGCTTTCAAAGCTGTCTCTAGTGGCAGCAGTTGCTATGCTTGCTTTCAAGCGTGCGGTTTAACCCATCATTCCAGCGGGCCGCCTTTGGCGGCCGCTGAATTCAAACGTTCAAACTCTACAAAGACAATGGTGCGGCGAAGATCTCTGAAGGGAGTTGCGTGTGGTCTCGCGACATCTTTTGCAAGCAGAAATAACGATGCTGATGGCTATTGGGCCATGGGAAAGCTCCTTAGGTACGCAAATGTCTCAGGTGCGACGGAGCTCCTAATTGAATTGCTGGCGGCAAGCGATCAACCTCTCCCCGAAAATACAATTGGACTCGTAGCAGATCGATACAGAAAGCAATTGGGCAAGCAATTGGCAACGCAACAACTGTCGCCGTCATGGGCTGTTGCGGCGAGGGTTCATATTGACTTTTCGGTATCGGAAGACGACTTGAAGCGGCATATGATCTTTGGAAGAGGGCAACCTTTCGGTTGTGTCGTTGAGATCGTCGATGACAATGGTCGTATGTATTCCGCCAAAGCGTATGGGCGGGTCACAGAGCATGATCCAAGAAAAGAGTCTCGCAGTGTCAGGCGCGACGAGTTTTAACAGGTTGTTTGTCACGGAAATGCAGCAGCAAAATGCCGTTGCGCGGCGTATGCTGGCCGCCGTACAACGTCGACGTTAGGCGTCATGAACCCACGCACTGCACTCCTTCTCGTTGGAATAGCCCTTGCCGCCGTTGCAACGCACGCCGCACCCGAAGGCGCTTTGCCGCCCGAAGTCGTCCAGGTCCAAACGGCTGGGTACTGGAAGAACGGATCGCGTGAAGGGACATACCGTGCCGTGGTTGTTCAGGAGGGATGGGAACATGTTTGGTCAAGGCTTCGAGTTGAATGGGTCGCAGCGCCGTCCTCGCGCGGAGGGAACTTTGAGGTTGTTTCCACCGCAACGCCCTTGTTACCCGTAGCGGAAGGAACCACCTTGCTCGACGTAACGCTCCAGCCGAAGCCGGGCAAGGGTGTCGTTCTCACGGTTGTGGCTACGGAGAACATGCCGCCTTTTCGGAAGTCGTCGTATCAGTTTCTTGCCACGACGCCAGGAAGAGTCGAGCGAGTTGGCCGCCAGAAATGACGCCTGACCCTACCGTCGAATGCGCAGTCACAAGCGGGCTTGGTCCGCTTGTGACTGCGGCTCATGCCAAACGTCAGGTCGCGTAAGAACAGCTGCCCATGTCCAAAGCCATTCATTTCATTGGCGCGCTCTTCGCGATGGGGCTTGTATGGTTTCTTGCCCTCGTGGGCTTGGTCGAGTGGCTGGCGCCGGGCATCGTGTCGGGTTATGGCTTTGTCGCAATGTTCGCCACTTGCTTGCTACTCGCCGGATACACCGCATGGAGGCTCTTTGTCCGGCGACGTCCTTAGCAAGGTTCCACGGTCTAACGGGTCGCTCGATACGGAAAACGTCGCGGCGCATTGCCACTGCGTGCCGGCCAACTCCAATGTCAGGCTTCATTAAATTTTTAAACGCTCTGCCCACGACATGATCCACTTGACTCGAACAACTATCGCGCTATTCTTTATCTCGATTCTTCCATTGCAACTATGTGCAGCTGAGACGAGTTTGACTCCCGGTGAAAAAGTTATCGCCGTAGCCTCCGTTCAGCCGGTAGAGAAGTTTTCAATTGAAAATGCGCCAAACGGCCTGGATATCATCTTTCCCGGCCCGGCCTTCTTCGTGAAGAAGGGGGTTGAAAAGAATCGAATCAACGAACTTAAGGCGACGCTGGAAAAGCAGGCCTTCAACGTACAAGAGGAACTTGCATCTGCCACCTTGAGTGCTTTGAGGGAGGCCAACCAAAGCGCCATACCGGGAGATGGAATCAAGTATGAAAAGGACGACCCAACGTCGATTGACTACAAAAATAGCGTAGTCACTGCGGACAGCATACTGACAGTGACCATATCGAATATGGGACTTTATTCCAGTCGACTAAAGACGACGTTCGCCCCCAGACTGAATGTCTCGTTTGAACTCGTAGACATAAAGACAGAGAATTCGATCTATTCGCAATCCATCAGTTATGGCGCAGACGCCAATAAGAATTCGGATGACGAGATCACCGCCAACGCGAATTACACGTTCGCATCGTTCGAGGATGCCCTCAATAGAGCGACAGAGCTGATTGAGGCGTATCGAGATGGAATCAAGAGGACGGCGCAACTCGCTGCTCAGCAAATAAAAAAGGCGCATTAGGCGGCACGACCGGTGGATGTAAGTCAATTGCGCTTTTCGCACGCCATGAAAAACCTACCCCATCATTCCAGCGGACTGCCTGCGTTAACCGTTCACCTCAAACGTTAGGAATCAAGGAACACATGCTTCACGACCCGTGGCTTGGCCGATGGCTTCCGATGCTCCAGGAGTCCGTTGGCTCACTGCCGGTGTTTGAGATCGGCTGTGGGACAGGCGCAGACACCTCCACCTTGGTTGGTGCCGGCCTTTCCGTTCTCGCCTTCGATCTTTCCGCCACTTCTGTCGCCGCTGCGAGGCTCCGGGCACCTCAGGCACGCATCTCATGCCAGGACATCAGGGATCCGTTTCCCCTCCGCCCCGGCGAAGCGGGTGCCGTTGTGGCAAGCCTCACCCTGCACTACTTTCCATGGCAAGAAACCCTGGAACTTGTGAGCCGGATCAGGCAGACGCTCACGCCGGGTGGGCTGCTCTTGTGCCGACTGAACTCGGTTGAGGACAAGAACTTTGGAGCCGCCGGGTACCCTGCCATTGAGCCAAACTACTACCTTGTTGACGGCCAGGCCAAGAGGTTCTTTGATGAGCGGGGCGTCGACGAACTGTTCGCAACCGGATGGCAGGTCTTGTCCAGGGAGCACCAGACGACCAACAAGTATGTTCGCGAGAAAGCATTGTGGGAGGTCGTGGTCCGACGCGGCGCCTGACCCATCCTCCAGCAGACCGCCTTCAGCCTGGCGCCAGGGGCGACATATCCCAAGGCCTGATCAAGGCCGCAGGTCCCGCAGCGCCAGCCGGCTTTCAAAGCGTCGTTGCTCGCCCGTTACCGGGTCCATGAAGGCAATGGATTTGGCCAGCAGCTGCAGCGGGTAAAGGTAATCGTCGTCGGGCGTCACTTCCACCGGCGGGTACATGCGGTCATTGAGCAGCGGCAGGCCTAGCGCGTTCATGTGCACGCGCAGCTGGTGCTTCTTGCCTGTCACGGGGCTGAGTGCATACAGTGCTTTGTCACCCTTCACATCGAGCACATCGATCAGCGTTTCGCTGTTGGGCTGGCCCTCTATTTCACGCTGCCGAAAAAATGGCTCGTCTTCGATGATGCGGCTTTTGCGCGTGAGGGGAAAGCTGATGTCGCTACGCCATGGGGCCACGGCTTCGTAGTGCTTGGTGACCTCATGCCGGCGAAACAGTGACTGGTAGGCATCGCGCTCGGCCGGGTTGATTGAGAACAGCACGAGGCCCGCGGTTTCGCGGTCAATGCGGTGGATGGGCACCAGGCCGTCGATGCCGAGCCGGTTTTTCAGGCGTACCAGCAGCGTCTCCTGCAGGTAGTGGCCCGAAGGTGTGACTGGCAAAAAATGCGGCTTGTCGGCCACGACAAGGTGTTCGTCCTGGAACAGCACGGTCTCTTCAAACGGAATGCGGGGTTCTTCGTCCAGTGCGCGGTAGTAGTACACGCGCATGTGGCCGCGGTAGGGGCGTTCGGCGGTGACGGCTTCGCCAAATTCATCGACCACCAGTCCGTCTTGCATGCGTTGCAGCCATACTTCGCGCGATATCGCCGGGAAGCGTTCCACCAGAAAGTCAGTGATGCTGGGCCAGCTGCCGGCCGGAAGGCCGACGCAGCTGGGGCTGATGCCAGCCCGCGTGGGCATGCCGTGCAGTCCTAGTTTGGGTGTTTTGCTCACACCCGCACAACCGCAAGATCAGGCACGCACAAACACGACGTCCCACACGCCGTGCCCCAGCTTGATGCCGCGGTTTTCAAATTTGGTCAGCGGGCGGTAGGCTGGCTTGGGCGCATAGCCGCCGGCGCTGCTGTCTGCAGTGTTTTTGAGTAGTGGCTCGGCGCTCAGTACTTCAAGGATCTGCTCGGCATAAGGCTGCCAGTCGGTGGCGCAGTGCAGGTAGCCGCCGGGCTTGAGGCGGGCGGCCAGCTTGGTGATCAGCGGTGGCTGGATCAGCCGGCGCTTGTTGTGTTTTTTCTTGTGCCAGGGGTCGGGGAAAAAGATGTGCGCGCCATCAAGGCTGGCGCGGGGGAGCATGTCGTCAATCACCTCGACGGCATCGTGCTGCAGGATGCGGATGTTGGACAGCTTCTGTTCGTCAATGCGCTTGAGCAGGGCGCCTACGCCGGGCGTGTGCACTTCGCAGCAAATGAAGTTCTTTTCGGGCATCAGCGCGGCAATATGCGCCGTGGCCTCGCCCATGCCGAATCCTATTTCGAGGATGGTGGGGGCGCTGCGCCCAAAGGTTTTTTCAAAATCCAGCGGCGCATCGGCATACGGCAGCAAAAACTTCGGGCCCACGTCGGCAAAGGCCTTGGCTTGGCCGGCCGTGGTGCGGCCGGTGCGGCGCACAAAGCTGCGGATGTTGTGGGGCGGGTGGGTTTCGGCGGGCGCGCCTTCGGATACGGCAGGCGGCACAGGGGGAAGGGTTTCAATCACCCGGTAATTTTAGTCGCCCAGAGCGGTATGGCCTGCTGAAGCCAGGCGGCGGGTGTCTCTGCGTTGGCTATACGCTCTACTTCCAGCCCCAGCGTTTGGCCCGCCTGGGCCAACAGCGCCAGCGGTTGGGAGGTGTCCAGCGGCTGGGCACTGTTCTGTTTGGACAGCTTCTCGCCGTTGGCGCCCAGCACCAGCGGCGTGTGCAAATAGCGCGGCAGCGGCAAGCCGAGCGCGCGCTGCAGCAGGATTTGCCGCGCGGTATTGTCGGCAAGGTCCTCACCGCGCACGATGTCGGTGATGCCCTGGGCTGCATCGTCCACCACCACGGCGAGCTGGTAGGCCCAGAGGCCGTCCGCCCGTTTCAGGACAAAGTCGCCGACCTCGCGGCTGACGTTTTGCATCTGCGTGCCCAGGCGGCGGTCGTCCCATCGGACTTCGGCTTGTGCGGGAGCCGCTGGCGTGGTATCGGCTGCTATTAAATTGATAGCCGCTCGCGCATGTTCTGATTGGGCTAGAGCACTATTTTGTACATAATTTGGGGTCAAAAACCGCCATGCACGCGCAGCACGGCCGTGCAGCCCGTTGCGGCAGGTGCCGGGGTACACCAGTTCGCCATGGCGTTCGCGTGGCTGCCCGGACGCGGCCAGCGCCCGCGCAATGTCTTGCCGTGTGCAGGCGCAGGGGTAGGCCAGTCCCCGGGTGACCAGTGAATCCAGGGCGTTCTGGTACAGGGCGCCGCGTTGTGACTGGTAAACCGGCGCTTCATCGGGCACCAGGCCGCAACAGGCGAGCTGTTCAAGAATGACGCGGTCTGCGCCAGGCACGCAGCGCGGGGTATCGACATCTTCGATGCGTACCAGCCAGTGGCCCTGGTGCGCCCGGGCATCCAGCCAGCTGGCCAAGGCCGCTACCAGCGAGCCCGCGTGCAACGGGCCTGTGGGAGAGGGGGCAAACCGGCCCCGGTAGGCCGTGTTCAGATCACGGACAGGGCCATTTCAAGGCCCGAGACAAAGCCGTCTTCGACGCGGTGGCCCAGGCACCAGTCGCCGCAGGCGCCAATGCGCGATTTGGCGTCCCAGGCGTGTGTTTTGCCCAGCGGCTGCTGCGTCTGGGCATAGCGCCAGCGGTGCACGGCCGCATGCGGCGGCTGGGCGCGGATGCCGGTGACTTCAGTGAAAGCCTTCAGCAGCTTGGCCTTGACGCGCTCGGCATCGTCTTCCAGGTGGCGTTCCGACCATTCCGGGCTAGCCTGCACGGTCCAGCGTTCGATCGGGCTGCGTCCGGGCTTGGACGATTCCCGCGCCAGCCATGCAATGCGGTGGTGCGTGCTGCGCGCTGCATTCCAGTGGGGGCCCAGATGCGCCATGGTGGGCTGCATCGCCTGCGGAAAAGCCAGCATCAGCGTCCAGCAGGGGGCAACGCTGACCTCTGACAACTCAGCCACCAGGGGCTTTGCCTGTTGCGAGCTGAGCAACAGGGCCTGCGCCTGCGAAGACGGCACCGCCAGAATGACGGTGTCAAAGCCCGAATGGACGCGGCTGTCTGCGCCGGGTCCTTCGGTTTGCAATTGCCACTGGCTGGCGTGCAGCTTGTCGGGTTCGATCCGCATGACTTCGGTTTCCAGCGCGAGCTGGCCGGCAGCATCGAGGGGCTGGGCCCACAGCCGCACCAGTGCGTTCATGCCGGGTGAGGCGACCCAGTGGGCTTCCTTGGGCGGCAGCGCCGAGGCCACGACACGGCCGAGTTCGTCGAGGATGCGCACGGTGTTGGCGCTCCAGGGCCGGACCAGCCCTGTGGCGGTGGCCAGGGCCTTCTCAAAACGCGCATCCCGCACGGTGAAATATTGCGTGCCGTGGTCAAAACCGCCGAATTCGCTTTCGCGTGTGGCCATCCGGCCGCCAGCGCTACGGCTTTTTTCAAACACCGTGACGCGGTGGCCCGCCTGCACCAGGGTGCGGGCGCAGGCAATGCCTGCAATGCCCGCGCCTATGACGGCAATGCGGCGCGGAGCCGCGGATTCAGGGGAGCGGATGGATTTTTTTGTCATGTCTTTGTACTTTGTGCGGTTTGACGAATGGGCGTGCTACGGATCGTTCAAGCGATTTGCGACGTCCCGGCGTATGTCATCACATCTCAACCATAAACGAAAACTTCAAGAACCTGTTTCAAGCACACTCTACACGCAGCCGCGGCGCATGCGCATTTATTGCGTGCCACTACGGGTTTTCATGCAGACTGATCACGCTCCAGCAGGGCTTTTCGCGTGGCGGGATTCTCCAGCCGCTTGAGCCACCACTGCAGCGCGCGCCCGCCATGCCCATCAACGGAGCGCAACCATGCGTAACTCATGGGTACCAGGCGTGGGGAACGCTGCATTTTTTTCTCGACCAGCCTGCCGGTGGCGACATGGGGGCGTGCAAGGTATTCAGGCAAGAATCCGCCACCCAGGCCCCGCAGCTGGGCCTGTAATTTTTCCTGCATGCCGGGCACCGTAAAAATATCCTGACCGCCGAGCAGGCCCACGGTGATGCCGCGGCCACGCTGCACGGAATCCGCCACGGCCACGGCCCGGTGGGGCATCAACATCGCATCCGTTATCGGTTCAGCAGCTTTTGCCAGCGGATGGTGCGGCGCCACTGCGTAGATGAAATGAATGCTGCCCAGTGTCTTGTGTTGCACCGACGTGTTGACGGACGGTTCCATGGCCACCCCGATGGCCAGGTCTGCCTGGCCCGAGGTAAGCGCTTCCAGCGTGCCCGACAACGCTTCTTCGCGAATCCGCAGGCGTGTGGGCGGGTTCAGGGCAAAAAAAGCCTCGCACAGCTCCATCACGGTGGTGCGCGAGATCACGCTGTCCACAGCCAGCGTGAGTTGGGGCTCCCAGCCGGTGGCGACGCGTTTGACGCGGTTGGCTACGGCGTCGAGTTCGGCCAGCAGGCGGTTGCCTTCACGCAGCAGTTCCTTGCCGGCCTCGGTCAGTTTGGCCTGGCGTGATGACCGGTCAAACAGCAGTACGTCGAGGGCGTCTTCCACCTGGCGGATGCGGTAGGTAAGGGCGCTGGGAACCAGGCCCAGCTCGCGTGCCGCAGCCGCCATGCTGCCGGCCCGGTGCACGGCGCCAATCAGGCTGAGGCTCTCCGGGGTCAGGGCGTCGCGAATCCGGTTATTGCTCATTGAGGGAAATATCATTCAAATAATTTGAATGATGCCATCAAAATGCAGCAATGAAAAGCGGGGTGCCCGCGCCTACATTGGAGTCATTGCAACGCAGTTCAACGCACCTTGAAAGGAGCACCTCATGATGACTTTAAGAACATCCGGCGAACGCGGTTACGCCGACCACGGCTGGCTCAAATCTTTTCATTCCTTTTCGTTCGCCGGCTATTACGACCCGGCCCACATGGGTTTTGGCAACCTGCGCGTCATCAACGAAGACCGCATTGCCGCCGGCCGCGGCTTCGGCACCCATGGCCACAAGGACATGGAAATCATCAGCTATGTGCTGAGCGGTGAGCTGGCGCACAAGGACAGCATCGGCAACATCAAGGGCATTCCGCCCGGTGATGTGCAGCGCATGAGCGCGGGCACTGGTGTACAGCACAGCGAGTTCAACCACGCAGACGGCCAGACCACGCATTTCCTGCAGATCTGGATCGAGCCCAATGTGACCGGCATTCCGCCCAGCTACGAGCAAAAAACATTTGCCGATGCTGAAAAGCGCGGCACGTTGCGGCTGGTGGCTTCGCCCGACGGCAGCCAGGGCTCGGTGCTGATCCATGCCGATGCCAGGCTCTATGCAGGCCTCTTCAACGGCGCGGAAACCGCCACGCTGGCACTCGACGCAAAGCGAAAAACCTATGTGTTCCTGATTCGCGGACAGCTTGAAGTCAACGGCCAGGTGCTGAAGGCCGGCGACGCTGCTGCGCTGCAGGCAGAAGGCACACTGCAACTGGGCCACGGCGAGGACGCCGAGGTGCTGGTGTTTGACCTGGCACCGTAACGACCGGTCACATGCTGTAACCCATCACCCAGGTCAGGTGCCGACTGCGTACAGTCGCATGGTGCTTGCCCAGAGTGTTTTTTTCCTCCATCATTTCCCCGTTTACTTTTATTTATAAGGACTCATCATGCTCAATTCCCTGCAAAACCCTCTGTCCCTGATCGGCCGCCTGCTGCTGGCCCTGTTGTTTGTACCTGCCGGTTTTTCCAAGATTGCCGGCTTTGCAGGCACGGTTGGCTACATCTCGTCCAAGGGCGTGCCGCTGCCTGAAGTCGCAGCCGCCATTGCCATCGTGGTAGAGCTCGGCCTGGGCGTCCTTTTGGCCGTGGGCTTCCAGACGCGCTGGGCGGCGCTGGCCATTGGCGTCTTCACGGTCGTCATCACCTGCATCTTTCACGCGTTCTGGACCGACCCCACGCAACAAATGATGTTCTTCAAGAACATGGCCATCGTCGGCGGCCTGTTCACCGTCGCGGCTTTCGGTGGCGGCGCCTGGAGCGTAGACGGCAAGACCAAGGGCTGATCCATCAACAGGGCTGCAGCTTTGGGCATGAAGCCCTGCTGCAGCCTTTTTGTTTGCCTGCTTTAGATTTCAACCCTCTGCCGCGAAAGATACCGAATGTCCAAAGTTGTCGTGATTTACCACTCCGGCTACGGCCATACCCAACGCATGGCGCAATCAGTCGCCGAGGGCGCGGGCGCTGAACTGGTGGCTATTGATGCCGAGGGCAACCTGCCCGAAGGCGGCTGGGAAACCCTTGATGCCGCCACAGCCATCATCATGGGATCACCCACCTACATGGGCAGCGTCAGCTGGCAGTTCAAGAAGTTTGCCGATGCTTCGTCCAAACCCTGGTACACCCAGGCCTGGAAGGACAAGCTGTTTGCCGGCTTCACCAACAGCGCAGCCATGGGCGGTGACAAGATGTCGACGCTGAATTACCTCTTTACTTTGGCCATGCAGCATGGCGGCATCTGGGTCAGCCAGGGCGTGTTGCCCAGCAACAGCAAGGCGGCGGTGCGCAGCGACGCCAACTACCTCGGGTCTTACAGCGGCGCTGTCGCACAATCGCCATCGGATGCAGGTGCCGGCGAAATGAACGCGGGCGACCTGGACAACGCCCGCAACTTCGGGCAGCGCGTGGCCGGTATCGCCGCGAGATTCGCTCCCTAAATCGGCTGTCTAAACCAGCTTTCTTTTTACAGGAATTGTCATGACCGTTGAACTCAGGCGCAACCCTCCGGCGGAGCTGGCCCAGCATCTGCAGATCCGCAGCCACGAGCTGATTACCGACGCTACGCTGGCAGAAGGCGGTGACGATGCCGGCCCCTCACCCCATGACCTGTATGACGCGGCGCTGGGCGCGTGCAAGGCCGTGACGGTGATGTGGTACGCCCGCAAGAAGGGCATCCCCGTCGACGAGATAAAAACGCAGGTTGAGCGGGACGACTCCCAGGAGCGCGCGGGCGTCTACAAACTTGCGACCAAGCTCCAGATCAGGGGTGCCTTGACGGACGCCCAACTGCAGGAATTGCACACCGTTGCCCAGAAATGCCCGGTGCACAAGCTCATGAGCACCGTGACGACGGAAATCACGACGGACGTGGAACGGCTGACATGAGCGCTGCACTGAAACTGGCCGGGCATCACAAGGACCTGGGCGGCGGATTCATGGTGCGCCGCCTGCTGCCTTCTGCGCAGCAGCAGTCTGTCGGCCCTTTCATTTTCTTTGACCACTTCGGCCCGGTGACCGAACAATCCGGTACCAACCATGACGTGCGGCCGCATCCGCATATCGGCCTGGCCACCGTGACCTATCTGTTCGAAGGCGCCATGATGCACCGCGACAGCATCGGCTCTGCCCAGCGCATAGAACCCGGTGCCATCAACTGGATGACGGCAGGGCGGGGCATTGTGCACTCGGAGCGCGCGCCCGACGACCTGCGTGACACCTCATATGTGAACCATGGCCTGCAGCTGTGGGCTGCCTTGCCAGCAGAGTTTGAAGAAACAGCGCCCGGCTTTTCACACACGCCTGCGGATAGCATCCCAGAGGTATCCGTGGACGGCGCGGTGGTGCGCGTCCTGGTCGGTGAGGCATTTGGAAAAGTCTCGCCCGTCAAGACTTTCTCCAAAACCCTTTACCTGGATGTGGCGCTGGCGGCAGGCACGCCTTTCACGTTGCCGCCGCTGGCAGCGCAGATGGCGCTGTATGCGGTGGATGGCGACTTGCTGCTGGACGGCGAGCCGCTGGCAATGCACACCCTCGCGACCCTCTTGCCCGGCGCTGCGGTGCAGCTCACTGCAAACACCCCGACGCGCCTGGTGGTGATCGGTGGCGACGCACTGGATGCGCACCGCTTCATGTGGTGGAACTTTGTTTCCAGCCGCAAGGAGCGCATCGTGCAGGCCGGTGAGGACTGGGCCGCCCAGGCCATGGGGCAGGTGCCCGGGGAAACCGAATTCATCCCGTTGCCCGAGCGGAAGTTCACTGCGAACTGAGATTCGGCAAAAGGTCTCGAGAGAAAGCGCAGCATTTAAGATCACGCGATGCAAATTTTCAGCCTGCTTCCCTGGTCCGACTGGATGGCCATTGCCTGGTTCTTTGGCGGCTGGATGGGCTATGCCTGGTTTGCCCGGCACTATGGTGTAAAACGGTCTTCGCTGCTGCGCACCACCAACCGTTACCGGCACCACTGGCTGATGCAGGCCACGTCACGCGACCCGCGTGTGATCGACGGCATCATCACGCAGAACCTCTCCAGCACGCCGGCGTTCTTTTCGTCCACCACCATCATCATCATCGGCGGGTTGTTCGCGCTGCTGGGCACCACCGACAAGGCGGCCGAGCTGGTGCGCGAAATCCCGTTTGCCGTGCGCACCTCGGTACTGATTTTCGACCTCAAGGTGCTGATGATGGTGGGTGTCTTTGTCTACGCCTTTTTCCGTTTCAGCTGGTCGATGCGCCAGTACACCTTTGTCGCCTTGCTGATTGGCTCCATGCCTTCACCGCAGGAGTTTGAGGTCGGTAAATTTGACCGCGAAGTCTTTGCCACACGCGCCAGTCGCATGGTGGCCCTTGCTGCTGAAACCTTCAACGACGGCCTGCGTGGCTACTACTTCAGCTTTGCCATCATGGCCTGGTTTTTTTCCACCTTTGCGTTTGCGCTGGCCACTGCCGTGGTGGTGCTGATTTTGTACAACCGCGAGTTCAACTCGGACGTGCTGGACGTGTTGCGCGAATAGCCTGACAGTGCTTCTCAGGGCCGGCCATCGGGCAGGTCACGCGCCAGGCGCAGGCCGCTGAACTGCCAGCGGGCATCGGGCGGGAAAAAGTTGCGGTAGCTGGCGCGTATGTGGCTTTGCGGCGTGGCACACGAGCCGCCGCGCAGCACAAACTGGTTGCACATGAACTTGCCGTTGTACTCGCCCACCAGGCCTTCCCAGGGCCTGTAGCCGGGGTAGGGGTTGTAGTTCGACTGTGTCCATTCCCAGACGTCGCCGTACATCTGGGCCGGCAGGCCGTGGCTTTCCTCCTGCTGCGGCAGGGGGTGGTATGCCGTCTTTTCCACAAAGTTGCCTTGCGGCATGGGGCTGGCTGCCACGCTGCGCGCTGCCAGCTCCCATTCAAACTCTGTCGGCAGGCGTGCACCGGCCCAGCGCGCAAAGGCATCGGCTTCAAAGTAGCTGAGGTGGCAGGCCGGCGTGTTCGGGTCTACATCAATCAGCCCTTGCAGCGTGAAGTGCTGGTAATTCCCATCGCTGCCCTGCCAGTAAAAGGGCAGGCTGACGCCGTTCTCAGTCACCCAATCCCAGCCCATGGAAAGCCACAACTCCGGGCGCTGATAGCCCCTGTCGGCGATGAAGGCCATGAATTCGCCGTTGGTGGCGGGCCGGCTGGCCAGTTCGAAGGCCGCCACATACACCTTGTGGCGGGGCGTTTCGTTGTCGAAGGCAAATTCACCGTCGCGTCCCGCATCAAAGCCGTGTTCCACCAGACCTGCGTCGTGGTGCACCCAGTTCACCGGCTGTGGGTGTATGCCCGCCAGCGGCCAGCGGCTGGCATAGGCGGGACGTGCCGGATTGAAAGACAGTGCATGCTTGATGTCCGTCAGCAGCAGTTCCTGATGCTGTTGCTCATGGTGCAGGCCAAGCGTGACCAGGCTGACCAGCTCTTTTTGCTGCACGGCGTCGGTGCCGGCTTCCACCTGTGCGATCACTTCCAGCATGCGCTGGTCGACCTGTGCACGGTAGGCCAGCACTTCGTCGAGAGAGGGGCGGCTGATCAGTCCGCGTTTGGGCCGCGGGTACTTGTCGCCTACGCCGTTGTAGTAGCTGTTGAACAGCACCCTGAAGCCTGGATCAAACGGCTTGAAGCCGGATTCAAACCGCTCGAGGATGAAAGTCTCGAAGAACCAGGTCAGGTGAGCCAGATGCCATTTGGCAGGGCTGGCGTCCGGCATGGACTGGAGCTGGCAGTCTTCGGGGCTCAGGGGTTTGATCAGGGCTTCGGTTTGCGCCCTGATGGCCATAAACCGCACGGCCAGCGGAGACTGCCGCGTCTGGAGGGCGTGGGAGCGGGAGAGTGATGGTTCTGTAGGCATGATGGCTACCGTATGGATGGGCGCGACAGGGGGCTGACCCATGACCTGCACAAAAGGGAAACGGTGAAGTTCGGTGTGATAGCGATGAGCGGCTTAAAAGCTTCGCACGGCACCCGGCCTTCAGCTGTCAGACAAGGCCCCGAATGCTGTGGGGACGGCCAGAGGTGCGGGCCTTGAAAGGGGTTTGGCCACCGGATTGACCTGGGGTTTCAGCTCAGGGTCCAGCGCGCGCCGCTCGTCAAACACAAAACATTCACCGTCAAAATGCGCGCGTCCGCTTTCCTCAAAATACTTGAGGATGCCGCCATCGAGCTGCCAGACGTTTTCCACCCCGGCTTCGCGCATGAAGATGGCTGCTTTTTCGCAGCGGATGCCGCCGGTGCAAAAGCTCACGACGGTCTTGCCCGCGAGTTCTTGCCGGTGTGCCAGCAGGGCTTGCGGAAACTCGGTGAACTTGCTGATGCGCCAGTCGATGGCGTTTTTGAAGGTGCCGACATCGGCCTCAAAGTCATTGCGGGTGTCCAGCGTCACCACCGGGCGGCCCGTGTCGTCGCAGCCCGCGTCAAGCCAGCGTTTGAGCGTGGCGGCATCCACGGCCGGCGCGCGCCCGGCGGCTGGCTGGATGGCGGGGTGGTTCATGCGGATGATTTCCGGCTTGACCTTGACCAGCAGCTTGCGAAACGGCTGGGCACTTGACCAGCTTTCCTTGGCTTGCAGGTCGCTGAAGCGGGCATCCTGTTTCAGCCATGCCAAAAAATCATGAATATCTGCCGCGGGGCCCGCCAGGAAGAGGTTGATTCCCTCTTCTGCCAGCAATACGGTGCCTTTGATCGCGCGTTGCTGGAGCGCCTGTTCGATGCTGCCCTGCAGCATCGCGGGCAGCGCCAGCCTGACGAATTTATAGGCCGCAATGTTCAGGATTTGCATGATCCGGTCGATTGTAGGCAAGCATGCAGGGCCTTGCACTGCGTCACGGCGCCTCAGCGGACAGCCTCGGCCCTAAAATGACCTTTATGTTTGTTCATTTGCGCCTTCACACCGAATTTTCAGTCGTCGACGGCACCAACCGCATCGATGAAGTTGTGGCCGCTGCGGCTGCCGACCACCAGCCGGCCCTGGCCATCACAGACCTCAGCAATCTGTTCGGGACGGTCAAGTTTTACAAGGAAACCCGGGGCGCAGGCGTCAAACCCCTCATTGGGGCCGATGTGTGGGTGCAGGTGCCGGGCAAGGACGCCGGGGCGCCGGCCGCGCGCCTGCTGCTGCTGGTGCAAAACCGTCAGGGTTACCTGAACCTGTCCGAGATCCTCACGCGGGCCTGGACTAAAAACGTGGTGCGTGACCAAGCCGTGGTCAAGCTCGAATGGCTGCAGGAACTCAATGAAGGCCTGATTGCACTGTCGGGCGCGCAGGGCGGGGCCGTGGGCCAGGCGCTGCTGCAGGGCGACAGCGCACGCGCCGTGGAATGTGCGCTGTACTTTGCGGGCCTCTTCCCGCACCGTTTTTACCTCGAACTGCAACGCGCCCAGCGTCCCGATGACGAACGCCATGTGGCGGCCGCCGTCCAGCTGGCCGCGCGGCTCAAGCTGCCGGTGGTGGCCACCCATCCGGTGCAGTTTCTGACTTACGACGATTACGAGGCACATGAGGCCCGTGTGTGTATTTCGGAAGGCGAAATACTGGGTAATACGCGCCGCGTGCGCAAGTTCACGCGGGAACAGTACTTCAAGTCGGCCGCGCAGATGGCGGCGCTTTTTGCCGATGTGCCCACTGCGCTGGCCAACACCGTGGAAATCGCCCGGCGCTGCAACCTCACGCTGGAGCTGGGAAAACCCATGCTGCCCGACTACCCGACGCCGGAAGTCAATGGCGTGCGCATGCCGATCAACGAATACTTCCGCCACGCGTCGTTTGAAGGGCTGGAAGAGCGCCTGGCGCACCTGTACCGCGACGTGGCCGTGCGCGACCAGAAGCGGCCCGAGTATGTGAAGCGCCTGGAGTTCGAGATCAACACCATCCTCAAGATGGGTTTTCCCGGCTACTTCCTGATCGTGGGTGACTTCATCAACTGGGCCAAGAACAACGGCTGCCCGGTGGGCCCAGGCCGGGGCTCCGGCGCCGGTTCGCTGGTGGCGTATTCGCTCAAGATCACCGACCTGGACCCGCTGCAGTACAACCTGCTGTTCGAGCGCTTCCTGAATCCGGAACGGGTTTCCATGCCCGACTTCGACATCGACTTTTGCCAGAGCAACCGCGACCGCGTGATTGACTACGTGAAAGACAAATACGGCAAGGAAGCCGTGAGCCAGATCGTGACCTTCGGCACCATGGCCGCGCGCGCCGCCATCCGCGACGTGGGCCGCGTGCTCGACTTCCCGTATGGCTTTTGCGACGGCATTTCCAAGCTGATTCCGAACAAGCCGGGCCAGCACATCACGATTGAACAAGCCAAGGAGCAGGAGCCCATCCTGGCCGAGCGCGAGCGCAAGGAAGAGGACGTGCAAACCCTGCTGGCGCTCGCGCAAAAGCTCGAGGGCCTGACCCGCAACGTCGGCATGCATGCCGGTGGCGTGCTGATCGCTCCGAGCAAGTTGACCGATTTTTGCCCGCTCTATGCCCAGCCTGGCAGCGATTCCGCCGTGAGCCAGTTCGACAAGGACGACGTGGAAGCGATCGGCCTGGTCAAGTTCGACTTTTTGGGACTGGCCACGCTGACCATCCTGGAAATCGCCCGGGAGTTCATCATCGCGCGCCACCCGGCGCAAAAAGACTTCAAGTTTGAAGACCTGCCGCTCAACGACCGAAAGGTCTACGAGCTGTTCGGCAGGGGGCAGACCGAAGCCGTGTTCCAGTTTGAAAGTATCGGCATGCAGCGCATGCTGAAAGACGCCAAGCCGGACCGCCTCGAAGACCTGATTGCGATGAACGCGCTCTACCGGCCGGGGCCGATGGAGCTGATCCCGACCTACATCGCGCGCAAGCAGGGCAAGGAAGTGCCCGAATACCCGGACCCGCGCGTCAAGGCCATCCTCGAAGAGACCTACGGCATCATGGTCTACCAGGAGCAGGTGATGCAGACCGCGCAGATCCTGGGCGGCTATTCGCTGGGCGGCGCCGACTTGCTGCGCCGCGCCATGGGCAAGAAGAAAAAAGAAGAGATGGACGCCCAGCGCGAGATCTTCCGCAAGGGTGCGGGTGAGGGCGGCCTCAGCGAGGAGAAAGCCGACGAGGTTTTCGACCTGATGGAGAAATTCGCGGGCTACGGCTTCAACAAGTCGCACTCCGCCGCTTATGCACTGCTGGCCTATCACACAGCCTGGCTGAAGGTGCACTACACCGCCGAATTCTTCGCCGCCAACATGACGGTGGAAATGGACGACACCGACAAGCTCAAGATCCTGTTCGGTGACGCGCAGAAGATGGGCATCCAGTTCGAATCGCCCGACATCAACCGCGGCGACTACCGCTTCGAGCCGATCAGTGCCACTTCCGTGCGCTACGGCCTGGGCGCCGTCAAGGGCACGGGCCAGCAGGCGATTGCCGCCATCGTGGCGGCGCGCAAGGAAGGCGGCCCCTTTACCTCGCTTTATGACTTTTGCGTGCGCGTGGACCGCAGCCGGCTCAACAAGCGCACGGTGGAAGCCCTCATCAAGGGCGGTGCCTTCGACAACCTGCAACTCAACCGCGCGTCGCTGCTGGCGTCGGTGGACCGCGCTTTTGAATTCGCCGCCGCGACCGAAGCCAATGCCAATCAGGGCGGGCTGTTCGACATGTCCGACTCGCACGCGGCCAGCACCCAGGAGCCGGCGCTGGTCGAGGCCATGCCTTTCGGTGTGAAGGCGCGGCTGGTACTGGAAAAAACGGCGATCGGCTTTTACCTCTCAGGGCACCTGTTTGACGAGGTCGAAACCGAAGTGCGGCAGTTTGCCAAGCGCAAGATCGAGGACCTGATCGATTCGCGCGAACCTCAGCTTCTGGCTGCCATTCTGAGTGACCTGCGCGTTATCAACGGCAACCGCGGCAAGCTGATCATTTTCAAGCTCGACGACAAGACGGACGTGCTCGAAGCCTCGGTGGACGAAACGACCTTCAACGCCAACCGTAACCTGCTCAAGGACGACGAACTGGTCATCGTGCAGGGCACGCTGCAGGGCGCGTCGGAGCGCTTCGGCCGCCGCTTCAAGGTCACGCAGGTCTGGGACCTGGAAACTGCCCGCTGCAAATTCGGCAAGTACCTGCGCGTTGCGGTCAACGGCACGGCGCCGGATATCTCCCGGCTGGTCAGGGACTTCCCGCCGCGCCGCGAGATGTCAGACCAGGGAGAGCTCAGCCGCGGCTTGCCGGTGCGATTGAGCCTCAGGCGCCAAGGGGAGGCGGGCGGCGTGGCCGCGGAGCTTCATCTGGGTGAGGCGGCCAAATTCTTCCCGACCGATGCCGCGCTGGCCAGCTGGATGGCGCAGGCCGACAAGGGGCTGGTGCAGATTGTTTATGAGTGAAACAGGCCTCTAGGCCAATAGGAATTTGCGCAAGCAGCTATTGAATTGATAGCAAATGTCGCGCAGGACTTAGTCCTTGGGCCTGAATTCCAGAATCATGGGCGTCGGGACACGTCCATCCACGTCGCGCGGCATGGTGCCCGTGCGGATGATGGCCTTGATCACCGCGTCGTCCCAGGCCTTGTTGCCGCTGGATTTGACCAGGCGCTGGCTGATGACGGTGCCGTCCAGCGTGGTGCGCACTTCTACTTCGGCGGTCGGGTTGCCCGCAATGTCTTCGGTAAACACAATGTTAGGCACAACCTTGGCCCTGACCTTGCCGCCATAACTCGCTGAGGGCCCACCGGCTTTTTGCGCCGTGCCTTTGGCCTCGGCACCACCGGTGGCACCGGCCTGGCCCATCATCCGTTTCATGTTTTCGTCGCGCAGCTTTTTCGCTGCAGCGTCAGCCAGTTTTTGCTTCTCGTCGTCTTTCGCGTCCTGCTTCTTCGCTTCGGCCTTTTTGGCGTCTTCGGCGGCCTTGCGTTTGGCCTGCTCCTCTTTGGCCTTCAGTTCTTTTTCTTTTTTCGCGAGTTGCTCGGCCTTGAGCTTTTCCTGCTTCTGGTTCTCGGCCTCTTTTTGCTGCTGCAACAGCTTGCGCTTTTTCTCTTGCTCCAGCGCGATGTCGACATTGGGCGCAGGTGGTGGCGTCTTCACTTCCGGTGTTGGGGGCGCGGGTGGGGGCGGCGGCWGGGTGGGAGCTTCCACCAGCCTGGGCGCTGCCGCCTGCGGCACGCTGGACCAGATTTCGGCATCAAACGACACCGCCTTGTCGCTATGCTTCCAGTTGATGCCCCAGGTCAGCGCGGCCATCAGCAGGATGTGGGCAAGCAGGGCCAGCCCGAATGCGCGCAGCGACCCGCTGTCGCGGGGCGGTCCGAATTCGAGGCGGTCTGCGGCGCTGGGCATGTGGTTGCGGGTGGCTACTTGTTGCCGGTTTGCACCGAAAGGCCCACGCGCGACACGCCGGCTTTTTGCAGGTTGTCCATGACCTGGACCACGGTTTCGTACTTGATCGATTTGTCGGCGCTGATGACCACGGGAACCGCTTCGGCGCCGGCGGCTTTCACGGCCGGCTCCAGCCGTGCGATGTCGCCTGCGACGTTGCGCACGTTGCTGGGCACGCTGTCGGTCTTGATCTTGATTTGCACGGTTTCATCCTTGCTGATCAGTATCTGCACCGGGTTCTGCGGCTGGCTGGGCGCCTTGCCAACCTTGGGCAGCGCGATCATGCTGGGCGTGATGAGCGGCGCCGTCACCATGAAGATGATGAGCAGCACCAGCATGACGTCGATGAACGGCACCATGTTGATTTCACTGATGGTGCGGCGGTTGCGGCCGCGGCGGGAATTGACTGCTGGCATGGCGGTCCCTTACAGCTCTAGTGTCCCGAAGGAGATTGGGCGCCGAGGTTGCGCTGCAGGATGTTGGAAAACTCTTCGATGAAGGTTTCGAGGCGGTTGGCCACACGGTCAATGTCGTGCGAGAAGCGGTTGTAGGCCACCACGGCCGGAATGGCGGCGAACAGGCCGATGGCGGTGGCTACCAGCGCCTCGGCAATGCCGGGCGCCACCGTGGCCAGCGTGACCTGTTCCAGGGCCGCCAGGCCGGTGAAGGCATGCATGATGCCCCAGACCGTACCGAAGAGGCCGACGTAAGGCGAGACGGAACCCACAGTGGCAAGGAAGGAGAGATTGGCTTCGATCGCGTCCACCTCACGCTGGTAGCTTGCGCGCATGGCGCGGCGTGCACCGTCCAGCAGGGTGCCGGCGTCGGTGATGCGGCGCTCGCGCAGTTTCTGGTATTCACGCATGCCGCTGGCAAAAATCCGCTCCATGGGGCCGGAGTGTTTGGCGTTTTGCGCAGCGCCGGCAAAGAGGTCGTTGAGGCTTGTTCCCGACCAGAATTCGCGGTCGAATTCATCATTGAGCTTCTGCACTTTTTTGAGCGCAATGATTTTCCTGAAGATGGCGGCCCAGCTGGCAATGGACACGCCCACCAGCAGCGCCACCACGGCCTGAACGACCCAGCTGGCATTGAGGATGAGGCTGACGATGGAGAGGTCTTGATTCATGTTGAAGCTTTGCTCAAGTTTTTAGGCTGTCAAGAATGGCAGCAGGAATCCGCCGGGGCTGCAGGCTGGCGGCGTCGACCCAGCCAATCCGTATCGTGCCTTCGCAGAGTAGTGCCCCCACGCTTGTCGCTTCGCGTACTGCGCTGCCCCCCGAGGGGGCTAATTTTCCTAGGGGCGGCCCGTCGGAAAATTGCTTGTCGCTCAGGCTTTTTCCTGGAAGGTCAACTTGCTCTGTTTTTAATAGCGCCTGCTGCTTGATTATCATGGACGCGCGGCCTGCTTCAATCAGGCTTGCCGTAACAATGAGTTCATCATCCAGGCGGGCAGGGTGATGGTAGCGGATGGTGGTTTCAGCCACCACAAATATGCCACCGGTACTTTCCCTCAGACACTGTTGTTCAACGCCCAATGATCTGAGCCATTCAGTGCGCGAACGTTCAAAAAATTTCAAGTAGTTTGCGTAAAAAACAATGCCGCCGGCGTCGGTGTCTTCCCAATAAACCCGCACGGGCCAACTGAAAACGCGCGCGGCCGGGGTCATGCCAGCACCGCCTTGAGCCGGGCCACCGCTTCCTTCAATTGGCCCATGGAATTGGCTGTGGAAAACCGCACGAACTGTTCAGGCGCTGCATGCCCGAAATCCCGGCCTGGCGTGACGGCCAAATGGGCGCGCTTCATGAGCTCAAAGGCGAAATCCCAGCTGCCGCTCACGCCCAGCCGGGCGGCCGCGGCAGTGCAATCGGCGTAGGCGTAAAACGCGCCGTCCGGCATCACCGGAACCGTGAGCCCCAGGCGGTTGAGCTCGGGAATGAAGTAGTCGCGGCGCGCCTTGAATTCGGCACGGCGGCGTTCGTACTCTTGCAGGCTCTCAGGCTCGAAGCAGGCCAGGGCGGCATGCTGGGCGACCGTGCTGGCGCAGATAAAGAGGTTTTGCGCGATGCGCTCGATCACCGGCGCCAGCGCTTCGGGCACCACCAGCCAGCCCAGGCGCCAGCCGGTCATGTTGAAGTATTTGCTGAAGCTGTTGATGCTGATCACGCTTTGGCCCAGTTCGCCGGGCATGGCCAGCGCCGAATGGCCGAAGTGTTCTTCGTAGCTCAGGCCCAGGTAGATCTCGTCGATCAGCGTGATGCCGCCGCGGCTGTGTACAAACTCGTGAATGCGCTGCAGCTCTTCCGGTGCAATCGAGGTGCCTGTGGGGTTGGACGGGGAAGCCAGCAGCACGCCGCGTGTTTTGGGGTTCCATGCTGCTTCCACCTTTTCGCGGGTCAGCTGAAAGCGTTCTTCGGCAGTGGTCGGGACCAGCACCGCATTGCCTTCTGCCGCGCTGACGAAATGCCGGTTGCAGGGGTAGCTGGGGTCGGGCATCAGGATTTCGTCCCCCGCCTCAATCAGGGCCAGGCAGGCCAGTTGCAAGGCAGCGGATGCCCCCGCGGTGATGATGATGCGGCTGGGTGCCACCTGCGCGCCGAAGCGGGAGGCATACCAGCCGCTGATGCGTTCACGCAGTGCCGGCAAGCCGGTAGCCTGGGTGTACTGCGTGGTGCCGTGTTCGATGGCGCGGGCGGCGGCTTGCTGCACCAGGGGCGGCGCCGTGAAGTCGGGTTCGCCGATGTTCAGGAAGATCATGGGCGATGCGCTGTGCGCAAATTCCTGCGCCAGCGCAGAGGCCGCTTTGGCAACCTCCATGACATAGAAGGGCTCAATCCGCTGAGCCCGCTGGGCGATTTTCAAGGCTGGCCTTTCACGGGGCGAGCCCCTATCGGGATTTGTCGGCAGCGACTTCAGCGGCGCGCAGCGAGGGCGCCATTTTGTTCAGGACCCCGTTGACGTACTTGTGGCCGTCGGTGCCGCCGAAGGCTTTGGCAAGTTCGATGCACTCGTTGATCACGACACGCCAGGGCACATCGAGGCAGTGGGTGAACTCATAGGCGCCTATCCACAGCACGGCATGCTCCACCGGGGATATTTCGGCCATGGGCCGGTCCAGCAGGGGCGTGATGCCCGCATCGAGCGTCGCTGCACCTTCGATGCAGCCGTGCAAAAGTGCATCGTAGTGGGCGGAGTCGGCTTTGTGAAAACCCACGAGGTCGCGGGTAAACGCGTCGATCGAATCCGCTTCGTTTCGGCCTACCAGGTGCTGGTAGAGCGCTTGCAGTGCGAACTCGCGAGCGCGCGTGCGTGCGGATTTGTCCGCCGCCTTTTTGACGCCGGTGTCGGTCAGGCCGGTGCGGGTTTGGGGCGGGCGTTTGGGTTTGGTAATGGGGTCTGCCATGAAGTGCCAGTCAGGTTAAGGGATGCAGGAGCAGGCGCTCAGGCAATTTCATTGATCAGGTTCGCCATTTCGACGGCAACGCGGGCGGCTTCGCGCCCTTTGTCGACCTGCCGGGCTTCAGCCTGTGCGACGTTTTCCGTCGTGAGTATGGCATTGGCAATGGGCAGCTGGTAGTCAAGCGCCAGGCGCGTAACCGCCGCGCCGCTTTCATTGGCCACCAGTTCGAAATGGTAGGTCTCACCGCGAATGATGCAGCCGAGGGCAATCAACGCGTCGTATTTGTCGCTTTCGGCCAGGGCCTGCAATGCAACGGGCACTTCCAGTGCGCCGGGCACCTTGACGTGTTTGATGTTGTCCTCTTGCACACCCAGGGAGGCCAGCTCGTGCTTGCAGGCTTCTGCGAGCGCATTGGTAATGCTTTCATTGAAGCGCGCCTGCACGATGCCGATGGAAAGTTTTCTGCCGTCAAGCTTGTCGCCTGAACCTTTTTCTGCTCCAAACACGGTGTATCCCTTTGATTGATTTTTGTTTAATGAAGTGGCTAGTCTTTGGTGGTGTAGCCGACTATTTCGAGGCCATAACCCGTCATGCTCGGCATGCGGCGCGGGTTGCCCATGAGGTTCATCCGGTGCACGCCGCATTCACGCAAAATCTGCGCACCCACACCATAGGTGCGCAAGTCCATGCGGCCGCGCTCAGGTGCCTGGCTGGCGCGCGCGGTGCCTTCAAACTGGGCCAGCAATTGCGCGGCGCTTTCGCCGCAATTGAGCAGCACGGCAACGCCCCTGCCTTGTTCTGCGATGTGTTTGAGACTCTGGTCGAGACTCCATGAATGCATGGAGCGGCCTGTTTCAAGAACGTCCAGTACCGACAGAGGCTCATGCACACGCGCGGACACGACATCGTCGGTAGACCACGCACCCTTGACCAGGGCCAGGTGCAGGCTTTGGCTGGGTTTGTCCCGGAAGGCATGGGCGGTGAATTCGCCAAAGGCAGTCTGCAGTGTGCGGCTGCCGATTTTTTCCACCAGCGAATCGTTGCGGCTGCGGTGTTCGATCAGGTCGGCGATGGTGCCGATTTTCAGGCCGTGCTCCGCCGCAAACAGCAGCAGATCAGGAAGCCGGGCCATGGTGCCGTCGTCTTTCATGATCTCGCAAATGACAGCGGCCGGTGAGCAGCCGGCCATGCCGGCCAGGTCGCATCCGGCTTCGGTGTGGCCGGCGCGCATCAGCACACCGCCATCGACAGCCTGCAGCGGAAAGATGTGGCCGGGCTGGACCAGGTCGGTGACCCTGGCGTCCTTGGCCACGGCGGCCTGCACGGTGCGAGCGCGGTCAGCGGCTGAAATACCGGTGGTCACGCCTTCTGCTGCCTCAATCGACACGGTGAAGGCGGTGGAATGCTTGGTGCCGTTACGTGTGGCCATGGGCGGCAGTTGCAGCAGCTCGCAGCGTTCACGGGTCAGGGTCAGGCAGATCAGGCCTCGGCCGAAGCGCGCCATGAAGTTGATGGCTTCTGCGGTAACGTGGTCTGCCGCCAGCACCAGGTCGCCTTCGTTTTCGCGGTCTTCTTCGTCGATCAGGATGACCATGCGGCCGGCGCGCATGTCGGCAACGATGTCTTCAACGGGGGAGATGGCAGTTGTCATGGTTCAGGGCTTTTTTGGGATGTTGTTATGGGTGTCGCCCAGCATGCGCTCGACGTAGCGCGCGATCAGGTCGATCTCGAGGTTGACGTCGGAGCCTGCTGCCAACCGGCCCAGCGCGGTGTTCTGCACGGTGTGGGGAATGAGGTTGATGCTGATTTCCGTGCCGCCCGCACCACCCGTTGCATCGGCCAGGTCGGTGACCCGGTTGACGGTGAGGCTCACACCGTTGACGGTGATGGAGCCCTTGTAAGCCAGGTACTTGCCGAGCTCGCGCGGGGCGCGAATGCGCAGCTCCCAGCTTTCGCCCACCTGGGCGAAATGCGTCACGCTGCCGATGCCGTCAACATGGCCTGAAACGATGTGGCCGCCGAGGCGGTCATGCGCACGAAGGGCTTTTTCGAGGTTGATGGGGCCGGTTTCCGCCAGGCCGGTGGTTTTGGCCAGGGATTCGGCGGAAATGTCGATGGTGAAGCGATTGAGGGGAAGGTCCAGCGTCGTGGCCGTCATGCAGGCGCCGTTGAGCGCGATGCTGTCGCCCAGGCCCACGTCATCAAGGTAACCCGCAGGCGCCTCTATGGTGAGGCGCTTGCCGTGGTCTGAAGAGCTGCCCAGGCTTTGGATGGCGACGATGCGCCCCAAGCCGGTAATGATTCCGGTAAACATGGTGCCATTTTCGCAGGGATTCCGGGGGTGGCGGCGCGGACGGCGCCAAAGGCCTGGAAAAGAGGGTGTTCAGCCGTGATTCACAAGGCTTGCGCAGGCGCGCACGGGCCGGTTCAGACGTCTTTATTTAAGAGAAAATGGTTGTAGCCCAATGGTGGCATGCACGAGTAGCTATTATTTTCATAGCAGATATGGGGCGTTTTGCGAGCGTTCGCAGGCAGACCGATGTCCGCCATTGCGCTAGAAAGCTTCCCGGCCCGCCAGGCGGGCGACGATGCGCAGGTCAGGCCCGACCCTGTCGGTAGACAGGAACTGCAGCTCGAGCCCGTTGGCGAGTGTTTGCAAGGGTTCCAGGGCAGCCATGCCCTGGCCCGGCCCAAGCAGCTTGGGCGCCAGGTAAACCAGGAATTCATCCACCAGCCCGCTGCGGATCAGCGATGCGTTGAGTTTGCTGCCGGCTTCGACGTGCAGTTCGTTGATCTCGCGCTGCGCCAGGTCTTTCATCATGGCCGCCAGATCGACTTTCCCACGGGCGTCGGGCAGGCAGGTGACCGTCGCACCCTTGGCGACCAGCGCGGCTTCTTGTGGCGAGCTCCGGGTGGCGGTGTAAATCCATACCGGGCCGCCCGACTGGAATATTTTCGCGCCAGGCGGCGTTTGCAGCAGGCTGTCGACAATTACGCGGCAAGGTTGCACCGGCGTTTCCACCAGACGGACGTCCAGCTGTGGGTCGTCCTCCAGCAGGGTCCCGATGCCCGTCAGCACGGCGGAGGCACGGGCCCGCCACGCATGGCCATCGGTCCGCGCTTCGGGCGAGGTGATCCACTGGCTCTGTCCATTGGCCAGCGCCGTGGTGCCGTCCAGCGAGGCTGCAACCTTCAGGCGAACCCAGGGGATTTTGCGGACCATCCGGCTGAAAAAGCCGATATTCAGTTCCCTGGACTCCCCGGCGCCCGGCCCGACCTCCACCTCAACGCCGGCGGCCCGCAGGCGCTCAAATCCCTGGCCGGCCACCAGCGGATTCGGGTCCGCTATCGAGGCAACCACCTTTTTGATGCCCGCGGCAATCAGGGCGTCGCAGCAAGGGCCTGTCCGCCCGTGATGGGAGCAGGGCTCAAGGGTGACATAGGCGGTAGCGCCTTTGACCGAGCGGCCGTTGTTCGCTGCATCGCGCAGGGCCATGACTTCGGCGTGGGGGCCGCCTGCCTGCTGGGTATGGCCCTGGCCTATAGCTTCGCCATTAGCGTTGACAAGGACGCAGCCGACTCGGGGATTGGGAAAAGAAAGGCAAAGCGCTTGCTCTGCCAAAGAGGTAGCGGACCGGATGGCCTCGCCGATACTGATCATCCCCGATCTATTCCGTCGAACTGGCGGAACAGGACGAATCCGTGGCACTGGAGGGCTTGCAGCTACGTGTTCTCCCTGTCGCGGCGACGATGATCCGGCGGGTCTCCTCACTTTGCGAACCCGTAGCAACGTCGGTACGGGTTATGGTGAGGGTCAGTGCGCCAAAGCCGCCGCTTTTCAATTTCGAGTACCCGGATGCGTCAAACAGCAGATATGGCGCCGCTGCTGCAGCACTTCCATTTCCAACAACATTGATAAATCCGGGCAGGGCGGCCTGGTTAAGGACGGTCGTATCCGCGCTTGCAGTATAGGTTTGAGATCTGTCTGTGTCTACGAAGACAACCCAACCATCATTCCAGCTCGTGCCATTGTTGGTTGGCACTACCATGGCGTTCATTCCGCGCTTCATGGCTTCGCTCCTTGCCGCATTGATTGCGGATAACAAGGTGTTCGTCGCCGAGGTCAGGTCGGCATTACGGCGGTATGTGGTCAGGCTTGGTATGGCCACAACGAGCAGCACCGACGCAAGAGTCATGGTGACCATCAACTCGATGATGGTGAAACCCCGACTGGAGTGGTTTCTCGTTTTCATGGCCAGCAGAGGGCGGGTTTGGTACTGGCGGCCGTACCCGTGCAATCCTTGGTGCCGGTACTCATCATTCGCAGGGAGCCGACCTCTGGATCAGCTTTCACAGGCGTAGCCACCACGCGAACACATTCTGCGATGGAGAGCGTACCGGCACCAGAGGGGCAGGTGTCGGCCTCAAGCTTGTACGCTGCACTCGAAGGGTTGTCGCCAGAAAATGTCTTGAAGGGCACGGACGTTGCCGTGACGCCACCGCAGGCGGTAGAGGGGGAGGGTGCCGTTGCAGTCGCCGTGAAACTGGTATCGGTCGTGAATCCCGCGTAACAGTTTCGCTGGGTCATGTAGCGTTCCTGCTGCTGCATCAGCTCTGCCAGCGCGGTGCGCGCCTGGGCCCTTTTGCCCTTCAGCACCGAGTCTGTGTAGGACGGGTAAGCAACCGCCGCCAGAATGCCGACCACAGCCACCACGATCAACAATTCGATGAGCGTGAAACCTTGCGTATGTTGTTTTTTCATGGTGCGTTCTTCAGGTCCTGGTAATTGTTGATCTGCCGCCAGCTCAGACGTCCGGCATCGACTGTGAAACTGCTCGGGGGGGGAGGGGTCCCTGCTCCATATTGACCTTGTGGAATCATTCCGGTAACGACGGTTTTCTTTCTCCGCCCTGTGCTGTCACTGACCGTGTAAGTCGTCGCGGGGAGCGTTGCGAGCAATGGCTCACCAAGCAGGCCCACCGTTGATTGTGTGTACGTCCCTCCTTCACCGTCGATATTCAGGTCATACAGATTACCGCTTCCCCCTGCCGCAGCGCATGAGCCGGCGGCACCTGACGAGGCAGGAATCAGACTCGACATAAGGAATGAGTCCCCGTTTATGGCACCGTTATTGACCATTCGCTCGCCCAAGACCGGGAGATCGAAGTACCAACCTGAACGTTGTGTGGTATCGGCATTGCTTGTAGCCCGGCCCCAACGGAACGTTGAAAGCGTAATTGTACGTGCGGTCGTATTCACTGTACCGGCTTGCAGGCGGCCTCTGCCTGTGATCACACTGGCGCTGGCAGGACTGTTGTCAGCCGCCGTGGAGCCGTTGTCGTATACGGCATAGAACGAATTTTGTACTGTCGACGTCTTGTCGGATGTCTCAAGGTACTTGCCGGTTCCGAAGCCGATGACGGTGGTTTTGGTGCCTCCCACTACCGGGCCAGCGGCCAAAAGCGGTGACATTGAAATCGGCTGAACAGCGCCCGCGGTGGTTGCCGCAATGTACAAGGGGTAAGGAATGGGCAAGGCTACAGTACCCTTGTTATAGGCGGACAGCTTGTCCATGGTCCATTCGGCAGCACCGTGCAAGGCAAAGTTCAATCTCCAGAGCTTGCCATGGAGATCACCCATATAGATCTGATCGACTTCACCGGCAAAACCCAAGCTTGCTTTGAAATTAAGCAGACCGGTCGCGTTGGTGGCGCTCAGGGTTGAGTCGATAGGCAAGCTGATCTTGTAGTAGTTGGGGGTTGTAGCTGTGGCGCTCCAGGCCGCCCCGGCTGCCTTGTCCAGGGCCAGCAAGAAGAGTGCGGGCTTGCCCGTGGTGCTATAAAGGCCCGCGCTGTCCGGAACATAGTTGTTCACCCCGCTCGCCACAACAGCGAACCAGCGGTAAGTCGGTGTAGTAGCACCTGGGGCGCTGGTCCGCAGTTTGACAATTTGCGGCCTGCCCACCACATAGCCCATGTCGGCATCGTCAGCGCGGGTGAATTCCCACATGACGTTTGATGCAGAGAAGGCGCTTGGGGCGGTAACATCCAGCGCAAACACGCCAGACCCGCCGGCCCCGGTACCGGAGACCAGTACGGTTTTCCAGTCGGCGCTGGTACCCGCACTTCCCACCTGTGCCTCGGCCACTACGGGCGAAGCATCCACATAGGCCTGGTGATTACCGACATACGTTGGAGCGGTCAGTGCGGCCAGCTTGGGGCCCATCCAGCTCGGGATATAACCGAAAAGCTCGTCCCCCGTTGTCGCGTTGAATGCATGCAGCATGCCGTCATTCGCGCCGACAAAAATCGCCGGCGTGCGGCTGGCGTTGGTGCTTGCAAACCCGGTAAAGGTTGTATCTGCACCCAGAAAGGCCTGGGGCGCTCCGGAGTAAACCACGCCTGAATTCACGATATCACCCAACAGTTTGGTACGGGTGCGGAAAGGGCTTGCTTCCCTTGACCGGTCGCCGCGCAGGTAATTGAGGCGATCCTGTCCCAAACCGTCTGCGGTGGAGGCTGGCGTTAACTTGTTCAGCTGGGTTTGTATTGTCGAGTCGATAGCAGCCCAGGTGAAAGCATAGGCGGTAGGGCTTGCGGTTGCACCGCTCTTGCCGATCACGATGTTTCGGGTGGTGGCTGGGGTAGCCAGCGCGCCAAGGCGCGTTGCGGCAGTCCATGTAGGAACAGTTCCCAATGTAATGGCCGTGCCTGTTGCGCTGATCGGAAACGCCAGTACGTCGCCAGTCCAGTCCGAGGTGTCGAATGCTGCCTGATAAGTCAGGGTCCCACCCGGGGTTAAAGTCTTGCTTGCGATGGCGCTGCCGGCAATGCTGCGCGCTGAAGTGGAGGCCCGGCCAAAGATGCTGTCAAAAGCGTTCAGCACCCCGCGTGCGCTACTCTGCAAATAATAAGTGCTGGCTTCGCCGGGATTCGCAGAGTCCTGCCAGACATTGTTGTCGTTGGTCCCATCCTGTTTCTTGAACGGGTTGCCGTAGGTGTTGTAGGGTTTGTTTCCGACATTGGCTGCGTCCGACTCAAAGCCCCCGTATTTCGCCGCGGTGAAAAACTGGTTCTGGTTGCGTCTGTAGGCGGTGCTGTTTGACGAACCACCCTCATTGACATCAAAGAAAAAAGACTTGGTCCTCAGGCCGGGCCTTTGCAGCGTCGGGCTGCCCGTCCAGCCAGTTCCCCGAATGTCATGGGTATGGGCCCAGTAAGCCTGGCCTGTCAGCACCTGCGAGCCGCTGGATACGGTTTGTGACAGGGTGTTTGCCGTGTTTGGATTCCCTGTTGTTCGCGAGGCACCCTGCCCATCAACATAAGACGTGCTGGCATTCGACTCGAAGCTGTTGACGATGCCTTTCCAGTAGCTGAAATCCTGGATATTGTTGGCCGGGTTGGTTGACCGTGTCAGGAGGGTATTGCCGTCGTGGGTGTTCACGTCACCGATCGCCACAATATTGCTTTTCAGGCACGAATAATCCCCAGTGTTGGTGCGTGAGCCGCCATAGGGGTCTGTCCAGGTTGTGTAAACCGGATAGCCGTCATACATGGACGCTGTCAGGCTGCTAATCGCTGCTGGTGTGGGCCCAAGCCCTTGCAGGTAACGCAGCGATTCCCCATACATTTCACCGACAGCATCATAAATTTTGTAGCGGCCCGGAGTTGGACCGGTGCGGCCGAATTTGTTCAGGTAGTTGATGACGCCGCTGATGGGGGGGGTTTGCGTGGTGTCGCCGTCAGGATTGGCTGCGAACACGCCGTTGGTGGCACTCCATTCTGCTGCGGGGTTGCCGCCGCCGGGGGTGTTGTCGACTCCCGTTTCGTTGAATGTCTTTGCCCCGACAAATTTCATCGGTGCCCGCAGTACGCCGCCATAACGTCCGCCGCTTGAACTTTGGGTCTGGTCCATCAGGTAGCCGAAAGCTGCCAGCCGTAATTGATCGCTGTACTTCTGGATGCTGCCCTCTGGCTTGAAGTTGCCGGCGGGGTACTGCTTGCACAAGCCGTAGTCCCGCACGTCCTGCAGTGTTCCCGACGTGGCGTTGCACACCTGCACCCGCGCAAAAAAGTAGCCGTCAGTATTGAGGGTGCCGGCTGGGACTGGGGTGGCCGGAGGAGTCCACGATCCGGTGTAGGCCCGAATACGGCAGGTCGGACTTGATATGCCCGGATTCCCGAGAACGGCGTTTGAGCAGGTGAGACCCTCAGACGCAGGACCCACTCTCCAGGTAGTGCTTCGCCCGTACCAAACCTCCTGAACGCCGGTGAAGGCACAGTTAGCGTTCTGGGTGGCGCACGAGGTAGTCCCTGAGGGCAGAGACCCGCTAAAAGCCGAAATTGGTCCCACAGCAGGAGTGGGCGCAGGCATGGGAGGCGATCCTATTACATAGGCGCCGGTGGTTGTGCAGTTGCCCGTCTTGCTGGTTCCGAAATACATGCGGTTCAGGGTATTGGCAACCCAGATGTCGGCCCCGCCGGCCTGGGTGATCATGGCGGTGGGCACTGCACCCCAATACAACCCGGCTCCACCGCCATTTCTTTGCAACTGCTTGGCCGGGAAATTGTTGCTGTTCCACATGCATACCGGGTCGCCGTTAGGAATTACAGCCCTTTGCAATATGGTGAGGCTTGCGGTATCGATGTAGCGGTCACCCCCCGACAGTGCAAGGCGCAGCATGTCGATGGCGGAGTTTGATGCCCAGTTCAGGAAGTTGCCGCTGAAGGCGTCGTTGCACATGCGGCGGCTTGCGCCCGTTCCAGCCGCGCCTGTGCGGTCAAAACGTTTGTAGTCCGATGCGCTGAATCCTGAAGCGGGGGTTTCGGAGGGGGCATTGTTGTAGGCGTAGCAGCTTTCTGCGTCGTAATACCCCAGATATTCGTTGAGATTGGAGTACGTGGCGTCTGTAGAGCCCGAAGCAGGAAGGTACTGGGCGCCGACAGTCGGGTACTCCACCGACAGCGCCAGAGCCATGACTGGTTTGTCACCACCCGCAGCAGCAAACAACGGTTCTGAAGACAAGGCGATTGCGGGAATGCTTGGGGGACTGCTTTGCCCTACCACGACCAGTGCCACTGAAGCGGCGCCACAAAGTATGGCGGCGGAAAGCCAGTGTTTTCTCACCATGGTCGTCAATTTGTTCTTGAACAGCATATAAGTACCTGATTGTTTGTATAAGACCGATGGGGCTGCCAAACCTGTTAATTTCTGTAGAGCATTTGCACCACAGCCTGTATGTCGTCACGGGGGCCGAATCCCATGGAAGTGACACGGTAGACATATGCCGGGGTGCTGGACGACTGGCTTCGGGAATCTCCCCCGGCGTTATGGTCAAGAATGGGTTCGATGATGTAGCGGGGCACCTTTGCGGGCTGGACCCCGAGACTGCCCGCAGCAAATGTGCGGCCGGTATAGGTTCCGTATGCCGCAGTGCGGGCGCCGGCGCCTGTGGCCGTGAAATCTACGGTCAACCACGCAGGCTTTCCGGTGGTGACCAACGTGCACAGTCCAATACTTGAACCGCTTGTGCCGCAACTGGGTAAAAAATCGCTCATATTGCTCGCCGTGAAGGTGGCTCTGCGGGTCGAAGCGCCGGGGCCGAACATATCGAATTCCGCATCCATGAGCGCTGCTTCGGCTGATTGCCAGGCGATTTGCATATCGCGGTCATTGCGGGCGCCGCGTTCAGCCATCGTGGAAATCTGGATCCCTGCGATGCCCAGCATGGACACAATGACCAGGATGATCATCACGATGATGAGCGACACGCCGTTCTGGTTCTTGGCGGCCTGCCGGGCCAAAGGCAAAGTTTCTTTGTTCATGGTATTCATTGCGCGTTACGCAGGTGCACGGTAAAAGTCAGCGTTTGGCGCATCCGGCTGTCAACGGGGGAGGCAAAGACCGTTCCTGGATCATTGCTTGATGACAGTGCCGATCCTGCCGTGCCAGTGGCAGATGCGGCAGCCTGGCCCAGCGGGTAAAAGGTGCGGGAAATTTTTTCCTGGGAAGAACCCACCGGGCCGCGAATCACCATTCCGATGCGGATGCTGCGCACACGGCGCCAATTGTTTTCTGTAGCTGTAGCATCGCCTGCTACGGGCATTTGGTCAGCGCGAAGAAAGCGGTCTGCGACCGCATCAGGGGTCCCCGTGGGTGCTGTGTTGGGGACGACGCCGTCGACGCCGTAAAGAACCTGGAAGTTTTCCACCCCGCGAATAACAGGTTGAACTGTGAATGTGCCAGTGGTCGGGTTCCCGGTGGTGCACATCAGGGACGGCTCGCCCTGACTATCGATACCCACATGGAAAACACTCATAACGCGGTCGGTCTCGTCTGCTGGAACCGTGGTGGAGGGGTTGCCAGCGCAATCAATCATCGTGCTGTCGGCCACGCCCGAACCGGGAAAGGTTTCTGCCGCCTGGTAGCGAAGGATCAACACATCACTTCCATAACCCGTCGTTCCAGCTGATCTGGCTGTTGCCGTATTAAGGGGGTCTGTGGCGCTTGAGGTCGAATTGTTAAACCCGCCAATATTGGCGGGATGTGTCGTGCTGGGATTCGTGAGAATCTTGGCATCCTGATAGCCTGATTGAACAATCAGTCTCTGAATAAGATCGCTTGCAAAACGGCCGCTGTCTCTTAATTGAGAGGCCGCGTCCACTGTGCTGAACCCCTGGCGGCTAACGATCAGTGCCGACACTGCCGCAATCGCGACAATACTGCTGATAGCCAGCGCTACCAGCAGTTCGATGAGCGTGAGACCGCGTTGGCTTGCGCGGTTGCGGCCGGCTTTGGCCTTGCCGAAGACCATTGATAGATGCGTCATACGGTGTTCCCGGCGGTGATGGGGAAGTTCACTGAAGGACGGACCGCCTGTTCCAGGGCTTGGGAACCGGACTGCGACCGGTCTGTGCTTCCGCGGGTCCACCCTATTTTGATCATGCCGGTAGCGCCAGTGCCGGCGGTGCATGTCCACTGTGGAAGGCCGCTGGAGTCAAATGGCGCGCTGTCCAGACACACTGTTACCCTGGCGCCCGGCAGTTCGCTTTCAACCCGGCTCAGCCATTCCGTCATTTGCGCATTGGCGATGGCGGTTGCGTCCGCGCAAGGCGTTGTGGCAGTGGCGACATTCAGGCAGTAGGACGGGGCCACTGCTGTAAGGGGGTGGGCGGTGAAGTTACCCAGGTAAGGGTTGGTGGCCAGCAAGGCAATATCTTTGTTTCCGCGCATCATTTCAGCCAGCTCGCGCGCCAGCAAACTCGCGGTTGACTGCAATCGCGCTTCGCGATTGGATTGCAATGCCGCCGCCTGCAAGCCCACCATGCCGAGCAGGCCGAAAGACAGGACCACGATGGAAATCAACACCTCGAGCAGGGAAAATCCCCGCTGGCGATCTGGGCGCAGGGCCGAAAAGGTGCGAATTGAGGGCTTTTGTGTAACCGGACTTTTCATTCGTTAATGATAGGAGCGTGGGGCCGGGAAAGAAATCCCTGTCCCAACCGCTTATCGCTATCGTTTAACCGTTTAGCCGGATAGGCCGCGGCTTGGGCTGCTTTACCGCCGGACCTCGTCCACCAGCGTCTTGAACTCGTCAATATCCTCAAAGCTGCGGTAAACGCTCGCAAAGCGGACATAGGCGACCTTGTCGAGCTTGCGGAGCTCACGCATGACGAGCTCGCCGATGCGGTTGGACGGCACTTCCCGCAACCCCAGGCTCAGCAGCTTTTCCTCGATGCGTTCAACCGCCGAGTCGACCTGCTCGGTGCTGACAGGCCGCTTGCGCAGCGCCAGGTTCAGGGATGCCAGGACTTTGCTGCGCTTGTATTCGATGCGCCTGCCGTCCTTCTTGACGATGGACGGGAAGGTGACATCGGGCCGCTCATAGGTTGTGAAGCGCTTTTCACATGCGCCGCACTGGCGGCGGCGGCGTATGAATTCGGCGTCTTCGCCCACCCGCGTTTCCACGACCTGGGTTTCAAGGTGGCCGCAGAACGGGCATTTCATGCAGCATCCATGCAGCAAAGCGAGGCAGATCTGCTTGCAAGCAGGGGCCGCGGAACCGGCTTTGCCGGGCCGTAGGCGCAGCGGCCCCCCCGGGGGGCAGGAAGTGACACGAAGTGCGCGACCGTGGGGGTCATTTGTATACCGGGAAGCGGCTGGTCAGGGCGTGGACCTTGGCTCGCACCGCTTCAATGTTGGCCGCGTCGCGCGGGTTGTCCAGCACGTCGGCGATCAGGTTGGCAGTGGCGCGGGCTTCTTCGTCCTTGAAGCCGCGGGTCGTCATGGCCGGGGTGCCGATGCGCACGCCGCTCGTGACCATCGGCTTTTCCGGGTCGTTCGGGATGGCGTTCTTGTTGATCGTCATGTGGGCGCTGCCCAGCACGGCTTCGGCTTCCTTGCCGGTGATGCCCTTGGCGCGCAGGTCGACCAGCATGACGTGGCTTTCAGTGCGGCCGCTGACGATGCGCAGGCCGCGCTGGGTCAGGGTGTCGGCCACGATCTGCGCGTTTTTCACGACCTGCTGCTGGTAAGCCTTGAACTCGGGTGCCATGGCTTCCTTGAAGGCCACGGCCTTGGCCGCGATCACGTGCATCAGCGGGCCGCCCTGCAGGCCGGGGAAGATCGCGCTGTTGATGGCTTTTTCGTGCTCGGCCTTCATCAGGATGATGCCGCCGCGCGGGCCGCGCAGGCTCTTGTGCGTGGTCGACGTCACGATGTCTGCGTGCGGCACCGGGTTGGGGTACACGCCTGCGGCCACCAGGCCGGCGTAGTGGGCGATGTCGACCATGAAGATCGCGCCCACGGCCTTGGCCACCTTGGCGAAGCGCTCGAAGTCGATGCGCAGGCTGTAAGCCGACGCGCCCGCGATGATCAGCTTGGGCTTGGTCTCGTGAGCCTTGCGCTCCATTGCGTCGTAGTCGATCTCTTCCTTGTCGTTGAGGCCGTAAGAGACGACGTTGAACCACTTGCCGCTCATATTCAGGGCCATGCCGTGCGTCAGGTGGCCGCCTTCGGCCAGGCTCATGCCCATGATGGTGTCGCCGGGCTTGAGGAAAGCCAGGAACACGGCCTCATTCGCTGAAGCACCGCAATGCGGCTGCACGTTGGCGGCCTCGGCGCCGAAGATGGTTTTGATGCGGTCGATGGCCAGCTGCTCCGCCACGTCAACGTGCTCGCAGCCGCCGTAGTAGCGGCGGCCGGGGTAGCCTTCGGCGTATTTGTTGGTGAGCTGCGAGCCCTGCGCGGCCATGACGGCGGGCGAGGCGTAGTTTTCGCTGGCAATCAGCTCGATGTGGTGTTCTTGCCGGGCATTTTCAGCCTGGATGGCGGCGAAGATTTCGGGATCGGTTTGTTCGACCAGGATGTTGCGGTGGTACATGGCAGTCCTTAAAGACGTGGTCCCTGCTATTGAAACAAGGGCTGCCCAGGCGAACGGCTGAACGCTTCGGCCCAACGGCTTTCAGCGGTGCGCTTCCCAGTGGTGTCCCACGTCAGCTCCAATGGTTGCGAAAACCTTGAGCCTATCGCCAGTCGCGCACCTCGCTAGTGTAACTGAGCGCGCCCAAAACCTGCCGCCTCCGGGGTTCCTCACCTGCAGCCCGAAAAGCAAAAAGCCGGGGCGCTGGCAGCGGCCCGGCTTTTTGGCAGTGCATGGGGTGAAAAGGCCCCCACAAAGCGGCCGAATCAGGACTGGTTCAGCAGCGCCACCTTGTCAGGCGTCTTGCCTTCAGCGTCGGGTGTGGCCGGCAGGGAGGCCGGTACCGGGCGCGACGTGCCACCGGGTGTGGTGAAGAAAGGCGAGGGCGCACCGCGCTTGGAGGCAGACGCCACCACGGCCAGCAGGCGGGCATGTTCGCCCATCACCTTGCCGGCGTACCCGCCGTCGTCGTCCATGTTGGCTGCGCCCACATAGTATTTGAGGCCGCCCTCGACAGAGCCGGCACGGGCGATGCATTCCTGCAGCACCTTGACGCCTACGCGCAGGTTGGTCACCGGGTCAAACGCCGCCAGCTTGCCGCCGAAGTTGTCGTACTTGTCGTGGTGCACCTTGGTCATGACCTGCATCAGGCCCTGGGCGCCGACCGGGCTTTGCGCAAACGGGTTGAAACCGGACTCGATCGCCATGATGGCCAGGATCAGGGTGGGGTCGAGCTTGGCTTTCTGGCCGATCTCGAAGGCCTCGGCCACCAGCACGCTCAGCGGCTCGGGCGCGACGCCGTACTTCTTGCTCAGCCAATAGGCCACTGCCGCCTGTTGGGCGGGCAGGTCTTTCGGGTTGGACGCCGTGGCGCGCTCAATGGCGGCCGGCTCGGTAAAACCGATGGCAGCCTCCTGGCGCTGCTGCAGCCAGGTCATGAGCTTGAATTCACCGGCCTGACGCAAGTCGGGCCGGGCTGTCAGGGTGATCACCGCAAACACGACCGCCAGGCCCAGAAGGGCGAAGCTGTTGTGGGTAATCTCGAAAAAGCCTTGGGAGATGTCATCAACAATGTTTGAAACACTGCTTCGCACATTCTTGATGTGTGCGTTGACATTCAGGTTAAGGCCGAATTGTCCTAGCGCTGTCATAGCACTCCTTTCTACGCTTGCAGGCCCTTTGGGGGCCAGGCAGGCTTTGATTGGGTCGCCATCAAACCAAGGCAAGCCTTGTGGGTGTTGACCCTTGTTTGACGTTGCCGGCTTCTTTGAGGAATAGGGCAGCGGGTTCGGGTTGTCCCTAGGATTCGTGGGACTGGCGGGATTCTATGGGGTTGGTTAATAACCTGTCAATAATAACAAATCAATTCTTTATATCAAAAAGTCAAATAAAAACCTTGATTTCCGGCAAAACCGGCCTGAATCAAGGTGTTTACGGGCTTTATTTGAGATGGAGCTCTAAGTTAAGTTTTGCCTCTAAAAAGCGCGATCAGCCTTTCGCGGCTGCGGTTGTAGGCCGTTTTCCATGTTGCATGTAGTCGCCGGATCGGCGCCTGCGGCCGGCCTGGGTTGCCTGGGAGCACACAAAAAGGCAGCGGCAATCACATCCTGCGCTGTGATTGAAAAGATGGTCTTGCTTGCGGGACGGCAGGGGTTTAACCTGCAATTGCGTGTTCACTCACGCATCAACCGGGTAACCAACCCCGGAAAATCTGGAAGCAATCACTTGCTTTCATCGCACTGGAGACGATAACTCTCTTCTTTGCGGAACCCCGACGGCATGAGCATAAACGCCCGCCGTCAACCCCGGTCGGTCCAACTGCCCGGGGTTTTTCTTTTGGGGGCGCGCTTTTCACAGGCTTCAATGCCCTTCGGTTGACCGTCTTTTTCAAATAAATCATTGACCTGGCGGCCCCGGCGCTAAAAACTCGACGCCTATGGCAATCAAAGATTTGAAGAAAAAATGGCAGGAATTCAACTGGCGCGAGACCAATTGGCGGGAAATCGGCAAAACACTGCCGGCCAGGGCGGCCGCCGTCGGCCGGTCGCCGCTCTGGCAGCGTCGCGCGGCCTGGGCGGTGGGCAGCTTGGTGGTGTTGTGGGTGGTGGCCTATGCGGCCGTGCCGCCCATCCTCAAAACGCAACTGGAGAAGATCGCCTCTGAAAAGCTGGGCCGGCAGGTCACTGTGGGCGAGGTCGACTTCAAGCCCTGGTCGCTCGAACTGACTCTTCGCGACCTGGCCATCGCCCGTGCTGGCCCTGTGGGTGGCGCTTCGGCAGCTTCTCCCCAGGCAACGCCCCAGTTTTCCGTCAAGCGCCTATATATAGATGCAGAGCTGGAGTCCCTGCTTCGCCTCGCCCCAGTGGCCGACGCTGTTCAGGTGGACGAACCCATCGCGTTTCTTACCCATCAAGGTGAGGGCCGTTACGACATCGACGACATCCTGGAGCGCTTCAAAACACCCGCAGATGCCCCTGCCGGCGACCCGCCGAAGTTCGCGGTCTACAACATCGTCGTCAGCGGCGGGCGCATGGACTTCACCGACCAGTCCGTCGGCAAGACCCATGAACTGCGGGAGCTGGGCCTGTCGGTGCCTTTCCTGAGCAACCTCAAATCCCAGCGAGAGGTCAAAACCTCGCCGCACCTGGCCTTCAAGCTCAATGGCAGCAGCTTTGACACCGCAGCCGAAGGCACGCCCTTTGCCCAGACCCACAAAACCGACGCCACCTTCACGCTGCGCGGTTTTGACCTGAACCCTTACCTGGCGTACTGGCCGGCGAGCCTGCCCGTCAGGCTGCAAAGCGCGGTGCTGCATGCCGACGCCAAAGTCGCGTTTGAGCAGACACCCGCCACGGTGGTGCGGATTTCCGGAACCGTGACGGCGGAAAAGGTTCGTGTGCTGGCTGCGCAAACGGTCGGGCAGTCGCCGGCTGTGGCGCCGGCGCGGGCTGCAAAACCCGGTGCATCCGGCAAGCGCGCTGCAGGCGGCGAAGCCCAGCCACCGGCCCGCGCCGACTTGCTGGCCTTTGAGCGCCTGCAGATCACGATGGACGACGTGCGCCCGCTGGAGCAGTTCGTCAAACTGTCTGCGGTGGAGCTCACGGCCCCCACGTTGTCCCTCGCCCGGGACCGGGCAGGGCGGTTGAACCTGCTGCCGCCCGGCGCGGCGGATGCTACCAAAAAAGGAGCTGCCGGCGCACAGCCAGAAAGGGCTGCAGGCCAAAAATCTTCCGATATTCAAGCCCAGGCACCTGCCGGTGCGGCCTCGGCCGGCGCCCCGGCGTCTGCACCTTCAGTTAAAAATACGCCTTCATCCGCCCCCTGGAAAGTGCAGATCGCCCGCGTGGCGGTGCGCGCCGGGCGTGTGAACTGGCTGGATGAAACGCTGGCTTCACCCGCCGACATTCACCTCGCCGGGCTCACGCTCAATGCCTCCGGGATCGCCATGCCCTTTGTGGCCAGCGCGCCCTTGCAGTTCAACGGTTCGCTGGGGCTGGAGCCGCCCCCCGCAGCTTCAGTGCCTGTACCGGCCAAACCCGGTGCGAAGCCGACCGCCAAAGCACCGGCCCAGCCCGTGGCCCAGGCGCTGGCAACGCCGGCGTTATTGACTTTCAGCGGCACAGCCACCGACCAGGCCGCCCAGGCCACGGCCACTGTGGCGGCCTGGCCGCTGGGCATGGCCGCCAAATACGTCGGCCAGTTCCTGCTGCCGGCATTGAACGGGCAACTGGATGCCCAGCTCGGCGTGAACTGGCAGGCGCCCAGCGGTGACAAGCCGCAGCAGTTGCAGGTCACCGCCCCGCAACTGGCCCTCAGCGACATCCTGCTGGCACAGGGCAAGGTGTCGCTGGTGTCCGTCAAGCGTGTCGAACTCGCGCAGGTCGACATCGACGTGACAGGCCAGTCCTTCAAGGCCGCCAGAATGCAGCTGGACCAGCCCAAGGCCAAGGTCGACCGCGACACCGACAAACGCTGGATGTACCAGCGCTGGATGGTGAGCCCTGGCACCGCAACGCCGGCGCCGCCTCCCACCGACGCGGCAACACGCGCGGCGGCGCCTTCATGGGCCGTCGCCATTGCCGATGTGCAGCTGGACGGCGGCGCCATGTCGTTTTCCGACCAGTCGGGCAGCAAGCCGGTGGTGTTTGAAGTGACCGCGGCCAAAGCACAGCTGGGCGGGCTGCTGCTGGACGACAGGCCGGACGCCAAAGCGCAAGCTGCCAAACCCATGCCGCTGACCGCTTCGCTGCGCCTGGCCACCGGCCGGTTTGAACCCGGCAAGGTCGACTTCAACGGCAATCTCGGCTTGAGCCCGGTGCAGGCACAGGGCCGGCTGGTGGTCGACAGGCTGCCGGTGCAGGCCTTCGAGCCCTACCTTGCCGATGTGCTCAACATCGAACTGCTGCGCGCAGATGCCAGCTTCAAGGGCCGCGTGGCTTACCGGCAGACAGCGGCCGGCCCGCAGGCGCAGGTGGCCGGTGATGTGTCGCTGGAAGAGTTCCGCGCCAACACGCTGGCGCCCAGCGAAGACCTGCTGGCGTGGAAGGCCCTGAACCTGCGCGGCCTGAATGTGGCGCTGGACCCGGCCAAGGCGACCCGGGTGGATGTGCGGGAAACCGTGCTCACCGATTTCTTTGCACGCGTGATCATCCTGCCCGATGGCCGCATCAATTTGCAGAACCTGGTGAAGCCGGGCAAGGACGCCGTGGCCGCCAGCGCAAGTGCAGCAGGCGGAACGGCCACCCTGGCCCTTTCGCCATCATCGGCGCCATCTTCACCGCAAGCTTCATCTGCTACTGAAACGATAGCTGCTGGCGCACAGCCATTGAGCTCCAGCAGCTCAAAAGGCTCAAAATTCGTGTCGGCAGCACCGGTCAGCCCCGTGGCGCCTGCAGCCGCGGCTGGCTCGCCGCCGCCTATCGTCAACTTCGGCCCGATCAGCCTGATCAACGGCAAGGTGCTCTTCTCCGACCGCTTCGTCAAACCCAATTACTCGGCCGACCTGAGCGACCTGACCGGCAAGCTCAGCGCTTTTTCATCGGTGGCGCCCACCGTGCCGGGTACCACGGCCACCGTGCCCAACATGGCCGACCTCGAGCTGCGCGGGCGCGCCGAGGGCACGGCTTCGCTGGAAATCCTGGGCAAGCTCAACCCGCTGGCCAAGCCGCTGGCGCTCGACATCAAGGGCAAGGTGCGCGACCTCGAACTGCCGCCGCTGTCGCCGTATTCGGTCAAGTACTCGGGCTACGGCATCAACCGCGGCAAGCTCAGTGTGGACGTGGGCTATGTGGTGCAACCCGATGGTCGGCTCACCGCCACCAACAAGGTCATCCTGAACCAGCTCAGCTTTGGCGACAAGGTGGAGGGCTCCACCGCCAGCCTGCCGGTCAAGCTGGCGGTGGCATTGCTGGCCGACCGCAACGGCGTGATCGACATTGACCTGCCCATCAGCGGTTCGCTCAATGACCCGCAGTTCAGCCTGGGGCCCATCATTGTCAAGGTCATTCTCAACGTGATTGTGAAAGCCATCACCGCACCCTTCAGCTTGCTGGCCAATGCGCTGGGCGGCGGCGGGGAAGAACTCAGCACCGTGGGGTTCCAGGCCGGCAGCGCTGAACTGGGCCCCGAGGCCAAAGCCGGCCTCGACAAAGTGGCCAAGGCGCTGGCCGACCGGCCATCGCTGCGGCTCACCGTGGTGGGCACCAGCAGCGTCGATGCCGAGCGCGACGGTTTCAAACGCGAGCGGCTCGACGCCCTGGTGCGCGCCGAAAAGCGCCGCGTCACGGCCAAAGAGGGCGGCACCGCGACGGCGGCAGTCAGCATCAGCCCGGCCGAATACCCGGCCCTGCTCAAGGAAGTCTATAAACGCGCCGACATGCCCAAGCCGCGCAACCTTGTCGGCCTGGCCAAAGACCTGCCCGTGCCCGAGATGGAAAAGCTGCTGCTGGCCGACATTAAAGTGAACGACGACGCCATGCGCGAGCTGGCCGTGCAGCGCGGCGTGGCGGTGAAAGACTACCTGGCTTCGCGCGATTTACCGCCTGAAAGGCTCTTTCTGGGGGCCGCCAAAGCCGTGCCGCCTGAGGCCAAATGGACACCGCGCGCGGAGCTGAATTTGGCGATGCCGTAAAAACAGCGAAAATAGCGTCAGTGCTTTATTGATAAAGCTTTTATGGGGCTTTAGGGCTCACGCGCGCAACAGGGGTTGCGCGGCGCGGCCCCCCATCCACTCCAACACCTGCCGTCACCCTGCAAAGCCCTCCATTCCCGAGGGCACCTTGTGCTTGGCGGCACCTTTTTTTTGACCTTGCGTTCCCATGTTTAAATCTTCCAAACCTGAAACCCCCGCCGTGAAAACGCCCACCACCAAGCAGGCTGAAGCCCATCCGCTGGACGGCCTGACCGGCGGCGCTTTCTCTGCGCCCACATCCGGTGAACGCACGGCGCGCATCCGCACCTGGCTGGCCACCGAACCCAGCGCCGAGCAGATGGCCGAGGTCTATAAAGACCTGGCCAACCGCGACAAGGGCGCTGCCAAACCGCTGAAAGAAAAGCTCGACGAGCTCAAGCGCAGCAAGGGCCAGGAGGCCGTGGCCGCCGAGTGGGCCGAAAAAGCCCAGGCGCTGCTGGCCGTGCCCAAGCTCAACCTGGCCGACGCCCTGGCCTGGCAGCGCGATGCTGCGAAGGCCGGTGCGCCGCTGTCCAAAGAACCTTTGGCGGGCCTGAAGGTCCAGCTGGCCGACCGCGTCAAGACCATTGAAGACCTGCAGCACCGCACCCAGGTGCAGCGCGAAGCCGCCGTGCTGCTGGCCCAGCGCACCGAAGTGCTGTCGCTCAAGCCCTGGCGTGATGCCGAAACCGCCCTCGAATCCCTGCGCGGCGACGTCACGCATTGGCAGTCGCAGGCCGATGACATCACGCACGACACCAACTGGGCCAGCGTGGACGCCAAGTTCCCTCCGCTGCTCGACGCATCTCGCGCGCAGTTGCTGGCCGTGTGGGAGGCCTTTCAAGGTGCGCTCACGCAGGCCCAGAAGGCTGCTGAAGATACGGCAGCGCCGCTGCCCGCCGTGCCGGTGTGGGCCGACGAGCTGCGCGCCGCGCGCGGCCTCCCGCCTGCAGCGGGTGAGCAGCCTGCACGTGCGCCCAAGGCCAAGATCGATCCGGCCGTGCTCAAAGACATGCGCGAAAAATCTTCCGCCATCGTGCAGGAAGCGCTGGCACGGCTTGAGCACGAAGTCACCGAAGGCCATGGCAAGTCCACCCCCAAGGTAGCGGCCGACCTGCGTCATGCGCTCAAGGAACATATTCGCAACATCGACAGCAAGCTCGAAGCCGCTGCGCACGCCGCACTCACTGCGGCAGGTGAACTCGAAGGCTGGCAGCGCTGGCGCGCCGACCAGATCCGCGAAGAACTCGTCGTGAAAGCCGAGGCCCTGGTGGCCAAGCCGCTGGGCGGGCGCAAGCAGCAGGAAGCCCTGCGTGCCATGCGCGAGCAGTGGAAGACCAGTGACCAGGGCGGCACGCCCAACCACGCGCTGTGGAAGCGTTTTGACGACGCCTGCAATGAAGCGCACAAGGTTGTTGAAGCCTGGCTTGAAAAAGTGAAAGAGCAAAGCGAAACCGTCAAGGCCGAGCGCAAGCTGCTGATCGATGAAGTGCTGGCATGGGCTGAAGCCAACAAGGGCAACACCGACTGGAAGCACCACATTCGCAGCCTCAATGGCTTTGTCGAAAAATGGCGTGAAGCCGGCCACCTGGGTGAAAAGGCGTTTGCCGAAATCCAGCCGCAGTGGAAAGCCGCGATGGATGCCGCAGACGCTCCGCTGACCGCTGCGCGCCACGACAGCATTGCACGCCGCAAGGCCATGATTGAAGAAGCCAATGTGCTGGGCGCCGAGCCGATGCTGCGTATCGACGCCGTCAAGTCGCTGCAACAGCGCTGGCAGCATGAAGCGCAAGGCGTGCCCATCGAGCGCAAGCAAGAGCAGAAGATGTGGGACGCTTTCCGCAAACCCATCGACGACGCCTTCCAGCGCAAGACCGCCGAGCGCGAAAAAGCCGCCGCGGCGCTGGGCGAATACGACCGCATGGTGCTGGATGCCTCCAAGGCCGTTGAAGCCGCCACCGCCAGCGGTGATGTGCAGAAAATCCACGCGGCCGCCAAGGCGCTGGAAGCCATCGTGCGCGGGCAAGTGCCCGCACCGGCATCGGCACCTGTTGCCGCCCCGGCAGCGCCATCGGTTGAGGCTGCACTGGCCGACATCAATGCCACTCCCGTTGCAAAGGGCAATGAGGCTGCAGCCCAAGCAGAACCTGTGCAGGCAGCTACAGAAAACGTAGCATATGCGCCCGTTGCCACGGAAGCTGCCAGCGAAGCGGCGGCCACCGAATTTGCCGAAGCAGGCGAGCCGGCCAGTGCACCCGCTGAGCCCGCACCCGCAGCGAAACCCGCACCCAAGCCCGTGATCGCACGGCGCGGCGACGACCGCCCGGGCATGAAGAAACCCGAGCCCGCAGCGGCCGGACGCGGCGGCAAGTTCGGCGACCGCAAGGATTCGCGCCCGGGCAGCAAGCCCGGCGGCCCGCGCCAAAGCACCGACAACAAGTTTGAGCCTTACCGGGAAGGCCGTGACGACCGCGGCCCGCGCGGCGCGGACCGTGGCGACCGCAGTGCACGCCCCGCCTTCGAAGAGCGCGGCCCACGCCTGGGCGATGCCGCCTTCCGTGCCCAGCGCGAAGCCTTTGAGGCCGCCAACCAGGCGCTCAAGAAACTCGCGATGCAGGCGCACGGTGAAGTGCTGACGCACTTGTTGACCGCCTGGGAAAAGCGCGACCCGGCACAACTGCCGAGCGCGCAGGACCTGGGCAAAGCCGTGGCGCCGGCCGTGCGCAACCGCTGGGTGCAGGCCGTCAGCACGCCCTCGGGCAAGGACGCTTCCGAAGCGCTGCTGCGACTGGAGATTGCCGCCGAGCTGCCCACGCCTGCCGAGCACATCAGCGCGCGCCGCATGCTGCAGCTGCAGCTGCTGACCAAACGCAATGCCCCCGCGCCGGCTGAAACCTGGGGTGAAGACACCGCCCAGGTGCTGGCCGCCGACTTTGACGCCGGCAACGCCAGGCGTGTGCAGAACGTGCTGAAGGCATTGCTCAAGCGATGACCGACTCGGCAGGCCCTGACGTAGCTGACGCAGTATTGCGGACGCAGCGCAGGGCCGCCCCAAGCAAGTCCAGCCCCCTCGGGGGGCAGCGCATTACACGAAGTGAAAAGCGTGGGGGCCAGGAAGACCGGCCGCAAACGCTGGGCGAGGAAATCGCCAACAGCGTGAGCCACGGTGTTGCGCTGCTCGCCGCGCTGGTGTCGGCGCCTTTCCTCGTCATCGCCAGTGCGCGCGACGGCGATGCGCTCGACGTGGCGGCGGTCTGTGTTTTTGCCGCCACCATGGTGGTGCTGTATTTCACCTCGATGCTGTACCACGCCTTGCCCGCCATCCGGGCGATGCGTGCCAAGCGGGTGTTCCAGGTCCTGGACCACGGCGCCATCTACCTGCTGATTGCCGGCACCTACACGCCGTTCACGCTCGGCGTGTTGCGCGGGCCCTGGGGCTGGACGCTGTTCGGCCTGGTCTGGGCCATGGCGCTGGCCGGTGTGGCCGTCAAAGCCTTCGCGGGCGTGCGCTGGCCACGGCTGTCCACCATCCTCTACCTCGCCATGGGATGGATCGCCGTGATCGCCATCAAGCCGATGCTGGAGCTGATTCCAGGCTGGGGGCTTTTCTGGCTGGTGGCGGGCGGGCTTTTTTACACGCTCGGCGTCGGCTTCTTTGCCACCGATTCACGGCTGCGCTACGGCCACTTCGTGTGGCACCTGTTTGTCGCGGCCGGTACCACTTGCCATTTTGTGGCGGTGCTGTATTACGCCGGCTGAAATTTCCAGCCTGCAGCTGCTATTGAATACATAGCTGCTTGCGCCCGCCAGAACTGGGTTGGAAGCCGATTTGCTTTGTAAGTCAGCGGCGCAGTGCCGCTCCGGCGGTCAGGAAGCCGCTTCAATCAGGCGGGCAATCCCGTCAAAGCCAAGCCGCCGCGCGTGCTGCAGGGCGTTGAGTCCTTCCTGATCCACCAGCGCAGGGTTGGCGCCGGCCGTCAGCAGGCGTTGAACCACGGCGGTGTGGCCTTGCATGACGGCCAGGATCAGCGGTGTGCGGCCAGCCGTATCGGCTGCGTTGACGGGTGCGCCTTGCTGGAGCAGGCGTTCCAGCAGCTCCAGGCGTCCTGCACGGGCAGCGTCCTGCAAGGCACCTGCCAGACGGTTGGGCCCGGCACCCACTTCTGCACGCGGTGCGCGGTATTGCAGGGCGCTTTCCTGCTTTTGTAGGGGCGCTACGGCGCGTGCTGCAGGCGCGGCGGGCGCTGCAACGGCAGGCGCCGCAGCGGGGCGTGCAGCCGGCGCGGCTGCGGCCATATCAGCCTGCGCTGGTGGCGCCGACAGCGATCCGGCCGCGGTACCGGCCATGCGTGGCGCTTGAGAGGACTGCGCATTTTCCTGAACGGCGGCGGCAGGCGCAGGCGCGGGCGCGGCAACGGGCGCTGGTGCGGGAGGCGGCGCGGCTGGAGGGGCTGCGGCAGCCGGTGCTGGCGCGGCTTCAGATTCTCTTTGCCGCGCAACGGGTTCAGTCACCGGGGGCGAGGCCACTGCTTTGTCCTGCGCCGCAGGAGCCGGTGATTTCGAGGCCGGCTTCGCAATGTCGGCAGATCGCTTTTTGGCGTCGGCCTCGGTGGCGGGTACTTGCGGTGCCACCGGAGCGGGAACGGGAGCCATCGATGGCGAAGCTGCCGGCGGTGACGCTGGCGACGATGACGATGACGATGAAGGTGTTGTGGCGCTGGGCTGGCCAAACGCCAGTTCTTTTTCCTCGTCGGTGCCGCGGTCAAATTGCAGCACCAGCAACCCGGTCAGGCCGGCCAACGCAAGGCCTGCCAGCGCGGAGATTTTCCAGCGCGACTGGTTGGCTGCCGGGCGCTGCGCTGCATCGGTGTTGGCGACAGCTTGCGGCGCACCGGCCTGCTTGCCGGCTTCGATCACCATCTGCGCGTGGGCGCGCACGGCGTCGCGCACATGGGCGCCGGGGCGGCGTGCGTCGTCTGCGCTGGCCTCCCGGTAGCGCTGCAGCAGCTCGTCGCTGTGCGGGCTGTGTTCAGGCTCTGTCATGCAAACTCCTGTAGCTGCTGGCGCAGGCTGTTCCGGGCATAGCGCAGGCGGCTCTTGGCGGTTTCAAAATTCACGCCGGTTGCGGTGGCGATGTCTTCCACGCTCATGCCGGCTTCGGCTTGCAGCAGGAAGGCTTCGCGCTGCTCCAGCGGTAACCGCTCCACCGCGGCGATCAGGGCCTCGGCCTGCTCGCTGGACTCCAATCGGCGCACGGGGCCAAAGCCCGAGTCGGCCGCCAGCGTATCGCCAAGGCCCAGGCCTTCTTCATCGTCACCGCGTCCATCGATGCTGACATGCTGCTTTGCGGTGCGGAAGTAATCGACCATCCGGTTGTGCGCCATGGTGAACAGCCACGTTTTGAATTTCGCCGTCACCGTATAGGTGGCGGCACTGCGGGCCACGGCAAACCAGACATCCTGCAGCAGGTCGTCGGCCACCGCCTGCACCCGTACGCTGCGAAACACATAGCGCCACACGCCCAGTTCATGCCGCGCATACAGCGCATCAAAAGCCGCCATGTCGCCGGCCGCATAACGCAGCATCAGCGATTCGTCGCTGTCTTCGGCTGCATCGTTGGTCGGCGTGGCGCTGAGCATGCGCCAGATTATGACCCCCACGGTCGCTCACTGCGTGTAGCTCCCTGCCCCCCGAGGGGGCCGCCCGCCATGCGGCCCGGCAAAGCCGGTTCCGCGGCTCATGCTGGTGAAGAAGGGCCGTCACGATCACCCGCAGTGTGAAGCTTCTGCTGCCGTCAGTAGGGGTCAGGCACATAGGAGTAGCTACGGGATTCCGGGAACGGGTTGGGCCTCGGAATCATGGGCACGAGCTCACGAATCACGCCGCTGGCGATCAGGTTCTCGCGGCTGTCGTAGCGGATGCGGATGACCTCGTTGGGCTGTGTTTGCTGGCGCGCGAAGGTGGTCTGCGACACCAGCGAGTTTTCGCGCGCGCCGTGGCCCGTGCCGAGCCTGGCGGCAGGCAGGGAGGTAGATGGCAGCCTTCTAACCCGGTCTTCGGCCGAGGCAGAAGCTTCCGCGCCGCCGCTGGCCCGGTCGGCCAGCGCGGATTTTCCGGCGGTGGATGATTCCGCCAAAGGTGCCGGTGAGGCTGACGAAGGCGAAGGGGCGTTTCGAAAGCCCAGCGACGCATCGGCTTCGCGTTCCTTGCGGCTGGAATAGGCGGGTGCCTGGGCGACCGGCTCGGGAGCCTGCTCCCTGAAGAGCGCCACACCGATCACCCCGACGTTGCCAGGCCTGCCGGTGCGGCCGGCGTAAGAATCGCCAAGTGCCGAAAATTCGAATGCGGCGACTTCGCTGCTGCTTTTGCGCCAGCCGGTGACCTGGTACTGCTGCCATGGCGAAAACACATAACCGGTCTGGTCCCAGGCGGCGGTTTCGCCGCTCAACACGTTCACGCCGTCTACGGCGGTCACGGCCAGTACCCGTTCACCGAGCTTGTTGCGCACGGCGACGGCGTATTTGGCGCCGTACTGGCCGGCGACCCAGTATTCGCCGCGGTGGTGGTACAGCGGCAGCGTGGCGCCGGTGTTGCGATCAATCACGGTCACATCGGCCAGCCGGCCGACGGCCTGCGCGGGCAGGGCGGCCATGGTGAGGATGGCCAGCAGGATCGAAGAGGCAAGAAGAGGGGTTTTCACGTGAGCTCCAGAAAGTGGTGGAGCCCATTGAAACGAAGGGGCGAGGGAAATGGGGTTAAGCCGGCCCAAAAAGAGCCAAAGCCGGGCCGGCCGGTTGCTATGTATTTGATAGCTGCTCGCGCTTGGCCAGATTGGGCTGAGGGGTGATTTCCCTTGTGGAAATTGTCAACCCGGCGCGCCAGGCGGCCGGAAAGCCGCCGGGGGCTTATTTCGGCATGAAAAACTTGTCGAACAGCACGGTCAGGGGCGCGAAGTCCTGGGTGAAGCGTGTGCGGTTCACAAAATAGGCTTCGCACGTCACGGCAAAAAATTCGGCCGGTGACCTGGCGCCATAGCTGTCCAGCCATGGCGGCTCGGCGCCGAAGCGTGTGGCCATGGCCACTTTTTCGCAAAACCCGTCGTAAGCCGGCTGCATGACTGCATGCCAGGAGGTGAGGGCACTGCGCGTGGGCAGGGGTGGGCAGCCGTCGGCGGCGCCGTCACGCATGTCGATCTTGTGGATGAATTCGTGAATCACCACGTTGTGGCCGTGCTCTGCCGATTCGCCCGCGCCGGCCACGTCCTGCCAGCTCAGGGTGACGGGGCCGCCCTGCATGGCTTCGCCCAGCAGTTCTTCGCTGTAGTGGTGCACCACGCCGGCCTGGTCGGTGACCTGGCGGCGTGCCAGCATGGCGCCGGGGTGAACCACGATGCCCTTGAAATCGTCATACCAGCGCAGGCCCAGGTGCAACACCGGCAGGCAGGCCTGTGCTGCAATCGCGACGGCCATTTCATCGGTGACTTTGAGACCGTGCGCGCCGGTGAATTCCTTTTGCTTCAGGAATTTGTCGGTCAGGGCGTTCAGCTCCTGCAGCTCCGCAACCGGCCGCCGGCCCAGGAAAGGAAACCGCAGCAGGGTGTCTACCCACAGTGTTTCGGGGATGGTTTTGGCAGGGGCTTTGGAGCCGCCAAGTGTTCGTAACCAGTTCAGCATGAGATGAAGGTTGTGGTTAAGCGAAATGAAACAAGGGTCAGCACAATGCAATCCTTTGCAGCCCGTCTGCGGTCAGGCGCAGCACTTCCGCGCGCGGCGCCGGGGCGCCCAAGTCCCAGTCGCTGAGCACCACGCGCGACAGGCCGCCGCCCAGGTCATGCACGGCAGGCTTGTGCGTATGGCCATGAATCAGCGTGCGGGAATTGGCCGCCTGCAGCCACTGGCGCGCGGCCTGGATGTCAATGTCGGCATATTGTGCGCCCGACTTCTTGCGTGCTTCGCTTTGCTCGCGCAGCCCGCGCGCAATCGCCTGGCGTTCGGCCAGCGGCCTGGCCAGGAAGGTGCGCTGCCATTCGGGGCTGCGGACCTGGCTGCGAAAGTTCATGTAGTCGACATCGTCCAGGCACAAGGCGTCACCATGCGACAGCAGCCAGCGTCGCCCGGTGCCGGCGGGAAAAACCAGTACGGTCGGGTCTGCCAGCAGAGTGGCGTTGCACAGGTCCATCAAGGCCTGGCCCACCAGGAAGTCACGGTTGCCGTGCATGAAAAACAGGGCCAGCCGGCTGGCGGCATTGCCCATGGCCTGCACGCAACGCGCGTCAAAGCCGGCGGCGGGGTCCAGCAGGTCGCCTTCCACGGCGTCATCGCCGACCCAGACTTCAAACAGGTCGCCCAGGATGAAGACCGCGTCGGCCGGCGTGGTTTCAAGGTAGTGCTGCCAGGCCGCGAAGGTAGCGGGCTCCGAGACCTGCAAGTGCAGGTCGGAAATGAAATCGACCGTGCGCCACATGGGGGGAGCAGGCAGCTCCGCCATGGGGGGCACGGCCTGGGGGGTGTTCACCGGCTGGATTTCGGCATGCGCGGCCCGAAAGGGTACTCAGGCCACTGCAACGGCTTTTTGGATGATCACGTCTTCCATCGGAACATCGTCATGAAAGCCCTTGCGGCCGGTCTTGACGGCCTTGATCTTGTCGACGACATCGGCGCCGGCCACAACCTTGCCGAACACGGCATAACCCCAGCCCGATGCGTTCGGTGCGGTGTGGTTCAGGAAACCGTTGTCGGCCACGTTGATGAAGAATTGCGAGCTGGCCGAGTGCGGTGCGTTGGTACGCGCCATGGCCACGGTGTAGTTGTCGTTCTTCAGGCCGTTGTTGGCTTCGTTCTCGATTTCGCCATCGGTTGGCTTTTGTTTCATGCCCGGCTCAAAGCCGCCGCCCTGCACCATGAAGCCCGGGATCACGCGGTGAAACACCGTGTTGGCGTAATGGCCCTTGTTGACGTAGTTCAGGAAGTTGGCAACGGTCTTGGGTGCCTTGGCGGCGTCCAGTTCCAGCGTGATGACGCCGTATTCGGCAATGTGGAGGTCTACTTTGGGATTGCTCATGATGGTGTCCTGTAGGGCTGTGTCAATTAATTGACGAGGGTTGCTGATTTGATGAGGACGGGCGTCTTGGGAACGTCCGTCGGGAAGGGGCCGCCGGCGCCGGTGGGCACGGCCTTGATCTTGTTCACGACGTCCATGCCGCTGACCACCTTGCCGAACACCGTGTAGCCAAAGAGCTGGGGTGCGTTGACGAGCTGGGCGCGCGGGGTGTTTTCGTAAACGCGGCCCTGGTATTCAAACTTCGGAACCGGGTCTCCGGGGGGAATCACCGTGGGGTTCAGGAAGTCGTTGTCCTTCACGTTGATGAAGAACTGCGACGACGCGGAATTGGGATCGTTGGTGCGCGCCATGGCGAGCGTACCGACCACGTTTTTGGGCCCACCCTTGGCGAGCGCCTCGCGGCCTTCATGGGGCACCGGCGGGCGCGTTTTCTTTTCAGCGTAGGTTGCGTCGTAGCCGCCGCCCTGCACCATGAAGTTGCTGATCACGCGGTGGAAAATCGTGCCGTCATAGTGTTTGTCCTTGACGTACTGCAGGAAATTTTCAACGGTCTTGGGCGCCTTGTCGGGATAGACCTCGACCACGAAGTCGCCTTCGCTGGTGACGAACTTGACCTTCGGCGCGCTTTGCGCGAGCGCCGGGCCGGCCAGGAGGGCCACGCCCGCCGCCGCCACTGCCGCGAGTGTGGCGCGGCGCAAGGGAGAAAACACCGCGAGCGCGGCAAACGTCCTGTGAACTGCCATCAAATGGTTCCTTCGAAAAAAATCTTCCACTGGGTCCCTTGGCGGATCCAGTACTGGCGCTTGGTGCGGCCGGTTTTGGCGCCCTTGACCAGTTCGCCAAAGGTTACCACCATCGTATCGGTGCTGTCGGTCCAGCGCAGGTAAGACACGTCCTTGAGCAGGATGTCGCGCCCACCGAGTTGCTTGAGCTCACTTTGCAGCAGCGGCGTCCATTCGGCCAGCGTCTTGCCGTAACTTGTGAAATCGGGTGTGTACCAGCTTGTAAGTCTGGCCATGTCGCCGCTGGACTTGGCATGGTGCCAGCTTTGCAGCGCGGTTTCGAACGACCGGGTGTCGGCCGCCAGCGATTGCGGCGCTACCCATTTGAGGCTATGGGCAATCACGACGGGCGTGCTGCGCACCTCGACGGTGCGGATGATGCGCTCCAGGTCGGGGTTGGCCAGCACGACGCATCCGTCGGTGGACAGCGGTGCCCGGGAAAACTGCGCCGGTGGCGTGCCGTGCAGCCAGATGCCACCGCCGGTCTTGCCGCGCTTGACGTCGAGCTGGTTGGGGTAATTGATGGGCAGTGCGCCCGAGCCGTAAAAGTCGCGCAGCGATTTGGGGTTCAGGTTGCTGGTGATGTAGTAGACGCCGACCGGCGTGCGCAGGTCGCCTTCGACGGATTTTTCAATGCCGGATTTTCCAACCGAGATGTAATAGTCCGCCACGAGTTTGAGGCCCGCGCTGGTGTTTTCAAACAGGTAAAGGCGTGACCTGGACGCATCGACGGCAATGGCGTGTTTGTTACGCGATGACAGCACCAGGAATTGCGACGGCACCAGGCCGGGGGCGGGCCGCTCGCGCAGCGCGCGCAGGCGCAGCAGCGACTCCTGCCGCAACTCGGCCAGCAGGGCTGCAGCAGTCTTGGCAGCGGCATCCGGAACGTCGCCGGGCGTGCGCACAGGGCGTGTAAAGCCGGCCAGCAAGTCGCCGTAAACCAGTTGCGCCAGCTGGAAGTTGGGGTGATCCTTCACGAGGCCTTCGGCCTTGCGCAGGGCTTCGCGCGAATTCGCCTGGCCGATCAGTTTGTAGATTTCAATCAACCGGGCTTCCGCTTCGCCACCGTGCGCCTCCTGCGGGGCGGAGGCTTTTGCCGGGGCGGGCCGCTTGGTTGTGTGCGCGCGGGTTTCGGCCCGCGCCGGCGAAAAGGCCAGCACCAGGCACGGTGCCATAAAGAGAAGCATTGCGGCCGCTTTTTTCATGCGGGCTTCCACGAAAGTTTGCCGGCCAACACAGACGGACATGAACAGGCTGAACAACGCACTTGGGTCAGGCCGGCCGCCAGCGATCAGCCGCCTGTGGATTCCTTGACGATGACCCAGCGATCACCGGCCTTGGCCATCTCCAGCGTCTTGCGGCTGGAAATATTGATGGAGTCGGCGCTGTAGTCCTGCTTGAACCTGGCCGTGGCCTTGGCGCCCTGTACTGCGATGGCCAGGTCGGAGAGCTTGACGCTGATGCGCGACTTGCCGACGATGCGCGCGCGGCGGTCTTCTTCCCAGGCCTTGCGTGCCTGTTTGCCGGGAGGCGCAAAGTTCTGGCCGTAGCTGCTCAGGTAGCCGTTCATGTCCTTCTCGGACCAAGCCTGGGCCCAGCTGCGCACCGCTGCTTCGACTTCTTTTTCGGCGCCTGCGGTGGCAGCCGGTGCTACGGGTGTTGCCGGCGCGGCAGGGGCGGGCGCTGCGGCCACCGGGGCTGCGGGCGCTGGCTTGACAGCCGCCGCGGGGGGCGCAGGGAGCGTTGTAGCCGGGCCGGGCGTTGGCGCGCCGGCAGCCGGCTTGGTCGGGCTTTTGGATTCGGCGGAGAACAGTGTGCGGATCAGTGCCAGCTTGGGCGGAACGGCAGCGTTGCCGCCGTCGAGTTGCAAGGCCTTGCTGTAGGCCTGGCTGGCGAGCCTGGCGTAGACGTCGCCCAGGTTTTCGTGCGCGGTGGCGTAGCTGGGGTTGGTCCGGATCGCCATTTCAAGCGCCGCCCGGGCCTTGTCGAACTGGCTCTGGCCAGCATACAGCACGGCCATGTTGTTGTAGGGCTCAGGCAGCTCGGGGTAGTCTTCGGTGATTTTGGTGAAGGTCGCGATCGCGTCGTTGGTCTTGCCGGTCTCTGTCTGGATCACGCCCTTGAAGAAACGCATTTGCGGGTCGCGCGGCTTGCTGGCGAGGTACTGGTCAACCTTGGCCTGCGCCTCGGCATACTGGCCGGCACGCATCAGGCGGCTGACGTCGGCGTAGTCGTCGGCATGGGCAACGGACACCGACAGGGTGACCGCCACGGCCAGCATGCGCAGGGCGGCGGACAGCGGATTGCGTGTAAGGAAGTTTGGCGTGGGCATGGCACTCTCGCGATTTGTTTTAAAGCCCCCGGTGCTGTTTTGGCAGCCGTTGGGCGGAAAGTCAACATAAACAGCCAGGCTTTTCAGGGCGCTCCGGGAGCCGCTGAACGGTGTCGGACGGGCTGGATATACTGGGCGATTGTAACTGAGGGGGGGTATAGTTCATGGCCCCCAGAATTGCGTACTTTCCGTTTTTATCGCACGTTTTCGCGTGTACGCCGAATGGCCCTTGCCCGCCTGCGGCGTCCGTGAGATAAAGCTTCTTTCCTTTGCCTGACCACCGGCTGCTTCCTGCCGATGCCAGGCCCCCGCAGCATAATTTTCATGAGCCTTCGCATTTACAACACGCTGTCGCGTGCCGTGGAAGAATTTTCCCCGCTTGATCCCGGCCATGTGCGCATGTATGTGTGCGGAATGACGATTTACGACCTCTGCCACATCGGCCATGCGCGCATGATGATGGCGTTCGACGTGGTGCAACGCTGGCTCAAGGCAAGCGGCCTGAAGGTTACCTATGTGCGCAACATCACCGACATCGACGACAAGATCATCAAGCGAGCGGTGGAGCGCGGCATCACCATCCGCCAGCTGACCGACGAAATGATCGCGGCCATGCACCAGGATATCGGTGCGCTGGGTATAGAGCCTCCATCGCTGGAACCCCGTGCGACTGAGTACGTGCCGCAGATGCTAGGCATGATCGCCACGCTGGAGGAAAAAGGCCTGGCCTACAAGGGCTCCACCGGTGACATGAATTACGCGGTGCGCAAGTTTCCGGGTTACGGCAAGCTCTCGGGCAAGTCGCTCGACGAGCTGCGCGCCGGCGAGCGTGTCGCAGTGCTCGACGGCAAGGAAGACCCGCTGGACTTTGTGCTCTGGAAAAGCGCCAAGCCCACCGAACCCGACGACGCCAGGTGGGACAGCGCCTATGGCCCCGGCCGGCCGGGCTGGCATATCGAGTGCTCGGCCATGTGCCGCGGCACCCTGGGCGAGACCTTCGACATCCACGGCGGCGGCGCGGACCTGCAGTTCCCGCACCACGAAAACGAGATCGCCCAGAGCGAGGCGGCCAATGGCAAGCCGCTGGCCCGATTCTGGGTACACAACGGTTTTGTGCGCGTTGACAACGAGAAGATGTCCAAATCGCTGGGCAACTTCTTCACAATCCGCGAAGTGCTGGCCAAATACGATGCCGAAACCGTGCGGTTCTTCATCGTTCGCGCCCACTACCGCAGCGCGCTGAATTACAGCGATGCCCATCTGGACGATGCGCGCAACTCGCTCAAGCGGCTTTACACGTCGCTCGATCTCGTCAAGCCGGCAGCGCTGCCGACCGACTGGGCGCACCCGTTTGCGCAGCGCTTCAAGGCGGCCATGGACGAAGACTTCGGAACGCCGGAGGCCGTGGCCGTGCTGTTCGAGCTGGCCGGTGAAGTCAACCGGACAGGCTCTGCCGAACTCGCAGGCCTGCTGAAAAACCTGGGCGGCTGCCTGGGCCTGCTGCAGGGCGCTCCTGGCGCCTACCTTCAGGCAGGCGCGGGCCTTGACGACGCCAACATTCAACTGCTGATCGCGCAGCGCGCAACCGCCAAACTGGCAAAAGATTTCGCCGAAGCCGACCGTATCCGCAAGGACCTGTTGGCCAAAGGCATCGTTTTGAAGGATTCCCCCAGCGGCACCACCTGGGAGGTGCAATCGTGAGTTTCCGGACTATTTTTTCGCCCTGTTTTTCATGCTATTCAGGTTCCCAGCCCAATAAGGGCTTGCGCAAGCAGCTATGAAAAAGATAGTGAAAAGCGGCCCGGGCAGCGCTGAGCTGGCCGACGTTCCCGAGCCGGCCACCACGGTGCCCGAGTATTGGGCCGAAGCCTGCAAGCACCTGGTAAAAAAAGACCGCGTGATGAAGCGGCTGATTCCCCAGTTTGGCGACGCCTGCCTGCAAACCCGCGGCGATGCTTTTGGTACCTTGGCGCGTAGCATCGTGGGCCAGCAAATTTCGGTCAAGGCGGCGCAAAGCGTCTGGGCCAAATTTTCGGCCCTCCCTAAAAAGGTGACGCCCGCCAACGTGCTGCGCCTGAAGGTCGACGACATGCGCGCGGCCGGGCTGAGCACCCGCAAGGTCGAATACCTGGTTGACCTGGCAATTCACTTCGACGCCGGCACCGTCCACGTCAAGGACTGGGCGGCGATGGACGATGAGGCCATTATTGAAGAACTGGTGGCCATTCGCGGCATCGGCCGCTGGACGGCCGAGATGTTCCTGATTTTTTATCTGATGCGTCCCAATGTGCTGCCGCTGGACGATGTGGGGCTGATCACCGGCATCAGCCAGAACTATTTTTCGGGCGAATCCGTCAGCCGAAGCGACGCGCGCGAGGTGGCCGCCGCCTGGTCGCCCTATTGCAGTGTGGCAACTTGGTATATTTGGCGCTCTCTGGACCCATTACCGGTTCTGGGTACCCCCACGGGTACCGAGCAAATTTAAGTTTCATGAAGCCCTGAGGAGCAGCACATGGCGAAGAAGACCTTCCTCGATTTCGAGCAACCGATTGCGGAGCTTGAAGGAAAAATTGAAGAACTGCGCTACGTACAGACCGAGTCGGCTGTCGATATCTCCGAAGAAATCGACCAGCTGGCCAAAAAGAGCCAGCAGCTCACCAAAGACATCTACAGCGACCTGACGCCCTGGCAGATCACCAAGATCGCCCGCCACGCGGAACGTCCCTACACCCTGGACTACGTCAACGAAATCTTCACGGATTTTGTGGAGTTGCATGGCGACCGGCATTTTGCCGACGACCTGTCCATCGTCGGCGGCCTGGCCCGCTTCAACGGTACCGCCTGCATGGTGCTGGGCCACCAGAAAGGCCGCGATACCAAGGAACGCGGCCTGCGCAACTTCGGCATGAGCAAGCCCGAGGGCTACCGCAAGGCACTGCGCCTGATGAAAACCGCCGAGAAGTTCAAGCTGCCGGTGTTCACCTTTGTCGACACGCCGGGCGCTTACCCCGGCATCGACGCTGAAGAGCGCGGCCAGTCTGAAGCCATCGGTCGCAACATTTTCGAGATGGCGCAGCTCGAAGTGCCCATCATCACCACCATCATCGGCGAAGGCGGCTCCGGCGGCGCACTTGCCATTTCGGTGGCCGACCAGGTGGTCATGCTGCAGTATTCGATTTACTCCGTCATCAGCCCCGAAGGCTGCGCGTCCATCCTCTGGAAAACCTCCGACAAGGCCCAGGAAGCCGCAGAAGCTTTGGGCATCACCGCGCACCGACTCAAGGCCCTGGGCGTGATCGACAAGATCGTGAATGAGCCCGTGGGCGGCGCCCACCGCGACCACAAGCAGATGGCTGCATTTCTGAAGCGCGCTCTCAACGACGCCTTCCGCCAGGTCAGCGACCTGAAGGTCAAGGAACTGCTGGACCGCCGCTACGAACGCCTGCAAAGCTACGGCCGATTCACCGACACCAAGGCAGACGCCGGCAAGTAAGGCGCCCCGGTCACATACCGGAGCGACAAGACCATGGCCAGCTTGTCCGATCAGGAACTCAGGCATTACAGGGAGCAGGGATATGTCGTCCCGGAGTTCCGGCTCAACGACGCGTGGGTGCGGCGCATGGAGGATGCGCTCAACAACCTGATCCGCGACAACCCTGGCGTGCGGCCCGAAAAACTCGTCAGTGCCCACATTGAAGGTCAGAACGACGAGGGCGTGCGCGGCAGCCGCGATTTCTTCGACCTGGCCATGAACCCCGACATCGTTGACCTGGTGGCGCAGGTCATCGGACCTGACGTCATCCTCTGGGGGTGCCACGTGTTTTGCAAACCCGCCAGCGAAGGTTATGAAACGCCCTGGCATCAGGACGGCCACTACTGGCCCATTCGTCCGCTGGCTAACTGCACCGTCTGGGTTGCACTGGAACCGAGCACGCGCGAAAACGGCTGCTTGCGCGTGATTCCCGGTTCGCACGCCGGCAAACAACTCCATCTCCACCTGTACGAAGACCGCACCGACCTGACGCTGAATCAGCGCATGGCCGACGGCAGCTTCGACGAGAACGATGCGGTGGATCTGGAACTGGAGCCCGGGCAGATGTCGCTGCACGACATTTACATGATCCACGGCGCCAGGGCCAACACATCCGGCATCCGCCGTACCGGCGTGGCCTTGCGCTATATGCCCGGCACCTCGCTGTTTGACCGCAGCCTGCGCCCGGCTGAGGGCAAGACCGGCGTGGCTGTGAGTTTTGCCACACGGCCGCTGTGGCTGTTGCGCGGGGAGGACAAGACGGGCCGCAATGATTTCACGGCAGGCCACCGTGGCGCATAGTGGGCCTGTGAACGGGTCTTCGCACGGTGTTCTTGATGCGATCGCTTCCTTTTCCCCGGGCCTGCCGCTGGCCGTTGCGCTGAGCGGCGGCGCCGACTCCACTGCGCTGCTGGTGGCCTGCGCGCACAGGTGGCCGGGGCAGGTAAGCGCCATTCATATTCATCACGGCTTGCAGGCGGCGGCCGACGACTTTGAGCAGCACTGCGTTGCCCTCTGCGCGCAGCTCAATGTGCCGCTAATCGTCCAGCGTGTGGATGCCCGCCACGCCCCCGGCGAGAGCCCCGAAGATGCAGCACGCAAGGCGCGTTATGCAGCGTTTAGGGCTGCAGCCCAGGAAGGGTCTGCGCAACCAGCTATTAAAAGCATAGCAATTGCCCAGCATGCCGACGACCAGGTGGAAACCATGCTGCTGGCGTTGTCGCGTGGCGCGGGGCTGCCGGGCTTGGCCGCCATGCCGGCGTGCTGGGAGCGCGACGGCATTACCTATTACCGTCCGCTGCTGACGGTGCCCGGGGCATTGCTGCGCGATTGGCTGGTGACGCGCGGCATCACCTGGGTGGAAGACCCGACCAACACCGACGAGCAGTTCACGCGCAACCGCATCCGGGCCCGCCTGCTGCCTGCGTTGGTGCAAACCTTTCCGCAGTTTCGTGAGACCTTTGCACGCAGCGCGCGGCACGCGGCCCAGGCGCACGGGTTGCTGGTCGAGGTGGCACAGCAAGACCTGGCTGCCGTGGGAATCCCCCCGGTGATCAAATCCCTGCAATCCCTGTCACAGGCGCGGCAGGCCAATGTGCTGCGCTATTGGCTGACGCTGCAGCAAGCTACTCCCAGCGCAGCACAGCTCGACCAACTGCTCCTGCAAATCGCCGCCTGCACCACACGCGGGCACCAGATCCACCTCAAGGTGGCGACGGGGCATGTCACGCGCGCTGGCCCGGCGCTGAACTATGCGGCTGCAGGCGATAAGGCGAGCTAACCGGGTAGTAGTCCCTAGGTATAATTGAAGGCTTTGCTGGCGGAGCGCACCTTTTCGAGCCTCTTTGGTGTGCGTAGGGCGTTCTAGAAATCCAGCTTTTCGGGATGAAGTGCGAGGCGCCCGGAGCGCAGCAACCGGAATGTACTTCGGTACATGAGGATTGCGAGCACCGCGCAACGACGCAATTCGCCCGAAAAATGGATTTATAAACGCCCGGGCCTGAAACCAAACTCCTCTGATTGACCCCGAAAATGGCATTGATCGTTCATAAATACGGCGGCACGTCGATGGGCTCTACCGAGCGCATCCGCAATGTCGCCAAACGCGTGGCCAAATGGGCGCGGGCCGGCCACCAGATGGTGGTCGTTCCCAGTGCCATGAGCGGCGAAACCAACCGTTTGCTCGGCCTGGCCAAAGAACTGGCGCCGGCCAGGACAAGCGATGCTTATGGCCGCGAGCTTGATGCGCTGGCCGCTACCGGCGAGCAGGCTTCCAGCGCACTGCTGGCCATTGCGCTGCAGGCCGAAGGCATGCAGGCTGTGAGCTACGCCGGCTGGCAGGTCACCATCAAGACCAACAACGCCTACACCAAGGCCCGCATCGAGTCGATCGACGACGAACGTGTGCGTGCAGACCTGGACGCCGGCAAGGTCGTCATCATCACCGGCTTCCAGGGCGTGGACGAGGCCGGCAACGTCACCACACTGGGCCGCGGCGGCTCCGACACATCGGCCGTGGCCATTGCCGCGGCGCTCAAGGCACACGAGTGCCTGATCTACACCGACGTCGACGGCGTTTACACCACCGACCCGCGCGTGGTGCCCGAGGCGCGCCGCCTGCACACCGTGAGCTTTGAAGAGATGCTGGAGATGGCCTCTATGGGCTCCAAGGTGCTGCAGATTCGCTCGGTGGAATTTGCCGGCAAATACAAGGTGCCGCTGCGCGTGCTGTCCAGCTTCACCGAATGGGACATCGACATCAACGAAGAAGCCAAGTCAGGCACTTTGATCAGCTTTGAGGAAGACGAAAACATGGAACAAGCCATCGTATCGGGCATCGCTTTCAACCGCGATGAAGCCAAAATTTCCGTGCTCGGCGTGCCCGACACCCCGGGTATCGCGTACCAGATCCTGGGCGCCGTGGCCGATGCCAACATCGAAGTCGACGTGATCATCCAGAACGTCAGCAAGGACGGCAAGACCGACTTCAGTTTCACGGTTCACCGCAACGATTACTCCAAAGCCATCGACCTGCTGAAAACCCAGGTGGTGCCCAAGCTGGGCGCGCAGGAAGTCACTGGCGACGCCAAGATCTGCAAGGTCAGCATCGTCGGCATCGGCATGCGCAGCCACGTGGGCATCGCCAGCAAGATGTTCCGCGTGTTGAGCGAAGAGGGTATCAACATCCAGATGATTTCCACCAGCGAAATCAAGACCTCGGTCGTCATCGACGAAAAGTACATGGAACTCGCCGTGCGCGCCCTGCACAAGGCTTTTGACCTGGACCAGCCTTCCGCCTGAAAATGGCCGGGAAGTCGTGAGATAATCGATTTATTGGAAACGTGACCGAGTGGCCGAAGGTGCTCCCCTGCTAAGGGAGTATGGGGTGTAGAGCCTCATCAAGGGTTCGAATCCCTTCGTTTCCGCCAGTATAAAAAGCCGCCTTCGGGCGGCTTTTTTGCGTCTGGCTGAGGCTGCACCTGCCGGATGATGACCGAACCTGCTCAAGGCGTCTTTTTCTTTACTTTGGGCAGGGCTTCGTCGTATGCTGAAACGCCCCAGCTTCTTCGTACGGTGGAGCGCGGTTCAGCATGATGAAGTTCAACTCAAGGACATTGCCTCATGATCAGACTGTTCTACATCAGCGATGCTGCGGACGGCATCAACGAGGATGCGGTCAATGGCGTTTTGAAGAGCGCGGGAAAAAACAACCCGCCCCTGGGTATTACGGGCCTGCTGGTTTATGGCGGCGGGGTGTTTGCCCAAATACTCGAAGGCCCCGAGCAGACGGTCCTTCAGAAATATGTGAGCATCGCGACCGACAGACGGCACCACAATTGCCGGATCGTCTACATCACGACGACGAAGGAACGCATTTTCAAAGACATTTCCATGGCAGCGCTCGAAGCGCTTCCCCTGGAGCTTGAGCACATCGCCGAGCTGGATGCCCATCGAAAAGACGCCATACCGAAAGACGCGTTCACGGACCTCATGCACGTGTTTTTCTCAAGGATCCATGCGGTCCCCTGATTCGGCGCGGAAAGCCCCGTGGTTGTCTCGCAGGAAACTATCTGCGTTCGTCTATTCGCTATTTATTCCTGGTGCCGAGACCCGCTCTCGAGACGTTTGCGGTACGCATGTTGCGTCCGATGCTGGCAGCGCATGAAAATCAACCAAGGACCGCGCAAATATGGCCGTCCATTTTTCTTTGCTATGGCATGGCAGGACCGCTGCCCGCCGGCTCGACTTCCACGTCATAGATTTCGGTGATTTTCCAGTGCGAACCGTCATGGCTTGCCTGGCCGAGTACTTTTACAAGGAATGAGCTGCGCTGCTTCTCCGCCTGAAGTGTGATTTCGCAGATGAAGTCGAGCTTTTCGGGGCCGTCGGGAAGCGCCCCAAGGAGTTGATAACCAGCCCGGCTAAACCTGTCCTCTTTTCCTCGCTGCCGTAATTTTTCAATCTCAGGCGTGTGAAGAACGAGGGCAGTGAGGTGGTCGATCAGTTCATCGATCACTACCTGCGGGTTTATTTTCATGTTGTATGTGAGGGCTTCGGGAAGTTCCTATTTTCGGCCTTTAGTCTTACATTGTGCAAGTTTCGTGTAACTATTCTCGTAGTATTGCGGTACTTTGTTTTCAATGAATCTGGCGATGCAACGGTGAAATTCGTCAGAAATCAAAATCCCGCGGGGTGCGGACTGTCGTGGACTGATTCCGAAGTGGCTCCAGCCAGGGCCAGCAACAAGGCCTGATTCAGGTCAAGCGCCCAAAGAGGCTGCCAGCTCACCTACCTTCGCCAAGGCGGCATCGCGTTGCGCGGCCGGGCGGCTGGTTTCAGTGAGATAGGCCGCCACCACGATGGGCGCCCGGCCGGGTGGCCAGAAGACGCCGACGTCGTTGGTGGAACCGTAACCGCCTCCCCCGGTCTTGTCGCCCACACGCCAGCCCGCTGGCAGCAAGGCACGCAGGCGCTTGTCGCCGGTCTTGTTGCCCAGCAGCCATTGGGTCATCTGTTCGCGTGACGCTTCCGACAAGGCGTTTCCCAGCACGAGCTTCTGGATGTTGGACACCATGGCGTCCGGCGTCGTGGTGTCCCGTTTGTCGCCGGGCGTTGCTTCGTTCAAGGCGGTCTCAATACGGTCAAGCCGGGTGATGTTGTCCCCCAGCGAACGGGCATACGCCGTCAGGCCCGGGGGGCCGCCAAAGCTGGCCAGCAGAAGGTTGCCCGCCGCGTTGTCGCTGAGCGTGACCGTGGCTTCACACAGCTGCGCGAGCGAAATTCCCTGTGTGCCGACGTACTGGCTGGTGGTGGGTGAATGGGTGACGATGTCGGCGGCCGTGACGATGACCTTGCGCTCAAGCTGTTCCTGGCCCGCGTCCACGCGATGCAGTATGTGCGCGGCCGCCAGCAACTTGAAGGTGCTGCACAGTGGAAAACGTTCGCCGGCCCGGTAGCCGAAGCGGGCGCCGTTGCCGGTGTCGAGAATGCTGACGCCCAGTCTGCCAGCGCTTTCCCGTTCAATGGCCTTCAAGCGAGCAGACATCGCTCGGGAGATGTCTGTCGACCCCAGCAATTTCTGGGCATAGGCTGAACCCCCGGAGCCCGCGATGAGTGTCCCGATTCCGAATGTAAATTGCCTTCTTTGCATTGATTTTCCTCTGTGACGGGTAAAAGTAACGGATGACGAACCGCAACGATATGGAAACTCCGCCCATCGGGCAAACGGCAATAATCAAGGGAACTCATAAGCAAAACTTGGGCTTGAACCATGCACCTTCCCCTGAATGCCTTGCGTGCCTTTGAGGTGTCCGCGCGTCATCTGAGCTTTACGCGGGCGGCCGACGAGTTGAACGTCACGCAAACCGCGATCAGCCAGCACGTTAAAAACCTGGAGGAACGCATGGGCGTTCCGCTGTTTCGCCGGCTCCCGCGCGGCCTGGCCCTGACGGATGAAGGCCTGGCATTGCTGCCGGCCCTGTCGGAATCGTTCGGCCGCATCGGCGCATTGCTGGAGCAATTCCGGGATGGCCGGTTCCGGGAGGTGCTGAGCGTCGGGGCTGTGGGCACTTTTGCAGTGGGCTGGTTGATCCCGCGCCTGGCGGAGTTCCAGCGGGCGCACCCTTTTGTTGATTTCAGGTTGTTCACCAACAACAACCGCGTGGACCTGGCCGGCGAGGGCCTGGACTACGCCATACGCTTTGGCGACGGCGCATGGCACGGCACCGAAGCCGACCTGCTTTTTCCCTCGCCGCTGTCACCCGTCTGCTCACCTGCAACGGCTTCCCGTCTGCGCGAACCTGCGGACCTGGCCGGCGAGGTGTTGCTGCGCTCTTACCGGTCCGATGAATGGGTGAGCTGGTTTGCCCTGGCCGGTGTGGACTGCCCGGTGGTCAGGGGGGCGGTGTTTGATTCGTCCCTGACCATGGCGGAAGCTGCCGCGCAGGGCGCCGGCGTTGCCTTGCTCCCTGTGAACCTGTTTGTGCGGGAGTTGCAGGAAGGGCGCCTGGCAAGGCCGTTTCCGCTGGAAATTGAAAACGGCAGTTACTGGCTGACCCGGCTCAAATCCCGGCGCGTGACGGGGGCCATGGGCGTTTTCCGTGACTGGATCACCCGCACATGCTGCGCACGATAATTGCTGTGCTGAGCCTGCACCACCCCGCCTGAACACGCACCACGGAACCACCCATGCGCCTGCGCCACATCGAAGTCTTCAACGCGGTCATGCTCACCGGCAGCGTCAGCGGGGCGGCCCGCCTGATCAATGTCACCCAGCCCGCCGTCAGCCGCATCCTGCAGCATGCCGAACTGCAGCTGGGTTTTGCCCTCTTCCAGCGCAGCAAGGGCCGGCTGACGCCGACCTCCGAAGCGTTGACGCTGTACCCGCACATCGAGCGGCTGTTTGCCCAGCTCGATGAAGTGCAGCGCCTGGCGGCCAACTTGAAGACCGGCGAAAGCGCCAGGGAACTCCGCATCCTGACGGTGCTGGCGCTCAGCTACGAAATCCTGCCCCACGCGATCAAGCTCTTTCGGGTCAAGCATGCTGATGTGGCCATTACCGTGCGGGCGTTGCATTCACCGCAAATTATTTCGGCACTGGCGTTGCAGGAGGGGGATGTCGGTTTCCTTTTCAGCCCGGCGGCGCATTCGGCGCTGGCACAGGAACACCTGGCCGACGGCCGCATGGTGTGCGTTGCACCCAAGGGCATGCTGCCTGCGCGCCTGGTCAAGCGTGGCAGCGTCACGCTTGAGGACCTCACCAAGGTACCGGTCGTCGGGCTTGATGTGATGGACCCGGTGGGCCGCAGCCTCAACCAGGCCTGCCGCGAGGCAGGGGTGGGCCTCGAATTCCATATCACCGTGCAGACCTACCATTCGGCGCTGGCGCTGGCTCACCACGGGCTGGGCATTGCGGTGATTGACACGTGCACAGCGGCGTCCGCCGACCTGACGCGTGTGGACCTGCTGGAGCTGGAACCCTTGATCCCGGTGCCCATCAATGCGCTATTGCCCGCAGGCAAGCCTGGCTCGGTCATCGTGCGGTCTTTTGTGCGGTGCTTTCAGCAAGCCCTGACGCAGCGCGCCTGAACCGCTTGCGCTGCGCAAGGCCTGAAGGTCAGCGCTCCAGCATGCGGCTGATGCGCTGCGCAGAGCCGAACGCCAGGGTGAAGCCCAGGGCGCCATGGCCGGTGTTGAACAACAGGTTGGCCGGGCCTTTGGCATGCGTGCCAATGACTGGCAGGCCTGTGGGGGTAGCGGGGCGCATGCCGGCCCAGGGGCTCAGCGTTTCAAAGTTGCTGCAATCCGGAAACACTGTCTTCGTCGACGCTTTCAGCGAAGCAATCTGCGCCGGGTCGATGGCGGTGTCGTAACCCGAGAGTTCGGCTATGCCCGCCACGCGCAGGCGCGACCCGATGCGCGCGAACACCACCTTGCGGGCGCTGTCGGTGACGCTCACCTGCGGTGCTGCGCCGTCGCCAGGTGCGACGTCCACCGTGATGCTGTAACCCTTCAGCGGGTACACCGGAAGGTGCACACCCAGCGTGTGCGCCATGCGCGCAGACCCGGCGCCCATCGCCATCACATAACGGTCGGCTTCGAGATGGCCTTGCGGCGTCGCGACAGCTGCAACCAGGTTGCCGCGCACAACCAGTTGCTCGACGGGTGTGTCCAGCAGGAAGCGCACGCCCTCGCGGCGCAGCACGGTGAACAGACCATCGCAGGTTTTCTGGCAGTCGGCAGCACACTCGCCTGGTGTGTAGATGGCGCCGGCGATGTGCCCGTGGCGGTTTTTCAGCGCGGGTTCGATCTCCACGCAGCGGTCGGCGCTGACAGCCTCCTGGGTACTGCCCAGTTCACGTTGCAGCAACATCTGCCGGCGCGCTGCGGCGAACGCAGCATCGCTGGCGTACAGCACCAGCTTGCCCGTGGCCGAGAAGTCGCAATCCAGTTTTTCTTCGGCCATCATCGCGTCGAAAGACTGGCGGCTGAGCGCCGCCAGCGACAGCAAATGGCTGGTGGTGTTGCGTGAGGTCTTGCCGTTGCAGGCCGCCAGAAACTGCGCGCCCCACAACCACTGGCGCACATCCAGGCGAGGCCGCAGCTTCAACGGGGAAGAGGGCGACAGCAGCAGCTTGGGAAGCTGCCGCCAGATGGCGGGATCTGCCAGCGGCTGCACGTAGGAGTAGCTCAGTTGTGCGCCGTTGCCGCCGCTGGCGCCGCTGCCGGGGCTGGCGCGGTCTACCACTGTCACCTCGTGGCCGGCCCGCCGCAAGCTGTAGGCGGTTGCCAGTCCCACGATTCCTGCACCGAGCACACACACATGCATAGAAGCCTCTTTGTTCCCTGAAAGAGCGCCACTTTACGCAGTGGGTACAGGTTTGAACAATGCTGAATGCGCGAGGGTCATGACCTGTGGTTATGCCCTCCTGCGAAGGGTGGCAGAAGGGATTCTGGGTAAACCATGAGTTTTGGTCATGGGTTTGCCGCGAAAATGAATGACACGCCACACGCTGCTGTTCCTACACTAGCGATGCCAGTTTCCCGAAACTACCAACCCACCGCCCCCCGAAAGGACAAGCATGAAATTCACTATCCTCATGACCGCCGTGCTGCTGACAGCCGGCCTGGCCACCACCGCCGGCGCGCAAACGGTGCCGACGCTGAAAAAGATTGCCGACAGCAACAAGATCACCGTGTCCTATCGCGAAGCTTCGGTGCCTTTCAGCTACCTGATCGGGTCCAAAACCTCGGTGGGTTTTTCGGCAGAACTGACAGAAGCCATCATTGACGACATTCGCAAGAAGGTGAAAAAACCCAATCTCGAAGTCGCCTACATGCCCGTGACCTCGCAAAACCGCATCCCCTTGCTGGTCAACGGCACCTACGACCTCGAGTGCGGCTCGACCACCAACAACACCGCGCGCGGCAAGGATGTGGCATTTGCCATCAATCACTTCTATACCGGCACCCGCCTGCTGGTCAAAAAGTCATCCGGTATCAAGAACTACGCCGACCTGGCCAAAAAGACGGTGGCCAGCACGACCGGCACCACCAACGCGCAGGTGATCCGCAAGTACAGCGCCGACAAAAAGCTCGACATGCAGCTCATCCTGGGCAAAGACCATGACGATTCGCTGCTGCTGGTTGAAAATGACCGCGCCCTGGCCTTCGCTATGGACGACATCCTGCTGTTCGGTCTGATGGCCAACTCCAAGAATCCTGCTTCCCTGGAAGTCGTGGGCGATTCGCTGCAGGTGGAGCCCTATGCCTGCATGTTGCGCAAGGACGACCCTGAGTTCAAGAAGCTGGTGGACGGCACGATCATCCGCCTGATCAAGTCCGGCGACTTTGCCAAGATGTACGCCAAGTGGTTCACCTCACCCATCCCGCCAAAGGGTGTGAACCTGAACCTGCCGATGAGCGAAGAGCTGAAGGCCAACCTCAAGGCTCTGAGCGACAAGCCGGCCATGTAAGCACCAGAGGGGGTGCGCCTGCGCGCCGCTCCCCCGTCCTGCTTTCACAGCTGCCGCACCCGATCGGGTCCGCAGCTTCTCCTCCCCCAGAAATCCCCAACCCGGAGCCTTTTGGCGCCAGTGGGTGGATGCGCGCCTTGAATTTTGTTTTGGAGCTTGAGCCATGAGCAGCACTGAAAGACAGGCCCTGCACAGAGCCCGTGTGGTCGGTATCCTGGGCGGCATGGGTCCGGCGGCCGGCGCGGACTTTGCGCGGCTGTTTGTCCAGGCGTGCGCGGATCACATGCGGTCGCTGCAGATTTCCGTGTCTGACCAGGCATTTCCCGAGCATTGGCTGGCACAGGTGCCGGTGCCGGACCGCAGCAACGCGCTAGGTTCACCCGGGCCCGGCGGCCATCAGCCCCTGGATCCCATGTTGCAAGCGATGGGGAAACTCGCCGCGTTAGGTGCCACCACCGTCGCGGTGGCGTGCAACACGGCACATGCGTGGCACGCCGAGCTGCAGGAGCGCTTTCCCCAGCTTGAAGTGCTGCACGTGGCGCGTGAGGTCGCGCAAAACCTGGCTGGCCGTGGGGTAGGGCAAGTAGGTTTGCTGGCGACCGAGGGTACGTACCGGGCGGGCCTCTACGACCAGGCCTTGCGCCAGGCGGGGCTGCAATGCCACATTCCTTCCGTGGAAGAGCGTGAGCGCCTGATGCGAGGCATCTATGAGGGCGTGAAAGCCGGCAACATGGCTTTGGCGCGTGAGTGTTTTGCGGGCGTGGCCAGCGCGCTTGCCGGGCGGCACGGCCTTTCAGTGCTGGTTCTGGGCTGTACCGAGATTCCGCTGGCACTCAGCGCGGTGCCTGGAAGGGATTCACTTGAGCTGGTGGACCCGGCGGCCCTGCTGGCGCGGGCGCTGGCGCAGCGGGCATATGCCTGAGCGTTCAGCACGGTCCTGTATGGCTCAAAACAGCCGAATTTTTAATAAAATAAGCCTCTAGCCCAATGGGAATGTGCGCGAGAAGCTATAAAAATGATAGCAAAAACGGGGCGACTTCCCAGTCCCTCAATCGGCCGACGCGCTCCAGCGGTTGTCCCAGGCCTTGTCGAGTGTGCGGCGGTCGCGTTTGGTGGGGCGCCCATGCTCCAGGCTGCCGGCCGGATCGGCGGCTACCCGGCGCTGCTCGGCGGCCTCGGCTTTGAGGCGCTGGCTTTCTTCGGTTTCTTCGTAGAGCTGCTGGGCCACCGGCGCCGCGCCCCGCTGCTTGCTGATGCCGCGCACCATCAGGGTACGGGTGTAGGGGCCTTGCCGCAGCGTCACGGTGTCGCCTGGTTTGACTTCACGCGCGGGCTTGGCTTCGATGCCGTTGACGCGTACGCGGCCCTTGTCGATTTCTTCCACAGCCAGGGCACGGGTCTTGTAGAAGCGGGCAGCCCACAACCACTTGTCGATTCGCAATTTGTCCATTGGGCGCTATTCTGTACCAAGGCATGTGACGCCGTGTAGGAGGGCGCCGCGTTTGGGTCGTGAACAGGTTCTCACGTCGTGGGCAGGCGTACCGTGGCGTCCAGGCCGGTCACGCGGCCGTGCACGACGCGGTTTTCCAGCGAAATGCTGCCATGCATGGTTTCGGTGATCTCGCGGCAAATGGCCAGGCCCAGGCCGGAGCCGTGGCGCACGTTGCCTGCGGAAAAGGGCTGGTAGAGCCGAGCCGACAACTCTGCCGAAACCCCCGGCCCGCTGTCGCTGATGGTCATGGCGACAACGCTTGCGTCCCGCACAATGCGCACCGCCAGCGTGCCGCCGGCCGGCGTGTGCTTGATGGCGTTGTGCAGCAGGTTGCGCGTGAGTTCGCCCAGCATCCACTCATGCGAGGTGACGCGCGCAGGCACGGTTTCAATCTCGAAATCAATGTCTTTCTCGGCGATCAGGGGTGACAGGTCCAGCGCCACAGAGCGCACCACCTGCGCCAGGTCGATGGCCTGCAGGTCGGCCTGCTGGCGCAATTGCTCCACCTTGGCCAGCGCCAGCATCTGGTTGGCCAGGACGGTGGCGCGGTCCACCGTCTGGTTGATTTCCGCCAGCGCCTCACGGGCGTCCATGTCGCCGCGCAGCGCGGACTGCACCTGCACCTTGAGCACGGCCAGCGGTGTGCGCAGCTGGTGGGCGGCATCGCGCACAAAGCGCTTCTGGTTGTCCAGCAGATGCTGCAGCCGGCCCATGACCTCGTTGGTGGCCTCCACCAGCGGCAGCAGTTCGCGGGGTGCATCGGGCGCGGTAATCGCCGTCAGGTCGCCTTCGGGACGGGCCTGCAGTTCGGCGCTGAGGCGCCGTACGGGCCGGGTGGCGCGCTGCACCACGACGACCGCCACCAGGGCGATCACCGCCAGCAGCAGGGCCTGACGCCATAGTGTGTCGAACAGGATTTTGCGGGCCAGTGTTTTGCGCAGTTCCAGGGTTTCGGCAACCTGAATTACCGCCATGGCGCGGCCTTTTGCGCTGGCCACGGGCTGCAGCAGAACCGCGACCCGCACATCGTCGCCCATGAAGACGTCGTCATAAAAATCCACCAGCGCCGAATAGGGCGGCCGTGCCGGAATGCGCCCGTGCCAGAACGGCAACTCCGAAAAACCGGACACCATGCTGCCGCCGAGGCTGGACACCCGGTAGAAAAGCCGGCTCTGGTTGTCAGCCTCAAAAGCTTCCAGCGCCGCATAGGGCACCGTGACGCGCAGCTCGGATTGCTCGTCGTAGCCCGTTACATCGAGCTGCTCGCCGATCGATTTGGCAGACGCCAGCAGCGTACGGTCATAAGCCGTGTTCACCGCGCCCAATGCCTGCTGGTACAGGCTGAAGGTGTTGGCCACTACCAGCAGGCCCACCGGCAAAAGGATGCCGATGAGCAGGTATCTGCGCAGGGAGATGGCGCCCGCGCCGGGTGTTGTTTCGGGTGCTGCGGGGGGAACTGCCTGAATGTCCTGTCGCGGCTGCGGGGAGCTCATGCATCCACTTTCAGCAAATAGCCCAGGCCGCGCAGCGTGACCAAGGTGACACCGGTTTGCGCCAGTTTCTTGCGCAGGCGGTACACCACCACTTCCACCGCCTCGTATTGCACGTCCGCCTCGCCGGGAAACACCAGCTCGAACAAGCGCTCTTTCGACACTGCATGGCCGGGTTTGGCGATCAGGGCCTGCAACAGCGCCAGTTCACGGGGAGTCAGCTCCAGCACCTGGTCGCGGTGGTAGATGGCCCCGCTGTCTTTTTCATAGCGCAACTCGCCCACGATCTGTGCGCCAGCATCATTTTCCGGGGGAAGGGCGGTTGCCGGACGCCGCCGGCTCAGGGCGCGCAGACGTGCTTCCAGTTCGTCCAGGTCAAAGGGTTTGGGCAGGTAGTCGTCGGCCCCGGTATTCAGGCCCATGATGCGGTCGCCTACCGTACCGCGAGCGGTCAGGATCAGCACCGGCGCGGCAAGACCCTTGAGACGCGCCTGCTCGAGCACCTGCAAGCCGTCCATGCCGGGAAGGCTGAGGTCCAGCACCACCACATCGGGCTGTGTGTCCGTCCATTGCGCCAGCGCCAGGCGCCCGTCGGTGCAACTGAAAACCTCCATGCCGCGGCGGCCCAGTGCCCGCTGCAGCGCGGCCTGCATCGACGCATCGTCTTCGATCAGTAACAATTTCATGGGGGCAGAATGGGCTAGGGCCTGAAACAGGGTGTTAACAGGCCCTAGACATTAGCACTTTCCCCAATGCTTCCGGACAGCCGTTTGACAGAAACGAAGCGCATGATAAGCCCGTGATCGGCTGGATGCCTTCGCCAGCCCGGCAAGCTCAACAATTTCACAATCCTATTTTCAAGGAGACATTCATGCGTCGCGATACCTTTCTTAAATCCCTGGCAGCCATGGCGGCTGCAGGCGCCTTGCCCCTGCCGGCTTTTGCCGCCGCCAATGTCAAGATGATGATTCCCGCCAATCCCGGCGGCGGATGGGACACCACGGGCCGTGCCCTGGGCAAAGCCCTGACGGACTCCAAGGCCGCCGATACCGTGACCTATGACAACAAGGGCGGCGCCGCCGGCGCATTGGGCCTGGCCCAGTTCGTCAACGGCTCCAAGGGCGACCCCAACGCACTGATGGTGATGGGCGCTGTCATGCTGGGCGGATTGATCACCGGCAAGCCGCCGGTCAGCCTGTCGCAAGCCACCCCGATTGCACGTCTGTCCAGCGAATACAACGTGTTTGTGCTGCCTGCCAACTCGCCATTCAAGTCCATGAAGGACGTGGTCGAGCAACTCAAGAAAGACCCCGGCAGTGTGAAGTGGGGCGGTGGTTCGCGCGGCTCCACCGAGCACATCGCGGCTGCGATGATCGCGCAGAAGGTCGGCGCCGACCCCTCGAAGATCAACTATGTGGCTTTCCGTGGCGGCGGTGAAGCCACGGCAGCCATCCTGGGCGGCAACGTCACAGTGGGCGGCAGCGGCTACAGCGAATTTGCCGAGTACATCAAGGCCGGCAAGATGAAGGCCATTGCCGTGACCTCGGGCAAGCGCCTGCCCGGTGTGGATGTGCCGACACTCAAGGAGCAGGGCATTGACGTCGAAATCGGCAACTGGCGCGGAGTCTACGGTGCCCCCGGGATCACGGACGCACAGCGCAAGGCCCTGACCGACATGGTGCTGGCCGCGCTCAAGGCGCCGGCCTGGGCCGAGGCGGTCAAGAAGAACGACTGGACTCCCGCAGTCCTGACGGGCGAGGCATTTGCCAAGTTTGTGGACGACGACTTTGCGGCGCTGCGCGCCACGATGGTCAAGTCCGGCATGGTCTGATCTTCCGCGTTTTTACGCCACCCGCGCTTTCGCGTATCAGCTGCACGCGGTTCCGTCAAATTTGATGAAAATTTGACGAAAGGCCCGCGTGCCCCCAGACTGCTTATGTCTGGCCCAACCTTCCCCGCCTTTCGGGAACTATAACGATGACAACTTCAGATCCCTCGGCCGTCTGGCCGCAAACTCTGGTCGGGGCCGGTGTGCTGCTGACCGGCCTGGCGCTGGCCTTTGGCGCGATCAGCATTTCGTCCGAGGCCGGTTATGGCGGTGTAGGCCCCAACTTCCTGCCCTGGGTGGTGTCTGTGGGCCTCGCGATTTGCGGCGCCTTCATCATCTGGGAAGCGCAGAGCGGCGGCTTCCGGGACCTGGACCTGCCTTCCGGTGCATCGCAAGCCTACTGGCCGGGTTTTATATGGGTCTCTGCGGGCTTGTTGCTCAATGCCGCCCTCATTACCACCATCGGTTTTATCCTGAGCTGCACGCTGTGTTACTTGCTGGCTGTGCAAGGCCTGCGCCGTGCGGGTGGCCAGACAAGCGTCAATGCGCCGCTGACCTGGGTCACCGATTTTGGGGTGGGTTTCGCGATTTCCGCGCCGGTGTTCTGGATGTTCACGAAATTCCTGGCGATCAATCTGCCGGGCCTGACATCAACGGGGTGGATCTGATATGGACATTTTTAATGCCCTGATGGCGGGTTTCGCGACAGCGATCACGCCGGTGAATTTGCTCTGGTGCCTGGTGGGTTGCGCCCTCGGCACAGCGGTAGGTGTGCTCCCCGGCATCGGCCCTGCGGTAGCAGTGGCCATGCTACTGCCCATCACCGCCAAGGTCGACATCACCGCTTCAATGATTTTTTTCTCGGGGATTTACTACGGTGCGATGTACGGTGGCTCGACCACCTCCATCCTGCTGAACACGCCGGGCGAAACCGCCAGCATGGTCACCGCCATGGAGGGCAACAAGATGGCCAAGAGCGGGCGCGCGGGCGCCGCACTGGCCACGGCTGCTATCGGCTCGTTTGTGGCTGGCACCATTGCCACCGTCATCGTCACGCTGTTTGCGCCTTTTGTGGCCGAGTTCGCAGTCAAGCTGGGTCCGCCGGAATACTTCCTCTTGATGCTTCTGGCTTTCACCACGGTGAGTGCGGTGCTCGGCAAAAGCACGCTGCGCGGCATGACGGCGCTGCTGATCGGCTTGGCCGCCGGCTGCGTGGGGCTGGACCAGATCTCCGGCCAGGGCCGCTATACCGGTGGCATCCCGGAGCTGCTGGACGGCATTGAAATCGTGCTGGTGGCCGTGGGCCTCTTTGCGGTTGCCGAAGTGCTCTATGCAGTGCTGTATGAAGGCCGCATGGTGGAAGAGCAGAACAGGCTCAGCCGCGTGCACATGACCAAGGCGGACTGGAAACGGTCGATCCCCGCCTGGTTGCGTGGCACGGCCATCGGCACGCCCTTCGGGTGTATTCCGGCGGGCGGCACCGAGATCCCGACTTTCCTGAGCTATGCAATGGAAAAGAAGCTGGCGCAAAACCAGCCCCACAGTGCGGAGTTCGGCACCAAAGGCGCTATCGAGGGTGTTGCCGGTCCGGAGGCTGCCAATAATGCGACGGTGACGGCTGCGCTGATCCCGCTGCTCACATTGGGCATCCCGACCTCCAACACCACGGCGATCTTGCTGGGCGCGTTCCAGAACTACGGCATCCAGCCCGGCCCGCAGCTGTTTACCACCTCGGCTGCCCTGGTGTGGGCACTGATTGCTTCGCTGTACATCGGCAACGTGATGCTGCTGGTGCTGAACCTGCCCATGGTGGGCCTGTGGGTCAAGCTGCTGAAAATTCCCAAACCGCAGCTGTACGCGGGCATCCTGATTTTTGCGACGGTGGGCGCATACGGCATGCGGCAAAGTGCGTTCGACCTCTTTTTGCTGTACGCCATCGGCTTGCTCGGTGTGCTGATGCGCCGCTTTGACTTCCCGACGGCCCCTGTGGTGGTGGGCATGATCCTTGGCCCGCTGGCCGAGGCTCAATTGCGCAATGCCATGTCGATTGGCGAAGGCAGCCCCGCCGTGTTTTTCCAGCGCCCCATGTCGATCACGCTGGTCGTGATTGTGGTTGCGGTGCTGGTGCTTCCGCGTATGGCTAAATACTGGAAGGCGAAAAAACCTGCAAGTTGAGTTTTATTACTAAAAGGAGATGACATGCTGAACATCAAACGACGCACCGCATTGGGTGGGCTCGCCGGGTTGGGCCTGACCACGTTGGGCAGTACATTCCCCGCATTGGCGCAATCTGCCAAGGCACCGGCAGCTGTCGCTTCTCCAAAAGGCAAAGCCGCCAAACTAACTTCGAAACTGCGCATTGTGATACCGGCCAACGCCGGCGGGGGCTGGGACCAGACCGGCCGTGCGCTGGGTACGGCCTTGCTGGGTGTCGGCGCCGCTGACGAGATCGAATACGAAAACAAGGGCGGCAAGGGCGGCACCATCGGCCTGGCTTATTACGCCGAAAAGTACGGAAACGATCCCAACACCCTGTTGATGGGCGGTATGGTCATGGTGGGCGCGGTTGCCTTGCAAAAACCCGCGGTCGACATGACTCGCATCCAGCCGATAGCCCGCCTGACCAGTGACTACCTCGTGGTGGTGGTGGCTGCCAGCTCGCCGATCCGTACCGTTGCCGATCTTGCCAGCCGGCTACGCACCAACCCCAAAGACGTGCCGATCGCCGGCGGGTCGGCCGGTGGTGTGGACCATGTGTTTGCAGGGGTGCTGACCCGAGCCTCCCAAAGCAAACCGGAAGAACTGGTGTATCTGCCTTTCGCCGGCGGTGCCGAGGTGGTGCAGGCCGTGGTGGGTGGCAAGGCAGTGGCCGGCATATCGGGCTACAGCGAGTTCAGCGATGAACTCGCCAGCGGGAAACTGCGTGCCATTGGCGTGTCGTCCAAGCGCATGGTTTTTGGCATTCCCTCGATTCGCGAACAGGGTCTCGATGTGGACATGGCCAACTGGCGTGGAGTGTTTACCGGCCAAAACGTGGCACCCGCCCGGCAGGCCGAAATGGTCGAAGCGGTGAAAGCCGCCGCGGGGTATGAGTCCTGGCAAAAAACACTGAAGCAGAACCACTGGGACTCTTCGCTGCTTTCTGGGCCCGGTTTTGCCAGCTTCATTGACTTTGACCTGACGACCTCGCGCGTCATGGTGCACCTGCTCAAGCTCAAAGCCTGACGCTCTGCGGCAGGGTTTTCGGAAGGGGCGGCCGCGTGGGTCACCCCTTTTTTCTCCGGCGTCCATCTGATGGATGGCATGGAAAGTGCTGTGCCTGTTGGAGAAACAGGCGCATGCCGGCCTGCTGCCTGATACATGCCACCACCGCTGGAGAATCTCATGCCGACTGTCCGACGACGTATTTTTCTCGGTGGGCTCACTTGTCTGGGCGCAGCTGCCGCCGGCGTTGTCCCTGCACCCTTGTGGGCACAGGCTGCCGTGAAGGGCAAGCTTGCGCCGAGATTGCGCATCGTCATACCAGCCGCCTCGCGCAGCACGCTGGACGAAGCGGGCCGTGCCCTCGGCGATGCCCTGGTCGGCCTGGGCCTGAGCGACGAGATCGAATACGAAAACAAGGAGGGGCACGGCGGCACCACAGGGCTGGCCTGGTATGCGGGCAAGTACGGCTCCGATCCCAATGCGCTTTTCATGGGCGACAGCAACCTGGTCGGCGCAGTGGCTTTGCAAAAACCAGCCGTGGACCTGACCCGGCTCCGCCCGGTGGCCCGCCTGACCAGCGACTACCTGGTGGTGGTGGTCGCCGGCAACTCGCCCATCAAGACCGTCAACGAACTGGCAGAGCGCCTGCGCACCAGCCCCAGGCTGACGCCCATGGCGATTGGTTCTGTTGGGGGGGCGGACCACGTGTTCGCCGGCCTGCTGGCCAAGTCGGCCGGTAGCCGCCCTGAAGACCCGGTGTACCTGCCCTTTGCCCGCAATTTTGAATTGGTGGATGCGGTATTGACCGGCAAGGCGGTGGCCGGCGTTTCCGGATACGGCACTTTCAGCGCAGAACTGGCGAGCGGCAAACTGCGCGCCGTGGGTGTGTCATCCAAGAAGACCAGCTACGGTGTGCGGTCCGTGCGGGAGCAGGGGCTGGACCTGGACATGGCGAACTGGCGGGCCGTCTTCACCGGCCAGGGCGTCACGCCCGCGCGCCAGTCGGAGATGGTTGAAGGCATCAAGGCGTCGCTGGCCTATGAGCTGTGGAAAAAAACGCTCAAGGAAAGTTATTGGGAGCAGTCCTGGCTGTCCGGGGCTGACCTCACCAACTTTATCGACTTTGATACCAAGACCACGCAGCTGATGATGCAGCTGCTCAAGCTCAAGGCTTGATAGCCACCGCAAGGGATATGGCTTATTGGTTGGCGCCCAGGGCCCGCGCGCGCTGGCGTGTGCTGGCCAATTCCGCGGTGTCTGCACCGGCTACCGGCCAGCCTGAAAGATGCTGCTGCGCCAGCTCGGCAAGCCCCGCAAGCCATTCATGGCTGTCGTTCAGGCAGGGGATGTAGCTGAACTCCTTGCCGCCCGCATGCAGGAAAGCCTCGCGGGCTTCCATGTTGATTTCCTCCAGCGTTTCGAGGCAGTCGCCGGTAAAACCGGGGCAAATCACATCGACCCGCCCGACACCTGCCTTTGCCAGGGCCACCAGTGTGGGCTCGGTGTACGGCTCAAGCCATTTGGCCTTGCCAAAGCGCGACTGGAAGGTGACCTTGTACTGCGTGGGCTGTAACCCCAGCTGGGTGGCCAGCAGCCGGGCGGTTTTATGGCATTCACAGTGATACGGGTCGCCCAGCTTCAACGTGCGCTCGGGCACCCCGTGAAAGCTCATGACCAGCTGCTCGCCGCGGCCGGCGGTGCGCCAGTGTTCGCGCACGCGTGCCGCCAGCGCGCTGATATAGCCGGGATGATCGTGGTAGTGGTTGACAAAGCGGAACTCGGGGATGCGGCGTATGTGCGCCGCCCAGGCGTAGACCGCATCAAAAACGCTGGCCGTGGTGGTGCCGCTGTATTGCGGATAGGCCGGCAGGATGAGAACGCGCGTGACGCCGTCAGCCTTGAGCTGGTCAAGCTGCGAGGCGATGGATGGATGGCCGTAACGCATGGCGTAACGCACCTCGACGGGCAGTCCGCGCACTGCCAGGTAACCGCGCAGCATGACGGCCTGCTTTTGCGTCCACACCCGCAGCGGCGAGCCTTCTTTCATCCAGATGCTGGCGTATTTGGCTGCGGACTTTTTGGGCCGCACGCGCAGGATGATTCCGTGCAGGATCAGCCACCAGAGCACTCTGGGGATTTCAACCACGCGCGGGTCGCTTAAAAACTCCGCGAGGTAGCGGCGCAATGCCGGTGCCGTCGCTTCATCGGGCGTACCCAGGTTGCAGAGCAGGACGGCCGTGCCGCAGGCCGTGGGCGTGGCCGGCGCTGCACCGTGCGTGAAGGGGGGCTCGGGGTTGAACGGCGTGATGATTTGCGAGCGAAAAGACATGGGTTATTCTCGCCTATCCCATTGACGCTGCCTATGCTTGACCTGTCCACCATAAAAGCCATCACACTTGACCTCGATGACACCCTGTGGCCCATCTGGCCTGCCATTGAAAGGGCCGAGAAAGCACTGGACGACTGGCTCAGCCAGCATGCACCGATGACCGCGGCGCTGTTTTCCAATCCGGCGGCGCGCCATGAGATCCGGGAGCACGTCACACGCTCGCGCCCGGAGCTCAAATACAACCTGAGTGCGATACGCCGGGAGGCGATACGGGTGGCGCTGTACCGCTCCGGCGAAGACCCGTTGCTGGCGGAAGCCGCGTTCAACGTCTTCTTTGAAGAGCGCAACCGGGTCACCTTGTTTGAAGACGCGGTGCTGGCGCTGGAATTCCTGTCCGGGCGTTACCCGCTGGTGGCGGTTTCCAACGGCAACGCGGACGTCGAACGAATCGGTATAGGCCGGTATTTCAGGGCGGCCATCAGCGCCCAGCAGTTCGGTGTGGGCAAGCCCGACCCGCGCATTTTTCATGCGGCAGCTGGGGCCGTGGAGGTACTACCCCAAGAAGTATTGCATGTGGGTGACGACGCCACGCTGGACGTGCTGGGCGCGCTTAATTGCGGCATGCAGACGGTGTGGGTGAATCGCTCCGACCAGATGTGGGCACACCCCGTGGTGCCACACGAAACGGTGACCACACTGACCGAGCTGTGCGATTTGTTCCCGCAGTGAACGGTTGACTTCAAGAGGGCGCTTGCGATGACACTCAAAATCTACGGCACAGCCGCTTCGCGCGCAGCGCGTCCCCTGTGGACGGCACAGGAAATGGGCTTGTCCTATGAGCATATTGCGTTGCCGTATGTGGGCGGCGCTACGCGCACGCCGGAGTTTCTCGCCATCAACCCGAACGGCCGCATCCCGGTAGTGGATGACGATGGGGTCCTGGTCTGGGAGTCCATGGCCTGTGTGCTTTACCTGGCCGAGCGATTCAAAAGCGCTGATGCACCCGGCCTTGCCGCGCAGAGTTCCGCGGAGCAGGCAGACATCCTGCGCTGGAGTTTCTGGGTGGTGACGGAATGCGAAAAAGACGCCCTGGCGTTCCTGATGCACCGCATCATGATGCCGGCAGAGCGCCGCAAGCCCCAGTTGGCCGAGGATGCCGAGCGGCATCTGCTGGGCCCGCTGCGGGTGCTCGAACAGCATTTGCAGTCGCGCAGCTACCTGGCGGGTGAACGCTTTACGGCGGCCGATATCTGCGTGGCTTCCGTGCTGGCGTGGATTCAGGGTGCTGCCAATCTAACGGCGCAATGCCCGGCAGTGGACGAGTGGCTCAAGCGCTGTCTTGCGCGGCCAGCCTACCGTGCGGTGAGATTGATGGCGAAAAGTGCCTGAAACCCATTGTGGCTGTGCGAAAGCAGCTATTTAATTGATAGCAATACGGGTGGTGTGACTGCAATGACCGCTAACCGCGGATGTGCCGGGGTAGATCAATGCAGGCGCTGCGCTGCTTCCAGCCCCGAGCGCACGGCGCCTTCGAGCGTGGCCGGATAAGGCCCGGCGATATAGTCGCCACAGGCATAAAGACCTGGTGCTACGTCGATTGGCGGGCGCAGCAGGCCCGGCGTGCAGGCAAAAGTGGCGCGCTTTTCCACGATGGTTTGCACCACCTGCAGGGTGTCCAGGCTCAGCTGCTGTGCCGCCTGCGCCAGCACCTGTGCAGCCAGCGTTGCGCCATCGCCCGTGCTGGCGCTGATCACAAAAGCCAGCAAGCCGGTGGGCCCGCCCAGTTGCCCACGGTCGAACACAAATTGCGCAGGAGCCGTCTCATTGGCGGGTAAGGCCAGCATGGGCTGCTGAAGGCGCACGCCTGCTGCCCAGGCGTAGACCGTGGTCAGCGCTTCGTGTTGAAGGCCTTTCACCTGCGCCAGCCAGTCGCCGGGTTGCAGGCCGCTGTCTTCCGCAAGCCGCGCCGCTTCATGGGGCGGGCAGGCCAGCACCACGCAGTCGAAGGCTGCGCTGATGTCGGTGTTGACCACCCAGCTGGAACCGAGGGGCGCAATGGATTGCACGCGGGCGCCCAGCCGCACGGTGCTGCCCTGGGCCGCCAGCCAGCGCAGGGCGGCGTCGGGCAGCAGCGCGCTGAGGTCGGCGCGCGGCAGCAAGAGGTTGGAACCGCCGCTTTCCGAAAACAGCGAGTCGTGCATAACGCGCAGGAAAACCTGGCCGCTGGCCCGCTCTGCAGGGGTGTTCAGCGCCGAGACGCAGAGGGGCTCGATCAATGAGGCCATGGCACCGGGTGACAGGCTGCGGCACAGGTCGGCCACCGACACGCCGGGGTCGCACTTGAATTTCGCGAGCTGCCAGCCAACGGCGACCTTGAGCATCGAAAGTTTGTCGGCCCAGGACCAGCCGCGCGCCAGGAGGATGCCGGCCAGCGCATCGAGGGGGGCCGGCAGTTGCGGAAGCTTCAGGCCGCTGCCGTCCGGAAACCGCAGCGTCAGCGGCAGCCGCAGCAAGGAAGTTTCTGCGTCGACACCCAGGTCCTTCATCAGGCGCAGCGTTTCGGCATAAGCGCCAATCAGGATGTGCTGGCCGTTGTCGAGCACGACCGGCTTGCCTGCCACAGTGCCGCCAACGCGGCGCGCCCGCCCGCCGGCGATGCGGGTGGCCTCAAACAACGTGACCTGATAACCCAGGCGCGTGGCCTCGACAGCCGCAGTGCAGCCGGCCCAGCCGGCGCCGATCACGGCGACTCTCATGACGGGCACGCTTGCAGGCCGGGGGTTGCGCGAGTTCCATACCAGCCGGGGCCGCGGGACTGGCTTTGCCAGACCGCAGGCGCAGCGCCCCCGCGGGGGGCTGCGAACCACACGAAGTGGGGAGCGTGGGGGCTCATTGGATTTTGCCGAAGGCCTGGGTCTTCCACGCTAACCAGAATTTGCGCAGCGGTGTGAGGCTGACGCGCTGGTGCAGCACCTGGTAGCCGTCGGCGGCGATTTCGCGCAGCAGGGTGCGGTAGATGCTGGCCATCATGAGGCCGGGTTTCTGGGCGCGGCGGTCGGCTTCGGGCAGCATGGCCAGCGCTTCGTCGTAAAGTGCCAGCGCGCGGTCGGTCTGGAATTTCATCAGCGCGCTGAAGCGGTCGGAGTACTGGCGCTTGAGGACCTCATGCGCCTTCACGTCAAATTGCTGCAGCTCGTTGACGGGCAGGTAGATGCGGCCGCGCATCGCGTCTTCGCCGACGTCCCGGATGATATTGGTGAGCTGGAACGCCAGGCCGAGTTTGTGCGCGTAGGCGGTGGTGGCTTCGTCGGTCTGGCCGAAGATGCGCGCCGCCACTTCGCCCACGATGCCGGCCACCAGGTGGCAATACTGCCGCAGGCCGGGAAAATCCAGGTAGCGGTTCTGCTCCAGGTCCATCTGGCAGCCGTCGATGACAGCCTGCAGGTGGCGCGCTTCGATGCGGTAAGTTGGGGCGTGCGGCATCAGCGCTTTCATCACCGGATGCGTCGGGGTGCCGGCATAGGCGTTTAGCACTTCGCCTTGCCACCAGGCGAGCTTGGTGCGCGCTACACCGGGGTCGGTGATTTCGTCGACGACATCGTCGATCTCGCGGCAAAAGGCGTAGAACGCGGTGATGGCGGCGCGCCGTTCCTTGGGTAAAAACAGGAAGGCGTAATAGAAACTGCTGCCGGATGCGGCGGCTTTTTGCTGGACATATTGCTCAGGCGTCATACGGTAATTGTCACATGGGACTTGTTGGCCGGATGGGTATCAGGATGCTTTGGGGGCAGTGCGTTCGGCGACGTAAAGCTTCAGCGCAAGCACCAAGGCAATCAGGACGACCCAGACGATCAATACATCGCCGAATTGCCAGAAGAGCCAGAGCGGAGAGCCTAATTGACCCAGCAAGGGCAGCAGGAACGGCTGCAGCCGCGGTGTCCAGAAACCAGGCCTGGACATGCAGGCCGATACCAGGGGATCGAAGCTGCCCGGATTGCATCCGAGGGCCTGCAGTATTTCGCGCGATACATACGTGCTCAGGAAGGGCGTGCCGAAGGCGATGCAAAACGCAATCAACCCCAGCAGCAGAATCCAGAAGCTGGATTGCAGAAAACGGTGCAAGGCCCGCCGGAAGGAAATTGCTGCCGGGACAGGCGCACGCGAAGTGGTCACGGGCTTGCGGGGGTTCTGGGCGGCATGGCGGCTCCAGCCGATGGCAACCAGCCAGGCCAGGATGAGCCCCCAGAAACTGCGCAGCAGCATGAAGGGGTAGTCCAGCGGCGTCTCTGCAGACAAAAAGGGTGTGAGCCTTGAGGCCAACGCGTTCTGGAGGAAGGAACACGTTCCGGCTCGCGGGTCTGCATGGAATTGGCAATTGAGGGCGGCCAGGGCCTGCTCTGCAATGACGCCGCCGATCAGCGCGAAGCTGATGCAAAAGAGAAAGAGGCCCCACACCAGCGCGCGATGGAGTCCCGAAGGAGGCAGTTTTGCCGGTGGCGTTGCCATGTGGCTTTCTGTGGGTTTGTTGATAGATCTGTCCGTCCCCGGTGAGATCCGGTTGTTTGCCTACATGAACAGCGCACGCCAGCCCATCACCAGCACATCCCGGGGGCCCAGCTTGGGGCGCCGCTGCAGGGTATTGAATCCCTGGGCCTCGATCTTCTCAAGGATGCGCAAGCCGCCTTGCACCACCAGGCGCAACTCCCAGCCGCCGCGGCCCGGTATTCTTTTCGTGAGTGGCAAGCCTTTTAGCATCGTAGCCCTTGCAGAGCGTGCGCAAGCAGCTATCAAATTGATAGTAGAGGGGTTGGCATCCAGCGCCAGCAGCTGCGCTTCGTCAACGCCGTGGCGGGTCCAGGCATCGGCCGGCAGGTAAATACGCCCGCGCGGAATGTCCACGCTGAGGTCTTGCCAGAAGTTGATGAGCTGCAGGGCGGTGCAGATGCAGTCGCTCATCTGCAGCGAGGCGGCGTCATGGATGCCGTACAGATGCAGCAGCAGCCGGCCCACGGGATTGGCCGAGCGGTTGCAGTAATGGAGCAGTTCGGCTTCATCGGCATAACGCTGCTTGATCACATCCTGCTCAAAAGCGCTGAGTAAATCGGCCAGCAGGTTTACCGGCAGCTGGAATTCCGCCATCATGGGCGCCAGCTGTGCAAACACCGGCGCCCAGCGAGGCGAGGGCGCCAGGCCTGTGGAGGCCGCCACCAGGTCGGCGCGGTAGGCGGCGAGGTCGGCCAGGCGTGCCGCCGGTGGGGCATTGCCTTCATCGGCGATGTCATCCGCCGTGCGGGCAAACCAGTAAATCGCCGCGATGGGCCGGCGCAGGCGCGGTGGGCACAGCAGCGACGCTACCGGGAAGTTTTCATAATGGGCCACGCCCTGGAGAGAAGGCGTCAGGGTGGCCGGCGATGGTGAGCCTGGGGTCATGCGGGCGATTGTCGCTTGACAAGCCTGGGCAATTACCCTAGATTACTAACCGGTCAGTCAGTAGCAGCTTCCTGACCCTTTTCCAGGCTCATTTTTTACCCTGCTCTCCAAGCGGGTTTCATCCCGATCAGATCATGAACAAAACCGTTTTCTCCCTGGTGGGCGCCGCCGTCCTGCTGGCAGCCTGTTCCAAACCCGCCCCGCCAGAAGAGCCGGTTCGCGCCGTCAAGGTGATCACTGTCGGGACCAACGCCTTTTCCTCCAGCCATGAGTATGCGGGCGAGGTCCGCGCCCAAGTGGAGTCAAGGCTCGGCTTCCGGGTTGCGGGCAAGATCATCAAGCGGCAGGCCGAACTTGGCCAGCGCGTCAAGGCCGGGCAGGTGCTTGCCAACCTCGATCCCCAGGATTACAAGCTCGCGGCCGATGCGGCCCGAGCGCAGGTCGCCGCCGCCGCCACCAACCGCGATCTTGCTGCCGCCGATTTCAAGCGCTACAGGGAGCTGAAAGAGCAGAACTTCATCAGTGGTGCCGAGCTTGAGCGCCGCGAAACCACGCTGAAGGCGGCCCAGGCGCAACTGGAACAGGCCCAATCCCAGCTGGCCGTGCAGGGCAACCAGGCCAACTACGCGGCGCTGGTTGCGGATGTGTCAGGGGTTGTCACCGCGATCGAGGCCGAGCCGGGCCAGGTCGTGACGGCCGGCGCACCGGTGGTGCGGATTGCAGCGGATGGTGTGCGTGATGTGGTGTTCTCTGTGCCCGAGGACAAGGTAGCGGCGATCAAGGTTGGCTCGCCGGTCAGTATTCGCGTGTGGTCCCAGACCGCCGAATTGACCGGAAAAGTGCGCGAAGTGGCGGCCAGCAACGACCCCGTCACGCGGACCTACACCGTCAAGGTTTCCGTTGACGCGAAAGAGCCGCCGCCGCTGGGCGCCACGGTGTATGTGGTGCCGCAGGCCGGCAGCGTGGTGGGTGCGCCGGTCATCAAGCTGCCGACAACAGCGCTGCGCCAGGAAGGCAAGGCCACGGCGGTATGGGTGGTTGACAAGGCCACCATGACTGTCAAGCCGCAACTCATTCAGGTTGCCACGGCAGACGGTAATGATGTGGTGGTGGCTTCCGGGTTGCAGCCCGGGATGCTGGTGGTGAGCGCCGGCGTGCATGTGCTCTCGCCGGGCCAGAAAGTCAGTATTTATCAGCCAAGTGTGGCTGTAGCCGGCGCCAGTCCGGCGCAAACGGCTATCAATTCTGTAGCAACACCCGTGGCGGCGCCGGCTGCCGCTTCCGCTGCTTCTGCCGCGAAGTGAGGACGGCATGACGCAACCCCACCCAGACAGCAGCGATGCTCCCGGCGAACTGGCTTCGCCCTCGACCCGTTTTAACCTTTCCAAATGGGCGCTGGATCATCCGGCGCTCACGCGTTACCTCCTGCTGGTGCTGATGATCCTGGGCTTTGCCGCCTACTTCCAGCTCGGGCAGGACGAAGACCCGCCTTTTACCTTCCGCGCCATGGTCGTGCGCACCTACTGGCCGGGCGCCACGGCGCAGCAGGTGGCCGAGCAGGTGACCGACAAGCTGGAGCGCACGCTGCAGGAAGCGCCTTATGCCGACAGGATTCGCAGCTACTCCAAGCCCGGCGAGTCGCAGATCATTTTCCAGATCAAGGACTCGTCCAAACCCGGTGATGTTGCCAACGTCTGGTATTCGGTGCGCAAGAAAATCGGCGACATGCGCGGCACACTGCCGGGCGGCATCCAGGGCCCGTTCTTCAACGACGAATTCGGCGATGTGTATGGCGTGATCTACGCGCTGGAAGCTGACGGTTTTAATTACGCCGAACTCAAGACCTTTGCCGACGATGTGCGCCAGCAGCTGCTGCGTGTACCCGACGTGAGCAAGGTGGAGCTGTTTGGCGTACAGGACGAAAAAGTCTACATTGAGATTTCGCAAAAACGCCTGGCGCAACTGGGGCTGGACCTGAACCAGGTGCTGGCGCAACTGGGCCAGCAAAACGCGGTGGAATCTGCCGGTGCGGTGCAGACGCCGCTGGATGTGGTGCAGGTGCGGGTGGCGGGCCAGTTCGAGGCGATTGAACAATTGCGCATCATGCCGATCCGCGGCAGCTCCGGCAACCAGCTGCAGCTGGGCGACATCGCCGAGATCAAGCGTGGCTATGTGGACCCGCCATCCGTCAAGGTGCACTACCAGGGCAAGGAGGTGATTGCGCTCGGCGTTTCGATGGCCAAGGGCGGCGACATCATCGCGCTGGGCAAGTCGCTCACGACCCTCTCGGACCGCATCGAGAAAACCTTGCCGGCCGGCATCAAGCTGGTGAATGTGCAGAACCAGCCAAAAGCCGTGTCGACCTCGGTGAACGAGTTTGTCCGCGTGCTGATCGAAGCCGTGGTGATTGTGCTGGCGGTGAGCTTCATCAGCCTCGGTTTCCACAAGCGTCCGCATAGCGGCCCCGGCCAGTTGCCGTTGTGGAAGCGCTATTACATCGACATGCGGCCCGGCCTGGTGGTGGGCATCACCATTCCCCTGGTGCTGAGCCTGACCTTTCTGGCCATGTGGTACTACGGTATCGGGCTGCACAAGATTTCGCTGGGCTCCCTGATCATCGCGCTGGGCCTGCTGGTGGACGACGCCATCATTGCCGTCGAGATGATGGTGCGCAAGATGGAGGAGGGCTACGACAAGGTGCGCGCCGCCACCTTCGCCTATGAGATCACCGCCATGCCCATGCTGACGGGTACCTTGATTACCGCCGCGGGTTTTTTGCCCATCGGCCTGGCCAAGTCCACCACCGGTGAATACACCTTCGCGATTTTTGCCGTGACCGTGATCGCGCTGGTGCTCAGCTGGATTGTCTCGGTGTATTTCGTGCCTTACCTGGGCACGTTGCTGCTCAAGGTGCCGCCGCATGTGCAGGAAGTGGCCGCCGGCCAGGACAGCCCGCACGAGATGTTCGACAGCCCGTTCTACAACACCTTTCGCAAAACGGTGAACTGGTGCGTGGAGCACCGCTGGATCACCATCGGCTCGACGGTGCTGATTTTTGCGCTGGGCATCGTCGGCATGGGCAAGGTGCAGCAGCAGTTCTTCCCTGATTCGAGCCGGCCCGAGATCATGGTCGATATCTGGTTCCCTGAAGGCACTTCCTTTGCCGCCAATGAGGCCACCGCCAGGCGGGTGGAGCAGCGCCTGATGAAGGAAGAGGGCGTCAGCTCGGTCAGTACCTGGCTGGGCTCGGGCGTGCCGCGTTTTTATTTGCCGCTGGACCAGGTCTTTCCGCAAACCAACGTCTCGCAAATGATTGTGCTGCCCAAGGACCTGAAGGTGCGCGAGTCGTTGCGCATCAAGCTCCCGGCCCTGCTGGCCACCGAATTCCCCGAAGTGCGCGGCCGGGTCAAGCTGCTGCCCAACGGGCCGCCCGTGCCTTACCCGGTGCAGTTCCGTGTGGTTGGCATTGACCCGCTGGTGCTGCGTGACCGCGCTGACGAGGTCAAGGCGGTGATGCGCGAGAGCGGCAACACCCGCGGTGTGAACGACAACTGGAATGAGTCGGTGAAAGTGCTGCGGCTGGAGGTGGACCAGGCCAAGGCGCGCGCGCTGGGCGTGACCAGCCAGTCGATTGCACAGGCTTCACGCACCATCCTGGCGGGCACGGCAGTCGGCCAGTTCCGTGAAGGTGACAAGCTGATCGACATCGTGTTGCGCCAGCCGCTGGACGAGCGCAACGCAATCACCGACATCGGCAACGCCTACCTGCCCACGGCTTCAGGCAAGTCGATTCCGCTGACGCAGATTGCCAAGCCGGTGTTCACCTGGGAGCCGGGCGTGATGTGGCGTGAAAACCGCGACTACGCCATCACGGTGCAGAGTGATATTGTTGAAGGCCTGCAGGGCGCCACGGTAACGCAGGAGTTGATGCCCAAGCTCAAGGCGCTGGAAGCCAAATGGCTGGACAAGGGCATGGCGGGCTACCGCATCCAGGTGGCCGGCGCGGTGGAGGAAAGCAGCAAGGGTTCGTCGTCGATCGTTGCCGGCTTGCCCATCGCGGGTTTCCTGATACTGACCCTGTTGATGCTTCAACTGCAAAGCTTCAGCCGGACCATGCTGGTCTTCGTGACGGGTCCATTGGGCATTGCCGGTGTGGCCGCTGCGTTGCTGCTGCTGGGACGGCCGTTTGGTTTCGTTGCCCTGCTGGGTGTGATCGCGCTGATGGGCATGATTCAGCGCAATTCCGTGATCCTGATTGACCAGATTGAACAGGATCGCGCCCGTGGCGTGCCGGCCTGGGACGCAATTGTCGAATCCGCCGTACGCAGGCTTCGGCCCATCGTGTTGACCGCCGCCGCGGCGGTTCTGGCCATGATCCCGCTGTCGCGCAGCGTGTTCTGGGGGCCTATGGCCGTCGCAATCATGGGTGGATTGGTTGTGGCAACGGTGCTGACCTTGCTGGCTCTGCCTGCCATGTATGCAGCGTGGTTCCGTGTCAAACGGGAAGACAAGCTGGAAGTTAAGCCACGCATGGGCGAAAAGCCACAGCCGGCCTGATTCTCTCCAGCCGTCGGTTCCGGACGAAAAACCGGGCCCGATAACGGCTAAAATAGAGAGTTGACCGATTTCAAGCGGGGATTCGGAGGTTTTTCGGATTCCCGTTTTTGTTTCCGGCGCGCGGGTGGCGAAATTGGTAGACGCACCAGGTTTAGGTCCTGACGCCAGCAATGGTGTGGGGGTTCGAGTCCCCCCCCGCGCACCACCCTGAGACCCGTGGGCACCTGTTGCCCCGTGCGCTCAGCCGTTGCGGAAATCCCGCAACATGCCAGGTGAAAACCTGTTTTGACTATTTTTGATCTTAGGAACCATCATGGCCGTGACTGTTGAAACCCTTGAAAAGCTCGAGCGCAAAATGACGCTTTCGCTGCCCGTCAACACCATTCAGTCGGAAGTTGACACCCGTCTGAAGAAGCTGGCCCGTACGGTCAAGATGGACGGCTTCCGTCCGGGCAAAGTCCCCATGAACGTGGTGGCCCAGCGTTACGGCTATTCGGTGCACTACGAAGTCATGAACGACAAGGTCGGTGAAGCTTTTGCGGTGGCCGCCAATGAAGCCAAGCTGCGTGTTGCCGGCCAGCCCCGCATCAGCGAAAAAGAGGGCGCGCCTGAGGGCGAACTGGTGTTTGACGCGGTGTTCGAGGTCTACCCTGAAGTCAAGATCGCCGACCTGTCGGGCGCCGAAGTCGAAAAGGTCAGTGCTGAAGTCAGCGACGCTGCCATCGACAAGACCCTGGACATCCTGCGCAAGCAGCGCCGCACCTTCGCCCAGCGCGCAGCCGATGCACCTGCGCAAGACGGCGACCGCGCCACCATCGACTTCGAAGGCAAGATCGATGGTGAGCCTTTCGCAGGCGGCAAGGCCGAGGACTACCAGTTCCTGATCGGCGACGGGCAGATGCTCAAGGAATTCGAAGACGCCGTGCGCGGCATGAAAAGCGGCGAAAGCAAGACCTTTCCCCTGAACTTCCCCGCCGACTACCATGGTAAAGACGTGGCCGGCAAGCAGGCCGATTTCCTCGTGACGGTCAAGAAAATTGAAGCCGCTCACCTGCCCGAAGTCAATGAGGCACTGGCCAAATCGCTGGGCATCGCTGACGCCACGGTCGAAGGCCTGCGCACCGACATCAAGAAAAACCTCGAGCGCGAAGTCAAGTTCCGCCTGCTGGCCCGTAACAAGAACGCGGTGATGGACGCGCTGGTGGCCAACGCCGAACTCGACCTGCCCAAGTCCAGCGTCCAGGCCGAGCTGGACCGCATGATCGAAGGCGCCCGCGCCGACTTGAAGCAGCGCGGCATCAAGGACGCCGACAAGGCGCCGATTCCCGAAGAAATCTTCCGCCCGCAAGCCGAAAAGCGCGTGCGCTTGGGCCTGGTGGTGGCTGAGTTGGTGCGCAGCAATGACCTGCAGGCCAAGCCTGAGCAGCTCAAGGCCCATATCGAAGAGCTGGCCGCCAGCTACGAGAAGCCGCAGGACGTGGTGCGCTGGTACCTGAGCGACAACCGCCGCATGGCCGAAGTCGAGGCTGTTGTGATTGAAAACAACGTGACCGACTTCGTGCTGGGCAAGGCCAAAGTCAGCGAAAAAACCATCTCCTTCGACGAGCTGATGGGCCAGAACTGATTCTTCAGCGCTATTGCTGACATTGGGGCTTGTGCTTTGCGGCACAGGCCCCAATTTCTTTGAGCTACGGCACAACGGCTCGCGAGTCTGTTGTCAGCCATCGCCGAAACTCCCTGAGGGAGTTTTTGGGTACAGTACAAACATCTCTGGAGAAAACATGATGGTCCGAAACAGTATTTACGGCGGCAGCTATACCGGCCCGCAAGCAGGCGCCCAGGATGCGCAAGGTCTGGGCATGGTGCCCATGGTCATCGAGCAGTCCGGCCGCGGCGAGCGCTCATACGACATTTACTCGCGCCTGCTCAAGGAGCGCGTGATTTTCCTGGTGGGGCCGGTAAACGACCAGACGGCCAATCTGGTGGTTGCACAGCTTCTGTTCCTGGAAAGCGAAAACCCGGACAAGGACATTTCCTTCTACATCAACTCCCCCGGCGGTTCCGTGACGGCCGGCATGGCGATTTACGACACCATGCAATTCATCAAGCCGGATGTCTCTACGCTCTGCGTGGGCATGGCGGCCAGCATGGGCGCTTTCCTGCTGTCGGCCGGCACCAAAGGCAAGCGCTTTTCGCTGCCCAATTCGCGCGTGATGATTCACCAGCCTTCGGGCGGCGCGCAAGGCCAGGCCACTGATATCGAAATCCATGCCCGCGACATCCTCAAGACGCGCGACCAGCTCAACCGGATCATGGCGGCCAACTGCGGTCAGCCGGTTGAAAAGATCGAACGCGATACGGAACGGGACTATTTCATGTTTGCGGACGAGGCGAAGGAATACGGCTTGGTTGACCAGGTCATTTCCAAGCGGCCCTAGTCGTCCAAAGCTCATCAGTTGCACTGCAACAACGGCGTTTTCTGTAACAGAAACGCCGTTTTTTTATTGGTTATCATTAGGTAACAGTTCCCCTCCAGGCTCCTTAAAGGCATCCCCCCAATGGCCGAGAAAAAAGGCTCCTCCAGCGAAAAGACTTTGCACTGCTCTTTTTGCGGTAAAAGTCAGCACGAAGTCAAAAAACTGATCGCTGGCCCTTCGGTTTTTATCTGCGACGAGTGCATCGATCTTTGCAATGAGATCATTCGCGACGAACTTCCAGCCGGTGACGACGTTCGTGAGACGCGCACCGACCTGCCCACGCCCTCAGAGATCAAGGGAACACTGGACGGCTATGTGATTGGCCAGGAACCGGCCAAGCGCACCCTGGCAGTGGCGGTGTACAACCACTACAAGCGGCTGCGCCACAAGGAAAAAGCCAAAAAAGACGATGTGGAGCTGACCAAAAGCAATATTTTGCTGATCGGCCCCACCGGTTCCGGCAAGACCTTGCTGGCCCAAACACTGGCGCGTACGCTGAACGTTCCCTTTGTGATGGCCGACGCTACTACGCTGACCGAAGCAGGTTATGTCGGCGAGGATGTCGAAAACATCATCCAGAAGCTGCTGCAGAGCTGCAACTACGAAGTTGAACGTGCCCAGCAGGGGATTGTCTACATCGACGAAATCGACAAGATTTCGCGCAAGTCCGACAATCCTTCCATCACGCGTGACGTGTCAGGCGAGGGTGTGCAGCAGGCGCTGCTCAAGTTGATTGAAGGAACGATGGCGTCAGTGCCGCCACAGGGCGGCCGTAAGCACCCTAACCAGGACTTTCTGCAGGTGGACACCACGAATATCCTGTTTATCTGCGGTGGTGCATTCTCGGGTCTGGAAAAGGTCATCGAGAACCGCACCGAAGCTTCCGGGATCGGTTTTGGCGCGGCCGTCAAAAGCAAGAAGGCCCGCAGCCTGACCGAAGCCTTCAAGGATGTCGAGCCTGAGGACCTGATCAAGTTCGGTCTGATTCCTGAACTGGTCGGCCGGATGCCGGTCGTGGCGACGCTGGCCGAACTCACGGAAGACGCACTCGTGCAGATCCTGACAGAACCCAAAAATGCCGTGGTCAAGCAATTCAGCAAGTTGCTGGCCATGGAAGGGGTTGATCTGGAAATCCGGCCCTCCGCACTCAAAGCCATTGCCCGCAGGGCGCTGGCCCGTAAAACCGGTGCGCGCGGCTTGCGTTCCATCCTGGAGCAGTCGCTGATCGACACCATGTTCGACCTGCCGAATGCCAGCAATGTGGATAAAGTGGTGGTGGACGAGTCCACAATCGAAGAAAACAAGGCTCCCTTGCTGGTATACCGCGAAGCGGCCAAGAAAGCCTGAGGACCACAAAGGCTGGCCGGAATGCTTGAAAAGCGCCTCCTGCGCCCCATGTCTGGGTTGATTGTGTTTCGCCGGGCCATGCAACTGGCTGCCACGGCCAACGTTTAAGGTTTATATGTCCGGACAAACTTCATTGCCTTCTACCCCCATCGACCTACCCCTCCTGCCATTGCGGGACGTGGTGGTTTTTCCTCATATGGTGATCCCGCTGTTCGTGGGTCGCCCCAAGAGCATCAAGGCGCTGGAGTCGGCCATGGAGGCCGAGCGCCGCATCATGCTGGTGGCGCAAAAGGCCGCTGCCAAGGATGAGCCTTCGGTGGAAGATATGTTCCAGGTGGGCTGTGTTGCCACTATCTTGCAGTTGCTCAAACTGCCCGACGGTACCGTCAAGGTCTTGGTGGAAGGGCAGCAGCGCGCCAGCGTGAACAAGATCGAAGAGGGCGAGCAGCATTTCACGGCCAATGTCACACCTGTAGAGCCCGTGGTTGTGATCGCCGGTGACAAAACCAGTGAGATCGAAGCATTGCGCCGTGCCGTGATGCAGCAGTTTGACCACTACGTCAAACTGAACAAGAAAATCCCGCCTGAAATCCTGACCTCGATCTCCAGCATCGACGATGCAGGACGCCTGGCCGACACGATCGCCGCGCACCTTCCCCTCAAGCTGGATGCAAAGCAGGTGATTCTGGATCTTGACAATGTCAAGGCCCGGCTTGAGAACCTGTACGAACAGCTTGAGCGTGAGGTCGACATCCTCAATGTCGACAAAAAAATTCGTGGACGCGTCAAGCGCCAGATGGAAAAGAATCAGCGCGACTTCTACCTCAACGAGCAGGTCAAGGCCATCCAGAAGGAACTGGGCGAAGGCGAAGAGGGGGCGGACATCGAAGAGATCGAGAAAAAGATCAAGACCGCCAAGATGCCGCAGGAAGCGCGTAAAAAGGCCGAGAGCGAGCTCAAGAAGCTCAAGCTCATGTCGCCCATGTCGGCCGAGGCAACCGTGGTACGCACCTATATCGACGTGCTGACCGGCCTGCCGTGGAGCAAAAAGACCAAGATCAAACACGACCTGGGCAACGCCGAGAACGTTCTCAATGAAGACCACTATGGTCTTGAAAAAGTCAAAGACCGCATTGTTGAGTATCTTGCCGTGCAGCAGCGCGTGGACAAGCTCAAAGCTCCTATCCTGTGCCTGGTTGGGCCTCCGGGGGTTGGTAAAACCTCCTTGGGCCAGTCGATCGCCAAAGCTACGGGCCGCAAGTACGTGCGTATGGCCTTAGGTGGCATGCGCGATGAAGCCGAAATCCGCGGCCATCGCCGTACCTATATTGGTGCCTTGCCGGGCAAGGTTCTGCAGAGCCTGACCAAGGCTGGCACGCGCAATCCGTTGTTCCTGCTGGATGAGATCGACAAGCTGGGCACTGACTTCCGTGGCGACCCGTCCAGCGCGCTGCTGGAGGTGCTCGACCCTGAGCAGAATCACACCTTCGGTGACCACTATGTCGAGGTTGATTTCGACCTGAGCGACGTGATGTTCGTGGCTACCTCGAACTCGATGAACATTCCGCCGGCCTTGCTGGACCGCATGGAGGTTATTCGCCTGTCCGGTTACACCGAAGACGAAAAGACCAGCATCGCGATGCGTTATCTGTTGCCCAAGCAGGTCAAGAACAATGGCGTGAAGGATGAAGAGCTCGAAGTGCAGGAGCAGGCCGTGCGCGACATCGTGCGTTACTACACACGTGAAGCTGGCGTGCGTTCGCTTGAGCGTGAACTCTCCAAGATCTGCCGCAAGGTGGTCAAGGGTATCCAGCTCAAAAAGATGACGCCCAAGGTCGTCGTGACGCCCGATAATCTCAACGATTTTCTGGGCGTGCGCAAGTTCAACTATGGCCGCGCCGAACAACAAAACCAGGTCGGCCAGGTGGTGGGGCTGGCGTGGACGGAAGTCGGTGGCGACTTGCTGACGATTGAGGCTGCCATGATGCCCGGCAAGGGCGTGATCACGCGTACGGGATCGCTGGGCGATGTCATGAAGGAATCCGTTGAGGCCGCACGTACGGTGGTGCGCAGCCGTTCCAAGGTTCTCGGCATCAAGGACGAGATGTTCGAAAAGCGCGATATCCATATCCACGTACCGGACGGTGCAACACCCAAGGACGGTCCGAGCGCGGGCGCCGCGATGACCACCGCTTTTGTCTCCGCGATGACGGGTATACCTGTGCGCGGTGATGTGGCCATGACGGGCGAGATTACTTTGCGCGGCGAGGTCACGGCCATCGGTGGGCTCAAGGAAAAGCTGCTCGCTGCCTTGAGGGGCGGCATCAAGACGGTGCTGATCCCCGAGGAAAATGCCAAGGACCTGCAGGAGATTCCAGACAACGTTAAAAGCGGCCTGGAGATCGTGCCGGTGAAATGGATAGACCAGGTGTTGCAGGTCGCGCTCGAGCGCCAGCCTGTTCCGCTGACCGACGAAGAAGCCGCTGTTGTTGCGCCGGTTGCTGCGGTTCCGCCTGCGGAAGCAGCAGGGACGGTGAAACATTAATAAGGCCTTTCGCAAAGTTTTTTGCGGCTTTTGGAAAAGCCCAAAAAACTACGCTATAATTTGAGGCTGTAATCGCGGGAGTAGCTCAGTTGGTAGAGCGCAACCTTGCCAAGGTTGAGGTCGAGAGTTCGAGACTCTTCTCCCGCTCCAATTCAAAGGGCAGCACTTTAAAAATGCTGTCCTTTTTCATTGGGGGTTTCGTTGGATTATTCGGTAAAGCCGTTGGGCTTTATCAGGCAGACAGAATACGGCGCGGTAACAAAGCGGTTATGTACCGGATTGCAAATCCGAGTAGGTCGGTTCGACTCCGGCCCGCGCCTCCATCACAGCTCCCTGCAACCAGCCCCAGTTATGGGGCTTTTTTGTTTGACAATACGCTGCCGGACGTTTGAATACGGCGTTTGAGCCTGAGTGGTGAAATAGGTAGACACAGCGGACTTAAAATCCGCCGCTTCGTGAATAACGGGCGTACCGGTTCGATTCCGGTCTCAGGCACCACGATTGGGCGGCTCACCCACGCGCCGGGCGCGCTTTTGAAAACTGGGTAAGATAAATTCCATCATGTCCCGCTACAACACACCTTTTGAGATCCACGTCCACGGCGAAGTGCCATTGCGCGCGGACGTCAATTTTGAGCAGCTGCAGGAGGCCCTCAAGCCGCTGTGGAAGTACACCGGCTCCAAGTCCCTGGCGGCCGGTGCAGCCAGCGCTTATGAGGAAGAGCCGGGCATCCGGTTTGACGCACAAAAACATTTGCTGCAAATGTGCTGGACAGTCCCTGGCGACGAAGACTTTCGCCAGGCGCTCGACGAAATGTGCATGGGCCTGAACGACCTCGCTGAAGTGGGTGCTCCCATCGAAGTGACCTTCTACGACTCCGACTTTGACGAAGATGAAGGCGCGGACGAAGAGGAAGCCCGTGATGACTTCGCGATGTATTTTGTGGGCCCCACGCCGGCAGCCATCATGCAGGTGCAGCGCGATCTCCTTGTCCAGGACATGATCGGCCTGATGGAGCGCCACTTTGACGGATCTGAGCTCGGTGAGGTCGTTGCGGCCGTCGACAAGCTGTTCGAGCAGCGCTTTGATGCACTGGTGAACTCCATGCAACTCGGTAAACCGCCGCGCGGCCTGGGCGGACCGCAGGGCGGTTCGGGCCACGGCGGCGGTGGCCGCAAGCCCCGGCATTTGCACTAAGCCGGCTTGGGCGAGCCTGAGGCTGCAGGCGAGCCGGGAAAGCCGAGTCCCCGCAGGTAAACATCAATCGCATGCTGGCCGACCTCCAGCAGGTCAAAAGCCCCCGGATCCAGCAGCCAGTTCTGTATCAGGCCATCAATCAGCGCATGCAGCCCCTGCGCCGCCGCTGAAGCCGGCGCAGGCAGCTGGAGGCGCATCTGTGCAGCTGCCGCCTCCATGCTTTGCTGGATGCCGGATAAAAAACCACCGCGCACTGCCAGGTGACGCAGGCGAACCGCCTGGAGTTCCTCCACATACTCGACCTTCTGGGTCGCCACTTCAAAGACGCGCCGCGTTTGCGCGTCAGTCACAATTTGTCGCAGCGCGTTGGCAGTGGAACGTCGTATCCTGTCCATCGGATTGAGAAGGTCCTCGCCGGGATGTTGCTGTGGGTCAATTTCCTGGTTGAACGCGTTTTCCATGGGCAGGGTGACCCGTTCCATCATGGCATTGAACAGGTCTGCCTTGTCCTTGAAATGCCAGTAGACAGCACCGCGTGTGGCCCCCGCGCGGCGTGCAATGTCCTGCAGGCTTGTGCGTGAGACACCTTGCGCCTGAAACAGATGTTCAGCGGCATCCAGCAGCTTGTGCCGGGTTGCCATGGCTTCTTCTTTTGTCCGACGGGCCAATCCATCTCTCCTGCAAGCCAATTTAGAGGGTTGTCGTTATACATTCACAAATGTATGTAAACTATATCACTCGTAAAAACCCTTATTCTTTTTGTTTTCGGCAAAAAGATGACTTGCATCAAACGCCGCTCACATATTCCGCTTTTTTCCCAAATTTTGAGGATCAGCATGCCCAAGTCCCGCATTGTCCATTCGCCTTTGTTTCAGTTTGCGCCATACCAGCCTCTCGTCCTGGTTGCTGCACTCACATTGTTCCTGGCCGGATGCGGCAAGGGCGCCGGCGCTCCCGGCGGAGCACCGCCTCCTGCGGAAGTGGGCGTGGTGACAGTCACCCAGGGTGACGTCGGTCTGGTGACCGAGCTGCCGGGCCGCCTTGAGGCTTCACGCGTGGCACAGGTCAGGGCTCGCGCAGCCGGTATCTTGCAAAAACGGCTTTTCCGTGAAGGCAGCGACGTGAAAGAAGGACAGGCGCTGTTCACGATTGATTCCGCACCGTATGCCGCCGCCGCTGCCAGCGCGAAAGCCGGCCAGGCGCGCGCCGAGGCTAACCTGGCGCAGGCCGCCGCATTGGCCGAGCGTTACAAGCCGCTGGTAGAAGCCAACGCCATCAGCAAACAGGAATATGCCAACGCTGTCGCGGCACAAAAGCAGGCGGAGGCCGACGTTGCCGTGGGCAAGGCGAATGTGCAGACAGCCAGCATCAACCTGGGCTACGCCGCAGTGACAGCCCCGATCTCGGGCCGCATTGGCCGCGCATTGGTCACCGAAGGTGCGCTGGTTGGCCAGGGTGAGGCCACCCAGCTGGCTGTGGTCCAGCAAATCAACCCCATGTATGTGAACTTCACGCAATCCGCTCCTGAAATCATGAAGCTGCGTGCAGCCATGGACAGTGGCCAGTTCAAACGTGCCACCGGTGCCGAAGCGGCCAGCGTGCGCATCGTGCTCGAAGATGGCACTGAATACGCTCGCCCCGGCCGCCTGCTGTTTTCCGACCTGACGGTCGACTCCACGACGGGGCAGGTGACCCTGAGGGCTGAGGTGCCCAATCCCGGTGGCCAGCTGCTCCCCGGCCTTTACGTGCGCGTACGCCTGGAGCAGGCGCAGGCCAGCAACGCCATCACCTTGCCGCAGCAAGCTGTCACGCGCACCGCGCAGGGCGACACTGTCATGGTGGTGGGTGACGATGGAAAAGTCAGCCCGCGTCCCATCAAGATCGGCTCCGCCAAGGGCAACCAGTGGGTGGTGCTCGACGGCCTGAAGACCGGTGAAAAAGTCATGGTGGATGGGTTCCAGAAACTGCAGCCAGGTGCAACCGTGAAGCCCGTGCCATGGCAACCGGCGGGTGCGAAGCCGGCCGATGCGGCTTCCGCCCCCGCATCCGCCGCCTCCGGCGCGCAAGCTGCTGCGCCTGCTGCCTCCGCTGCTTCTGCAGCAGCGAAGTAAGGAGCCAAATACATGGCCAAGTTTTTCATTGATCGGCCGATCTTTGCCTGGGTGATCGCACTGTTCATTCTGGTGGTTGGCGGCGTGGCTATCACGCAGTTGCCGATTGCACAGTACCCGCCCGTCGCGCCGCCCTCGATTGTCGTCAACACCGCCTATCCGGGCGCCTCTGCCCAGACGCTCGAAGACAGCGTGTTGTCGGTGATCGAGCGCGAAATGAACGGTTCACCCGGGCTGATCTACATGGAGTCGGTGGCGCAGGCTGACGGCTCCGGCAGCATCACGCTGAGCTTCGAGCCCGGCACCAATCCCGATCTCGCGCAGGTGGATGTGCAGAACCGCCTGTCGCGCGCCTCACCGCGGCTGCCCGCCGCCGTCACGCAGCAAGGCGTTCGTGTCGACAAATCACGCTCCAACTTCCTGCTGTTCATCATGCTGTCGTCCGACAATCCCGCGCACGACCCCGTCGCGCTCGGTGATTACGCTTCGCGCAACATCGTGCCCGAGATCCAGCGTGTCAAAGGAATTGGCCAGGCCCAGCTCTTCGGCAGTGAGCGCGCCATGCGCATCTGGCTGGATCCGGCCAAGCTCACGGGTTTCAGCCTGTCGGCAAATGACGTTAACAACGCCATCCGCGCGCAAAATGCCCAGGTGTCGGCCGGCAGCATCGGCGACCGTCCCAATGTAGCGGGACAAGGCATTGCTGCCACCGTGGTAGTCACCGGTCAGCTTGCCAATGTCGAGCAGTTCGGCAACATTGTCCTTCGCGCCAACACCGACGGTTCATCCGTGCGCCTCAAAGACGTGGCCCGCATAGAACTGGGTGGCCAGACGTATGCCACGTCGGCTCGCCTGAACGGCAAGACGGCGATCGGTATCGGTGTTCAGCTGGCACCCAGCGGCAACGCGCTTGCCGCTGCCAAGGCCGTTCGAACCAAGATGACCGAACTCGAGCGCTACTTTCCGCAAGGCATGAAGTGGAGCATCCCCTACGACAGCTCGCGCTTCGTCAAGATTTCGATTTCCCAGGTTGCTGAAACATTGTTCGAGGCCGTAGCCCTGGTGTTCCTGGTCATGTTCCTGTTCCTGCAGAACTGGCGCTACACCATCATCCCGACCATCGTGGTGCCGATTGCACTGCTGGGTACTTTTGCCACCTTGCTGGCGCTCGGTTTCTCCATCAACGTGCTGACCATGTTCGGCATGGTGCTGGTGATCGGTATCGTCGTTGACGATGCGATCGTGGTCGTCGAAAACGTCGAACGCATCATGACCGAAGAGGGCTTGCCGCCGCTGGAGGCCACCCGCAAGGCGATGGGCCAGATTTCGGGCGCCATCATCGGCGTGACCGTGGTGCTGATTTCCGTGTTTGTGCCTTTGGCATTCTTCGCGGGCTCGACCGGCAACATCTACCGCCAGTTCTCCGCCGTGATGGTTTCGTCCATCGGCTTTTCCGCCTTCCTGGCCCTGTCCCTCACGCCGGCACTTTGCGCCACGCTGCTCAAGCCGGTTGAGGCTGGGCACCATCACGAGAAAAAGGGTTTTTTCGGCTGGTTCAACCGGGGGTTCTCGCGCACCGCAAAAAGCTATGAAAGCATGGTCGCGCGTATTCTCAAACGCGCCGCACGTTACCTGGTGATCTATGTGGCCATCATTGCCGCTGTGGCGGTGGTATACCTGCGTTTGCCCACATCCTTCCTGCCCAATGAAGACCAGGGCAACCTGCTGGTGAACGTGCAGTTGCCGCCGGGCGCAACTTACGAGCGCACGCTTTCGGTGATGGAAAAAGTCGAGGGTTTCATGCTCAAGCAGCCGGAAGTCGAAAGCATGGTCGGCGTGCTTGGCTTCAGCTTTTCCGGCCAGGGCCAGAATGCCGCGCTGGCGTTCGTGACGCTCAAGGACTGGAACGAGCGCGACGGCGAAGCGCATTCGGCCTCAGCGATAGCAGGACGGGCTTTCGGCGCCCTCATGGGTGTGCGTGATGCCTTCATCTTTCCGCTCAGCCCCCCACCCATTCCCGAACTGGGCACGGCCTCGGGCTTCAGCTTCCGCCTGCAGGACCGCGGCGGTGCGGGACATGATGCGCTTATCAACGCACGCAACCAGCTTTTGGGCATGGTTGCCAAGAGTCCGGTGCTCACACAAGTACGGCCCGATGGCCTGGAAGATGCGCCGCAGCTGCAGCTCGACATTGACCGCGACAAAGCCAATGCGCTGGGCGTGCCGTTTGACGCGATCAACGCGGTCCTGTCCACCTCGCTGGGTTCCAGCTATGTGAACGACTTCCCCAACCAGGGACGCCTGCAGCGCGTGGTGGTCCAGGCCGACGCGCCTTCGCGCATGCAGCCCGACGACCTGCTCCGGCTCAACGCCATCAACAGCCGCGGCCTGCCGGTTCCGTTGTCGTCGTTTGCCAGCACGCGGTGGATCAAGGGGGCCATGCAAACGGTGCGTTACAACGGCTACCCCGCCGTGCGTATCAGCGGCAGCGCTGCGCCAGGCTACAGCTCGGGCGCAGCGATGGCCGAGATGGAAAAACTCGCAGCGCAACTGCCGCAGGGCTTCGGTTTCGAATGGACGGGCCAGTCGCGCGAGGAAAAACTCGCGGGCTCGCAAGCCATGCTGCTCTACGGCTTTGCCATCCTCGCGGTGTTCCTGTGCCTTGCCGCCCTGTACGAAAGCTGGAGCATTCCGCTCGCGGTGATCCTGGTGGTGCCGCTAGGCGTGATCGGTGTGTTGCTGGCAACGCTGCTGCGCAGTTATTCGAATGACGTGTACTTCCAGGTGGGGCTGATCACCATCATCGGCCTGTCGGCGAAGAACGCGATTCTGATCATCGAGTTCGCCAAGGACCTGCAGGCGCAGGGCAAGGGCGTGATCGAGTCGGCGCTGGCTGCCGCCCACCTGCGGTTCCGTCCCATCGTCATGACGTCGCTGGCCTTCGGCCTGGGCGTGCTGCCGCTGGTACTGGCTTCCGGCGCCGGCTCCGCGAGCCAGCGTGCCATCGGTACCGGCGTGATCGGCGGCATGATCACCGGCACGGCCCTGGCGGTGATTTTCGTTCCGGTGTTCTTTGTTGTGGTGCGCGGCCTCTTCAAGGGCAGCGAGCGGCAAAACAGGATGTATTCGGAGCATGCCAAAGCGGCAGGCATCACCGGAGAAGAAGGAAGTGAAGGTAAAGCTCATGAGTAAATCCAGCATGAAACCCAGGTTCCCGCAGCTTTTGGCGGTTGGTGCTGCGGCACTGCTGGCCGGCTGCTCGATGATTCCGAAGTACGAGCGCCCGGCAGCCCCCATCGCAGACCAGTGGCCGGCTGTTTCCGGTTTCACCACCGGTTCCGCGCAAGCGCAGCCTGCTGCTACCGCACAGGCCGTCGCGGCAGCCGACATCGAGTGGCAGGCTTTTTTCAGCGACCCCAAACTGCGGCAGCTGATTGGGGCCGCGCTGCGCAACAACCGCGACCTGCGCATTGCCGTGCTCAATATCGAACAAGCCAGGGCCCAGTACGGGATCCGGCGTGCCGACCAGTTCCCCACGATCAATGCCGGCATCACCGGTTCGCGCCAGCCCAATGCCAACGGTAACGGCAGCATCACCAGCTCCTACACCGGCGGTTTGTTGATGCCGTCCTATGAGCTCGACTTTTTCGGCCGGGTCTCCAGCCTGAAAGAAGCGGCATTGGCGCAGTACCTGGCTACGGAAGAAGGGCGCAAGACGGCACAGATCAGCCTGATTGCGTCGGTGGCCAACACCTACCTCAGCTTGCTGGCCGACGAAGAACTGCTGGCCATCACGCAGCAAACACTGACCACGCGGGAAGAATCCTTCAAGCTCAGCAAGCTGCGCTTTGATAACGGCGTAGCTTCCGAGCTGGATTTCCGCCAGGCCGAGTCGTTGACCGAAGCCGCCCGCGCATCGCTGGCCCAACTGGTGCGCCAGCGTGCGCTGGACCAGAACGCCCTGACCCTGCTGATCGGCCAGCCATTGAGCGGTGACCTGGCGGTGGCCCTGCCTGCCGGCAAAGGCCTGGCCGACGCACCCATGATGGTGGACGTGCCAGCTGGGTTGCCGTCTGATTTGCTGGAACGCCGCCCAGACATCCGCCAGGCCGAGCAACAGCTGCTGTCTGCCAACGCCGACATCGGCGCTGCCCGTGCGGCTTTTTTCCCGCGCATCTCACTCACGGCTTCTGCCGGCAGCGCCAGCTCGCACCTGTCGGGCCTGTTCAAGAGCGGGTCCTACGGCTGGACGCTGGCGCCGCAGCTGATCCTTCCGCTTTTTGATGCGGGCCGTAACCGTGCCGGGCTGGATTCGGCCAACGCCGGGCGTGACATTGCCATCGCCCAGTACGAAAAGTCCATCCAGACGGCTTTCCGTGAAGTGGCCGATGCGCTGGCGGGCCGCGACACCCTGGGCGAGCAGCTGCGTGCCCAGCAGGCGCAGGCCAATGCCGAGGCGACACGTTTCAAGCTGGCTGATCTGCGCTACCAGAACGGTGTGGCCAGTTACCTGGACCAGCTCGATGCGCAGCGCTCGCTGTTCGCCGCACGTCAGGCGGTGGTGCAAACCCGGCTGGCGCAGCTGCAAAGCCAGGTCACGCTGTATAAGACCCTGGGTGGCGGCTGGAAAGAGCCGCCCGAGGAAGCCTTGAGCCTGAAGGCGTCTACCCAACTCAGCCGCTAAGCGGGTGCGCGGCGCCTGAGGGCGTCCGCAGGGACCAGACACCTGTGCTACAAGATTGATAGCTGCTTGCGCACATGGTTATTGGGCTGGCAGCTATTTTCGTATGAATTCTCACAAAAAAAGCAGGACAACCGGTTTTCTTCCGGTACTCAAAATTTATGTGATTTGTGCCTGCAAGCCAATTATCGTGGGCGCAAGCCGCTATCAAAACAATAGCAATGCTGCTGACACTCGCCATGGCGTTGGAAGACGCCGCCGCTTCGCCCCCCGGAATTGTGTGAAGGCTTGAGTCAGTGCCTGGCTCAAGCCGTGCCGCGATGCCCGGCTTGAGTCGCGGTATCTGTCCATGCCCGGTGGCTGCCGCCTCCTGTGCGCCTCGCTCGTTCAATTGTGAGCAAGTGTTCCCTATGTATCTCCCTGACTTCCGCGCCACCAATGGCTTCGTGAAGGCACGGTAATTGCTGAAGGGTTACTCCCTACGGGGCCGCGTCTGGCGCGGCGGTATATTCGCGCCGACTGACAGGCAAACGGGGCTCCTCTCACGGGAGGCTCCCCGTTCCATCAACCATGGCGGGCCAAAAGCCCGCCAATTTTCTATTCGGGAGTGCAACAGGCATGAACTCAAACTGGACGACGAAGGCGCTGACAAGTGCCGTGCTGCTGGCCTTGGCCGGCCTGGCTGGCCTGGCGGTTGCGGCCACGGTGCCCGCGGGCGTGAAGCTGCACGAGACGCAGGAACTGGTCCGCAACAATGGCTCCGAGCCTGAAACCCTGGACGCCGCATTGGCGACCGGCGTTCCGGCCAACAACGTGATCCGCGACATGTTCGAAGGGCTGGCTGCTGCCGACCAAAACGGCAAGATCGTCCCCGCCGTGGCAGAGAGCTGGAAGCAGATGGACCCCCTGACCTGGGTCTTCAAGCTGCGCAAGAACGCCAAATGGTCCAACGGCGACCCGGTGACTGCCGAAGACTTCATCTACAGCATGCGCCGCTTCGTCGATCCGGCGACCGCCTCCAAATACGCTTCCACCTACGGCGTCTTCCTGCTCAACGCCAAAGAGATCATTGAAGGCAAGAAACCCGTCACCGAACTCGGCGTCAAGGCCATCGACCCCTACACCCTGGAAATCAGGACACCTTTCCCGGTCGGCTTCCTGCCCGAGGTCGTTTCCAATCCGCAGCTCGCACCCTTGCATAAAGCCACCATCGAGAAATTCGGTAAAGACTGGACCCGGCCCGCCAACATGGTGAACAACGGCGCGTTCTCGCTGAAAGACTGGCAGGTCAACAGCAAGATCATCCTGGTCAAAAACCCGGCGTATTGGGATGCGAAGAACGTCCAGCTCACCAAGCTCACCTACCTCTCGGTCGAAGACGGCAATGCTGACGTGAAGCTATATGAGTCGGGTGAGAACGACTGGGTGTACCAGTTGCCGCCCGGCACCTTTGACAAGTACAAGGCACAGTACCCCAAGGAAATCCGCAACACCGACATGCTGGGCCTGCGCTATTACTCCCTCAACAACGCGGACCCGGCACTCAAGGACATCCGTGTGCGCAAGGCGCTGTCGATGGCGCTGGACCGCGACATCCTCGCGCAGCGCGTGACGGCCGACGGCCAGACGCCTGCTTACGGTGTGATCGTCAAAGGCACCTCGGGCGCTGACGTTACTTCCTACGACTGGGCCAAGTGGCCCGCCGACAAGCGGATCGCCGAAGCCAAAAAGCTCCTGAAGGAAGCGAATCTTCCACCCGGCACCAAGCTCAAGTTCTCCTACAACACCAGCGATTACCACAAGAAAATGGCCATCTTCGCGGCCTCTGAGTGGAAGACCAAGCTGGGCCTGGACGTTGAACTCGAAGCGATGGAGTTCAAGGTGCTCATCAAGAAGCGCACCGACAAGGACTACCAGATCGCCCGCAACGGCTGGATCGCCGACTACAACGACGCCACCACCTGGCTCACGCTGGTGCAGTGCGATTCCGACCAGAACTACCACAACAGCTGCAACCGCAAGGCCTCGGCGCTGATCGACGAAGGCAACCAGTCGATGGACCCGGCCAAGCGCAAGGTGCTGCTGACGCAAGCCGCAAAGATGATCATGGAAGACTATCCCATCATCCCTTTGCTGCAATACACCGTGCCGCGGCTGGTCAAGCCTTATGTGGGGGGTTATTCGACCACCAACGCGCTGGACCGCTACCGCGGCAAGGACCTGTACATCATCAAGCATTGATGTCCGAATGGCGGGCGCCGCCGTGCGCCTGCCTGTCCTTGATCTGCTTTCCACCGCCTTTCAATGTTTTTTTCTGATGCCTCGCAGGCTTTTCAGGGCTAAGCTGTGTCTGGCCCACGCGTTCAGGCGCTCACACTGACATTGACCTAGCCCGGAGATATTCCCCATGTGGTCCTACACCTTCAGGCGCATCCTGGCGACGATTCCCACCTTGCTGGCCGTCGTTACTGTCTGCTATCTCCTGTTGCACGGCACGCCGGGCGGGCCTTTTGACGACGAACGCAAGGTGTCCGCGGCAGTGCTGGCCAACCTGCAGGCCAAGTACCACCTCGATCTGCCACTGTGGCAGCAGTACCTGTACTACCTCAACAGCCTCCTGCACGGCGACCTGGGCGCTTCGTTTCGTTATGCCGACTGGTCTGTCAATGAACTGGTCGCCAATGCGCTGCCGGTTTCCGCCGCGATAGGTGGGGGCGCCATCGTCATCTCCTTCTTTCTCGGTGTGTTCCTTGGCACGGTGGCCGCCGTGCGCCAGAACAGTGCGGTCGACTACGGGGTGATGCTGCTCGGCAACGCCGGGCATGTGTTTCCCTCGTTTGTGATCGGCCCTGTCCTGATTCTGGTGTTCGCCGTCTGGCTCAAGTGGGCGCCGGCCGGGGGCTGGAGCAATTTCGCCCCGCGTTTCATGATCCTGCCCATGCTGCTGCTGATCTTCATCAACGTGGCCACCATCGCGCGCGTCATGCGCGGCAGCCTGATTGAGGTGCTGCACAGCAATTTCATCCGCACCGCGCGCGCCAAGGGCCTTCCCATGCGCACCGTCATCCTGCGCCACGCCCTCAAGCCCGCGCTGCTGCCGGTGGTGTCCGTCATGGGCCCCCTGGCGATCTCATCGATCACGTCGGCTATCGTGACCGAGTCGGTGTTCTCCCTGCCGGGCATCGGCAAGCTGATCGTCAACGGCGCTGCCAACCGCGACTACACGCTGGTACTGGGCCTCGTTGTACTGGTGACCGTGATTGCCGTCACGCTGAACCTGCTGGTGGACCTGGCCTACGCCTTGCTCGACCCGAAGATTCGGTACTGAACAGAGGCCTGCATGTTGTTTGAACAAAAAACCAGACAAGACCAGCTCGCCGCGGCTGTTGGCCAGACGCTGGCCGACGCCGATATCCACGGCCGCAGCCCCTGGGCGGATGCGCGCGTACGCTTCATGCGCAACAAGGCCGCGGTGTTCAGCCTGTACCTGCTGGCATTCATCACGCTGTGCTGCATCGTCGGGCCCTGGTTGCTGCCGCATGCCTTCGATGCGGCCGACTGGGACGCGATGAGCCTGCCACCCACGCTCAAGAATGTCCATTTTTTTGGCACCGACGAGTCCGGCCGTGACCTGCTGGTGCGCAGCCTGGTGGGCGGCCGCGTGTCGCTGCTGGTGGGGTTCCTCGCGACGATGTCGGCCGTCACGCTGGGCATTGTCTGGGGTGCGACAGCCGGCTTCATCGGCGGCAGGGTAGACGCCTTCATGATGCGCGTCGTCGACATGATGTATGCCGTGCCTTACCTGCTGATCGCCATCCTGATGGTGACCATATTGGGGCGGGCCTTTTACCTGGTGGTGATCACCATCACGGTATTTTCCTGGATGAACATGGCACGCGTGGTGCGGGGCCAGACGCTGTCGCTGCGTTCCAAGGAGTTCATCGAAGCAGCCCGCGCACTGGGTGTGCCCACGCGGCGCATCATTTTCCAGCACGTTGTTCCCAATCTTCTGGGCATCGTCGCGATCTACACCACGGTCACCGTGCCGGCCGTGATCCTGGTCGAGTCCGTGCTGTCGTTCCTTGGGCTGGGCATCCAGGAGCCCATGACGAGTTGGGGCGTCCTGATCCACGACGGTGCATCCGTCATGGAAGTCTCGCCCTGGATGCTACTGTTTCCGGCGGGCATGCTCTCGTTGACCCTTTATTGCTTCAACTACATCGGGGACGGCCTGCGCGATGCGCTCGATCCCAAAGACCGCTGAGCCGCACCATGAGCCTGATTGAAGTCAACAACCTAGGCGTCCAGTTCCAGACCCAGGACGGACTGGTCTACGCCGTCAACGGCATCAACTTTTCACTGGAGCGCGGCCAGACCCTGGGCATCGTCGGCGAGAGTGGCTCCGGCAAGAGTCAGAGCGTGCTGGCCATGATGGGGCTGCTCGCGGGCAATGGCAAAGCCACCGGCCAAGCCTTGTACAAGGGCCAGGATCTGCTGGCCATGAAGCCGGCCGAGCTCAACAAGATACGCGGCAACCGCGTGGCCATGATCTTCCAGGACCCGATGACTTCGCTGAATCCCTACCTGACGGTAGAGCGGCAGATGACCGAGGTGCTGCAGTTCCACAAGGGCTTTGACCGCAAGTCCGCCCGCACCAGGTCGGTGCAACTGCTCGATGCGGTCAAGATCCCGGAAGCTGCGCGGCGTATCACCATGTATCCGCACGAGTTTTCGGGCGGCATGCGCCAGCGCGTGATGATCGCCATGGCCTTGCTCTGCGAGCCCGAAGTGCTGATCGCCGATGAACCCACCACGGCGCTGGACGTGACGGTGCAGGCGCAGATCATCGCCTTGCTGCGCGACCTGCAGCGCGACTTCGGCACCGCGATTGTCATGATCACGCACGACCTGGGCGTGGTAGCCGGTCTGTGCGACGAGGTGATGGTGCTATACGGCGGGCGTGTGATGGAGCAGGGCAGCGCCGACAGCATTTTTTATGGCGCTTCCCATCCGTATACCGTAGGACTGCTGGGCGCGATACCGCGGCTGGACGCCGACGATGAAGCGCTTGTGGCCATCCCCGGTGCACCGCCCAACATGGCGCGACTTCCCAAGGGCTGCCCGTTCAGCGAACGCTGTACGCTGGCCAGCGAGCAGTGCCGGGACGTGATGCCCGCGTTGCTGCCGGCCTCGCACAACCCGGCGGTGCTGAGGGCCTGCCACAAGTCAAGTGAAGCTGTGTCTGAACTTGCGGCCAGGGGAGCGGTCCATGCGTGATGCCTCTCAACCTATTTTGTCGGTGCGCGACCTGAAAGTGCACTTCAGGATCAAAAGCGGCGCCTGGCCCTGGTCGCCGGCGCGAATCCTGAAAGCCGTGGACGGCATTTCCTTCGACATTCATGCGGGAGAAACGCTGGGCGTGGTGGGTGAGTCGGGCTGCGGAAAATCCACCTTGGCGCGTGCGGTGCTGAACCTGATTCCCGCTACCGCCGGCAGCATTGTCTGGATGGGCCAGGAGATGACGGGCGCTTCATCTCAAGCCTGGCTGGGCGTCAGGTCAGACATCCAGATGATCTTCCAGGACCCGCTGGCTTCGCTGGACCCGCGCATGACCATCGCGCAAATCATTGCCGAGCCTTTGCGCACGCATCGCCCGCACATGCCCGAGGCCGAAGTGATGCAGCGCGTCAAGGCCATGATGGGCCGCGTCGGCCTGATGGCGCAGCAGATCAATCGCTACCCGCATGAATTTTCAGGCGGCCAGTGCCAGCGCATTGGCATCGCGCGCGCCTTGATCCTGGAGCCCAAGCTCATCATCTGCGACGAGCCGGTGTCGGCTCTGGATGTCTCGATCCAGGCACAGATCATCAACCTGCTCAAGGCCCTGCAAAAGTCCATGGGCCTGGCGCTGATCTTCATCGCGCATGACCTGGCCGTCGTCAAACACATCAGCGACCGCATCCTGGTGATGTACCTGGGGCATGAAATGGAAGTGGCGAAAAAGAAAGCGTTGTATGCCGCGCCGCGCCACCCCTACACGCAGGCGTTGCTGTCGGCCATCCCGATTCCCGACCCGGCGCTGGAGAGAAAGAAGGTGATCCAGCTGCTGCAGGGCGATTTGCCGTCGCCCATGTCCCCGCCTTCGGGCTGCGTGTTCCGCACGCGCTGCCCGCAGGCCATTGCACGTTGCGCCGAAGAGGTGCCCGAGCTTCGCCGCCTGGACGACCAGACCGAAGCGGCTTGCCTGCTGGTTTGAAGGGTTTTAGGGCTGCAGCCCAATAAGAGCGTGCGCGAGCAGCTATTAAAACAATAGCGAATACCGGTTGACGCCCCGGGCGCGTTACCGGAAAAGCAGAGCTGCGCCCGGCACCGGCGAGTCCTGCCGGCACTGCGGTGCTATAGCTGCAGGCCCAGCCAGCGTTGCGCGGCTGCGTTCAGCGCCTCTTGCCGACCCGTTGTCAGGAGCGTGATGCGGCCGGGCGTGTCGCCTTGCTGCAACTGCCCGGTGGCTTCGAGCAAACGGCGGGTCTGCCGTGCGACCGGCTCGCCGGTTTCGATCAGGCGGACATCGCTGCCCGCCATTTCCTGCAATGTGTCCCACGCGAAGGCGTAATGCGTGCAGCCCAGCACCAGGGTATCGACCTGCCCGGCCTGGCCGCCGAAGGGTCCGATCGCTTGCGTGTATTCACGGCATAAAGCACTGATCTGCGTCACATCATGGTTCTGGATCGCATCGGCCAGCCCGTCGCACGGCTGCAGGATGAACTCGGCCTGGCCTTTCAACGAATCGTGCAGCGCGCGCAGCTTGGCGCTTGCCACCGTGCCGCGCGTCGCCATCACGCCTATGCGGCGTGTCTTGCTCAACACGACGGCCGGCTTGAGCGCCGGTTCGACTCCGACCAGCGGCAGGTCTGGGTGCTCGGTTCGTACGAGGTGAACGGCGGCCGCCGTCGCGGTATTGCACGCGATCACCAGTGCCTTGATCGCATGCTCTTCGCGCAATTTGCGCACGACGGCGCGCGTGCGTTCAATGACAAATGCGTCGCCGCGCTCGCCATAAGGCGCGAAGCCCGCATCGGCCAGGTAGACGAAGGACTCCGCGGGCAATTGGGCCCGCAATGCCTTGAAGACGCTAAGGCCGCCCACGCCGCTGTCGAACACGCCGACCGGCCGGTCGGCGTCTGCATGGCCTTCGCTCACGCGGCTGCGACGGGAATGTTTTTGAACTCGCCGGTGGCGATTTTCTTTTGCCACTCGGCCGGGCCGGTGATGTGCGCACTGGTGCCGCCCGCATCCACCGCCACGGTCACCGGCATGTCGACCACGTCGAATTCGTAGATCGCTTCCATGCCGAGATCGGCAAAGCCCACGACCTTGGCGGTCTTGATGGCCTTGCTGACCAGGTAGGCAGCGCCACCGACAGCCATCAGGTAGGCGCTCTTGTGCTTCTTGATGGCTTCGATGGCGACGGGGCCGCGTTCCGATTTGCCGATCATCGAGATCAGGCCGGTCTCGGCCAGCATCATTTCAGTGAAGCCGTCCATGCGGGTGGCAGTGGTCGGGCCGGCAGGTCCTACGGCTTCATCACGCACGGGATCGACCGGGCCGACGTAGTAGATGACGCGGTTGGTGAAATCCACCGGCAGCTTTTCGCCCTTGCCCAGCATGTCCTGAATGCGCTTGTGTGCGGCGTCGCGGCCTGTCAGCATCTTGCCGTTGAGCAGCAAGGTCTGGCCTGGCTTCCAGCTGGCGACCTCTTCTTTCGTGAGCGTATTGAGATCGACTTTTTTGCTCTTCTTGTAGTCGGGCGTCCAGTTCACGTTGGGCCAGAGATCCAGCGAAGGCGGGTCGAGGTAGACCGGGCCACTGCCGTCCATCACGAAATGCGCGTGGCGCGTGGCGGCGCAGTTGGGGATCATCGCGACGGGCTTGCTGGCGGCATGCGTCGGGTACATCTTGATCTTGATGTCGAGCACGGTGGTGAGGCCCCCCAGGCCTTGCGCGCCTATGCCCAGCGCGTTGACCTTCTCGAACAGCTCGAGGCGAAGCTCTTCGGTCTTGCTCAGTTTGGCGCCCGAGGTCGACTTGGCCTGCAACTCGTACATGTCGAGGTCGTCCATCAGGCTTTCCTTGGCCATCAGCATGGCTTTTTCGGCGGTGCCGCCAATGCCTATGCCCAACATGCCGGGTGGGCACCAGCCGGCGCCCATGGCGGGCACGGTCTTGAGCACCCAGTCGACCACCGAGTCGCCTGGGTTGAGCATGACCATCTTGCTTTTGTTTTCGCTGCCGCCGCCCTTGGCTGCCACGGTCACGTCGATCTTGTTGCCGGGCACCAGCTCGGTAAAGATCACGGCCGGTGTGTTGTCTTTGGTGTTTTTGCGGTCGAACTGAGGATCGGCCACCACAGAGGCGCGCAAGGTGTTGTCGGGGTGGTTGTAGCCGCGGCGCACGCCTTCGTTGATCGCGTCGTCAATGCTGCCGGTGAAGCCTTCCCAGCGCACGTCCATGCCGACCTTGAGAAACACGTTGACGATGCCGGTGTCCTGGCAGATCGGGCGCTGGCCTGTCGCGCTCATCTTGCTGTTGGTGAGGATCTGTGCAATCGCATCCCTGGCGGCCGGACTTTGCTCGCGCTCATAGGCGCGCGCCAGGTGGGCGATGTAGTCGGTGGGGTGGTAGTAGCTGATGTACTGCAGGGCAGCGGCTACGGATTCGATGAGGTCGGCTTGCTTGATCGTGGTCATGGTGGGTCGTCGTTATGAGGGGCGTTTCGGGTAAATTTCGGGCAAACCCCGCAATTATCCGCCCTAGGGTGGGCGACTCGGGCATGTCGGGCGAGAGGATTCAAAACCCTTCAAATGAGAATCTTTCTCGTCTGCGGTCATACTAGGACTCTTCACCATCTTTTTTTGACGCGCAGGATATTTCCATGACGACAAACAGCACGCGCACCGAGCGCGATACCTTTGGTCCTATCGAGGTACCGGCCAACAAACTCTGGGGTGCGCAGACGCAGCGCTCGCTGCAGAATTTCGACATCTCGGGCGAGCAGCAGCCACGCGAAATCATCAAGGCGCTGGCGCAGGTCAAGCGCTCATCGGCCAGGGTCAACCATGCGTTGGGCCTTCAGGACGAGAAAAAAACAAAGGCCATCGTGGCCGCAGCCGACGAGGTGATCGCGGGCGGGCATGCGGACGAATTCCCCCTGGTGGTCTGGCAAACCGGCTCGGGCACGCAGACCAATATGAACGTCAACGAGGTGCTGGCCAACCGCGCCAGTGAAATCCTGGGCGGCGAGCGCGGCGAAGGCCGGCTGGTGCACCCTAACGACGACGTCAACCGCAGCCAGTCGTCCAATGATGTTTTTCCCACCGCCATGCATGTGGCCGCTGTGGAGGCCATGACGCACAAGCTCCTGCCGGCGATTGCGAAGTTGCGCGAGACGCTGGCGCAAAAAGCCAAAGACTTCGACAGCATCGTGAAGATTGGACGTACCCATCTGCAGGATGCGACGCCACTCACTCTGGGCCAGGAGTTCTCGGGTTATGTCGCGCAACTGGACCACGGTGAAAAGCATGTCCGCGCGGCCTTGCCGCATTTGTATGAGCTTGCACTCGGAGGCACCGCCGTTGGTACGGGGCTCAATGCACCGAAGGGGTATGCGGAGCAGGTGGCGGCCGAATTGGCCACGCTGACAGGCCTGCCTTTTGTGACTGCACCCAACAAGTTCGAGGCGCTGGCCTCGGTCGACGGCCTGGTGCATGCGCACGGCGCGCTCAAGACATTGGCCGCCAGCATGATGAAAATCGCCAACGACGTGCGCTGGCTGGCCAGTGGCCCGCGCAGCGGCATTGGTGAACTCAGCATTCCCGAAAATGAGCCCGGCTCGTCCATCATGCCGGGCAAGGTCAACCCCACGCAGAGCGAAGCCGTCACCATGCTGGCGGCGCAGGTGTTCGGCAACGACGTGGCCATCAACTTCGGCGGTGCCTCGGGCAACTTCGAGCTCAATGTGTTCCGGCCCATGGTGGCGCACAACTTTTTGCAAAGCGTGCGTCTGCTGGCCGATGGCATGGTGAGCTTTAACGACCACTGCGCCGTCGGCATTGAGCCGAATCGCGAACGCATCGCCGAGCTGGTTGACCGCTCGCTGATGCTGGTGACGGCGCTCAATACGCACATCGGCTATGACAAGGCCGCCTTCATCGCCAAAAAGGCGCACAAGGAAGGCAGCAGCCTGCGCGATGCGGCGCTGGCCTCCGGCCATGTCACGGGCGAGCAGTTTGATGCCTGGGTGCGGCCTGAAAACATGGTGGGCTCACGCTGACCACACCCGGTTCGGGGCGGTTAGCAGATGGATTGAGTGGGTTAAGGGTTTACCCTATGATTGTGTCCATAGATGTTCACGCCACAAAGGAAATTCATGACTGCCTTCGCCTTGTACTTGACGATTGCCCAGCCCGCAACCAAAGCGCGCGTACGCTTTGTGCTGCGTGAGTTGATTGCTGCTACGCCGCTGTCTATTTTTATCAGCGCGCTGCGGGCCCGCTAATTTTTGCCGGGTGGTTTGCGCCACCAGCAATAGGCCGCGTAACGCGGCTGCTCGTTTTCTCTTGTTTCCCTTTCAGTGCCTTCTGGGCCCGGTGCAATGCCGGGCACTTGCTGATCGCATTGCGCGCTCATGCTCAGCGCCGCTAACACACGCACTCCCCATCCTGTAAATCAAATCCATCGCAGTGGCCGGGGTTTGGCATAGCGCGATTCTTTCAATCCGCTTTCGTTTTTTTGAGCGATGTGTAAAGTTTTTTTCAAACTTGATCGCGGTCAATGGGCTCATAAATGTCCGCTCTCACAATCCGCTCACAACAACAGCATCAACGATTGCAATTGCAATTTCCACGGCATAAAAGCGACAGGAGACATCAATGACATACGCCAATACGGCAACCCGCGCGCCATCCAGCGCCCATCGCTGGATACAACTTCTCTTGGGCATCGTCTGCATGGCGATGATTGCCAACCTGCAATATGGTTGGACCCTTTTTGTGAATCCCATTGCCGACAAGTACGGCTGGAGCAAAGCCGCCATTCAGGTGGCCTTCACGATTTTTGTGTTGACTGAAACATGGCTCGTGCCGATTGAAGGCTACCTGGTTGACCGCTTCGGGCCACGTCCGGTGGTCATGGTCGGCGGCATTCTTTGCGGCATCGGTTGGGTGATCAACTCTTTCGCCGATTCGCTGATGTTGCTCTACATCGCTGCTGCGATCAGCGGCATTGGCGCGGGCGCGGTGTACGGCACTTGCGTCGGCAACGCCTTAAAGTGGTTTCCGGATCGCCGCGGCCTGGCTGCGGGCCTGACAGCCGCGGGCTTCGGTGCGGGCTCCGCGCTCACCATTCTTCCGATCTCGGCCATGATCAAGGGCAGTGGCTATCAGTCTGCCTTCCTGTATTTCGGAATCATTCAGGGCGTGATCGTATTTGTCGTGTCGTTCCTGCTGACGCGGGCACCGGCGAACCTGGCCAGGAGCGGCTCGATCTCCACGATCAATGTGCAGCAGAGCCGGCGCGACTACACACCGTCCGAGGTCCTGCGTTCACCGGTGTTCTGGGTGATGTACGTCATGTTCGTGATGGTGGCGGCCGGCGGGCTGATGGCAACGGCCCAGCTCGGACCTATCGCCAAGGATTTCAACGTCGGCGAAGTGCCCGTCAGCATCATGGGCCTGGCACTGCCGGCGCTCACATTTGCCCTGGCCATTGACCGCGTGCTCAACGGGCTCACCCGTCCGTTCTTTGGTTGGGTGTCGGACCAGATCGGTCGTGAAAAGACGATGCTGATCGCCTTTGGCATCGAGTCGGTGGGCATCCTGGCTCTCTACCAGTTTGGCCATAACCCGGTTGCCTTCGTGGTACTCACGGGCATGGTGTTCTTCGCTTGGGGCGAGATCTACAGCCTCTTTCCTTCGACCTGCGCCGATACGTTTGGCTCCAAGTACGCGGCCTCCAACGCCGGCCTGCTGTACACCGCCAAGGGCACTGCGTCGCTGCTGGTTCCGCTGTCCAGCGTGCTGACCGCAATGACCGGCAACTGGCACGCCGTCTTTATCGTTGGCAGCGTCATGAATGCGATTGCGGCGCTGATGGCTTGGTATGTGCTGCGCCCGATGCGGCGTGCCGAGATGGAAAAGGCCGTGCTGCCTGCAGCTGCTTCCGACAAGGCTGCCAGCTTCGGTCCTCTTCCTCAGTCCGCGCAATAGAGAGCAGGATTGCGGCCTGGAGCCTGCAGTGCGATGGGCCGCCATCCTGCGGGTCTGGGACAATAGGGCATGCTGAAGTTTGTCCACCGCACCCTCAACCAGTTCATCAATTCGCAATCGCTTTCGGGCGTGGTGCTGGCGCTGGCCGCTGTGGCTGCGCTGGTGTTGAGCAATTCGCCATGGGGTGAGGCTTACAACCGGTTTGTGCAACTGCCCGGCGAATTGCGTGTCGGTGGTGATTTGCTGGTGCTTTCGAAGTCGCTGCTGCACTGGGTCAATGACCTGTGGATGGCGGTGTTCTTCTTTCTGGTGGGGCTGGAAATCAAGCGCGAGCTGATCGAAGGCGAGCTGGCTTCGCGTGCCCAGGCGCTTTTGCCGGCAGGCGCCGCGCTGGGGGGCATGGTGGCGCCGACGCTCATCTACATGGCGATCAATGCAGGCGACCCTGTCGCCATGCGCGGCTGGGCGATTCCGGCGGCCACCGACATCGCCTTTGCGCTGGGCATCCTGGCGCTGCTGGGCAGCCGTGTGCCGGCATCGCTCAAGGTGTTTTTGACGGCTGTCGCCATCATTGACGACCTCGGCGCCATCCTGATCATTGCGTTTTTCTATACAGAGGGCTTGTCGGTAACGGCATTGATGGCCGCCGGCATTGGCGGTTTGGTCTTGCTGGCATTTAACCGTATGCGAGTGATGGCCATAGGACCCTATGTGGCGGTGGGGTTGGTGATCTGGCTCTTCGTTTACAAGTCCGGCATCCATGCGACGCTCGCAGGCGTCGTGACCGCGCTGGCGATCCCGCTGTCAGACGGGAAGGGCGGCTCGCCTTTGAAGGCAGCAGAGCATGCGCTGCACCCCTGGGTGGCATTTGCGGTGTTGCCGATGTTTGCTTTCGCGAATGCGGGTGTATCGCTACAGGGTGTGACGCCAGCAACACTTCTTCAGAGTGTTCCCTTGGGCATCACCGCGGGCCTGCTGTTTGGCAAGGCGATCGGTGTGTTTGGCGCTTCCTGGCTGCTGATCCGTTTTGCCGGCGCGCGCCTGCCTGCCGGGGCCGGCTGGAGTCAGTTTTTTGGCGTTTGCCTGCTCTGCGGCGTGGGGTTCACCATGAGCCTTTTCATCGGTGCGCTCGCGTTTGCCGGCCAGGATGCGGCGTACGAGACACAGCTCAAGCTGGGTGTGCTGTGCGGCTCACTGCTGTCTGGGGTGCTGGGTGCACTGATGCTGCTGCGCACCAGCGCCGCCGAAAAAGCACCGGGCTAAGACCGCCTGGCGTGACGCGGTCAGTGCTTTTGCGCGGCGATGCCCGACATGATCTTGTCGGTGTAGGCGATCGCAATGGCCGACAGCAGGAAGGTGATGTGGATCACCGTTTGCGCGATCAGGACCTTGTCGGTGTAGTTGTCGGCGTTGATGAATGTCTTCAGCAGGTGGATGGAGCTGATACCGATGATGGCCGTGGCCAGCTTGACCTTCAATACCGAGGCGTTCACGTGGCTCAGCCATTCGGGCTGGTCGCGGTGGCCTTCCAGGTTCATGCGGCTCACAAAGGTTTCGTAGCCACCCACGATCACCATGATCAAGAGGTTGGAGATCATCACCACGTCGATCAGCGCCAACACCACCAGCATGATGACCGTTTCGTTGAGCGACACGACGGGTATGGCGGTCTTGTAGCCTATGCTGGTGATTAGTGCCTGCAACGCGGTCTGGCTCCCGAATGCGGCTTCAATCAGGTGCCACAGTTCCACTAGAAAGTGCACCACGTAGACGGCCTGCGCGGCGATGAGGCCGAGGTAAAGCGGCAGTTGCAGCCAGCGGCTGGCGAAAATCAGGTTGGGCAGCGGGCGCAGGGGTGAGATTTTGGCAGGGGCAGGGGATTGAGTGGGTTCAGTCATGATGGCGTAAGCTGGGGGTTTGCGGCATTGTAGGGGGAGGGTAGATACCCCTTCAATTGCAGAAGTTGTAAGGTTCAAGCCAGTCAGTGGCTTGTAAGTGCGGCAGAAGACAGTACCACGCATTCAGTGACAAACAGGAGACAAAACCAATGAGCGCCCCTTCATCCGCGATCGAATCCACCCTGGTTGAAAATCGCATCTTTCCGCCGACACCGGCCACTGTAAAGGCCGCGCGTATTTCGGGTATGCCGGCTTACCAGGCGCTGTGCACAGAAGCCGAGAAGGACTTTGAAGGGTTTTGGGCTCGCCTGGCGCGCGAAAACCTGAGCTGGAAGAAGCCATTCACCCAGACACTGGATGAGTCCAATGCTCCGTTCTACAAGTGGTTTGCCGATGGTGAACTTAACGCTTCCTACAACTGTCTGGACCGCCATCTGGGCACACCGGTCGAAAACAAAAAAGCCATCATCTTTGAAAGCGACGACGGCAAAGTCACCAACGTCACTTACAAAGAATTGCATGCCAGGGTCAGTCAGTTTGCGAGCGCGCTGAAAGGCGCCGGCATCAAAAAAGGCGACCGCGTCATCATCTACATGCCAATGACGGTCGAAGGTGTGGTGGCCATGCAGGCCTGCGCGCGCATAGGCGCCACGCATTCGGTGGTTTTCGGCGGCTTTTCGGCCAAGAGCCTCCAGGAGCGCATTCAGGACGCCGGCGCCGTGGCCGTCATCACCGCCAACTACCAGTTGCGCGGCGGCAAGGAGTTGCCACTCAAGGCCATCGTCGATGAAGGCATCGCCATGGGCGGCTGCGAGTCGATCAAAAACGTGATCGTCTACCAACGTACGGCCACCGCCTGCAACATGGTGGCTGGCCGCGACAGTCTGATGCACGAGATCACCGCCAAGGCGGCACCGGTGTGTGAGCCCGAGTTCGTCGGCGCAGAGCACCCGCTTTTCATCCTTTACACCTCGGGCTCGACCGGCAAGCCCAAGGGCGTGCAGCACAGCACCGGTGGCTACCTGCTCTGGGCCAAACTCACCATGGACTGGACCTTCGACATCCAGCCCGCCGACGTGTTCTGGTGCACCGCCGACATCGGCTGGATCACCGGCCACACCTACGTGGCCTACGGCCCGCTGGCTGCCGGCGCAACGCAGATCATCTTTGAAGGAATACCGACCTTCCCGAATGCGGGCCGCTTCTGGCAGATGATCGAAAAACACAAGGTCACGATTTTCTACACGGCACCTACGGCCATCCGTTCATTGATCAAGGCCGCCGAGGCTGACGAGAAGGTGCATCCGGCCCGCTCCGACTTGAGCAGCCTGCGCATCCTGGGCTCTGTTGGCGAGCCGATCAACCCGGAGGCCTGGATGTGGTACTACAAGAACGTGGGTGGCGAGCGCTGCCCCATCGTCGACACCTTCTGGCAAACCGAAACCGGTGGCCACATGATCACGCCGCTGCCCGGCGCCACGCCGCTGGTGCCCGGCAGCTGCACGCTGCCACTGCCCGGCATCATGACCGCCATAGTCGATGAAACCGGCAAAGATCTCCCCAATGGCGCGGGCGGCATGCTGGTCGTCAAGCGGCCCTGGCCCTCCATGATCCGCACGATCTGGAACGATCCGGACCGCTTCAAGAAAAGCTACTTCCCCGAAGAAATGGGCGGCACGATTTACCTGGCCGGCGACGGGGCAGTGCGCAATGTCGATAACGGCTATTTTCGCATCACCGGCCGCATCGATGACGTGCTGAATGTGTCGGGCCATCGCATGGGCACCATGGAAATCGAATCGGCGCTGGTAGCGCACTCTACGCTGGTGGCCGAGGCCGCCGTGGTGGGGCGGCCCGATGACTTGACGGGCGAGGCCATTGTGGCCTTTGTGGTGCTCAAGCGTTCACGCCCGACGGGTGAAGAAGCCAAGGCGATTGCCAAGGAGCTGCGCGACTGGGTGGGCAAAGAAATCGGCCCGATCGCCAAGCCCAAGGACATCCGATTTGGCGACAACCTGCCCAAGACCCGAAGCGGCAAGATCATGCGCCGCCTGCTGCGCGGCATCGCCAAGGGCGAGACCATCACCCAGGACACATCGACGCTTGAAAACCCTGCCATTCTCGATCAGCTGTCTGAAAAGCAGTGATCGAGAACGTGGCGTAGCCGCGTCAGCGAAGCTGGGGCAGGGTTGGGGGACATTCATATCGCGAAGCGATGTGACGTGGCCACAAAACCCTGCCATTCTCGATCAGTTGTCTGAAAAGCCGTGATTTTGAAGCCGCATAAAAAAAGCCCGTCATTGACGGGCTTTTTTATGGGCCAGAAGCCCTCGGTTATTTCTGGGTCAGGATCCAGGCAACCAGCTTTTTGGCTTCGTCTGGGCTTACCTGGGCGTTGGCTGGCATAGGCACCGGGCCCCAGACGCCTGAACCGCCCTTGATGACTTTGGCGGCCAGCTTGTCGGCTGCGTCTTTTTGCCCTGCATATTTGGCTGCGACATCCTTGTAGGAGGGGCCAACCAGTTTCTTGTCAACTGCATGACACGCCATGCAGTTTTTCGCGGTTGCCAGTTGCAGATCCGCCAGTGCAGGGGTTGATACTGCAAAAACTGCAGCCATGGAAGCGATGACCGAAAGAATGCGTTTCATGGATTGTCCTCGTGGGGAGTTGTGGATTCGGTTACAGTCAATTAACGTCATTGTAGTGGTGCCGGTTGACCGGGTTTCAAGGGTTGACCCGGCCAGACCACCACACATTCAGAGGAGTTACAGATGTTTTTTCTATTGGTTGGAATTGTTGCTTTGGCACTGAAGTATCTCGAAATCGGGCCCGTTGCCACATTAAGCTGGTGGATTGTGCTTTCTCCATTCGTGCTTGCAGCCCTCTGGTGGTGGTGGGCGGATGCAACCGGCTATACCAAGCGCAGGGAAGTGGACAAGATGGATAAACGCAAGCAAGACCGCATTGACAAACAGCGCGACGCCATGGGTATGCTTTCGGCGAAGAAAAAGAAATAGCCCGATACCGCACAACCTGCTGATACGCCAGTCAATTTACCCGGTTTTTGCAACTGGCAGCTGGTCTCAAAGCAAAGAGCCCGTGAAATCTGTAACTTCACGGGCTCTTTGCGTGTCAGTGGATCAAATCAATAGTCGTCCAGCACTGCACCCTTGCTGGCACTTGATGCATTGAAAGCGAACTTGGCTTGGACGCCGCGGGTATAGCGTGGCGCGGGGGCTTTCCAGCCGACCTTGCGTTTACCCAATTCGACGTCACTGATATTAAGCTGCAACAGGAGTTGCTTCGAATCGATGGTGATCGAATCGCCTTCGTTAATGAAGGCGATATTGCCGCCTGCCGCAGCTTCAGGCGCCACGTGGCCCACCACCATGCCCCAGGTGCCGCCTGAGAAGCGGCCGTCGGTGATCAGGCCCACACTCTCACCCAGGCCGGCACCGATCAGCGCGCCGGTGGGGGCCAGCATTTCAGGCATGCCGGGGCCTCCCTTGGGGCCGAGGTAACGCAGCACCATCACGTCGCCGGCCTTGATCTTGCCGGCCAGGATGGCGGCAAGCGCCGATTGTTCGTCATCAAACACCCTGGCCGGGCCGGTCATAACGGGATTTTTCAGGCCGGTGATCTTGGCCACGCAGCCTTCGGGTGAGAGATTGCCCTTCAGGATAGCCAGATGGCCCTGGGCGTACATGGGTTTGTCGATGGGGCGGATCACGTCCTGGTCTGCGCGCGGAACTTCAGGCACATCCTTGAGCGTCTCGGCGATGGTCTCACCGGAGATCGTCAGGCAATCGCCATGCAGCAGGCCGGCGGCCAGCAGTGTTTTCATGACCTGTGGAATACCGCCGGCGCGGTGCAGATCCACGGCGAGGTATTTGCCGGAGGGCTTCAAATCGCACAGTACTGGCGTACGCTGGCGCACGCGCTCGAAATCATCAATCGACCACTCGACGCCGGCCGTGTGGGCGATGGCCAGGAAGTGCAGCACAGCGTTGGTGGAGCCGCCGGTTGCCATGATCACGGCGACCGCGTTTTCAATCGCCTTCTTGGTGACGATGTCGCGCGGCTTGATGTCTTTCTTGATCGCTTCAACCAGAACCTTGGCCGACTCTTTGGCCGAGTTCATTTTCTCGTCGTGCGGATTGGCCATGGTGCTGGAGTAGGGCAGTGAGATGCCCAGGGCCTCGAAAGCGCTGGACATGGTGTTGGCCGTGTACATGCCGCCGCAGCTGCCGGTGCCCGGAATGGCGCGGCGCTCGATTTGCAGCAGGTCTTCGTCGCTCATGCGCCCGGCGGCGTTTTCGCCCACGGCTTCAAAGACGCTGACGATGTTGAGGTCTTTGCCCTTGTAGGTGCCCGGCAGGATGGTGCCGCCATAGACGTAGATCGCCGGCACGTTGGCGCGGAGCATGCCCATCAGACCACCGGGCATGTTCTTGTCGCAGCCACCAACCACCAGCACGCCGTCCATCCACTGGCCCTGCACGCAGGTCTCGATGCAGTCGGAGATCACTTCGCGGCTCACGAGGGAGTACTTCATGCCCTCGGTGCCCATGGCCATGCCGTCGGAAATCGTGGGTGTGCCGAATACCTGCGCATTGCCGCCAGCTTCCTCGATGCCGGCAATTGCCGCGTCGGCCAGTTTTTGCAGGCCGCTGTTGCAGGGCGTGATCGTGCTGTGCCCATTGGCCACGCCGATCATGGGTTTCTTGAAATCGTCGGCCTCGTAGCCCATGGCGTAGTACATGGAGCGGTTGGGCGCGCGCGATTTACCCTCGGTGATGTTCCTGCTGCGTGGGTTGGCAACGATGTTGACGGTTTTGGTTTCCATGGGGTGTCTCGTGGTGTTGGCTACTGTGGCTTGCCCGCGTTTGACCTTGGGCATGCATCGGGAGAAACAGAGTATGCGTGCTTTGACTGATTCTTTCCAATCCATTATTAATCATCTATTAATATGTATGGCATATGAAAGATATTCTCGGCACCGCGCGCATCGCTTCCCATAAACCGCCCTTGATCGAGCTTCGCCTGTGGCGTCAGTTTCTGGCAGTGGCCGAGGAGCTTCACTTCGGCCACGCTGCCAAAAGCCTCAACATGACCCAGCCGCCGCTCACGCAGGCCATTGCGCAGCTGGAGGCGCATTTGGGCCTCAGATTGTTCGACCGCACCAAGCGCAGCGTGCAGCTCACCACGGCAGGTGCTGCCCTGGTGCCCGAAGCGCGTGACCTGTTGACACGTGCGCTGGCTCTTCCAGCATATGCGCGCGCCAGCGCGGACGGCGAGGCCGGGCGCTTGCGGCTGGCTTTTGTGTCTACGGTCGGTTTTGAGTTGTTGCCGCGTTGGGTGCTGGCCTTTCGCGAACAATACCCCAAGGTGCAGCTGGAATTGATAGAGGCGACCGGCGACGTGCAGCTGCAGGCTTTTGAGCGCGGAGAGATCGACGCGGGCTTCATGCTGCACTCCCCCGGTTTCGCGCCGCCAGGCCTGGCCTGCCGGCGCATCAGCCAGGACCCGTTGGTGGTGGCGCTACCCGGGCAGCACTTGCTGGCAAGCAAGGCTACGCTTGCGCTCGCTGATCTGCTGGGCGAGCCTTTAGTGATCTTTCCGCGGCGAATCGTTCCGTCACTCTATGACGCGATTTTTGCGATGTATCACGCCGCAGGGCAATTGCCGCAGGTTGCCCAGGAAGCCATCCAGATGCAGACCATCGTGAACCTGGTATCCGCCGGGCTCGGCGTGGCCTGGGTTCCCGAGAGCGTGCGGCAGTTTCAGCGCCCTGGCGTGGTGTATCGCAGCCTGCCTGCTGGCAGACCGTCCAGGCGTAGCGGTGTGCGGGGCGCTTCGGCCGTGGTGCCTGGTTGTGAGACCAGTCTGGTCTGGCCGCGGGCCAGCGCCAACCCGGCGCTTGCCCGCTTTATCGCCTTTATCGGCGCATAGACCGCTCAAGGGCTTCTTCCCGTTCGCGTTGCCGGCGCGCCGCCACCGCGTTTTGCTGCTGCTGCTTTTCCGCTGCGGTGAGTTCGCGCTGCTCCATTCTTCGTCGGGCTATTTCGCCGGCACTGCTGCAGCGGGCGCCGTGGTTGGCTTCGCAATTGGCAATGATCTGTTTGTCGGAGGCCTGCGCCTGGGTTTGGGTACCGCCTTTGCGCAGGCCGCCCAGTGCCGAGGGCGTGGCCTCGCGCGATCCGCCGCTGGATCGGTCAGCAGCAGCTGTCCGCGCATTCGCCGCAGCGTTTTCCGCCGCCCAATCCTTGGGTGCCGCGGCGGCTCTTCCATTGCCATAAAGCACGCCGGGCACGCCTGTTATAGGCGTGCCGTCAATTGATGCTGGTGCCGCGGCAGGGGCGGTGCGCGGACAATGAGCTTTTCATTGCCACCGCCGCTGGTCGCACAGGGCGTTGGTGAAAACACCTTTTTGCCGGCTGAATCAAGGCATTGGTAGACGTGTGCCGCAGCGGGTTGTATGCACAACAAACCCAAGCCTGAAGCAACGGTAAAACGGGATAAATGACGCATGGTGTGATCCACGTACGGCGGTGCTCCCAGTTTAATCGGGCGGACTCGCTGTAAGCCCCCTCCTACGAGCCCCGCATGCAAAAATACGGCCCATGCTTATTCATCCGCAAATCAACCCGGTTGCCCTGCAGTTGGGCCCCTTGGCCATCCATTGGTATGGCCTGACATATCTGGCGGCTTTTGGCCTCTTCTTCTTCCTGGCCACGCGGCGCCTTCGCCACGAGCCCTATGCGTCCATCACTGGCCCCGGCGCCTGGTCGCGCAGGGACATTGAAGACATCCTGTTCCTGGGCGTCATGGGGGTGGTGATCGGGGGGCGGCTCGGCTACTGCCTTTTTTACAAACCCGGTTACTACCTGTCGCATCCGCTTGAGATCTTTTTTGTGTGGCAGGGCGGCATGAGCTTTCACGGCGGGATGCTGGGTGTCTTGGCCTCGCAGTGGTGGTTTGCGCGCTCGCGCCAGCGGCCGTGGCTGCAGGTGATGGATTTTGTGGCGCCTTGTGTTCCAACAGGGTTGGCGGCGGGGCGTGTCGGCAACTTCATTAACGGCGAACTCTGGGGGCGCTTCAGCGATCCTGCTTTGCCCTGGGGCATGGTATTTCCGGGCAGCGGCGCCATGCAGCCGCGTCACCCCTCACAAATCTATCAATTCCTGATGGAGGGCTTGTTGCTGTTCGTGCTGCTCTGGCTGTACGCGCGCAAGCCGCGTAAGGTGGGGCAGGTCTCAGGGGCCTTCCTGCTCGGCTACGGCGTATTTCGTTTCATCGCCGAGTTTTTCCGTGAGCCCGACGACTTCCTGGGCATCCTCGCCCTGGGCATGAGCATGGGCCAATGGCTTTGCGTGCCCATGATCGCAGCGGGTGTAGGGCTCTGGGTGTGGGCTTCCCGGCAGGGGCAACCCCGAAAATCCATCGCAGGCAGCTATTGAGTGGCGATGGCTCGGGGTGTCAAGACTACTTGACGTCCTGATCCTCTCGCTTCGGGACGCTAGGGGTTTTTCCCTGTCGTTTTCGGGCACAGGTCACTTGCCTGACTGCTTTTTAGCTTTCATAATTATGTGTAATTACTTGAAATTACCGCCGAAATTCCGAAAACTCCAGGCACTGCTGGGGTAGTTGTATGGAAACAGGTGGATTTTTCGGGACGTACCGGGCCATCGCAGTTGCCGGGTTCGGTGGATGTCTCGGGTATTGGGTTCGTTGCTTCAGCCGGTCAAAAGGGGTCTGTCATGCGTCTGGTCCAGAGTTCATTGCATCAGGAGGTCGCCAATACCCTGCGCGAGCAGATTTTTGCGGGCCAGCTGGCGCCCGGGAGTTTCCTGGACGAGGTGGCGCTGTGCGAACGGCTGGAAATCTCCCGCACGCCGCTGCGCGAGGCGCTCAAGGTACTGACCTCGGAAGGGCTGCTGCGCCACGAACCCCGACGGGGTTGCTTTGTCAACGAGGTGACAGAGCAAGACCTGGACGACATCTTCCCGGTCATCGCCTTGCTGGAGGGGCGCTGCGCCTACGAAGCGGCACGCAATGCCACTGACGCCGATCTGGCTGCGCTCACTACCCTGCATGAGCGGCTTAACAGCCACGCCAAAGCCGGCCGGATCAATGACTATTACGCGACCAATTTCGCCATTCACGAGGCCATCATCCTGCTGGCCAATAACCGCTGGCTCGCGCAGGCGATTGCGGACCTGCGAAAAATATTGAAGCTTGCCCGGCTCCAGCAGTTGCACGCGCCGGGCCGGCTGGCGCAAAGCCTGTCCGAGCACATGACGGTGTTTGCGGCCCTCAAAAGCCGTGACAGCGAAGGTGCCGAAGCCGCCATGCGCACCCACCTGACGCGCCAGCGCGAAGCGCTGCGTGACCTTTCCCGCAGCCAGCGCTCCAGGGTGGCCTCATGAGCGCCGCAGACTGGCTCAGCCGCAATGTTTCGCGGCTCACGGCAGGCGAGAAAGGGCTTACAGAAAAAACGGCCGCAGGGCAAGCAGACCGTGCGCAAGCAGCTACAAAAAAGATAGCAACGAGCGTCGAGCTGCCTGCGCGAAGCACGCACGAGAGGCTTCAGGCAACTTTGAGCCACAAAGATGAAGCGCTGTCGCCGCGCGTACTTCGCCGCACCTTACAGGAGCTGCAGGCCATCATCGACCCACGTGTGAGTGAGGTGGAAGGCGGCCGGCGTGCCATGGCCATTGCGGCCTGGTACCAGGGCGCCACCCCGGCTCGCCGCCGCGACCTGTGGATGCTGATGAGTGAGCAGTTCGTCGCCAATCCGCAGAAGGTCAAGGCTGCGCAGGCGCAGTTTGCGGCTGCCGTGGGCACACCCGAAGAGGCCGTGGCCGAGGTGCGTTACCGCCGTGCCACAGTCTCGCCGCGCCGGCGTCTGCTGCAACGCTTCAGCGTCTATCCGGGCGGCATCCAGTTCCTGGTCGAGATGCGTGCCGACATGCAGCCCAGCCTCAAGGCCGACAAGCGCTTGCTGGCCCTGGATGTCGAAATGGAATACATGTTCTCGACATGGTTCGATGTCGGTTTCCTCGACCTGCGCCGCATCACGTGGGATTCACCGGCATCACTGATCGAAAAGCTGATCAAGTACGAAGCGGTCCATGACATCAAGGGATGGGCCGACGTCAAAAACCGGCTTGACAGTGACCGTCGCTGCTATGGCTTCTTCCACCCGCGTCTTCCAGAGGTGCCGTTGATTTTTGTCGAGGTCGCGATGGTCGAGACGATTGCAGGCGACATCATGCCTTTGCTCGATGAGCTGGCTGCGCCCTCGGATCTGAGCCGTGCGACCACTGCGATTTTTTATTCCATCAGCAATACGCAGGCTGGCCTGCGCGGCGTGAGCTTTGGCGATTCACTGATCAAGCGCGTGGTGGAGACCCTGAAAGAGGAGTTTCCCAAGCTAAAGACCTTTGCCACTCTTTCGCCGATTCCGGGGTTTCGCAGCTGGCTGGGCGGGAACGCGGCTGCCATGCTGGAAACGCTGGGAGACAAGGAGCTTGCCGCCTTGGGCCGGGCGGTGGGGTTTGAGCCGCCCACTGCGGGGCACCTGCTGACCGCCGCAGAAAACCCACTGGCCCTCGGTGAAAAGTCGCCGGTGCGAAAGATGCTGCTGTACTGCGCCGCCCATTACCTGGGCCGAGCCCTGGAAGAGGGCAAGCCGCTGGACCCGGTGGCACGCTTTCATCTGGGCAACGGGGCGCGCGTGGAACGCATCAACTGGGCGGGCGACCCGACGCCCAAAGGGCTCAGGCAATCCTACGGCCTGATGGTGAATTACCTCTATGACCTCAAGCGCCTGGACCGGCACCGTGCATTGCTTGCACAGGGGAAAATCCCCGTATCAGGCAGCATTGAAGATTTGTACATTTGAACGCGTACTTAGCATTGCATCCGGCGGTGGTGCCGACCGAAAAGCCTGAATCTATCCGTCTTTCCCTGGCTTCCTTTGCCTTTACTTTCAGACTTCAACAACGACAGGAGACACACATGACATTCAACTTTCACGCTTATTCCCGGCGCGGTATCCTGCGTGCTGCTGCGGCTGGCGCCGCAACAATTTCCCTCGGCAGCTATGCCCAGTCAGCCTGGCCTACCAAGCCGGTGACGATGATCGTGCCGTTTCCAGCCGGTGGCGGCACCGACGCGTTCGCCCGCCCCCTGTCCGCCCAGTTCGCGAAGCTGACCGGCAAGCAGCTCATCATCGACAACCGCGGCGGCGCCGGCGGCACGCTGGGGGCCAGTATCGCTGCCAGGGCCCAGCCCGACGGCTATACGCTCTTCATGGGCGCAGTGCACCACACCATCGCGCCCTCGATGTATCCCAAGCTGGACTACGACATCGAGAAAGATTTTGTGCCACTGGCCCTGATGGCCAACGTGCCGCAGGTGCTGGTGGTCAACCCCCGCAACTTGCCGTTCGCCGACTTCAAGGCCTACCTTGAAGCTGTGCGCAAGGCGCCGGGCAAGTACAACTACGGCTCGGCCGGCGCGGGCACTTCGCACCACCTGGCCGGGGAGTTGTTCAAGCAGCAGACCAAGACCTTCATCACCCACATTCCCTACCGCGGCGCGGGCCCGGCCCTGCAGGATTTGATTTCCGGCAATGTCGACATGATGTTTGACGGCCTGGGTTCTTCCGCCAACCATATCAAGGGCGGCCGGATCAAGGCGCTCATGGTGTCGGGCGCGAAACGCAACCCGGCTTTCCCGGATGTGCCTTGTGCCGGCGAACTCGGCCTGCCCAACTACACCGTGACCACCTGGTACGGCATGTGGGCGCCCAAGGGCACGCCGGCAGACGTGCAGGCGCGCATCGTTGAAGATCTGCGCAAAGCCGCCACCACCGACGAGCTCAAAGCCATCTGGGCCAACAACGGCGCGGACTTCGGCAATCTCACGCCGCAGCAATTCGGCGCGTTCGTGAGTAGCGAGGTCAAACGCTGGTCAGCCGTGGTGAAAGCCTCCGGCGCCAAACTCGAATGATCCGTTGATGACCGGTGCCGTTTTACTGGAGGTGAAGGGCCCGCTTGCCTTCGTGACCCTGTCCCATCCCGGCAAACTCAATGCGATGTCTCGCGCCATGTGGCGCGAGCTGCGCGCGGTGTTTGAGAGCATCCAGCAGACCGCGGCCTTGCGCTGCGTGCGGGTGCGGGGTGAGGGCGGTCACTTCTGCGCGGGCGGCGATATTTCCGAGTATGCGGGCTTCCGGTTTGACGAGAGCAGTCTGCGCGAGTTTCATGAAGACGATGTATGGGGCGGCTTGCAGGCGATGCTGGACTGCGACGTCCCCATCGTCGCGCAGATCGAAGGCAACTGTATGGGCGCCGGCGTTGAGATCGCCAGCTGCTGCGATATCCGCATTGCCGGCGATACGGCAAAGTTTGGTGCACCCATCGCGAAGCTCGGCTTCCCGATGGCACCGCGCGAGGCTGCGCTGGTGATGCGCGCCGCCGGAGAGCTGACCGCTAGGGAGATGCTGCTTTCGGCCGCCGTTGTGGGGGCCGCCGAGATGAAGCAGCGCGGCTTTCTCAACCAGGTTGCGCCAGGCCATGACGTCGAGGCCCTGGTCGTGGCTTGTGTGGATCGCACCTGCGCCCTTGCCCCCGGCGCCGCGCGCCTGAATAAACAGGCATTCAGGGCTCTGGCGCCCACTGGATCAGCGCAACCAGCTACTGATTTGATAGCAAAAGCCTACCGTTATGCACCTTCTGCCGAGCACCGGGAAGGTATTGCCGCTTTCACTGAAAAACGCCTGCCCCGGTTTGATCGCCGGGCGGCCGACATTCCAACCATAGCCAGCCTGACCCATGAAAAACCATAACCTGTTTGCAGCGCTTCGAGCCGCGTTTCCTTCTTCGCTCAATGAAGTCGCCGTCGAAACCGACAACGGCCTTTGCTATTCGTGGCGCGACCTCGAACGCAGCACTGCGATGATGGCCAACCTGCTGGCTTCGCTGGGGTTACCTGAAGGGGCCAGGGTGGCGGTGCAGGTCGAGAAGTCGGTGGAAGCCATGATGCTTTACCTGGCGACGCTGCGCGCCGGTTATGTGTTTTTGCCGCTCAATACTGCCTACCAAAGCGCTGAGATTGAATACTTCGTCGGTAACGCCGAACCTTCCGTCATGGTTTGCAGCAGCAAGAATTTTGGCTGGGTCAGCAAGATCGCCTTCAAGGCCGGCACGCAGAACGTGTTCACACTGGACGATGACCGCACAGGCTCGCTGCTGGATCGCGCGGCGCATTGCAGCGACCAGCATGAAGTGGTGGCGCGGCAGGCGGACGACCTGGCCGCCATCCTCTACACCAGCGGTACCACGGGCCGCAGCAAGGGCGCCATGCTTTCCCACGGAAACATGCTGAGCAATGCGCTCGTGCTCAAAGATGCCTGGGGCTGGACGGCTACCGGAGGGCCCGAAGGCCGTGGCGATGTGCTGATCCATGCCCTGCCGATTTTTCATGTGCACGGCCTTTTTGTAGCCATTCATGGGGCACTGATCAACGGCAGCAAGATGATCTGGCTGGCCAAATTCGACCCCAAGCTGGTGGTGAAAAAACTGCCCGAAGCCACGGTGTTCATGGGCGTTCCCACACTGTATGTGCGCCTTCTGGCCGAGGTCGGGCTGACGCGCGAGGCCTGCCGGAACATGCGGCTCTTTGTGGCGGGGTCGGCGCCTTTGCTGATCGAGACCTTCAACGAGTGGAAAGAGCGCACCGGCCACACCATTCTGGAGCGCTACGGCATGTCGGAAACCGTGATGCTCACGTCCAACCCTTACGAGGGTGCCGAGCGGCGCGGTGGTACGGTGGGCTTTGCGCTGCCGGGTGTCAGCCTGCGTGTGCAGGACGAGGGCGGCGAGTCATTGCCGGCCGGTGAGATCGGCGGCATCCAGGTCAAGGGCCCGAATATTTTCAAGGGCTATTGGCGCATGCCGGAGAAGACAAAAGAAGAGTTCACCGCAGACGGCTACTTCAAGACCGGCGACGTGGGCAAGATCGACGAGAGCGGCTACATCGTCATTGTGGGCCGCAGCAAGGACCTCATCATCAGCGGCGGCTACAACGTCTATCCCGCCGAAATCGAAGGCTATATCAACGACATGCCTGGCGTGGCTGAAAGCGCGCTGGTCGGTGTGCCGCACCCGGATTTTGGCGAGGTCGGCGTGGCCGTCGTGATCGCCAAGCCGGGCGTCGTGCTCGAGGGCAGCAGGATTGTGGGCGAACTGAAATCGAAGCTGGCCAACTTCAAGATTCCCAAGCACTGCTTTGTGGTCAGCGAATTGCCGCGCAACACCATGGGCAAGGTACAGAAGAATTTGCTGCGTGAGCAGTACAAGGGGTTGTTTACCCGGGCCGCGGCTTAAGAACAGGTTCTAAGGCGCAAAGTCGTCGACCTGGATCACCTTGTCGGCGGCGCGCAAATAAGCCAACGCCAGGTCCGGGCGGCTTGAGGCTTTCGCGGCGCGTTCCATGGACTGATTGCTGCGCACGGCCTTGTTCAGCGCCACGGTTTCTTCGCCGAGCTGCGTTGCCAGATCCAGCGCATCCATCAGGTCGCGCAGCCCGCCGCTGGTCGGTGTGGCCAGGTCAGGGCACAGGCGCTTGACGACAGCGGGGCTGGTGCGCAGGAGTTTGGCCAGCTCCAGCAACTGAACATCGCGTAGCGGTGCCAGGCGCGTGCTGCGGTTCAGCACCATCGCACCTACTACACGCCTGAGGGGCGAAGGAAAGTTGGCGTAGAGCGCTTCCAGCGCATCGCCAGCTTCGTCGAGCTGCACGCGGATGGCGGCGCGCGCCACCGGCAGCATGTCCGCATCCTTTTCGAAGGCATAACGCCAAAGGCAGGCGCTGGCCATGTAGAGGTGGGCCAGCACATCGCCCAGCCGGGCCGACAGCAGCTCCATGCGCTTGAGTTTGCCGCCCAGGAGGCCCATGGCCAGATCGCAGGTCAGTGCGTACTGGCTGCTCAGGCGGGCGATCAGTCGGGCTTCTTTTTCCAGACCCGCGGGAGGCGAGCCTCGCAGGGGTGCACCGGCGATGCTGTGCCAGAAGTTACGCAGCATGTGTCCGCCATGGCCGATCAGCGCTTTCCCCAGCGCCTGCGCATCGTTGCCCTGCACGGCCTGCATTTCCTTCATCACGTAGGGGTGGCAGCGCACCGCGCCTTGCCCAAAAATGATCAGCGAGCGGGTCAGGATGTTGGCGCCTTCCACGGTGATGGCAATAGGTGCGCCGCGGTAAGCCACCGACAGCAGGTTGGATGGCCCCTGGATGATCCCCTTGCCGCCCAGGATGTCCATGCCGCGGTTGACGGCGCGCCGGCCGGCCTCGGTCAGGTGCACTTTCAGGATGGCGCTGGCCACGCTGGGCTGCTCTCCTTTGTCGAGCACGGCAGCGGTGTAGCGGCGTGCCGCGTCGGTTGCATACAGCTCGCAGGCCATCTCCGCAATCACGCCGGCGATCGCGTCGAAGCGGCCAATAGGCAGCCCGAATTGCTCCCGCACCTGGCCGTAACCGTTGGCCACGAAGAGCGCAGTTTGCTGCATGGCCGAGCCAAGCGCCGGCAAGGAAATGGCTCGCCCCGCCGCCAGGCATTCCATCAGCATGCGCCACCCCTGGCCGACCTGCTGCTCGCCGCCGATGATCCAGTCCATGGGGATGAAGACTTCCCGGCCTTCGATGGGGCCATTCATGAAGGCGGCGTCCATCGGCCGATGGCGCCTGCCGATTTGCATGCCGGGCTGCGGCACCGGAATCAGCGCGCAGGTGATACCCAGGTTGCGCTGGCCTTCGGGCAGGGTTTCGTCCACCGCGTTGAAGGCCAGGCCCACCACGGTGGCGACGGGCGCCAGCGTGATGTAACGCTTGGAGAAATTCACACTGAAGCCGCGCACCATCACGCCGTCGATCTTGCGCGCGGTGACAACGCCGCGGTCTGGGATGGACGCGGCGTCGGAGCCCGCATAGGGCGAGGTCAGCCCGAAGCAGGGCAGGTCGCGGCCGTCGGCCAGGCGCGGCAGGTAGTGCTGCTTTTGCTCGGTGGTGCCGTAGCGCAGCAGCAACTCGGCCGGGCCCAGGGAGTTGGGCACCATGACGGTGACCGCGGCTGAAATGTTGAGCGTGGCGATGCGCGCCACTACCGTGGCATGGGCGTAGTGGCTGAAGCCGAGGCCACCCCATTCCTCGGGGATGATCATTCCGAAGAAGCGCCTGCCGCGCATGAAAGCCCACACCTCGGCTGGCAGGTCGCCGGCCTGGTCGATGGCGAAATCGTCCAGCAGTGCGCACAATGCCGTGACCTCGTTGTCCAGGAAGGCCTGCTCTTTGGCGCTCAGTACATTGGGTCCGGTAGCCAGCAGGGCATCAAAATGGGGCGTTCCCGAAAACAGCCGGCCTTCGAACCCGACCGTGCCCGCCTCCAGTGCTGCCCGCTCGGTGTCGCCCATGACGGGCAGTGCACGGGCGAAGGGCTTCATGGCGGTCTGGCCTAACCACTGGGTAAGTCCCATGGGTTTCTCCTGAGCTGAACGTAAGGGAATTGCCCCTAGCGTATGCAGCGCAGGCCATTTGGGCAGCCGTCCCTGGGCGTGTCTGGCTGTAGGCGAATTGGCCCAGATGCCGGGCTACTGTGGAGGCAAGCCCGCGGGGAGAAAAAGTTCCCGCGGCTCTAGCCCTCTTATACAATTGCTCCGGTCTGATTTTTGCTTGAGTTTCCTGGTTTCACTTCCAAGTTTTAAGAGGAGTTGCGGACATTATGAAAAAGCATCTTGGGTATCTGGCGTTTTCAACCATCCTGCTGGCAGTGCTTGCCGGTTGCGGCAAAAAAGAGGAGGCGCCCGTCGCGGCCACTCCGGCTCCCGCTGCAAGCGCACCGGCCGCTGCCTCCGCCGAAGAAAAAGTGCTCAATGTCTACAACTGGCCCGACTATGTCGCCAAGGACATGATCGCCAACTTCGAGAAAGAAACCGGTATCAAGGTCAATTACCAGACCTTTGAGAACAACGAAGCCCTGCACGCCAAGCTGGTCGCGGGCAACACCGGCTACGACATCGTGGTGCCCGGCGCCGTATTCGCCAAGCCGCAAATCGACGGCGGCCTGCTTGCCAAGCTCGACAAGTCCAAGGTCGCCAACTACGGAAACCTTGACCCCGCCATCATGGAAAAGCTGGGCACCATCGACCCGGGCAACGCCTACCTCGTCCCCTGGGCCTGGAGCTTCACCACGGTCGGCATCAACAAAGCCAAAGTGACCAAGGCTCTGGGCTCCACCCCCATGCCTGAGAACGCCTGGGACCTGGTGTTCAACCCGGTCTACACCGCCAAGCTCAAGTCCTGCGGTATTGCCTACCTCGACTCGCCAACCGAAGTGCTGCCGCCAGCCATGCATTACCTGGGCAAAAACGCCTATTCGAACGACCCGGCCGACCACAAGGCTGCGGCCGCAATGCTTGCCAAGGTGCGTCCGCACATCCGCATGTTCTCCAGCACCATGATTGACGACCTGGCCGGCGGCAAGGCCTGCGTGGCACTGGCCTGGGCCGGCGACATCAACATCGCCCGTGCCCGCGCCCTTGAAAACAAGAGCGGCAATGACGTCGAGGCCCTGTTGCCGAGCACCGGCGGCCTGATCTTCTTTGACACGCTGGCCATTCCGAAGGATGCCAAGCACCCGAACAACGCGCTGGCTTTCATCAACTATTCGCTGCGTCCCGAGGTATCTGCATCTTTGACCAACGAGCTGGGTTACGCCACCGCCAACAAGGCCAGCCTGGCCAACGTCAAGCCCGAGATCGCCAAGGACAAGGCGGTATTCCCCGATGCGGACAACCTGAAAAAAATGGTGTCTCCGGCCAGCTTCAGCAACGAAGCGCGTGAATCCATGAGCAACGTGTTCACTGCCTTCAAAAAAGGCAAGTGACGTTTTACTGATCTCTGGCAAGCGCTGATTTCAGTGTGAACCCGGCTGCGCATGCAATGCTTTGTGTGCGCAGCTTTTTTCTTGGTGAGAACCCCTGTTCATGAATCTACCCCTCCCGGCCGGTGACGGATTTTTGCGGACTGAGCAGCTGGTCAAGCGCTTTGATGGCGTGGCGGCGGTGGACGATGTGTCCCTGTCGATTCACAAGGGCGAAATCTTCGCGCTGCTCGGGAGCTCGGGTTGCGGCAAGTCGACCTTGCTGCGCATGCTGGCGGGTTTTGAAAAACCGACCGAAGGCTCGGTGATCCTGGACGGTGTGGACATCGCGTCATTTCCGCCCTACGAACGGCCCATCAACATGATGTTCCAGTCGTACGCGCTCTTTCCCCATCTGACGGTGTGGGACAACATTGCCTTCGGACTCAAGCGCGAAGGCATGCCCAAGGGCGAAATCGAAGCTCGCGTGCAGGAAATGCTCAAGCTGGTCCAGCTGGAGACCTTTGCCAAACGCAAACCACACCAGCTCTCGGGCGGACAGCAGCAACGCGTGGCTCTGGCGCGCAGCCTGGCCAAGCGGCCGCAGCTGCTGTTGCTGGATGAACCGCTGGGCGCGCTCGACAAAAAGCTGCGCGAACGCACGCAGTTCGAGCTGGTCAACATTCTTGAATCCGTGGGCGTGACCTGCGTCATGGTGACGCACGACCAGGAGGAAGCCATGGCCATGGCCTCCCGCATCGCGGTGATGAGTCATGGGCGCGTGCTGCAGGTGGGCACACCGAAGGAAATTTACGAGCACCCCAACTGCCGGTTTGTGGCCGACTTCATCGGCAACGTCAACATGTTCGAAGGTGAGCTCACGCTGGACGAGGCGGACCGCTGTGAAGTCACGACGGAGCAGGGCGTGGTGAATGTGGGCCACGGCATTAGCGGAACGCTAGGCATGTCGGTGGCCATCGCGGTGCGGCCGGAGAAGATTCACATTGCCAAGACCCGCCCTGAAGTGAACGTCAACCTGTTCACTGGCAAGGTGCGGGAGATTGCTTATTTCGGCAGCTACAACACGTTCATTGTGGAAATGCCGGGCGGCCGCAGGGTGAAGATCACCGAGACCAACACCACGCGCCACGAGAGCTCCCTGATCACCTGGGAAGACGCGGTGTTCTTCTGGTGGGACGATTCGGCGCCCGTGGTGCTGACCCAATAAGCTGCTGCTGCGACGCCAAGCTATCTCCTATCTCACTACCGCGATGAAAATCCCTTCCTGGCTTCAACTCAACCTGGGGCGGCGCTTCGTGATCGGCGTGCCTTATGTCTGGCTGCTGCTGTTCTTTGTGTTGCCTTTCATGATCCTGCTGCGGATCAGCGTCACGGACATGGGCAACGGCGTGGATCCTTTTGCGCCGCTGATCGAGACGGTGCAGGGCTCCTGGCACGTCATGCTGCGCTACAACAACTATGCGTCCATCTTCATCGACAAAGCGGCTGATTCCGCAGGCGGCTTCGGCAACACCATCTACATGGAGGCCTACAAGACTTCGCTGAAGTACGCGGTGCTGACGACGCTGTCGTGCCTGTTGATTGGCTATCCGTTTGCGTACTTCATTGCCCGGTCGCGGCCGGCGATCCGGCCGGCCTTGCTGATGCTGGTCATGCTGCCGTTCTGGACGTCCTTCCTGCTGCGCGTGTACGCGTGGAAGGGCATCCTGGCCGACCAGGGCGTACTTAACAACTTGCTGCTATCCCTGGGCATCATCCAGGAGCCGATGGTGATGCTTTACACCGACGTTTCCATGCTGGTGGGTATGACCTATGTGTACTGCCCCTTCATGATCCTGCCGCTTTACGCCAACCTGGTGAAGATGGACTTTCGTCTGCTGGAGGCTGCCCACGATCTGGGCGCCAGCGCCTGGAAGGCTTTCTGGCTGATCACTGTTCCGCTCAGCAAGTCCGGGATCATCGCCGGTTCGATGCTGGTTTTCATCCCCAGCGTCGGCGAGTTCGTGATTCCGTCGCTGCTGGGGGGCGCTGAAAATATCATGATCGGCCGCGTCGTGTGGGACGAGATGTTCAGCAGCAACAACTGGCCGCGCGCATCCGCGCTGGCCGTGGTGATGATCCTTCTGATCCTGGTACCGCTGGCTTTTTATTACCGCTCCAGCAGCGACCGTGACGCGCAAGGACGCCACTGAGATGAAAGAAGCCATGAGAACCTTCCTGCGCCTGGCAGAAGGCAACGTAGGCCGGATCTGGATGGGGCTGGTGTATCTTTTCCTCTATATCCCGCTGATTTTCCTCATCGTCTTTTCATTCAACAGCACCCGGCAAGACGGTGTTTTCACCGGCTTTTCAACGCGCTGGTATGAGGCGCTGTTGTCGGACTCGCGGTTGGTGGAAGGCTTTTTTCTGTCGCTCAAGGTGGCGCTGATCACTGGCACGCTGTCGGTGGTGCTCGGCAGCTTTGCTGCCTTTGTACTGGTGCGCTATTTGCGCTTTACCGGGCGTACGCTGTTCTATGGGTTGGTCAACGCGCCCCTGGTCATGCCCGAGGTCATCATTGGCCTGGCCTTGCTGCTGCTGATGGTGGCGGTGCAACGCACCATCGGCTGGCCGGACCGGGGCTTCATCACCATCGTGACGGGGCACACGCTGCTGGGCATGGCCTACGCCACAGTGGTCATCCAGTCACGCCTCAGTGAAATGGACCGTACCCTTGAAGAGGCCGCCATGGACCTGGGCTGCCGGCCCGTGCAGGTGTTTTTTCTGGTGACCTTGCCCAGCATTGCACCGGCGCTGGTGTCGGCCTGGCTGCTCACCTTCACGCTGTCGTTTGATGACGTGGTGATCTCCGAATTTTTGTCAGGGCCCGGCGTGACGACCTTGCCGCAGGTGATCTTCAGTTATGCCCGCCGCGGTGTGAACCCGTCGATTTACGCAGCGGCCACGATTTTGATCACGGTGGTGTCGTTGGGCATCATTGCCTACAGCATCTCCGTGATGCGCCGGCAAAAGCGGCTGGACCGCGAAATCAGTGCGGCGGCTCGACCGGAACAGGCTTTCCCGGACCCCGCCCGGGCAAAGTAGCCAGCACGACGCCGGTCAGCGCGATGGCAAAAGCGCCGATCTGGGTGCCATTGAGCTTTTCTCCCAAAACAATGACGCCGACCGCTGCGGCGCTGACCGGCAGCAATACGGTGAAAACGCCAGCCTGATTCGCCGGAATTTTCCTGAGCCCGGTCATCCAGAGCCAGACCGTCCAAACGCTGGCTGCCAGCGAATAAAACAGCAGCAGCAGCCAGGCGGAGGGCGCCACCTTGCCAAAGTCAAATCCCCAGGCCGTCCAGAGGCCGAAAGGGGTGACGAGGGCAAAGCCCCAGAGGTTGATCAGTGCGGTGATGCGTTTGGGGCTGAGTACGCCGGTCAGCTTCTTGCCGATCACGGCGTAGGCCGCCTCGCATAAAACCGCACCCACCAGCAGCAAATTGCCCAACCAGGCGTTTCTGTGTGCCAAATCGGCCTCCGGGCCAATGCTGACGGGCGCAACCAGCTCATTTTTTGATAGCGAAACAAGGCCAATGCCGATGACCGCGCAGGCTACAGCGCCCCATACGCGCGCACCGATGCGCTCCCGCAGGAAGAGCCAGCTCATCAGCGCAACGGCTGCCGGAATGGAAGCCATGATCACACCGGCCGCAACCGCGCTGGTCATGCTCACGCCGAACAGCATGCAGATGGAAAAGAGGAAATTGCCCAGAAAGGATTCGAGGAACAGCAGTCGGCCGGTTTGCCGGCTCATGGGGACTTCGCCTGCCGGTTTTTTCAGCCAATGCAGCATGGCGGTGCCACCGATGCCAAAGCGCAGCCAGGCCAGCAGAAAGACGGGGAAGGCGATGACGAGGGGTTTGGAAAGCGCCACGTAGCTGCCAACGAGCGACATGCTGAGCGCCAGGCAGGCGTAGGCCACGATTCGGTTCATTAAACTGGAGGCTCCTGTGGTGCGGGCCAGTGCGGGGGCCTGCGTTTGTACCGGCCGGGAACGGCCTGGCAGAGGTTGAAATCATGCCTTAATTTCAGAGGGGCATTGCCGGTTACACGCAGCCTGGACAGCCCACAATCCGGTGACGACTCTGGCGACGACACTCAAACAATGCCTCAATCTCCTGTCCGTTATGTTTTTGTTTACGGCACCCTGCGCAAGGGTGAGCAGCGTGACATCAACCATTTGCAGCCGCCACCTCGATGGATAGGGCGTGCCAGCGTGGCTGGCGTGATGCACCACCTGGGCAGCTATCCTGGCCTGACGCTAACCGGCCCGGGCACCGTGCAGGGAGAGGTGTATGCCGTGGCGCCCGAGCTGGAGCGTGTGCTGGATGAAATTGAGGAGGTCTGGCCGCAGCAGACCGGTGAATACACCAAGCGCGAGGTGGCGGTGCAGCTTGAGCCGGTATCCGGGCCTGGCCAACCGGAGCGCGCGCGGGAACTGGTGTGTTTCCTCTATGAGATCGCTCCCGAACGGATTCACGGCAAACCGGTGATTACGCTGGGCGATTGGGTGTTGCATCGAACTGGCGGCGCCAGCTGAGTCGTTCGCAAAGGGCTTGTGGCCCTTGGGAGGGAGGCCAGGGCTGATGTGCGCGTCCGACCACCGATGGAAGTCGCCCTTCACGTTTCATCATTCAATAAATTGATTCCGTAATGTGGAATCAATAAATGCTGCGGTGCAAAATTATTTCTCAATATGAGAGACGGATTTTTGCATTACGATAAATTTAATAAATATCGTTGATTTTATTGTATTTTATTTTTGTCTTATATAAGACATAAGAGCTTCACAAGGTCTTGTAGAAGACTTAAAGTTGATCCATCGAATTCGCCACTTCTTTATTTCAACCTACGGAGCCCACCATGCCGCAAACCCTGACCGAACAATTGAGCCGCGACCAGCAAATTTCCGCTCTGGAAAAAGACTGGGCCACCAACCCCCGCTGGAAAGGCATCAAGCGCGGCTATAGCGCCGCCGACGTGGTGCGCCTGCGCGGATCCTTCCCGATCGAACACACGCTGGCCCGCCGCGGTGCTGAAAAATTGTGGGACCTCCTGCACAACGAGCCTTATGTGAATTGTCTCGGCGCCCTGACCGGCGGCCAGGCCATGCAACAGGTCAAGGCCGGCGTCAAAGCCATCTATCTGTCGGGCTGGCAAGTTGCTGCCGACAACAACAGCTACTCCGCCATGTACCCGGACCAGTCCCTGTACCCGGTGGACTCGGTGCCAAAGGTCGTTGAAACCATCAACAACACCTTCCGCCGTGCCGACGAGATCCAGCACTCCAAAGGCATTGATGCCGGTGACAAGGACTACATCGATTACTTCGCACCCATCGTGGCGGATGCTGAAGCCGGTTTCGGCGGTGTTTTGAATGCCTTCGAATTGATGAAGGCCATGATCAAGTCTGGCGCAGGTGGCGTGCACTGGGAAGACCAATTGGCTTCCGTCAAGAAGTGCGGCCATATGGGCGGCAAGGTATTGCTGCCCACCCGTGAGTCCTGCCAGAAGCTGATCGCCGCGCGTATGGCGGCCGACGTCTGCGGCGTGCCCACGCTGGTGATTGCCCGCACCGATGCCGAAGCCGCTGATTTGCTGACTTCCGACTACGACGAGATCGACAAGCCTTTCCTGACCGGCGAGCGTACGGCCGAAGGCTTCTACAAGACGCGCAAGGGTCTGGAGCAGGCTGTAGCCCGTGCCAACGCCTATGCCCACTACGCGGACCTTGTGTGGTGTGAAACCGGCACGCCTGACCTCGACTTCGCGAAGAAATTTGCCGACGCCGTGCACAAGGTTCACCCTGGCAAGATGCTGGCCTACAACTGCTCGCCGTCTTTCAACTGGAAGAAAAACCTCGACGATGCCACCATCGCGAAGTTCCAGCGCGAACTCGGCGCCATGGGATACAAGTACCAGTTCATCACGCTCGCCGGTATTCACTCCATGTGGTACAACATGTACGACCTGTCGCAAGACTACGTCAAGCGCGGCATGACGGCTTACATCGAAAAGGTGCAGGAGCCCGAATTCGCAGCACGCGACCGCGGCTACACCTTTGTGTCGCACCAGCAGGAAGTTGGCACTGGTTACTTTGATGAAGTGACCACCGCGATCCAGGGCGGCAAATCCAGCGTGACCGCGCTGACCGGCTCTACCGAAGAAGAGCAGTTCCACTGATCTCACCTGACCGACGATTACCCAGACGCTCGCGCCCTTAAGGCGCAGCTTTTCAGCCCGGACAGGACCTAGGGCCTGTCCGGGCTTTTTTACGGGCGTTTTTTAGCGTAGAGTGCAGTTTGTTACACAAAACACAAGATGTGCTTCATTAACCGGAGGAGGTTGCCGTGTCGGAATTAACCGTGGGTTTCAAGCGTGTTCCCTGTCCCGATTGCAATGGCACCGGCGAACTGCGCATTGAAAGCGAAAACATCAATGAGCATTTTGAAGTCGAAAAACAAACGGTGATCACCGAATGTCCGCGTTGCCTTGGCCTGGGATTTTTGCCGCCGGCCTCGCCGCAATAGGGCTTTGCGGCGCGAGGCAAACAGGTGGCCGGCGAGCCATCTGCAAGCTGCCGTAAAATAGCCGCATGCAATCAATCAAGCTGGAAACAGGAAGGATCGTTCGGGTTATGACACCGCGAACTACGCCCTCGTCCGTTTTCTGGAGTCATCCAGGGCGCTAGTCCGCACCCCTTGGTGATTGTTAGCTACTGATTTCATAGCTTAAATCCATATCCCCCATCAAAGCGCGGCAGGTTCCGCGCTTTTTTGTTTTTCTGATTTCAGCCTGCTTATAAAAGTTATTCCCATGATTCAAATCACGCTCCCCGATGATTCCAAGCGCGAATACCCCCAAGCCGTCACGGTGGCCGAAGTCGCCGCCTCAATCGGTACCGGCCTGGCCAAAGCGGCCTTGGGCGGGAAAGTTGACGGCAAGGTGGTCGATACCAGCTATCTGATTGATAAGGACAGCTCGGTTTCCATCATCACAGCCAAGGATGCCGACGGGCTGGACATGATCCGCCATTCCACGGCCCACTTGCTGGCCTACGCCGTCAAGGAACTGTTCCCGGATGCGCAGGTCACCATAGGCCCGGTGATTGAAAACGGGTTTTTCTACGATTTCTCCTACAAGCGTCCGTTCACGCCGGAAGACCTGGTGGCGATCGAAAAGCGCATGACGGAACTTGCGGCCAGGGATGAGCCAGTGACGCGCCGGGTGCTGCCGCGCGATGAAGCCGTGGCGCATTTCAAGAGCATAGGCGAGCATTACAAGGCTGAAATCATTGCGAGCATTCCCGCCAATGAGGATGTGTCGCTCTACCGTGAAGGCGCTTTTGAAGACCTGTGCCGCGGCCCCCACGTTCCCAGCACGGGCAAGCTGAAGTTCTTCAAGCTCATGAAGGTGGCCGGCGCCTACTGGCGCGGCGATCACCGCAATGAAATGCTTCAGCGCGTTTACGGCACGGCCTGGGCCACCAAGGATGAACTGCAGCAGTATCTGACGATGCTCGAGGAGGCTGAAAAGCGCGACCACCGCAAGCTCGGCAAGGAACTGGACCTCTTTCACATCGACGACCATGCACCTGGCCTGGTGTTCTGGCACCCCAAGGGCTGGACGGTCTGGCAGGGCGTTGAGCAGTACATGCGCAAGGTCTACCAGGACAACGGCTACCAGGAGGTCAAGGGCCCCCAGATCATCGACAAGACGCTGTGGGAAAAAACCGGCCATTGGGACAAGTACCGTGACAACATGTTCACGACCGAGAGCGAAAAGCGCGAATACGCCCTCAAGCCCATGAACTGCCCCGGCCATATCCTGATCTTCAAGCAGGGCATTAAAAGCTACCGCGACCTGCCGTTGCGCTACGGCGAGTTCGGCCAATGCCACCGCAACGAGCCTTCGGGTGGGCTGCACGGCATCATGCGTGTGCGCGGTTTCACGCAGGACGACGGCCACATTTTCTGCACCGAAGATCAGATCCTGAAGGAATGCGTGGACTACACGACCTTGCTGCAGAAGGTGTACACAGATTTCGGCTTCAAGAACATCATCTACAAGGTCGCCACGCGACCCGAGGCCCGCATCGGCTCGGACGAAAGCTGGGACAAGGCTGAGAACGCGCTGATGGAAAGCCTGCGCGCGTCCGGTTGCGAGTTTGAGATTGCCCCCGGCGACGGCGCTTTTTACGGCCCCAAGATCGAATACACGCTGAAAGACGCGATTGGCCGCCAATGGCAGTGCGGCACCATGCAGGTCGATTTTTCGATGCCGGAGCGTCTGGATGCCGAATATGTGGGTGAAGACGGCGCCCGTCACCGCCCCGTGATGCTGCATCGCGCGATTGTGGGCAGCCTGGAGCGTTTTATCGGGATTTTGATCGAAGAGCATGCCGGCGCGCTGCCGACCTGGCTGGCTCCCGAGCAGGTTTCGGTGCTCAATATTACCGATTCCCAGGCTGAATATGCCCGGGAAGTTGCCAAAACACTGCAAAATCAAGGGCTTAGGGTCAATCTGGACCTGCGCAACGAGAAAATTACGTATAAAATACGGGAGCACTCGATGAAAAAGCTGCCGTATATCCTTGTCGTAGGCGACAAGGAGAAAGCGGCAGGTGCCGTTGCAGTGCGCGCCCGGGGTAACAAAGACCTTGGAGTGATGCCTCTCGAAGCCTTCGCTGAAACGATCGCTTCCGACATCGCGAAAAAAGCCTGATTTTTAACAAAATTGTTGATGAATTTGGCCTGTCGTCCTTACAGGACGGGCGCAAGCAGCTATAGCTTTTATAGCAAGAGTTAAAGGATAGAACCATCGCTACTGAATTTCGTGACCGCCGTCACCGTGAAGAACGCAAGCACCGCTTGAACCGTGAAATCATGGCCCCTGAAGTACGTCTGAGTGGGCCAGACAATGAGCCGCTGGGCATTGTCAGCATCGCCGAGGCTTTGCGCCTTGCGGGTGAGGCGGATGTGGACCTCGTCGAAATCTCCCCCACAGCGGTTCCACCGGTGTGCCGGTTGATGGATTACGGCAAGTTCAAGTACGCCGAGCAGAAGAAGGCGGCGGAAGCGAAGTCCAAGCAAAAAGTGATCGAGATCAAGGAAATCAAATTCCGGCCCGGCACTGACGATGGGGACTACAACATCAAGTTGCGCAACATCAAGCGCTTCTTGGAAGAAGGCGACAAATGCAAGATTACTTTGCGTTTTCGTGGTCGCGAAATCACGCACCAGGAACTGGGCTTGGCCCTGCTGGCGCGTATTCGTGATGAGTTGGCCGATTTGATTGTGGTGGAGCAGTTCCCCAAGCTTGAAGGCAGGCAGATGGTCATGATGATCGCGCCGGGCCGTAAAAAGCCGGGTGCTGCCAAACCGGCAGCCGAGACGGCTCCGGCACCGTCCGCAGCCTGAGGCTGGCGAGCAGAGGGTAAAGATAAGGGGCGCTTTGCGGCGTTCCGGTGAAAGCAGGTGCAAGCCGGCTTTCCAAAAGCAGAAGGGTCAAACCTTTTGCGAGCAGTGAGAAGTCGCAAGATTTCCCGCTTAACAAGTGTCTCGGGGCCATCAAGTCTGCGGAAGGTTCGCAGCGCCTCACGAGCACAAATGAAAAGGAGCATTTACATGCCCAAAATGAAGACCAAGAGCGGCGCTAAAAAGCGTTTCCGCGTTCGTCCGGGTGGTACCGTCAAGCGCGGCCAAGCCTTCAAACGTCACATCCTGACCAAGAAGACCACCAAAAACAAACGCCATCTGCGTGGTGCGGTGACTGTCCATGAGACCAATATGGGTCACATGGCACAGATGCTCCCAGGCCAGGGCATTTAATTAACGACGAACAAGGAGTACACACATGCCTCGCGTCAAACGTGGTGTAACGGCTCGCGCCCGCCACAAAAAAGTTTTAGCCCTTGCAAAAGGTTTCCGCGGCCGCCGCGGCAATGTCTTCCGTATCGCCAAAGAAGCGGTAATGAAGGCTGGGCAATATGCCTACCGTGACCGCCGTACCAAGAAACGCGTGTTCCGCCAGTTGTGGATCGCCCGTATCAATGCTGCAAGCCGTTCCTTCGGCCTGACTTACAGCCAGTTTGCCAACGGCCTGAAGAAAGCCGGCATTGAGATCGACCGCAAGGTTCTGTCCGATATGGCCATTCATGACAGCGCTGCTTTCGGCGCCATCGTTGAACAGGTGAAAGCCAAGCTGGCTGCCTGATTTTCAAGCCGGGCAGTGTTGGTGCTATTAAATCAATAGCTGCTTGCGCACGAAAATAAAGGGCTGGAGCTTGAAAAGGCTCTGGCCCTTTTTCATGGCCCCTCTTGCAGTACGCCCAAAACAAGAGTGCTGCTAAGAGCGCCTTCGCTATTTTGTATTTCGAACAAGAGAACACATGACTCAACCCGACGCCCTCCAAGAACTGGTCAGCAGCGCCCAGGCCAGTTTTGCGCATGCGAACACGCCCGCAGACCTGGAAAACGCCAAGGCGCAGTTCCTGGGAAAAACCGGCCGCGTCACGGAGTTGATGAAAGGCATGGCAGCGCTCAGCGTCGAAGAGAAGAAGTCCCGTGGCGCCGCCATCAACCTGGCCAAGCAGGCCATCGAAGCCGCGTTGACCGAGCGCCGTCAGGCTCTGGCCGACGCCGAATTGCAAAAGCAGCTCAAGGCCGAGGCGCTCGACGTGAGCCTGTCTGGCCGTCAGCGCACGCAGGGCGGCCTGCATCCCGTTTCGCTGACGCTGGAACGCATTGAAGGCATTTTTGGCTCCATGGGTTTCGACGTGGCCCAAGGCCCCGAGATCGAGACCGACTGGTTCAATTTCACTGCGCTCAATACGCCCGAAGACCATCCAGCGCGTTCGATGCATGACACGTTTTATGTCGAGGGCGGCACCGAGGCCGCACCCAATCTCCTGCGCACCCACACCAGCCCCATGCAGATCCGCTATGCGGTCCAGCATGTCAAGAAGCATCGCGCGCTGATCGATGCCGGCGGTCGCATGCCCGAAATTCGCGTCATCGCACCGGGCCGTACCTACCGCGTGGATAGCGACGCGACCCACTCGCCCATGTTCCACCAATGCGAAGGCCTGTGGATAGGCGAGAACGTGAGCTTCAAGGATCTCAAATTCGTCTTCACCGATTTCTGTCGCACTTTCTTTGAAAGCGACGACCTGGTACTGCGTTTCAGGCCCAGCTTTTTCCCGTTCACGGAACCCAGCGCCGAGATCGACATCCAGTTCCAGACCGGCCCGCTCGCCGGCCGTTGGCTTGAAGTAGCCGGCTCCGGCCAGGTGCACCCGAACGTGGTGAGCAACATGGGGCTGGACCCCGAGAAATACATCGGCTTTGCCTTCGGCATGGGACCTGACCGCCTGACCATGCTGCGCTACGGCGTCAACGACCTGCGTCTCTTCTTCGACGGCGACATTCGCTTCCTCTCCCAGTTTCAGTTCTGAAATAACAAGAACAAAAAAAACAAGGTTAGACCATGCAATTCCCAGAATCCTGGTTGCGCGAATTCTGCAACCCGCCTTTGACGACCCAGCAGCTCGCCGACACGCTCACCATGGCCGGCCTGGAGGTCGAAGAACTCAAGCCGGTGGCACCCCCGTTCACCAGGATTGTTGTTGGTGAAATCAAGGAAGCCGTCCAGCACCCGGACGCCGACCGCCTGCGCGTCTGCCAGGTCGACGTCGGGCAGGGCAGCCTGCTCAACATCGTTTGCGGTGCGCCCAACGCCCGCGTCGGCATCAAGGTGCCATGTGCCCTGGTCGGCGCCGAGTTGCCTCCCGGTGAAGACGGCAAGCCCTTCCTGATCAAGGTCGGCAAACTGCGCGGCGTGGAAAGCCAGGGCATGCTGTGCTCGGCGCGCGAACTCAAGCTCTCTGAAGACCACGGCGGCCTGCTCGAACTGGCGGCCGATGCGCCGCTGGGCCAGGACATCCGTGAGCATTTGAAGCTCGACGACACCCTGTTCACCCTCAAGCTCACGCCCAACCTGGCGCATTGCCTGAGCGTCTACGGTGTTGCGCGCGAAGTTGCTGCGCTCACGGGCGCACCGCTGAAGACGCCAGTTATTCCTGCCGTGGCCGCCACCGACACCACGAAGCTGCCGGTCAATATCAGCGCGCCCGATTTGTGCGGCCGCTTTTCCGGCCGCGTGGTGCGCAACGTCAATACAAAAGCGATCACACCCCAATGGATGGTCGACCGCCTGGCGCGCTGCGGCCAGCGCAGCGTGACGGCGCTGGTGGACATCTCCAACTACGTGATGTTCGAGCTGGGCCGTCCCTCGCACATCTTTGACCTCGAAAAAATCCATGGCGGGCTCGATGTCCGCTGGGGCAAGCCCGGCGAGACGCTCAAGTTGCTTAACGGCAATACCGTGACGGTTGACGAAAAAGTTGGCGTGATTGCCGACAACGCACAGGTGGAGTCGCTGGCCGGCATCATGGGCGGCGACGCGACCGCCGTTTCGGACGACACGAAACATGTCTATGTCGAAGCCGCCTTCTGGTGGCCCAAGGCCATCGCCGGCCGCTCGCGCCGTTATAACTTTTCGACTGACGCAGGCCACCGTTTTGAGCGAGGCGTTGATCCCGGGCAGACCGTCGAGCACATCGAGCGCATCACCCAGCTGATCATCGACATCTGCGGCACACCGGAAACGGTGTGCGGCCCCATGGACGACCAGCAGGTTAACGTGCCCAAAGCGGTGCCAGTCACTTTGAGGGTGGCGCGTGCAGCCAAGGTGATCGGCATGCCCCTCACGCAGGCGCAATGCCTGGACGCCCTCCAGCGTCTGGGCCTGCCGGTGATGCAAGGCGAGGGCACGCTGACCGTGACACCGCCCAGCTATCGCTTTGATCTGCAGATCGAAGAAGACCTGATTGAAGAAGTGGTGCGCATGGTGGGTTACAACCAGCTCCCTGAAACACCGCCGCTGGCTCCCATCACGGCCAGGTTGCGCGCCGAGGCAGAGCGCAGCCCCTTCGCCGTGCGCCGCGCGCTGGCCTCGCTGGGCTACCAGGAAACCATCAACTTCAGCTTTGTGGAGGAGCGTTGGGAGCACGAGCTTGCTGGCAACGCCAGTCCCATCAAGCTGCTCAACCCGATCGCCAGCCAGATGAGCGTGATGCGCTCTTCGCTGGTGGGGTCGCTCCTGCAGGTGCTCAAGTTCAACCTGGACCGCAAGGCGCCCCGCGTGAACGTGTTTGAACTGGGCCGCATTTTCCTGCGTGACGCAGATGTCCAGAACACCGATACCACTGTGGCCGGCTTCAACCAGCCCATGCGTGTGGCTGGCTTGGCCTATGGCCCGCGGGCGGCACTGAACTGGAGCCAGCCTGACAAGGGTGTGGATTTTTTCGACATCAAGGGCGACGTGGAGGCTTTGCTCGCGCCGCTTCAGGCTGTCTTTGCGCCTGCGGCGCACCCCGCCATGCACCCCGGCCGCTGCGCGAGCGTGTCTGTAGGCGGCAAGTCGATCGGCTTTGTGGGCGAGCTGCACCCGCAGTGGCGCCAGGGCTACGACCTGGCCCAGGCGCCGCTCCTGTTTGAGCTGGAACTGGATGCCGTGCTGCAACGGCCGGTGCCTGAGTTCAAGCCGGTCAGCAAGCTACAGCCGGTAGAGCGCGATATCGCCGTCATCGTGGCGGAGGGCGTCAGCCATGCCGCGCTGATGTCGGCCATCCATGGCGCCAATACGAAAGGCTTGCTCAAGGGGGCGACGCTGTTTGACGTCTATCGGCCGCAGCAGGCAAGCGCGAACATGCAGCTCGGCGAAAAAAGCCTGGCGGTGCGCTTGGTGCTTTCGAGCGGCGCCGCTACACTGACAGACGAGGAGATTGAGGCGGCCGTTCAGTCGGTGCTCGACAATCTGCAAGGTCAGCTGGGTGCCCGCTTGCGGGCCTGACCTTTCACGAATACCGCTCACAATAAAAGTCGCCAGGAGTACCGTTGCATGGATTTTTCTGTAGAAAGCCTGGAAACCCCGGCGCTGACAAAGGCGCATCTGGCCGAGTTGCTGTTTGAACAGATCGGGCTCAACAAACGCGAATCAAAGGACATGATTGACGCGTTTTTCGACTTGATCTCGGACAGCCTGGTGGACGGAAATGACGTGAAAATTTCCGGATTTGGCAATTTCCAGATTCGCACCAAAGCACCTCGCCCCGGCCGCAACCCCCGCACCGGAGAAGCCATTCCCATCGAGGCTCGCAGGGTGGTGACATTTCATGCCAGCCACAAGCTCAAAGACCAGATCCAGGGCGAAACTGTTGCCGAATAAGTACTAAACCCGGTGGCTTCGTCCGCCGGGTTTACGTATCCGGGTAGGTGTTTGTAATTAAATGTCACCTGTGTGACGGAACAACACATGCCAAAAAACCGGCGCAACTCTTTGCGCTAAGTTTCGACTTAGAGTAGATTTAGAGGTTTCCTCCTTAGCGCATTGATTTAATTGGAGAAAACGCTCCCACCCATTCCCGCGAAACGCTATTTCACCATCGGTGAAGTCAGTGATTTGTGCGGGGTCAAACCTCACGTGCTCCGTTATTGGGAGCAAGAGTTCACGCAGCTACGCCCGATGAAAAGGCGTGGCAACCGCCGCTACTACCAGCACCATGAGGTGCTGATGATCCGCCGGATCCGTGATTTGCTCTATGACCAGGGTTTCACCATCAGCGGCGCACGCAACAAGCTCCAGGAAATTGTTCAAACCGAACGCGACAAGCGCCGTAATGGTGAAGTCATGCTTGACGGCGTAGAAGTGCTGGAAGGCGGTGAGTCCCTGCTGGAGGATTTTGAGGATTCCAGTGACCACTCGGACTTTGAAGACAGCGAGCCCGAGGGCGCGGATTTGCCCAGCGGCAACGCGGCCCAGCAACGACTGCAATTGGTACGGCGCGAGTTGTTTGAAATTCGTGATCTCCTCAGCGCCGGGCACTGAGAAGCATTTTCGGCACGCTATAATAAAAGGCTTGTCGGTGTGTGGCGCAGCCTGGTAGCGCACTTGCATGGGGTGCAAGGGGTCGAAGGTTCGAATCCTTTCACACCGACCAACAAAACCAACAGATAGCCGGTTAGCTAACGCTAACCGGCTTTTTTGTTTCGAGTCGGATATTTGTTGAAATCCGGTCGACCCGCCTGGGATCGGGCCAGCTAATTTTTAGCTCGATGCGGTCGTGTGTCGGGACGACGCTAATGGGAAGCAAGCGCCTGTGGATCAGGCCGGAACAATGCTGGGAATCTGCGTAGCTGGCGGGGTGTTGCGGCTGCGGCCGCAGCGGATCAGCCCATCAATCATCACCATGCCAACGCCGGGAATATCCCCGCGTTGCACGCTGTCCAGCAGGTTGAGTCCCGCGGAGTGCTGGGCTTTGTCCATGAAGACCAGATCAGCATCACGGCCTGTTTCTATCAAACCGCAATTGAGTTTACGGATGCGCGCGGTGTTACCCGTGGCAAAGCAAAAAACCAGTTCCGCCGGGATATTGCCCAAGCTGGAAAGGAGAGCGATAAGGCGCAGCACACCCAGCGGCTGGACGCCGGACCCGGCCGGTCCGTCGGTGCCAAGGATTACGCGGTGCGGGCACTTGAGCTGTAGCGCCGCCTGCGCGGCTGCAATTGCGACTTTTTCATTGCCGTTATGGACAATTTCAATCGCGCGCGATGATTTCTCACAGAGCTCGCAAACATGTTGTTCCGACAGTGCCGTGTGACCGCCGTTGATATGGCCGATGACATCGGCGTCGGCTTCCAGCACCACGTCTTTGTCAATCAGGCCTGAACCGGGAATGGAAGGGCCGCCGGTGTGAATGGTGCTCTGGATGCCGTATTTCCTTGCCCAACCCACCATCTCCTTGGCTTCGTAGCCCGCCTTGACTGAACCCAGGCCCACTTCGCCGAGCAAGGTTACGCCGGCATCGGCAAGGTCCTTGAAATCCTGTTCAATCATGCCTTTTTCGATGATGGGTGCACCGGCCAGTACCTTGACGCCGCCCGGGCGGAAGTTGTCGAACGCCCGTTGCGCGGTTATGGCCAGCGCCTTGAGGCCCACGATATCCTTGGGTCGCCCTGGCAAGTGAACCTCGCCGGCGGAAATCATGGTGGTGACGCCGCCGTGCATGGTGGAGTCAATCCAGCCGATCTGGTTCTGGCGTGGCGTCCAGTCGCCAAAAACCGGATGTACATGGCTGTCGATCAAACCAGGTGCCACGCAAGTCTGGTGCACGTCAATCACGGTTTGCGCATGCGCCATGTCACAGTCCTTGGCCTTTCCGATAGCCACGATGAGGCCGTCGTTCACAACGATGGTGTCCGCCTCCAGGATAGGCTGGTCGATGTCTCCGGAGAGCAGCAGGCCGATGTTCCTGATGACAACCTTTCCTGATTTTCCGCTTGATGCAGCTTCTGCCATGGGTGGCCTTTCAAATGCGTGGGGTTGAGATCAAGGATTCAACATGACAGTGCGCAGCACGGTGCTGATGATGAAGGACTGCCATTGCGCCAGTGCCTCGGGCGTCTGCAGATCTTCGCCGAGGAAGGCTGACAGCGTGTGGCGATTCGAAATGTAGAAGTAGCCTGTGGCGGCGATCAGCAGATAGACATTGCGGGCGGAGATATCTGCCCGGAAAATCTTCTTGCGCACACCGCTTTCCAGCAGTTGCTGGATGATCGCGATGGCGGGAGACGAGTAATCCCGGGCGCGCTGGGATTTGGCAATGTGCTTGCCGCGGTGCAGGTTCTCGGTGTTGAGCAGTGTGATGAATTCCGGATTTTTGCTGTAGTAAGACACCACAAAGCAAATCACGTCCGTCAGGGACTCCACCGGATGGTCGATGTCCAGTGACAACTCGAGCTCGGCATCATTCATGCGGCGATACATGTCTTCCAGCACTTCGATAAACAAGCCTTCCTTGCTGCCGAAGTAGTAGTAAATCATGCGGTCAAATGACTTGGCCGACCTGGATATTTTCTCTACGCTGCCGCCGTCATACCCATAGCGCGCGAAGACGCGGGTGGCTGCGCGCAGAATGTTGTCGCGCGTGGTCTGCGCGGCTTGCTCCCGTACGCCGGGTCGCTTGGCGACCGTGCGTTTGGTTGTGGCAGTGCGCGGCTTGATGGTTTTGGCCGTCTTCGCTGTCATGTAGAGGTATCCAGTCGCGGTTTGTGCGTGATCAGGCGAGAAGGTGTGAGGAGCAATTTCCCGCGGCAATGCAACGAGCTGAAAGCAAACGCCAGGCCATCCTTATTGTTCGGCAAAGGCGCGTTCGATCACAAAATCTCCCGGCTTGGATGTATTGCCTTCGATGAAGCCCTTGCCTTCGAGCATGTGCTTGAGGTCCTTGAGCATCGCAGGGCTGCCGCAGATCATCACACGGTCATGCGCCGGATCCAGTGCCGGTAACTGCAGGTCGGTCAACATCTTCCCGCTTTCGATCAGGTCAGTGACGCGGCCCATATTGCGGTACGCCTCCCGCGTAACGGTAGGGTAGTACAGCAACTGCCTGGAGATCAGCTCACCGAGAAACTCATGTTGGGGCAAGTGATCCACAACCAGGTCGTGATAGGCCAGCTCGTCTGCCTGGCGCACGCCATGGACCAGCACGATTTGTTCAAACCGTTCGTAAGTCTCCGGGTCCCGGATGATGCTCATGAATGGCGCCAGGCCCGTGCCGGTCGAGAGCAGGTAAAGCCGTTTGCCCGGCAGCAGGTAATCAATTACCAGTGTGCCGGTCGGCTTGCGTCCAACGATGATTTTGTCGCCGACCTTGATGTGCTGCAGCCGCGACGTCAGGGGACCTTCCGCAACCTTGATGCTGAGGAATTCGAGATGCTCTTCATGATTGGGGCTCACGATGCTGTAGGCGCGCAGCAAAGGCTTGTCGTTGACCCTTAACCCGATCATGGTGAAGTGGCCGTTGCTAAAGCGCAGTGAGGCGTCGCGTGTGGTGGTAAAGGTAAACAGGCGATCAGTCCAGTGATGGACGGACAGCACGGTTTCTTCATTGAAAGCGCTCATGGTGTTATCTGGGAGTGACGGTTATGAATTGGAGCGGTTGCGTTGGTGTCTCGTAGCTTCCCGGCCAGGATTTTCCGGTTTATGAGTCGATTTTTCCATTGCGCGGCCGATGGTATGCATGTGCTGGCCAAACGACGCGCTACAGAGGGAATGTGCCACACTAATGTAGTGAACACAACATTTAATTCAGTGCAAACGGCATTTTTGAATAAGTTTACGGCGGCTATGTAAATACTATTGCATGGGAAATCCGTATGCGCTACATTGAATCTTACATGTAGTGAATGCAACATGTAAATTAAGCGAGCACTACATTGGTGAATTTGCCCCAGGATGGTGAGAGCAGCGGAAGGACGAGCACGATGACTGAACATACAAAGACGGACGGCCTGCCAGGTATGGACGCTCTGACGTTTCCGCAAGTTTTGGAAAAGGCCCGGCCGCGAAACGAGCGAATGAACAGCGAGAAAATCGAGTGCAACGCCTGCCCAGTCTTGTGCCAGATATCCGAGGGTCGCAGTGGAGCCTGCGATCGGTATGCCAACCAAGGCGGAATGCTTGTCCGGGTCGACCCGGTGTTGCTGTTGCGCCGTACGCTGTCGGGTGAGGGCGCGCATATTGTGCCGTTTGCTGCGCGCGCAGATGCCGGACTTTCCGCGCCGGAGAATCTGTCCGGGTGCATGGATGGTGCGACAGCGGTCTCGTGGAGCGGCGATCTTCTGCTGGCTGACGAAGTCTTTGTCACGGGTGTAGGTTCATCAACGACCTATCCTGACTATAAGCCGGCGCCATTCATTGTTTCGTCGAAAGCGGCCGGTGTTGATCTGGTCACCGTGGTCACGGAAGGCATCTTCAGCTACTGCAGCTTCAAGGTGAAGATAGATACCGACCGCTTCCTGGGTGCCGAGCAGGCCAATGTGCGCTGCAAGGGAGAGGTAATAGGGCATGTGACAACGGCTGAGTATGGTTCGCAGATGTTGTCCCTGGGGGGGGTGCACCACCTGACGGGAGGCAGCAAGAAAGAGGGCCGTGTCACGGTCGAGATGATGCAGGCGCTCGGCAACAAGCAGGCCGTGGAGCTCACAATTGATGGTGGTTCCCAGATACTGATTCAGGCAGGACATGCGCCTGTCGTGAACGGCGTTGAGGAACAACGTATGCGTGTAGGTTGTGGTTCCGCCACCATCGGGATTTTTGCGAAACAGCTATTCGGCAAGCTCGATGAGGTAGTGGTGGTCGATGACCACATTACGGGTGTCCTGACCGAGCATCAGGCGGGGCGCTGTCTCGATATGCGTGCGTCAGGTATCCGGATGCGCGGGCGAAAGTCCACGCCAGGGCGATATTTTCAGGTGGCCAATCCCGGAACGGGGTGGGGTGGGACGGATATCGCCGATCCCCTGTCCATCATTGAGGCATGGGACGGGAACGTTGCCTGGCCAGGCCTGCGCTTGTTGATGACATCCACTACCGGTGAGCATGCAAGCTGGTATGTGCTCAATGAGGAACTCGTTCCCGTGGAGCAAGAGATGCCGGCGGAAGTGCGCCATGTCGTTGAGCGTATCGGTGAAAACTGCGAGCCCTCGCTGGCGACGGTGCTTTTCCTTGCCGGAGCCGGCGGCAGCCTGCGGGCTGGCGTCACTGAAAATCCGGTTTTGCTGACGCGCGCCATCAAAAATTCCCTGGTCAATGTGACCTGCGGTGGGGCTCCTGCCTACATCTGGCCCGGTGGAGGAATCACCGTGATGGCCGATGTCATGCGTATGCCGGACAACAGTTTCGGAACCGTTCCTACGCCGGCCATCGTGGCCCCCATTGAATTCAGCATGAAGCTTGACGACTATCGCGCGCTGGGCGGGCACATGGACTATGTGCGCACGCTGGAGGATGTGTTGCGTCGCGGTGCCTGGCACAACGAGGGTGCACCTGTAGCCCTGGAATGGGCCAAGCTGCCTTCCGCCAACCCCTGGCCTCTGGCGCGTCCTCCCTTATTGGGCTGAGGCGCTTGCACATGAACCCTCAACGCATGCAACTTCCCGATGGGCGCTGGCATTTCCAGCACGGGCCGATGGATATCGTCGTTGGCGCCTATGGAAGGCCGGCAGCGGTTGAGGCCGCTCATGCCAAAGCGTGGGAGCGTTTCCGCAGTATCCTCGGCGAGCTGGTCGGGGAACTTCCTATCCTGCGGCAGCCTGTACTGGATGAGTGCCATCTGGAAGGGGGCATTGCCCGGCGCATGTGGAATGCATGCCACCCTTACCGGCGTGATTTCATCACCCCGATGGCGGCCGTTGCAGGTGCGGTCGCGCAAGAGCTGGTCGCCTGTTATGCCAATGGCGGGATAGACCGCGCCTGGGTCAACAACGGCGGCGACATTGCCCTGCATTTGGCGCCGGCGCAATCGGTGCGCATTGGCCTGTATGCAGATCTGGCGCGCCTCGATGTGAACGAGGTATTGGCCGGGGTCCATACCGACGGGCAATTCGAGGTTTCCGGCGCGCTTCCAGTTCGCGGCGTCGCTACCAGTGGTTGGAGGGGGCGAAGCTTTTCGCTGGGTATTGCCGACAGCGTCACGGTCCTCGCGCGTACCGCCGCGCAAGCGGATGCCGCAGCCACCATGATTGCGAATGCGGTCGATGTTGCCGACGTGCGGATCAAACGGGGCAGAGCTTGTGACCTGAAGGACGACACCGACCTTGGCGAAATGCTGGTGACAGTTGACGTGCCGTTGCTGGAGGTGGAGACGGTTCGGCGTGCGCTGTGCGCCGGGCTTGAACGCGCCCAGGCTCTGCAGGCGGCGGGACTGATCTGGTCGGCTGCGCTGGTTTGCCAAAACCAGCTGATGACCACGTCTGATAAAACGCCGCAACGATTGCAAAATCACAGTGCTGAAGTGCCGACTGGTTCGGTATTTGCTTAATGAAATGAATGGACCTCACACCATGATTGAAATCCGGCGCATTTTTACGCACGTGGAGCAGATACGGCATGAATTCGGCCCGGTAGCGCCGGTGCCTCTGCTTCGCGGTGCAATTGGCGCGGTGCTGACCAACCCGTTTGCGGGGCGATATGAGCCCGACATCCTGCCGATGATGGACCAGCTTCAGCCCGTGGGTATCCAGATGGCTGAGCGTCTGCGCGCCGCAATGGCGGTGCCGGCCGAACATATTGAGGGTTACGGAAAAGGAGCGATTGTGGGCGCGGCAGGGGAGCTGGAGCATGGTGCGCTCTGGCATGTGCCCGGCGGGTACGCGATGCGTGAGCTGCTTGGCTGGAAAGGTGATCGCAACGCTTATGCCCGTGGGCAGGCTGAGGAAAAAATCGGCCAACCCGGTAATGCCTTGTCCATCGTTCCTTCGACAAAAAAAGTGGGTGCGCCGGGTACGGTGCTGGATGTTCCTTTAACGCACGTCAATGCGAGTTATGTCCGTAGCCATTTCGACGCCATTGAGGTGCGTGTGCCAGGGGCTCCCTTGCCAGACGAAATCGTTTTCATCCTGGCCATGAGCACGGGCCCGCGCATTCACGCCCGGGTGGGTGGGCTGGTCGCCAGCGCCATCGCCAAATGGGATGGCTTGCGTTAAACCCGATGCGCCAGATATTTAGCAGTCACCGAGACAAGGAAAAACCATGACAGCCAGGATTCGAAAAATTGTTGTGCAAATCGACGAAACATACATCGAGATGGGAAAGGTCGTCGCTCCTCCGACGCGAAAGGCATTGGCGATGGCCGTGATCGAGAATCCTTTTTCCGGGGTGTATGCGGAAAAACTCGATGCGCTGATTGATATCGGCGAAGAGCTTGGCGGGCTGCTGGGGCAAAAGTGCGTGCAGGCCCTTGGCATTGCGCCGGGCCAGGCCCATAGTTACGGCAAGGCTGCCATCGTGGGTGAGGCAGGCGAACTCGAGCATGCGGCAGCGATCCTGCATCCCAGGCTGGGCGCCCCACTGCGCCTGGCGGTGGAAAAGGGTGCTGCTCTGGTGCCGTCAAGTAAAAAGCGCGGTGGCCTGGGTACTGCCATTGACGTGCCGCTGGGACACAAGGATGCAGCATTTGTGCGCAGTCACTTTGATGCCATGGAGGCACGGATTTCCGATGCCCCGCGGGCCAATGAAATTGTGGTTGCTGTTGTTGTCACAGACAGCGGCCGGCCCCTGCCGCGTGTGGGTGGGCTTCAAACCAGTGAAATCAAGGGGGAGGATGGGTTAAGGTAGCTCCGGTTGCCCATCTATCGTTCATCGTCAATAACTCACCATGGCCTTTCATCTGATTCAAGACAACCAGGAGTACTTATGAAGCTGCACCACAAAATGCTGAGCACCATCGCTTTCCTCGGACTGATGAGCTCATTCGTGAACGCGCATGCGCAGGGCGTCATCAAGATAGGGGAAATCAACAGCTACAAGGCCCAGCCAGCTTTCCTGGAACCGTACAAGAAAGGTATGGAACTGGCTGTTGAAGAGATCAATGCCGGCGGAGGCATTAACGGTAAAAAGGTCCAGCTCATTATTCGGGACGACAACGCAAACCCGGGTGATGCGGTTCGTGCGGCCGAAGAGCTTGTCTCGCGCGAAAAAGTTGACGTGCTGACGGGCTCCTTCCTTTCCAATATCGGTCTGGCGCTGACCGATTTCGCCAAGCAGAAAAAGTTCTTCTTTCTGGCGGCTGAGCCTCTGACAGACAAAATCGTCTGGCAAAACGGCAATCGCTACACATTCCGCTTGCGGACCTCCACCTATATGCAGGTTGCCATGCTGGTCCCTGAAGCCGCCGCGATGAAGAAAAAGCGCTGGGCAGTGGTGTACCCCAATTATGAGTATGGGCAGTCCGCAGCCGCGACGTTCAAGACCTTGCTGAAGGCCGTACAGCCCGATGTAGAGTTCGTGGCCGAGCAGGCGCCTCCGTTGGGCAAAGTCGACTCTGGCAGTGTTGTGCAGGCCATGGCGGACGCCAAGCCGGATGCCATCTTCAATGTTCTTTTTGGTGCCGACCTCTCGAAGTTTGTTCGTGAAGGCAATACCCGGGGCCTGTTTCAGGGGCGTGAAGTCGTCAGCCTGTTGACGGGCGAACCCGAATATCTCGATCCGCTCAAGGAAGAAACGCCTAACGGCTGGGTGGTTACCGGCTATCCGTGGTACGGCATCCAGACACCCGAACACAAGGCTTTCTTCCTCGCTTATCACAGCAAGTACAAAGACTATCCGCGCCTGGGTTCCGTAGTCGGCTATAGCGCCATCAAGTCCCTGGCCGAAGGCATGAAAAAAGCCAAATCAACCGAGACGGAAAAACTGATTACCGCGTTCCGCGGCCTGAACGTGACCACACCCTTCGGCCCCGTGGTTTTTCGACCGGAAGACCACCAGTCCACCATGGGTGCCTATGTGGGCCGCACAAAAAATGAAGGAGGCAAGGGCGTGATGGTCGACTATCGATATATCGATGGTTCAAAAGTCCAGCCGAGCAACGCCGAAGTGAAAAAGATGCGCGCTCCTGACTAGGCCGGAGACGTGATCGCAGTGGGAGGTGCCCGCGCCTCTTGCTGCGCCGTTTCGCTTGCCAGTCATCCGGTGCCGCGGGTAATGCCAACGCTGCGCCCGCTACCCGCTACCCGCTATTGCTGGTCACGCCATCTCGCAGAGAAAAAGGTTTGTTCATGAGCTTCTCAGGCTTTATCGTGCAGTTGCTTAATGGCCTGGCCGGCGCATCGTCGCTGTTTCTCGTGGCAGCTGGTTTGTCGTTGATCTTTGGTGTTACGCGGATTGTCAACTTTGCCCATGGATCTTTTTTCATGGTGGGCATCTACGTTGCCTATTCATTGGTCAGTGCTCTCGGCAATACCCTGGGTTTCTGGCCTGCCTTGCTGATTGCCGCTTTGGCTGTTGGTGTTCTCGGCGGGCTGGTCGAGGTCTTGTTGCTGCGCCGTATTTACCGTGCACCGGAACTCTTTCAGTTGCTTGCAACCTTTGCACTGGGCCTGGTGATCAAGGACGGCGTGCTGTGGTTTTGGGGCGCCGAGGAGTTGCTGGGCCCCCGAGCGCCCGGCCTGACAGGCTCTGTGTCGATCCTGGGACGTCAGTTTCCTTCCTATGATCTTTTCCTGATCGTCGCGGGACCTGTTGTCCTCGGCCTGCTTTGGCTTCTGCTCACCAAAACCCGCTGGGGTACCCTGGTCCGGGCTGCCACCCAGGACCGCGAAATGGTCAGCGCGCTGGGTGTGAACCAGGCGTGGTTGTTCACAGCCGTTTTTGCATTGGGCGCACTTCTGGCGGGCCTTGGCGGCGCGCTTCAGCTACCGCGCGAGCCTGCCAACCTGGACATGGACCTCAACATCATCGGTGCTGCGTTTGTGGTGGTGGTGGTCGGGGGCATGGGCTCCATCCCGGGTGCCTATGTGGCGGCACTGCTGATTGCCGAACTCAAGGCCATTTGCATCTGGCTGGGGCTGGTCGAAATTGTGGGCATCAGCATCTCTTTTTCCAAGCTGACGCTGGTGGTGGAGTTCGTGGTGATGGCTGTTGTCCTGGTGGCCCGTCCCTGGGGGTTGTTTGGCAGGCCGCAGGCACCCAGCCGCCATGCAGGCATGGCTGAAGAACCGCTGCGCCGGCCGCACCGCCTGTATGCCTGGGGTTGTGCGGGCCTGCTGGCACTTCTGGCTTTGATGCCTGTGCTGACGGCGCAGTCCCCTTACGTCACCGTGTTACTGATTGACTTGCTGGTTGCCGTGCTGTTTGCCTGCAGCCTGCATTTCATCATGGGCCCCGCCGGGATGCATTCGTTCGGGCATGCCGCTTATTTCGGCCTTGGGGCCTATGGTGCCGCGTTGCTGGTACGCAGCCTGAACATACCCATGGAGCTGGCGCTGGTCGTCGCACCCTTTGTGGCGGCGCTGGGTGCTTTTGTCTATGGCTGGTTCTGCGTCAGGTTGTCCGGTGTTTACCTCGCCATGCTGACGCTGGCCTTTGCGCAAATCACCTGGGCGATTTGTTATCAATGGGACGTGTTCACCGGCGGCAGCAACGGATTGACCGGTGTATGGCCTTCCGAGTGGCTGGCGGACAAACGCATTTATTACTACCTCACCCTTGTTTTGGCGGCCGGGGGAGTCTTGCTGATGCACCGGATGCTGTATTCACCGTTTGGCTATGGCATGCGTGCGGCACGTGACTCGGTGTTGCGCTCCGATGCCATCGGCATGAATGTCAAACGCCTGCAATGGGTTGCGTTTGTGATTGCAGGCTCATTTGCCGGATTGGCCGGAGCGCTTTATGCCTTTTCCAAGGGCAGCATCTCTCCTGAAAGCTTGCATGTCAGCAAGTCGATCGACGGTCTGGTGATGGTTTTGCTGGGCGGTATCCAGACGCTTTTGGGGCCTGTCGTGGGCGCCGTCACGTTCACATGGCTGCACGATACCGTGGCGCGAAACACCGACTATTGGCGCGCCATGCTCGGCGCCATCGTCCTGGTTCTTGTCCTGCTGTTCCCGCAGGGAATTGCTGGCTTCGCCAAACAACTGATTGCCAGGTGCCGTACCGTGGGAGAAAAGTCATGAGCTTGCTGAAGGTATCAGGATTGGGAAAATCCTTTGGCGGTGTCAGGGCTGTCGATGGCGTGAACTTCGAGCTGGCGGCAGGTGAATTGCTGGCCTTGATCGGGCCCAATGGTGCCGGGAAGTCAACCACGTTCAACATGGTCAACGGCCAGCTGCGCGCAGATACAGGCTCCATCCAGCTGGACTCCCAGGAGCTGATCGGCCTGGCGCCCCGGGAGATCTGGCGCCGCGGTGTCAGCCGGACATTCCAGATCGCCGAAACCTTTTCTTCCCTGACGGTCGTGGAGAACGTCCAGATGACCCTGCTGTCTGCGGACAGGAAGTTGTTTTCCATGTGGCGCCGTGCCGCAGATTACAAGCGCGACGAGGCCATGGCGCTGCTTGAGCAGGTCAACATGAAGGGGCAGGCTGACCGCCCTTGCAGCGTGCTGGCATATGGAGATGTCAAACGTGTGGAATTGGCCATGGCCATGGCCAGCAACCCCAAGTTGCTGCTCATGGATGAGCCGACAGCCGGTATGGCTCCCAGGGAGCGAAACGACTTGATGGCGCTGACCAAACAACTGGTCATTGACCGGGGCATGGCGGTGCTTTTTACCGAGCACAGCATGGACGTGGTGTTTGCCTATGCTGACCGCATGATCGTGCTGGCGCGCGGCCGGTTGATTGCGGAAGGCAAGCCGCAGGATATTCGCGACCATCCCAAAGTCCAGGAAGTCTATTTCGGCAGTGGCAAAACCTTCGAGAAAAAGGCCATTGAAAAGGAAGCAGCGTGATGGGCAACGGCAACAATATTCTGCTGGAGGCGAAAGACCTGTCGGCCTGGTACGGTGCGGCGCAAATACTGTTTGGCGTCAACCTTGCTGTAGGGCGCGGCGAAGTCGTCGCCCTGATGGGGCGCAATGGCGCCGGAAAATCAACCACGTTGAAGTCGCTGATCGGGATGCTCGACAAGCGTCGCGGCAGTGTGGCTTTTCTCGGTAAAGACATCTCCAGCAGTGAACCACACCATGCGGCCCGGATGGGCTTGGGCTTTGTGCCGGAAGACCGGCGGATCTTCACCGACCTGACAGTGACCGAAAACCTGGAAGTAGGACGGCAGGCGCCCCGCCGCTGGCCCGACGGCAGCGAGGCGCCCTTGTGGACGCCGGAACGCCTCTTCAAGCTGTTTCCCAACCTGGGTGAGATGCCTACGCGTCCCGGCGGCCGCATGAGTGGTGGCGAGCAGCAAATGCTGACAGTGGCCAGGACCTTGATGGGCAATCCCTATCTGGTTCTGCTTGACGAGCCCTCTGAAGGCGTAGCGCCCGTCATTGTGGAGCAAATGGCCAACATGATCCTCGAGCTGAAGGCCCACGGCGTCAGCATTTTGCTGTCCGAGCAAAACATGCATTTCGCCGAGCTGGTATCCGACAGGGCCTATGTCCTTGAAAAAGGGCAAATCCGCTTTGAGGGATCCATGGCTGATCTTGCTGCCAATGAAGAAGTGCGCCGTGCCTATCTCAGTGTGTAGGTCTTGCTGCACCAGCATTTTGGTTCGGTAGATATGGGTTGCACCGTCACATTTTCCGTTAACCAGCTGACGCGCACGCTGCCTGTTGCGGAGCAGGCCAGCCTGCTGACGGTGCTGCGTAACGATTTTGCGCTGAATGGCCCGAAGTATGGCTGCGGTCTGGGAGAGTGTGGCGCATGCACCGTGCTGGTCGACGGTGTGGCGGCACGCGCTTGCGTTATTCCGGCGTGCGGCGTGGCGGGCCGCGAAATCACCACCCTTGAGGGTCTGGGTACGCCGGCGACCCTTCATCCGGTCCAGCAAGCGTTTATAGAAGAGCAGGCCGCCCAGTGCGGCTACTGCCTGAACGGCATGATCATGATGACTGTCGCATTGCTGGCGCGAAACCCCGCGCCTGGCGAGGACGACATACGCCGCGAGCTGTCAGGCAATCTCTGCCGCTGCGGCACGCACTTGGAGATCGTGAGGGCTGTGCTGCGTGCGGCAGAGCTGACGCGCCAAATCCTTGTCCGGGGTAACTCGCCATGACGCGTCGCGCCGATGCGCCCCTGACACGCGCCGATTTTCATGCGGCCAGCGGCGTCTTGCTGGTGACCCGCGAGCCGCCGCCCGCTCCTCCACCCGCCCGTGGACAACCTGCACTGGTCAGCGCCAATCCGCAAGAGGGCGTTGAAATACTGGTTGCCGTGTGGGATGACGGCAGCGTGACGGCCCTGAACGGCCATGTAGACCTTGGCACCGGTATCCGGACGGCCCTGGCGCAGATCGTGGCTGAAGAGCTGGATGTTGCGCTCGGGCAGGTCAACATGGTTCTTGGGGATACGACACGCGCGCCCAACCAGGGTGCGACGATTGCCAGCGCATCCATCCAGATTCATGCGGTCCCTTTGCGGGCCGCGGCGGCGCAGGCACGCGCGTGGCTGGTGACGCGTGCCGCCGGCGTACTGCAGGTGGATCCTTCCCTGCTCGCCGTGCGGGACGGCGTTGTTTCGGTGATGGGGCAGGAAGATAAATCGGTGACGTATGGCGCATTGCTGGTAAATGGGCATGCGCATCTCTCACTGGTGCCTGGCACCCCTGTCAAGGATGCTGCCGACTACCGCCTGGTGGGGACCAGCGCGGCACGCCTGGATATCCCGGCCAAGGCCACCGGGGCACTGACATTTGTGCACGACATGCGTGTGCCCGGCATGCTGCACGGCCGCGTCGTGCGGCCGCCCTATGCCGGGGCGGACCACGGCGACTTCATCGGCAATACGCTGGAATCGGTGGACGAATCATCGATTGCCCACATTCCGGGCATCCGCGCCGTGGTGGTGATCCGCGACTTTGTCGGCATTGTCGCGGAGCGCGAAGAGTACGCCGAACAGGCGCTGCGCGAATTGCGAGTCTGCTGGAAGCCGTGGCCAGGTCTCACCGACCTGAACGACCTTGAGCAGGCGATCCGCAGCAACCCGGCCACGCAGCGCAGGCTTGTCGATGACGGCAACGTGGACACCGCGATGGCAAGCGCGGCACAAGCCCTGGCGCGGAACTACGTCTGGCCCTATCAAATGCACGGCTCCCTCGGGCCTTCGTGTGCCGTGGCCGATTGGCAGCAGGAGCGTCTGACGGTATGGGCAGGAACCCAAAACCCCCACGTGCTGCGGGCTGACCTGTCGCGCCTGACAGGCCTGGCCGATGTCGCCATCGATGTGATCCGCATGGAGGCGGCAGGCTGCTACGGGCGAAACTGCGCTGACGACGTGGCGGGGGACGCCGCGCTGCTTTCGCGGGCCGCGGGCAGCCCTGTGCGTGTGCAGCTGACGCGTGAGCAGGAAAACGCCTGGGAACCCAAAGGCGCTGCCCAGCTCATGCAGGTGAACGGTGGGCTCAATGCCGACGGGTCGGTCGCGGCGTATGATTTCCAGACCTCGTACCCTTCGAATGGCGCGCCCACGCTGGCGCTATTGCTCACCCGCACCATCGAACCGGTCGCGCAGGCCTATGAAATGGGCGACCGTACCGCCCGGCCGCCCTACGACTACGCCAACATGCGCATCGCCGTCAATGACATGGCGCCGCTGTTGCGTGCGTCATGGTTGCGGGGTGTTTCAGCACTGCCCAATTCATTCGCGCATGAGTCCTACATCGACGAACTGGCAACAGCAGCGGGTGTCGACCCGGTGGAGTTTCGGCTGCGGTACCTGAAGGAACCGCGCGCTGCCGAGCTGGTGCGCGCCACGGCTGAGCGCGCTGGCTGGATGGCGCACACGGCACCGCAGCAGCAGCCTGCGGCGCCCGGTGATCCACAGGATGTTATGCGCGGCCAGGGCTTTGCGTATGCCCGCTACATGCACAGCAAATGGCCGGGGTTCGGGGCGGCGTGGGCGGCCTGGGTGGCCGACGTCGAAGTGAATCGTCAGACCGGCGAAGTGCATGTCCGGCGTGTGGTGGTGGGGCATGACGCCGGCACGTTGATCAACCCTGCCGGGGTTCAGCACCAGATCCATGGCAACGTCGTACAGACGACCAGCCGTGCACTCACGGAGCAGGTCACGGTGTCGCCCAAAACAAATCAGGTAACCAGCCTGGAGTGGGGAAGCTATCCCGTCCTGAACTTCAGGGACGTGCCGGTGATTGAGGTCGTGACCATGGCGCGCCCCGGTGAGCCACCGCTTGGCGCCGGAGAGTCGTCTTCGGTGCCGGGTACGGCAGCCATCGCCAACGCCATTTTTGATGCCACCGGCGTGCGCTTTCGCCAGCCGCCTTTTACGCCGGAAGTGGTGCGTGCCGCGCTCAATCCAGGGCTCGCGGCCGAGCCGGCCGCCCCGGCAGCTCTGGCCCGGTTGCCCAATCCCGTACCTGAGGGCGCGGCATGGCCGAAACGCAGGGCCTGGTGGTCCCGCGCAGGCGCCTCGCTAGTGGGCGTTGTGGGCATCGCGTGGGCGCTGGCAGGTGGCCGGTCGGCCATCGCGCCGGTGACGCAAGGCGGCGCCTCCGTGTACACCGCCGCAACGCTGGAACGCGGCCGGCAGCTCGCGGCAGCGGGCGATTGTGTGGTGTGCCACACGGCACCCGGTGGCATCCCCAACGCCGGTGGCAGGGCCATGGATACGCCTTTCGGAAAGATCGTCACCACCAACCTCACGCCCGATGCGGACACCGGCATAGGCTTGTGGTCCTTCAGCGCCTTCCAGCGCGCCATGCGTGAGGGGATTTCCCGCGATGGCCACTATTTGTATCCCGCGTTTCCCTATACCGCGTTCGCCAAAACCAGCGACGAAGACCTGAACGCGCTGTATGCCTACCTGATGGCCCAGCCCCCCGTGCGATCAGAACCGCCGGCCACGCGGCTGGCCTTTCCCTTTGGTGTGCGCCCGCTGATGGCTGGATGGAATGCCCTGTTTCATGACCCCGCGCCTTACCGAGCCGACCCGGCGCAGACTGCCGAATGGAATCGTGGTGCCTACCTGGTCAACGGCCTGGGCCATTGCGGCGCCTGCCATACGCCGCGTAACGCCGCGGGTGCTGAACGTAGCGGAAAAGCCTTTTTGAGCGGGTCTGTAGTGGACGGCTGGGAAGCTCCGGCACTGACAACGCTGTCTCGCGCGCCAGTGCCATGGACCTCCGCGGAGCTGTACCGCTATCTCCGCGGTGGCTACTCAGCGCAACACGGCATCGCAGCAGGCCCGATGGCCCCGGTGATCAAGGAACTGGCCAGCTTGCCCGAAGAAGATATTCGTGCAATGGCGACCTACCTTATGTCTTTTAATGAGCCAATCGCTGACACCGAAAGCATCCAGCGTAAAGAGCGGGTCGTACTGTCAGCCCGGCAATCGGCTATCAGCCTGCCGGGTCCTGGCCAGCGCCTGTTCAGTGGCGCTTGCGCATCGTGCCATCACGACGGCGACGGCCCGCGACTGCTGGGGGTGAACGTGCCGCTGGCCCTTAACAGCAAGTTGCACAGCGAGCGGCCCGACAATCTGGTGCGGGTGATCCTTGAGGGAATTCAGTCGCCGGCGAGCAAAGACATCGGTTTCATGCCGGCTTTTCGTCACAGCCTGGATGATGCCCAGGTTGCAGCGCTGGCTGCGTATATGCGCGGCCGCTATGCACCCTCGGAACCGGTCTGGCAGGATTTGCCGGCAACCGTTTCACGGCTCCGGGCTACGCCGGGCCAGCACTGAATCTTTTCAATCAGGCGAAAGCCGCGCGGCCCTGCGTCGCCCTGACAAGCGCCGCGCGCGCCAGCAGGCGTGTGGAGTCCAGAGTCGGCAGGGACGAGTTTGAATCACTCATGATCAGGGGGATTTCCGTGCAGCCCAGGACGACAGCATCGCAGCCGTTGCTTTTCATCCGGTCAACGACTTTCTGAAAATACCCGATCGCTTCCGGCTTGAAGACACCGCACACCAGCTCGTCCATGATGATGTGGTTGATTTCATCGCGCTCCGTATCCTCGGGCCGCAGGTATTCCAGTCCGCGCGCCGCGAGCTTGTCGGGATAGACCTCGCTATCGACGAGCCATCGCGTGCCGGTGATGCCGATGCGCCGGAACCCGCGCCTGGCCGCTTCTTCGGCAACGACTTCCGCAATATGAAGCCAGGGCAGGGGGGATCGTTTCTGCACGTAAGCAAAAGCCTGGTGAATGGTGTTGTCCGGGCAGATAAGAAAGTCAGCTCCGGCTTTTGCGAGCTTGTGCGCGGAGGCGAGCATGATGTCGCCCACGCCATCCCAGTCATTGCGGTAAATGCATGCCATGTAGTCGGAAAGCGACGGCGTATGCATCGACACTTCAGGATGGGCATGTGGCCCCAGGGCCTTGGCGCCTTCCTCACAAATGGTTTGATAACAGAGCGCAGCGCCTTCGGCGGAGCAGCCGACGATACCGATGTGTTGGGGCATGACCTGTCTCCGTATTTGCTACGCGGGCTCTGGTACCGGGTCGGCAACAGGTGAGGTGGCCGGGTGCGGTGTGACTTCTCCTTCAGCGAGTTCCCCGCCCAACGCCTCCAGCATGTCCGGAATCAGCGAAGACAGCTCACCGGTAATGATGGCCGCATCGCTGTCAAAGCCGTCGTCGTCCTTGCCGTTTTCCTGAACGCCGTCCAGTACCACATCGAGCAGCTTGAGTTTTTTCAGCTGCGCGGTTTCCGTCAGCACAAAAGACACGCGCTCGTTCCACGTCATCGCCAGCTGTGTGGGCAGTTTGCCGGCGGCAATGTGCTGGGCTACCTCGTCGATCTCCAGCGTGTGGCGCGAGTAGCGCACCGTGGATTTCTGGTCGTCCGGCGTCTTGAGCTCGCAGTCGCGGTCTACCGTGAAGTTGTAGGGCGCTTCGCGCGTCGACAGCCAATGCGACATGGCAGCAGCGGTCGACATCTGCGTCTGGACGGGGCTGGCCTTCAGGCCGGGCAGGGCGCCCGGCACCTCGCTCAGCGCTTCCACGAGGTAACTCACGATCTTGTCGGCGCCCGTGAGGTTGCCGGAGTCAACCACCAGGAATTTGTTGACGACGTCGATCCAGAGCGTGGTCGTCGAGCGTTTGGTGAAGGCGCGCGGCAGCAGGTCCAGCATGACTTCCTGCTTGAACTCCTTCTTGATCTTGGCGCCCACACGCTCACGGCCGGTTTCTTCCTTGTATTTCTCGATGCGTTCTTCCACCGCGGCCTTGATGGCGGACGAAGGCACGGGGCGGCGCTCGGTGCAGAGGCGGGCGATCAGCTGGCGGCCCACGCTTTCGAGCAGTACGGTGCTTTTGTTGCCGCGCGGCGGCACCCAGCCACTGGATTCAGGCTCTGTTGCGCTGCAGGGCACGAAACGGTGGGACTGGAAAATTTCTTCAAGCACGTCCAGCGGAGGAAGCACAAAATCGTCGGCAATGCGGAAAAAAATTGCGGTGTTGAACATGAAATCCGGGGAAGAGGTTAGAAAAAGAGACTGCCGGAAGGCCGATGAGGGGGCGGGGAATCCGCGGTGAGAACCAGCCGGATTCAGAGAAATTCTACCGGGCGCCCTGCCTGCAGAATGTAACGGCCGGCAAGGGCTTGAAAACCTTCATTCGATATCAAACGAATGGATGCCGTAAGCACCCTTGCGGCGGTCTTCGAAGTACTGCTCCAGTGTCTGCTTGACCGTCTTGAATGCAATTTCGTCCCAGGGAATTTCGGCTTCGGTAAACAGTTTGGCTTCCATGGTCTCATGGCCCGGGTTGAATTCGGTGCTCAAAAGCCGAGCCCGGTAATACATGTGCACCTGCCCGACGCGCACCACGTTCATGACCGTAAAAAGGCCCAGCATCTCATATTGGGCACCGGCTTCTTCATCAGTCTCCCGGGCCGCGCCCTGCGAAGTGGTTTCGCCCAGTTCCATGAAGCCGGCAGGCAAAGTCCACTTGCCGCGGCGCGGTTCGATATTGCGTTTGCAGAGCAGCACCTGCGCGCCGTCTTCGCCCCAGCTGGGCACCGTGCCGACGACATTGAGGGGGTTTTCGTAGTGGACGGTGTTGCAGGCCGGGCAGACGGCCCGCTCTTTTGTATCACCGTCATCCGGCAAGCGGTAAGCCACGGCGGTTCCGCAGACGCGGCAGTGATTCAGGGGCAGGCGGAGCATCGGATGAAGTGTAGCGGCTTTGCGCAGGGAAAGGCTTGCCCCAATGCGCGGTAGGCCTGCCTGCGTGCTATAAAAAGAATAGCTGTCTGACCATGTGAATGTTGGGCTGTCGGCCTATTTTGCTTATAATTTCTACTTGAGCGACGAGTAATTCACCGGTACCCAGGTGTAAGCCTTGCCCGCGCCCTTGCGCACATGGCCCAGGCCGGGGAAGGCGATGTGCGCCGCGCCGATCAGGTGGCCGTTTTTTGCAGCATCGGCATAAGCCTTGGCGCGCTCTTTGGCGGCCGGAGGCGACTCGGAGTCAAACTTGATGGTGACTTCCGGGTTGTCGAACTGGACGGCCGCCACATGCATCAGGTCGCCCCACAGCACCAGCTTCTCACCCTTGCTTTCCACTACATACACGCTGTGGCCGGCGGTGTGGCCATGGGCTGGTTGCGCCTTGACGCCAGGCACGAGTTCGGTGGCATCTTCAAAGGTCTTGAGCTTGCCAGCCGCGGCATAGGGCTTGATCGACGCCATGGCGCCCTGGAAGAAGCCCTGCGATTCTTTGGGCGCCGCGTTCATCTTCGCTTCGTCCAGCCAGAAATCAGCGTCCGCTTTGTCCACGCGCACCACGGCGTTGGCGAAGGCCATGGCGCCATTGACCACCAGGCCCCCCACGTGGTCAGGGTGCATGTGGGTGATGTAGATCTCGTCCACCTGCTCAGGCTGGTAGCCGGCGGCTTTGAGGTTGGCTTGCAGGCTGCCCAGGGTTGGGCCGAAGAGGCCGGAGGCCCCCGTGTCGATCAGCACCAGCTTGCTGCCGGTGTTGATGAGGTAGGCATTGACTGAAGTCTCGACTGCGTCAGGTAAAAATGAACGCTTCAGTGCCGCACCGACTTTCGCCGGCGTTGTGTTGGTGAGCAGGTCTTTCACGGGCAGCTTGACAGTGCCGTCCGACAGGGCGGTGACTTCAAAATCGCCCAGTGTGACGCGGTAGTAGCCGGGCGCCTGGGTCTTGACCATGGGGCCGGCCGCAAAAGCGGGCAGGGTGAAAGAAGCGCTCAGGCTTGAGGCCAGGATGGTGGCTGCCAGGGTTTTCAAAATGCGTGACATGAAAGAACTTCCTTGGGGTAAAGGGAATGATGGACCGGACTCACCCGTCATACGGGTGCCGGGTGGATTCTTATGCAGGCGCGCCATGAGTGAAGCCGCTGTTGCAGTAACCCGGCTGTCGTGCAGGTTTTGCCTGGGTGCGGCGCGCTATCAAATCAGGAGCTGGTTGCGCCCGTATTCATTGGGCTGAAGGCCAAAAATGCATAGGAGCATGGGGTGGAGGCATAAAAAAACCGGGCATACGCCCGGTTTCATGAATGCGCACCCAGCGCGGGTATTGATCAAGTCTTGGTTGTCTTGGTGTGCTTTTCAATCAGGGCGCGCGCCGTGTCCAGCAGTTTCTTGCCGTCAAAGCCCTTCTTGTTCATGTCTTCCACCCATTCGACTTCCACCGTGCGTGATTTGCGGCGGAATTCCTGGGCTTCGGCCGCGCTCACGGTGTAAATCGTGTTGCCGCGGTCACTGGCGGTCTTGCGGCCGGGAACGTCGTTGCCCTGCTGCACCTTGCCCAGCCAGGCCGAGGTGGCCATGCCGGAGTTGTTGTCGATGACCTTCTTGAGATCGGGCGCCAGCGAGTTGTATTTCGCCTTGTTCATGGCCATCACAAAGGTGGTGGTGTAGAGGCTGCCACCGGCGGGGTCGAACTCGGCGTGGAACTTGGTGAGCTCGTTGACCTTGACCGAAGGCACGACTTCCCAGGGAATCACGCAGCCTGTGATGGTGCCCTTGCTCAGTGCATCGGGAATCTGCGGCAGCGGCATGCCCACAGGCGTGGCGCCCAGCACGCCCATGAGCTTGGTGACCTGGCGGGTCGGCGCGCGCAGCTTGAGGCCGCGCATGTCGGCAATCGACTTGACGGGCTTGTCGACCGTGTGGATCACACCGGGGCCGTGCACCTGCAGCGCCAGCACCTGAGTGTCCTTGAATTCGTCCGGCGCGACCGTCTGCACGTATTCCCAAAATGCCTTGGAAGTTGCTTCGGCGTTGGACATGATGAAGGGCAGCTCAAACACCTCGATCCGCGGGAAGCGGCCGGCCGTGTTGCCGGGCAGCGTCCACACCACGTCGACCACACCGTCCTTGGCCTGGTCGTAGAGCTGCACCGGCGTGCCGCCCAGCTGCATGGCCGGATAGCCTTCAAACTTGATACGGCCGCCGGATTCTTTTTCGACCTTGTCCATCCAGGGCTTGTGCATGGCCAGCCAGACATTGGATGAGGGCGACATGAAAGTATGGAACTTCAGTGTCACAGCCTGCTGGGCCAGGCCCGACAGCGCCGGTGCGCCCAAGGCTGCGGCGGCGCTGGTCTTGAGAAGGGTTCGTCGCTGAATCATGGCGTGTCTCCTATAAACAATTAGACTAATTTAAGGCAAGCGGATGGGTTTGAGAAGCGGTGAAAGCCCTAGCCATAGGCCCTAGCTGATGTATTTCACCAGCCACAGCGATATGCCTGGGAACAGCAGCAGCAAGGTGGTGCGGATGGTGTCGCTGATGAGGAATGGCATGACGCCTTTGTAGCTCTCGCTGATAGGCACGTCTTTGGCCAGGCCGTTGACCACATAGACGTTCAGCCCCACCGGCGGCGCCAGCATGCCAAAGCCGACCGTCATCAGCACCATGATGCCGAACCAGATCGCGGTGGATTCCTTGGCCATGCCGAAATCCAGGCCTATCACCATGGGGAAAAAGATGGGAATCGTCAGCAGCAGCATGGACAACTCGTCCATCACTGCCCCCAGCACCACGTAAAACAGCAGGATGGCCGTGACAACCATCAGCGGCGACAGTCCCCAGCCGCCGACCACGCCGGCGAGCTGGTTAGGTACTTGCGTCAGGGCCAGGGCGGAGTTCATGAGGTCGGCGCCTATGAAGATCAAAAAGATCATGGCCGAGCTTTCCGCCGTGGCATAAAAACACAGCTTGAACTTGGCCCAGGTGATCTCGCGCTTGAGCAGGGCGGCTACGAAAGTGGCGGCGGCACCCACCGCAGCGCCTTCAGTCGGCGTGAACAGGCCGCCGTAAATACCGCCGAAGACGATCAGGAAGATGATGGCGATGGGCAGTATGCCCAACGCGGAGGCCAGCGTCATCGGCGGCCTGTCGTTGTCTACCTCGGGCGCCTGTCCGGGCACCAGCCGAACGTAGATGGCAATGGCCACCATGTAGCCGAACATCGCGATGATGCCCGGCACCATGGCCGCCGCAAACAGCTTGGCGATATTCTGCTCGGTGAGGATGGCGTAAATCACCAGCGGCACCGATGGGGGGATCAGGATGCCCAGGGTGCCGCCGGCTGCCAGAGTGCCCGTGGCAAGCCGGCCTGAATAACCGTGGCGTTTCATCTCCGGCAGCGCCACGCCGGTGATGGTGGCGGCCGTGGCGACGGAAGACCCGCAGATGGCGCCGAATGCCGCACAAGCCAGGATGGACGCCATGGCCAGACCGCCTTTGAATCGGCCCATTACACCCGCCGCGAACCCGAACAGCGCGCGGCTGATGCCGCCCTGCGTCGCGAAATGCCCCATCAGGATGAAGAGCGGAATCACCGACAGGTCGTAGCTGGCAAAGCGCGCGAAGGCCTGGGTGTTGAGGAAGCTGGAAAACGGCCCCCAGCCGGTCTGCATCACGTAACCGATGGCGCCCGCGGCAAACATGGCAACTGCGATAGGCACGCGCACGGCCATGAAGGCCAGCATGATGCCGAAAATAACCAGGGCGAGCGTGATGGAGCTCATACGTGCGCCTCCAGCTCGTCCAGCGGATTGTGCGGTGCATGGGCTTCGCCGAAGCCGAACGCGGATTGGTACAAACCGATCACGCAGGTCAGCGCAAAGGGCGGAACCATGGCGGCATACACCGTCCATTCGGGAAAGCCCAGGATCTGGGTTTCAGAGTGCGTGTTGTAGGAATTGAGGCCGCCCAGCACCGTGCGCCAGGCCAACAGGGCAAACACCAGGCCCAACAGCAACGCACCGAAACGGTCCAGCCTGTCGTTCGAGGTTTCGCCCAGTTTGGCGGTGAAGAAGTCGACGATGATGTTGCCGCGTTTGATCTGGCAAAGGGGCATGAACAGCGCGATCGCGGCCCCGGTGACCACACCGGTGAGTTCGAAGTCGCCGACAAGGGTCGCGCCCAGCAGGTTGCGGCCAATCAGGCTGGCACAGGTCATGAGCGTGATCACCGTGAGCAGAACTCCCGCCAGCACAGCGCAGAATTTCGCAAGGGACTGCAGGATTTTCAAGAAGGCTCTCCAAAAAGCAGGTCTTGGTATTTGGGAGCTCCCAAAAACCGGGTAAGCCGATTATCAGAATGGAGGAGGCAAGCAGTCAGGCGGGTTACCCCGGGTAACACGGCGTATTTGCGCGGTGATTAAAGCAGTTGCGCGGTTATCGCGCAACTGCCCCGCCGGGAAATGCGCTTGCTAACCCCTTGTTCAGATGACTTTGACGGTGAGTGTTTCCAGCCCCGCCACACCGCCGACCATGGTGTCGCCCGAAACCACGGCCGCGACGCCTTCGGGCGTGCCGGTGTAAATCAGGTCGCCGGGCTGCAGCTCCCATGCTGCCGACAGGTGTTCAATGGTTTCGGCAATATTCCAGATCAGCTTGGAGACATTGCTGCGCTGGCGGTCCTTGCCGTTCACCTGAATGTAGAGCTCTGCGTTGGTCACGTCGCCGGCCTGCGCGGCGGGTGTGATGGGGCCGATGGGCGCGGAGTGGTCATAGGCCTTGCCAATGCACCAGGGGCGGCCCTGCTTTTTCATTTCGCCCTGCAGGTCGCGGCGCGTCATGTCCAGGCCCACGGCATAACCGTAGATGTGCTTTTGCGCGTCGGCCGCCTTGATGTTTTTACCGCCGGTGCCAATGGCCACGACCAGCTCGATTTCATGGTGCAGGTTTTTGGTAAGCGATGGGTAGGGGATGGTGCCTGTGGCGCCGGCGTCCACCACCACGGCGGCGTCGGCGGGTTTCAGGAAGAAGAAGGGTGGCTCGCGCCCGGTGAACCCCATTTCCTTGGCGTGCTCTTCATAGTTGCGGCCGACGCAGTAAATGCGGTGGACGGGAAAACGGTCTTTGGTGCCGACAACGGGGACGGACACCGCGGCCGGTGGGGTGATGACAAAACTCATGACAACCTTTCTTCTCTGTGTATGCCCAGTGCCTGATGCACCGGGCGGTCTGAAAAACTGAACAGCACACAACCGTGCGCCGAACGCAATTGCGCAGTGTGCCACGACGGAATCACAAAATGGTCGCGCGGGCCAAACTCGAAAGTCGAGATGCGCCCGTCGCGCTCAATGATGACGGAACCCGACCCCTCGACCACGCTGAACACGGCCCCGTCAGTCTGGCGCCAGGGCTTGCCCGCAAAGCCGGCCGGCAGGCGTTGCATGAAGGTCGCCATGGTAAGCATTGGGGAGCCCCCGGTGGCGGGGTTCACATAGCGCAGCTTGACACCGTCCCAGGCGTCGGTGTCGCCATGGATTTCCAGCTGGTACAGGGTCTCGCGCGTGCGGTCGTAGGGGTAGCTGAAGATGGGCGAGGTTTCACCGAACGGGGCGTCATACCGCATCGGCAGCATGTTGGCGCCGTAGCGGTGGGTGCTGATGCCTTCAGGCTTGGTGACTTCCTGTTGCCTGGCCGTGCCGTTTTCGGCAAAGCCCGCATCAAAGAAACGCAGCATGGGGATGTCCAGGCCGTCCAGCCAGACTACGGGCGCGTCAGATTCGACACGGCCTTCGTGGCCATGGTCGTGCCAGGTCCAGCTGGGGGTGATGATGAAGTCGCCGGGTTTCATCTGCGTGCGTTCGCCATCCACGGCGGTGAAAGCGCCATGGCCTTCCACCACGAAGCGCAATGCGCTTTGTGTGTGGCGGTGGCTGGGCGCTATTTCACCCGGCATGATGACCTGCAGGCCCGCATAAAGAGACTGGGTGATGCAGGACTGTCCGCGCAGGCCGGGGTTTTCCAGGATCAACACACGGCGCACGGCCTCTTCGGCCGTGATGAGTTCGCCCGACTTCATCAGGAAGGGACGTACGTCGGCGTACTTCCACAGCGCTGGCTGGCTAGGGGTGCTTGGCGATTGCGGCACCAGCGCGTGCAGCACTTCCCACAGCGGCGTCATGCTGTGGGCTGAGATGGCGTCGTAAAACGCCTTGCGCTCGGCGCTCTGGCCGTGGGCGGGTGGGGGCGTCATGTCCATGGTGGGGTATCCAGTCTCTGGTTTAAAGATCGGCGGTTAAAGGTCGTTGTCGAAATACACACCGTCCCGCGTGAGCAGCTGCTGCAACCGCTTCACGTCGGTATCAGCAAAGGCCTGCCCGGCGCCCGGCATGGACGCTGCCGTGCCCGCTGCCTGGCCCATCACAAAGCAGCCGCCGCTGGCGCGCGCGGCCGACTGGCCTTCGTGTGTCATCGAGGCGCAGCGGCCGGCCACCAGCAGGTTGGCGACACCTTGCGGCACCAGCATGCGCCAGGGCAGGTCGTTGTAGGCGCGGCCGTCAGCCGCATCCACGTTGTGCGGAAATTGCCAGTCGATCCGGCCATCCGCATGCAGCTCCATCGGCCAGGCATTGATGCCGATGGCATCGTCAAAGCGGGCAGATGAAAGGATGTCTTCACCGCTCAAGGCATACAGCCCTTGGATGCGGCGCGTCTCGCGGATGCCGACCTGCGGCGCGATGTCGACGATGGCCGAATCCGCAAAACCCGGCACTTCCTGCTTCAGGAAGCGGAAGTATTCGGTGATCTGGCGCCGGCCTTCGAGCTCGCCCTCGCTGAGTTGCCGCGCGTCGGTGGCATCCATGGCCGTACCTTGCGCGTTGCGTATCTGCGTGACGTTGGCGCGCCATTCGGTCGGGTTCTTCTGGGGGCGGAGGATGGCACCTTCACGGGGAAACTTGTAGCGGCCTGGCTCACGCGCCTGGATCTCGGCCATCAAGGTGTTGATGGCTTTGAATTCGCCCACAGCCGCCAGCGCGCGGGGTGCATCCACGTGGCCGACGCGAAACATGGTGGAGGGAAACAGTGCGCTGCCGTGCCCGTCGCCCAGCTCAGACGGCACGCCGGCGAAGTTCGCCACATCGGCGTCGCCTGAGCAGTCGATGAAACGCGCGGCGCGGATTGCCTGGCGGCCGGATTTGGTTTCGACCACCAGGGCGTTGATGCGGTCGCCTTCCATCACTACGGCCGAGGCCCAGGCATGAAAAAGAATCTGCACACCGGCCGCCACCAGCAACTGATCGGCTGCGCACTTGTAGGCCGACACGTCATAAGAGCGCACGCGGATACGGCCCTGCATGCCGTCCTGCGGCGCGTTCAGGCCGCCCAGCGCGTCAATGCGCCGCAGCAGGTCGTCAGCCACGCCGCGCACCACCTGCTGCATCTGGCCGTTTTTGCGACCGTAGAGGCCCGCGAAATTGGTGACGCCGCCGGCTGTGCCCATGCCGCCTAGAAAGCCGTAGCGTTCCACCACCAAGGTGCGCGCGCCGTGCCGCGCGGCGCTGACGCTGGCGGCCAGGCCGGCAGGTCCGCCGCCGATTACAACCACGTCAAACTCGCCATAAACAGGCAGAGTGCGTGCGGGTTCGGTGATCGAGCTCAAGTTGCACCCCCGTCCAGGCTCACTGCGTGTAGCCCGTTCCCCCCTCGAGGGGGCGGCGCCAGCGGTCTGGCGAAATTGGCTCGCCCCCGTCCAGGCTCACTACGTGTAGCCTGTTCCCCCCTCAAGGGGGCGGCGCTTGCGGTCTGGCAAAGCCAGTCCCGCGGCGCCCACTGGTTGTGCCCAATGAAACTCCTAACCAAGCATGAGCCGTGGAACCGGCTTTGCCGGGCCACAGGCGTGCGGCCCCCTCGGGGGGCAGAGAGCCACACGCAGTGGGCGAACGTGGGGGCTAAGTCCGAGGCTTTGCCGGGCCACAGGCGGGCGGCCCCCTCGGGGGGCAAGGAGTTACACGCAGTGAACGACTGTGGGGGCATCATTTATTCGAGCTTGATACCGCGCGACTGGATGATGCCGCCCAAAATGGCGGCTTCATCTTTGACGCGGCTCTTCAGGCCGTCGGGCGAAGTGCCCACTGCCTGCCAGCCCTGGTTAAAGAGTTTCTGCCGTGTGTCGACGTCGCGGATGATGCGCGGCACTTCTTGTGCCAGCCGGGCCTGGGCGGCTTTGGAGAGGCCCGCCGGGCCGATCAGTGCCGTCCACACTTCGAGGTTGACGTTGGTCACGCCGGCGTCGGCCAGCGGCGGTACCTCCGGCACGAGCGAAGAGCGTCCACCGGCCAGGCCAATCGCCCGGAGCTTGCCCGACCGCACGTGCGGCATGGCCACGCCGGGCGGGATCAGCGCCATTTGGATCTGGCCGCCCAGCATGGCGGTTACCACCTGCGGGTTGCCGGCAAAGGGCACGTGAACCGGTGTGAGGCCGGGCACGCGGCTTTTGAGCAGCTCCATGCCCAGGTGGGCGACCGAGCCGTTGCCGACCGAGCCGTAGTTCCACTGGCTGACGCCCTGGCGCGCGGCGGCGAAAAATTCAGTGCCGCCCGGCTCATTGGCGGGCGCAACCAACACCAGTGGTGCGGTGGTCAATAGTGAAATCAGCGCGAAGTCTTTGGCCGGGTCGTAGGGAAGCTTGGGATACAGCAGCTTGGCCGAGGTCAGGTTGCCATTGATGACGACGCCCAGCGTGTGGTCGTCGGTGGCCTTGGCGACCTGGTCGGCTGCGATGTTGCCGGACGCGCCGGGTTTGTTCTCAATGATCACCGGCTGGCCCAGGGCGCGGCTCAGCGGTTCGGCCAGTGTGCGTGCGGCCATGTCGGGTGTGGAGCCGCCGGGAAAGCCCACCAGGATGCGCAGCGGCCGGGTCGGCCAGATGGCCGGATTTTTTGAGTCTTTTGGGGCCGCAGCCCAGGTAGCGCATGCGGATGAAGCTATCAAAAACGTAGCAGCCAGCCGTAGAAGAGATGAAATGGAAAGAGGCTTCATGATGATTCCTGAGGCTTGGAACGGGTTCGTAAAACCGTCATTGGAACAGTTTTGACGGCTCGATTCCGTCGTACATCCACTTCAGGCCCGCGAAACCCGCGCTCTCGGTGCCGCTCTGGAACATCTGGTTGCGCAATTCGCGTTGAACACCGGCCGCATGGTAAATATCACCGTAAAAACGGGCAGTCAATTGCACGCGGCCAGTACGCAGGTAGCGCTTTTGCTGGTATTTCTGGAAGGCTTTTGGCACATCGCCGCGGGTAAAGCGCAGCGCTTCACGCAGTACGACGGCGTCTTCAATGGCCTGGCCAGCGCCCTGGGCCAGGTATTGCAACATCGGGTGGGCGGCATCACCCAGCAGCGTCACGCGCCGGTCGGTCCAGTTTTTCACGGGTTCGCGGTCGCACAGCACCCACATCTTCCAGGTCTCGATTTTTCCCAGCAGTTCCTTGACTTGCGGGCAGGCATCGGCGAAACGCTCGTTCAGCTCTGCCGTATCGCCAAAGGTGTTCCAGCCCTCGTCGTATTTGTTGCTGTGAAAAACCGCCACCAGGTTGAAGAGTTCGCCGCGGCGCAGTGGGTAGTGAACCAGATGGGTTTTCTCGCCGCCCCAAAGCAGCACATCGTCGCTCCACAGATGGGCCGGTACATCTTCGCGCTTGAGCACGGCGCGGTAGGCGATATGGCCCGACACGCGGGGTTTGCCGTCGCCCACCACGGCTTCACGGATGCGGCTCCAGATGCCGTCTGCGCCTATCAGCGCGCTGCCTTCAACGGTTTCGCCACCTGCAAGGTGTACGGTCACGCCGCTTTCCGATTGGTCAAACGACTCCACCTTGGCGCTGGTGCGCAAGGCGATGTTGGGCTGGGCCCGGCAGGCATTGAGGAACACCTGGTGCAGGTCGGCGCGGTAAATCACGCCATAAGGAAATCCATAGGTGGCGCGGGCCAGGTCGCCAAGCGGGACACGGACAACCTTCTCGCCCGTGCGCACATCGTTCATGCCAAGACCGGTGGGAAAGAACGCCACACGGTTGACGGCCTCAGTGAGGCCCAGGTAGTCAAACATGCGGAAAATATTGGGACCGAGCTGGATGCCGGCGCCGATCTCGCCAAAACTCGCCGCTTGCTCCATGAGTGTCACGGCGCGCCCGTCCTGCGCGAGCACCAGGGCCGCGGCCAGCCCGCCAATGCCGCCGCCCGAGATGAGGATGGGGGATGTATGTGACATATGGGAGAGGGGATCAGGGGGCTTCGTCAATGATAAGTATGCTTATGATATATGTCCCTAGTACATACCCTGAGCGCAAACCTGAACGGTAAACTCGGCAAATGGCAAAAAGCTTTAACTTCAGCGAGGCTCCCGGGCACTTGATCCGCCGGGCGCAACAACTCGCGGTCGCGATCTTCATGGAGGAAACAGCCGGTTTTGACGCGACGCCCGTGCAGTTTGCCATCCTGAACGCCTTGATGGATGACCCGGGCGAAGACCAGATCACTCTGTCGGGCCGCGTTGCCTTTGACCCGGCCACTTTCGGCTCGGTGATCGGGCGGCTGGAGGGCAAAGGCTGGGTCAAGCGGGAGGCTGACCCATCCGACAAGCGCCGCAAACTGCTGTGGACGACGCCAGAAGGGGAAAAAGTTGCACTGCAGATGAAACGTGCGGTCAGCAAGGCGCAGCAGCGCATCGTGAGCCCGCTGGATGATGACGAGCGGGTGCAGCTCGGCTTGTTGCTTGGCAAGCTGATCAGCGGCCACGAAAACGCGGCCAGGTAGCCGGCATCAGAACTGCGCGCAGAGAATAAAAAACGGGGCCGTCAGCCCCGTTTTTTTATTGTCTGCCCGTTTGCCAGGCGCTGGTCCAAGGCTCAGGCTGACTTGGCTACCAGGGCGAAATGCTCCACCGTCGGCGCGCCCGCAAAAAACGGCCCGACGATGGCGCGCCAGTCGGCAAAGGCGGGCGATTGACGAAAGTCGACGGTGTGGTTTTCCAGTGTGTCCCAGAAGATCTGCAGGATGTAGCGTTCGGGGCTTTCAATGCCCTTGTTGACCTTGAAGCCCTGAAAGCCCCTGGCTTTGGAAATGACTTCGCGGATGCCTCGCTGGATGGCTTCGTCAAAAGCGGCTTGCTGGCCCGGGTGAATGCGGATGTCGGCGAGTTCGAGAATCATGGACAACTTTCTGAAGTAATTAATACTGGGTAGCCGGCAACTCTACCGTCAATCCGTCGAGCGCGGGCGTGAGCTTGATCTGGCAGCTCAACCGGCTGGTGGGCCTGCGCGGCGCGGCGGTGAATTCGATCATGCCCAGTTCTTCACCGTCCGGTGGCGGCAAGCTGCTTGCATCGGAGGCAAAAGGCTCCTGCACGTACACGTGGCACGTGGCGCAGGTCAGCAGCCCGCCGCAGTCGGCGGCAATGTCGTCAATGCCGGCCGAGACGGCCGCTTCCATCAGGCTTTTGCCGATTTTGCCGCTGATCCGCGTGGTGTTTCCGCCTGCTGCTATTAAATTGATAGTGATGGTGGTCATGAAGTGATCTTAAATGCGGCTGAAATACTCGCGGCGCTGCCAGTCGTCCTTGTCTTCGGCTTCGGCATGGCGGGTAATTTCGGCTTGCTTGATTCGCGTGAGACAGCTGACGAAGGTCTCGCCAAAGGCCAACGTCAAGGCTGTGTCGGCTTGCAATGCGTCCAGCGCCTCGCCCAGGCTGGTCGGGATTTTTTCGGCCGCAGCGCCATAAGGTGCATCGGTAGCCGGCGGGGCCTTCAGGCCACGGGTGATGCCGTCCAGACCAGCGTGAATCTGCGAGGCGAGATAGAGATACGGATTGGCCGCCGGCTCGCCAAGCCGGTTTTCGATGCGCGTGCCGTTGTCATCGCACTGGCCGACCACGCGCAACATGGCGCCGCGGTTGTCGCGGCCCCACAGGATGGATTGCGGCGCCAGGGCGTTGGGCCGAAAGCGCCCAAAGCCGTTGATGGTGGGTGTGCAAAACGCCGTCATGCCGCGCGCATGCGCCAGCAAGCCGGCGAGGTACTGCTCGCCAACTTCCGACAGCGTGTACTGTGCATCGGTGGGCGTGCTTGCGGTTGCGGGGCTGCTGCGCTTGAACAGGTTGGCGCCGGTTTTGAGGTCGACCAGCGACTGGTGCAAATGCCAGCCGCTGGACATGATGTTGGGAAAGGGCGGCCTGCACATGAAGGTGGCGAGGTAACCCGCGCGCCTCAGCACCTGCTTGACCGCGCTGCGAAACAGCACCATGTTGTCGGCGGCGGCGAGCGCATCGGTCGCGTCAAACACCGCTTCAACCTGGCTGGGGCCCAGTTCAATTTCCAGCGACAGCAACGGCAGGCCCAGCGCCTGCGCTGTGCGCTGCACGATGCGCAGCGGTTCTTCGGCCAGGTCCACCCATTGCTCTGACAGCAGGTGGTAGCCGGGGTGGATCATGCTGACTTCGGGCGGCAGGCCGGGCCAGGCGGCCAGCTCCGGGTCGAGCTGGGAGTCCTTGCCCTTATCGGCAATCCGGTAAATGTGAAATTCGATTTCGAGCCCGCACTTCATGCCATAGCCGGCCTCCGCCAGTTTGGCGAGCGCGCTTTGCAGCACCCGGCGCGTGTCGAGCTCCACAGGGCGGCCATTGGGAAACCAGGGTTGGCATTGCACCCAGCCGGTTTTGTCGGCCCAGGGCAATTCCTTGAGGCTGGCCGGATCCGCCAGCAGCATCACATTGCCGCCAAATTCAAAACCCGGCAGTTCGGCCGCGCCGCCCGCTTCGAACACCTTGTAGGCGGTGCGGTCAGCGGTGTCCTTGAGCAGCAGCGTGCTCACCATGCCCACGCCGCTTGTCATGGCTTCAGCAGCGGCAGAAGCCACCAGTGTCTTGCCGCGCAGCATGCCGTGCAGGTCGCACCAGGCAAAGCGCACCAGCTCCAGGCCTCTGGCTTCGATGCGCCGCGCGGCTTCAGCCAGCGCAGCTTGCCTCGCGGCGTCGTGCACGCCGCATTGCGCCGAAAAGCTGCTCATGGCTGGGTAACGGCGCTGGGTGAGACGGCGGCGGCCTTGGCGTTGAGCCAGGGCGCACCCTCGCGCTTGCTGCGGGCGGTTTGCTGCCACCACTCAGACCATTCGCCGGCGGGCGCGATGCCGTCTACGGTATCGGGGCCGGTGATCACTGCGGCCAGCGCGGGGTCGGCAATGCCGGGCGCTACGCCGCCGTTCTGCACCATGTCAATCGCCTTGAGCAGCACGCGCCGGTTGGCCATGATGACCTTGTCGGATGTGCCGAGGTGTTCGCGTGTGCGGTCCTGGATTTCGCCCATGCTTTCCACGGCCCACTGGTCGTGCACATTGATGTCTTCTTCGCCCATACCGAGATAAGTGGTGCTCATCTGCTCTTCGGCATTAAAGCCCCAGTTGTTGTGGCGGCCGGCTTTGGGGATGTAATCGGGCAGGGCGATGAATTGCTGGCGCTGCGCGCGCATGCTTTCGCGGTCCAGCGGGCCGGCAAAGCTGGTGAAGAAGGTGTACCAGTAGGTGTTCGTGTCGTCTATCGGCACGTGCATCTGCGTGATGGTCATGGTTTCCGACAGCGGAATTACAAACGTGGACGGGAAGATCGCGTTGGTCACGCGCACATGGGTGAGCTTGTCGGTCATGGCGCGCAGCGCGGTCAGCTGCATGCCCCAGGGCTTGTTTTCAAAGCTGATGTCGGGCTGGGCGAACTCGCGCATGATGCGCGTCATCGGCCACTGCTCGCCGTCCTTCGTGCCGGCGCTGGCGCTTCGAAACTGTTTGCCGGCCGGGTTCTGGCCGATTTCGTCGAGCGGGTTGTCCTGCAAAAAGCGGTGCAGGAAAGACGGGTGCGCCGGGTCGATGCCCACCTCAAAAGCCTGCAGCCAGTTGGCGTTCCACAAACCCTTGAAGGCAAAGCTGTGCGTGGCTGGCGCGGTAAAGCAGTCAAAAGCGGGGAAGGGCGGCGGTGTGCTGCCCTCGTCACCCAGCCAGGCAAACAGCACGCCGGCTTTTTCAATCACGGGGTAGCTGCGCTGGCGTATGCGTTCGCACAGCTTGCTGCCTGTCGGCTCGGCCGGTGTTTCCAGGCAGCGGCCGTCGGTGGCGAACTTCCAGCCGTGAAAAGGGCAGCGCAGGCCGCCGCCTTGCGCCGCGCTTTCGCGCCGGCCAAACGACAGGTCGGCGCCGCGGTGTGCGCAGTCGCGGTCCAGCAGGCCCCATGCGCCGGAGGCGTCCTTGAACAGCACCAGATCCTGGCCGAACAGTTTGAGCGCCTTGACCGGACGGATCGCCATGCGAGGGTCCAGCACCGGGTTGAACTCATCGACCAGCGCCGCAGGCTGCCAGTACTGGCGCAGCAGCTTGCCGCAGGGCGTGCCCGGCGTGATGCGGGTCAACAACTCATTTTGTTCAGCGTTCATGGCGGCCTTGTGAGGTGGCTTTGGAGGCAATCTGGCAGGAATTGGCAGTTAGCCGAAAAACGGTATACCGAAATTAAAATTCAGTGTACATTCACTGGCATGAACTTGCAAGAAACCGTTTTGATGCAGTTGCGCGACCTGATACTGCGCGGCGAGTTTGAGCCCGGCCAGCGCCTAGCCGAGCAGCAACTGGCCGAGCGCCTGGGCGCCTCGCGCACACCGGTGCGTGCCGCACTGGTCACGCTGGAGCAGGAAGGGCTGGTCGAGGCCAATGACACCGGCAAATACCTGGTGCGCCAGTTCACTCCGCGCGAAGTGGCCGATGCGATCGCGGTGCGCGGCCATCTGGAAGGCATGGCGGCGCGGCTGGTGGCCGAGCATGGTGTTTCGCGCCAGCTGCAGCTCGATTTGCAGTCCTGCCTGGATGAAGGCGACCGGGCGCTGGCGGCCAACCGGCTGGGCTATGACAACTACGCGGCCTATGCGGCCATGAACGACCGCTTCCACGCGCTCATCCTGGAGGCCAGTGGCAACCGCGCACTGCAACGCGCGATTGAACTGAACGACAAGCTCCCCTTCGCGTCAGCCTCGGCCATGTTGCCCATGCAGTCCACGCTGGAGCAGGACCGCGACTGGATGCACTACGCGCACCGCCAGCACCACATGCTGTTTGCCGCGCTCAAGGCCGGGGAGGGCGCGCGTGCGCAGGCGCTGGCGGTGGAGCACACGGAAGTTGCGCAGATGAATATGCGCATGGCGCTGCAGCGGCGGGCTGAAACCGAAAGCCTGATGCCCGGTTTGCGGCTGGTGGTGGGCGGCTAGGTTTTAAGGCTTAGCGTTCGCCCAGCAGCAGCTTCAGGTCAATGGATTCGGCAACCGCCTTATTGCCGGCATCACCCAGGTGCAGGTGGTCGCCCGCGTCATAGGCGGGCAGGATGCGCAGCGGGTTCTGCGGGTCGCGCACCACCGCATCGAAATCCAGCACCGCATCAAACTCGCCGCCACTGCGCATCCACGCGTTGATGCGCTGTCGCACGGCGTCTTTTGCGGGGTTGTGGTAATTGGCAATCGGTGAGCCCGGCATGGTCAGCGCGCCCTCAAAGGGTGTCAGCGTGGCGCCGACGATGCGCACGCCGCGGCTTTTGGCGCGTGCAATCAGCTGCCGGTAGCCGGCGATCAGCGCGTCGATCTGTGTGGTGGGCTCCTTGGGTTCAAGAGTGCTGCCAGGCCAACTGATGTCGTTGATGCCCATGAGCAGAACCACGCTGGTGATGCCGGGCTGGTTCAGCACGTCGCGGTCAAAGCGCGCCAACGCATTCAAGCCCATGTGATTTTTGAGCACGCGGCCACCCGAAATGCCGGCATTAAGCACGGCCACGTTCTGCCTTGCCAGACAGCGCGCCAGAAAGTCCGGCCACCGCTGGTCGGTGCCAGGAGTTGATGCCGCGCCGTCGGTGATGGAATCGCCGAATGCTGCCACGCTGCGTGTACCCGGTGCGGCCTCCACCAGCAGAGCGCTTAGAAAGAGACGGCTGTTCACTACGCTATCGGCCTTGAGGACGCTCGCGTTCACGGCATTGCCTGCCGCAATCTGCGCGGGCTGCAGACCGTCCCAGTGAATGGTGGCCAGGGGTGTCGTTTGCGGAAAGTACAAGCTGACTGACAGCTGGCTTAGCGGCGCGACCGGCATCTCGACCGGGTCGCTCATCACGACAGCGCTTGCCGGCACGGTGACCGTTTGCTGGCCGCCAAAGGTCAATGCCTTGCCGGCTCCGTCAGTGGGCGCTATCTGGGCCGCGCCTATTTGCAAGGCCTGCGAGCCGTATTCGTTCGACAGCACAATGCGCACGCGCGAGCCGCCCACGCTGGCCCGGACGGTCTGGCGTACGGTCTGGTCTTGAAGCGTGGCGGGAAGGCCCAGCGGCAGCACAAAGTCATTGCTCCAGATGGGCTGGGGGCTGGCCGTCCAGCTTGGCATCCACACGCCGGCATCAGCGGCCTGCGCCTGCGGTAAAGCACTGGTAAACAGCAGCGCGAATGAAAGAACGGCTTGCAGCGCGCGCCGCTTTGGAAAGAAAAATGTGTTCATGGCGAGGGTTCTTTCAGCAAGTGACAGGGATGGCGCGCGGCTCGAACTTGTCGCGCGACAGGTTGTACAGCGCAACCGCGATGCCGGCAAGGGTGATCAACGCGGCCAGCCAGCTCAGGCCGCCCAGGCCGAAGGAACTGCTCACGACCAAACCGCCCAGCCAGGCGCCCAGCGCATTGCCCACATTGAAGGCGCCGATGTTGAGGCTGGCCGCCAGGTTCTGGCCTGCACCATGCGCTTGCTGTAGCACACGCATCTGCAACGGCGCCACCGTGGCAAAGGAAGCCGCGCCCAGCAAGCCGACAAACGCCACGGTGGCCACGGGCGAATGCAGCACAAAGCCCATCACACCCAGCACCAGCGCCAGCGCACCCAGTGTGACCAGCAGCGACATCCGCAGCCCGCGGTCGGCCAGGCGCCCACCCAGCAGGTTGCCCACAAAGAAGCCGCCGCCAAACACCAGCAGGATGGGTGACACCGCTGCTTCGCTGAAGCCGGTGACCTGGGTCAGGATGGGTTGGATGTAAGTGAAGATCGTGAACAAACCGGCAAAGCCAAACACGGTCATCAACAGGCCCAGCAGCACCTGCGGTCGGGCCAACCCGGCCAGCTCTTGCCGGATGGTCGAGGTGCCGTTTTCAGCCGCGCTGCGCGGCACAAAAATAGCCAGCACCGCAAAGGCGAGCAAGCCGATCAGCGTGACCACCCAGAAGGTGGAGCGCCAGCCGTAATGCAGTCCCAGCCAGGCGCCAGCGGGCACGCCGAGCAGGGTGGCCAGCGACAGCCCGCTGAACATGATGGCGATGGCCGAGGCCTTGCGCTCGGGCGCGACCAGGCCGGTGGCTACGATGGAGCCCACGCCAAAGAAAGTGCCGTGCGCCATCGACGTGATGATGCGGGCCGCCATCAGGCTGCCGTAGTCCGGCGCCAGCGCACAAGCCAGGTTGCCCAGCGTGAAGATGGCCATGAGTGCCAGCAACACCGTTTTGCGCGGCAGCTTGCGGGTGGCCAGCGTCAGCACCGGCGCACCCACCGCCACGCCCAGGGCGTAGCCGGAAATCAGCAGCCCGGCCGAGGCGATGGTGACGCCCAGGTCGGCGGAGACCTGCAGCAGCAGGCCCATGATGACAAATTCGGTCGTCCCGATGCCGAAGGAGCCGGCGGTGAGGGCCAGAAGGCCTAAAGGAATTGAAGGGAGTGAAGGGAGTGATTTGCGCGCATCCATGAAAGTCGCCTAAAAAGAGGATGTGCTTAGTGTGGAGACGAAGTTCTATCTTGACTAGAATGTCATAAAGACAATAATTTATGAATTCAATTCACAATAATTCGCGCAAAAATAGCAGTTCATGCCTCGCATAGACGTCAACCGCTCCGGCGAGATGGAGGCCTTCGTCCAGGTCGTGGACAAGGGTGGTTTTTCGGCTGCCGCGCGGCAGCTGTGCATGACCCCTTCGGCCGTCAGCAAGCTGGTGACCCGTCTGGAGGCGCGGCTGGGTACGCGGCTGGTCAACCGCACTACGCGCAAGCTGCAGCTCACACCCGAAGGCACGACGTTTTACGAGCAGAGCACGCGCGTGCTGGCCGACATGGACGAGGCCGAGCGCGGCGCCGCTGCCGGCGCCATGCCGCGCGGGCGTGTCAGCATCAACGCCAGCATGCCCACCGCGCACTGCCTGCTGTTGCCGCTGGTGCCGGCTTTTCACGAGCGCTTCCCGGACATCTCGCTGGACATTACCCTGACCGACCGCGTGGTCGACCTGCTGGACGAGCGCACCGATGTGGCAATCCGCTGGGGCGCACTCGCGTCGTCCCAACTGGTGGCGCGGCGCCTGGGTGATACGGCGCAGGTGATTGTCGGCAGCCCCGTTTACCTGGCGCGACACGGCACGCCGCAGACGATGGAAGAACTCGAAGCTCACCAGCGTCTGGCCCATACCTTCAAACGTAATATGCATTACTGGCCGGTACGGGTAGACGGGCAGGTTCAGCAGTTGCCGATCACCGGCTATGCGCGCGCCAGTGACGGCGAGGCGCTGCGCCACCTGGTGCTGGCGGGCGCCGGGCTGGCCCGCATGTCGATGTTCCACGTCGGCCGCGATATTGACGCGGGCCGCCTGGTGCCGGTGGCTGAAAACCTGAACCCGGGCGAGCGCGAACCCATCCATGCAGTATTTGTCGGCCGGGGCGGCCGCTTGCCGGCACGCGTGCGCGTGCTGCTGGATTTCCTGGTTGAGCAGGTCACGCAGGGGGTTCTTGATGGTGGCGGGCTTGGGCATGACTACCAGCTGTATCAGCCATGACGCCTGAATGCGCCCGCACACAAACAGTGCGTGAGTGCTAAGTACTACCCCCTACATAGGTTCCCTATGGTTGCAGCGAGATAACTTGCCTAGTATTAGTAACAAGTCGTAAGGCTGCAAGGCCGCTCTGGCCATGGAGATTTCTATGTACCGCAATTCTGTTCACACCTTGGGTCTTTCCCTTTTGCTGTTGGCTTTGTGCGGCGCAAGTTTTGCGCAGGAGCGCTTCAGCGTATCCGCAGACAACCAGGAAGTCACCGATAGCCGCACCGGCCTGGTCTGGCGGCGCTGCGCGGAAGGTATGGTCTGGAAGGGCAAGACCTGCACCGGGCAACCGGCTTTTCTGAATCATCCCGATGCGGCCGCGCGTGCCAAGGCGGCTTCCGCGCCGGAGGCCGAATGGCGCCTGCCGATTCTCAAAGAACTCTCCAGCATCGTCTCTGCACGGGAGGCTGACGTGGACAAGGCGGCGATAGATCCCAATGCTTTTCCGGGCACGCCCGTGGCGCGCTTCTGGACGTCGAGCAGCACCGGCCCGGGCTATTTCACCTTTGTGGGCTTCAGCGACGGCAGCGCCGGTGAAGCCCCGCGCGCCACGGCGGCCGTCGTGCGCCTTGTGCGCAATGCGAAGTAAGCGGCACCCAAGGCCGGTAGCAGCCGGCGCATCGGGCCTCAGTCTTTGGCCACCTGCAGCACCAGTTTGCCGAAGTTCTCGCCGTTGAAAAGCTTGAGCAGTGTTTCCGGGAAAGTGTCCAGTCCCTCGACGATGTCTTCCTTGCTTTTCATGGTGCCGGCCTTGAGGTAACCCGCCATCTCCGCCACACCGACGTGGTAGCGGTCGGCGTAATCGAATACCACGATGCCTTCCATGCGGGCGCGATTGACCAGCAGCGATAAATAATTGACGGGGCCCTTCACGGGCGTCGTGTTGTTGTACTGGCTGATGGCGCCGCAGATAATGATGCGGGCACCGCGCGCCAGCCGCGCCAGCACCATGTCCAGGATCTCGCCGCCCACGTTGTCGAAATAGATGTCGATGCCCTTGGGGCAATGCTCTTTCAGGCCGGCACGCACGTCGCCGTTCTTGTAGTCGATGCAGGCGTCAAAGCCCAGTTCCTTGACCACCCAGTCGCACTTGGCCTTGCCCCCGGCAATGCCCACCACCCGGCAACCCTTGAGCTTGGCGATCTGGCCCACTGTCTGGCCCACGGCGCCGGCCGCGCCGGAAACCACGACGGTTTCGCCGGCCTTGGGCAGGCCGACTTCCAGCAGGCCGAAGTAGCCTGTCATGCCGGGCAGGCCCAGCACATTAAGCCAGGATGTGAGGCCCAGGCGCGGATCGATCTTGAACATGCCGCTGCGCTTGATCTGGTCGGCCGGGATCAGGCAATATTCCTGCACGTCGAGTGCGGCGTTCACGTAGTCGCCCACGGCAAAGGCCGGGTTTTGCGAGGCGATCACTTTGCCCACGCCACCTGCGCGCATCACGGCGCCGATCTCAACCGGCGGGATGTAGCTCTTGGCGTCGTTCATCCAGCCGCGCATGGCGGGGTCGAGCGAGAGGTACAGGGTTTTGACGAGTACGCCGCCGGGGCCGGGCTCGGCCACCGGCTCGGTGGTGAAGTTCCAGTTGTCGCGTGTGGGCAGGCCGACGGGGCGGCTGGCGAGGCGAATCTGGTGGTTACTTAAGGTGGTGATGGCGCTCATGGTGTCTCCGCTGACTTCGGGTTAAGGGTGTTTGCCGAAATGGTAGTGCCGGCGGGACGCCGCGCGAGTCGCGCAGGCGATTCGCACGGCGCGATTTCATCATTTAGGTTTATGCTTTAGAGATGAAACTCCACAACTATTTCCGCTCTTCTTCGTCGTTTCGTGTACGCATTGCGATGGAGATCAAGGGTCTGAGCTACGACTACATTCCTGTGCACATCGCCAAAGGCGAGCACAAGCAGCCGCCTTACGCCGCCCTGGCCGCCGACACCCTGGTGCCGCTGCTGGAAGTCGATGGTGAAAAGCTGTCGCAGTCGATGGCCATCATCGAATACCTCGACGAAAAACACCCCGAGCCGGCCCTGCTACCGGCCGATGCGATGGGCCGTGCCAAAGTGCGCGCGCTGGCGCAGTCCATTGCCTGCGAAATCCACCCCGTCAACAACCTGCGCGTCCTGAAATACCTGGTCAAGGAACTCAAGCTCGACGAAGCGGCAAAGAACGCCTGGTATGTGCACTGGTGCCGTGAAGGCCTGGAGGCCTTTGAACGCCAGCTCGCCCAATTGCCGGCATCGACCTATTGCTATGGCGATACACCGACACTGGCTGATTGCTGCCTGGTGCCGCAGATATTCAATGCCAAACGCTTTAACGTGAGTTTTGACGGACTGCCCCGCACCATGGCCGCGTTCGACGCGTGCATGGCGCTGCCGGCCTTCCAGAAAGCCCAGCCTTCGGCCTGCCCCGACAACGAAGCCTGAGCTGGACTCGCTGTGCATGCAGATTGGTTAATTCCCGACTGGCCAGTACCTGGAGGTGTGAGGGCAGTGTTCACCACACGTGCCGGTGGCGTGTCGCCCGTTCCCTATGACAGCCTGAACCTGGGTGACCACGTCGGCGACCAGCCGGCCAATGTCGCGGCGAACCGTGAGGTGCTGCAGCGGGCAACGGGCAGCCACCCGGTGTTCCTTCAGCAGGTGCATGGCAGCGAGGTGCGGGTGCTGGACGCCGCCACTGCTGATGGTCAGAAAGCCGATGCTTGCGTGACCGGCCAGGCCGGGGTTGCGTGCACCATCATGGTGGCTGATTGCCTGCCGGTGCTGTTCGCAAGCGAAGACGGCGCTGTGGTCGCCGCAGCGCATGCGGGCTGGCGCGGGCTGGCAGGAAGTCCGACAGGCCCGCACGGTGTACTTGAGGCAGTTTATGAGTCATTTCGGGCTCTGGCCCAACAAAAACAAGCGCAAGAAGCTATCAAAACAATAGCATGGCTTGGGCCGTGCATTGGGCCTTCAGCGTTCGAAGTCGGCGCTGAAGTCAAGGCCGCATTCGAAACCGTGCAGCCTGACGCCGGCCGGTGTTTTGCGCCGTGCGGCATCGGTAAATACCTGGCCGACTTGCCGGCGCTGGCGCGGTTGCGCCTCAAGGCGATAGGGATTACACAGGTGTACGGCAATGACGGCAGCGATGCATGGTGCACCGTGGGCAATCCGTCAAGGTTCTTTTCCCACCGGCGGGATGCCGGCGTCACTGGTAATGGGTTTGGCACCACGGGGCGCATGGCCGCCTGTATCTGGCGCGTTTGATGGTGAGGGTTTGTCTGGGGCTGCGTCCACGTCTGCAGTTTGCTGCAGGCGCTCTGCTGCGGCGCGTTTCTTGATCGCCCTGCTGCGGGCAGGTGCGCCCATCAGGTAAACCACCAATGCCACAGGACCCAGTCCATAGAGTACAAAGGTGACCAGTGCACCCAGAAGTGTGCCGTTGCTGTTGGTGGCTTCGGCAACACTCATCATGAGCACAACGTAAATCCAGGCGATGACAATCAAATACATAAATACGTGGAACTCCGCGGTCCTGGTGAGCAATTTGTAATGCAAATCCTACGATACTGTTGGTGTACTCAAAAGAGTCACCGGGACTCAACATGGATCGGGGAGACAAGATGAATTTTGACGCAAAGCAGGCCGAAGCGGCCCGGCAGATGCAAGAGACCTTTGCGGCAGGCCTGCAGCAGGCCATGAGTGTCATGGCAAACGCCGGATCAAGCGCCGGCTTCAATACTGGTGCAAACAACGGATTCGCACCGTTGGGTGTGTTCAGCCCAGGCCAAACCCCACCGGGCCTCCAGTTCGATCCGGCCAGGCTCCAGGAATTGCAGCAGCGCTATATCGCAGACGCGTCAGCCCTGTGGAACCAAGGGCTGCAGGAGGGCGCCGATACGCTGGTATCTTCTGACCGCAGGTTTTCAAGCGCGGCCTGGAAGACCAACCCCGTCTCGAAATTTTCGGCTTCCACCTATCTGCTGAACGCCCGCACCCTCATGGCCCTGGCTGATGCCGTCGAGGGCGACGCCAAGACGCGTGCACGCATGCGCTTCGCGGTGGAGCAATGGATGGCTGCCACGGCGCCCAGCAATTTCCTGGCGCTCAATGCCGAGGCGCAGCAAAAAGCCATCGAGAGCCAGGGCGAAAGCATCGCCCAGGGCATCACCAACCTGCTACACGATCTGAAGCAGGGCCACGTATCCATGACCGATGAGCGTGTGTTCGAGGTCGGTAAGAACGTTGCCACCACCGAAGGCGCGGTGGTGTTTGAAAATGAATTCTTTCAACTGCTGGAATACAAGCCCCTGACGGCAAAGGTGTACGAAAAGCCTTTCCTGCTGATCCCGCCATGCATCAACAAGTTCTACATCCTTGACCTGCAGCCCGAGAACTCGCTGATCCGCTATGCCGTCAGCCAGGGCCACCGCACCTTCGTGGTGAGCTGGCGCAACCCCGATGAGTCGATGGCCCAGAAGACGTGGGACGACTACATCGAGCACGCCGCCATCAAGGCGATCGAGGTGGTGCAGGAGATCACCGGCGCCAAAACCCTGAACGCGCTGGGTTTTTGCGTGGGCGGCACCATCCTCGGAACAGCGCTTTCCGTGCTGGCCGCGCAGGGTAAAAAGCCGGTGGCGAGTGCCACGCTGCTCACCTCGTTTCTTGATTTCACCGACACCGGCATCCTTGATATCTTCATCGACGAAACTTCAGTCAAGTACCGCGAGGCCGAGATGGGGCAGGGCGGCTTGCTCAAGGGGCAAGACCTGGCTTCCACTTTCAGTTTCCTGCGGCCGAATGACCTGGTCTGGAATTACGTGGTGGGCAATTACCTGAAGGGCGAAACACCGCCTCCGTTTGACCTGCTGTACTGGAACAGCGACTCCACCAACCTGCCGGGGCCGTTTTATGCCTGGTACCTGCGCAATACCTATTTCGAGAACAATCTCATCAAGCCGGGCAAGACAGTGGTGTGCGGCCAGAAAGTAGACTTGCGCAAGGTCGACATTCCTGTGTACATCTACGGCTCGCGTGAAGACCACATCGTGCCGATTGGCGGCGCTTATGCCTCTACACAGCATTTGCCGGGGAAAAAACGTTTTGTCATGGGTGCGTCGGGCCACATTGCGGGTGTGATCAATCCGCCGGCCAAGAAAAAACGAAGCTATTGGACCCGCGACAAACTGCCTCAGGGCAAATTTCCTGCGGCGCAGGCCGAATGGCTCAAAGGCGCGACGGAGCACCCCGGCAGCTGGTGGACCGACTGGTCTGAATGGCTCAAGGAGCATGCTGGCAAGCAAATTGCTGCACCGAAAACCTATGGCAGCCGCAAGTACAAAGTCATTGAGGCTGCGCCGGGCCGCTATGTCAAGGCAAAAGCCTGACGCAGCAACCCGCGCCTCCCCAGACCGCATTCATAAAAACGCATTCATAAACGCATCCTAAAACTTCAAAAGGGACACATCATGGAAGACATCGTTATCGTTGCTGCCGGCCGCACCGGCGTCGGTAAATTCGGCGGGTCGCTCGCCAAAATACCCGCAACCGAACTCGGCGCAGCCGTCATCAAGGGCGTGCTGGAGCGTTCCGGCCTCAATGCCGACCAACTCGGCGAGGTCATCATGGGCCAGGTATTGACGGCCGGCGTCGGCCAGAACCCGGCGCGCCAGTCGGTCATCAAGGCCGGCTTTCCCAACGGCATTCCGGGCCTGACCATCAATGCGGTTTGCGGCTCCGGCCTCAAAGCCGTCATGCTGGCGGCGCAGGCTGTGGCCACGGGCGACAGCGAAATCGTCATTGCCGGCGGCCAGGAGAACATGAGCGCTGCCCCGCATGTGCTGAATGGCTCGCGCGACGGCCAACGCATGGGCGACTGGAAGATGATCGACTCCATGATCGTCGACGGCCTGTGGGACGTCTACAACCAGTACCACATGGGCATCACCGCCGAGAACGTGGCAAAAAAATACGAGATCAATCGCGAAGCGCAGGACGCATTGGCCCTGGCCAGCCAGACCAAGGCTGCGGCCGCGCAGGACGCCGGCAAATTCAAGGATGAAATCATCCCCATCACCATTCCGCAGAAAAAAGGTGATCCGGTGGTGTTTGCTGCGGACGAATTCATCAACCGCAAGACCAGCGCCGAAGGTCTGGCGGGCCTGCGCCCGGCGTTTGACAAGGCTGGCGGCGTGACGGCAGGCAATGCCTCGGGCCTGAACGACGGCGCTGCCGCGGTGATGGTCATGACGGCCAAAAAAGCCGCCGCCCTGGGCCTCAAGCCATTGGCGCGCATCGCCAGCTACGCAACCACCGGTCTCGACCCTGCCTACATGGGCATGGGTCCGGTACCCGCATCGACCAAGGCGCTGCAGCGCGCAGGCTGGAAGGCCCAGGACCTCGACCTGCTCGAAATCAACGAAGCCTTTGCCGCCCAGGCCTGCGCGGTGAACAAGGAGATGGGCTGGGACACCAGCAAGGTCAACGTCAACGGCGGCGCCATCGCGATCGGCCACCCGATCGGCGCGTCCGGCTGCCGCATCCTCGTAACGTTACTGCACGAAATGGCGCGGCGCGATGCGAAAAAAGGCATTGCCAGCCTTTGCATCGGCGGCGGCATGGGGGTTGCCCTCACACTGGAGCGCTGAATATAAGGTAAAAGAGGCTGAGACTGGCTTGCACCGTGCGCAAGCAGCTATTAAATCGATAGCGAATCACGGTGGGCCGTTCGGCATGGAAGTCATCCGGTAAACGGTTTCGAATAATTCACAAAATCAAGGAGAGCGAAATGGCAAAGAAAGTAGCGTATGTCACGGGCGGTATGGGCGGCATTGGAACCGCCATCTGCCAACGGCTGGACAAGGATGGGTTCACGGTGATCGCCGGTTGCGGCCCCACGCGCGACTACACCAAATGGCTCGACGAGCAAAAAGCCCTGGGCCATACTTTTTATGCGTCGGTGGGCAACGTCGGCGACTGGGATTCCACCGTCACGGCCTTTGACAAGGTCAAGGCCGAGCACGGCCCAGTGGCTGTGCTGGTCAACAACGCCGGCATCACGCGCGACGGCCAGTTCCGCAAGATGAGCAAGGCCGATTGGGATGCCGTGATCTCCACCAACCTCAACAGCATGTTCAACGTGACCAAACAGGTCATCGAGGGCATGATTGAAGCGGGTTTCGGACGCATCATCAACATCTCGTCGGTCAACGGCCAGAAGGGCCAGTTTGGCCAGGTGAACTATTCCACGGCCAAGGCCGGCCTGCACGGCTTCACGATGGCGCTGGCGCAAGAGGTGGCGGCCAAGGGCGTGACGGTCAACACGGTAAGCCCCGGCTATATCGGCACCGACATGGTCAAAGCCATACGCCCTGACGTGCTGGAGAAAATCGTCGCAGGCGTGCCCGCCAAACGGCTCGGCCAGCCCGAGGAGATCGCCTCCATCATTTCCTGGATCGCGTCCGATGAAGGCGGCTACGCCACCGGCGCCGACTTCTCGCTCAATGGCGGCCTGCACATGGGGTGATCGCACTTGCCCGAGTGCCTGTTAAAACCCGCTTCGGCGGGTTTTTTTATGGCCAGGCCATTGCGGCACGGCTTGTACCGGAAAAACTCAAGGCATCACGTCGAAGGAAACGTAGCGACCCTTCACATCGAGCGCCGTGTCGGGCTTCCCGGACGTTTCCGCCGCTTGCTGGAATCCCAGCGACAGGAAAATACCGTGCTCCGGCAGCCAGATATATTCCGAGCGGCGCCCGCCGGACGGGCCGGTCGTCTCGCTGCGGCAAATGACCTTGGGGTAAGAGCCGGTGAAGCCGTCGCCTATCGCTGCGCCGTCCACCTGCCCGGAGCGCTCGCAATGCCGGCGGCTCTGGTAGCGTGTTGTTTGCAGCGTCAGGCTCTTGCCGTCGGTGTCGGACAGCCGGTCCATGGTGAGATCCAGCTTCCACGCGGCGTCGCCGGGTGACCCGCCTTCTTGCGTGCTGGCCAGGGATTCCACGGAGTCGTTGTACCAGCCGACCCGACCGATCAGGTCGTGTACCAGCGGGGCGACTTCGCGGCTGCGCGTGTGCACCGAAAACAGGTTGCGAAAGAGGACATAGCGCTCCTGGTAGATCACGCTGCGGCCTCCCAGGTCGTACCAGTCGTCCTGTCGCATGACCAGGCCGTTGCCCATGGGTTGCAGGGTCACGCGGATTTCCACTTCCACCAATCCGGCCGGTGAGGAATAGCTGCGCCGGGTGGCGTACTTGAATGACCGTGCGACGGGCTTGCCGAACAATGGGTCCAGTTCGGCGGAAGCGGCGATCACCTGGGGGGAGAGATCCGAGAGTTGCAGCGGCTGGTACGGATGCAGGTAGGCGACCACGGCCAGCACCACCGCGATCAGCATCAACGGTGCCCACCAATAGCCGATCCGCCGGTTACGTGTGACGGAGGGTATTGATGTCGGCATGCGGGAATTGTAGGCAGCGCTGTGCCGCCAGCTACCTGGTTTTACCCTCGATGCGGCGGCTTGCCTGTGCAGTGCCGTTGCAAACACCCTGCAATGCCGTGGGGATTTGGCGGCTCGGCACTCACGCAACTGTAGTAAATTAAACAAACGTGTTCTACGGGGACAGCCCGCTTGCCGGGCTGCGTCGCAGGCCTTCCTTGGAGTCTTGGCGGACTCTTAACCGGATTTTTAAAGGAATTCCTCTCGCATGCCCCATAGCGTTTCCCTGATCAGCACGATTGCCGCTGGTCTGGGCCTAGCCCTGATTTTTGGTTTTCTTGCCGTGCGGCTGCGCTTGCCCTCACTGGTGGGGTATCTGCTCGCGGGTGTGATCATCGGGCCGTTCACGCCCGGCTTTGTGGCGGATGCGGAGATCGCGAGCCAGCTCGCCGAAATCGGGGTGATGCTGCTGATGTTCGGTGTCGGGCTTCATTTCTCGCTGGACGACCTGCTGGCGGTGCGCAAGATTGCGGTGCCTGGCGCCATCGTGCAGATGACGGTCGCCACCGCGCTCGGCATGGGCCTTGCGCACTGGTGGGGTTGGAATCTCGGCGGGGCGCTGGTGTTCGGCCTGTCGCTGTCGGTCGCCAGTACCGTGGTGCTGCTTCGGGCCCTTGAAAGCCGCGGCATCCTCGACTCGGTCAATGGGCGGATTGCTGTGGGTTGGCTGGTCGTGGAGGACCTGGCCATGGTGCTGGTGCTCGTTCTTCTTCCGCCGCTGGGCGGTTGGCTGTCGGGCAAGGTCGATGCCGATGTCAATGCGCTGTGGAAAACACTGGGCATTACGCTGCTGCAAGTAGGCGGTTTTGTGGCGCTGATGCTGGTGGTGGGGCGTCGCTTCTTTCCCTGGGTGCTGTGGCAGGTGCAGCGCACCGGTTCGCGCGAGCTGTTCACGCTGTGCGTGGTGGCCGCCGCCGTGAGCATCGCCTTCGGCGCGACGGCGCTGTTCGGCGTGTCTTTCGCACTGGGCGCTTTCTTCGCCGGCATGGTGATGCGCGAATCCGAGTTCAGCCACCGGGCGGCCGAAGAGTCGCTGCCTTTGCGCGACGCTTTCGCCGTGCTGTTTTTCGTGTCGGTGGGTATGCTGTTTGACCCCTGGGTATTGCTGGAGCGGCCATTGCAGGTGCTGGCCGTGGTGGGCATCATCATCGTCGGCAAGACATTGGCGGCCGGCTTGCTGGTGATGGCATTTCGCTATCCGCTGAACACCGCGCTTACCGTCTCGGCCAGTCTCGCGCAGATCGGCGAGTTCTCTTTCATCCTGGTGGGCCTGGGTGCGTCGCTGGGCCTGCTACCCCCCGAAGGGCAAAGCCTGGTGCTGGCGGGTGCGCTGATCTCGATTGCACTCAACCAACTGGTCTTCAAGGCGGTTGAGCCCTTGCAGCAATGGATACTGGCAAAGTCACCCCTGGCGCGCAAGCTGGAGGCCCGCGATGACCCGACGGCCGAGCTGCCGGCCACGACCGACCAGAAGTATTTGTCGAACCATGTGGTGCTGGTGGGCTATGGACGGGTAGGGCGGCGCATCGCCGATGCACTGAAGGCCCATCACATTCCGTTTGTGGTGGCAGAGCAGAATCGCGAGGCAGTGGAACGGCTTCGGGAGCAGGGTATCGCGGCCGTGTCTGGCGATGCGGTGGAGGCGGAAGTTCTCGTTCAGGCGCACATCGTGCAGGCGCGCATGCTCGTGATCGCGACGCCCGACACGCTGGACGTCAGGCGAATGGTCGCCACCGCACGTTCACTGAATCCGGCCGTTGAAACCGTGGTGCGCACCCACAACGAGACCGAGGCGCGCCTGCTCGACAACGAGAAGGCCGGCAAGGTCTTCCTCGGTGAACAGGAGCTAGCGCAGTCCATGGCGCGCCATGTGCTGGAGCGCGCCGGCGTCACCGTCGGCACGTCAACCGCAGCGCATTAGGCGCTTGCTCTGGCCCGCAACACGGCGGAGCGCACCAGCGCAAGCCTGTCGTTGCCGAAATACATGTCGTCGCCCACAAAGAAGGTGGGTGAACCGAACGCACCGCGCCGGATCGCTTCGTCGGTGTTGGTTTTGAGCTGCTCCTTGATATCGGGTTGTGCAATGCCCGTCAAAAATGCCTCCGCGTTGATGCCGGTCTGTCGGCAGATGGTGGCCAGCACCTCGTCTTGGGAGATGTCTTCCTCGCGGGTGAAATACGCCGCGAAGGTGGCTTCGATAAATTCAAGGTAGTGCGGTTCAGCCATGGCATCGTGTGCAATCCACAGGCAGCCGCGCATGGCCTTGACGCTGTTGACCGGAAATACCTTGGGTGGAAATGCAATCTTCAGGCCCGCTTGGCGCGCGTTGTCCTGCACGTCCTTGAGCGTATAGCGGTTCTTCGGCGAATTCATGTCTTCCCGCGCGGCATAAATGCCTTTGTTGACGCTGTTGAAGATGCCTCCTACCAGCACCGGCCGCCAGCGAATCGTTTCCCCCAACTCGGCTGCCAGCGGCTGGATGTTGCGAAAAGCGATGTAGGTCCAGGGGCTGGAGCAGTCGAAGAAGAATTCAATCATGGGCATCCCGGTTTTTGAGGACGGAAAAGGGGGTTAGGAAACCTTGTGCGCGCCGTCTCGTACGCTTTGCGCTGTCTGGCCAAACAAGGCCTTGCGTGCTTCATCGGTCAGCGCCGGTGCGCGCAGTTCCTTGCCAAGGTTCAGCCCGCGTTTGACGGCAGGCCTTTCAAACAGGGCGTCGTACCAGCGCTGTACATGGGGAAATTTTTGCAAGTCAACCTGTTGAGCCTTGTGCGTACGCACCCAGGGAAAGATGGCCATGTCGGCGATGGAGTAAGCAGCACCCGCCACATGCGCACCGGTTCGTGCCAGTTGCGCATCGAGCACGCCGTAAAGACGGTCGACTTCCTTGCCGTAGCGGTCTATGGCGTAGGGGATTTTGTCCGGCGCATACAGCAGGAAGTGACCGTTCTGCCCCGCCATGGGGCCCAACCCGCCCATTTGCCACATCAGCCACTGCATAGCCTGGTAGCGCTCGCGCAATTCGGCAGGCAGAAAGCGGCCGGTCTTTTCGGCCAGGTACACCAGGATGGCGCCGCTCTCAAACACCGCCACAGGTGCCCCGCCGCCGGCAGGCGCGTGGTCGACGATGGCCGGCATGCGGTTGTTGGGGCTGATCGCGAGAAATTCCGGCGTGAACTGCTCACCCTTGCCGATGTTCACTGGAACCAGCCGGTAGGGCAGGCCGCATTCTTCCAGCATGATGGAAATCTTCCATCCGTTGGGGGTGGGCCAGTAGTGCAGGTCAATCATGGGAAATCCTCGGGGTTCTTGAACTTGTTGAGCACTAGATTAATGGCGCCAGCTGTGGATGGTCGTCGGCGATTTGCCGGGCTTCGTTGCCGTCTGGCTCCATCATCTGGAAGTCGAAAAAATCAAAGCCCGGACTCACCATACAGGCCACGAGGGTGTAGCCTGCCACGGCATTCGCCTGTGGCCTGGCCGCCTGCCAAAGGCCGGCCTCCACAACGTGTTGAGGGGTGGTTGCCGCGCTGACAGGGCCCAGCGCCGTGCTGTTCAGGCGGTTGTTCTCCGCGTTCCATGTCCAGAGATCGAGTGGCGCGCCCTCAAGATGGACCCACACTTCGTCAGAAAGAACGCGGTGCCAGCGTGAGTGCTGTGTGGCGTCAAGCAAAAAGTAAATCGAGGTCAGGGCATTGCGCTCCGGTCTTCCGTCCTGCGGCGCCACTTGCTGTGGGGAGCGGAACACCTCGCAGTACCAGCCTCCTTCCGGATGCGGCTGCAGCCGCAGCTGTTCAATGAGCTGGCTGGCGCGGGGCGTCGTAGTGGGGTCTGGAGTGCGGCTGGACTGGGGCATGAGGCGCAGTGTGCCTTAAACCCGGGCCGGTTTTCAACCTGCCCCCGATTGTCCTTGGGCACCTGCGGGACAGGCGTTACTCCAGGTCCTCGATCGCCAGGCTGTGGTACTTCTGTGCATAGGAAAAAGGCACCGTCCGCACGACTTCCATGATGCGCTCCGTAGCGTCTTTGGACGGCACCGGAATCATCAGCCCGTGGTGGCCTTCCCGTGCGAGGTCCACGTACTTGTGGACCGTCGCGCCCTCAGTGCCAACACGCGGCAGGTTCACGTCCGAATGGCCGTCCGCCTTGCCGATGTCTTCGAGGATGTCTTCCGGTGTCAGCAGCATGATGCCGTTGTTGCCCATTTCCAGTTCGTGGGCCACGTGCCTGGCGTCTTCAAGATTCGGGAACATGATGAACGCGTAGCCGGTGGGATAAAACACACCACCCATACTGAGCATTTTTTTGGTCAGTTCGAAGTTCTTCATGGCGAGTCCTTTCATGCATTGCGTTGGTTCAACGAATCATTAAGGCGCGGAAACTGTAAATTTCCGGTCAGCAATCACATCCTCTTCCTGTCAGACGCAGACGTCAAGTCAGGCCCGAGACTCATCTCTTATGCCAGCAGGGGCCGCGGAACCGGCTTTGCCGGGCCGCAGGCGCAGCGGCCCCGGAGGGGCTGGAGCCCGCGGCTCCAAGCCTGCTTGAGCAGGCTTGGACGGGCGACAGAGGCGAAGCGTCTCGCGAGCCGCGGCCTGCAAGGCCTCGGGAGCTACACGAAGTGAGCGACCGTGGGGCTACAAGTCCTCTAGCTTGATGGTCGGTTCAGCCATCACACGCACGGTGCTTTGCAGGCCCTGCAGGAGCTGGTTGGCGAAGTAGCTGCTCTGGGTGTCGGGCTCCAGTGCAGCAAACACCAGATTGCCAAGCGGTTGATTGATCGGCACGTAGTAGCTGCCGCGAGGCACGTCCACCACGCCGCGTGTCAGGCTGACCTGGACCTTGAGAACGGCTTTGCCGTCGGCGATGGTGCCGCGCACGTCCTGGCGTTCACCCGAGGTGCTGGACGTTTCCCGATAGCTGTCGCCGAGCATGGAGCCCTGTTCGGCAACGCGCTGCACCTGGACGCCGTGCAACCGCAGCCGGTCGACGGCCACGGTGGAGGCTGCCGACAGCCAATAGCCGCAGGGGCGTGCGCGGGCTTTAAGGCTGCGCAACGCAAGGGCAGAATCCCAGTCCACGGACACTGTCTTGTCGGCCCCTGTCACGGGGTCGAGCATGAGCAGGTCGTACTGTGCGGAAGTAGGCGCTGCCTCCACGACTGCTTCCTCCTTGCAGGCTTTGGCGCCGACTTCCTTGTCGAGGTAGGGCCGCAGCTGTTGCAGCTCGTTCGCGCGCTGGGCGGTGCTCGCCAGCGCACTGGTGATGGCTGTCACGTGGGTGTGGACGCGCCGCTGGATATGCAGGCGGCCGATGCCGACGCCGCGTGTTTCGATCAGCAAGCTGATGGCGTTTTTCAGTCCGTAAACATTTCGGCCGGTGTCGGGTTGGGTGCCTCCCATCGAGATTTTTTTGTCGGCCAGGTCGCTTGAGGTGGTGTAGTACCACTCCGTGGTGAGGTTTTGGCCCTTGAGGGCAGCAAGCAGAGGGCGCCGGTACCACTCTTCCGCGGCCTTGGTCAAAAATTCGGGCAGGTTGGCGGTGGTGGCGTACTGGAACAGCGCGTCGAATTTCTGCACGCTGCCGAACTTCTGCAGGAAGCGGCCCACGACCGTGTACTCATGGGCGTCGACCACCACGGTGGGGTGGTAATCGCGGGCGAGCCTGGCAAGTGCCTGGGCTTCCGGCGTGTTGAGCAGCATGTGGTCGCGGTTCATGTCCAGCCCGCCTGTGGTCGCACGTTGCTCATTCGCTGCACCATCAGGATTGGCGCGCGGAACAATCACCACATTGATGCGGTCCAGCGCGGGCTGCAGCAAGCCCTGTGCAAGCTCCCGGGCGATGACCAGCAGCGCTTCGCTGCCGGCAGGCTCGTCGCCGTGCTGCTGGCCTACCAGCAGCACCGTGGGTTTGCCTGCTGACTGCAGGACTGTGGGGTCCGTGCCGCCGGCGCGGGTCAGGATCAGTGCTTCAAGTGTTTCACCGCGCTGTGACCGGCCTATGGGCAGCACCGCGGCCCTGACCCCTGGCGTGCGGGAAGCGGCGGCGGCCTGCTCGCGCAGCCATGTCTGGATTTCGGCCTGCGTGGTGAACGTGGTGCGGCCGGCTTGCAGTCCAGGCGTGTTGTAAACAACGGAGGGCGCTGGAAAGCGTGCGGCAACCGCGTCGCTATAAGGTGCGGGTTGGCCGACGGTTGCTGCCGGAGGCACGACGGGCGGGGTCTGGACAGTGGCGGTCGCAGGTGCAGGACGTTGCGCGGCGGGCGCTGGGGCAGGTGAGGGCGCAGAAGTCTGTGTAGAGGGCGGCGTCCATGGCGGAAGCGGTACCGAAGTGCAGGCGGCCAGCAATGCCAGCGGAAGCAGCGCGGCAAGCGGAAGCATGCGGGACGAGGGCGAAATTCGATGGTGTGGAGTGGAGTTGTGCGGCATGGTCGTCGTCATTTTTCCCTGCACTTCAAGGCCTGGGCTGTTCGGGTGGTGTGACCGTCCATATTACCCGCTTGCCAGGATGCGGGACGCCGGTTTGGGCGAAATCCCGGGCCTCTGCAGCATGGCCGCCACGTTTTTTTTCCACTCCGCCGGGTTCCTGTATTCCTACACAAGCGCTCCCGGGTTTCCCACAAATCGCGCACGGGCGTCGGCCTAAATTGGCTTGGCGGTTGGCTTTGCTGGCCGCATTGAATTTCAACCCACAAACAGACTGACCATTAACCCCAAAGAGGATCCCCATGAGCAAAGCACCTCCGAAAAAGCACGATGCCGTAGATCTGCTGGATGCCGACCATATTGCCGTTAAAAAGCTTTTCACCACATTCAGGAAGCTATGCGACAGCCATGCGTCCGGCGAGGAGAAGCGCGAAGTAGCCGACAAGATCTGTCAGGAGCTGACGGTGCACGCGCAAATTGAAGAAGAAATCTTCTATCCACAGGTGCGCGCGGCCATCAATGACGACGCGGTGCTCGACGAGGCAGAAGTGGAGCACGGTACGGCCAAAGACCTGATCGCGCAGATATCGGGAATGGACCCGGAGGACGACCTGTATGACGCCCGCGTGACGGTACTGGGCGAATACATCGACCACCACGTCAAGGAAGAACGCGAGGAGATGTTCGTCAAGGCCCGCAAGTCCAAACTGGACCTGGTTGCATTGGCCGACGAGCTAAGCCAGCGAAAAATGGAACTGATGGACGAATTCAAGACCGCCGAGGTATGACGGGTTTCTAGCGGACTTCTCCGCCAAAGCCCTGCGCCGCTGCGGATGCCTCCTTTCTGGGAAAATGGGGCTATGTCAGCCCCATTTCCGTCAGCCCCATTTCCATTTCCCGCTGCGCCTGCATCCGGCGCCTCTGCCGCATTGTCGGGCCATCCCTGGCGGCTGAGCGTGGCGCCGATGATGGACTGGACCGACCGGCATTGCCGCCACTTTCACCGGTTGCTGTCGCGCCACGCCTTGCTCTACACCGAAATGGTGACCACGGGTGCATTGATTCACGGTGACGTGGAGCGCCACTTGCGCTTCAACGCCGAAGAGCATCCCGTGGCGCTACAGCTGGGCGGCAGCGAGCCGGCAGACCTGGCTCGCTGCGCGCAGCTCGGCGAGCAATGGGGCTATGACGAAATCAACCTCAACTGTGGGTGTCCCAGTGAGCGCGTGCAACGTGGAGCTTTCGGCGCCTGCCTGATGGCCGAGCCGCAGCTGGTGGCCGATTGCGTGAAAGCCATGGTTGACGTGGTCGATGTGCCGGTCACGGTGAAGCACCGCATCGGCATCGACAAGGCTGAAAGCTATGAATTCGTGCGCGACTTTGTGGGCACGGTGAGCGAGGCCGGTTGCAAGATCTTTATCGTGCATGCTCGCAATGCCTGGCTCAAGGGCCTTTCCCCCAAGGAAAACCGCGAGGTGCCACCTCTGCGTTATGAGTTGGTGCACCGCCTCAAGAAGGAATTCCCGGGCCTGGTCATCTGCATCAACGGCGGCATCAACACGCAGGAAGAAGTAGCTGGGCATTTAGCCGCGCTTGACGGCGTGATGATTGGCCGCGAGGCCTACCACAACCCCTGGTGGCTGGCTTCCTGGGACAGCGCCTTCTTCGGCGGCGCCGAATCCCTGTCGACCCGTGAAACTGTGGAGTCGCAGATGTGCGACTACATGGTGCGTGAGGCGGCCGAGCATGGCACGCCCAGGAGCGCCATCGCGCGCCACATGCTGGGCCTGCGCAATGGCCTGCCCGGCGCGCGGCGCTGGCGTCAGGTCTGGAGCGACCACCGCCTGCGCGACCTGCCACCGCATGCCGTGATGGCGCTGGCACACGAAATGCCGGCTTTATCGCCATCGGCGCTAGCCGACACCACCGCCATGGCCGATGCCTGATTCCGCGCAAAAACAGGCGCGCCAGGCGCTGGCCCTGCTCTGGCTGGTGCCGGCCCTCTGGACGGTTAACTACATCGTGGCGCGTAAGGCGCCGGGCGTGATAGGCCCCTATCTGCTGGCTTTCGGGCGTTGGGGCCTTGCGGCGTTGTTTCTGCTGTTGCTCACCCGGTCCGAGCTGTGGCGCCAGCGTGGCCACATCGGCAAAGTGTGGTGGCAGTACCTGGTGCTGGGTACCCTGGGCATGGTGATTTGTGGCGCCTGGGTTTACCAGGGGGCACGTTCCACCGGTGCGATGAATATCGCGCTCATTTATGCGGCGTCGCCGGTGCTGATAGGTCTGGGTGCAGTGATCTGGCTCGGTGAGCGCCTGAGCCTGCGCCAGGGCTTGGGTGTGGTGCTTGCCATTGCCGGTGTGGTGCACGTCGTGGTCAAAGGCCAATGGACCGCGCTGGCTGGCGTGCAGTTCTCGGCGGGAGACCTGTGGATCGTGGCAGCCACGGTGTCCTGGGCGGCTTATGCTTTGCTGCAGAAGCAGTGGCCCAGCCCGCTTGGCGCCACCGCCCGCCTGGCCACCATCTGCATAGGTGGCACGCTGGTGCTGTTCCCCTTGACGGCGTGGGAAATGTCACGAGCCGACGCCTTGCCGCTAAACAGCTACGGCCTGCTGTTGATTGTGGTGGCCGCGATCGTGCCGGGACTGGGTGCCTACTGGATTTACGGCTGGGCGCAAAAAATCCTGGGCGCCAGCCGTGTGGCCGTGTCGCTGTACCTGGGGCCTCTCTATGCGGCGCTGGCTGCATGGAGCGTGCTGGGCGAAGCGTTGGGCTGGCACCACGCGGTAGGTGCCGCATTGATACTGCCCGGCGTATTTTTTGTAACGGGCGCCGACAAGGGGCTGACTAAAAAACATTCAGGGCCGATACTGACAGAAGGCACTTGAAATTCCTGACACGCATTGGTGACTTCAGCTTGCGGTCTGCTGTTTGTCCATGCAACGCGTGTGTCTGAATTTTGTCTGTTGAATGCGCTCCGGCTTTGAAATGAATCGCGGCCAGCGATTTTGCATTCTTCAAAAAAACCTTCAATGCAGCCTGATCGCCTGCGCACTTAGCTATTAAAAAAATAGCAAACTCAACGACCATGAAGACAGACGTGCGATGGTGCCGGCATGGCGAACACACGCATACATATCGTCCGCATTCGTTAAAAAATACGCTGTACCTATTCGCGCATTTGGAAAATAATGGAGACGATTGTTCCTTGGAACTTTTCGTTGATGCTGCGATCTATCAATCGCATGGTGTGAGATAACAGTCGATGCATTGCGCGGAATCTGAAGCAGATTTCCATCACGAGTCGGGGTGCTTCGGTTCCCGCGCGCAAAGGAGGCTTTATGGATGTCGTCCGTAATTTTCTGACGCGTTATGAACAGACGCGAGAAGAGGAGTTGTCCATCGAGGACTACCTCGACGCCTGCAAGCGCAGTCCTCTCGTCTACGCCACCGCGGCTGAGCGGATGCTCGCCGCCATTGGCGAGCCCGAGCTGCTGGACACCCGGCATGAACAGCGCCTGTCGCGCCTGTTCGGCAACAAGGTCATCAAGATCTACCCGGCGTTCCGCGACTTCTACGGCCTGGAGGATCCCATCGAGCAGGTGGTCTCTTACTTCCGCCATGCTGCGCAGGGCCTGGAAGAGAAAAAACAAATCCTTTATTTGCTGGGCCCTGTGGGCGGCGGCAAGTCGTCAATCGCCGAGAGGCTCAAACAGCTGATGGAGCAGGTACCTTTTTACGCCTTGAAGGGCTCGCCTGTTAATGAGTCTCCTCTCAGCCTGTTCAATAATGCGGAGGACCTTCCGTTGCTCGAGTCCCAGTACGGCATTGCACCGCGTTACCTGCAGCGGGTCATGTCGCCGTGGGCGGTCAAGCGCCTCGAGGAGTACGGTGGTGATATTCGCCGGTTCCGTGTAGTCAAGCGCTTTCCTTCCATACTGAAGCAGTGCGCCATTTCCAAAACAGAGCCTGGCGACGAGAACAACCAGGACATCTCTTCGCTGGTCGGCAAGATCGACATCCGCAAGCTGGAGACATATGCTCAGGACGATCCGGACGCCTACAGCTATTCCGGCGGCCTGTGCCTGTCCAACCAGGGCCTGCTTGAGTTTGTCGAAATGTTCAAGGCGCCCATCAAAGTGCTGCATCCCCTGCTGACCGCCACGCAGGAGGGCAACTTCAAAGGTACGGAGGGCTTTGGCGCCATTCCCTTCGACGGCATCGTGATGGCGCACTCCAACGAAAGTGAGTGGAAGGCGTTCAAGAACAACAGGAACAACGAGGCTTTCCTGGACCGGATTTACATCGTCAAGATTCCGTATTGCCTGCGCGTCTCGGAAGAAGTGAAGATTTATGAAAAACTGATTCACAACTCCTCGCTGCACAACGCCATCTGCGCGCCCGGCACCTTGAAGATGATGGCGCAGTTTGCCGTGTTGACGCGCCTGAAGGAGCCCGAGAGCTCCAGCATCTTCAGCAAGCTGCAGGTCTATGACGGCGAAAACCTCAAGGACACCGACCCGAAAGCCAAGAGCTACCAGGAATACCGCGACTATGCGGGTGTCGATGAGGGAATGAACGGAATCTCGACGCGCTTTGCCTTCAAGATTTTGTCCAAGGTGTTCAACTTCGACTCAACCGAAATCGCGGCCAACCCTGTGCACCTGATGTATGTGCTGGAGCAGCAGATCGAGCGCGAGCAGTTCCCGCCTGAAACCGAGCAGAAGTACCTGGCCTATATCAAGGAAATTCTGGCCATGCGTTATGCCGAGTTCATCGGCAAGGAAATCCAGACGGCCTATCTGGAATCTTATTCGGAATACGGGCAGAACATTTTCGACCGTTACGTGACCTACGCCGACTTCTGGATCCAGGACCAGGAATACCGTGATACAGATACTGGGGAAATCTTCGACCGCTCGGCGCTCAATGCCGAGCTTGAGAAAATCGAAAAGCCCGCCGGCATCAGCAACCCGAAAGATTTCCGCAACGAGATTGTCAACTTCGTGTTGCGCGCACGCGCCAACAACGCGGGCAAGAATCCGGTCTGGACCAGCTACGAAAAGCTCCGTACCGTTATTGAGAAAAAGATGTTCTCGAACACCGAAGACCTGTTGCCGGTGATTTCGTTCAATGCCAAGGCCAGCGCGGACGAGCAGCAAAAACACGAAGACTTCGTCAACCGCATGGTCGCCAAGGGATATACCACGCGCCAGGTCCGGTTGTTGTGCGACTGGTACCTGCGGGTACGCAAGAGTTCCTGAGGCCCGCGCCGCGGTGGCGCGTCCTGTGTCAGGTGTAGTCATGTGTATGTGACCGGAGATCAACGTGCTCCAGCAAGTCATTGACAGGCGGTTGGCGGGAAAGAACAAGTCCATCGGCAACCGTGAGCGCTTCCTGCGCCGATTCCGCGGGCAGATACGCGACGCCGTACGCCGTGCTGTCGCGGGCCGCAGCATCCATGACATCGAGCAGGGCGAAGACGTCACATTGCCGCGGCGCGATGTTTACCAGCCGGTGTTTGGTCATACCGGCGGCACGCGCGAGACTGTGCACCCCGGTAACCGCGAATACGTACGCGGCGACCGCATCGCGCGGCCGCAGGGCGGCAGCGGCGGCGGGTCGGGCGGTGAGGCCAGTCCCGACGGCGAAGGGGAAGACGATTTTGTCTTTCGCATCACGCGCGAAGAGTTCATGCAGTACTTCTTTGACGACCTTGCGCTCCCCGATCTCATACGTACGCAGCTGTTGCCCGATGCGCCGGAATGGAAATCCCGCCGTGCCGGCTTCATCTCGGATGGAACGCCAACCAACCTGCACGTGGTGCGTTCGCTGCGGGTCGCGCTCAGCCGGCGCATCGCCATAGGCGGGGAGACGCGGCGGCAGGTGCATGAGCTGGAGGCGCAGCTGGCGCTGGCCCTGCGCGACGCGCCGGATCTGCCTGACGAGATTTTTTCCTTGAGGACACAAGTCGACGCGCTTCGCCGGCGCCTCAAGACCATCCCGTTTTTCGATCCCTTCGATCTGCGTTACCGCAACCGGGTCAGGGTGCCGCAGCCCAGTGCCAAGGCGGTCATGTTTTGTCTGATGGATGTATCGGGCTCCATGGACGAAACGCGCAAGGACATCGCCAAACGTTTTTTTATCCTGCTGTACCTGTTCCTCAGGAAGCATTACGAAAAGACCGACGTCATCTTCATCCGCCATCACACCCAGGCCACCGAGGTGTCCGAAGAGGAGTTCTTCCAGTCCACCGAAACCGGCGGCACCGTGGTGTCCAGCGCCCTGGCCTTGATGCACCAGATCATCCAGGAGCGTTACCCACCGGGTGACTGGAACATCTATGGCGCCCAGGCTTCGGACGGCGATAACTGGCACCAGGATTCGGCACGCTGCCGCGAGTTGCTGGTCGGCAAGCTGTTGCCGGTGTCGCGGTATTTCGCCTATGTCCAGGTCGGTGAAGAGGACCAGAACCTCTGGGACGAGTACACCCAGGTGCAAGAGGATAACCGGAATTTCGCGATGCGCAAGGTAGGAGCCGCGGACGAAATTTTCCCGGTGTTCAGGGAGTTGTTCAAAAAAGGCGCCAAGCCATGACAAAGACCGCAAAAAAGCCTGCAGAAGTGGCGGCGCCTGGCTTGTCCGGCACCGGGCGCCGGCATGCCTGCCTGCCCAGCCCGTCCGACTGGTCCTTCGAGTTGATCGAGCTCTACCACGGCGAGATTGCGCGAAAGGCAAAGTCCTTCGGCCTGGACACCTACCCGGTGCAACTCGAGGTCATCACGGCCGAGCAGATGATTGATGCCTATGCCTCGGTGGGCATGCCGGTGAACTACCGGCACTGGTCCTTCGGCAAGCAGTTCATCTCGACGGAAAAAAATTACCGACGCGGCCAGATGGGGCTGGCTTACGAAGTCGTGATCAATTCCAACCCCTGCATCGCCTACCTGATGGAAGAAAATACCATGCCCATGCAGGCGCTGGTGATGGCGCATGCCTGCTACGGCCACAACTCCTTCTTCAAGGGCAACTACCTGTTCCAGATGTGGACTGACGCCGGCGCCATCGTCGATTACCTGGTGTACGCGCGGGCCTACATTGCCGAGTGCGAAGAGCGCCACGGCTGGGAGGCGGTCGAGCAACTGCTGGATTCGTGCCACGCCCTGATGAGCCACGGCGTGGACCGTTACCAGCGCTCGCAGAAGCTGTCGCTGGCGGAGGAAGAAGCCCGCCGCAAGGACCGCGAGGCTTATCTGCAGCAGCAGCTCAATGACCTGTGGCGCACGGTGCCCAGGCCTGCCGACAAGCCGGCCGAAAAAACCCATCGCCGTTTTCCGCCAGAGCCGCAGGAAAACATCCTGTATTTCATCGAGAAGAACGCGCCCCTGCTGGAGCCATGGCAGCGCGAGGTGATCCGCATCGTGCGCAAGATCGGCCAGTATTTTTACCCACAGCGCCAGACGCAGATCATGAATGAAGGCTGGGCCACCTTCTGGCATTACACGCTACTCAATTCCCTGTACGACGAGGGCTTGCTGACCGACGGCTTCATGATCGAATGCCTGCGATCCCACACCAATGTCATTTACCAGCCGCCGGTGACACATCCGGGCTACAACGGCGTCAACCCCTACGCACTGGGGTTTGCCATGTTCAGCGACCTCAAGCGCATTTGCGAGTCTCCCACGGAAGAAGACCGGCAGTGGTTGCCGGACGTTGCCGGCTCCAATTGGCTGGAGACGCTGGACTACGCGATGCGGCATTTCCGCGACGAGAGTTTCATCGGGCAATACCTTTCGCCGCGGTTGATACGCGAATTCCGCCTCTTCTCAGTGGTGGATGACGCGAGCAAGTCCGAGCTTGAAGTGGCGGCCATTCATGACGACGCGGGTTATCGGCATGTACGCGAGGCGCTGTCGCGCCAGCATGACCTGAATTACCGCGAGCCCAACATACAGGTCTGGGACGTTGACGTACGCGGGACCCGCTCCCTGACCTTGCGCCACAGCCGCCACAACGACCGAACGCTCACCGACGATGTCCAGGAGGTGATCAAGCATGTTGCGCGCCTTTGGGGTTTTCCCGTCCTGCTTGAAAGTGTGGACAAGCATGGCAAGGTGGTGCAGCACTGGGAGGCGCTGCCGCAGGCCTGATTCCATTCAGGGGTCGGCCGGAAGGCCAGGTTGTCAGGCCGCCGCTTCCAGTCCGTTCCTGAAGTGCTCCCGCATGCGCTGCGCGGTGGCATTCGCGTCGCCTGACGACAGCGCCTGCATGATGGCGCGATGCTCCGCAAGCGACTCTTCAATGCGGCCACTTTTGAGCAGCGAGTTGTGGCGATTGAGCTTCATGACCTTGCGCAGGTCGGCTACCATCTGGTCGCGCCAACGGTTGTTGGCGATTTCCAGCAGGCGCATGTGAAAGGCTTCATTGATTTCGAAGAACCGCTCACGGTTGCCGACGGCTTTCTCCAGTTCATTATGCAGGCCCTGCAGTTCCTTGAGCTGCGAAGGCGTGGCCTGGGTGGCCACCACACCGGCCGCGTCGCTCTCCAGCAGCGCAAGCAGGTGATACACGTCGGCCAGGTCCCGCTCAGACACTTCGGTCACATAGGCACCGCGCCGCACCTTCATCGTGACCAGGCCCTCGGTGGCCAGCACTTTCAGGGCTTCCCGCAGCGGCGTTCGGCTGATGCCGTATTCCTCGGCCAGCTTGAGCTCGTCAATCCAGCTGCCCGGTGTCAGCTCGCGGCTGAAGATGCGCTGGCGCAAAAGCTCCGCGACTTCTTCATAAAGCGCTCGGGGGGTGAGGGACACGGCGGCCATGGGCATAAGGTGTTTTTCAGATAGGCAAAACGTCAGGCAGCACTGCTTCCTGACAGGATTGAGCGCCATCTTACTCGAAAACTGAATTTTGCATCAATAATTATAAATGATGTAAACTTGGCCGAATTCATGAATTCCCCTCATGCCGAGCCTATGCTGCTCTCATTGCAGCATCGGCGTGAAGACCCCTGTTACGGTAAAACCATCCCATGTCCAAGCCCAGCAAAGAACCTGAATTTCCCTCAGCCAGCCTCGAAGCCTGGGCCAAAGCGGCCGCCAAATCAGCGCCAGGCGGCGATGTGGGGGCGCTGAACTGGCAGACGCCAGACGGCATCAGCGTCAAGCCGCTCTATACCGCTGAGGACACCAAAGACCTTCCGCACACCAACACACTGCCCGGTTTCGAGCCCTTCATCCGCGGCCCGCAGGCAACCATGTATGCGGTGCGCCCATGGACGATTCGCCAATATGCAGGCTTCTCTACCGCCGAGGAGTCGAATGCCTTCTATCGCAAGGCGCTGGCGGCTGGTGGGCAGGGTGTGTCGGTCGCGTTTGATCTGGCTACGCACCGCGGCTACGACAGCGACCACCCGCGCGTGACCGGTGACGTGGGCAAGGCCGGCGTGGCAATTGATTCGGTCGAGGACATGAAGATCCTGTTCGACCAGATCCCTCTGGACAAGGTTAGCGTCTCCATGACCATGAACGGCGCGGTGCTGCCGGTGCTGGCGGGTTACGTGGTCGCGGCCGAAGAGCAGGGCGTGAGCCAGGAAAAATTGAGCGGAACCATCCAGAACGACATCCTCAAGGAGTTCATGGTCCGCAATACGTACATCTTTCCGCCGCAGCCCAGCATCCGCATCATCGGCGACATCATTGAGTACACGGCGCAGAACATGCCGAAGTTCAATTCGATCTCGATCTCGGGCTATCACATGCAGGAAGCCGGCGCCAACCAGGCGTTGGAGCTGGCCTTCACGCTGGCCGACGGAAAAGAGTATGTGAAAACTGCGCTGGGGAAGGGCCTGGACGTGGATGAATTCGCCGGGCGCCTGAGCTTCTTCTGGGCCATAGGCATGAATTTCTACCTTGAAGTCGCCAAGATGCGCGCCGCCCGCCTGCTGTGGTGCCGCATCATGAAGGGCTTCAATGCCAAGAGCCCCAAGAGCCTGATGCTGCGCACGCACTGCCAGACCTCGGGCTGGAGCCTGACCGAGCAGGACCCGTACAACAACGTGGTGCGCACCACCATCGAGGCGATGGCTGCTGTCTTTGGCGGCACGCAGAGCCTGCACACCAACTCGTTTGACGAAGCGATTGCCCTGCCCACCGAATTCAGTGCCCGCATCGCGCGCAACACCCAGCTCATCATCCAGGAAGAAACCCATATTCCCCACGTGATCGATCCCTGGGCCGGCAGCTACATGATGGAAAAGCTCACCCAGGACATGGCTGACGCCGCCTGGGCCATCATTGAAGAAGTCGAGGCCATGGGCGGCATGACGAAAGCCGTCGACAGCGGCTGGGCCAAGCTCAAGATCGAAGCGGCCGCGGCTGAAAAGCAGGCGCGCATCGACAGCGGAAAGGACGTCATCGTCGGCGTCAACAAATACAAACTCAAGACCGAAGACGCCATCGAGTCGCGCGACATCGATAACGTGGCCGTGCGCGAGGGCCAGATCACCAGGCTCAAAGCCATCAAGGCCAGCCGCGACAATGCGGCGGTGCAGGCCGCGCTGGACGCACTGACGGCGGCCGCCGAAAATAACAATGGCAATCTGCTGGACCTCAGCATCAAGGCCGTGCGCCTGCGTGCCACGGTGGGTGAGGTCAGTGATGCCCTAGAAAAAGTTTACGGGCGCCACCGCGCCGATACACAAAAGGTGACCGGTGTGTACGCTGCCGCTTATGACTCCGCCGAAGGCTGGGAAACCCTCAAAACCGAAATCAACGCGTTTGCCGAAGAGCAGGGCCGCCGCCCGCGCGTGATGATTTCCAAACTCGGCCAGGACGGCCACGACCGCGGCGCCAAGGTGGTGGCCACGGCCTTTGCCGACCTGGGCTTTGACGTGGACATGGGTCCACTATTCCAGACGCCCGAAGAGTGCGCGCGCCAGGCGATTGAAAATGACGTGCACGCGGTGGGTGTTTCCACGCTGGCCGCCGGCCACAAGACGCTGGTGCCGGCCATCATCGCCGAGCTCAAGAAGCAGGGCGCCGACGACATCATCGTGTTTGTCGGTGGCGTCATTCCGCGGCAGGACTACGAGATGCTCTATGAAGCCGGCGTCAAGGGTATTTACGGCCCGGGCACACCGATCCCGGCCAGCGCCAAGGATGTGCTCGAGCAGATTCGCGCCGCTGTTGCGAAGTGAGTGCGCGGTGACGGACATCAGTTCCCGCCTGTCCTTGCAGCCGGTTATCGTCGGCGACTTCGAGGAGATGCTGGCCTTGCGCATCGATGCCATGCGCCCGAGCCTGGAGCGCGTCGGCCGCTTCGACTTGGCGCGTTCGCGAGAACGTTTGTCAGCCGGCTTTTTCCCGCAGTACATGCAGCACATCCTGCTCGACGGCGAGCGTGTGGGTTTTTTCACGCTCAAGCCGGAATGCGAAGCGGCCCTGCGGCTTGATCACCTGTATTTGCGCAATAGTGCCAGCGGCCGGGGCATAGGCGCATGGGTACTGCGGCAGGTGCTGGCCCAGGCGCGCGAGCGCGGCCTGCCCGTCCGGTTAACCGCCTTGAAAGAAAGTGATGCCAACCGTTTCTACCTGCGTCACGGCTTTGTGTTGCAAGGCGAAGAGGGTGTGGATCTGCACTATGAGTGGCCCGTCACGGAGTCTGCAACGTGACGGCTGCGCCTGATTTTCTCCAGACCATCACGGGCGCGGATGCGATGGCCCAGCGCCGCGCCATCGCCAAAGCCATCACGCTGCTGGAGTCCACCCGAGCCGACCACCGGGCGCAGGGCGACGAGCTGTTAACGGCCTTGCTGCCTCATACCGGCAAAGCCATGCGCCTTGGCATCAGCGGCGTGCCCGGCGTGGGCAAGTCCACCTTTATCGAAGTGCTGGGCATGTACTTGATCGCGCAAGGCCACCGCGTCGCGGTGCTCACCGTCGATCCTTCCTCCTCCGTCTCGGGCGGCTCCATCCTGGGCGACAAGACCCGCATGGAAAAGCTCTCGGTGCATGAGCGCGCCTACATCCGCCCCAGCCCTTCCAGCGGCAACCTGGGCGGTGTTGCCGAGAAGACGCGCGAGGCCATGCTGGTCTGCGAAGCCGCGGGTTACGACGTGGTGATTGTCGAGACCGTTGGCGTGGGCCAGAGCGAAACCGCCGTCGCCAACATGAGCGACATGTTTGTGCTGATGCAACTACCCAATGCCGGCGACGATCTGCAGGCGATCAAAAAAGGCGTGATGGAACTGGCCGACCTGGTCATCATCAACAAGGCCGATATCGACGCCGACGCCGCCATGCGGGCGGAGGCGCAGATCACCTCGGCGATGCGTTTGTTCGGCCTGGTGAACAACGCCATGGACAGCACGCAGGCTGCCAACTTCGACAAGAACTGGCACCCGCGGGTCATCCAGCTCAGCGCGCTTCATAACAAAGGCGTGGACGTGTTCTGGAAAGCCGTGATGCAGTTCAAGGCTTTGCAGACCGTCAATGGCCGTCTGGCCGCCCGGCGCCAGCAGCAGTCGCTGTCCTGGATGTGGGAGCGTATAGATGCCGGCCTCAAGCAAGCCTTTCGCCAGGACCCGCAAGTGCGCGAACGCCTGCCTGGCCTGATTGCCGAGGTGGCGCGCGGCGAAGTCGCGGCCTCGACAGCCGCCCGTAGTTTGCTGGCGCTTGCCGCCAATGGACGGGACCGATGAAGAAGATAGTGATCCTCTGCGTTCTGCTTTTGCAGGCCTGCCTGGCTTGGGCGGGTGGCATGGTCGCCGGCGAGCCGCAGAGCTTTGTCTTCACGGACAAGGGCTACTTCGCGGACAAGCCCGTCACTGTGCATTACTACAAGGCGCGCAGCGCTGGCCCCGATGCCAGGGTGATGGTGGTGATTCACGGCGCCGAACGCCAGGGTTCGCGCATGCGCGACAACTGGATGCCTTTTGCCGAGAAAAATAAACTCATCGTGCTGGCCCCGGAGTTTGACGAGGCGCGGTTTTCTTCCAGGTTGTTCAACATGGGCGGCATTGAAAGCCGTGATCGTGCCCAGTGGTCTTTCCAGATCGTCGAGCATCTTTTTGATTTTGTCCGTGCTGGTGAGGGCCTCGCGGCGAGCGACTACCTGCTGTTCGGCCACTCGGCGGGCGGGCAGTTCGTGCACCGCTTCATGCTGCTGACCGAGGCGCCGCGTGTCTCTGTTGCCGTGGCAGCCAATGCCGGCAGCTACACCATGCCCCGCTATCCAGGCCTGATGGAAGACAAATTTCCTTACGCGCTTAACGAAAGCATTGTCAGCCCCGACAAACTCAGGCAGGTTTTTGCCCGCAAGCTGATCGTGCTGCTTGGTGAAACTGACATAAAAACCGATGAGGCCAACCTTCCCAAGGCCAGGCAAGCCACAGCCCAAGGCGTGAACCGCTTTGAGCGCGGCACGCACTTCTTCGAGCAGGCCCAGACGCAAGCGCAGAAGCTGGGCACCCCCCTGACCTGGGAGCGTGTCACCGTGCCGGGTGTGGGGCATGACTCACGCCGTATGAGCCAGGCCGCCGCGCACCTTTTGTTTGATTCAAGCAAGTAAATTTTCACCGTCCAAAAATTGCGGAACACACCATGCAAGAAATTCTTGAACAACTCGAACAAAAACGTGCCGCAGCCCGTCTGGGTGGCGGGCAAAAGCGCATCGATGCGCAGCACGGCAAAGGCAAGCTGACGGCGCGCGAGCGGCTGGAGCTGCTGCTGGACGAAGGCACGTTTGAAGAGTGGGACATGTTTGTCGAGCACCGCTGCACCGACTTCGGCATGCAGGACAACAAAATTCCGGGCGATGGCGTCGTCACCGGCTACGGCATGATCAACGGCCGCCTGGTGTTTGTCTTCAGCCAGGACTTCACGGTGTTCGGCGGCGCCCTGAGCGAAGCTCATGCCGAAAAAATCTGCAAAGTGATGGACCAGGCCATGAAGGTCGGCGCGCCGGTCATCGGCCTCAATGACTCGGGCGGTGCCCGTATTCAGGAAGGTGTGGCGTCATTGGGCGGTTATGCCGATGTGTTCCAGCGCAACGTGATGGCCAGTGGCGTGATTCCACAGATCAGCATGATCATGGGGCCCAGCGCCGGCGGCGCGGTGTACTCGCCGGCCATGACCGACTTCATCTTCATGGTCAAGGACAGCTCCTACATGTTTGTGACGGGGCCCGAAGTCGTCAAGACCGTGACACATGAGGAAGTAACGGCCGAAGAACTGGGCGGCGCCACCACCCACACCACACGCAGCGGCGTGGCCGACCTGGCATTCGAGAACGACGTCGAGGCGATGCTGATGCTGCGCCGCCTCTACAACTATCTGCCGCTCAACAACCGCGAAAAAGCCCCGGTGCGCCCCAGCGCCGACCCGGCTGGCCGTATGGACCTGAGCCTGGACACGCTGGTCCCCGAGAACCCGAACAAGCCGTACGACATGAAGGAACTCATCGTCAAGACGGTGGACGACGGTGATTTTTTCGAAATTCAGCCCGAGTACGCGAAGAACATCATCATCGGCTTTGCCCGCATGGAAGGCCAGTCGGTCGGCATCGTCGCCAACCAGCCGTTGGTGCTCGCTGGTTGCCTGGACATCAAGAGCTCCATCAAGGCAGCGCGCTTTGTACGCTTTTGCGATGCCTTCAACATTCCGGTGATTACCTTTGTCGACGTGCCCGGCTTCATGCCCGGCACGTCACAGGAATACGGCGGCATCATCAAGCACGGCGCCAAGCTGCTCTACGCGTATGCCGAATGCACCGTGCCCAAGATCACCGTGATCACACGCAAGGCCTATGGCGGCGCCTATGACGTGATGAGTTCCAAACACTTGCGCGGTGACGTTAACTTCGCATGGCCCAACGCCGAGATCGCCGTGATGGGCGCCAAGGGCGCGGTGGAAATCATCTTCCGCGAAGACAAGGGTGACCCGGCCAAGCTGGCCGCCAAAGAGGCCGAATACAAGGCCCGCTTTGCCAATCCTTTTGTCGCTGGCGCGCGCGGCTTTATCGACGACGTGATCCTGCCGCATGAGACGCGCAAGCGCATCTGCCGGTCGCTGGTGATGCTGCGCGACAAGAAGATTGAGAACCCGTGGCGCAAGCACGGGAACATTCCACTGTAGGGACCGCGTGATGGCCAAGGCAATGCATGCTGCAGAGGTGAGGGTATTGACCGACATACCGAATATCGGGAAGTCGCTGGCGGCGGATCTGCAGTCCGTCGGCATTAAAACCCCGTCGGATGTGAAGCGCATGAACGCGTTGAAGATGTACGAGGCCTTGCGTGATCCCATGGGCCGGCGTCACGACCCATGCGTTCTTGACACCTTCATGGCAGCGAAAAAATTCATGAACGGTGGACCGAAACAGCCGTGGTGGGACTTTACGGCCGAGCGCAAGGCGTTGCTCGCCGAACAGGACAGGAAGTAAAAAGATGTTTACCAAAATACTGATTGCGAATCGGGGCGAGATCGCTTGCCGCGTCATTCTCACCGCCCAAAAAATGGGCATCAAGACTGTTGCGGTTTATTCCGATGCCGACAAGGACGCGCGCCATGTTGAGCTGGCGGATGAAGCCGTCAACATCGGCCCGGCGCCGAGCCGTGACAGCTATCTGCAGGCCGACAAGATCATCGCAGCTTGCAAACAGACGGGTGCGCAGGCGGTGCACCCGGGCTACGGTTTTCTGAGTGAAAACGCGGGATTTTCCAAACGTGTCGAGGAAGAGGGCATCATCTTCATAGGGCCCAAGCATTATTCGATTGCCGCCATGGGCGACAAGATCGAATCGAAGAAGCTGGCCGGCGCGGCGGGGGTCAACTGCATTCCCGGCGTGAACGATGCGATTGAAACTGCCGAGAAAGCCGTGGAGATTGCCAAGGGCATTGGCTACCCGGTCATGATCAAAGCCTCGGCCGGTGGCGGTGGCAAAGGTTTGCGCGTGGCTTTCAACGACAAAGAGGCCTTTGAAGGCTTTACCTCTTGCCGCAATGAAGCCCGCAACAGCTTCGGCGATGACCGCGTGTTCATTGAGAAGTTTGTCGAAGAACCCCGCCATATTGAAATCCAGTTGCTGGGCGATAGCCATGGCAATGTGGTTTATCTCAATGAGCGCGAATGCTCCATCCAGCGGCGTCACCAGAAGGTGATTGAAGAGGCGCCGTCGCCTTTCATCAGCGACGCGACCCGCAAGGCCATGGGCGAGCAGGCGGTGGCGCTGGCCAAGGCGGTGAAGTACCAGAGCGCCGGCACGGTGGAGTTTGTGGTCGGCAAGGACCAGAGTTTTTACTTTCTTGAGATGAACACCCGGCTGCAGGTGGAGCACCCGGTGACGGAATGCATCACCGGGCTGGACCTGGTGGAGTTGATGATTCGCGTGGCGGCTGGTGAGAAATTACCGATTGCGCAAAAAGACGTGCAGCGCAATGGCTGGGCGATTGAGTGCCGCATCAATGCCGAAGACCCGTTCCGCAGCTTCCTGCCTTCTACAGGCCGGCTGGTGCGCTTTCAGCCGCCCAAGGAGACCATGTTCGCGGCCGACACCTCGCAGCTGTACGGCGTGCGCGTCGACACTGGCGTACAGGACGGCGGCGAGATCCCGATGTTTTATGACTCGATGATCGCCAAGCTCATCGTGCACGGCAAGGACCGCAAGGAGGCGATTGCCAGGATGCGCGAGGCACTTAATGGTTTTGTGATTCGCGGCATCTCCAGCAACATTCCTTTTCAGGCGGCCTTGCTGGCGCATCCGAAATTCGTCGCCGGCGACTTCAACACGGGCTTTATTGCCGAGAACTACAGCAAAGGCTTTCATGCCGAAGACGTCCCGCACGACGATCCTTCCTTCCTGCTGGCGCTGGCCGCTTACGTCAACCGCCGCATGCTGGGGCGTGCCGCCGGCATCAGCGGGCAGTTGCCGGGCCATGGCGTGACGGTAGGGGAGGAGTTCGTGGTAGTCGGCCTGGGCGCTGCGGGACAGAACACGCAACACCCTGTCACTGTGCGAAATTATCAAGCGCAATCAGGCTCCGGCACAGTAGATACGGGCGCAAGCAGCTATGAAATCTGTAGCAACTGGCATTTGGGCGGTGCACGCATTCGGGGCACCGTGAACGGCCAGCCGTTCGCTGCGCAGGTCGAGCGCGGTGTCGGGCGCAACCCGCTGGCTATTCGCATTGCGCACAACGGCACACGGCTTGATGCCTTGGTACTGTCGCCGCGCGCGGCGCAGCTGCATGCGCTCATGCCCTACAAGGCGCCGCCGGACATGAGCCGCTATGTGCTGTCGCCCATGCCGGGCTTGCTGGTGGATGTTGCCGTGCAGGTGGGCCAGAAAGTGCAGGCTGGCGAGCGCGTGGCCGTGATTGAAGCGATGAAGATGGAGAACGTGCTGTTTGCGGTGGCTGATGGCGTGGTCGGCAAGGTGCTGGCGACCAAGGGCGAATCGCTGAGCGTGGACCAGCCGATAGTGGAGTTTGTCTGAATGTGGCCCCCACGGTCGCTCGCTTCGCGTAGCTTCCTGCCCCCCGAGGGGGCCGCTGCGCCTGCGGCCCGGCAAAGCCGGTTCCGCGGCCCCTGCTTGGAGAAGACCCGACCGCCTTGTCATCTTGGGTTGCCCGATGACAGCAATTGCTTGTTGAGGAAAAATAAATGACACGTCCCTTCAAAGTGCTGGGCATCCAGCAGATCGCCATTGGCGCCGCCAGCAAAGACCGGCTGCGCACTTTGTGGGTCGATATGCTGGGCCTGGAGGTCACTGGCAATTTTGTGAGCGAACGCGAGAACGTTGATGAAGACATCTGCGCCATCGGCAGCGGCCCGTTCAAGGTCGAGGTCGATTTGATGCAGCCGCTGGATGTGGACAAGAAACCTGCGGTGCACACCACGCCGCTCAACCATGTGGGCCTGTGGATTGACGACCTGCCCAAGGCTGTGGAGTGGCTGACAGCCAAGGGTGTGCGCTTTGCACCCGGCGGCATTCGCAAGGGCGCCGCGGGTTTTGACATCTGTTTCCTGCACCCCAAGGCTAACGACGAGTTTCCTGTTTCGGGTGAAGGCGTGCTGATTGAAATGGTCCAGGCGCCGCCCGAAGTGATCAAGGCGTTTGCCGCCTTGGGCTGAGCTGCTCAGTCCTTCTTGCCGCTCTCTCGCTGTGTGCGGGCGCGGGCCAAGGCGGCTTCAATCACCATGCGCTTGCGGTCTGTCACGGCGGGGTCGTCTCCAGGGCGTGCAGCCGAGGCGGGTAGCGGGGCCTGTGGCGGGTCTGTCGCTTTGCCTGCGCCCATCTCCTCCGGGCTTGTGCTGTTCCTGTACCGGGCCTGATGGAATTCATAACGGGCCCTGGCGGTATCGGCCTCTTGTGGGGACCATGCCGCCCAGCCTGTGCGCTCGCCGGTGACGTTTTCCAGGCTGATGCAGTCGACAGGGCAGACCGGGATGCACAGCTCACAGCCTGTGCACCAGGGCTCGATGATGGTGTGCATCATCTTGTTGCTGCCCATGATCGCGTCGGTCGGGCAGGCCTTGATGCACAGCGTGCAGCCGATACACCAGTTTTCGTCGATGAAGGCGACAGCACGCGGACCTTCTGTGCCGTTGGCGGGATTGAGCGGTTGAACGGGTTGACCGGTGATGGCCGAGAGCCGCTGCACGCCCTCAGCGCCGCCTGGCGGACATTGGTTGATGGGGGCTTGGTCTGTTGCAATGGCCGTGGCATATGCCGCGCAGTCAGGATAGCCGCAGCGGGTGCACTGGGTTTGGGGCAGTGCGGCGTTGACGCGCCCGAAAAGGCTGGAGTCGGAGGGGGAGATCACCCGCCTATTGTCCTACCAGTCATGGCCCGCTCTGCCTGCGCTCCACCTTCGCACGATCCGGCCTTGCCGCCGCCTTCAAGCCTTCTTGCTGCGTGCTGCTTTTTTTGCCGCCGGCTTTGCTGCGGCCTTCGGGGCGGCTTTGGCGGCAGGCTTTGCTGCTGCGGTGCGCACTGGTTTTGCTATCGTTTTGGTAGCTGCCGGCGCACGTTTGGCTTGGGCTGGAGTCCGATTGTTCTCAAGAATAAAGGCCTTGACCTGCGGATAGACAATCTCGCGCCAGCGGCGGCCGCTGAAAATCCCGTAGTGGCCCGCGCCCTTGACTTCCAGGTGCTTTTGCAGCGCCTTGGGGATGTTGTGGCAAAGACCGTGTGCTGCCTCGGTCTGGCCAGAACCGGAGATGTCGTCCAGTTCGCCTTCTACCGTGAAGTGGGCTGTGGTCTTGATGTCTTCGGGCCGTACACGCTCGACCTGGCCGTCCACGCCTTTGACGTCCCAGGTGCCGTTGACCAGTTTGAATTCCTGGAACACCGTCTTGATGGTGTCGAGGTAGTAGTCGGCATCCATGTCGAGCACGGCGTTGTATTCGTCGTAGAACTTGCGGTGCGCCTCGGCGCTGGCGTCGTCGCCCTTGAGCAAATCCTTGAAGTAGTCGTAGTGGCTGCTGGCGTGGCGGTCGGGGTTCATCGCGACGAAGCCGGTGTGCTGCAAAAAGCCGGGGTACACGCGCCGGCCAGCACCCGGGAAGTTGCTGGGCACGCGGTAAATCACATTGTTTTCAAACCACTCGTAGCTTTTGTTCATGGCCAGGTTGTTCACGGCCGTAGGCGACTTGCGTGCATCGATCGGGCCGCCCATCATGGTCATGCTCAAGGGCGTTGTCTCGCCGCGTGAGGCCATCAGCGACACGGCAGCGAGCACCGGCACGGTGGGCTGGCACACGCTGATGACATGGCAGTTGCCGTAAATGCCCTGGATATGGCGAATGAACTCCTGGACGTAGTTGACGTAGTCGTCCAGGTTGAATGAACCTTCGGAAAGCGGCACGGTGCGCGCGTTTTTCCAGTCGGTGATATAGACCTTGTGGTCTTTGAGCATGGTTTTGACCGTGTCCCGGAGCAGGGTCGCATAGTGGCCCGACAGCGGCGCCACAATCAGCACGGCGGGCTCGCCCTTCAGGCCTGTCAGCGTGGCGGGATCGTCGGTGAAGCGCTTGAAGCGGCGCAGCTCGCAAAAGGGTTTGTCGATTTCCACGCGTTCGTGGATGCTGACCTCAGTGCCGTTGACGTCCACCGTCCGGATGTCAAAAGCCGGTTTTTCGTAGTCTTTGCCCAGCCGGTAAATCAGGCTGTAGCCGGCAGCGACGCGTTGGGCAAACGGGTTTTGGCCCAAGGGCGACAGCGGATTGCCGTAGAGCTTTGCAGCGGCTTGCGCAAAGTCGACAAAAGGCTCCATCAAGGTGCGTTGGGCTTCATAGACTTGGTACAGCATCGGGGTCAACCTTGGGTTTAGGGTTACTTCGGTAAATCGTAATATGTTGCAGTGCAATATAACAGGGGGCTGCCGCACTGATTTGAGGATAACCACCAATACTGGGCGGTTTTCACACTGTTGACGCCAAAAGCACCACGATGGTGCTGGCTTGGCTTGCGGATCGATAAACCGCCACCACCTGCGGGATTGAAAGAACACTTACCATTCTGCCTGTAGCCGGTGGTTTTTGCCCGCCCTGAAGCTGCAGCCCTGAACAGGAAAACGACATGCTCCCCCCGATTGACGCCTCCGCGCTGGATCAACTGGCCTCCCTGAAGAAATCAGATCGGATGCCGGTGCTTTTTGTGGGCCACGGCAGCCCGATGAACGCCATCGGCGACAACGAGTACCGCCGCAGCTGGCAGGCGCTGGGCGCCGAGTTTGGGTCGAAATTCCCCAGGCCGCAGCTGATTCTGTGCATTTCCGCCCATTGGCTGACCGAAGGCTGGTGGTTGACGGCCATGGACAAGCCCAAAACCATCCACGACTTTGGCGGCTTTCCGCAGGATCTCTTCGACCAGCAATACCCCGCGCCCGGCGACACAGCGGCGGCGCAGGTGATCAGCCAGCTGGTCAGGCAGCGCGCGTCGGCGCCGCTCGGCCTGGACGAAGGCGAATGGGGGTTGGACCACGGTGCCTGGTCGGTGCTCAAACCCATGTTTCCGGATGCGGACATCCCGGTCGTCCAGCTCAGCATGGATTACAGCCGGGCGCCCGATGAGCACTACGCGCTGGCAAAGCAGCTGAAGGCGTTGCGGGATCGCGGCGTGCTGATCGTGGCCAGCGGCAATATCGTGCACAACCTGCGCCAGATGCAGCGCGGGGCCGCAGGTAACCAGGCCTACGACTGGGCGCTGGAGTTTGACCAGACGATAGGTGGCTACCTGCAGCAGGGCAATCTGGACGCACTGCAGAACTTCCAGAAGCTGGGGCAGGTGGCGAAAATGGCGCACCCCACCCATGAACACTACCTTCCGCTGCTGTACACGGCAGGTGCGGTGGATGCGAAGGAGCCGATACGGTTTTTCAACACCAGCTTTCAGGCCGGCTCGATTTCCATGCGGTCGGTTGTTTGGGGATGAATCTGCTGGAGCGGAGTGCCAGGTAGCTTGAGGCGCTATTGAATTGATAGCTGCTTGCGCCCGTCAGTAAAGGGCTAAAGCCTGTTTTTACCGAGAAAATTTGATTTTTACCGTTGCCGCGCCTTGGGCCGGTCATGCCACTTGCGGATGGACAACCTGCAGCCAGTTCCAGCGATCCTGATAAGCCTTCGCTTTTTGCTCGAACAGCGGCAGGTGGTTGCACAGCGGGTTGGGGCTGAGCTTGCCCTCGTACAACTGCGCCAGGCCGTTGGGTGCATAAAGCTCTACATCCGCCAGCTCCGCCGTATTTGCCCTTAAGCCGACACGCGTACAGCTCACCAGAAACCGGTCAATACCATCGCGGGCACTTTGCAGGGCGGGGTAGGGGAAACCGAAATACTCCTCATACCAGGTATGGACCCTGGCCTGGTTTTTGGCTTCCACCACAATGCCCCGGCTCGCAAAGCAGGCGCTGACACGTTCATTGACGGCTGCTTCGCCCGCGCCTGAAAGGTCGGCAGGGTCAAAGTAAAACAGGTCGTAGTCTTTGATGTGGGTTTCGGGCGGTTGCCCCGAATGCAGGTTCCATATTGTCTGGAAGAGGCATCCCGCCACCAGCCATGCGTCGGGCAGTCCCAGCGCAGGCAGGTGTTCCAGAATGAACCGGTTGTGGCGGTTTTTCAGCGCGTCCCGGATGAATTCATCCGGGAGTACGGCTTCAGAGGGAATCAGACGACCTTGGCAATCGACGCGCAGACGTAGTCGATGTTCTTGCTGTTCAGGGCGGCCACGCACATGCGGCCGGTGTCGGTGCCGTAAACGCCGAATTCATTGCGCAGGCGCACCATCTGGTCCTTGCTGAGGCCCGAGTAGCTGAACATGCCGATTTGCGCGGTGATGAAGCTCATGTCCTGCTTGACGCCGGCGGCCTTCAGGCCGTCCACAAGCTTTTGGCGCATGGCCTTGATGCGCACACGCATTTCGCTCAGCTCCTGCTCCCATTGGGTGCGCAGCGCGGGGGTATTGAGCACCGTGGCCACCACCATGCCGCCATGGATCTGCGGGTTGCTGTAGTTGGTGCGAATGACCAGCTTGAGCTGCGACAGCACGCGGTCGGCTTCGTCCTTGGATTCGCACAGCACCGACAGGGCGCCCACGCGTTCGCCGTAGAGGCTGAAGCTCTTGGAAAAGGACGTCGACACGAAAAAGCTCAGGCCGGCCGCCACAAATTTACCGATGACGGCGCCGTCTTCCGCAATGCCGTGGCCAAAGCCCTGGTAGGCCATGTCGAGGAAAGGCGTGAGCTTTCGCGCCTTGACGGCCGCGATCACCTGGTCCCACTGGGCTGCGGTGATGTCGTAGCCGGTCGGGTTGTGGCAGCAGGCGTGCAGCACGACGATGGTGCCTTCGGCGGCTGCATTGAGGGCGGCGAGCATGCCCTCGAAGTTGACGCCGCGCTTGGCTGCATCGTAGTAAGGATAGCTTTCAACCACGAAACCGGCCTGGCTGAAAAGCGCGCGGTGGTTTTCCCAGCTTGGATCGGAAATCAGCACCTTGGCATTGGGGCTGAGCTTTTTCAGGAAGTCGGCGCCGATCTTCAGGCCGCCTGTGCCGCCAATGCCCTGCGCGGTGGCCACGCGGCCGCTCTTGACGGGTTCACTCTCGACGCCGAAAACCAGACCCTTGACGGCCGCATCGTAGGCGGCGATGCCATCAATGGGCAGGTAGCCGCGCGCCTTGGGAGATTCCATCATGAGTTTTTCTGCTGCCTGTACGCATTGCAGCAGGGGGAGTTTGCCGTTGTCGTCGTAGTACACGCCTACGCCCAGGTTGACCTTGGCGGGATTGGTATCGGCATTGAACTGCTCGTTCAGGCCCAGGATGGGGTCACGCGGGGCCATTTCGACAGCGGTAAACAAAGACATGAAATATCCTCAGAGAAGTGAAAAGAAGGCGAAAGCGACGATAGGGGGTTCAGGTCACGGATTTAGGTCACAAGCTGACCGGAAAAAAGGCTACAAGAGGTGTCAAAAAGCGATAGCGGGGCGACTACAAGGCGAAACAAGGCGAATGGGGATTGCAATTTCCATTTTCGGCCGAATGTCGTATTCTGTTTGGTTGCCCTGAATTTTAACGGGGCTTGATCGAGGTTTTATGCCAGAAGCTATGGAAGTCATAACTGATTCAGTCAACACCGACCCCGCTGCGGGCCAGTTCGTGCGTTTCCCGGATTCGCCGTTCGAGCTGTTCCAGCCCTATCCGCCTGCGGGCGACCAGCCCACCGCAATTGACCAGCTGGTCGAGGGCATCAACGACGGCGAGGTGTTTCAGACTCTGCTGGGCGTGACCGGTTCGGGAAAGACCTTCACCATGGCCAATGTGATCGCCCGCCTGGGGCGCCCCGCTATCGTATTTGCGCCCAACAAGACGCTGGCGGCGCAGCTGTACAGCGAGTTCCGCGAATTTTTCCCGAAGAACGCAGTGGAGTATTTCGTCAGTTACTACGACTATTACCAGCCTGAAGCCTATGTGCCGCAGCGAGACCTGTTCATTGAAAAGGACTCGGCCATCAACGAGCACATCGAGCAGATGCGCCTGTCGGCCACCAAGAGCGTGCTGGAGCGGCGCGACACCATCATCGTCGGTACGGTCAGCGCTATTTACGGCATAGGTGCGCCTGAGGATTACACACAGATGCGGTTCATTGCGCGCATCGGCGACAAGATGGGCCAGCGCGACGTGATCGCCAGGCTGATCCGCATGCAGTACACGCGCAACGAGCAGGACTTCGCGCGCGGCACGTTCCGGGTGCGCGGGGACGTGATCGACATTTTCCCGGCCGAGCATTCCGAGCTGGCCATACGCATCGAGCTGTTCGACGACGAGATCGAGTCGCTGCAGCTGTTCGACCCGTTGACAGGCCGGATACGCCAGAAAATCCCGCGCTTTGTGGTCTACCCCAAGAGCCACTACGTTACGCCGCGCGACAAGGTCATGACGGCGGTGGAGACCATCAAGCTGGAGCTGTCCGAGCGGGTGGCCCAGTTCGTCGCCGACGGCAAACTGGTGGAAGCCCAGCGCATCGAGCAGCGCACCCGGTTCGACCTGGAGATGCTCAGTGAAATCGGCCACTGCAAGGGCATTGAGAACTACACCCGCCACCTGAGCGGTTCGCCGGCGGGATCGCCCCCTTCGACGCTGTGCGATTACCTGCCCAAGGATGCCGTGATGTTTCTCGACGAGAGCCACGTCATGATCGGTCAGCTCAACGCCATGTACAACGGCGACCGCGCACGCAAAACCACGCTGGTGGAATACGGTTTTCGCCTGCCGAGCGCGCTGGACAACCGGCCGCTGAAGTTCGAAGAGTTCGAATCCAAGATGCGCCAGGCCGTTTTTGTCTCGGCCACCCCGGCCAACTATGAGAAAGAGCACTCCGGCAAAGTAGTGGAACAGGTCGTCAGGCCTACCGGTCTGGTGGATCCACAGGTGGAAGTGCGGCCGGCCGCGCATCAGGTCGACGACGTGCTGCAGGAAATCCGCATCCGGGTCGAGAAGAACGAGCGGGTGCTGATCACCACCCTGACCAAGCGCATGGCCGAGCAGCTGACCGATTACCTGAGCGACAACGGCGTGAAGGTCCGCTATCTGCACAGCGATGTGGATACGGTGGAACGCGTGGAAATCCTGCGTGACCTGCGGCTGGGCGCTTTTGACGTGCTGGTGGGCATTAACTTGCTGCGCGAAGGGTTGGACATTCCGGAGGTGTCGCTGGTGGCCATCCTGGACGCCGACAAGGAAGGCTTTTTGCGCGCCGAGCGCAGCCTGATCCAGACGATTGGCCGGGCGGCCCGCAACCTGAACGGCCGTGCGATTTTGTATGCAGACCGCATCACCGACTCCATGAAAAAAGCCATGGATGAAACCGAGAGGCGGCGCAACAAGCAGATTGCCTTCAACCTGGAGCACGGCATCACGCCGCGCAGCGTGGTCAAACGCATCCGCGATTTGATTGACGGCGTCTATAGCGAAAAATCCGGCAAGGAAGCCGAAAAGATCGAGATGCAGAAGGCGTTGGTGGAGGACATGAGCGAGAAGGACATCGCCCGCGAAATCAAGCGCCTGGAAAAGCAGATGATCGAACACGCCAAGAATCTCGAGTTCGAAAAAGCCGCCCGGGTGCGGGACCAGCTGCACATCCTGAAGGAACAGGCTTTTGGTGCGCCTGGCACCGATAATGTCGTGCCGCTGACCTCTGCAGGCCAAGCCCGCGCCTAGACCCGCTGGCCCCTTGGCTCCATTTAATGCACTGAAATGGTGCGTTAAATGGGTCTGCCTACGGGTTAGTCCTCATGTTTGGGGCCGTCTCAGCGGGAAAAACCCTGCTTGTGTTATACTTGACGAAAACAGTCAAGAACAATACCAGAACAACAAAAGCCCCCGCGATACCGGTTGACTGACCTGGGCGGCTGGAGGAAGAGTTCCCTGTAAGCCACAAGCTTTCAGGGTGAAAACGACAGTCAAGCCATTTAAAGGAGCTTGTTATGCGCCTCACGACCAAAGGCCGCTTTGCGGTCACCGCGATGATTGATTTGGGATTGCGCCAGAACAACGGCCCGGTCACGTTGGCCGCCATCAGCCAGCGCCAGCAGATTTCCCTTTCCTACCTCGAACAGCTGTTCGGCAAACTGCGCCGTCACGAACTGGTGGAATCCACCCGTGGTCCCGGCGGCGGTTATACGCTGGGCCGCAAGGCTTCCGAGATCACCGTGGCTGACATCATCGTGTCGGTGGACGAGCCGATCGACGCCACCCAGTGCGGCGGCAAGGAAAACTGCCTGGGCGAAGGCGGCCGCTGCATGACGCACGAGCTGTGGGCTTCGCTGAACAGCCGCATGGTGGAGTTCCTGGACTCCGTGACCCTGCAAAAACTGGTGGAAGACCAGCTCGCCAAGGGCGTGGTGATCGAGAACACCCCGCAGGTCAAAAAAGCCATTTTCACAGCGCCGGTTGTCAAGCCGATTCGCGTGAACGCGCCGAACTCGGTCTTCGCACTGGGCAATGCATTTTCCAAATCCTGAAGGAGCGGTGCCGGGCGTCTGCCCGGCATCATCCTTTTGTGAACCGACTGCATTGACTTCATTGATCGCGCTGCCAGCCAGCCTGTGAATTTAAAGAGCTAGCCACATGGACACCCCGCACTTTCCCATCTACATGGACTACAGCGCCACGAACCCCTGCGACCCGCGGGTAGTGGACGCCATGATTCCCTGGTTGCGCGAGCATTTCGGCAACCCCGCTTCGCGCAGCCATGCCTGGGGCTGGGAAGCAGAAGCCGCCGTCGAGAAAGCGCGTGAGCAGATCGCCGACCTGATTGGCGCTGACCCGCGCGAAATCGTCTGGACCAGTGGCGCAACCGAGTCCAACAATCTGGCCCTGAAGGGTGCGGCTCATTTCTACAAGACCAAGGGCAAGCACATCATCACGGTCAAGACCGAGCACAAGGCTGTGCTGGACACCTGCCGCGAACTGGAACGCCAGGGTTTTGAAGTGACCTACATGGACGTGCAAGCCGACGGCCTGCTCGACCTGGAAGCCCTCAAGGCTGCGATCCGCCCCGACACCATTCTGGTCAGCGTCATGTTCGTCAACAACGAAATCGGCGTGATCCAGGACATCCCGGCCATTGGCGCGCTGTGCCGTGAAAAAGGCATCATCTTCCATGTCGATGCCGCGCAGGCTACCGGCCGTGTTGATATCGACCTGGCGACCTTGCCGGTCGACCTGATGAGCCTGACCTCGCACAAGACTTATGGCCCCAAGGGCATTGGCGCCTTGTACGTTCGCCGCAAGCCGCGGGTGCGCCTTGAAGCACAGATGCACGGTGGCGGCCATGAGCGCGGCATGCGTTCGGGCACCTTGCCCACGCACCAGTGCGTTGGCATGGGCGAGGCCTACCGCATCGCCAAGGCCGAGATGCACGAAGAGAACAAGCGCATTCTGGCACTGCACGAACGCATGCTCAACGGGCTCAAGGATGTGGAAGAGGTGTTCCTCAACGGCCACGCTGACAAGCGCGTGCCGCACAACCTGAACATGAGCTTCAACTTCGTTGAAGGCGAGTCGCTGATCATGGGCATCAAGGGTCTGGCTGTGTCCAGCGGCTCAGCCTGCACGTCGGCCAGCCTGGAGCCCAGCTATGTGCTGCGCGCCCTGGGCCGCAGCGACGAACTGGCGCACAGTAGCCTTCGCATGACGATTGGCCGCTGGAGCACCGAAGAAGAAATTGACTACGCGGTCGCCACCATCAAGGAAAACGTGGCCAAACTGCGCGAACTGTCTCCCCTGTGGGAGATGTTCAAGGATGGCGTGGATCTGTCCACCATCCAGTGGGCTGCTCACTGAAATGGAACACCCCCGAAGCAGCTCGCGCTGCCTCCCCCTCAAGGGGGCGACATCTGTGGCCCGGCAAAGCCGGTTCCACGCTGTCACTGGAAAAGAAGCGAATTTGACGAAAGGAATTGATCATGGCTTATTCTGAAAAAGTGGTAGACCACTATGAAAACCCCCGCAACGTCGGCTCCTTTGAAAAGGGCGACGAATCGGTAGGCACCGGCATGGTTGGTGCACCGGCTTGCGGCGACGTGATGAAGCTGCAGATCAAGGTCAACCCGGTGACGGGCGTGATTGAAGATGCACGTTTCAAGACCTACGGCTGCGGCTCCGCGATTGCTTCCAGTTCGCTCGTGACCGAGTGGGTCAAGGGCAAGACGCTGGACGAAGCGGCAAGCATCAAGAACAGCGCGATCGCTGAAGAGCTGGCGCTGCCGCCTGTGAAGATTCACTGCTCCATCCTGGCGGAAGACGCCATCAAGGCCGCCGTGAACGATTACAAGCAAAAGCACACGCACTGATCAACGCATCACCCGTCACCTGTTTTTTTCGAGTGATTTAAATGTCCGTTACCCTCACTGACGCTGCAGCCCGACACGTGACCCGCTACATGACCAAGCGCGGCAAGGGTGTGGGCGTTCGCCTTGGCGTGAAGACCACTGGCTGCTCCGGCCTGGCTTACAAGCTGGAATACGCCGACGAGATCGCACCGGAAGATGTCGTGTTTGAAGACAACGGTGTCAAGGTGCTGGTCGACCCGAAAAGCATGGCCTACATCGATGGCACCAAGCTCGACTTTGTACGCGAAGGCCTGAATGAAGGCTTCAAGTTCATCAACCCCAACGAACGTGATCGTTGCGGCTGCGGCGAAAGCTTCCGGGTTTGACGGGTGAGCGGTCCACCCTGTGCTGCACCCTTACCCAAGCCGCCTCCACTGATTGTGCTGGCGGCTTTTTCTCGGCATGAATCTCCAATCCAACGACTTCGAACTTTTCGGCGTGCCCCAGCGTTTCGCGCAAGACCGCGCAGCGCTTGATGCCCGTTGGAAGGATTTGCAGCGCGAAGCGCATCCTGACAAATTCGCGGCTCAGGGTACGGCCGCCCAGCGTGTGGCCATGCAGTGGTCGGTGCGCATCAACGAGGCCTACCAGCGGCTGAAAGATCCGCTCAAGAGGGCGAGCTATTTGTGTGAGCTGAACGGTGCGCCCATTAACGCCGAAAACAACACCGCCATGCCGCACGACTTCCTGATGCAGCAGATGCAGTGGCGCGAAGCGCTCGACGATGCCGAAACAACTGAAGATTTTGAAGAAATAGCCTCCCAAGCCACAGCTGACGAGCGCAAGCAGCTATCAAAAATAGAGCAACTGCTGGACGTGGACAAGGACTTTCCTGCCGCAGCCCAGCAGGTCAGAAGCCTTATGTTTATTGAGCGCTTTGCCAGTGAGGTTGATGCACGCATCGACCAGCTGGGACAATAGGAACCTGTTCAATGTCTTTTTGGAGTCGCACAAGTACCTTTTCGGGATGGGATGCAAGGCGCGGTGCACCGCCAATAGCCAGGCTATTGGCAAGCGCCGCAACGCCGCAGACCGCCCGACAAGGCACTTGCCCGAAGAGTTGGAGTGAAATCGGGCGATTGGACGCCCCGGCCGCTTGCATGGGCATCAGCCCATGCGGCGCATCCGAAGCATCCACTCATCCCGATTGCACTCCAATGCGATCTCCAAAAAGACATTGAACAGGTTCCAAGGCATTACAGAAAAAGTACGACACCCGCGACATGGCACTCCTGCAAATTTCCGAACCCGGCCAGACGCCCGACCCGCACCAGCGACGCATCGCGGTGGGCATTGACCTGGGCACGACACATTCGCTCGTCGCCAGCGTGCGCAGTGGCGTGTCCGAATGCCTGCCCGACGAGCAGGGGCGCGTGCTGCTGCCGAGCGTAGTGCGCTACCTTGAGGACGACAAGCGCCAGATAGGCTATGAAGCCCTGGCCGCGCAGGTCGAAGATCCGCGCAACACCATTTCCTCGGTCAAACGGTTGATGGGCCGCGGTATTGACGACATTGGCAGCCGCGCCCAATTGCCTTACGAGCTCAATGACAAGCCTGGCATGGTTACGCTGCAGACTGTCGCTGGCGAGAAAAGCCCGGTCGAGATCAGCGCCGAGATTCTGGCCACGCTGCGTTACCGCGCCGAAGACACTTTCAGCGATGACATCTACGGTGCAGTCATTACGGTGCCTGCCTACTTTGACGACGCCCAGCGTCAGGCCACCAAAGACGCCGCGCAACTGGCGGGCCTCAATGTATTGCGCCTGCTCAATGAGCCCACGGCCGCTGCCATTGCCTATGGGCTGGACAACGCCAGTGAAGGCGTTTACGCCGTCTATGACCTTGGCGGTGGCACTTTCGATATTTCCATACTGCGTTTGACCCAAGGCGTCTTCGAGGTGGTGGCCACGGGCGGCGATTCCGCGCTTGGTGGCGACGATTACGACCGCGCGCTGGTCGACTGGGTGCTGGCCAAGGCGGGCCTTGCAGCAGATGCGCTCACTCCGTCCGACAAGGCGGCGCTGCAGCGCACTGCGCGCAGCTGCAAGGAGGCGCTTTCGGCTGCCAACCCTGTGCCTTTTTCGGTGCAACTGGCCAAAGCCCTCGTTAACTTCGAGATGAAGGCGGAAGATTTTGAAACCGCCACCGCCCACCTGACCCAGCGTACCCTGGCTGCCGTTCGCAAGGCGTTGCGCGATGCCAAGCTGGCGAAAGAAGATATTCAGGGCGCAGTGCTGGTAGGTGGCTCCACGCGCATGCCGCAAGTGCGCAAGGCGGTTGCCAGTTTCTTCGGGCGCGAGCCGCTGGTTAATCTCAACCCCGATGAAGTGGTGGCGCTGGGCGCGGCCATTTCTGCCAACCAGCTCGCCGGCAACAACACGGGCACGGACCTGTTGCTGCTCGACGTGATCCCGCTGTCGCTGGGCATCGAGACCATGGGAGGGCTGGTCGAGCGCATCGTGCCGCGCAACCAGACCATCCCCACAGCCATGGCACAGGACTTCACCACCTACCAGGACGGCCAGACCGCACTGGCGCTGCATGTAGTGCAGGGCGAACGCGACTTGGTGGCCGACTGCCGCAGCCTTGCCCGTTTCGAGCTGCGCGGCATTCCTCCCATGGTGGCTGGCGCCGCGCGTATCCGTGTGACGTTTACCGTCGACGCCGACGGGCTGCTCAGCGTGAACGCGAAAGAACAGGTCAGCGGCGTTGAGGCACGCATCGACGTGAAGCCTTCCTACGGCCTGTCGGACGACGACATTGCGCGCATGCTGCAAGACAGCTTTTCAACCGCGCAGCAAGATATGCAGGCGCGCGCCCTTGCAGAAGCCCAAGTCGATGCCGACCGCATGATTCTGGCTACGCAAAGCGCGCTGGCGGCGGATGCCGACTTGCTGAGCCCCAATGAGCGGGCGCAGATCGACAGCCTGATCGTCGGTCTTGCCGACACACGCGCCCACGGTGATGCCGCCGCGATAGAGGCGGCCACCCAGGCGCTGGCCAAAGGAACCGAAGGCTTTGCCGCCCAGCGCATGAACCGGGGCATCAAGCAAGCCCTCGCCGGTAAAAACATCGAGGCGGTCTGAACAGGCCGACAACCATGCCCATCATCAAAATACTGCCTCATCCCGAATATTGCCCACAGGGCGCTGAAATCACAGCCCCAGCCGGCACCTCGATCTGCGAAGCCCTGCTCGACAACAAGATCAACATCGAACACGCCTGCGACCTCAGTTGCGCCTGCACGACCTGCCATGTCATCGTCCGTGAAGGCTTTAAATCACTGAACGAGCTCGACGAGAGCGAAGAAGACCTGCTGGACCGCGCCTGGGGCCTGGAGCCCAATTCGCGTTTGAGTTGCCAGGCCTTCCTGGCGCAGTCGGATGTGACGGTGGAGATACCCAAATACTCCATCAATCACGCAAAAGAGAATCACTGAATTTTGGGGTAGTTCAGGACGGATTTCCCCCTGTGCGGAGGCGATAATCCAGCCATGCGCCAAATCGTCCTTGATACCGAAACCACCGGTCTTTCCGCTGAAAACGGCGACCGCATCATCGAAATCGGTTGCGTCGAACTGGTGGCCCGCAAGCTCACCGGAAACAACCGCCACTTCTACCTGAACCCCGAACGCGACAGCCACGAAGACGCGCTCAAGGTTCACGGCATCAGCAACGAGTTCCTGAAAGACAAACCCAAGTTTTCGGCCGTGGCCGACGAACTACTGGAGTACCTGCAGGACGCCGAGATCATCATCCACAACGCGCCTTTCGATGTGAGCTTCCTCAACAAGGAGCTCGAGCTCATCGGCAAGCCGCCCATCAAGCATTGTGTGGCCAAGGTCACCGACAGCCTCATGATGGCCAAGGAGCTGTTCCCGGGCAAACGCAACTCGCTGGACGCCTTGTGCGACCGGCTCGAGGTCGACAATTCGGGCCGGACCTTGCATGGCGCCTTGCTGGACGCTGAATTGCTGGCTGATGTCTACATCAATCTCACCCGTGGCCAGAATGCGCTGGTGATGGATGTGGGGGACAGCGCCCGGGAAGGCGATAGTGACGTGCCCCAGATTGATCTCAGCACCTTTGACCTGCCGCTGCTCGCTGCCAACGACCAGGAGATCGCCGACCATGAAAAGCTGCTGGTGGATATTGACAAGGCCAGCAAGGGTAAAACGGTTTGGCGTGTTTTGGCGGCGTAAACCATAAAGCCGTCCGAAACAGCATATAATCTTAGGCTGACCAACAGGGCGGTTAGCTCAGGGGTAGAGCACTGCATTCACACTGCAGGGGTCGCAAGTTCGAAACTTGCACCGCCCACCAGAATTTGAAGAACAAAAAAGGCCAAGTCGCAAGACTTGGCCTTTTTCATTTTCTGCGCCGACAGCGCAGTTTCCAGTCTTAAAGCACTTCGCTCGCGAAATCAGCCAGTCGCGAGCGCTCACCGCGGGCCAGCGTGATGTGCCCACCGTGCGGCCAGCCTTTAAAGCGGTCGACGGCAAAGGTCATGCCTGAAGACCCCTCGGTCAGGTACGGTGTGTCGATCTGCGCCAGGTTGCCCATGCAGATGATCTTGGTGCCCGGACCGGCCCGCGTGATCAGCGTTTTCATCTGCTTGGGCGTCAGGTTTTGCGCTTCGTCGATGATGACGTACTTGTTCAGGAAGGTGCGGCCGCGCATGAAGTTCATGCTCTTGACCTTGATGCGCGAGCGAATGAGCTCGTTGGTGGCGGCGCGTCCCCATTCGCCCGAGCCGCTGTCGGTTTTGCCCAGCACCTCCAGGTTGTCGTCCAGCGCGCCCATCCAGGGGCCCATTTTTTCCTCTTCAGTGCCCGGCAGGAAGCCGATGTCTTCGCCGACCGAGACTGTGGCGCGCGTCATGATGATTTCGGTGTAGCGGCGGTCGTCCAGCACTTGAGTCAGGCCCGAAGCCAGCGCCATCAGCGTCTTGCCCGTGCCCGCCGTGCCGGCCAGGGTGACGAAGTCCACCTCCGGGTCCATCAGCAGGTTCATGGCAAAGTTCTGCTCGCGGTTTCGCGTGGTGACGCCCCAGACCGCATTTTTGAGGTGGTTGTAGTCCTTCAGGGTTTTCAGGACGGCGGTTTTCGCCCGGATTTCCGTCACACGGGCATACAGCGGCGGCTCGCCGGGGGCCTCGAAAAATACAAACTGGTTGATCAGCAGGCTGCCCACGATGGGGCCCGTGATGCGGTAGAAGGTGTGGCTGCCCTGCTGCCAGCTTTCAATGGTTTTGCTCTGGCGCGTCCAGAAGTCCGCCGGCAAAGCCAGCGAGCCGGAATACAGCAGGTCGCCGTCTTCCAGGGTTTTGTCGTTCTGGTAGTCGTCGGTGGCAAGGCCCAGCGCGCGGGCCTTCACGCGCATGTTGATGTCCTTGGACACCAGAACCACCTCGCGCGGCGCGTATTCCTTGCGCAAGGCCTCGACCACACCCAGGATCTGGTTGTCGGCCTTGCCCTGCGGCAAGCTCATGGGCAGGGTGTAATCCAGCGGTTTGGTCTGGAAGAACAGGCAGCCGCCGGCTTCCGGGTGGCCGGTGGTGTCGAGTTTCAGGCCTTTGGCAATGTCGGCGCCCTGGGTGCCTGCCAGCGCGTCCAGCGTCCGGCTGGTCTGGCGGGCGTTGCGCGCCACCTCGGTCATGCCCTTTTTGTGACCGTCGAGCTCTTCAAGCACGATCATGGGCAGGAAGATGTCGTGCTCCTCAAACCGGAACAGGCACATCGGGTCGTGCATCAGCACATTGGTGTCGAGCACGAACAGCTTGGTAGGGCCGGTGCGCTTGGCCTTTTTGGGCCTGGCAGCCGGCTGCGGCAGTGGAATGCTCTCTTTTTTATAGCTGCTTGCGCTCGTCCTTGAAGGGTTGGCGGGCTCTTTTCCTTGAAACGCTGACGGATGCTGGCTGCCATCCCCTGCAGCGCGGCTGTCAAACAGGTCCATCACCGGGGGTTTCTGGGCGGATTCGGCACTTTCCGTCTTGCGTGCTTTGGAGGGCGAGCGGGCGGGCGCGTCAAGCGCGTCGGGGGAGAGCAGGGCGGCACGTTTGGTCGGGGCGGGGGGCAGGGGCATAGTGCTTAAAACTCTCTAAAAAAGAAGGGTTCCAGAAGCGAAAAAGCCGCCTTGAAACCAGGGCGGCTTGTTCTTTTGGCGCAGTTGCGAAGGTCAACAGCATGAGTTCATTATGCACAACTCGCGTGACAGGGCAATCCTTTGCAATTCTTTGTTGCTAACTGGCGTCAGGGCTGTTTCAGGCAGCCTTTTTGAGTGCCTTGACGGCCTTGAGCACGTCGTCCACGTGGCCGGGCACTTTCAGGCCGCGCCACTCTTCTTTCAGCTGACCGTCGGCGCCCACCAGGAAGGTGCTGCGCTCGATACCCTTGACCTTCTTGCCGTACATGATCTTGTTTTTGACCACGCCGAACATGTGGCACATTTTTTCTTCGGTGTCCGCGATGAGCTCGAACGGGAGTTCAAGCTTGGACTTGAACTCGTCGTGGGATTTCATGTTGTCGCGGGACACGCCGAACACGGTTGCGCCGGCCTTGACGAAGTCCTTGTAGCGGTCACGGAACTGCATGGCTTCCGTGGTGCAACCCGGCGTGTTGTCCTTGGGATAGAAGTACAGCACAACGACTTTGCCGAGGTGGGATGTGTTGGAAACCTTGATGCCGCTCGTGGCGATCGCTTCAAATTCGGGGAGTGGTTTATTGACGACGACTGCCATACTGAGTAGACCCTGACGAAAGTAGTTGTAATTAGCCGCGCCTTTTGGCAACCGGCCCGGACGCGAGTCCTGGGATGTGGTGCCAAGTGCAACCCTAGATTTTACCCTGAAAGAGGGGGCATTTCAGCCTTCTGTTCCTTCTGTTTCAATCAGCAGGGCAGCAATTACCTGCCGGCCTTCTCCCGCGAGGATGTTGTAGGTGCGGCATGCCGCCAAGGTGTCCATGGTCTCAACGCCGATGCGGCGCTGCATCAGCGTGCGCAGGAAGGCCGGAGGCGGAAAGCGCAACCGGGAGCCGCTGCCAAAAATCACGAGTTCAGGCTGCGTCGCGGCAAGCAGGGCGAAATGCTCTGCCGTGAGTTGCTCAAAACGCGTGCAGTTCCATTCAAATTTTTCGCCCCTTGAGCCAATCACGATGCTGTGTTCGATTTTCTCCGCGATACCGTTGCTTCCCAGGCCGACCCAGCCTGGACCGTAGCCAAGGATGGACTGGACATCGAGACGGTCTGGCTGAAGTTTCATACGGGATTATTTGGGCGTTTCGATGGCGCGGAGGACGCCGATGCACGGGGCGGTTTGACGGGTTTTAGAGGCGAAAACCCCCTTTTATGTGGTCAAATTATAGATTCCGCCCGAATTTCCCGCCGCAGTGCTGACGCTTCTTCCCCGTTGCCAGCATGGTGGGGCCCGAGGCCCTGCCCACATACCGATAAAACTGCATGAAACCGATCACCAAATCTGCCAAGCTGGCCAACGTCCTTTATGACATCCGCGGCCCGATCATGGATGCCGCCAAGCAGATGGAAGAAGAAGGCCAAAAACTCATCAAGCTCAATATTGGCAATCTGGCGGTGTTTGGTTTTGATGCGCCCGAAGAAGTCCAGCAGGACATGATCCGCAACCTGCCTGCCTCGGCCGGCTATTCGGACAGCAAGGGTATTTTTGCGGCGCGCAAGGCCGTGATGCACGAGACACAGAAGCAGGGCATCAAGGGCGTCACGCTGGACGACATTTACCTCGGTAACGGCGCGAGCGAACTGATTTCAATGGCCACCAACGCCTTGCTCGATGACGGCGACGAACTGCTGTTGCCGGCGCCCGACTACCCGCTGTGGACGGCTTCCACCAGCCTCTCGGGCGGCACGCCGGTGCATTACCTGTGCGACGAAAGCAACGGCTGGATGCCCAACCTGGACGATATCCGCGCGCGGATCACGCCAAAGACCAAAGCCATTGCGGTCATCAATCCCAACAACCCGACGGGCGCGCTGTATTCAGACGACCTCCTCAAGGGCATCGTTGCCATTGCACGCGAGCACGGCCTGGTCATCCTCGCGGACGAGGTTTATGACAAGGTGTTGTACGACGACGTGAAGCACACGGCCATCGCCAGCCTGTCGACCGACGTGCTCACGGTGACCTTCAATTCGCTTTCCAAGAGCTACCGCTCATGTGGCTACCGCGCCGGCTGGATGGTGGTGTCCGGCCCCAAGAAGCAGGCGCAAGACTATATCGAAGGCCTGAACATGCTGGCCAACATGAAGCTGTGCTCCAACGTGCCCGGCCAATGGGCCATCCAGACTGCGCTGGGCGGCTACCAGAGCATCAACGACCTGACCTGCGAAGGCGGGCGCTTGCGCCGCCAGCGCGACCTGGCCTATGAGCTGATCACCGCCATTCCGGGCGTGAGCTGCGTCAAGCCCAGCGCTGCGCTCTACATGTTTCCCCGTCTCGATCCCAAGGTCTACCCGATCAAGGACGATCGCCAGTTTTTCCTGGAGCTCCTCAAGGAGACCAAGGTCATGCTGGTACAGGGCACGGGCTTTAACTGGCCCGAACCGGACCACTTCCGTATCGTTTTCCTGCCGCATGAGGAAGACCTGCGCGAAGCCATTGGCCGCATTGCGAAGTTCCTCGAGAACTACCGCAACAACCGAACTTGACCCTGCATCCGGCCCCATCCTCTTTCCTCGCTCTTTTGAGGGCAGGACTCCAAGATCAACGTAAAGCAAGACCTAAGCGACTATGAAACCGACGAATTTGAGCCCGATCCGGGTAGGCCTTCTGGGCATTGGCACCGTGGGCAGCGGCACCTACAACGTGTTGCAGCGTAACCAGGAAGAAATCCGCCGCCGTGCCGGCCGCGGCATTGAAATCACCATGGTGGCCGACCTCGACGTGGCGCGCGCCAAAGCTGCCGTGGGTCCAGGCGTGCAGGTGGTGGACGACGCCCGCAAGGTCGTCGCCAGCCCCGATGTCGACATCGTGATCGAGCTCATCGGTGGCTATGGCATCGCCAAACAACTGGTGCTCGAAGCCATCGAAGCCGGCAAGCACGTGGTCACCGCCAACAAGGCGCTGCTGGCCGTGCACGGCACCGAGATTTTTGCAGCGGCCCACCGCAAGGGCGTGATGGTCGCCTTCGAGGCGGCGGTGGCCGGCGGCATCCCCATCATCAAGGCCCTGCGCGAAGGACTCACCGCCAACAGCATCCAGTGGATCGCCGGCATCATCAACGGCACCACCAACTTCATCCTGTCCGAGATGCGCGACAAGGGCCTGGACTTCGACGTCGTGCTCAAAGAAGCGCAGCGCCTGGGTTACGCCGAAGCCGACCCCACCTTCGACATCGAAGGCGTGGACGCCGGCCACAAGGTCACGCTGATGTCGGCCATCGCTTTCGGCATCCCGGTGCAGTTCGACAAGGCTTACGTTGAGGGCATCACGGGTCTCGCCGCACAAGACATCCGTTATGCCGAGCAACTCGGCTACCGCATCAAGCTGCTGGGCATCACCAAGCGCGCCGCCAACGGCATTGAGTTGCGCGTGCACCCGAGCCTTGTGCCCGCCAAACGTTTGATCGCTAATGTTGAAGGCGCGATGAACGCCGTGGTAGTGCAAGGCGATGCCGTCGGCACCACGCTGTACTACGGCAAGGGCGCGGGCAGCGAGCCCACCGCCAGCGCCGTGATTGCCGACCTGGTGGACATTGCCCGCCTGCACACCGCAGACCCCGAACACCGCGTGCCCCACCTGGCTTTCCAGCCCGACGCGATGAGCGATTTGCCCGTGGTGCCCATGTCCGAAGTTGTCACCAGCTACTACCTGCGCCTGAAAGTCGCCGACGAAGCCGGCGTGCTGGCCAAGGTCACGGGGATCCTGGCCGGCGCGGGCATCAGCATTGATGCGGTGCTGCAGCGCGAAGCCGATGAAGTGGGCGGCGTGGGTTCCACGCACACCGACCTCATCATCCTCACGCACGAGTGCGTGGAAGCGAAGATGAACGAAGCCCTGGCCCAAATGCAGGCGTTGCCCACGGTGCTCGCGCCCATCACCCGCATCCGCAAGGAGGAGCTGGCCTGATGTTGTACATCTCCACGCGCGGCCACGCCGATCGCAAGCGCTTTTGTGAAATCCTGCTCGAAGGCCTCGCGCCCGACGGCGGCCTCTACTTGCCCGAGCAATATCCGCAGGTGGATGCTGCCACGCTGCAGAAGTGGCGCGGCCTGTCTTACGCCGAGCTCGCGTTCGAAGTCCTCTCGCTCTACGTCGACGATATCCCGGCAACCGACCTCAAAGCCATCTGCAACAAAACCTACACCGAAGAAGTGTTCGGCACCCAGGCCATCGTCCCGCTGAAAAAGCTCGAAGACGGCCTCTACCTCGAGGCCCTGTCCAACGGCCCCACGCTGGCCTTTAAAGACATGGCCATGCAGCTGCTGGGCAACCTGTTCGAATACGAACTGGCACGCCGCGGCGAAGAACTCAACATCCTGGGCGCCACCAGCGGCGACACCGGCAGCGCAGCCGAATACGCCATGCGCGGCAAGAAGGGCGTGCGCGTCTTCATGACCTCGCCGAACGGCCGCATGAGCCCCTTCCAGCAGGCGCAAATGTTCAGCCTGCAGGATGAGAACATCCACAACATCGCGGTCGATGGCGTGTTCGACGATTGCCAGGACATCGTCAAGGCGGTGTCCAACGACCTGGCCTTCAAGCGCCAATACAAGATCGGCACCGTTAACTCCATCAACTGGGCGCGCTTGATGGCGCAGGTGGTGTACTACTTCGCAGGGTACTTCCAGGCCACGAGCAACAACACGGAGAAGGTCAACTTCACCGTTCCTTCCGGCAACTTTGGCAACGTCTGTGCCGGCCACGTCGCCCGCATGATGGGCCTGCCTATAGCCAGGCTGGTAGTGGCCACCAACGAAAACGACGTGCTCGACGAGTTCTTCCGCACCGGTGTCTACCGCGTGCGCAGCAGCGCCGACACGCACGAAACTTCCAGTCCTTCCATGGACATTTCCAAGGCTTCGAACTTCGAGCGCTTTGTGTTTGACCTGCTGGGCCGCGACGGCGGCAAGACCAAAGCCTTGTTCCATGACCAGATCGGCAACCAGGGTTACTTTGACCTGAGCGTTGAGGCCGCCTTCAAGTCGGCCGCGCAGCGCTACGGTTTTGTGAGCGGCAAGAGCACCCATGCCGACCGGCTGGCCACCATCCGCGACACCTACAAGCGCTTTGGCACCATGATCGACACTCACACCGCCGACGGCGTGAAGGTGGCGCGCGAGCAGCTCCAGCCCGGTGTGCCCATGATCGTGCTGGAAACCGCCTTGCCCATCAAGTTCGCGGCCACCATTGAAGAGGCCTTGGGCCAATTGCCCACGCGGCCTGCGAAGTTTGAAGGCATTGAGGCCCTGCCCAAACGCGTCGTGGTGCTGCCGGCTGACGCGGCCGTGATCAAACGCTACATTGCCGAAAATGTACATTAAATCGGGCTGTAGCCCTTATCTGACTTGCGCAAGCAGCTATATTTTTAATAGCAACCTGGGCGTCTTCCGGCCTTTCTTTCTGTGAGAGCGACATCATGAACGTGGTCGGATTTGCCGGGTATTCCGGTTCGGGCAAGACGACACTGGTCGAAAAGCTGATCCCGGCACTGAAAGCCAGAGGCCTGCGCGTGTCGGTGGTCAAGCATGCGCACCACAAGTTCGACATAGACCATCCCGGCAAAGACACTTTCCGGCATCGCCAGGCCGGTGCCTTTGAAGTGGTCGTGGCCTCGCCAAACCGGCTTGCGCTCATGCGTGAATTTGAAAAGCCGTCCGAGCTCACCGTTCACCAGCTGATCGCCGAGCTGTACGGTGGCGTGGACTGGGTGCTGGTAGAGGGCTTCAAGAGCAGCGACCTCCTCAAGATCGAAGTCTGGCGTGCCCCCTCGGCCGACTATGCCGGTAAACCTCCGCTCTACCCGGACGACGACTTTATCGTCGCCGTCGCCACGGATGCACCCGACAAGCTGCCCCAAGCAACCTTGCGCCCGTTGCTGGATTTGGACGATGCCGACGCCGTGGCGGAGTACCTGGTCAACAATCAGGAACGCTTCGCCTATTCGTTTGAAGACCGTTTCGGTTAAACATCCGCCAAAGCAGGATTTTTCGTTCCGTTCATGTTTTTTGTTCCGGACACCCTGACCATGAGTTCTGTTTCCCCCATGCCCGCCGGCCCGGCGCCTGCACCGCAGCCCGGTCGGGCCCCCTTGAAGCCGCTGGACCAGGCGCTGGCCGAGTTACTGGACCGCGCGGCATTACTGCCCGGCGCCGAGACGGTTTCCACCTTCGATGCCGACGGCCGGGTGCTGGCCCAGGATCTGGTGTCCAGCCTTGATGTACCGGCACACGACAACAGTTCCATGGACGGCTACGCGGTGCGTGCTGCCGACTGGTCAGCCGATGCGGTGCTGCAAGTCAACCAGCGTATTCCGGCCGGCAGCAGCGGGCATGCGCTGGCGGCGAATTCCGCGGCGCGCATTTTCACCGGTGCGCCCATTCCGCCGGGCGCTGATGCAGTGGTGATGCAGGAAGACTGCGATGTGGTGGACGCTGGCGTGCGCATCAAGGTGCGGCCCCAGTCCGGTCAATGGATTCGCCGCCGTGGTGAAGACGTGACCTCGGGCGCCGCGGTGCTGCACCGTGGCGAGCGCCTGACGCCGGCCTCGCTCGGTCTTGCCGCCAGCATCGGTTTCGACAAACTGCAAGTGGCCCCACGCGTTCGCGTGGCCCTCTTTTCCACCGGCGATGAGCTCGTCATGCCCGGCGAAGTCGCCCCCGCCGACATGAAGCCCGGCGCCATCTACAACTCCAACCGTTTCTTTTTGCGCGCGTTGCTGCTGCGCCTGGGCTGTACGGTCACCGACCTGGGCATCGTGCCCGACCGCCTGGACGCCACCATCGCAGCGCTCAAAGGCGCCAGCGAGCAGCACGACCTGATCCTCACCAGCGGTGGCGTGTCGGTGGGCGAAGAAGACCACATCAAGCCCGCCGTCCAGGCGCTGGGCGAACTGGCGCTCTGGCAGATCGCCATGAAGCCGGGCAAGCCCTTCGCCTACGGCAAGATTGCAGGCTCTCACTTCATCGGCCTGCCTGGCAACCCGGTGTCCAGTTTTGTGACCTTCCTGGTGCTGGTGCGGCCCTTCCTGCTCAAGCTGCAGGGCGCCGCCGAAACCGCCGTTCGCCCCACTGCGGCCATAGCGCATTTCGACTGGCCCAAAGCCGACAAGCGCCGCGAGTTCTTGCGTGTGAAGCGCAACGCCGCCGGCGGGCTGGAACTCTTCAACAACCAGAGTTCGGGCGTGCTGACTTCGGCGGTCTGGGGCGATGGCGTGATCGACAACCCGGCCGGCCAGACCATTGCGCAGGGCGATGTGGTGCAGTTCTTCCCGTTTTCGGCGCTGATGTCGTAAAGGCAGCTTGACAAGGCCCCCATGAAAATCACCGTCAAATACTTTGCCTCCATCCGCGAAGCCATAGGGCAGGGCAGCGAGCTGCGCGACACCTCTGCCGGCACGCTGGCCGCACTGCGCGATGAACTGCTTGCGGCAACGCCCGCGCATGCCGCAGCGCTCGCACGCGGCAAGTCGGTGCGCATGGCGCTCAACCAGGTCATGAGCGACGAATCCGCCGCGCTCAGCGAGGGCTGCGAAGTCGCCTTTTTCCCGCCCGTCACTGGCGGTTGATCCAGGCCGCCGCGCTGCGGTTCAAACCACCAGCGCATCCAGTCGCGCAAGCCGCTCTACCAGCACTGCCGATGCCCGCGTCATCGGGCTGCGCAACTCTTCGCGCAACAAACCCTGCCGCGCCAGCAATGCCTTGAGCGGGCCCGGATTGGGTTCGGCAAACAGGGCTTCAATCAGCGGCGGCAGCGGTTTCCACAAAGCCTCGGCCCCGGCCACGTCACCCGCTCGAAGGCGCTGAACAATTTCCGCAAATCGCGACGTATGCAAATGCGCCGCTGCCGCGATAGCGCCCCGGCCGCCTGCTGCCACGGTCGTGAAGATGTTCGCATCCTCACCGGCCAGCACCTGCAACTGCCCATCGGCGATCAGTGCCCGCGTTTTTGCCGTGTCGCCCCCGCAATCCTTGACGGCCTGTATGCGCGGGTGCGCCGCCAGCGCCCGGATGGTCTCAAGCGCCATCTGGCTGCCTGTGCGGTAGGGAATGTCGTAAAGAACCACCGGCACCGCGCTGGCATCGGCCAGGGTGGTAAACCATTCGATCAGTCCCTCTTGTGACGGCCGGATATAGCTGGGCGCCGGCAGCAAGATGCCCGCAAGGTTCAGTTGGCTCAAAGCACAAACGCGCGCAGCCGTTTTACCCAGGTGGTAGCCAGACAAACCCATGATCACCGGCAGGTCAGGGGCTTCGGCCATCACGGTTTGCAGCACCTCGAGTTGCTCTTCATCGCTGAGCGCGGCAGCTTCACCGGTAGAGCCGCATACCACCAGCCCGGCGATGCCGCTGGCCTGGTAGTACGCTACCAGGCGCTTCAAGGCCCCGTAGTCGACCTTGTCCTGGTCAAACGGGGTAACGAGCGGGATCCACAGTCCCGAGAAATCGTGAGTTGCCCGAGTTGCCCGAGTTGCTTGATTTGCCTGATCGGCCTGATTGACGTTAAGCGCTGTTTGCATGAATACACATCCTGAAAAACTGACCGGCTTGGAAGGCCGCCATCAGAACAAGAGAAGGTGTCCGCAAAAGAGGGGAAGAAGTAACCGGCGGCTCCATCGCTCATTCGACGACGGAACCGCAGCCCCGGTCAAATGAGCAACGGTTTTTTCGATTTGCTGGCGCACGCCTCACAGCCACGGGCGCTGTCGGGCGTCCGGGTGGCAAGGAGGTGAATGTGGCCAGTCATGCGCCCAATATTACTTGACGAGGTGGGTTCTGGCCCGGTTTCGGCGTCGAATAGACACCGGCCTGGTTGGCCCAGTGGCAAAATTGCCACTATGGCCCAGTCTTCCCCCCGCGTCCTCATCACCACCGACGACTTCAACCTCGCCGATGAAGTTGCCGCGCTGCGCGCAAACGACAAGCGCGTCGGCGCCGTCTGCACTTTCACCGGCACGGTTCGGGACCGCAATATGGCCCCCACGCTCGGCACTGGCGTGTCCTCGCTGCCCCCCGAGGGGGCTGAACTTGCTCGGGGCGGCCCTTCGCTGCGTTCGTCGGCCGACGCGGGAGAAGTACTTTCCATGGAACTCGAGCATTACCCGGGCATGACCGAAAAAGCCATCGAGGCCATGATCGATGAGGCGATGTCGCGTTTTGATATTTTTGGCGCCCGCGTCATCCATCGTGTCGGCCTGTTGCAGCCGCTGGACCAGGTGGTGATGGTGGCCGTAGTGTCAGCCCATCGCGGCGAAAGCTTCAAGGCCTGCGAATTCCTGATGGACTACCTGAAAACCCAGGCGCCGTTCTGGAAGAAGGAAGAAACGCCGGAAGGCGCCCGCTGGGTGGATGCCCGGATTCGCGACGATGAGGCCCTGGCACGTTGGGGGATAGACTCCCCCAATGCCTGATTTTGGAAAGCGCCATGCTCATATTCAATATATTCAAAAGCCTGTTCAAGACCGGGGCACGCAGGGACCAGGAAGACTTGCAGTTAGCCCAGGCGCTGTTTCAGCGCTCAGAGCTTGATATCGCCCGCGAAGTACTGGACGCGCTGATCCAGAGGTCTCCGGCTCACGCGAATGCCCTGTTGCTCAGGGGCGTGGTGAAGCGCCTGTCCAATGATCCGGGGGGAGCGATTGCCGATCTGGAACAATCGTTGCCGCGGGCGGCCGGGGCTGAACGGGCAACCTGCCACTTTGAACTCGCGCAGTGCTGGCACGCGATGGGGGACAGTACGAAGGCATTAACGCATTGTGAGAAGGCGCGCGAGCTGGATCCCGCTTCAGTACCGATCTTTTTCCTGCTGAGCCAGCTGCGCTTGCCGGGTGACTATTATTTCGACGTATTGACCCGCATCGTTGAACATGTGAAGCCCCGCACCTATGTGGAGATTGGTGTATTCGAGGGGGCTTCGCTGAAGCTGGCCCAGTCGGCAGAGGCCGTGGTTGGCGTAGACCCGGACCCCAAGATCACATGGCCGCTTGAGCCCAACATGAAAGTGTTCAAGATGACCAGCGACGACTTTTTTGCCAGCCATGATCTGGGAGTTGAGCTGGGCCGACGGCCTGTGGACCTGGCGTTTATCGACGGAATGCACCAGTTTGAATTCGCCATGCGGGACTTCGCGCACCTTGAACGGTTTTGCCGGCCGGACTCTGTCATTCTGGTCCATGACTGTTATCCGGTGGATGCCGAATCGGCAGGGCGGGAACCCCGCTCCAGCCGCTGGAGCGGGGATGTTTGGCGTCTAATCGTGCTGTTGAAAAAGTACAGACCCGATCTGCGAATTCACACGATTGCCAGCGCGCCCACGGGACTGGCCGTGATCCAGAATCTGGACCCTGCGTCCACCTATCTGCTGGACAACCAGGACAGCCTGTACAAGGAATTCGTCGCCCTGGACTACGCCTGCCTGCATGACGACAAGGCCGACAAGCTCAACCTGTTCTCCAATCACTGGCCTTCGATCCAGGAGATGATCGGTCAACGTCGCTGATAAGCGCATGCATGTCCGCGGGGCCTGAATTCAGTGCTGGCATCAGGGAAAGCGGCTGGCGGCGGGGCAAACCCAGACGCCTTTCTGGAAGAAAGAAGAAACGCCGGAAGGCGCCCGCTGGGTGGATGCCCCGGGTCAGTGACGACGCGGCGCTGGGGAAATGGGGCATCAGCGCCGATGCCTGAACCGGGCGCGGGCTTGACGCACATCAAACGCAGCCCAATGGCTTGCCGTGCTTGCGGCTGAATGACTTGAAAAGGCGCGCAAAAGCCCCAAACTTGGCAATAACCGCTCCTTCGTGAGCCCCGGAGCCCTTTTTGCGGAGTCAAATTCAATGCGACAAGACAAACTCACCACCAAATTCCAGGAAGCCCTGAGCGATGCGCAATCCCTCGCGCTGGGCAGTGACAACGGCTATATCGAGCCGGTTCATCTGCTGGCTGCCATGCTGCGCCAGGACGACGGGCCGCGCGCCCTGCTGGAAAAAGCCGGCGTCAACGTCGGCGGCCTCACGCAGGCAGCTGATGCTGCTGTCAAGAAGTTGCCACAGGTAGAGGGCCAGGACCAGATCCAGGTCAGTTCCGACCTCGCCAAACTGCTGCAGGCCACTGAAAAAGAAGCCATCAAGCGCAATGACCAGTTCATCGCCGGTGAACTCTTTTTGCTGGCTGTGGCCGACAGCAAGAGCGACGTGGGCCGGCTGGCCAAGGAAAACGGCCTGACCCGCAAGGCGCTGGAAGCGGCGATCGACGCCGTGCGCGGCGGGCAGGGCGTGAACAGCGCCGACGCCGAAGGCCAGCGCGAAGCCCTCAAGAAATACTGCATGGACCTGACCGAGCGCGCCCGACTGGGCAAGCTCGACCCGGTCATCGGCCGCGACGATGAAATCCGCCGCGCGATCCAGGTGCTGCAGCGCCGCACCAAGAACAACCCGGTGCTGATCGGCGAGCCCGGCGTCGGCAAGACCGCCATCGTCGAGGGCCTGGCCCAGCGCATCGTCGCGGGTGAAGTGCCGGATTCGCTCAAGGGCAAGCGTGTGCTGAGCCTGGACATGGCGGCGCTGCTGGCCGGCGCCAAGTTCCGCGGCGAATTTGAAGAGCGCCTGAAGACAGTGCTGAACGAGCTGGCCAAAGACGAAGGCCAGACCATCGTCTTCATCGACGAGCTGCACACCATGGTGGGCGCCGGCAAGGCAGAAGGCGCCATGGACGCGGGCAATATGCTCAAGCCGGCATTGGCGCGTGGCGAGCTGCATTGCGTCGGTGCCACCACGCTCGACGAATACCGCAAGTACATTGAAAAAGACGCCGCGCTGGAGCGCCGCTTCCAGAAAATCCTGGTGGGCGAGCCGAGCGTGGAGGCGACGATTGCCATCCTGCGCGGCCTGCAAGAGAAATACGAAGAGCACCACGGCGTGCAGATCACCGACCCGGCCATCGTGGCCGCGGCCGAGCTGAGCCATCGCTACATCACCGACCGTTTCCTGCCCGACAAGGCCATCGACCTGATCGATGAAGCCGCGGCCAAGATCAAGATCGAGATGGACTCCAAGCCAGAGGTCATGGACAAGCTCGACCGCCGCCTGATCCAGCTGCAGATCGAGCGCGAAGCCGTGCGCCGCGAAAAAGACGAGTCTTCGAAAAAGCGCTTCGACCTGATTGAAGAGGAGATCGCCAAGCTGCAAAAAGAGATATCCGACCTCGATGAAATCTGGCAGGCCGAAAAAGCCCAGGCGCTCGGCTCCAAGGACGTGATGGAGGAGATCGGCCGCATCCGCTTTCAGATCGAGGAGTTCACCCGCAAAGGCGACTTCAACAAAGTCGCCGAGCTGCAATACGGCCAGCTGCCGGCGCTTGAAAAACGCCTGAAAGAAGCGCAGGACAGCGAAGCCCACAAAGGCAAGTCCAACGCGCCTACGCTGCTGCGCACCCAGGTCGGCGCCGAAGAGATCGCCGAGGTCGTGGCGCGCGCCACCGGCATTCCCGTCAGCAAGCTGATGCAGGGCGAGCGTGACAAACTGCTGCTCATGGAAGGCAAGCTGCACGAACGTGTGGTCGGCCAGGACGAAGCCATCGGTGCCGTGGCCAATGCCATCCGCCGCTCGCGTTCGGGTCTGTCCGACCCGAACCGGCCCACCGGGTCTTTCCTGTTCCTCGGTCCTACGGGTGTCGGAAAGACCGAGCTGTGCAAGGCGCTGGCTGGTTTTTTGTTTGACAGCGAAGACCACCTGGTCCGCATCGACATGAGCGAGTTCATGGAAAAACATTCGGTAGCCCGCCTGATTGGCGCGCCTCCCGGCTACGTGGGCTACGAGGAGGGTGGCTACCTGACCGAAGCCGTGCGCCGCAAGCCCTACAGCGTGCTGCTGCTCGATGAGGTGGAAAAAGCCCACCCCGATGTCTTCAATGTGCTGTTGCAGGTGCTGGACGATGGCCGCCTGACCGACGGCCAGGGCCGCACTGTGGACTTCAAGAACACCGTGATCGTCATGACCAGCAACATCGGCTCGCCCATCATCCAGTCCATGGTGGGCCAGCCGTATGAGGATGTGAAGGAAGCGGTGGAGGGCGAGCTGAAGAACTACTTCCGGCCCGAGTTCCTGAACCGTATCGACGAGACCGTGGTGTTCCATTCGCTCGACGCGAAAAACATCGAGTCCATCGCCCGCATCCAGCTGCGTACGCTGATCGCGCGCCTGCAGAAGATGGACCTCAACATGGAGGTGTCGGAAGCGGCGATTGCCGAGCTCGCCAAGGTCGGTTTCGATCCGGTGTTTGGTGCACGTCCGCTCAAGCGAGCGATTCAGCAGCGCATTGAAAACCCGCTGTCGAAGTTGTTGCTTGAGGGCAAGTTCCCGCCCAAGAGCACCATCCCGGTGGATGTGGACCCGATCCAGAATCCCGGGGTGTTCAGCTTCGAAGCGTCGGCCGGCTGAGGCCGGGCTGAGCGGCGCCTGAAGCTTGCTATCGAATTGATAGCTGCTCGCGCCCGCCAGCCGAGGGTTAGTGGCCATTTCTGATGTGAAAAAGACAAAACCCCGTTCCTGCACACGCAGGCAACGGGTTTTTTCTTGCCCGCCGTCTGAGGCGGCAGGCAGAGCTGCTTGCGGCCATGATCCGTTAAAGTCATTCACGAGACCGTACAAAAACCCGCAGCCATCAAAACCATCGACTGCATGGCGGCGCCGGCGCTGCAAAGGAGACAAACACCCATGAGCACCCTGATCTACACCCACGAGGCCTGCTTCAACCACAAGCCCGGCCCGCACCACCCGGAGTCGCCCGAGCGCCTCGAAGCCGTGCTGCAGGCACTGAAGACGCCGGAGTTTGCGAAGGCGGTCTGGCGCGATGCGCCGCTGGGCTCGTTCGATCAGGTGCTCCACGTGCACACACCCGGCTATGTCGAGCAGGTGCAGGCGGTGTCGCCGGCCGAGGGCTACCGCGCACTCGATGCCGGTGACACCATCCTGTCGCCGGGATCGCTGGAGGCGGTGATGCGCTGCGTGGGCGCGGCCTGTGCCGGCGTGGACGATGTGGTGACAAGGGAGGCGAGCAACGTTTTTTGCGCTACCCGCCCCTGCGGCCACCATGCCGAGGCAGACCAGGCCATGGGCTTTTGCGTGTTCAACCAGGCGGCCATTGCAGCGCTGCACGCGCGCGAGCGGCACGGCATCGAGCGTGTTGCGGTGGTGGACTTCGACGTGCACCACGGCAACGGCACGCAGAACTCGTTCTACGACGACCCGGACCTGTTCTACGGTTCCTGCCACCAGTCCCAGTTTTACCCCGGCACCGGCGCGCGCCATGAAACCGGCGTGGCCGGAAACATCGTGAATGTGCCGTTTCCGCGGGGCACCGGCTCCGCCGCCTTCCGCGCCGCGATGACCGATCAGTTGTTACCGGCCCTGCGCAAGTTCGCACCCGGGCTGCTGATCATCTCCGCGGGTTTCGATGCCCATCATCTGGACCCGTTGGGCGGCCTGCAGTTCACGGACGACGATTACCACTGGATCACCCGGGAGCTCATGAGGGTGGCTGATGAAACCGCCGATGGCCGCGTGGTTTCCGTCCTCGAGGGAGGCTACAGCATGGAAGGCCTGGCCAGCGGCACGGCGGCGCATGTGCGCGCGCTGATGGGCAACTGATCAGGGGCGAGCCCGCGGAACGCAAACAGCCAGGCCCTAGCTGCCCAGGCCCGCATAAATGGTCTGCACATCGTCATTGGCATCGATGGCGGCCAGGAAGGCTTCGACTTCCTCGAGTTCGGCGGCGCTGAGGGTGGCCGGATCGACCGGGTTTTTCGGCTTGTAGCCCAGCTTGGCCGACAGCACGCTGAAACCCTGGGCCGGCAGTGCGCGGCTCACCAGGTCCAGGTCGACTGCGTCGGTCAGGAAGAGGGTGATGCCTTCTTCTTCGCCCGGCTCAAAGTCCTGGGCCCCTGCTTCGATGGCGGCCAGCTCGGGGTCGGCGCCTGCTGCGGCAGGTTCGGCTTCAATCATGCCCACGTGGTCAAAATCCCAGGACACCGAGCCGGAAGTGCCCAGTTGCCCCTTGCGAAACAACACGCGCACTTCGGATGCTGTGCGGTTCAGGTTGTCGGTCAGGCATTCGACCATGACGGGCACGCGGTGCGGGGCAAAACCTTCGTAGATCACATGTTCAAAATGAACCGCATCGCCCGTGAGGCCGGCGCCTTTTTTGATGGCGCGCTCCAGCGTGTCCTTGGGCATGGAGACCTTGCGGGCCTGCTCCACCACCAGCCGCAGGCGGGCGTTCAATGACGGGTCGGCACCGCTGCGCGCGGCCACCATGATTTCCTTGGCCAGTTTTCCAAATACCTTGCCTTTGGCATTTGCGGCCAGTTCCTTGCCTTTTGCTTTCCACTGCGCGCCCATGTTTGATCTTCCTTGGTGTGTCGTGGCGCCCGATGCGCCCGGCTTGATGCTTATTGATGTGAGGTAAGCGGCCACGCGCGGGGTGGTGAAAAGCGCGGAACCGAGGGCTCTGGTTATACACCCATGGCCAAGGCGGCCTGCCGGCGGGCCTTGCGGGCGAGCTACACACATTGGTGTTCCTGGAATTGCTATCTATTTGATAGCTGCTGGCGCACGGTGCTATTAGGCTGCAGGCCTTTTTTATGCCTGAAAAGGGGCAGAAATAGCCTTCCTGGCCGCCCAAACGCTCAAATTGTCACGCCGGCGGTCTGCAGAAATGCCTGCAGGGCGGTGAAGTCCAGCGGCTTGGTGAGGTGCTCGTCGAACCCGGCGGCCAGCGCGCGGCTTTTGTCTTCGTCCGTGCCGAAGCCGGTGAGGGCCGCGACTGTCACCTGCTCGCCGCCGTGCAGGGCGCGCAAGGCTGCCAGTACCTCGTAACCGTTCATTCCCGGCATGCCGAGGTCCAGCAAAACGGCCTGGGGCGCCTGCTGGCGAAAAAGCTCCAGCGCGGCGGGGCCGTCGTAGGCCACTTTCACCTGGCAGTCCATCAGCCTGAGAATCTCCGCCAGGCTGTTGGCGGCATCGCGGTTGTCGTCCACCACCAGGATGGCTGCGCCGGGGCCGCTTGCGTCATCGGTGCCGTGCACGCCTATCTGCGCATGGGGCAGGAAAAAAGTGAATGTGCTGCCGCGGCCGGGGCCCTCGCTTTCAGCATGCAATGCGCCGCCGTGCATTTCCACCAGGGAGCGTGCCAGCGTCAGGCCGATGCCCAGCCCGCTTTCCCGCGCGGCGGTCTGCGCGTCGCCCTGGGAGAACAGCTCGAAGATCTGGCTGAGCGCCTCGGACGAGAGGCCCAGCCCGTTGTCGCTGACCGAGGTATACAGCTGCGTGCCTTCCTGCCAGACCTTCAGCGCAATCAGGCCCGCTTCGGGGGTGTACTTGGCCGCATTGATCAGCAGGTTTTGCAGGACCTGCGCAAGCCGCGTGGCATCTCCTTGAACCAGGATCGACGCTGTCGGGATGTCCGTCGTCAGGCGGTGGCGGCGGGCGTCGAACAAGGGGCGCACGGCCTCAATGGAGCGGGCCACCACCTGGTTGTAGGAAACCTGCTCCGCCTTGAAGCGGATTTTGCCGGTCGTCAGCCGCCCGACATCGAGCAGGTCGTCGACCAGGCGTGTCATGTGCGTGAGCTGCCGGTCAATCATGTCGCGGCTGCTTCGGACCAGCGGGCTGGGAGAGGGCTCCAGTTGCAGGATGGTGATGGCGTTGCGGATGGGCGCCAGCGGGTTGCGCAGCTCGTGCGCCAGCATGGCCAGGAACTCGCTCATGCGCTTGCTGGACTTTTCCAGCTCATACAGGCGCCGCCTTTCGGTCATGTCGCGTGTGACTTTGACAAAGCCGCGCAGTTGCCGGCCCGTGTCATACACCGGGGCGATCACCACATTGGCCCAGAACACCGAGCCGTCCCGGCGAACGCGCCAGCCTTCTTCTTCAGCCCGGCCATGCTCCAGGGCCGCCTTCAGTTCGGCTTGGGGTTTGCCGGCCTCCAGGTCTTCAGGACGGTAAAACAGGCTGAAATGTTTGCCGATGACTTCGCTCGGGCTGTAGCCCTTGATGAGCTGCGCGCCGCTGTTCCAGCTCTCGATCACGCCGTCGGGGCTTAGCATGAAGATCGCGTAGTCCCGCACCCCTTCGATCATGAACCTGAAGCGTTCCTCGCTCTCGCGCAACGCTTCCTCGTGAGCCCGGCGTTCCGTGAGGTCGCGTGTGACCTTGCCGAAGCCGGCGAGTTTTCCGTTCTCGTCCCTGAGCGCGGTGATGACGACATTGGCCCAGAAACGGCTGCCGTCCTTGCGGATGCGCCAGCCTTCTTCCTCGAAGCGCCCATCTCTTTCCGCGCGGCGCAACTCCTCGGCGGGCCATCCGGCGGCGACGGCCTCAGGAGGGTAAAAGGTGGAGAAATTGCGGCCGATGATCTCGTCGGCGCGGTACTGTTTGATGCGCTGGGCGCCGATATTCCAGGACATCACGTTGCCCGCGGTGTCGAGCATGAAGATGCCGTAGTCCTGCACCGCATCCACCAGCAGGCGAAAGCGATCCGTTGTAATCTGTTCCGGGCTAGGAGCTGGCTTGGCGGACATGCCCGCCATGATAGCCAATTTGACCATCCCGGCCTATCGGCCGTGTTCGCGTGGGGGCGTCAGCCGCGCGCGGGTATGCCCAGACCCGTGACGACGGCAGGGCGCGCCACAAACGCGTCGAGCACGCGCGTCACGTTGGGGAATTTCTGGATTTCCACCAGTTCACCGGCGCCATAAAACCCGATCAGGTTGCGCACCCAGCCGAAGGTGGCGATGTCGGCAATGGTGTAGTCGTCGCCCATGATCCAGCTGCGCCCTTCGAGCCGCTGGTTCAGCACACCCAGCAGTCGGCTGGATTCGGCGACATAGCGGTCGCGCGGGCGCTTGTCTTCATAGTCCTTGCCGGCGAACTTGTGGAAAAAGCCGAGCTGGCCAAACATCGGGCCGATGCCGCCCATCTGGAACATCAGCCACTGGATGGTTTCGTAGCGGGCTGCTGCGTCCGTTGGCAGGAATTTCCCGGTCTTCTCGGCAAGGTAGATCAGGATGGCGCCGGACTCGAACAGTCCCAGTGGTTTGCCGCCTGGCCCATTGGGGTCAATGATGGCCGGGATCTTGTTGTTCGGGTTCAGCGACACAAAGGCCGGCGACATCTGGTCGTTGCTGCCAAAGTCAACGAGGTGCGGTTCATAGGGCAGGCCGCACTCTTCCAGCATGATCGATACCTTGACGCCATTGGGCGTGGGCAGCGAATACAGCTGGATGCGGTCAGGGTGCTGGGCAGGCCATTTCCGGGTGATGGGGAAATCGGTCAGGGAGGTGGCGGTGGTTTGGGTCATGGGTGGAAATTCTGTTGTCAAAAGTGAAAACGCCGATGGCACCGTACGCTAGTCCCGCCGGCCAGCGGGGGTATTCAGGCCCGCCAGCCGCGAAGACCGTGGCCGGCCCTTTACTTCACCGGTATCACCGTGCCCGCCGGCACCGGAACAGCTGTCACGCTGTTCTGCGGCGAACCTTCGATCACACGGTCGGAATAGGTGAGGTAGACGAGGGTGTTGCGTTTGGTGTCCACCATGCGCACCACACGCAGCTTTTTGAAGACCAGCGAAATGCGTTCGCTGAACATTTCTTCCTGCTTATCGATCGGTTTGCCTCCCGGGAAACTGATCACGCTGGTCTGCCGGCAGGCTATCGAGGCTTCAGCCTTGTCTTCGGCCACGCCGAATGCGCCCTTGATACCGCCCGTCTTGGCGCGCGAGACATAACAGGTGACGCCGCTCACCTTGGGGTCGTCATAGGCTTCCACCACGATTTTATGGTCCGGTCCGATGAGTTTGAAGACTGTGTCGACCGCGCCGATCTCTTCACCGCCGGCGCCTCCGCAGGCGGACAGAAGCAGCGCCAGGCTGAGGGCGCAGTAGGCGGGGCTGAATCGTTGCAGGGTGAGTGGGCGCATGAACATGTCCTTGGTGCTTGGTATGGGAATCGGAAGGGCGGCGGTGGGCGTCAGCGTAGTATATCGGAGTGCTATATATTTGATAGCTGCTTGCGCTCGTCCTTATTGGGCTGCAGCCATTTCAGGCCTTCACCAGGTCAAAATGCCCGCTCGCAAGGCATTCCCCATTGACCATGATGTCCACCGCGTGCCGCCCGGCATGGTGCACACGGGTGGTGAAGTCGCGCACGACCTGGCTGCGTGACAGCTGCACGCTTTCGCCGGCAGCCAGCGTCAGCTCCTTGAGCTTGAATACCTTGGCCGAGCTGCTGCCCGATTTCTTGACGTAGTGCACCGCGTAGTCCACCACCAGCCGCTGGCTTTGGCGCGAGGTGGATTGCAGCGTGAACGACAGTGACATCGGCTCACCCAGGGTGAGTTTCTTCGGGGTGACGGACAAACCGGTGATGTCGACGTTCGCCTTTTTACCGGCGCCGATCACACCCAGCGCCTGCCTGTCGCCCTGCTTGATCAGTGTGCGCAGCGCGTGCCGGGCAATCCACGCGGTGTGCGGATTGTCCCGCGGCCAGCCCTTCAGGCGCTCCAGCACCCAGTCAGGATGCAGCTTGGTGATGTCGTTGAGGTGGTTGGCCACCGATTTACGAACGTAGAGGCTGCTGTCGGCCTTGAGTGCGTCCAGGATGGGCGCGGCTAGTTCGGGATCGGCCATCAGCGCATCCAGCCTGAAAGACCAGGGCAGGCGAGGGCGGCTGCCTTCGCTGGCCAGGCGCCGCACGTGCTCGCTCTCGTCTTTGGCCCAGGCCTTCATCACGGCCAGCGTGCGCGCAGGGTCCTGGCGGATGAATTCGCGGATGGCGAATTCCGAGGAGCCGAAGGCGGTGAAAAACTTCAACGCCTCCATCGACGTATCGAAGTCATCGCGCCCATACAGGCCCACATAATCCGGCAGCACCAGGGTGACAAAGCCGCTGTTGATGCGCGGGGCCAGCTTGCGCAGGACGGCGATGGCTTTTGGGAAGTCAGCCGGCAATGTGGCGTGCAGGCACTCGCTGGTGCGGCGCAGGCGCTGCATCAGCGAAAGGTCGTCCAGGCCGGGCAGCGCGAGCGAGAGAAACTTTTTGCTGTCAAAACGTGGGTAGACCGCAGCGGTTTCCGTCGCGATGTGGCGATAGCGCACCTTGTCAAAGATGTTTTTCAGGGCCGGCACGGCTTCGGTGGACATGGCGCGAATTCTCCCATGCTGCTTTGGCAGCGAGCGCCATCAACTGTCCTACATAAAAGATTGCCCGCGCCGGTGGGTCAGTTGTCCTGCAGACGGTGCAGCTGTCGGCGCAGGCTGTCCAGCTCGTCCATCAGTTCCAGTGCCAGCGCCGCACCGGCTGGGTTCACCCCCAGGTCGCGCTGCAGGCGCACGGCCACGGTGGCGCGGTGCAAGTGCACGCCGGTGAAGCGCCAGACCTCAGGAGCCTCTCCCATCGGCACCAGCAGGCCTTCGTGTACCAGGTCCACGATGAGCTCCGACTGCGCGGCACAGGCCCGGCAGAGATCGTCAAGGGTGAGTTCATCCTGGTCTTCCAGGATGAAGCCGGCGAGGTAGCGGGTGGGGGTGTTCATGCCTTGGCTCCCGAGGTTTGCAGGGCGGTGCGCGGCCTGAAGGCCTTGAATGCCGCCGCCATGTCTTCGTACGCTTTCTTTGCCGCATCCGTGTCCGCGGCCGGCAGGACCACCTGAAGCACAAAATAAAAATCTCCCGGGGTCTTGCCCGGCAGCCCGCGCCCCTTGAGCCTGAGCTTGCGCCCGCCGGCAGAGCCCGCCGGGATTTTCAGCTCCACCTCGCCGGTGGGCGTGGGCACTTCCACCTCTGCGCCCAGCGCGGCTTCCCATGGCGCGACGGGCAGATTCATGTACACGTCATGGCCCTCGGCACGGTACAGGGCATGCGGCAGAAATTCAACATCCAGGTAAAGGTCGCCCGGGCTGCCCTGACCCATACCGGGAGAGCCCTGGCCCGCCAGGCGAATGTGCTGGCCTGCGCGTATGCCCCTGGGGATGACGAACTCGATGCTGCGGTCCTGCATCGTCACGCCTGCTTCACTCTCCATCGGCATGCGCAACTGCAGCTTGCGCGTGGCGCCGCTGTAGGAGTCGCCGATGTCGATCTGGATTTTGGCGTGCTGGTCCTGGCCATGCATGTCAAAGCTTCGGCTGCCGCGCATTTCGTCAAAACCACCCCGGCCTTGCGGCCCTCCGCCCATGCCGCGGAAGATGGCGTCGAAAAAGTCGCTGTGGTCAAAACCTTCGGCTCCGCCAAAATGGGGAGCGCCGGCGGCACCTCCCGAGGCCTGCCCCGGGTTCCAGCCCGGCGGCGGGCGGAAGTCCTGCCCGGCCTGGTAGTTGGCGCCCAACTGGTCGTAAGCGGTGCGTTTTTCAGGATCGCGCAACACCTCGTAGGCTTCGGCGATTTCCTTGAAGCGTGCCTCGGCGTTTTTTTCCTTGCTGACGTCGGGATGGTATTTGCGTGCCAGCTTGCGGTGTGCCTTTTTGATCTCGTCGGGCGTGGCACTGCGCTCTGCGCCCATGACCTTGTAGTAATCCTTGAATTCCATGAAACACTTTCATCAGGGATGGTTTACCTGCCAGTCACCATAGCGGATAAGTGCCGGCGCGATTGTCAGCCAAATGCCTGAGAACCCGTTTAGACCATTAGCAGGTTCTGCATCAGGTCTGCAAATGGGGTCAAGTGCCTCAGGGTCAACCCGCAGTGCTGCTGGAGTTGCGTCCCTACTGCTCTGCCCCTGTGGCCCCTATCATGGCCGCATGAGTTCCAGCACACCTCCGTCCGTCCTTCGAACATTGTTCGAAGCCCAGCACCAGGCCAGCCGCTCTCAGACAGAGGTGCCGCTGGCCCTGCGGCGGGAACGCCTGCTGCGCATCCGCGCCTTGCTGGACGAGCACGGCAGCGCGCTGGCCCAGGCCGTCAATGCCGACTTCGGCGTGCGGTCGCCCCAGCTCACCGAAATCGCCGACATCTTTGTGCTGCGTTCGCTGTTGTCCAGCACGCTCAGGCATTTGCCGAAGTGGATGAAACCCGTGAAGGTGCGCACGCCGCTGTACCTGCAGCCCGCGCGGGCCTACCTGCAGCGCCAGCCCTTGGGCGTGGTGGGCGTGGTGTCGCCGTGGAACTACCCGGTGCAGCTGTCGCTCGGGCCGGTCATCACCGCGCTGGCGGCCGGGAACCGCGTCATGCTCAAGCCCAGCGAGCTGACGCCAACAACTTCTGCCTTGCTGGCGGCCCTGATTGAACAATCCTTCGCACCTGATGAACTTTGCGTGGTGCAGGGCGACGGCGCCCTGGCCGCCGAATTTGCCGGGCTGCCGTTTGACCACCTGTTCTTTACCGGCTCCACCGCTGTGGGCCGCAAGGTCGCCGAAGCGGCCGCCGCCAACCTCACGCCCACCACGCTGGAGCTGGGCGGCAAGTCGCCCTGCATCATCGACGCGTCGTGCGACATCGACAAGGCTGCCATCAAGATCGCCCACGGCAAACTGCTGAACGCCGGCCAGACCTGCATCGCACCCGACTATGTGTTGCTGCCCAAGGGCACTGAAAGCGCGTTTGGCGAAGCCTTTGCGCGCGCCGTGGCCACGCTGTTTCCCACCATCGCCGGCAACCCTGATTACGCCGCCATCATCAGCCCGCGCCACCATGAACGCCTGCAGGCGCTGCTGGCGCAGGCCGAAGGCGAGGGCGCGCGCCTGCAAACCATCCAGGCCGGTGCACCCGGCGTGGGCGTGGCGTCGCGCCAGATGGCGCCTGTGCTGGTGTTCGACACGCCCGCCGGCTCGAAACTGCTCAGCGAGGAAATCTTTGGCCCCATCCTGCCGGTGATTCCCTATGCGTCGATCGATGACGCGATTGGCTATGTCAACGCCCGCCCCAGGCCGCTGGCGCTTTACTGGTTCGGCACCGACACCGGTGCCCGCGACCACGTGCTGGCGCGCACCGTGAGCGGCGGCGTCACTGTCAACGACACGCTGATGCACATCGCGCACGAGAACCTGCCTTTCGGCGGCGTGGGCGAAAGCGGCTGGGGCAGCTACCACGGCGAAGCCGGTTTCCTGCGGCTGACGCAGCAAAAGCCGGTGCTGGTGCAGTCAAAGTGGGCGAGGGGAGACCTGTTTTATCCGCCTTATGGCAAACGCTTTGACCAGGTGATGGGCTTGCTCAAGCGCCTGATCTGAGGTTTGACCTGAAGGGGCTGGCGTTCCGGTGACGGCGCCGTTCAAATTTCTTTGAGGAAACCTGAATCCTTTTGCTGAATGCGGGCCTCTTTGCCGGTATCAACCACCGACAAGGAGCTCCTGATGTTTTTTCCGCAACGAAATCTTCCCGCCTGTGCGCCGGGCTGCGCTATGGATGGCACCACATCCACCGGAGGTGCCCGTGTTCTGTAGCACTTCGGTCACCCAACATGTGTTCCGCGGGATAGGCGCGCTGGCCTTGCTCGGGTGTGCCGCTCTGGTTTTCCAGACGCATCCCCTGTGGGCGCTGCTTCCCCTGGCGGGCGCGCTGGTGTTGATGCGCGGCTGCCCGATGTGCTGGTTTGTGGGCCTGTTTGAAACCATCGCACGGCGCCGCAGGCCAGCGGACAGCAAAGGCCAGCCATGAGTATCAGTTACCAGTCACCCCAAGACCTGCAACTGGCGCCAGCCTTCGTGCGGCTGGCGCCTGTGGAGGCCCAGGCTTTCCTCACGTTTGACCATGCGGCCAAGCGCGAAGGCGGCCATCTTGAGCCACGTGTGCGGGAGCTGATTTCACTGGCGGTGGCGCTTACCACCCAATGTGGCTATTGCCTGGACGTGCACACCCGTGCGGCCAGGCGGTCGGGTGTGACCCGCGAGGAGCTGGCGGAAGTGGTCCTGGTTGCTGCGGCTGTGCGGGCAGGCGCCAGCGTGGGGCACGGCCTGCTCGCCTTGCGCCTCTTTGATGGCGACGGGGACGAGACAGTGCTTCCTGCTGGTACCTGAAAGGTCTGGCCCATTCCTTGACGCCCCTTTAGAATCCCCCAAAAATAACTGGAGGGATGGGCCATGCCTTTTGTCGGATTGGGACTTCATTTCATCGTGGCGGTGTTCTTTGCCGTCCATGCCTTGCGCAGCGGCCAGCAGATGTACTGGCTGATCATCCTGTTTTCGTTTCCCATGCTGGGCAGCCTCGTTTATTTCCTGGCGGTCTACCTGCCGGACTCGCGGCTGGAGCGCGGCGCGCGCAAGGTTGTGGCCGCTGCCGCAAAAACACTGGACCCGACGCGCGAGCTGCGGGAAGCGCACGCCGCGTTTGACTACACGCCTACCGCGCAGAACCAGATGCGGCTGGCCTCCGCGCTGCTCGAAGCCGGCCAGGCGCTGGAGGCTGCGCAGAGTTACGACGCATGCCTCAAAGGCCCGTTCGCCTCCGACCTGGAAATCCGGCTGGGCGCCTCAAGGGCCTATTTCGCCTGCGAGCGTTATCCCGAGGCCATCACCCACCTTGAATTCATCCGTAAGACCGACCCCGCCTTTCGCGCGGAGCTGGTGTCGCTGCTGCTGGCCCAGGCGCTGGGCGGCGCCGGCAGGGGGGCGGATGCGAAAGCGGAGTTTGAATCCGCCGTGGACCGTTTCGGCAGCTTTGAAAGCCGTGCTGAATACGCCATCTGGGCCGCGATGAGCGGGGACACCACCACCAGCGCGCGCCTGCAGATTGAGCTGCAGCGGTCCATGGAGCGCTGGAACAGGCATACCCGCGAGCTGAACAAGCCTTTGCTGCGCCGCCTCAATGCGGCGTTTGAAAAACGCTGACAGCAGGGCGCCCCGGGCAAGAGTGACTTACCGCTGCGCCCCGAACACCTGCACCCAGTAAATACCGGCGCTGCTTTGGGTGTTGACCGCAAAGGCCGTGCCCATCTCCGTGTACGCGGGTGCCATGATGTTGGCGCAATGGCCGGGACTGTTCAGCCAGCCCTGCACGGCAGTGTCGGCCTGCATCTGTCCTGCCGCGATGTTCTCGCCAATGGCCTTCCAGCCGTAGCCTGCGCGTGTTGCGCGGCTGGCCACATCGCTGCCGTCGCGCCCGGTGTGGCTGAAGTAGCTGTACCTCGCCATGTCTGCGGCGTGCACTCCGGCGATGTTGTACAGCACAGGGCTGTATTGCAGCGGCCCTGCGGCCGCGAAGGCCTGCGCACCGCAGCGGCGTGGCCTGGCGCGCGCTTCATTGACCAGTGCCAGCACCCGAGCCTGTATATCGTCGGCCAGGGCCGCAGCCGGGGGAGAGAAGGGCGCGGCCAGCACGACCCAGGTTTGCGCCCCGCGCTGGTAGAAGCCGGCTTCAGCGAGCTCGGCGTGCATCACCGCGCTGCATGATTTGCCCAGGGTCCTGCGCGCGAGCGCCGAGGGGCCGGTCGCGCCGCGTACGGCAATCTGCGCAGCCCGCACCGCGCGGTAGTCGACGGCTTTCAACGCCTCGTCCATCGTGCGGCCGCCGGCCATGAGCTGCGCCGCCCGCGACAGCGCGCTGTTTTCACGCAGCAGGGAAACCTTGGCGCCGCGCCCGTCGCAACCGTCCTCCCGGATCCGGTTCAGTTCGCGCAGCAGCGTCGGGTGCGGCTCGGCAGGCGCCTGGGCATGGCCTGTGGCTGCAAGCATGGCAACAGTCATTGAAGCCGCTGCGTGCTTCCATCCCGTGCCCGTTTTCATTGCCGCGTTGACGAAGTCCATCAGGGCATGATACCCACCTGGGTCAGCTGGCGCGCTGTTGCACGGTGCGCGCTCGGCGCTATTGTTTTGATAGCTGGTTGCGCAGGTGGTTAAAGGCTGGAGGGTCAGTTTTATTTGAAAATTTTGCGGAGCTTTGTTCGATTGCCAAACCAGCCGCTAAACTTTCCGTCACCTGACACCGTGCCAGGCTCCGTCAGGCTCCCGGACTGCCTCTGCTCCACGCCTGCCGAAAGCCTGAAACCTGCCGCTTGATTTGCCCCGCATGCGCCTGAGTCCCCCTTCCCTGAAAATCCGCCTGCTCGTGATGCTGGTGCTTGTTCCTGTGGTTGCGTGGTTTGCTGTCAGGCCCGTGCGGGTGATCGCGCCGGAACTGTCCGGTGTTTCATGCCTCAGCGCCGCCGTGTGCGTCGACGACACGGCACGGTTTGAGGAGGCTGTCCGCCTGCATGCGGAAGGAATGGACTTCGTGTCCGCCAAGGTAAATGCGATCCATGGCGTGCCGAAGATGGTCTTTTGCGCAACGCAGGCGTGTGCGGACGCTTTCGGCCTGGGCAGGCGTTCTGCCGTTACGCTGGGTACTTTCGGTACGGTGGTGGGGCCGCTCGCGTGGAAGCCTTTTTACGTTCGGCATGAGTTGATCCACTATTTGCAGGCCGAGCGTCTCGGCACGCTCTATCTGCTGCTCAAACCCCAATGGTTTGTCGAAGGCATGGCTTACGCGCTGAGTGAGGATCCGCGGTCGCCATTGGGTGAGCCTTTCGAAAGCCACCGCCGGAAGTTCCTCCTGTGGCTTCCCACGATCGGCTCGCGAACCCTCTGGCAGGCGGCCGGGGATCTGTAGGTTGCGAGCCGGCGCATCATCGGTTACCTGAATGCTACTTTTTTGATAGCTGCTTGCGCTTGCCCTCGTTGCCCTACAGCCTGTTTTTGCTCTGAAAATGACTGGGTGGCTGGCCCATGGAGGCTTTGAACATCGCGGTGAAGGCGCTGTCGCTGGCATAACCGCTGGCCGCCGCCACGGTGCTGACCGATTGCCCGCGCGTGAGCAGGGGCAGGGCGTGGGCAAGGATGGCCTGCTGGCGCCATTGCTGGTAGCTCAGGCCCAGTTCGTCGCGAAAAAGCCTGGCCACCGTGCGTTCGCTGGCGCCGGTGTCGGCGGCCCACTCGGCCAGCGTAGCCCGCTCTGACGGTGCGCGCAGCACGGCTTCGCAAAGGGCACGCAGCCGCTTGTCCCCGGTTTGCGGATGCGGCAAGGGCACGCCGAGCGCCTGGGTATCGGCGCGTGCAAGCTCGTCCAGCACAAGTCCGCTGAGCAACTGCTCGCGTGAGGGTGCAAGGGGACGCTCTGGTGGCTTTTTGCCGCCGGGCCGCCCCAAGGCAAAAACGGCCCCCTCGGGGGGCAGCGCAGCGTGGGGGCCAATATCCTCCAGCGCGTGGATGGACTCGCGCAGCAACGGCGACACCACCAATACGCGGCAACCGGTCCAGCCCTTTGGGGTGGCGCTGGCGTCGAGGTACAGCGTGCGGAATTCGGCCGCTTCCAGCACGGTGACATGGTGCTGCGCCCCCGGCGCGATCCACACCGCGCGGGAGGGCGGCACGATGTAGGTGACTTCGCCGCTCGCATGGCCCGACTGCTCAGCCGTGACCTGCAACACCCCCGTGGAGCAGTAAGCCAGCTGCGCCCAGGCGTGGGAATGGGGCTTGAAATGCGTATCCGCTTCCAGTGTCCGCGCCCGCACACGCACCGGCCGATGGCGAGTGGGAGTGAAGTTGTCGGTGTCGCCCACCGGCACGAAATGAAGCGGGGCTTTACGTTGCGGCATCTGGCGTGTCGGAAGGTCTATCCACCTGAATCAGATGATGTGATCGCAGGGACGAAGGTCATTAAGCGGTTTGTCCGAAATTCGATGAAACATGGCTTTATGTCGCATTTCAGAAGTCCTGGCCAATACTACGATAGCGCCATGAATACTTCAAGTACGACCCTCAACGCGCCCGCCGCAGTCCCTTTTCGCACCGACGCCAGCGTGATCGGCCTGGTGGGCCTGGCGCACATGATCAGCCATTTCAGCCAGCTTTTGCTGGCGCCGCTGTTTCCCTGGCTCAAGGAGGAGTTCAGCGCGAGCTATGCGGAGCTGGGTTTTTTGATGACGATCTTTTTTGTGGTGTCGTGCGCGGTGCAGGCGCTTTCGGGTTTTGTCGTCGACCGCTTCGGCCCGCGACCCGTCCTGTTCGCCGGGCTGAGCCTGCTGGGTGTGGCGGCCTTTGGTTATTCCATCAGCACCAGCTACTGGATGCTGGCCGGCTTCGCCGTGATTGCCGGGGTCGGCAATGGCGTGTTTCATCCGGTGGACTACACGCTGCTGAACCGCAAGGTCAGTGCGCCGCGCCTGGGCCACGCCTACAGCGTGCACGGCATCACCGGCAGCCTGGGCTGGGCACTGGCCCCCGCAGTGGTGGTGACGCTGACGTTTGCTTATTCGTGGCGCGTGGCATTGGCGGCGGCCGGTGTGCTGGCTTTTGCGGTGCTGGCGGTGCTGGTGATGAACCGCGACGAGCTCACCCTCACGGTGGTGGCGCCGGTCAAGGGCGCGCCCGCGGCCGACAGCAGTCTGGGTTTTCTGAAGATACCGGCCGTCTGGATGTGTTTTTCTTTCTTCTTCTGGTATGCCATTGTCCTCAGCGTGGTGCAGGCCTTTGCACCCGAAGCCGCGCGCCACCTGCATAACGTGCCGCTCGCACTGGTGGCTATCTGCCTGACGGTTTATATGGTGTGCAGCGCAGGCGGTATGGTTTTTGGCGGTTTCCTGGCATCGGATCCCGCGCGCTGCGAGCGCATTGTGGGCATCGGGTTTGGTGCGGCGGCTGCCGTGGCGGTGCTGCTGGCCGCAGGGAGCTACCCCGCATGGGTCGTGCCTGTGCTGTTCGGCATCATGGGTTTCGCCACCGGCATCGCCGGTCCGTCGCGTGACCTGCTGGTCAAGCGCTCAACCCCCGAAAACGCCTCGGGCCGGGTTTACGGCGTGGTGTATGCGGGCCTGGACATCGGCCAAGCCGTGTCGCCGCTGATCTTCGGCGCGATGATGGACCATGGCTATTACCGCGGCGTGCTGCTGGGCCTGGCGCTGATGCAGGCGGTGCTGATTGCCAGCGCCTTCAATGTGCGCCGGGTGCGCCGCACAGTACTCGCCACGGCCTGAGAGTTTCGGGGCTTGAGTGTCGCGGCCCCGCGACGCGCCTGCAGGACGGGTGCGCAGTTTTTCCTGCCCGGTCCTATACTGGATCGCATCATTTTGCGGAAAGAAGGCATGCGATGAAACGTCTCACCCGGGCTTCTTCTCCTGCTTCCCAGACTGTGGTCCTCATTGCGTTGGCTGGGTTGGCATTTATGGGCATGGTGCAGGCACAAACCGCCCCGCTCAAATACCAGCTGACGGGCGACATCGGCGGCGCCGTGTATGGCACACAAAGCGTGATCCGCAGCAAGAGCAATGACACCGCCTTGCTGCCCTATGCTTATGCGGACTATGGCCGCTTCTTTGCGCGTGTCGACACGCTGGGCATCAAAACCGCAAGAATGGGCTACGGCTACCTGGAATTTTCCGGCCGTATCAGCCAGGACGGCTGGCGCGCCGATACCGCCGCGCTGTCGGGACTCAAGGACCGCAAGCGGCCGATTCCGCTGGGCATAGGGACCTTTCAGGAAACGCCTTACGGCGGGTTTTTCGTGAACGCATTTGTGGATGCCAACAAGTCGCACGGCGCATTGCTGGAAGCCACTTACGCGGCGGAGTTCAAGGTCGGCAGCTGGTCGTTCTTTCCGCAGGTGGGGCTGGAGCATGCCAGCGCCAAATACAACAACTACCTCTACGGCGTGACCCCGGCCGAGTCGGCCGCCAGCGGGTTTTCAACCTACAACGCTGGCGCCTCGACAGCGCCCACGCTGGGCCTGGGGGTCGATGTGCCGCTCGGTGACCCCTGGGTGCTGACGATGCAGCTGCGCCGCAAATGGCTGGGGTCTTCGGTTCAGGGCAGTCCCCTGGTCAGCCGCCGGACGCAGGACACCGGGTTTATCGCCGTGTCGTACCGCTTCCGCTAACCAGCTTGGCCTGGGCCATGCCGTTTAGCGGAAAGGCCGGCTCAAAAAACGCGAACCCTCCAGCCCGAAGCGCCACGGCTGGTCCATGGCCTTTGAAATACCGATACGTGGTCCGCTGACGATAGGCAGGCGTCCGGGCGGCGGCAGCAGTTGAAAAGGCGGCAGGTTGATGCTCAGGCCGTTGTGCTCCCGGGTGATCCCGAGCGCCTGGCCCACGCGCCCGGGCCCGGCGCATAGCAGGCGCAAATCGTCCAGCCCGCGCCGCAGGCGCATCCGGTCCAGCCCGGCAAGCGGCTCGATGGCGCGTATCAGCACCCCGGCGCCGTGGCCTTCCTCGCGGCAGACGATGTTCAGGCACCAGTGGATGCCGTAAGAGCGGTAGACGTAGGCATGGGCGGGCGGGCCGAACATGACGGCATTGCGCGGCGTCGGGCCGGAAAAACTGTGCGAGGCCGGATCCTCGCGGTCGTAAGCTTCGGTCTCAACGATGCGCCCGCCCACGCCGTCAACCAGCAAGGTGGCGCCTATCAGCTGGCGGGCGACTTCGGGCGACGGAGCCAGAAAATCAGGGGTCATGCGGGGCAGGGTGCGGGAACAGGCGGTGGCTTATTTTCCCACCGTATCGCAAGAGCTAACGGCGCGGCGGAACATGCCCTTCAAAGCCATGGCGCAAGCTGCCCGGGTGCCGGCGCACTGCATGGTCGGCGCTTTGACCCAAGCTTTCACCGAGCTTTCACCAGGTGTCGGCGTTTCCTCGGTGGTTTCACCGCCCGTCCTCCCGCATGATTCGTTCCATGAACATCCTGCTGGTTGAAGACGACCTGAATCTTGTGGACGCCCTGAGCCGCATGCTGGTTGCCCGCGGGTTCCATGTCGTTTGCTGCGCCGACGGGAAGGAGGCGCTCGTGATGGCACGGCATCGCCCGTTTGATGCGGCCCTGCTCGATCTGAGCCTGCCCGGCATGGATGGCCTGGATTTGCTGCAGCACCTGAGGGACGAAGGTTCCCGGCTTCCCGTACTGGTCATGACGGCGCGTACCGCGGTCGAGGACCGGGTGCTGGGATTGAACTCCGGCGCGGACGACTACCTGATCAAGCCTTTTGATGTGGAAGAACTGGTGGCCCGCCTGAAGGCACTGGTGCGCCGCAGCCTGGGCGTGGAAGATTTCCGCTGCGGCACCTTGCGCCTGGACCTGGACAACGGACAGGTATTTCGCGGCGCACTGCCGCTTGAAATGTCGGGGCGTGAGCTGGCCCTTCTGAAAGCCCTGATGATGCATCCCGGGAAAGCTGTGGCCAAGGATGACCTGCTCCAGGCCGTCTTTGGTGACGAAGGCTCGGCCGGTGCGGATGCCATTGAGGTGCTGGTGCACCGGTTACGCAAACGCATCCTGGGGTCCGGAGCCAGTCTTGTCACCCTGCGGGGGGTTGGCTACTACCTGATGGATGATGCCTTGGCTGAAAGGCAGGACCAGCCGTGAAAACAGTGAGCTTGTTGCGGGGAAAGCCATGGACAGTTTGGCGCCCATGGCGGGCCGGGCGATCAATGCGGTTGTTTGTCTGGGCCTGGTCGCTGGGGCTGCTGTTGGCCTGGTGCCTTCTGGACTGGGTGGGCGCGGCGTACCCCCAGACGCTCTTTGGGTTGCCTGCAGGACTTTGGTGGGTGTTCAAGGTATTGGCGTTTGCCGCCGCCTTGTGGTGGGTTTTGCGCCAGGCCTTCAAACCCGTTGTGGAGTTGGGGCAAGAGCTCGACAGCCGCCGCACGGAAGACTTGCGGCCGGTCACGGACCAGCAGCCGGTTGAGCTGCAGCAATTGGCCAGGACGGTCAATTGGCTGATGCAGCAGCAGCAGGAATCGCTGGATCAGCAAAAGAAGTTTCTGGCCGATGCCTCTCACCAGTTGCGTACGCCCTTTGCGGTGCTGCGCACCCAGCTGCAGGGCGCCATGTCCGGGCAGCTGGACGTGCGGGAAACGCTGCCCAAGATGCTCAATACCGTGGACCGTTCCAGTGAGCTCGTTCGCCAGTTGCTGTCTGTCGCCAAGATGGAGCAATTGGTACGCCGGGCCAACTGGGTTGAAGTGGACCTGGCGACAACCGCGCGTGACGTGGTCATGGAATTTGCGCCCTTGCTGGCCCGCAAGAAACTTGACTTCTCGATGCAGGCCATTCCGGTGCGCCTGATCACCGATCCCTGGTTGTTGGGAGAGTTGATCCGTAACCTGATGTCCAACGCTATCCAGCACACGCCCAAGGGCGGCGCTCTGGGCCTGGTGATTCGGGCTTTGCCCAGCGAAACCGAACTGTTGATCTGGGACAACGGTGGCGGAATGGATGAAGCTGTCCAGGCCCGCCTGTTCGAGCCTTTCCAGTCATCGTCGGGAACCTCTGGCGTCGGCCTTGGGTTGTCAATTTGCCGCCAGATTGCACTGTCGATGAACGCCGGAGTGGATTTGTTCAACCGCGTGCAAGACAACCATGTGGTGGGGGTGGATGCTGTCGTCCGGTGGCCCCAGGAAGTGCCCCATGAGTAGCGCCGTCCAGTTCCAGTCCATCAGCAAGACCTTTCCCAATGGGGTCCGTGCCCTGTGCAATATCCACTTGCGCATACCGTCCAGGCAACTGACGACCTTGCTGGGGCCGTCCGGTTGTGGCAAGACCACCTTGCTGCGGATGGTGGCGGGACTGGCACGGCCCACCTCGGGCCGGGTCCTGCTCGACGGGGTGGATGTGACCGACATGGGCGTCGAACAACGTCCCATCAGCATGGTGTTCCAGAGCTACGCCCTGTTTCCGCATCTCAACGTGCTGGACAACGTGCGTTACGGGCTGCGCATGCTGGGACTGCGTCCGCGCGAGCGTGACGAGCGTGCGCGGGCTGCGCTGGGCATGGTGGGGCTGCAGACCAGCGCCGGGAGCAACACGGCCGTTCTGTCCGGCGGTCAGCAGCAGCGAGTGGCCCTGGCCCGGGCGCTAGCGTTACAGCCGAAGGTGCTGCTGCTGGATGAACCGCTGTCCAATCTGGATACGGGTTTGCGGCGCCAGATTCGGGAGGACATACGCGCCCTTCAGCAAAACCTGGGGCTGACCGTGCTGTACGTGACCCATGACCACGGCGAAGCCATGGCGGTCAGCGACACCGTGGTGGTGATGCATGAAGGACAGGTCATGCAGGTGGGCACACCGCAGGAAGTCTATGAGACGCCGCACAGCGAATTCGTTGCGGCCTTCATGGGAGATGCCGTGATGTTTGACGCCCAGGCCGATGTATCCGGCGCGATTCAGCTGGGGCCCCTGCGCATCGCGCCCGGACTGACGCGGCGGCAGGGAAAAGTCCGCCTCGTGGTGCGCCCGCATGCCTGGCAGCTGGCACCTGCCAGCGGAGAAGGCCTGCCTGGAAAAGTCCTCTCGCACGCCTACCTTGGGCGCAACACCGAGTACCACGTGCTGACCGCGCTGGGGACCTTGATGGTCCTGGTGCAAAGCGAGGCACAGGCCCGCCAGGTGGGCTCCCCGGTCAGCGTGCATCTGGGGGCCCAGGGCGTGAGCGTGGTCATGCCATTTGACTGAACACATCAACACATGGAACGTATTCAATCGGGCCTCGTCGCCCATCCTTCAGGAGACTAACGTGAAAAAAACAGCGCTCTTTGCGGCCCCCTTGCTGCTTGCTCTCGGCCTTCCGGCTTTTGCCCAGGAAGGGGAGGTCAATATCATCTGCGCCGCCCAGGCGGACTGGTGCAACCTGATGCAAACCACCTTTGGGAAGACCAGCGGCATCAAGGTCAACATGACGCTCAAGGGATCGGGCGAGGCGCTGGCGCAGATCACCGCCGAACGTGCCAACCCCAAGACCGATCTCTGGTTTGGCGGCACAGGTGACCCGCATCTGCTGGCCGCGGAACAAAACCTGACGCTGGAATACAAGTCTCCGTCATTGCCACAGTTGCATGGCTGGGCGCAAAAGCAGGCGGAGCAATCAGGCTTCAAGACCGTCGGCGTGTACTCCGGGCCACTGGGCTTTGGCTACAACACCGAACTTCTGGCTAAAAGAAAACTGCCGGCTCCCAGGGTCTGGGCGGATCTTCTCAAGCCGGAATACAAAGGCGAGATTCTGGTCGCGGACCCGCGTGCCAGCGGAACGGCCTACACCATGATCGCCACGTTGGTGCAAATGATGGGGGAGGAAAAAGCGTTCGAGTACCTCTCGGCACTGCATAAAAACGTGAGTACTTATCCACGCTCGGGCGTGGGGCCCATCAAAGCGGTTGCCCGCGGGGAGGCGTCTGTCTCCATCAGTTTTGTACATGATGTCACCGGTGAAAAAGCGCAAGGATTCCCGGTTGATGCCATCACGCCCGTGGATGGCACCGGTGCAGAAGTGGGCTCCATGTCCATTATTAAAGGTGCACGCAATCTGGTGAACGCCAAAAAATTTTACGAATGGGCCCTCACGCCGGGCGCGCAGCAATTTGGTGCCGCAGTCAAGCAGTTCCAGTTGCCCTCCAACAAGGCAACTCCCATGGACCCCCGTGTTCCCGACTTCAAGAAAATCAAGCTGATTGATTACGACTATGCCAAGTACGGGCAAGCGGCGGTTCGCCGGCAACTGATCCTCAACTGGGAACGCAAGGTCTTCAACCAGCCAAAGTAAGCCCTGCGGCATTGCCCTGCTGAGCGGCGTGACGCTGACAACTTCAACCTAGAGAGCTGCCGACCCAGCTCGAATCCTTGCCACTCTTTTTGCCACTCCTATGCCAGTCCAATTCACTGAACGAACCCAGCGGACGATTTACGTCTGGGTGCTCATCGGCCTAGCCGCTTATCTGGCGCTGCCGTGGTACTACCTGCAAAGTGGCTCGGTGCTCTTTGCCTTGCCCAGGCTTTTTGCCGAACCTGTCACAGCCAACGGCCTGACGCAGGCTGCCATGCATGGCCGGGGCTGGCTCTGGACCGGCGTGGCCGGTCTGCTGGTGGCTGGATGCGGCGCCTTGATGCCAGCCAGCAGACGCCAGGGTGCTGTGCTGGTGGCAGGCGCCGTAACTGGCCTGCTGGGTTTGGGCGTGAGCGGCTTCATGATCGGGGCCACGGGGTGGTCGTATGAATGGCTCAATACTGCTCTGGGCACGCTCCCGCAAGGACAATTTGGCATCGGCTGGGGCGGTTTTGTCGTCCTGGTCTGTCTTGTCATGCTGCTGGGATCCGGTATCGCGCGCCTGGGCTATTTCCGCGGCGACGTGTTTGTGGCCGCCGCGGTTGCGGGATGCGCGGCACTGCTGTGCCTGTTTGTGGTGTTTCCGGTCGCCAAGTCCTTATCCGCTGCCTTCTATGCCGAAGACGGAGGCTTTGCCTTGGGGGCTTTGTGGGAGCGAGTCGGCACGGCGCGCGTGTGGGGTGTCGGTTGCCTGGGTGGCGGAACCAATTGCGGTGTGGCATGGAACACCTTGTACCTGGCGCTGCTGACAGCGGCCGGCACGACCGTGCTGGGAACCATGATCGCGCTCATCGCCGAGCGCAGCGCCGGCAAGCGGCTGCAAAAACCACTGAACGCCCTGGCCATGCTGCCCATCATCACGCCACCGTTTGTCGTGGGCCTGGGTTTGATCCTGCTGTTCGGCCGCGCCGGCATCGTCAACCAGTTGATGGAGTGGTCTTTCGGCGTCACGCCCACCCGCTGGTTTTATGGCGTATTTGGCGTCTGGCTGGCGCAGCTGTTCGCCTTCACACCCATTGCCTTCATGATCATGCGCGGCGTGGTGCAGGGCATCAGCCCATCCCTGGAGGAAGCTGCGCAGACCCTGCGTGCCAGCCGGATGAAAACCTTCCTGACCGTCACACTACCGCTTCTGGCGCCTGGCCTGGCCAATGCGTTTCTGGTGGGGTTTATCGAAAGCATTTCCGATTTTGGCAACCCCATCATTCTGGGTAGCGGCTATGCAGTCCTTTCAACGGAAATCTTTTTTGCCATTGTGGGCGCTTCACTGGACCAGGGTATGGCCGCGGCCCTGGCCCTGGTGCTGACAACGTTTGCGTTGACGGTCTTCTTCGTGCAGCGGCGCATCCTGGGAAAAACCAGCTTCACAACCGTTTCCGGTAAAGGCGACGCTGGCGTGCCCATGGCACTGCCGACAGGGGTGCGCCGCCTGTGCACCTGGGTTGCAGGCCCCTGGCTCGCCTTCACGATGGTGGTCTATTTCTTCGCTTTCGCGGGTGGGTTCGTCAAAGTCTGGGGGCGCGATTACACGTTGACCCTGGTGCACTTCAAAACTGCGTTTGACATGCAATGGGGGGAGCATGGCCTGGTTTGGGCAGGAACTGCCTGGGCCTCCCTGTTCAATACCATCACGCTTTCGGCCATTGCGGCGCCTGTTTGCGCGAGCATCGGCTTGCTGATTGCCTGGTTGCTGGCGCGGACCGAATTCAGGGGCAAGGCCCTGTTTGAGTTTTCTGCTTTGTTGACGTTTGCCATTCCCGGCACGGTGCTGGGCGTCAGCTACATCCTGGCTTTCAACGTGCCGCCGGTGGAGCTGACGGGTACCGGCCTGGTCATTGTGCTGTGCTTTGTGTTTCGCAATCTGCCTGTCGGGGTTCGGGCCGGAACGGCATCGTTCAAGCAGCTGGACCGGTCCCTCGACGAAGCCTCCGTCATGCTGCGGGCCAGCAGCCTGACCACCTTGCGCCGCGTGGTGCTGCCTTTGCTCAAGCCGGCCCTCGTCGCCGCACTGGTCTACAGCTTCGTGCGCTCGATGACCACGGTCTCTGCCGTCATTTTTCTTGTGACGGCCGAGTACGAACTGGCTACCACTTACATCATTGGCAGGGTAGGGACTGGCGACTACGGCGTAGCGCTGGCGTACTGCACTGTGCTGATCGTCCTGATGTCCATGGCCACGGCATTGATCCAGTTCTTTGTCGGCGAACGCAAGCTGGGGCGGCGCACGGTAGGTGCCAACCGGTAGCTCATATCAGCGGCCACTCCGGGTCAATCATTTTTATGTAAGGGATATCGATCAATGACTCAAGCATGTATCGGTTTAAAGGGCTCTGCCAGGCGGGGTGACGAAGCCGTCGGGCTTTTCATGGAAGCGTATTCGATGCGGGGCGTGCGATGACGGCGGCCGGCCGCCTTGGTGCCCCAAGGACAGACGCGCTGATTTTTGACATGGACGGCACCATGGTCGACTCCATGCCATGGCATGCCAGGTCGTGGGGTGAGTTCGCCAGGCGGCACGGCATTGAGATGGCGCTCGACGACATCCTCAGGCGTACTACCGGGCGCACCTGCGTGGAGTGCATGAACGTATTGTTCCAGCGGGACATTGAAATTTCCGAGGCACTGCTGCTGGTGGCTGAAAAAGAAGGCCTTTATCGAGAAATGTTCGCGCCGGTGTTTGCCGAGGTTGCGGGATTCAAGGCCTTTGCCGCGTTGGCCAAGGCGCAGGGGCTGAAGGTGGGTGTGGGAACCGCCGGCGACCAGCACAACATCGCATTTGTCATGGCCGGTCTTGCCATGGCGTCCCCGCCTCATGCCGTTGTGGGTGGCGACGAAGGCCTGCCAGGAAAACCCGAGCCCGCCATATTCCTGGAGGCTGCGCGCCGCATGGGGGTTGCAGCATCTGCCTGCATCGTGTTTGAAGATGCGCCCTTTGGCATAGAGGCCGCGCGCCGCGCCGGTATGCGGGCCGTGGCGGTCTGCACCAGCCACAGCGCCGAAGAGCTCTCGGGACCGCACGTGATCGCCAGCGTGCACGATTACAACGAACTCATCGATAGCAATTTTTTGGAACAACTACATGCGGCCGCTGCGTGATGGGCGCAGACCCGCAATGGAAAAACTGCCCGACGGTACCGCTTCTTCTTCGCCTTCTTCCTGTTCTTTCATACAAACAAAGAAAGTCTGCACATGAGCCAACTCGGCATTGAATTCAAGAACGTGCAAAAACGTTATGGCAGCGACCCGTCGCCCCTGGTGGTCAAGGGCATCAGTTTTACCGTTCCCAAGGGCACGTTGACGACGATACTGGGGCCTTCAGGCTGCGGAAAGACCACGACGCTGCGCATGATCGCCGGGCTCGAGACACCCAGTGCGGGCCAGATCCTGATCGACGGCCGCGACGTGACCCATCTCGGACCTGCCGAACGCAACGTCAGCATGGTGTTCCAGAGCTATGCCTTGTTTCCGCATATGAGCGTGCTGGAGAACGTGGGTTATGGCCTGAGCGTCAGCGGTGTCCATGCCAAAGAGCTGACGGAGCGCGCCCAGGCAGCCATGTCGGCCGTGGGTTTGTCCGGCTATGACGATCGGCTGCCCAGTGAGCTGTCCGGCGGGCAGCAGCAGCGTGTAGCCGTCGCCCGCGCCTTGGTGCTGGAGCCGTCCGTGTTGCTGTTTGACGAGCCGCTCTCGAATCTGGATGCGCGGCTGAGGCGCTCCATGCGTGAAGAAATCCGCGGGTTGCAGCAGCGCCTGGGGCTGACGGTTGCTTATGTCACGCACGACCAGAGCGAGGCCCTGGCCGTCAGTGACCAGATCATTGTCATGGACCAGGGGGTGATTGCCCAGGCGGGGTCCCCATCGGAGCTTTACGAGCGGCCCAACAGCGAATTTGTTGCCGGATTCATGGGTGAGGCCATGCTGTTTCCCGGCGAGGCATTTGCGGACGGCCGGATCCAGGTGGGGGCGTTGCGCGTGAAAGCCCTGCATCCCGTCGAGCCCGGTCCGGTGAAAGCGGCCATTCGTCCTGAAGCCTGGGCGATTGCCCCGCCCGGAGATGAAGGTTTGCCCGGTGTGGTTTCCAAGAAAGCCTATTTGGGCAGTGTCCGCGAGTTCACCGTCGACACCAGCTTGGGCCCCATCTTCGTCGTGTCTTCGGACGCGGCATCCGACTGGTTCCAGGGTGATGCCGTAACCCTTCACCTGCCCGAACGGGGTGTTTCTGTTGTTTCAGCCTGATGGAGAAAATGATATGAGCCTTCAACGTCGAATTGTCCTCCACGGCCTTGCCGGGCTGTGCGCCGGGCCATTGCTTTCCTCTCCAGTGATGGCGCAGTCTGCTGCAGATCCGATGCTGGCATTTGGTTTGATATCGCCCAGGGCGGCTGCGGAGACCCGCGCGAGCTGGGAGCCTTTCGTCAAACTCCTGGGCGCGGCCATCCGCCGTCCGATCGATCTGCGTGTCTATGAGTCGCAGGGCGCGCTGGTAACCGCCTTCATTGGTGGGGAAATAGATCTGGCCTGGATGGGCAATGTTCCTGCTCTGGATGTGGTGGCCTCCGGCGCGGGTGGTGTTTTTGCGCAGATGGTCACAGGGGACGGCAGCGTGGGCTACAAATCGATCCTGGTGACCCATCGCAGTTCGCAAATCGAGGCGCTCAAGCCGCTGATTGAAAATGCTTCCGGCCTGCGCTTTGGCGATGGCGATCCCAAGAGTACGTCCGGGCATCTGGTACCGCTGTATTTTGCTTTCTCCAAGAACGGCGTGAGTAAGCCCGCGGAAATTTTCAAGGCAGTGGAGACAGGAAGCCACCAGCAAAACCTGCTGAAGGTATCGAAAAAGCAGATTGATGTGGCGACGGCCAACAATGAGGAGCTCGCATTCTTTCAGCGTGACTTTCCGGAGCTCGCCAGGGATGTGAAAGTCATCTGGGAATCACCCCTCATACCGCAATCCCCATTGCTCTGGAAGGCAACGCTGTCTGACCCGTTGAAGGCCTCCATCCGGAAGTTCGTCGTCGGGTTTGCAGAGAGAGATCCTGCCGAAAAGCGCATCCTTATGGCTGTTAACGGCTTGTCCCGGTTCCGGTCTTCCAGTAACCGGCAACTGATTCCCATTGCCGACCTGGAAATGTTCAAGACACGCCAGGCCATCAACGACGACAAAACACTTTCTGCGGCTGAACGGCAGACCCGGATTGCGCAGGCCATTGAGCGAGGTTCGCGACTGGAGCTCCGCCTCAAGATGGTCATCTAGCAGTCCACCTGCTGGCAGAATGAAGGGGCCTGTTTACACTGCGCTGCGGTGCCGGGCAATGCAGGTGTCCAGCACCTCGCCGGTTTCGCGCTGCCACCAGTTGCTGGCGGAAAAGATCTCCACCTCGCTGTAACCCGCGTACCCCTGCGCTTCCATCCAGCCGCGGATTTTCGGGATGTCAATCACACCGTCGCCCATCATGCCGCGGTCGTTCAGCAAATCGGCCGTGGGTGTCAGCCAGTCACAGGCATGGAAGGCGAGCAGGCGTTCCTTGCCAGCCCGTTCGATTTGCCGTTGCAGCTTCGGGTCCCACCACACGTGGTACACATCAACCGCCACACCGAGCGCGCCGCTTTTTGAGGGGTCGAGGGCATCGCAGACGTCGAGCGCGTGCTCCATGGTGTTGATGCAGGCACGGTCTGCCGCATACATGGGGTGCAGTGGCTCGATGGCCAGCGGCATGTTGCAGCTTTCGGCGTATTCGAGCAATTGGGCAATGCCGTCGGTGACCTGGCTGCGCGACAGCGTCAGATCTTTGTGCGCCGCCTTGCCGGCCAGCGCGCCGGGCAAACCGCCCACCACCAGCACCAGGCAGGCGGCCTTGAGTTCGCAGGCTTCATCGACGGCGCGGCGGTTGTCGTCGTGGGCAGCCTGCAGGCCGGCGGCGTCGGCTGCGGGGAACATGCCGCCGCGGCAGTACCCGGAGAGTTCAAGCCCGTGGGTTTTGACGAGTTTCGAAACGGCGGGCAGGCCGGCGGCCGCGACCTGGTCGCGCCACGGCGAGATCGCCTTGATGCCGCGCTGCACGCAGGCTTCGATGATGGTGGTCAGCGGCTGTTCGACGCCGCGGCTTTTGCGCACGGTCGCGGTGTTGATGGAGAGCCAGCGGTGGTCCTGGGAAAAATTGCGCATGCGGTAAGGGTGGGGGTGTAGTTTTAGTGAAGTCAGTTGGACGGTGGTGCGGTTTTCTGCCGGCGCAGTTCGCGGATGATGGCCGCGTTGTCGAGCTCGCCATCGCCGGCGGCAATCGCTGCGCGCATCAGCGCTGCATGGGCTTCGGACAAGGGCAGTTTCTGGCCTTGGGCCGCGGCACTGTCAATCATCAGCCTGACATCCTTGAGGTGCTGGTGGATGCGCGACTGCGGCGCAAAGTCTTCCTCCACCATCATCCGGCCCTTGGCCTCGGCCGCGCCTGACGTGGCCGGGCTGGCCAGCACCAGCGCCAGGAATTGCTCGGGAGGAATACCCATGTTTTCGGCGAAGACCATGCCTTCGGCCAGTACCGCGCGGTTCAGGCCCAGCACCAGGTTGGTGGCGAGCTTGGCCTTGGCACCCATGCCGGCGCCGCCGACGTGGATGCGTTTGCCTGAAATGGCGGCCAGAACGGATTCGCACGCCTGCAATGCCCCGGCCTCGCCACCCAGCAGCAGAGTGGCTTCACCGGCGGCTATCTGCTGGCTGGAGCCCGAGAGCGGCGCTTCGATGAAGTTGATGCCGCGTGCTGCGAGCCGCGCGGCCAGGGCCGCGAGTTCGTGAGGTGTGCCGGTGGAGCAGTCGATGATGCTGCGAACGCCGAAGACGGACAGCAGGCCGCCCGGTCCTTCGACCACCTTGAGCACATCATCGGTATTGAAGACGGCCAGCACCATGGAGGAAGCCGCATTGGCTACTTCGGCCAGGGAACGCGCAGCGCGGCCGCCGCGGGCGGTGAGGGCCGCGCGGGCTTCTTCGCGCAGGTCGAAGCCGGTGACCTCGAAGCCGGCGTCCGTCAGGCGCTGCGCCAGCGCGGTGCCTACGAGGCCCAAGCCGACAATGCCGATAGCGTTTGCGGCCATGCCTTCACGCCGCAAGCGACGCGCCTCCGCAGATCTGGATTTCCTGGCCGGTGATGGCTGCGGCGTCGGGTGAGAGCAGGAAGGTGACCAGCGCGGCAATCTCCCGCGGCTGGATCAGACGGCCCAGCGGCGGCAGCTTCGGCGGGGCCGTCGTTCGCGCAGGGTCGGCAAGCATGGCTGTTTCGGTGGCGGCCGGCGACACCACATTCACGGTGACACCCGAAGCCACGGTTTCGGCCGCCCAGCTGCGTGCCAGGGCCACCAGCGCGGCCTTGGTGGCCGCGTACTGGCTGCGGCCTGCCATGCCGCGCGCCACGCGGCTGCCGATCAGCACCACACGGCCCGCGCCTGCCTGCGCCATGCCGGGCACAACGAGATTGGCGATGCGCATGACAGCGTCCACGTGGAGCTGCCACATCAGCGCCGAATCTTCACCGGACAGCAAGCCGAGCGGGCCCACGCGCAACACGCCGGCGGCGTGAACCAGCGCCTGCACGTGGCCGGCTGCACGCACGGCACGCTCCGTGGTTTCGGTGTTGCACAGGTTGACTTCGGTGGACGAAAACGCCGGGTGCACGATGCGCGCAGGCACCAGGTCCAGTCCGACGACGTCCCAACCCTGATCCAGCAGTGCCTGCGCAATGGCCAGGCCAATGCCGGAGCTGCTGCCCGTGACAAGTGCGCGTTTCACATCTTCAGTGGCCATGGTTGTGCATGTTACTCAACACGGATATTCCCGTCGGTGATGATCTTCTGTGAGCGCGCCATGTCGCTGCTCTGGAATTTCGCGAAGTCCTCCGGTGTGCCGGGCGTCAGCACCAGGCCTTGCTGGAGCAGTTTCTCGCGCATGTCACTGGCCAGCGCCTTGTTGGTTTCGGCGTTGAGTTTCTGCGTGATGTCGGCCGGCAGTTTTGCCGGGCCCCACAGGCCGTACCAGCTGTAAAACTCGTAGCCGGGAATCGTCTCGGCCACGGTCGGCACATCGGGCAGGTTGGGCACGCGCTTGTCGCCGGTGATGGCAACGACGCGCAGCATGCCGCTCTTGTGGTACTGCAGCGAGCCGAGGATGGGGTCGATAAAGCCGTCGATCTGGCCGCCGATCAAATCCTGGAACGCCGGCGCCGTGCCCTTGTAGGGCACCACGGTGTATTCGATGCCGCCGGCGCGCTTGAGGAGTTCGGTCGACAGGTGGCCGGCCGAACCGATGGAGCCGACCGCAAACGTCATCTTGCCGGGGTTGGCCTTGGCATGGGCAATCAGCGACTTCACGTCGGTGATCGGCAGGTTCTTGTTGATGGCAATTGACAAGGGCGCCTTGGCAACGAGTGAGACAGGCGTGAAGTCTTTCACCACGCCGTAGGGCACGGACTTCATGGTCATGGGTGCGGTGGTGAAAGTGGAGGCATTGAAGAGCAGGGTATAGCCGTCCGCGGGCGCCTGCGCCACGACGGCCGCGCCGATGATGCCGTTGCCGCCTGCACGGTTTTCCACCACGAAGGGCTGGCCCATCTGTTCGCTGAGCTTTTGCGCCAGTTGTCGCCCCACCGCATCCAGCGTGCCGCCGGGCGGGAAGGGGATGATGACCTTGACCGGGCGGGCAGGGTAAGCCTGCGCTGCGGCGCCGAAGGCTGCGGCGACGAAGCCGGCTGCCAGGCTGGCCTTGAGGAACGTGCGTGTCTTCATGTTGTCTCCTGTTAAATTTATTCAGCGATTTGAGTGGAAGCGCTCGGTAACATTTCAAGCGGGCGCCGCGGAACCGGCTTTGCCGGGCCGCCAGCGCCGCCCCCTTGAGGGGGGAGGCCGCTACACGCAGTGAGCCGGCAACGGGGGGAGCCATTACATGCCGTGAAGCGCCAGCAGCGTCTTCATGCGATGAGCGGCGTGTTCGGGATGCTCCAGCAGGTTGGCCGCATCGGCCAGGCGGAACAGCTCGGAAAAATGCTGCAGCGAACGCGTGCTTTGCTGGCCACCGACCATCGTGAAGTGCTTCTGGTGGCCATTGAGCCAGGCCATGAAGACCACGCCGGTTTTGTAAAAACGCGTGGGCGCGGCAAAGATGTGGCGCGACAGCGGCACGGTGGGGCCGAGGATGGCGTGGAATTTTTCGACATTGCCTTGCGCGAGTTCGCCTAGCGCGGCGCTGGCGGCCGGTGCGATGGCGTCGAAGATGCCCAGCAGGGCATCGCTTTGCCCGTGCATGGCTTCCTTGCCGAAACCGTCGCCGGCAATCAGCTCGGCGTAGTTGAAGTCGTCGCCCGTATACATGCGTACCCCCGAAGGCAGGCGCCGGCGCATCGCGATTTCCTTGTCCTTGTCGAGCAGCGAGATCTTGATGCCGTCCACCTTGTCGGGGTGGGCGTTGATGATGCCGAGCGCCGTGTTCATGGCTTTCTCAACATCGCTGCTGCCCCAGTAACCCGCCAGCGCGGGGTCGAACATGTCGCCCAGCCAGTGCAGCACTACCGGTTGTTTTGCCTGGCTCAGGATTCGGTCGTAGACGCGTTCGTAGTCCGCCGGGCTTTTGGCGACACGGGCCAGCGCGCGGCTGGCCATCACGATCAGCTTGCCGCCGAGTTTTTCAATCGCGGCCATCTGCTCTTCGTAGCCCGCGATGACTTCGTCGACGCTCTTGACGTTTTCCAGCACCAGGTGGTCGGTGCCGCAGCCGGAAGCGACCAGTGCACCCGGCACGTCTTTGGCGGCTTCGAGTGAACGGCGTATCAGCTCCAGAGAAGTCGGCCAGTCCAGGCCCATGCCGCGCTGCGCCGTGTCCATGGCTTCGGCCACACCCAGGCCCAGCGACCACAGGTGGCGGCGGTAGGCGATGGTCGTGTCCCAGTCGATCGCGCAGTTGACCCAGGGGTCGACTGCGGCCAACGGGTCGGCGACCACGTGGGCGGCTGAGTAGGCGATGCGGTTGAACTTCAGTTCGGCCGCAGGTCTAACGGGAGCGGTGCCGCGCAGCGTGTACGGCTGCAAGCCGCCCGCAGCAACGGGCAGGGTAAGGGTTAAAGCCATGGGATCTACCTTTTATGTGCAAAATATGCCGCTAGCCCTTCTCTGGCAAGCGTGAGCAGCTATCAAACTTGTAGCGCCGGGACGTCCACCCAACGGCGCTCTTTCCAGCTTTCGAGCGCGGCTTCCACCAGCTGAACGCCTTTGGCGCCTTCGGGCAGCGTCCATTTGTAGGGCTCGTTTTCCACCACGTGGCGGATGAAGTGTTCCCACTGGATCTTGAAACCGTTGTCGTAGGTTTGCGAGTCCGGCACTTCCTGCCACTGGTCGAAGAAATTCATGGTCTGTTTCTCGTCGGGGTTCCAGACCGGGCGCGGTGTGGTTACACGCGACTGGGCGCGGCAGGACGACAGGCCCGCAACGGCTGAGCCGTGTGTGCCGTCGACGTGGAAGGTGACCAGGTCGTCGCGGCGCACGCGTGTGGCCCAGGACATGTTCATCTGCGCAATCACGGGTTCCCCGTTGTGGCCGACCAGTTCAGCTGTGGCATAAGCCGCATCGTCGGCAGTGGCCTTGTAGGGCTTGCCGGCTTCGTCCCAGCGTTCGGGAATGTGGGTAGCGCCTATGCAGGAGATGGACTTGACCTCGCCGAACAGGTTGTCCAGCACGTAGCGCCAGTGGCACATCATGTCCAGGATCATGCCGCCGCCGTCTTCGGTGCGGTAGTTCCAGCTCGGACGCTGGATGGGCTGCAGGTCGCCTTCGAAGACCCAGTAACCGAACTCGAGCCGCACCGACAGCATCTTGCCGAAGAAGCCGGCGCGGCGCAGCATGTCGAGCTTGCGCAGGCCGGGCAGGAAGAGTTTGTCTTGTACGGCGCCGTGTTTCAGGCCTGACTTTTCGGCCAGGCGGGCGATCTCGACGGCCTCGTTGAGGTTGGTGGCAATCGGCTTTTCGCAGTAGACATGTTTGCCTGCGCGGATGGCCTTGGCCAGCAGGGTGGGGCGCATCTGCGTGGTGCCGGCGTCGAAGAAGATGGTGTCGTCCTTGTTCTTCAGTGCCTCGTCGAGGTCGGTGCCCCAACGCGCGAGGCCATGGGCTTTGGCCAGGGCTTCAATCTTTTCGGCGTTGCGGCCGATCAGGATCGGGTCGGGCATGACCTTGTCACCGTTGGAGAGCGTGACGCCGCCCTGTTTGCGGATCGCGACGATAGAGCGGATCAGATGCTGGTTCATGCCCATGCGTCCGGTGACGCCGTGCATGATGATTCCTAGTCGTTGAGTAGCCATGGGGTCCTTTGAGGAGGTGAAAAATGCGGCGGCCTCACCTTGGTCTGGCCAGGGGTGTTGAAGAGTGCCGGGGACGCTGCGGGAAACTAGGCGGGTGTTATTGGGCAGGTTGCAGTCCGGCGGCCTTCACCAGCACGGCGTTGCTCTTGATCTCGTCCTTGATATAGGCGTCGAACTGCTCGGGCGAGAGTGTCCAGGCGTCGGCGCCCAAGGCGGCGAAGCGTTCCTTGACTTCGGGCGTGTTCAGGGCCTTGATCACTTCGTCGTGCAGGCGGTTCACGATGTCGCGCGGCGTTTTTCCAGGGGCCATCATGCCGATCCAGAAGTTGAACTCCGAGCCAGGAACGCCTGCTTCTGCCGTGGTGGGAACCTGGGGCAGGGCGCTGGCGCGTTTGGGCGAACCGACCGCGAGAGCCACGAGCTGGCCGTTCTTGATCTGGCCGATCACCGGTGCAATCGGCGAGAAGTAGTAGTCGACGCGGCCGGACATGACTTCGGTCACGGCTTCGCCGGAGCCCTTGAAGGGGATGTTGGTGGCTTCGATTTTTGCGGCGAGCTTGAACTTTTCGGCGTTCAGGTGGGTGGCACTGCCCTGGCCGGCCGAGGCGAAGTTCATGCTGCCGGGCTTGGCGCGCGCGGCGGCCAGCAGTTCCTGCAGCGTCTTGATGTTTTTCGAGGGCGACATCACCAGCACATTGGGCGTGCTCGAGATCGGCGTCACGCCCGTGAAATCGCCCACGGTATCGAAGGGCAGCTTGGCGAAGGTCGAGGGGCTGACCGTGTGCGAGGACGAGTGGATCATGATGGTGTAGCCGTCCGGCGCGGCCGTGGCCACGGCCTGCTGGCCGATGGTGCCGCTGGCGCCGCCGCGGTTGTCGATCACCAGCGTCTGGCCCATGCTCTGGCTCATCTTGTCGGTGATGGCGCGGGCAATGATGTCGGTGGTGCTGCCTGCGGCAAAAGGCACGATGACACGAATAGGCTTGTTGGGATAAGCGCCCTGGGCGCTGGCCACCAACGGTGACAGCGTAGCCAGGCAGGTAAGGCTGGCCAGTGCGGCGCGACGTGTGAATTTCATGTGCTTTGTCTCCTGAAGGGGGTCATTGAAGGACTGCGAAAGACCTGTGCATGCCGCCGGTGTTATTGGGGTACCGGAATGCAGTTTACTCGTAATTCACCATTAAGTGAATTACGAATTGTAAAAATGGCCTCGTCGCTGCGTCAATGACCGCGCAGGATCAGTTTCTAAGGACATACCCTAGGATGACCTCGCACATGTGCGAGAGCCGCTCATGGCGGGCTTTGGGCGTCATGAGATCGCGCCCGAAGATGGCCGAGAGTGTGTGGTTGTTCGACAGGTAGAAGTACGACATCCCGGCGATGGATACGTAAAGCTGGACCGGGTCGATGCCGCCGCGAAACAGCCCGTCGGCACGCCCGCGCTCCAGGATTTCTGCCAGTGTCTGGACCAGCGGGGAATTCATTTCCTGCACGCGGCTGGACATGGCCAGATGCCGCCCCTGGTGCAGGTTTTCACTGTTGAGAAGCGTCAAAAACTCGGGGTGCGCGATGTAGTATTCCCAGGTGAATTCCGTGAGGCGGCGTATGGCTTGCGCCGGATCCATGTCGCGCAGGTGCAGTTCTGTTTCCGCGGCGCGGATGTCGGCATAGGCATTTTCCAGCACCGCCAGGAAGAGTTCGTCCTTGCTCTTGAAGTAGTAGTAGATCAGGCGTTTGTTGACGTCGGCGCGCTCGGCTATCCGGTCTACCCGCGCGCCGCCCAGGCCGTGTTGCGCGAACTCGTCGCGGGCCGCCAGCAGGATGGCCAGTTGGGAGCGGTCGGCATCGCGCGAGCGGGGTTCGGCGGGCTTTGTTTTGAGGGTCGACATATCCAGAATTTAACTGTTTAGTGAATTAAAGCAAGAATCCGCGGCGATAGCGCCGTTGGATGACACGTAGCGGCCAAGGGTACCTCCATAATGAAGCAGGTACCGGCCGTCCGCGCCGGCACCCCCTAGGCAAAGGAGATGGTCATGAGCAATTCAGACACGCCGAAAGACGGCGACTTCGCAAACTGGGTTGACCAGAAGGCCGAGGCGCTCAAATTTGAACTGGGTGAAAAATTCCCGGTACCGCCGTCCGAACTGCATTCTCCCTCGGTGCATGTGGAGACCGGCCGGCAGAAGCTCGAGGAGGTACTGCTCGAACACGAGCAGCCCACGCAGGAGTTCCTCGACGAGCTTGCGGCACTCGAAGCGGCGCCGCCCCTCAGCGACGAAGAGCTGGCGCGCCAGGCCCTCGCCGCCGGCGGTGGTGACGGCGACGCGGCCACACCAGAATAAGCAGAGCGCGGCGCACGAAGCCGGATCTTCTTCATGCAAGCATTAGCCCCGGAACCGGCTTTGCCGGGCCGTAGGGCTGGCGGCCCCCTCGGGGGGCAGGGAGCTACACGAAGTGAGCGACCGTGGGGGTCACATCTAGCACAATAGGCTCATGACCACCCCTCAACTTGCTGGCCACCTTCTAGTCGATTGCCTTCTGGCCCAAGGCGTTACCCATGCGTTTGGCGTTCCTGGCGAAAGCTACCTGGCCGTGCTGGACGGCCTGCATGCGCGTCAGGACAAAATCCAGTTCGTCACCTGCCGGCAAGAGGGCGGCGCGGCCTTCATGGCCGAGGCGCACGGCAAGCTGACAGGGCGGCCGGGCGTGTGCATGGTCACGCGCGGGCCGGGCGCCACCAATGCGTCCATCGGCGTGCACACGGCCTTCCAGGATTCAACCCCCATGGTGCTGCTGGTGGGGGACGTGGCCAGCGACTGCCGCGACCGTGAAGCCTTCCAGGAGGTGGACTACGCCAGTTTCTTCGGGCCCAGCACCAAGGGCTTTGCCAAGCGGGTGGAGCGCATCGATGAGGCCGACCGCATCCCCGAATATGTGGCGCGTGCCTTCGCTACTGCCATGAACGGCCGGCCCGGCCCCGTGGTGCTGGTCTTGCCTGAAGACATGCTGACGCGCATGACGGCCGCGCAGCCGCTGCCGCGTGTGGAGGCCGTGCAGGCCTGGAGCGACCCGGGCTCGCTGCGTACGCTGCGCGAGATGCTGCTCAAGTCCGAGCGCCCGCTCATCATTGCAGGCGGCGGCGGCTGGACGCCGCAGTCGGCGCAGGCGCTGCAACGCTTTGCCGAAAACTGGAAGTTGCCGGTGGGCAATGCTTTTCGCTTCCAGGACACCTTTGACAACCACCATCCGCTCTACGCGGGCGACGTGGGTATCGGCCTGAACCCGAAGCTGGCCGCACGCGTGAAGGCCAGCGACCTGATCATCGCCATCGGCCCGCGCCTGGGTGAGATGACGACCGGTACTTACACACTGCTGGAGGCGCCCCGTCCGAAGCAAAAGCTGGTGCATATCCATTCAAGCGCCGAGGAGCTCAACCGCGTCTACCAGGCCGACCTGGCCATCAACGCCACGATGAACGCAGCTGCGCGATCGCTGGAGGTCCTCACGGCGCCGGTGTCTGTGGCCTGGGAGGCCTGGACCGCGTCGGCTAACGAGGACTACCTGGAAAACCTGAAGCCGACACCTTCCGCGAACCTGCCGGGTGATATCGACATGCCCGTCATCGTTGGCCTGCTGCAAAAGCATCTGCCGGCGGATGCCGTGCTGACGAACGGTGCCGGCAACTTTGCCAGCTGGGTGCATCGCTTCTTTCAGCATCACGGTCTTGTCAAAGGCTACAAGACGCAGCTGGCGCCCACCGTGGGCGCGATGGGTTATGGCGTGCCGGCCGGTATTGCTGCGGCCATCACAACGGGCCGTGTGGCTTTTACGATCGCGGGGGATGGCGACTTTTTGATGAACGGCCAGGAGCTGGCCACGGCCGTGCAGCACGGCGCCAAAAGCATCATCGTGCTGCTCAACAACGGGATGTACGGCACGATCCGCATGCACCAGGAGCGGGAGTATCCAGCACATCAAAGCGGTTCAAGCCTGAACAACCCGGACTTTGCGGCGCTGGCGCGTGCCTACGGCTACGCCGGCGTGCGCATCACGCGCACCGCGGAGTTTGAGGCGGAGCTGCTGGCGGCGCTGGCGCGCAAAGAGGGCACGGTGATCGAGGTGACGCTGGATCCGGAAGTCATCACCACGCGCGGCACGCTGTCGTCCATCACGCAAAGTGCCCAGACGCGTTTGCTATCAAAATAGGAGCTGCTCGCGCTGGTCCCTATTGGTCTGAAGGCCAATCTCATTAAAAAATGAGCGGGAAAAGCAAAAAGGCCGGGTAACCCCGGCCTTTTTTTTGTGGTGGCTATATCCTCTCACCCCGAGTCGTTCCGGCAAGGAGCAGGAAGTAAGCAGCAAGCCAAACCCAAACCCCTGGGTTAGAGAATAGGTTCGGAGTAAACGCCCTGTAGTCGCCGCGGCCGAAAAGCGCCAGAACGGACAATAGGCTGATGAGCAGGGCCGTAACGATAGGACCTGGTGATACCTCTTTCCCCGACGAGCGCTTACGCCTTAAACGTCCGACCTGGACTAAAAAAAGAATATTGGTCAGAGAAGCCAGCATCAACAAGAATGGGCCAAACAGCCAGGCGAAGGGATTCACAAATTGAAGTGCCACTTGGGCCCCAATGACGACTTTTCCCTCTGAGCCTAGTGTTGGTAAACATAAACTCAATAGCCAAAACACGATTGCCAAACCTGAGCAGTAAGGCGATGCAGGATGCAGGGCCTTTTGCTCAAACCATGAACTTCCCGCGCCCAGAAAAGCATCGCAACCACTGCACACTTCAACATTGGCTTCCAAAGAAGTTTGGCAGTTTGGACAGAGCATATGAGATGCGAAGAAGAGCGAATAGCTTGGAGATGTGATTTGGTAGCAGGCGATCCGGGAACGGCTCTCTTGCTTAGGAGTTTTACATATTAGCGCTGGCAAGACGAAAAAAGGCCGGGGTACCCGGCCTTTTTATCGCGGCAGCTTCATGACGAAGCCGCCTGAACCTGTCGAGGATTACTCCTTGATGTCCACAGCGTAGAAGTTGTGGCGGCCGAACGGGCTGTTCTTGTAGCCGATCACGCTCTTGCGAATGGGCTTGAGCTGCACTGCGTGGGCGATGGTGAACCAGGGCGCCTGCTCCTTGAAGATGACCTGGGCCTGCTGGTAGAGCTTGATGCGCTCGGCAGGATTGGTCACCGTCTTGGCCTTCAGGACCAGGTCTTCATACGGCTGGTAGCAGAACTTGGCGATGTTGGAACCGCTGGCGGACTGGGCTGAAGCGCAGCCGAGCAGGGTGTACATGAAGTTGTCAGGATCGCCGTTGTCGCCGGTCCAGCCCAGCATGCCCATCTGGTGTTCGCCGGCTTGCAGGCGCTTGCGGTACTCGCCCCACTCGAAGCTCTTGATCTCGGCGGTCACGCCGACCTTGACCAGGTCAGCCTGCATCAACTCGGCAATGCGCTTGGCATTCGGGTTGTACGGGCGCTGCACGGGCATGGCCCACAGGTCGGTGGTGAAACCGTTGGGGAAGCCCGCAGCTGCCAGCAATTTTTTGGCGGCTTCGGGGTTGTACTCGTCGTCCTTGATGGCGTTGTTGTACGCGGCCATGGTCGGCGGGATCGGGTTCTTGGCGGCAACACCGGTGCTCAGGTAGACGCCGTCAACAATGGCTTTCTTGTTGATGGCCATGTTGATGGCCTTGCGCACACGCACGTCGTCAAACGGTTTCTTGGTGGTGTTGTAAGCCAGGTAGCCCACGTTCAGGCCGGCTTGCTCGACGATCGTGACGTTGGCATCCTTGCGGATCGCGTCCAGATCGGCGGGGTTGGGGTAAGGCATGACATGGCATTCGTTCTTCTGCAGCTTGGCCCAGCGGACCGAGGCGTCAGGCGTGATCGAGTACACGAGGTCGTCGATCTTGGCCTTGCCGCCCCAGTACTGAGGGAAGGCCTTGTAGCGGATGACTGCGTCTTTCTGGTACTGCACCAGGTAGAAGGGGCCCGTGCCGACCGGGTCCTGGTCGATCTTCTCGGGGGTGCCGGCCTTGAGCATGGCGTCGGCGTACTCTTTGGACTGGACCGCTGCGTAAGGCATGGCCAGGTTGGCGAGGAACGGCGCTTCAGGCTTGTCCAGCGTGATCTTGATGGTCAGGTCGTTGACCTTTTCCACCGATTTCAGCAGCTTGGGCATGCCCATGTCGCTGAAGTAAGAGTGGTTGGGGCTGGTGACCTTGAAGAAGGCGTTGTCTTCTTTCCACTGGCGCTCGAACATGAACAGCACGTCGTCGGCGTTGAAGTCGCGCGTTGGCTTGAAGGCCTTGTTGCTGGCATGCCATTTCACGCCCTTGCGCAGGTGGAAGGTGTAGGTCAGGCCGTCGGCGGAAATGTCCCATTTTTCGGCCAGGCCGGGAACGACCTTGGTGCCGCCGTATTCGAATTCGACAAGGCGGTTATAGACGGGTTCGTTGGCATCAAACGAGGTACCCGTGGTGTTGACACCGGGGTAGAAATTCTCGGGGCTGCCTTCAGAGCAGAACACCAGCGTCTTGGCGGAGACGGGTGAAAGTGCCAGCAGCGCTGGCAGGGCAACGGCGCACAGCAATGCGCGCTGGACCGGGCGTAGCCGGCTCGCACTTGGTTTGGTCTGAATCATTTGACGATCCCTTTGGAGGTTAATGCTGCTTTTGCAGCGGGGGCTTGCGGCCAGATTGCACAACATTTGTGACGTTGTGCGCCCTGGTCATTGAAAAACGTGGCCTGAAACCGGTGCAGGTGTGCATGGTTTCAGGTCACGCAGTGAGAAAGTTTTCAGCATAGTGGCACGCAACCTGCCGCTCTGCAACTTCGCGCAGCTGCGGCCTTTCGGCGCGGCAGCGGTCGGTGACGTGCGGGCAGCGGGTGGAAAACACGCAGCCCGTGGGCGGGTTGAGCGGCGAGGGCAGTTCGCCCTTGAGGACGATGCGCTGTTTGACGCCGGTGCCGGCGAGGCCCGGTGTGGAGGCCAGCAGGGCCTGGGTGTAGGGGTGCAGGGGGCGGTTGAACAGGGCATTTTTCTCGCCTTGTTCAACGGCGTGGCCCAGGTACATCACCAGCACGTCGTGGGCGATGTGGCGCACCACACCCAGGTCGTGCGAGATGAACAGGTAGGCGAGACCCATGGACTGCTGCAGGTCGGCCAGCAGATTGAGCACCTGGGCCTGGATGGAGACGTCCAGCGCCGAAACGGGCTCGTCGGCCACCACCACGGTGGGGTTGAGCATCAGCGCACGCGCGATCGCAATGCGCTGGCGCTGCCCGCCTGAGAACATGTGGGGGTAGCGGTCGTAGTGCTCGGGGCGCAGGCCCACCATGGCCAGCATGGCGCGGGCCTTGGCGGCGCGCTCTTCGGCTGTCAGGCTGGTGTTGATTTCCAGCGGGGCTTCGAGGATGGCGCCGATTTTCTTGCGCGGGTTGAGCGAGCCGTAGGGGTTCTGGAACACCAGCTGCACGGCCTTGCGCAGGCCCTGGCGCTCTTCCTGGCCGCCGTTCACCGCGTCGATGCCGGTGATACGCAGTTCGCCGCCGGTCGGGGTTTCGATCAGCGAGACCATGCGGGCCAGGGTGGATTTACCGCAGCCGGATTCGCCGACAACGGCCAGCGTCTTGCCGGCATCAACCGAGAAAGAGACGCCGCCGACGGCCTGCAGGTGATCAGACTTGCGCATGAAGCCGCGGCGGATTTCATAGACCTGCTTGAGATTTTTGGCTTCAACGACGGGCCCGGTCGGCAGGGTGGTGGAAATGGCGGCGGTGCTCATTGCGCGGCCTCCACCAGCGGGGTGTCGTGCTCGATGTTGGCCTCGCGGCTGGGATCACCCAGCGGGTAGTGGCAGCGAACCATGCCGTCCTTCCAGGCGCGCAGCAGCGGACGTTCGTTGCGGGAATGTTCGGTGGCATAGGCGCAGCGCGGGGCAAACAGGCATCCGGTGGGCCGGTCATAAAGGCCGGGCACCATGCCGGGGATGGTCGCCAGGCGGGAGCTGCCGTCGCTGCGCTCAGGCAGGGCCGAAAGCAGGGCTTCGGTGTAGGGGTGCTGGGGCGTGTTGAAAAGGGCGTGTGCGCTTTGTTCTTCCATGATCTGGCCGGCGTACATCACCGCGATGCGCTGTGCCATTTCGGACACCACGCCCATGTTGTGTGTGATCAGCACCAGGGCCATGCCGCGCTCCTTTTGCAGGCTGCGCAGCAGGTCCAGGATTTGTGCCTGGATGGTCACGTCAAGCGCCGTGGTCGGCTCGTCGGCAATCAGGAGGCGCGGGTTGCAGGCGATTGCCATGGCGATCATCACGCGCTGGTTCATGCCGCCGGAGAGCTGGTGGGGATAGGCCTTCAGGCGGCTTTCGGGTGAATTGATGCCGACCTGCTCGAGCAGGTCTATGGCCTTGCGCGTGGCGGCCTTTTTGTCCATGCCCAGGTGCAAACGCAGGGTTTCGGTGATCTGGAAGCCGACGGTGAAGCAGGGGTTCAGGCTGGTCGTGGGTTCCTGGAAGATCATCGCCACGTCTTTGCCGATGAGCTTGTTGCGCTCGCCTTGCGAGAGCTTGAGGAGGTCGTGGCCGGCAAACCGCAGCTTGTCGGCTTTCACGCGGCCGGGGTAGGCCACCAGGCCCATCAAGGCCATCATGGTGACGCTTTTGCCGGAGCCGGACTCGCCGACGATGCCGAGCACTTCACCTTCTTCCAGCGACAGGCTGATGCCGTCGACGGCGTGCATGACGCCGTTTTGCGAGGGAAACTCGACGGAGAGGTTTTCTATTTCAAGGAGAGCCATACGAAATCTTTCAGCGCTTCAGCTTGGGGTCGAACGCGTCGCGCAGTCCGTCGCCGAGCAAGTTGAAGGCCAGCACAGTGATCAGGATTGCGAGGCCGGGGAAGGTGACAACCCACCAGGCGCGCAAGACAAATTCGCGGGCATCGGCCAGCATGGTGCCCCATTCGGGTGAGGGCGGCTGCGCGCCCAGGCCCAGGAAGCCCAGGGCTGCGGCGTCGAGGATGGCGGTGGAGACACCCAGCGAAGCTTGCACGATCAGCGGCGCCGTGCAATTGGGCAGGATCTCGCTGAACATCAGGCGGATGCGGCTGGCGCCGCTCATGCGCGCGGCCGTCACGTAGTCGCGCGAGGTCTCGGCGATCACCGCGGCGCGTGTGATGCGCACGTAATGCGGCAGCACGACGATGGCCACGGCCAACATGGCGTTCATCAGGCCGGGGCCGAGGATGGCCACGATCACGATGGCCAGCAGCAGGCTGGGCAGGGTCAGGATGATGTCCATCAGGCGCATCACCGCGATTTCGAAGATGCCCCGGAAAAAGCCGGCCAAGAGGCCCAGCACCGTGCCGACGACCACCGACAGCGCCACCACGGCCAGGCCGATGACCAGCGAGAGGCGGGCGCCGTACATCAACCTGGTCAGGATGTCCCTGCCGATGGCGTCGGTGCCCAGGGGGTAGGTCCAGGAGCCGCCTGTTTGCCAGGCGGGTGGCTTGAGGAACACGGCGTTGTTGGTGATGTTGGGTGCGTGCGGCGCCAGCAGCGGCGCGAACAGCGCCAGCAGCAGCACGCCGATGACGATGACCAGGCCGATCACGGCGCCGTTGTTGGCGCTGAAGTAGTTCCAGAACTCGCGCAGCGGATGCGGCGGCGCCGGGGGCGTGCCCGGTTTCGGGGTGGCGGGTTTCAAGGTGGCCGTGCTCATCGCTGGTGCCTGATGCGTGGATTAATGATGCCGTAGGTGATGTCCACCAGCAGGTTGACGGCCATGACGATGGCGCCCAGCAGCAGGATGCCGCCCTGCAGAACGGGATAGTCGCGGCGGCTGATGGCTTCGATCAGCCACTTGCCGACGCCCGGCCAGGAAAAGATGGTTTCGGTGAGGATGGCGCCCGTGAACAGCACACCGACCTGCAGGCCGATCACGGTGATCACCGGGATCAACGCATTGCGCAGCGCATGCAGGGCCACCACGCGCAGATTGGAGAGTCCTTTGGCGCGAGCGGTGCGGATGTAGTCCTCACCCAGCACTTCCAGCATGGCCGAGCGCGTCATGCGCGCGATCACCGCCAGCGGATTGGTACCCAGCACGATCATGGGCAATATCAGGTGCGAGGCAGCCGACCAGAACGCGCCCTTGTCGTCGGACAGCAGCGAGTCGATCAGCAGAAAGCCGGTGGTGGGCTCGATGAAGTACTGCACCGATAGCCGGCCAGACACGGGTGTCCAGCCGAGCTGCACCGAGAACAGCAGGATCAGTAACAGCCCCCACCAGAAAATCGGCATGGAATACCCCGTGAGGGACACCCCCATAACGCCATGGTCGAGTATGGAGTTTCGCTTGACCGCCGCCAGGATGCCCGCGGGGATACCGATCAGCAGTGCAAACAAAATGGCGCAAACTGCGAGTTCGATGGTGGCCGGAAACAGCGTGAGGAACTCGCGCAGCACAGGTTCCTGTGTGATCAGGGACTTGCCCAGGTCGCCCTTGAGAACGCGCCCGATGTAGATGCCGTACTGCACCATGACGGGTCGGTCCAGGCCGTATTCCTTGAGCAATTGCGCGTGGCGCACCGGATCGATGCCGCGCTCGCCTGCCATGGTTTCGATTGGGTCCCCGGGTACCATGCGGATCAGGAAGAAAGCCAGCAGAGTCATCCCCAAAAAGGTGGGAATGATCAGGCTCAGTCGAGTAAAAATAAAGCGCAGCATTATCGCGGGATGCTAAGGCAGGTCCTGGAGCAGGGTGTGGAAAAACCGTCGCGCTGGCGACAGGCAGGGCGCGCGGAGTTTTCCGCCGCCTCGGTCTTTGAATGCAATAGCTGCAGTGGCATCAACATGGAGTGTTCGGTTAGGTCTGGTGCGGGCGGTGCCGCAGGGGATTTTTTTATCTTAGCAACAATAGCGTCATTTTTCGGCCGTGCCGCTGGCGGCAGGCTACCGAGTAACCCTATGGCATTAGCATACGTTTCAGGTCGTTTTGGGCGTTAATGGAAGCGGGTGGAAGAGCGCCGGAGTAACGCAGGAAGCGTGCCAGCGGTTTGGGGTCTGACATGGGTCTCGCGGCACGCGCGCATAAAAAAAGGCCGGTAGAAACCGGCCTTTTGATATCGGCAAAAACCGATTACTTGACGTGCTTGCCGATCAGGCCAGCCATCTCGAACATCGACACTTGCGCCTTGCCGAAAACGGCACGCAGTTTTTCGTCGGCGTTGATCATGCGCTTGTTGACCTTGTCCTGCAGGCCCTTGGATTTGATGTAAACCCACAGCTTGCTGACGATCTCGGTGCGTGGCAGAGGCTTGTCTCCAACCACTGCTGCCAGTGCCGGGCTCAAGGTCAGTGCCTTCATGAACGCTGCATTGGGCGTGCGCTTTTTGGCAGGCGCTTTTTTCGCTGCTGGCTTTTTGGCCGCAACTTTCTTGGCGGGAGCTGCCTTCTTCGCGGCTACCTTCTTTGCAGGAGCTGCTTTCTTCGCAGGAGCCTTCTTTGCAGGAGCTGCTTTCTTCGCAGCTACTTTCTTTGCCGGAGCAGCCTTTTTAGCAGGCGCTTTTTTTGCCGGTGCTTTTTTTGCAGTTGCCATGATTGATTTTCCTTCTAGAAGTTGATAAATCACCACACGGATAACTACTCTTCCTTGTGGCAATGCGGATGCTACTGGAGAAAAACGCAGTTTCCTAGTACAAACGCACTTTATTTGCGCCTGGATGTTGCAGATTTACCTCTGAAAATCAGGAAAACGCCCATGAGAATCACGCCGCAAGCGGCCCATTCGCCCCCAGTGACGTGCTCTCCGGCGAAGAATGCACCCAGAAAAATCGCGATCAAGGGGTTCACAAAGGCATAGCTCGTGGCTACTGCAGGTGATGCATTGACCAGCAAATAGAGGTAGGCGCTGAAGGCGATGAGCGAGCCAAACACCACGAGATAGAGCCACGCAAACACAGCTTCCGGCTGCGCGGGCCAGTTGGCAGTGGCTTCGCGGTGCTCACCCAATGCAAGAGAAATCACCATCAACACCGCGCCGCCACACAACATTTCGCTGGCAAAACCCGTGGGGCCATTCGCCAGCGGCAGCCGGGTGGTGGACAGCACCGAGCCGAGTGACCACAGCAAGGTCGCCCCCGCAATGCACGCCATGCCGACGGGAGCAGCGCTAAAGCTGGCGCCTTGCACCAGCATCAGCACACCTGCCAGCCCCACTACCATGCCCAGAAACTCCAGCCTGCTGGGCCGCTGGCCCAGCAGGAGGCCCCAGGCCGACACCATCATGGGCACCACCGCGATGAAGGTGGCGATCAGCCCGGAGCCGATGTGGACTTCAGCCGACGCTGTCAGCCCCATTCCGCCGCCCAGCATCAGGGTGCCGATGACGGCGGCATTGGCCCACTCGCGCCTGCTGGGTAGCTTGTGCCCGCGTATCAGCACCCAGGCCATCATCAGAAGGCCGGCCGCCAGGAAACGCGTGCCCATCTGGAAGAAAGGCGGAAAACTGATCAGGGCAAAGCGGATTGCCAGGTAAGTGGAGCCCCACACCAGGTAACAGGCGAGCAGGGCGGGGATCAAAAGCGCCGGCGCTTTGCCGGGGGCGGAGGATGAAATGAATGCAGGGGTCATGCCTGTATGGTAGGTTGCCAAACGCCTTCGGACTATGCAAAACTAACGGCAAAACTGCAGACGGCCTTTAAATTTAAAGCTTGAAAAGCGATATGACCGAAACTACCGAATGGGACCATTACGACAGCCGCATCCTCGGCGAACTGCAGCGCGATGCGCGGATCACCATGGCCGAGTTGGGCCGCCGTGTTCACCTGAGCCAGCCGGCAGTCACGGAGCGTGTGCGCAAGCTCGAACTGGGCGGCGTGATCAAAGGTTACCGGGCCGAGGTCGACCTGGCGCGGCTGGGTTACGGCATACGCGCCATCGCGCGGGTAGGGCGGGTCGAGTACGCCCGGGTGGTCAAGCTGATCGAGCAGACGCCTGAAGTCATCAATGCCTACAACGTGACCGGCGAAGACAGCTGGGTGCTGGAAATCGCAGTGATCGACGTGGCGCACCTGGACGCGGTGGTGACAAAATTCTGCATCCTGACGGAAACCTCGACATCCATCGTCCTCAATGCTCCCCGCGAAAACGCGGTGGTTTTGCCCGCCCGCCGTGAAGACATCAAACCCGTTATCAAGAAAGTCACCGGAAAATGAGCCAAGACAATTCCTCTTCCCCTGCCATCTTCGCCACCTGCGATCTCTGCGACCTGCATAAGGGCGACACCTCGGGTCATTTCAGGGTGCTCCCGCCTGTTTTCAGGAGCTTTGGCGGTCTCCAGACGTTCAGCGGCTCTGTGGTCACCGTGAAGTGCTTTGAGGACAACTCGCCCGTCAAGGCGGCCGTGGAATCGCCGGGCGAAGCACGCGTGCTGGTGGTGGATGGCGGTGCCTCGCTGCGCCGTGCCTTGCTGGGCGGCAATCTGGGTGCCGCAGCCGCCAAAAACGGCTGGGCCGGCGTGGTGATTGACGGTTGCGTACGGGACGTCGCCGAGTTGGCGCAATGCCAGACCGGCATCCGCGCCCTGGCAAGCATGCCGCTGCCCACGGAAAGGCGTCAGGCAGGCCTCAGGGACATCGCCGTGCAGATTCAAGGCGTCTGGGTGCGGCCGGGTGACTGGCTTTACGCGGATGAGGACGGCATCGTCGTAATGCCGGCGCCGTAGCAAGGGTAGGGCCTGACGAGTATCGGGCGTTGGATTGCCGGCCCCGGCACTTTGTTTGCTATCTAAATGATAGCTGTGGCCCACGGTGGAGCCTGAACTATAAGTCGATTCTCCTAAATTTCGCAGCGTGGCAGAAGGCACGTAGCGACCACGTGTCAGCCGGCTTGCAGCTGGCGCGAGTTTATAAACGCACAGGGCCGCTCAGAACCCCGCCAGGGCGATGGAGTTCTTCAGCGCCTGTCCGCCGCCATAGCTGTCTTGCTCAGGCGGCACGCCGCCCAGCGTCACACGAATCGCGCAGTACTTGAACTCCGGAATCTTGGCGAAGGGGTCCAGTGCCGCGTTGGTCAGCTTGTTGATGGCTGCCTCGTAGTAACAGAAAGGTACAAAGACCGCACCGCGTGGCGAGCTTTCGTCGGCGCGAGCGTACAGCTCCACCTTGCCGCGGCGTGACTCGATGGTCACCACGTCGCCAGGCTTGCCGCCCATGGCGGCCAGATCGAGCGGGTGCACCAGCGCGACCGGATCAGGTTCGATCGCGTCGAGCACCGTTGCGCGCCGCGTCATGCTGCCGGTGTGCCAGTGCTCCAGCTGGCGGCCCGTGATCAGCACCATCGGGTACTCCGTGTCCGGGCGCTCGTCGGCCGGAATGATGTCGGCTGGAACGAACTTCGCACGCCCGCCTTCACGGGGGAAGTCATCCACAAACACCACCGACTGGCCGGGATCGCCTTCCTTCATGCAGGGGTAGGTGACCGAATGCTCGCGGTCCAGCCGCTCCCAGGTGATTCCGCCAATGCTGGGCATGGTGTGGCGCATCTCATCAAAGACTTCGCTGACGTGGTTGTAATGCCAGCCACAGCCCATCCGGTTGGCGATCTGCATGATGATCCAGAGGTCCTGGCGCGCGTCGCCAGGCGGGTTGACGGCCTTGCGGCCCATCTGCACCAGGCGGTCGGTGTTGGTAAAGCTGCCGTCCTTTTCGGGGAAGGCGCTGGCCGGCAGGATGACGTCGGCGAGGTAGGCCGTTTCGGTCAGGAAGATGTCCTGCACCACCAGATGGTCCAGCGCCGCCAGTGCTTCGCGTGCATGGTTGGCGTCTGGGTCGGACATGGCCGGATTCTCGCCTTGCACGTACATCCCCTTGATACTGCCCTTTTTGATGGCGTGCATCACTTCGACCACCGTCAGGCCGACCTTGTCGTCCAGCGAGCCGGCGGGTACTTTCCAGGCCTTCTCGAAGCTGGCGCGGACCTCGGGCTTGGAGACGTGCTGGTAATCCGGCAGCATCATGGGGATCAGGCCTGCGTCGGACGCACCCTGCACGTTGTTCTGGCCGCGCAGGGGATGCAGACCGGTGCCGGGACGGCCGATCTGGCCGGTCATCAGCGACAGGGCAATCAGGCAGCGCGCGTTGTCAGTGCCGTGCACGTGCTGCGAAACACCCATGCCCCACAGAATCATCGAGCCTTTGGACGTAGCGAACAGACGGGCCACGTAGCGCAGCGTCTCGGCGTCGATGCCGCAGATCGGCGCCATCAGCTCGGGCGTGTAGCCTTCGACGTTTTTGCGCAGTTCTTCGTAGCCGATGGTCCGGCTGTCGATGAAAGCCTGGTCCACCAGGCCTTCGGTCACGATGACGTTCATCATCGCGTTGAGCATGGGTACGTCGGTGTCGGGCTTGAACTGCAGGTGGCGGTGTGCCACGCGGGTGAGGTCGGAGCGGCGCGGATCCATCACGATCAGCTTGGTACCGTTCTTCACCGCGTTCTTGATCCAGGTGGCGGCTACGGGGTGGTTCACCGTCGGATTGGCCCCGATGATCACGACGACATCGGCCTTGGTCACGTCCATTACCGGGTTGGACACCGCGCCAGAGCCGATGCCTTCAAGCAGGGCCACGACGGAGGATGCATGGCACAGGCGCGTGCAGTGGTCCACATTGTTGCTGCCAAAACCCGTGCGCACCAGTTTCTGGAACAGATAGGCTTCTTCGTTGCTGCCTTTGGCCGAGCCAAAACCGGCCAGCGATTTCTTGCCGTACTGGTCGCGGATGGCAGCGAGTTTGCCGCCGGCGAACTCCAGCGCTTCTTCCCAGCTTGCTTCGCGGAACACGTCCATCACGCGGTCCGGGTCCATGCTGAAGTCGCCCGTCTTGGGCATGCCTTCGCGGCGGATCAGCGGCTTGGTCAGGCGCTGCGGATGGTGCGCATAGTCAAATCCATAGCGGCCCTTGACGCACAGGCGTTCATGGTTGGCGGGGCCGTCGCGGCCTTCCACAAAAAGAATCTTGTCGTCCTTGACGTTGTAGGTCAGCTGGCAACCGACGCCGCAGTAAGGGCAGACCGACTCGACCTGCTTGTCCGGCACCGTGAGTGCGGCCTCGCGGGCAGGCATCAGTGCGCCCGTGGGGCAGGCCTGCACGCATTCGCCGCAGGCCACGCAGGTGGACACGCCCATGGGGTCGTCCATGTCAAAAACGATCTTGGCCTGCTCGCCGCGGAAGGCCAACCCGATGACGTCGTTGACCTGCTCGTCGCGGCAGGCGCGCAGGCAACGCGTGCACTGAATGCAAGCGTCCAGGTTCACGGCGATGGCGGGGTGCGACACATCCTGGCGCACCTGCTGGCGCGCCTCGAAGCGGGGCTTGCCGACGCCGATCTTGGCGGCCCATTGGTCCACCTCGTTGTTGCGGGTGTATTCCTTCTCGGGCATATCTGACAGCAGCAGCTCGAGCACCAGCTTTTGCGAGGCCACGGCGCGTTCGCTGTCGGTGACGACCTTCATGCCGGCAGCCGGCGCACGGCAGCACGAGGGGGCGAGTACGCGCTCACCGTTGATCTCGACCATGCAGGAGCGGCAGTTGCCGACGGCTTCCATGCCTTCCTTGAAGCACAGGTGCGGGATCTCCACGCCTTCGCGCTTGGCCACTTGCAGCAGCGATTCAGTGGCGCGGCCCTGGACTTCACGGCCGTTGAGGCTGAAGCTTACGAGCGGCGAGTCGAGTTCGGCGAGTTCCTGTCGGGTGATTGCATTCATCGTGGTACCTTATGTCTTGTTGCCGCTGTGCTCAAGCCAATTCATGGGAGAAGTACTTGACGACGCAGTCCATGGGATTGGGCGCTGCCTGACCGAGGCCGCAGATCGATGCATCGCGCATGACCAGAGACAGGTCTGCCAGCAGAGCGAGATCCCACTTGGGTTGTTCCATGAGGTGCGCCGCCTTTGCCGTGCCGACACGGCAGGGCGTGCACTGGCCGCAGGACTCGTGGTGGAAGAATCGCATCATGTTGCGCGCCGCGTCGGTGGCCGTGTCCTTGTCGGACAGGATCATCACGGCGGCCGAGCCGATGAAACAGCCGTAAGGCTGCAGCGTGTCGAAGTCCAGCGGGATGGTGTTCATCGTGGCGGGCAGGATGCCGCCTGAAGCACCGCCGGGCAGGTAAGCATAAAACTTCTGGCCGTCCAGCATGCCGCCGCAGTATTCGTCGATCAGCTCCTGGATGGTGATGCCGGCCGGTGCCAGCTTGACGCCAGGCTCCTTGACCCGCCCGGACACGGAGAACGAGCGCAAGCCTTTGCGGCCATTGCGGCCGTGCGAAGCGAACCACTCACTGCCTTTTTCCAGGATGTCCCGAACCCAATACAGAGTCTCGAAGTTGTGCTCGAGCGTCGGCCGGCCGAACAAGCCCACTTGTGCGACGTAGGGGGGGCGCAGGCGGGGCATGCCGCGTTTGCCTTCGATGGATTCGATCATGGCCGACTCTTCGCCGCAGATGTAGGCGCCCGCGCCGCGGCGCAATTCGATTTCCGGCATGCCGGCCATCAGAGGGTCCAGCCGCAGCCTGGCCAGCTCGGCTTCCAGCATGTTGCGGCAGCCGTGGTATTCATCGCGCAGGTAAACGTAAATTTTCTCGATGCCGACAGCCCAGGCAGCGATCAGCATGCCTTCGAGGAAGCGGTGCGGGTCACGCTCCAGGTAGACGCGGTCCTTGAAGGTGCCGGGCTCGCCTTCGTCGATGTTCACCGCCATCAGGCGCGGTCCTTTTTCGGCACGCACGATGCGCCACTTGCGGCCGGAAGGAAAGCCTGCTCCGCCCAGCCCGCGCAGGCCGGAATCCTCCATGGTTTTGAGAACGGATTCGACATCCCGTTCACCTGAAATGCATTGCTTTAGCAGGCCGTAGCCGCCTTCTGCCCGGTAGGCGGGCAGGTCGACAAAGCCGTCGGGGACATGCTCAATGGCCTTTGCCGCGACGGTCGCCACGATGGCTTGGCAACTGGCGTTCGGCACCGGGTTTTGTCCGACCACAGCCGCAGGAGCTTGCTCGCATCGTCCGATACACGGTGCGGCAATCACCCGGACTTCCCGGCCCAGCAGGGCAGGGAGCTTCGCCAGCAGGTCTTTGGCGCCTGCCATCTCGCATGACAGGCCCTCGCAGACGCGCACGGTGAGTGCGGCCGGAGCGGCTTCACCTTCCTTGACCACGTCGAAATGGTGATAGAAGGTCGCGACCTCGTACACCTCGGTCTGGGCCAGCCGCATTTCCTGGGCCAGCGCAGCCAGGTGCGCAGCCGAAAGGTGGCCGAACGCATCCTGGATTTTGTGCAGGTGTTCGATCAGCAGGTCCGGCCTGCGCGACTCGGCGCCCAATAGCCGCTGAACCTCGGCCAGCGCCTGCGGGTCAACGCGGCGGCCCTTAGGCGCCTGGCGTTTACGCTGCTTGGAGGCGTCGATGACGGCGATGGGAATGATGGGATGGTTCATGAAGCGTAGTGGCTCGCTGTATGGCTGGCGTGGGTGGCGTGGACTGCCCGACCTAGATGACGCGCTCGGCGCGTAATTCGGCGATGTAATCAGCGCCGTAGCCCAGTTGCGTCAACACTTCGTCGGTGTGCTCGCCCAGCAGGGGGGAGCGCGTGACTTCGGTGGCGCTGTCGGACATCTTGATCGGATTGCCCACGGTAAGGTACTTGCCGCGGGTAGGGTGGTCGACTTCCACAATGGTTCCGGTCTCGCGGAGCGCGGGCTCTTCCGCGATTTCCTTCATCGACAGAATGGGGCCGCAGGGGATGTCGTATTTGTTGAGGATTTCCATGGCTTCGAACTTGGTCTTGGTCATGGTCCATTTTTCGATGCGTGCAAAGATCGGCTTCAAATGCAGCAAGCGGGCGGCCGGCGTCGCGAAGGCTTCGTCGTCAATCCAGCCTTCTTCGCCGATGACCTTGCACACGGCTGGCCACACGGCGCCCTGTGTGATGAAGTAGATATACGCGTTGGGGTCGGTCTCCCAGCCCTTGCATTTCAGGATGGAGCCGGGTTGGCCGCCGCCAGAAGCATTGCCGGCGCGGGGGACCGCTTCACCGAACTTGCCGTCGGGGTACTGCGGATACTCGTGCATGGTGCCGGTGCGTTCCAGTCGCTGCTGGTCACGCAGCTTGACGCGGCACAGGTTCAGCACGGCGTCCTGCATGGGTGCCAGTACTTTCTGGCCGCGCCCCGTGGTGTTGCGCTGATAGAGAGCCGCGACAATGCCGAGCGCCAGGTGCAAACCGGTACCACTGTCACCAATTTGTGCGCCGGTGACCATGGGCGGGCCGTCGTCAAAGCCGGAGGTGGAGGCCGAACCGCCGGCACACTGGGCAACGTTCTCGTAAACCTTGCAGTCTTCGTAGGGGCCGGGGCCAAAACCCTTGACCGATGCGACGATCATTCGGGGATTGAGCTTCTGGATGTGTTCCCAGGTGATGCCCATGCGGTCAAGCGCGCCTGGCGCGAAATTTTCGACCAATACATCGCACTCCTTGATCAAGGTGTCCAGGACTTCCTTGCCCTTCGGCTTCTTGGTGTCCAGCGTGATCGATCGCTTGTTGTGGTTGAGCATCGTGAAATACAGGCTGTCTACGCCGGGGATGTCGCGCAACTGTCCGCGAGTCGCGTCGCCTTCGCCGGCGCGCTCAACCTTGATGACGTCTGCGCCGAACCATGCCAGCAACTGGGTGCACGTGGGCCCGGACTGGACGTGGGTGAAGTCAAGGATGCGAACGCCGTCTAACGCTTTGCTCATGAAAGTTCCTGCTGGAGGTTGAAATGGATGCACGTATGGCTTGTGCCATGCTGCAGGACACTTGAGTGCCCGGTTCAACCCCTATGTTAATCACTGCACCGGTGATGTGCCTTTGTCTTTTGGGTTACGGTGTTTTGCCTTGAGGGACAAGCTGCATCTCCAGTTCCGTCAGGCGTTTTTTCAGATTGCGTTCCTCGGCGAAGCGGGCGGTTTCATCGCGGATCACCGCGACGATCGCCGACACCTTGTTGTCCGGGGTATGTAACAGCGCGACGGTAAAGGCAATAGACAACCCGTGCCCGTCCTTGTGCACTGCGGGCACGCGAAGGACGTCGTTGCCATACCGCGTTTGTCCGGTCGCCATGGTTTTGTGATAGCCGTCCCAGTGGCGCTGCTGCTGGCGCTGCGGGATGATGATGTCCAGCGATTTACCCAGCGCTTCTTCTTCCGTGAAGCCAAACATCCGCTGGGCCGCAGGGTTCCACAACACAATTGCACCACCGGCATCGGAAGCCACAATGGCATCGCCAACAGCCTCCACAAGCTGTTTCAGGTCGGTTGTTGTTTGCATATGTCCACTCCTGTTACCGAAAAATAAGCTGACTGAGGCCTTAAAAAAAACGGCGCTCAATCTGAACGCCGTCCTTCTGGGCCATCAAGACCACTACTTCAAGATTGCGCTCACACCGCTTTTGCAGTGTGCATGGCCGCGATCTGGTCTTTGTTGTAACCGAGTTCAGCCAAAACTTCATCGGTGTGCTCGCCCAACAGGGGCGATGCCGTTACTTCAGGCTTGGTGTCAGAGAACTTGATCGGGCTGCCCACGGTGAAGTAGCTACCGCGCACTTTGTGCGGTACTTCAACGATAGAGCCGCTGGCGCGCAGGGATTTGTCATGCAACAACTCCTTCATCGACAACACGGGCGCGCAAGGAATATCAAATTTTCGGAAGACGTCCACGGCTTCGAACTTGGTCTTGTCAGCGATGAATGCTTCAATCGTGGCGAAGATGTCCATGATGTGCGGCTGGCGTGCTTTGGCCGTGGTGTAGGCGGGGTCGGTTTTCCACTCGGGTTTGCCGAGAGCGTCGCAGATCGGCTCCCAGGCGTGACCCTGGACCGTGAAATAGATATAGGCATTGGGGTCGGTCTCCCAGCCCTTGCACTTCAAGATCCAGCCGGGTTGTCCGCCACCGCCGGCATTGGCGCCACGGGGCACCACGCCGTCTTTGAAAGCTTCCATTTCATGCGGGTATTGCGGGTACTCTTCCAGGTAGCCAAGGTTGTCCAGGCGCAGCTGGTCGCGCATTTTGACGCGGCACAGGTTGAGCACACTGTCCTGCATGGACACGGCGACTTTTTGGCCTTTGCCGGTCTGCTGGCGGCCGATATAGGCCGTCAAAATACCGATGGCCAGGTGCATGCCGGTATTGCTGTCGCCCAAAGCGGCAGACGAAATGGTGGGACCTGAGTTCTCGCCCTTCCAGTAGCCGGTGGTGGATGCTGCGCCGCCTGCGCACTGGGCCACGTTTTCGTAAACCTTCAGGTCTTCGTAGTGGTGGCCGTCAGAGAAACCCTTGACGGATGCCAGAATCATTTTCGGGTTGAGTGACTGGATGCGTTCCCAGGTGAATCCCATACGGTCCAACGCGCCGGGACCAAAATTCTCGACCATCACGTCTGATTCCTTGATGAGCCTCTCCAGCACTTCCTTGCCTTCGGGCTTTTTTGTATCCAGCGTCAGGCCGCGCTTGTTGCTGTTGAGCATGGTGAAGTACAGCGCGTCAGCGCCTTCGATGTCACGCAACTGGCTTCGGGTGACGTCGCCAGAGCCAGGACGCTCGACCTTGATCACGTCAGCGCCGAACCAGGCCAGCATCTGGGTACAGGCGGGTCCCGCCTGAACGTGGGTGAAGTCGATGATCTTGATGCCGGCGAGTGGTTTGTTGCTCATTTGATTTCTCCTTAGGATGCTTTGGATTACTTCTTCGCTGCAGCGCTTTGCGGGTTCAGACTTGTGATCCGGCCGCTTTCAGTGCCTGCAGTTTCGTCAATGATGGCGTTGATCAGCGTCGGTTTGCCGGATTTGACGGCTTCGTCCAGCGCCTTCGCCAATTCGGCCGGAGTGTTGGCCAAAACGCCCACCCCGCCGAAAGCCTGCATCATCATCTCGTAGCGTGCGTTCTTGACGAAAACGGTGGGCGCCACATCGCCGCCGCGAGGATTCACGTCGGTGCCCTTGTAAATGCCGTTGTTGTTGAAGACGATAACGCAGACGGGGAGGTTGTAGCGGCAAATCGTCTCGACTTCCATTCCGCTGAAACCGAAGGCGCTATCGCCTTCGATCGCGATTACGGGTTTACCCGTGGTGACTGCGGCGGCAACGGCAAAACCCATGCCGATGCCCATGATGCCCCAGGTACCGACGTCAAGGCGTTTGCGCGGTTCGTACATGTCGATAATGCTGCGCGCGAAATCCAGCGTATTCGCGCCTTCATTGACAACGATGGCATCGGGGCGCTCTTTAACCGCATTGCGGATGACATTCAGCGCGCTGTGGAAGTTCATCGTCGGCGGGTTCAGCGCCAGGGTTGCCGCCATCTTGGACAGATTCTTGTCCTTGCGCTCGGTAATTCCCTGAGTCCATTCGGCCGGTGGTTTGGCCCACTTTGAGCCCAACCCTTCCAGCAACGCCGAGACGCACGAGCCGATGTCGCCGACCAGTGGTGCGGCGATCGGTACGTTGCTGTCCATCTCGGTCGGCGAGATGTCGATCTGGATGAACTGCCGGGTATCGGCGTTCGGGCCGCCCCAGGTCTTGCCTTTGCCATGCGACAGCAGCCAGTTCAGGCGCGCGCCGACCAGCATCACAACATCGGCTTCTGCCAGTACGTGGGAGCGGGTGGCAGAAGCGGACTGTGCGTGCGTGTCGGGCAACAGGCCCTTGGCCATGGACATCGGCAGGTAGGGGATGCCGGTCTTTTCGATCAGGGCACGGATATCAGCGTCGCACTGCGCATAGGCTGCGCCTTTACCCAGCACGATCAGCGGCCGTTTGGCACCTTTGAGGAGGTCGAGCGCGCGTTTGACCGAATCGGGCGCCGGGATCTGGCGGGGAGCGGGATCCACAACTTTGATGAGCGACTTTTTGCCGGCTGCCGCATCCATGGTCTGCCCGAACAGTTTGGCCGGCAGGTCGAGGTAGACACCGCCGGGGCGGCCGGACAGCGCCGAACGTATGGCGCGCGCGATGCCGACGCCAATGTCTTCGGCGTGGAGGACGCGAAATGCTGCTTTGCACAATGGCTTGGCAATTGCCAGCTGGTCCATTTCTTCGTAGTCACCCTGCTGAAGATCCACAATCTCGCGCTCGCTCGAGCCGCTGATCAGGATCATCGGGAAGCAGTTGGTCGTTGCGTTCGCCAGTGCTGTGAGGCCGTTGAGGAAACCGGGCGCCGACACCGTCAGGCAAATACCGGGCTTTTGCGTCAGGAAGCCCGCGGCAGCTGCGGCATTGCCGGCATGCTGCTCGTGGCGGAACGAAATCATGCGAATGCCCTCCGCCTGCGCCTTGCGCGTCAGGTCGGTGATGGGAATGCCGGGCAAGCCGAAGATCGTGTCAATGCCGTTGAGCTTGAGCGCGTCGATCAGCAGGTGAAATCCATCTGTCTGCTCTCCGGATTGGGTGTCTTTTGTCATTTGAAATGTCTCTTCGTTTGACTTGGGTAAAAATTGAGCAGGCCTGGCTGTCCATTGGCATGCACGAGGGTCATTTGCATCGTCGGGTTATCATAGGAATTGATTCAGGTTTCACCCTTGACCGAGGTCAACTTTCTCTGTATTTGGACCGCACAAACGTGTCAGTTCCGCACCCTCCCAACCCATGTTGTCCATACAAAACCATCCAGATAGAAATGTCATTCGTGTTCAGCTGGCACAAAACATTGTTCTGAAGGGAATTACGACGGAGCAGAGCGCTGAACTGGAGCCGCATCTGGTGATTGTTGATGGTCAGAAGGGTGACTCGCTCCTGCATCAGGGTGTGCACGAAATGGAGCAATATTTCATCCTTGAAGGCATCCTGAAGCGGGTGGTAACCAATGAGCAGGCCAAGGAGATGATTCTTCGTTTTGCCGATGAACGCGACATGGAAACCAGTTATGCCGCGTGGCGCCTCGGTACGCCCACGCCTTACAGCACTGTTTGTGTGACCAAGGTTCGGGTGGCAAAACTGCCGCTGCAGGAGTGGGTGGCGTTCCTGGAACGTCACCACGAAATCAAGCAGTCTTTCGAGTATTACGTGATGCGCCTGATGAGCGAAATCATGGCCCATACCATTACGCTGCATTTGCTGGATGCGCCGGGCCGAGTCAAGCGGTTTCAGCGCAAGCATCCCGAACTGTTTGACCGCATTCCCAAGAAAGAATTGGCGTCCTACCTGAACCTGTCAGCAGAAACCCTGAGCCGACTCAAGCAACGCGGCAAGATATGACAGAAAAGCGAGGCGGGAATAAAAAAACCGGGTGACATACCCGGCTTTTTTTGTTATGGGCTCGAATGCTCAGTCCACAGGCTGTTCCGCTGCAAATTCAGTCTTCTTGGGCGGGCGAATTTTGGCCAGAACGCGGGAGATCAGTGGCCACAGCAGCAAAACCAGGGCAAGTGTCGTGATGCCGCCGACCAGTGGGTTAGACCACATGATGGACATTTCACCTTGTGACACGAGCATCGCCTGGCGGAACGAGTCTTCGGCCTTGTCTCCAAGGACCAGCGCCAGCACCAGCGGTGCGAGTGGATAGTCCAGTTTCTTGAAGAGGTAGCCGACCACGCCGAACAGCATCATGAACCAGATGTCCAACATGGCGTTGTGGACGGTGTAGGCGCCGATGGCGCAGATGACCACAATGATGGGCGCAATGATTGAGAACGGGATGCGCAGGATGGATGCAAATAGCGGGACCGTGGTCAGCACAACGATCAGTCCTACGAGATTGCCCAGGTACATGCTGGCAATCAGTCCCCAGACGAAATCTTTTTGCTCAACGAACAGCAGTGGTCCGGGCTGCAGGCCCCAGATGAGCAAGCCGCCCAGCAACACGGCAGCGGTGGGCGAACCTGGAATCCCCAGTGCCAGCATGGGTAGCAGGGCGCTGGTGCCGGCGGCATGCGCTGCGGTTTCGGGAGCAATGACACCTTCGATTTCGCCTGTGCCGAACTTCGAGCCGTTTTTCGACATTTTCTTGGCCAGGCCGTAACTCATGAATGAGGCCGGTGTTGCGCCGCCAGGGGTGATACCCATCCAGATGCCGATCAGCGAGCTGCGAAGCGAGGTCATCCAGTATTTCGGCAACGTCTTCCATGTCTCCAGCACGACCTTGGGGTCGATCTTGGCGCTCTTGCCCGAGAAAGCCAGGCCTTCTTCCATGGACAGCAGAATTTCACCGATACCGAACAGGCCGATCACCGCGATCAGGAAGTCAAAGCCGCGCATCAGGTCGGGGATGCCGAAGGTTAGGCGCAGCTGGCCGGTCACGGTGTCCATGCCGACGGATGCCAGCGCAAAGCCGATGGTCATCGATGCAAGGATCTTGAACGGAGATCCTTTGCCCATGCCAACGAAGCTGCAGAAGGTCAGCAGGTAGACCGCGAAAAACTCGGGCGGGCCGAACTTGAGCGCGAATTTGGCGACGAGAGGCGCCAGGAAGGTGATCATCACCACGGCAACGAAAGCGCCAATGAATGATGAGGTGAACGCGGCTGTCAGGGCGGCACCGGCTTTGCCTTGCTGCGCCATCGGGTAGCCGTCAAAGGTGGTGGCTACCGACCAGGGCTCTCCCGGTATGTTGAACAGGATGGATGTGATCGCACCGCCAAATAGGGCACCCCAGTAGATGCAGGACAGCATGATGATGGCCGAAGTGGGCGACATCGTGAAAGTCAGGGGCAGCAAGATAGCCACGCCATTGGCGCCGCCAAGGCCAGGCAGCACGCCGATCAGCACACCCAGAATGATGCCCACAAACATCAGAACGATGTTCATCGGCGTCAGGATGACGCTGAATCCGTGAAAAAGAGAGTTAAGTTCTTCCATTTCGATATCCGGTAAAAGTTCAGTGGGCTCGTTGTGGGTAGAGAGGGCTCAGTAGCCCAGGAAGCTCAGCGGCTCGAACTGGCCTTTGAACAAGGGAACCTTGAACCAGACCTCGAACATGAAGAAAAACAGGGCGATCACAAGGAAGGATGTGATCACGCTCTTGATGGGGGAAAATTTCCCCAGGATGATCATGAACAGCGCGATGTAGATGGCGGAGGCCACGTAGAGGCCTATAAACTGCACCGCCAGCACGTAAACGATGGCGGGAATCAGAACAGCCAACACCCGCTTGAGTTGCTCGCTATCAACGAATACTTCGGTATTCTTTTCCTTGCCGAACAAGGCTTGATAGAGCGTCCCGGCGCCCGAAATGCACAGGATGATGCCGATATAAAACGGGAAGTAACCTGAGCCGGGGCCGTCGCTGGTCCAACCAGACCCGAGGGCCCAACTGCCCTGGATGACCACGGCGCCCAGGATGACGATACAGGTGGCGACGATTGCTTCAACGACATAGGTCGCGACGCCCGAGCGGACTTCCGCGCCGGATTCTTGGTTTGGCTCCATGAGCAACTCCGTTGGATTGAGTGCCCTACACCAGGGCGAACTAGATTGATTGTGGGGCTGGCGCATGGCCAGCCCGCAGGGGAAAACCCGGCGAATGGGGGTTTTTTATTGTTACTTCGCGATGAAGCCGGCTTCCTTCATCAACTCGCGATGGCGCTGCTCGGCGCCGCCCAGCCATTTGCCGAACTCGTCGCCAGACATGGAGGTCTGGTTGAACGCGCCTTTTTCCATGTAGTCTTTCCACTCGGGGGTGTCACGAATTTTCTTGAGCAACGTGACGTAGAACTCGAGTTGATCCTTGGAGACACCGGGCGCCATGAAAATGCCGCGCAGCATGGTGTAGTCGGTAGGTACACCGGCTTCCTTGCAGGTCGGGATGTCGGCCCAAGACAGGGTGTCGGTGACCTTGGTCTTGTAGGTCATTCGTTTGTCATCAAAGACGCACAAAGCCCGAAGCTGGTTGGCGCGCCACTGGGCAACCGCCTCGATCGGGTTGTTGACGGAAGAGTCAATGTGTTTGCCGACCAGCTGGACCGCGACTTCACCGCCGCCTTTGAAGGGGACGTAGATGAACTTGGTGCCTGTAGCCTGTTCAATGCCGACGGTGATGATCTGGTCCTCCTGCTTGGAGCCAGTGCCGCCCATCTTGATTTTGCTCGGGCCTGCGGCCTTCACGGCTGCCAGGTAGTCCTTGGCGGTCTTGGCTGGGTTTTCTGCATTGACCCACAGCACGAACTGGTCGAGCGCCATCATGGACACGGGTGTCATGTCGCGCCAGTTGAAGGGAACACCCGTCGCCAGCGGCGTGGTGAAGAGGTTGGACAGCGTGATGATGATCTTGTGCGGATCACCCTTGGCGCCCTTGACTTCAAGAAAACCTTCCGCGCCTGCGCCGCCGGATTTGTTGACGACGATCAGCGGCTCTTTCATCAGCTTGTGCTTGATGATGATGCCTTGCATCAGCCGGGCCATCTGATCGGCTCCGCCGCCGGTACCCGCAGGCACTACGAACTCCACCGGCTTGGTAGGCTCCCAGGCCGCTTGGACCGGGAAGGCCGCCAGTGTTGCCGCTGCGATGGCGCATGTCCCCGCCGCGGTCAATTTATTCCTGATGCTCGCAAATCTGGTTTTCATCACGTTGTCTCCTGTATTGGGTAACTCTGTTTTGGCTCGGAACTTCGCTACTCTTCGCTACTGATTCCTGGCCGGAGCATATTGCACGCGTATGGTCTTACCAAGTGGGCGAAAAACTCTTGACAGGGGTCAAGTTTGTGGGATTTTCGATGTTCTCTAGGGTTTGTCCTGAGCCGTTTTGCCCCACGGCTGGCGCTTGATAGCGTATCTCCTTGGGAGGAGCGCGTCACATCGCCGATACCATGAATTTCAACAGGGCTAGCGCTTCGTTCCGTGACGATGACTGGAACGCAAAATGTTTTGAAAGGTAATAGCCATGAAAAACGCATTGTTGCTGATGGCTTTGTTTTTTTGCGGTTTGACCGCGCAGGCACAGCAGTGCGAGGGCGGGCTTTACCTTAATCCCCAAGTGATCCGGGGCGAGGGAGCCTCGCAAACCGAAAGTGCCCTGAAAGAACTCGTTGACTTTATCCGCCCCACGGGGCTGTCGGTCACGCCGGTGCTCAACATCCGGGAGACGCAGGATGTTTTGACAGCTGTCAAGAAACCGGCTCCACCATGTTGGGTCTATGGCAACCCCGTGGTCGGTCTTGCCTCGGGCTATAAGCCGGTGGCGGTCAACATGGACCCGATCCAGTCGGCTGTACTGATTCTGGCTGACATCGGAACGGTCAAAGACGGCAAACCGGTCGAGTTGAAGACGCTCCCTCCCGCTGATCAAGCCAAAGTGCTCGCCAAGCTCAAGACGACCAGTTGCTTTGGTATGAAAAGCGGTGTGACCACATCGCTCGTAAAAGCCGAGAATTTTTGCGGTACGGTGGTCGAAATATTGCCTCAACAAGGGCTGGGGCAAAGCTACTTGCCGACCAAAGCGGCATTTCATTGGCAAGCGGACCGGTGGGCCGGCCTGATTACCCGGCTACAGAGCGCACAGGCTGCCACTATGAAAAGCCACCACGGTACCGATGAGCGCATCCATATGGCGCAACTGGTCATTGTGCCGACCGCCAACGCGAGTTGGGGCTACGGGCTGTATGTTCACCCTGGCGCTCCAGCAGATGTGACAAAAAAAGCGGCTACTCTGTTCGACTCCCTCAAGAACGCAAACCCGCTCCTGTTAAAGGCGTTGGACCTTGGGGCCAAGTTCGATTTCGACACTCCTTCGGACGCGGTGGTTGAGGCTATGAAGAAATCGTTGGCCTTTGGACCTTGAGTCGGATCGTTTTTGGGGCTTGCCGCAGGTCACGGCAACAAGAAAAACCGTTGTGCGCCGCAGCAATTAGATGGAGCCTGATTGGCTGGCACAGCCCTGTCGGTGCCGGGTCCAAAGCCCGGCCGTTACCGGGCAATCAGGCCGCGAGCTGAAGGCGCACCTGTCCGCGCTCTTCGTCCATGGTTTTTGCGAGCAGCTTGACCAGGGCATATACCGTGTCGATGTGCGGCGTTGGTGTTTGCGTAAGGCGTCCCAGTTCCACTACTGAACCGACCAGGGCGTCGATTTCCGGGGCTCGACCGGCTTCGATGTCCTGCAGCATGGATGTTTTGTGCTTGCCCACTTTCTCAGCGCCGGCGATGCGTTTGTCCAGCGTGACACGGAACTCGATGCCCAGTTTGTGAGCTACTTCCTGCGCCTCGCGCATCATGCTGGCGGCCAGTTCGCGTGTCAGCGGATACTGGCAAATGTCCACCAGGGTGGAATGGGCCAGACTGCTGATGGGGTTGAAAGTGAGATTGCCCCAAAGCTTGAGCCAAATTTCCGATCGGATGTTGTCCAGAACGGGCGCCTTGAACCCCGCGTTGCCAAAACATTCTGAAATTTGCGTGACACGTTCGCTCGTTGAACCGTCAAGCTCGCCCACGGGAAAGCGGTCGCCTTCAATATGTTTTACGACACCCGGTGCCACCAGTTCGGAGGCCGGGTAGACGACACAGCCGATGACGCGCTGCGGAGGGATCATTTTTGACAGCATACCGCTAGGGTCCACGCTATGGACCTGGCCTCCTTCAAACGGGCCACCATGGTTATGGAAGTACCAGTAGGGGATGCCGTTTTGCATGGTGACGACTGTGGTGTCACGCCCAAACAGCTTGGGAAGATCGTTGGCTACAGCCTCTACCTGATGTGCCTTCATGGCCAGGATCACCAGATCCTGCGGGCCGGCTTCTGCGTAATTGTTGGTTGCCTTGACATTTTCCGCCACGTGCTCGGTGCCATCGTGCATGATGAGTTTCATGCCCTTTTTACGAATAGCATCCAGGTTGGCGCCCCGTACGATGAAGGTCACGTCCTCACCGGCCAAAGCCAATTTCACACCCACATAACCGCCGATGGCCCCGGCCCCAATGATCGCAATCTTCACACCCGTGCTCCTGGTAAAAAACGTTATTCGAACCGGTTACTGAGCCTGCCGATACCGGCAATCTCCACTTCGATCAGGCTTCCCGGTTTCATGGATCCCACGCCGATTGACGTACCGCACAGGATGATATCGCCTGCATAGAGTGTCATGTCCTGGGATATCAAGCTCACCAGCTGCTTCACTGAAAAGCGCATGTCGCTAATGGGATAGTCCTGGCGAATCTCGCCGTTGAGGATGGTTTTAACCACCAGCTTTTCCGGATCAAGGCCTGTGGCAACGACGGGGCCGAAGGGGCAGAAGGTATCCAGCCCTTTGGCGCGTACCCACTGGGCAAACGAGGCATCACGGTTCAGTATGTCGGCGACCGTTACGTCGTTGGCGCAGGTGTAGCCGAACACATGATCCATCGCATCGTGCTCGGGAACCTGCTTGCATGTTTTGCCGATCACGATGCCCAGTTCGCCTTCAAAAACTACTTTGCCATTGCATGGGGGCTTGAGGATGTTTCCGTTTGGATCCAGGTAGGAGTTCGGCGCCTTGATCAGGTAGAGCGGCTCGGCTGGCACAGCCAGGTTGAGTTTTTGACCCAGGGCGTGGAAGTTGTTCCACATCGCGATGACTTTGCTTGGCCGTACCGGCATCAAGAGTTCGACGCGGGCCAGCGGCAGCACCCGGTCCGTGGGTGTCGCACCGGAGAACATGTCGCCCTGGAAAACCCTGATGTTTTCTCCCTCAAGTGTTCCGAAGCCGGTTGAGTTGCTTTCCCTGAAACGTAGCCAGCGGTTAGACATTCCGGCCCTTCACGTGTAGAGCGCACTCGGCGTGAACCGGGGTGCTGGCGTGGTGTTTTTCGGGCGGCTATTGGCCGGCGTGAGTGAATGGCTGGACCAGCCGGCATAAGGAGCCGGGTTTGCCCGGCTGGCGACCATGCTGGCATGGCAGCGGGCCTTGGCCGCTTCGATGGCCTCAACCAGGAAATCTGCTTCGTAGGCTCGCAGCAGATGCGCCTGCTCGGTCTGCAGATAGGTGCGCACGGCATCGCGGCCTTGGGCCTGCAATCGGGCATAAGTGGGGGCATCCCAGTGCCAGGTCAAGCCGAGCTCTTCGAATGCAGCGTTGTAGGCGTGGCGGGTCTGATCGGTCCGGTCGGCGGCAGTGTTGTCAAGCGAGGCGTTGAGCATGGAGGTCTCCTTTGATAGGTGGATGCTCTGGGGGCACTTTCCGATGCGCGATGCACCGGGCTTGAGACAACTGTAGGAAGAATGGATGATTAATGATAGTTAAAGTATTTCATATAAATGATTATCTATGAGTTATGTATTAAGACGCCAGGTGCGAAGTGTTTATGGTTCGCGCAGGCGGATAAGAGTGCCGTGACTTTTCGGCACGCCTGGGGACGCCGATCCCGAACAAGTGGGATGAGAAATGGCGGCTTGAGCTTTTCCGGCAGTTCCACCACAGAAGGAGATTCGGCCGCACGAGGCAGCTTCTTTTCTCCAGCAGATCGAACAACAGGCCCAATGACGGCTGTAGGAGCGGTTCGGAGCGACTTTGGGAGCGGTTAACTAGCGGGGGCAAGCAGGCAAAACGCAGGGAAGCTGGCCCCAAACTTGTGCCGCGCGTCCCGGCAACGATCACCCGGCTTTCTGGCCGATCTCGAAGTTGGCCAGTTTCTCCAGCGCACGCACCATGGCGGAGTGGTCCCAGGCCTTGCCGCCGTGAGCGACACAGGAATTGAACAACTCCTGCGCGGTGGCCGTGTTGGGCAGCGAGATGCCGAGCAGGCGCGCGGAGGAGAGCGCCAGGTTCAAGTCCTTCTGGTGCAGCTCGATACGAAAACCCGGATCAAACGTGCGCTTGACCATACGTTCACCATGCACCTCCAGAATCTTCGATGACGCGAAGCCGCCCATCAAGGCCTGACGTACACGCGCCGGGTCAGCACCGGCGCGGGCAGCAAACAGCAGCGCCTCGGCCACCGCTTCGATGTTGAGCGCCACGATGATCTGGTTGGCCACTTTGGCGGTCTGGCCGTCACCATTGCCGCCAACCAGGGTGATGTTCTTTCCCATCAATTCAAACAGCGGCTTGATGCGTTCAAATACGGCTTCCGGGCCGCCGACCATGATGGACAGCGTCGCATTTTTTGCGCCGACTTCGCCGCCGGAAACCGGTGCGTCAAGGTAGTCGCAGCCCAGCGTGTTGATTTTCTGCGCAAAGGTTTTGGTGGCTATGGGCGAGATGGAGCTCATGTCGACGACGACCTTGCGTTCGCCTGCGTCTGCGGACGAGCCCTTCAGACCGACTGCGATACCGCCTTCGCTGAACAGCGCAGCCTCCACGTCAGGGGTATCGGGCACCATGATGAAGATGATGTCCGCGCGCTCAGCTACGCCGCGGGCATTTAAGCATTGCGTGGCGCTGCCACTGGCAATCGCGTCGGGCATCTTGCCGAGGGTATGGACAAACAGCTGGTGCCCGGCCTTGATCAGATGGCCGGCCATGGGCGTGCCCATGATGCCGAGGCCGACGAAGCCGATTTTCAGAACGTTGGAGGTCATGTAAACGTAGTCCTTGTGAGATGGTGCGGGTCAGCTTGTGAGGCGCTGGCGCCAGCCCAGCCCGGCATCCGTCGTGCTGGCAGGTTTGTATTCGCAGCCTATCCAGCCGCCATAGCCAAGGCGGTCCAGGTGCGTGAACAAAAATGCGTAGTTGATCTCGCCGGTGCCCGGCTCGTTGCGGCCGGGGTTGTCGGCCAGCTGGATGTGGGCGATGCGTGCCAGATGTTTTTGTATCGTCGCCGCCACTTCCCCTTCCATGCGCTGCGCGTGGTAGATGTCGTACTGCACGAAGGCGTTGTTGGCGCCGACCTCGTCCAGAATGTCCAGTGCCTGAGCCGTACGGTTCAAGTAGAAGCCCGGGATATCAAAGGTGTTTATCGGTTCGATCAGTAATTTGAGGCCGGCTTTTTTCAGTTCGCTGGCTGCATAGCGCAGGTTACCGACAAAAGTTTTGCGCAGAACGGCGTCACTGGCCCCTGCGGGTGATTTGCCGGCCAGGCAGTTGAGTTGAACCACACCGAGCACTTGGGCATACGCGATGGCTTGGGCTACACCAGCACGGAACTCTTCCACGCGATCGGGGTGACAGGCAATACCGCGTTCGCCGGCTTCCCAGTCGCCGGCGGGCAGATTGTGCAGCACCAGCTGCAGACCGTTGCTGTTGAGCCTGGCCTTGATATCGGCGGCACTGAAGGCGTAGGGGAAAAGAAACTCTACCGCCTTGAAGCCGGCCTTCGCAGCCGGTTCAAAGCGGTCGAGGAACGCATGCTCGGTATAAAGCATGCTGAGATTGGCGGAAAATTTAGGCATGGTTTCTCTGCTGGTGGGGCGTTGGCTGTTGCTACGGGCTTACTCGAGCAAGCCCGCCAGTTCCAGGCCTTCACGGCCCTTGGAGTGGCGGCAGTCGATGTCTTCAAACTCGTTGACCTTGTCGATCTCCGTGCCCATGGCGATGTTGGTGACCTTTTCGAGGATGACTTCCACAACCACCGGCACCCGGTATTTGCGTGCCATCACCTGTGCTTCGGCCATGGCGTCGTTGATTTTTTCAGGGTCGGTCACACGCAATGACCTGCAGCCCAGGCCTTGCACTACGGCCTGGTGGTCCACGCCGTAACTGCGCAGGTCACCTTCGCCTTCCGGTACGTTCTGGTTTTCGAAAGCCAGCTGCACGCAGTAGTCCATCTCAAAACCTCGCTGGGCCTGGCGGATCAGTCCCAGATAGCTGTTGTTGACCAGCACCTGCACATAGGGCAGATTGAACTGCGCGCCCACAGCCAGTTCTTCCATCAAAAACTGGAAGTCGTAGTCGCCGGACAGCCCGACAACGGTACGTGTCGGGTCGGCGGCCACTACACCGAGGGCCGCGGGTATGGTCCAGCCCAGCGGCCCCGCCTGGCCGCAGTTGATCCACTGGCGAGGCCCGTACACATTGAGAAACTGCGCGCCGGCAATCTGGCTCAGGCCAATGGTTGTTACGTAAATGGTGTCGCGCGGAAACACCTTGTTCATTTCCTCGTAAACACGCATCGGCTTGATGGGCGTCTCGGTAAAGTGGGACTTGCGGTGCATGAGCTTTTTTCGCTCGGCACAGCGGGCGGCCCAGCTGCCATAGTCGGGCAGGCTCTTCGCCGCCTTGCGTTCGCGGGCGACCTGCACCAGCAGTTCCAGCGCGGCTTTGGCGTCGCTGACAATGCCAAAGTCGGGGTTGAACACCCGGCCGATCTGTGTCGGTTCGATGTCTACGTGCACAAAGGTGCGGCCCTTGCAATACACCTCGGGCGAACCGGTATGGCGGTTGGCCCAGCGGTTGCCAATGCCGATGACGAAGTCGCTGGCCAGCATGGTGGCGTTGCCGTAGCGGTGGCTGGTTTGCAGCCCGCACATGCCGGCCATCAGGGGGTGGTCGTCGGGAATGGTGCCCCAGCCCATCAGCGTGGGGATCACCGGCACACCGGTGAGCTCGGCAAACTCGACCAGCAAATTGGCAGCGTCTGCATTGATGATGCCGCCACCGGCGACGATCAGGGGTTTGCTGGAAGCGGCCAGCATGTCCAGCGCCTTTTCGATCTGCTTGCGGCTCGCAGCCGGCTTGTAGACCGGCAGCGGCTCATAGGTGTCAATGTCGAATTCAATTTCAGCCATCTGCACGTCAAAAGGCAGATCAATCAACACCGGGCCGGGACGCCCCGAGCGCATCAGGTGAAAAGCCTGCTGGAAGGAACGCGGCACCAGGGCCGGCTCACGTACAGTCACGCTCCACTTGGTGACCGGCTTGGAGATGGATTCAATGTCCACGGCCTGGAAATCTTCCTTGTAAAGCCGCGCGCGGGGTGCCTGCCCGGTGATGCACAAAATGGGGATGCTGTCGGCAATTGCCGAGTACAGCCCGGTGATCATGTCGGTGCCGGCCGGGCCGCTGGTGCCAATGCACACACCGATGTTCCCCGCCTTGGCGCGCGTGTAGCCTTCGGCCATGTGCGACGCGGCTTCGACGTGCCGCGCCAGGATGTGTGTGATCGACTGGCGTTCGCGCAGTGCTGAGTAAAACGGGTTGATGGCTGCGCCTGGCACACCAAAAGCTTGCGTGATGCCTTCTTTTTCCATCACCAGAACGGCGGCCATGGCGGCCTTCATTTTTGCCATCGAAGTCTCCTAGAGGGTTGCTGATCGTTGGAACGGATGGTCGCGGCGTTCGCGGCTGCGGGGAAGCCTCATCCCGTGCATTACGCTTATTCCAATCTGGAATAAATGATTGCCTGGCCGATGTCACCGTGGTCTACTTGCGGCCATGGATCGCATTCAAGCCATCCGGCTTTTCATTCGCGTGGTTGACCTCGGCTCTTTCAGCAAGGCCGCGGCCGATATGGGTATGGGCCAGCCGTCGGCCACCAAACTGGTGGTGCAACTGGAAAAGCAGTTGGGTTCGCGGCTGCTCCATCGCTCGACCCGCGGCGTGACGCCCACCGAGATCGGCGCGCTGTACTACGCCAAGTGCAAGCTGATTGCACACCATGTCGAAGAGGCCGAGACGGTGGCGGCGCTATTGCAGTCGCAGCTCCAGGGTGGCCTGCGAATCACTACCTCCGTAGCTTTTGGACGGCGTGTGCTGGTGCCGCTGGTCATGCGTTTCATGCAGATGCACCCCAAATTGCAAATCGAGTTGAACTTCGAAGACCGTTATGTCAACCTGGTTGAGCAAGGCATCGACGTGGCGATCCGGATGGGGCCGCTCGCTGACTCGACTTTAGGGGCGCGTTACCTGGGTATCAACCCGTGGGTGGTCGTGGCCTCGCCCGAATACATCAAGAAGCGCGGTGCGCCGGCCGATCCTGCGGATCTTGTCACGCACGATGCGCTGATCTACAGCACGGTGCAAGGCGATGCGCGCTGGCATTTCAACGGAGCCGAAGGCCAAGCGCGGCAGGTCTCGGTCAGTGGGCCGCTGCGTTCGAACAATCTCTCGGCGCTGCTGGTGGCAGCGCGCGGCGGTATGGGCGTGGCTGCCTTGCCCCGGTATGTGGCGCATGAGCCGGTGCGCAGCGGTACTCTGGTGCCCCTCCTGAGCGGCTGGGTGCTGCCGTCGCAGGAAATCCATGCTGTTTATCCTTCGCCCCAACTGGTGCCGGCAAAGGTCAACGGCTTTGTCGGCTGGCTGCAAGGCCAGTTCGGCGAGTCATGGTGGGCGGACCAGAAGTAGCCACAGGCGAAAGCCCCATCCTGCCAGGAGTAAATGATTATTCATTGTTAATCCATTTGATACCATGAATTACCTGGAAGTTATGAATTAAAGAGGGCCGAAATGAAGAATGCGACATTGCGTCAGCTCAAGGTGTTCGAGGCTGTGGCCCGCAACTTGAGTTTTTCGCGTGCTGCCGAGGAGTTGCACCTGACGCAGCCAGCGGTGTCCATCCAGGTCAACAAACTGGAAGACCACGCAGGCCTTCCGCTGTTTGAGCAGCTCGGCAAAAAAATTCATCTCACGCCGGCGGGCATTGAGATGCTTCACTCCAGCCGGATCATCATCCAGCAGTTCAAGGAGGTGGAAGAAGCCATGGCGCAGTTCAAGGGCATCTCCGGCGGCAAGCTGAACGTTGCGGTGATCAGCGCCGGCGATTACTTCTTCCCACGCCTGCTCGTCGAGTTTGCACGGCGCCACTCGGGCGTGACGCTGGACTTCGGCGTCTGCAATCGCGAGGAACTCCTGAGCCAGCTGACCGATAACCTGACGGATCTGGCCGTCATGGTGCGTCCGCCACTGGATATGGACACGGTGAGCGAACCTTTCGCCCCGCACCCTTATGTTGTTGTGGCAGCACCCAACCATCCGCTGGCAACCAAGAAGCGCATTCCGCTATCGCGCCTGGCCAGCGAACCCTTCGTTGTGCGTGAAAAGGGTTCCGATACCTGGAATTCGATGGAGGAGGGTTTTGGCACGCACCTGGCCGACCTCAATATCGCAATGGAGATCAAGAGCACGGAAACCATCAAACAGGCCGTGATCGCGGGCATGGGGGTGAGTTTTCTATCGGCGCATACCATCAGCCGCGAACTTCAGGTGGGCAGCCTGACCGTGCTCGATGTGCAGGGTTTTCCGTTGATGCTGAATTGGTATGTCGTGCACCGCCGCAACAAGCGGCTGACGCCGGTAGCGCAGGCGTTCAAGACTTTTTTGATGATCGATGGCGGGGCGTTGATCGAGCAGACAATTGGTTTTCGTCCCAAGACTGCGCAGCGCCGGCGCGCTATGGCTCGCCGTTAGCACAACAAGGGTCATCGCAGCAGGAAGTAGGCCGCCAGGATGTACAGCACAACCGCGAACACTTTCTTCAGCGGCTGAATGTCCATGCGGTGCGCCGTGCGTGCGCCCAGCGGCGCTGTACAAATGCTGGCCACCGAAATGATGACCAGTCCCGGCAGATAAAGAAAGCCGATGGAGCCGGGCGGCATTTGCGGGAGATTCTGGCCGGCCCAGATGTAGCCCAGGGTGCCGGCCAGTGCAATCGGAAAACCAAGCGCTGCCGAGGTTCCCACGGCGTCATGGATTTTCACGTTGCACCAGGTCATGAAGGGCACCGAAACGAAGGCGCCACCTGCGCCCACCAGCGAAGACAGCATACCGATGACACCACCCATGCCAAAGGTGCCCAGGCGGCCGGGCAGGGTGCGGCTGGGTTTGGGTTTACGGCCCAGAAACATCTGGGTAGCTGAAAATGCCACAAAAACGGCAAACAGGATGCTGAGGATTTTTCCCGGCAAGGCCACGGCCAGCTGGGCACCAATCAATGACCCCAGCAGAATGCCTGGCGCCAGCAGCCGAACGATGGGCCACAGCACGGCCCCGCGCCGGTGGTGCGCACGCACTGATGACAGCGAAGTGAAGCAGATGGTGGCCAGCGAGGTGGCGACCGCCATTTTCACGGTGTATTCCTGCGGGTAGCCCTTTGCCGTGAGGATGAAGGTGATGAATGGCACCATCAGCATGCCACCGCCGATGCCCAGCAGGCCTGCGAGAAAACCGGTGCACAGACCCAACAAGAGAAGTTCGGCAATAAGTTGGGGTTCGAGAGACATCGGATCTGCTGTGGTGCTGCGGACTGGGCCCGCAGCCGGCTATTGTTTTTGTTCGCGGCCTGGATTCCGGTCGGATCCGGGATGAGAAAAGAAAGGTGTCTGCGAGTGCCACTGGACCGTCATCCTGAACCGGGGTTCAGGTGGGCGAGGGCAGTCAGGTTTCGGGTTCGTCTGACGCGAGACGATCACACCTGCCAGACAATTTACCAAGCCCGTGCTCGAAGAGCATTGGTTCAAGGAAATATAAAGCCCAATGCGCATCGCAGACATCTTCATTGTAGGCCTTTGCGGCCCTGCGCGCGAAGCGCGGTGTGATTTACGGCAGGGGAGCGCGGACTTAAAGCAGGCGGCCGTCAACGCCCAGGGCCGTGTCAAGCCGCTGTAGCAAGGCTGTGAGTTGCGGATGCGTTGTTTCGCCGGTACTGCTGACCGTTTCAGGCGCAGCCACCGCAGGTGCGGGGGTGGCGTTTGGCGTGCGCTCGGGGAGCTCAAAGGCGAGATTAAGCGCCGCCAGAACGGCAATGCGGTCGCGTGCCTTGATTTTCCCGGCATCGCGAATCCTGCACATGGCCATGTCAACGCGGTTGACCGCGTCCAGCATTCGGGCGTCGCCATTTTCGGGGCAACCCAGCAGATAGCTTTGGCCCATGATCTGCACTTCGAGCTGTTTCATGACTCGGTTCCCACAGTGTTTTTGACGGCATGCCCGTTGGTTTCGGGCAGGCGCTCCAGCAGCGCATCCACACGGGCGCGTGCCGCGCCCAGCCGCGATTTGAGGGAGTCGCGTTCATGCGTCAGAACGCCGACCTGCTCCACCAGGAGCTCGTTGGTGCGCTGCAGCTCCTCATAGCGCAGCAGGAGCCGCTCAACGCGTTCGACGATCTGGTCGATTTGGGTTTGGTTCGACATGGCAGCTCCGATTGTAGGGTTTGCGGCCGGACATGGGGAAGGCCCGCGTAGAATCTGCCTTGTTGGTGCCCGCAGTGTGGTTCGCACGCTGCAGTTCAACGGGAAGCAGGAGGGGGTCAAAGCCATGCATCAGGTCAACCTGATTCGCTGGCGCCGAGACCTTTAACCTGCGCTGCCCCCGCAACGGTAATACGGACGAATGGGCTCCTGACGTCAGGTCAGAAGCCCATTCAGCTTTCATCACTAGCCACTGAGCGTTTTGAACACGCGCTTGGGAAGGCGATGGAGGCAGTTCCGTCAGCCCGGATACCGGCCAACAAGGTGAACGCGCACGTCCATGAACTGGCATGAGCGTTTGTAACGCTCATGCACCGGCGGGGAAGCCGGTGAGGGTATTTTGTTGATTGTCTGATCCCATGAAAACCTGTGTTTTCCACACACGCCTTGCCGCGCTTCCGTTGGCTGTAGCCGCTGCATTTCCCCTGGCTTTTCTTGCCGCCTCTCCCGCTTTGTCCCAAACCGCGCAGACCGGCGCAACGCCGCAACTCAAGGAAATGGTGGTCACCGCCACGCGCAGCGCACGTCCCGTTAGGGATGTCGTGGCTGATGTCACCATCATTGACCGTGAGACGATCGAGCGCGCCGGCGCCGTGGGCGTCGCTGATGTGCTGGCGCGCGTGCCAGGCATTGAAATCACCCGCAATGGCGGCATCGGCAATTCCACCGGCGTGTCGATACGCGGCGGAGAGAGCCGGCATACCGCCGTTCTCGTGAACGGCGTGCGTATCGATTCGCACACCACCAGCGGCGGCGCCGGCTGGAACGCGATTCCCCTGTCGCAGATCGAGCGCATCGAAGTGGTTCGCGGCCCCACCAGCGCGGTGTATGGCTCCGATGCAGTGGCGGGTGTGGTCCAGATTTTCACGAAGAAAGGCGAGGGCCCTTTTGCGCCTGTGGTGGCGCTCACGTACGGCTCGTACCAAACCCACCGGCTGGATATTTCCGCCAGCGGATCGGTCAATGCATTCGACTATTCCTTCGGCGTGTCCGAAGGCGCCAGCGACGGCTTCAATATCCGTCCCAACGTGGTCCCCGCGCAGAACCCCGACGCCGACGGCTACAAGGCCGCCAGCGCCAATGCCCGGCTGGGTTTTCAGATCAACGCAGACCACCGGATTGAGGCCAACATCCTGCAAAGCCGGGTGGAGGCGCAGTACGACAGCACACCCCTGCCGCTGGTGCGCGACTACCGCCGTATCAGCAAATTGCAAACGGTGGGCCTTCAGCTGGACTCGAGGTGGACCGACAACTACACCACCAAAATCGCCCTGAGCCACGGCACCGACAAGGGTGAAGAGTCGATTGACCGCTCTGTGGACCAAACGAAGATTGGCAGCATCCTCTGGCAAAACGAGTACAAGATCGGCGCCCACCTGTTGAGCGCTACGCTGGAGCAGCGCAGAGACGAATTCCTGCTGACCAGCGCGCCCCGCGTGGACCGCAGCAAGTCGCAGACGGGTGTGGGCCTGGGTTACGCCTGGTCGCAAGCCGCGCACACGGTACAGCTCAATATCCGCAATGACAACGACAGCGAGTTCGGCGGCAAGACCACCGGGTCGGCCGCCTATGCCTTTGCCATCACGCCGGCCTGGAAGGTTTCCGCCAGCGCCGGCACGTCGTACCGCGCGCCGACGCTGTACCAGCGCTTTAGCCAGTTTGGTGTGGCCAATCTCAAGCCCGAGTCCGGCCGCAATACCGAAATCGGCCTCAAGTACGCCGAAGACGCCAGCGAGTTCGGTGTGGTCGTCTATCAAAACAAGCTGACCAACTTGCTGACCTTCCTTTCGGGCGCCGCCGCGACAGGCTGCCCGGTGCCCGCGAACGGCTGCTATTCGAATACGGCAAAGGCGCAGTACGAGGGCATCACCTTCACTGCCGCCGAGAAGCTGGGCGCCTGGCGCCTGTATGGTTCGCTGGACCTGCAAGACCCGCGGGACGTCATCCTGGACAAGCAGCTGCCGCGCCGCGCGCGCCGCCATGCCGTGCTAGGCATCGACACCCAGGTAGCGGGCTGGGCCCTGGGCGCCGACGTGCTGCTGTCGGCCAGGCGGTATGACACCGCCGCCAACACCACGGTGCTGCCGGGCTATGGGCTGGTCAATCTCAGCGCTTCGACCGCGCTCTCCAAAGACTGGAAATTCACCGCCAAGCTGGACAACCTGACCGACAAGAGCTATCAGACGGCGGGCACTTACGCGATGTCCGGGCGAGCGCTGTACGTCGGCCTCACGTGGGCGCCGCTTTGATGAGAAAGTTTTCCAAGTGACCCAAGTGACCCAAGTGACCCAAGTGACCCGCTGCCCCGCCATTCTTGTCGCTGCCCCGGCCTCCGGCCAGGGCAAGACCACCGTTGCGAGCGCGCTGGCACGGCTGCATGCGCGGCAGGGCCGGCGCGTGCGGGTGTTCAAGTGCGGGCCGGATTTTCTGGACCCCTGCTGGCTGGCCCTGGCCAGCGGTGCGCCGGTGCACCAGCTCGACTTGTGGATGACGGGCGAGGCTGATTGCGCGCAGCGCCTGCACGATGCGGCGCAAGACGCCGACCTCGTCATTGTTGAAGGCGTCATGGGCCTCTTCGACGGCGAACCCAGCGCGGCCGACCTGGCGCAGCGCTTTGGCCTGCCGGTCCTTGCGGTGATTGACGCCGGTGCCATGGCAGGCACCTTTGGGGCCTTGGCCTGGGGGCTGCAGCACTACCGTGAAGGCCTGCGGTTTGCCGGCGTGCTGGCGAACCGGGTGGCCTCCGAAGGCCATTCGGCCATGCTCGAAGCCGGCCTGCGCGACCCTGCACAGTGGCTGGGCGCCCTGATGCGCAGCGACAGCCTGACGCTGCCCGAGCGGCACCTGGGGCTGGTCATGGCCTGCGAGCTGGACGACGCCATGCCCCGGCTGGATGCCGCAGCCGACGCGTTGGCCAACACGCCGCTGGGCCAGATGAGCCTGGCGGATCTGCAAGCCTGGGCTGTTGATTTTGAAGCGCCCGCAACCGCTGCTGAACCCTTTCCGGTATGTGCGCTGCAAGGCTGCACCATCGGCGTCGCGCGCGATGCCGCGTTTTGCTTCCTGTATGCCGCCAACCTCGATTGCCTGGCAGCCATGGGCGCGCGGCTGGTGTATTTTTCGCCACTGGCTGATAGCGTGCTGCCCGGCTGTGACGCCCTCTGGCTGCCCGGCGGCTACCCGGAGCTGCATGCCGCGGCACTGGCGGCCAACACCGGCATGAAAGCAGCCATTGCCGCGCATGTGCAAGCCGGCAAGCCGGTGTGGGCAGAATGTGGCGGCATGATGGCTTTGTTCGGGCAACTCACCACAGCGGACGGCACCACCTGCCCGATGTGGGCTGTGTTGCCCGGCAGCGTGGTTTTGCAAAAACGCCTGGCCGCCCTGGGCCCGCAGCAGCTCGAGCTCGCAGGCGGCACCTTGCGCGGCCATGCATTTCATTACTCCACCTGCAGCACGCCGCTACAGCCGGCCGCGCGCACCCGCGCAGCGCCAGGGCGCAAGCTGCGCGGGGAGGGCGAGGCCTTGTATGTGGCAGGCCCCACGGCCTCGGTGAGAGCCACTTACTTTCACGCCTGGTTTGCCTCCAGCCCGGCCGCTGCGGCGCGCCTTTTTCTGAAGGAGTCGCCATGACCGGCATCCCGCACAGCTGGCGCACACTGGCCGGCGCTCAGGAAGGCCCGGCCCTGCGCACTATGTACGGCCCGCAGCGTATCGTCTGCCTGACAGAAGAGCCCACCGAGTGGCTCTACCTGCTGGGTGAAGAGCGCCGCATTGTGGGTATCTCGGGCTATACCGTGCGCCCGCCGCGTGCGCGTGAAGAAAAGCCCAAGGTCAGCGCCTTCCTGAGCGCCAAGATCGACAAGATCGTTGAGCTCCGACCCGACTGCGTGATCGGCTTTTCCGACCTGCAGGCCGACATCGCCTCGCAGCTCGTCAAAAAGGGCATACAGGTCACCATCTTCAACCAGCGCAGCGTGGCCGAGATTTTTTCCATGATGTACCAGCTCGCCGCGATGGTGGGCCAGGAGGCGCGTGGCCTGGAACTCATGCAGGGCATGCAAAAGCGCCTGCTGGAGATCGAGCAGGCGGCCACCGCCCTCAAGCGCCGCCCGCGTGTGTATTTTGAAGAGTGGTACGACCCGCACATCAGCGCCATCGCCTGGGTGTCAGAGGTGATGGGCATCGCCGGCGGAGACGATTGCTTTCCCGAACTGGCGGCCAAGGCGATGGGCAAGGAACGCATCATTGCCGACGGCAACGAGATCGTGCGGCGCAACCCCGACATCATCTTTGGCTCCTGGTGCGGCCGCAAATTCCGCCCCGAGCATGTGGTGGCGCGCGCGGGCTGGGAAGAGGTCAACGCCGTAAAAAACCGCCAGCTGTTTGAGATCAAGTCCGCCGAAATCCTGCAGCCCGGCCCGGCGGCTCTGACCGACGGCGTCGAGCAACTGCACCGGATCATCATGGATTGGAGCCGGATCCATGGATAAGCCGCTCGCCATCGCCCGCAGCGAACTCATCCTGGGCGGCCAGAAAAGCGGCAAGTCGCGCCGCGCCGAAATGCTGGCAAAGCACTGGTTTGCGCAGTCCCCGCAGCACCGCGCGGTGCTGGTCGCCACGGCCCGCCCCTGGGACGATGAAATGCGCGAACGCATCTGGCGCCACCAGCAAGACAGGGCCGAACGCGTGCCCGGCATGGCCACGGTGGAAGAGCCGCTGGAACTCGCCCAGGCTATCACCCGGCACAGCGCCGGCAACACCCTGGTGGTGGTCGACTGCCTGACCTTGTGGTTGACGAACCTGCTCATGCCTGCCCCAGGTTTTGAATCAAATCAGCCTCCAGCCCAAGCGCTACATACACATACCGCTATGATTTTGAGAGCAATCGAATCATCGCCCGGGCCGCTCGTGCTGGTCGGCAACGAGATCGGCCTGGGTGTCATACCGCTGGGCAGGGAAACCCGCGCCTTCGTTGACGCCCTGGGCCTTCTCAACCAGCAAGTCGCCGGCGCCTGCGAACGCGTCACCCTGATGGCTGCCGGTTTGCCGCTCACCGTGAAAGCCCTTTCGTGAAACGCGTCGGCTTTCTCCTTTCGCTGCTGTGCCTGGCCATCTCGGCGCCGGTTCGCGCCTTGCAAATCACCGACGACCGCGGCGTCATCGTCACGCTGCCCCAGGTGCCGCAGCGCATTGTCAGCCTGCTGCCATCGCTGACCGAAACGGTGTGCGAGCTGGGCCAGTGCCCGCGGCTGGTCGGAGTAGACCGTTATTCCAACTTCCCGGCCAGTGTGCAAAAACTCCCCCAGGTCGGTGGCGGACTGGACCCGAACATCGAGGCCATCGTCGCGCTCAAGCCCGATGTGGTGCTGATGGCCACCTCATCGCGCGCGGGGGAGCGGCTGCAGGCGCTGGGCATCAAGGTGGTGGCGCTGGAGCCCCGAAGCCATGCCGACGTGCAGCGCGTGATGCTCAAGCTGGGCCAACTGCTGGAGGTGCGCGATGCCACGCGCCTTTGGCGCGCCATTGACGCAGGCGTCTCGGCCGCGGCCCAGTCGCTGCCGCCCGATGTGCGCGGCACGCGGGTTTACTTTGAGGTCAACCAGGGACCGTATGCGGCGGGCGAGGTGTCCTTTATTGGCGAGACGCTGACACGCCTGGGCGTCAAAAACATCGTGCCGGCCAAGCTCGGGCCCTTTCCCAAACTCAACCCCGAATACATAGTGCGCGCCAACCCCGACCTGATCATGGTGGGGCAGCGCAGCGCCGACGGCCTGCAGGCGCGGCCCGGCTGGCAAAGCATTCGCGCGCTGCGTGAGCAGCGTGTCTGCATCTTCCCGACGGAAGAGGCCAACGTGCTGGTGCGTCCAGGCCCACGCATGGCCGAAGGCGCACGCCTGATGGCCCGCTGCCTGGTGGACAAGGCACCCAGGTCCACCCCGGGGGCCAAGCCATGATGCAGGCCCGCGTGTGGTGGCTGGTGTGGGCCGGTGTGCTGGGCGCGCTGGCCCTGGTGGTGTTGGGCATCTGCGTGGGCAGCGCCGGACTGGAGAACTTGATAGCGCCGCTGCTCAACCCCGCGCAGGACCCGCCGCAAACCGCAATGGCGCAGCAAATCGTCTGGCAAATCCGCCTGCCGCGCACCCTGGGCGCCTGGGCTGCCGGCGCCCTGTTGGGCCTGGCGGGGGCGGTGGCGCAGGGCCTGTTTCGCAACCCTCTGGCAGATCCTTATTTGCTGGGCAGCGCATCGGGGGCTTCGCTGGGCGTGGCGCTGGCGCTGGCTGCCCTGGGTGGTGGCGCGGGCATGTTGGGCGGCAACATGATGAATGGTGGTGTGGCTGTCAGCGTGTTCTCCAGCAGCCTGTGGGTGCGTCTGGGCCTGACCGGCGCGGCGTTTCTTGGCGCCGTACTCGCCGTGATGTTGACGCTGGTGCTGTCGCGCGGTGTAGGGCATACCTTGCGCCTGCTGCTGGCCGGTGTGGTGGTGGGCGTGGTGCTGGGCGCCATGACGCATCTGGTGCTGCTGTTTTCGCCCGAATCACTGCAGGCGATGCAGGCCTTCATGCTGGGCTCCACCGCCTTTGTCGGCTGGACCTCCTGCGTGCTCATGGCTTGCGTGTGGGGTGTATGCGTGCTGGCATCGTGGCTGCTGGCGCGCGTGCTCGACGGCCTGAGCCTGGGCGACGCCACCGCCGTCAGCCTGGGCCTGCCGGTGGCGCCCATGCGGGCGGCGCTGGTGGCGGTGCTGGCGCTGGCCACGGGCACCGCGGTGGCCCAAACCGGGCTGATTGCCTTTGTGGGCCTGGCCGCGCCGCATCTGGTGCGCTCGGTGGTCAAGACCACGCACGCCCACCTGATGCTGCTCTCCAGCCTGATGGGTGGCGTGCTGTTGATGGCTGCCGACACGCTGGCACGCTGGCTGATTGCCCCGCAGGAATTGCCCGTGGGCATGCTCACCGCGGTGCTGGGCGGCGGCTACCTGTTGTGGTTGATGCACCGCAGCAGCAACCTGGGCGGGGGGCGCGCGGCATGAACAATGCTATGAATTCAATAGCTATAAGCGCAAGCACCATAAGCGCCAGCCTCGGAAATGGCTTGCAAAAACAAGCTGTGCTGCACGGCATCAGCCTGAACATTCATGCGGGTCGATGGACCAGCATCGTGGGGCCCAACGGTGCGGGCAAGTCCACCTTGCTCAGGGCGCTGGCCGGCGTGCTGCCGCGCAGCGGCAGTGTCACGCTGCTGGGCCAGCCGATGCAAAACCTGCCGCATCGTGAACGTGCGCGCCAGCTGGCCTGGCTGGGCCAGAACGAAACCTCTGCCGATGATTTGACGGTGTGGGACGTGGCCATGCTGGGCCGCCTGCCGCACCAGGCCTGGCTGGCGCCGCCCAGTGCCGCCGACCGTGCTGCGGTAGAGCAGGCCCTGCGCGCCACCCGCGCCTGGGACTGGCGCGAGCGCGCCCTGGGGCAGCTGTCGGGCGGCGAGCGCCAGCGTGTGCTCCTGGCCCGCGCGCTGGCAGTGCAAGCTCAGGTGCTGCTGATGGACGAACCCCTGGCCAACCTGGACCCGCCGCACCAGGCCGACTGGCTGGACGTGGTGCGTGCGCTGGTGGCCGAAGGCAAGACCGTGGTCAGCGTGCTGCATGAGATCACCATGGCGCTGCAGGCCGACACCATGATCGTGATGGCGGGAGGCCGCGTCACGCACCAGGGCCCCTGCGCCGAGCAGGCCACCCACCGGGCGCTGGAAGACGTATTTGACGGACGCATTGCCGTCCACCCCCTGCAAGGGCAGTGGATTGCGCTGCCCAAAGTAAACACTCCTGCAAAGAAGGCTTCCATGCAAATTGAAACCCCACCGTCTGCTACACCCTACGAAAAACCCACCGGCGAGCGCCGCGGCCTCGTCATCGTCAACACCGGCGACGGAAAAGGCAAAAGCACAGCCGCCTTCGGCCTGGCCCTGCGCGCGCACGGGCGCCACCATGTGCATGGCAAGGCCGTCAGGATTTTCCAGTTCATGAAGGTGCCCAGTGCGCGCTTTGGCGAGCACCGCATGTTTGAGCAACTGGGCATTCCGATTGAAGGCCTGGGTGACGGTTTCAGCTGGAAAAGCCAGGACCTTGAGCATTCGGCCCAACTCGCGCGCAACGGCTGGGAGAAGGCCAAAGCCGCGATCCTCAGCGGCGAGAACTTCATGGTCGTGCTTGACGAGCTGACCTATCCGCTGATTTACGGCTGGATGCCCCTGGACGATGTGCTCCAGACCTTGCGCGACCGGCCAAGAGACGTGCATGTGGTGATCACCGGCCGGCGTTGCCCGCCCGAGATCATTGAGCTGGCGGATACGGTGACCGAGATGACGAAGGTCAAGCACGCGTTCAACGCGGGAGTCCCGGCCCAACGAGGCATCGAAGACTGAAGATGCCGGTAAATCTACTGCGCGACCCAATCTCGCACCTGCGGTCCTCACCGTACGCATGTACGGCTCCGGTCCTCGGCGCGACCTTGGGCCGCTCGCTACGATTTCCCGACATCTTCAGCGCTGCTGTTGACTTGCCCCTTGAGTGCTCGCAACTCGCGGAAAACATGTTCAAAGAGGCAGCGCTGTGAGCGCTCCGCAAGTACCCTCGACAGGCCACGCCTTCAACGATGCTGAACAGCAGGCGGTCTACCGTGCCATCTTCGAGCGGCGCGACATGCGCCACTTCAGCGGCGGCACGGTGGCTGATGATGTGATGCAGCGCCTGCTTTCGGCCGCGCACCACGCGCCCAGCGTGGGCTTCATGCAGCCCTGGCGCTTTATTCGCGTGCGCAACCGGCTCTTGCGCGAAGGTATTCATGCGCTGATTGAGCAGGAACGTGTGCTCACGGCCCGGGCCCTGGGCGAGCGAGAAGACGAGTTCATGAAGCTCAAGGTGCAGGGCGTGCTCGATGCGGCCGAGGTGCTGGTCGTGGCCTTGCCGCAAGGGCGCGAACAGCATGTGTTTGGCCGCCGTACCCTGCCCGAAATGGACCTGGCCTCGGCGGCCTGCGCGATCCAGAACCTCTGGCTGGCCGCCCGTGCCGAGGGCCTTGGCATGGGCTGGGTCTCGATTTTTGACCCGCAGCAGCTGGGCGGGTTGTTGCAGATGCCCGAAGGCAGCAAACCGATTGCGGTGCTGTGCCTGGGCCCGGTCCAGGCCTTTTATGACCAGCCCATGCTGCAGGCTGAAAAGTGGGCGCGCCGTGCCCCGCTGGCCGACATGGTGTTTGAAGACAGCTGGGGCACGATTGCCCGGCACGAGCCGGGAGCCGGCTGACATGTTCACGCACTGGGCCAGCTTTCATGCCTTTGCCGTTCCTGCTTCCATGGCAGGGTACACGGCGTGCTTGCTCGGTGTGGTGCTGTTGCTGGCTTTGTGGGTAGACAAATCTTTCGGTGAGCCGGCCACAGGTGTGCATCCCGTGGTCTGGATGGGCAACTACCTTCGGGCCTGCGGAAGCGTCACGGTACGCTGCCCGCCCGTGCCGGCTTTTTTTCTCGGCACACTGGCCTGGTGGGTGGGTGTGGCACTGGTGGGCGCAGCGGCCTGGGGTGTGCAGGCACTGGTGTTCTGGCAGTTCGCCGGCTACATCAAGGTGCCTACCTGGGGCGCCGCCATCGACACTGCGCTGCTGGCCGTGCCGATGGCCTGGTTGCTCAAATGCATGCTGTCATGGCGCATGCTGCGCGAAGAAGTCGGCGCGGTTGAACTGGCGTTGGGCCAGTCGCTGGAAGCAGGGCGGGAGCGCCTCTCCTGGCTGGTCAGCCGCGACACCGCCCAGCTCACTGAAAGCCAGGTGCGGGAAAGCGCGATCGAATCGCTGGCCGAAAACCTCAATGACTCTATCGTAGCCCCGGTTTTCTGGTTTGCGTTGCTGGGTTTGCCGGGAGCGGCCATGTACCGCTTTGCCAATACGGCAGACGCCATGTGGGGTTACCGCGGCACCTACCGTGGCAAAAATTGGGAATGGGCCGGCAAGTGGGCGGCACGCGCGGACGACGTTCTCTCCTGGCTGCCGGCGCGCCTGACGGCACTGTTGCTGGCGTTGGCGGCAAGAGGGCTGAAGCTCAAGGCATTGCGCGAAGAAGCCTGCAAGACCCCGTCGCCCAACAGCGGCTGGCCCATGGCGGCCATGGCGTTGGCGCTGGGTATCTCGCTCGGCAAGCCGGGCGTTTACACCCTCAACCCTCAAGGGCGGCCACCTGAAGCATCAGACACGGCCCTGGCCCAAAGCCTGGCCTCCCGGGCGGTGTTCTCCCAGACCTTGGTCGCCGCCCTGGCGATGCTGTTGATGGCGCTGGTGGCATCGGCATGAACACCCGCCCCGTCCTCAAGCGCATTCACGGCGGGCCCGACGCGCTAGGCGTGCCGCTGCACGACTTTTCCACCAACAGCAATGCCTGCGGGCCTTGCCCCGCAGCGCTGGCTGCCGTCAGCCAGGCTGACGCCACCCGTTACCCCGACGTCGGCTACACGCAGTTGCGCAGGCAACTGGCGGCCTTTCACCGTGTCGATGAGGCGCGTGTATTGCTGGCGGCCAGCGCCAGCGAATTCATCTTTCGCATGACCACCCTGGCCGCGCAGCAGGGCGCACGCGCGGTGTGGCTGCCGCCGCACAGTTATGGCGACTATGCGCAGGCGGCTGTTGCGCATGGCCTGGTGGTGGCAAGCCAGCAGCACGATGCGCAGTTGCTCTGGGCCTGCGAGCCTTCCAGCCCGTTGGGTGCTGCACATCGCGGCCTGGGTGAGCTGGTTGAAGCTCAGGAAGTGTCGGCCCTTGTCGTGCTGGACCGTGCTTACGAACCCCTGCGGCTGAGCGCTGCGCCTACGCTCACGCCGCAGCAGCTGCAAAACACCTGGCAGCTCTGGACGCCGAACAAGGCGCTGGGCCTGACCGGCGTGCGTGCAGCCTATGCGATTGCACCGATGGAGCAAATGGACAACGCTGCAGCGCTGGAGCGACTCTGCCCCTCATGGCCGGTGGGCGCGCATGGCGAGGCCATGCTGCAGGCCTGGGTGAGCGACGAGGCACAAGCCTGGCTCGCCGGCAGCCTCAATACTTTGCGCGAATGGAAAGCCCGGCAGATCAGTTTGTGCGAATCATTGAGCTGGCACTGCCTGCCCAGCGACGCTAATTTCTTCTGCGCCCAACCGGCCTTGCCCGAAGGCTTGAGCTTGCAGCAGGCGCTGTCAGCACTGCGCGCCCAAAGCATCAAGCTGCGCGACACGACATCATTCGGTTTGCCCGGCCATATGCGCCTGGGCGTGCAGCCGCCAGCCGCGCAGGATGCCCTGCACAACGCGTGGCAACAACTCTCCAGGACAAGTTCATGAGTGCAAAAAGTGTCATGGTGCTGGGCACTACCAGCGGCGCCGGTAAAAGCTGGCTGACGACAGCGCTGTGCCGTTACTACGCGCGCCAGGGTTTGAAAGTCGCGCCCTTCAAGGCGCAGAACATGAGCAACAACGCAAGGGTCGTAGCGCAGGGTGAGATCGGCTCAGCTCAATACTTCCAGTCACTCGCCGCCAACGCGGTGCCTGACGTGCGCATGAATCCCTTGCTGCTCAAGCCCGAAAAAGACACACAAAGCCAGGTCGTGTTGATGGGCCAGGTGAATGCCGAACTCTCCCGCATGGAATGGCGCGGCCGCAGCGCCTCGGTCTGGCCGGTGGTGTCGCAGGCGCTCGATGAGTTGATCGCCGAAAACGACGTGGTGGTGATGGAGGGTGCTGGCTCGCCGGCCGAAATCAACCTCAAGTCCAGCGACATCGTCAACATGCGGTCGGCACAGCATGCCAACGCGGCCTGCCTGCTGGTGACCGACATTGACCGCGGCGGCGCCTTTGCCCACCTGTATGGCACCTGGGCCATGCTGGACGAAGCCGAGCGCAAACTCATCAAGGGCTTTGTGCTCAACAAATTCAGGGGCGACGCCAAACTGCTGGCGCCCGGCCCGCAAATGCTGCAGGACATGACCGGCATCCCCACGGTGGCCACACTGCCCATGTGGTGGCAGCACGGTTTGCCCGAAGAAGACGGCGTGTTTGATATGGCCCCCACGCTCGGCACTGGCGTGTCCTCGCTGCCCCCCGGGGGGGCTGAACTTGCTCGGGGCGGCCCTTCGCGGCGTTCGGGACCGCTGGTAATAGCCGTCGTGGCCTACCCGCGCATCAGCAATCTCGACGAATTCCAGCCCCTGAAAAACGTGCCCGGGGTGCGTTTGAAGTGGGTACGCAGCCCGGCAGACCTGGCCGGTGCCGACTGGGTCGTCCTGCCGGGCTCCAAGCACACCAGCGGCGACCTGGCCTGGCTGCGCGCGCAGGGGTTGGACCTGGCCATTGCCGCCCACGCAGGGCAGGGCGGCGCGGTGCTGGGCATTTGCGGCGGCCTGCAGATGCTGGGCGAAGCGCTGATTGACCCGCATGGCATAGACGGCAACGCGCCGGGGCTGGGACTGCTGCCGGTGGTCACCGTGTTTGAAGAAGATAAAACGGTGCGGCAGCGGCAGGCCCGCTTTGGTGAGGTAGATGGCGCCTGGGCAGCCCTGTCAGGCGTGGCCCTGCAGGGTTATGAAATCCACCACGGCCAGACCGCGGAGCACCCGGCGCTGGCCGCAGCGGGCGACAAGGCCAGCGCGGTGATGGCAGAAGGCCTGGCCTGGCAGAACATTCGCGGCAATGTGCTGGGCTTGTATTTGCACGGCATGTTTGAAGACCCGGCGGTGCTGCAGGCGCTGTTTGGCGCCACGGTGCCTACGCTCGACTCGGTGTTTGACGGCCTGGCCGACTACATCGGCGAGCATTTCACGCCCGGTGTTTTGCAGTCGCTGATCAGCGGCCGCTGAGCGCTCGCAAGGGCGCTCGCAACACGCTAGCCCGGCATCCGCTTCAAAGGCCCGAAGCACGCCTGCAGCGACTCGGCCTTGCACACAATGAGCTGGTCCTGTTTGGGGCTGAACTGGATGAAGCGCACGACCGTCGGGTCCGACGCTTCATGCAGGTCGCCTGAGCAGTCCCGCTTGCCATTGCTGTCGGTCACGGTGTCGGTGAGCCGGTAAAAACCCTGCGCATTGGGCGCTGCGGATATTTCGTAGTCGCCCCGTGTGACTTCTTCGCCGCTGGTGTTAAGCCGGGTGCCCTTGGCACCGTATTGCCAGGTTTCGGTGCAGGCCTTTCCCGCCAGCGTCCAGCTCCAGGTGCCCACGAGGGGGTGGGGCGCGGGTGCTGTCACAGGGGCGGATGGTGTGGGTTTGACTGTCTGCGCAGCGGCGAGGCCGCAGAACAAGGTGGCAAGGGCCAAACCGGCGAATTTGCGCAAGCGGTGGGTCCTGGCTCTGGAATGGGGATAGCTGTGTGAAAACTTCATGGGGTGATTATGAAGAGGCCGCAACGTGGCTTCCCCTGCGCAGAGCCATCCCTTTGTCGCCAGGTGTTATTTCTTAAGACAAACAAGCCCTGAGCCCAATGGAGACGGGCGCGAGAAGCTATCAAAACTGTAGCAAGTAGGGCTTCCCAGGGTTGCGCCATGCGTGAAACCCAGGCTATCGCGCCGGTCCGGAGCGTCGTAATATGGCATTTGTCATGCGCGGCGCATGGGCCTGTGGCCCCAAATGGCAGGCCATCGCCGGCAGGAAAAGAGAGATCTTTGGGGGCTTCGCCGCCCGTCCTGTCCCGAAAGGCTACACATGAAAAGCCATGCCGGCATCAAACGCATTTACCGCCTGGCCCGACGCGGCGCCAGTGCAACGGGCGGGTTCGCACTCAACGCTGCCTGCAGCGCCGCATTGCTTTTGCTTGCCGGAGGTGCCCAGCAGGCCCAGGCCGCAGACGCCGCCAACGCCAGCGTGTCCGCGGGCGCCGCCAGCCTGGCCACGGTGGGCAACACCACCACCATCAACCAAGTCAGCCAGCGCGTGGCGATTGACTGGACCCATCTTTCCACCGCGGCCAACGAGGCCCTGGTGTTCAACCAGCCAAATGCTCAGGCGATTGCGCTGAACCGCGTCACCGGCAGCAGCCCGAGCGAACTGCTTGGCAGCCTCACGGCCAACGGCCAGGTGTTTATCCTGAACCCGAACGGCGTGCTGTTTGGCGCGGGCAGCCAGGTCAACGTGGGCGGCCTGGTGGCTTCAAGCTTGGGCATGAGCAATGCCGACTTCATGTCCGGCAACCATGTGTTCACGGGTTCGGGCGGCCCGGTCGTCAATCGGGGCACGCTGAACGCGGGGCAGGGTGGCTACCTCGCCTTGCTGGCGCCTGAAGTCCGCAATGAAGGCGTGATGACCGCCAGCCTGGGCACGGGGCTGCTGGCCGCCGGCAACAAGGTCACCCTGAACATCGACAACGGCAGCCTGCTGGGTTACAGCATCGACCAGGGTGCGATCAGGGCGCTGGCGGAGAACAGGCATTTGATCCAGGCCAATGGAGGGCAGGTACTGCTTTCCGCGAAAGCCATGGACAGCTTAACCACCGCCACGGTGAACAACACCGGTGTCATTGAGGCGAAGACGATCCAGAACAAGGCTGGCCGTATCCTGCTGATGGGCGATATGGCAACCGGCACGGTCAATGTGAGCGGCACGCTGGATGCATCGGCACCCACGGGCGGTGACGGCGGCTTTGTCGAAACGTCCGCGGCACACGTCAAGGTGGCTGACGGTGCCGTCATCACCACACTGGCAGCTGCAGGCGGTGGGGCCAACCACGGCACCTGGCTGATAGACCCGACCGACTTCACCGTCGCCGCGGGCAGCGGCGCGCTGACCGGCAGCGGCATAGGCACGGGCACGCTGGCCGCCAGCCTCAACCTGGGCAATGTGGCGCTGGCGACCAACAATGCCGGCGGTACGGATAACGGCGACATCCACGTCAACGCTGCCTTCACCTGGAACGCGGGCACCACGCTGACCTTGAGCGCCTGGCGCGATATCAACATCAACGCGTCCATCACCTCACAGCACGCCAACGGCAAGTTGGCACTGGAATACGGGCTGGGCGCCATCAATGCGGGGAACACCGCGACCTACAACGTCAGGGCCCCGGTCAACCTGCAGGCCGGCGACAACTTCAGCACCCGGCTGGGCAGCGACGGCGTCACGGACCCGTACAAAGTCATCACCAGCCTGGGCGTGGCAGGCAGCACCACCGGCACCGACCTGCAGGGCATCAACGGCAACCCCACCGGCAACTATGTGCTGGGCGCCGACATCGACGCGAGCGACACGGTGAACTGGAACGCCGGGGCGGGTTTCGATACCCTGGGCGGCGTCGGCGCGCCGGGTATTTTTGAGGGACGTTTCGACGGCCTCAACCACAAGATACGCAACCTCTTCATCAACCGCCCGGGCGACAACTTCGTGGGCCTGTTCGGCCTTACGCAGAGCACCAGCATCCAGAACCTCGGGGTGGTGGGCGGCAGCATCACCGGCGCCGACTTTGTGGGCGCCATCGCGGGGCAGGGCTGCTGCACCACCTTCAGCAATGTCTACAGCACGGCAACGGTGCAGGGCATTGACGAGGTTGGCGGCCTGGCGGGCGAACTCAGCCAGGGCGGCATCACCGACGCGTACGCCAGCGGCGCCGTGAGCGGCGCCGACAAGGTGGGCGGTCTGGTCGGCAGCTCGCTGGACGGCATCATCACGCGCGCCTACAGCACCGGCCGCGTCACTGCCACCGGCATGGCAGGCGGGCTGGTGGCCGAACAGGTCGGAACGGCCGCGACAAACAACAGCTATTGGGACGTCAACACGTCCGGCCAGGCCACCAGCGCGGGCGGTGCCGGCAAGACCACCGCACAGATGATGCAGGCGGCCACCTTCACCGGCTGGGACATCACCACGCAAGGCGGCTCCACGGCCACGTGGCGCATTTATGAAGGCCAGACGAGCCCGCTGTTGCGCAGCTTTTTGCAGCCGCTCGCGCTGCCCGACACCACCGTGGCCTACAACGGCGCGCAGCAGTCGGGCGCCGGTGCGCCGGGCGTCACGGCCGCCAGCGGCACCAACCCCGGCAGCTACTTCGCCTGGTCGGGCCAGGAAGGCTACGACATCACGGGCGGCATGCTGACGATCAGGTCAGCCGGTTCGGGCGGCAACTTCCTGATCGACGAGGCCTACCGCAGCGCGATGATCTACCTGGCCGGCGTGAACCGCTCCGCGAACCCCCGCATCGGCCTCAGCCCCGATGCCCAGATCGATGCCCTGAGGACGGCCGCCGCCGAAGCCGGCAACACGGGTGAAGACGAGTAAGCGTCAAGCTGGTGGGGAGGACAGGAAGCGCTTCCTGGCTTCTCGTCATGTGATACCACCAAGAAAGGTGCCGGGACTTGGTGCTATGGTTTTTATAGCTTCTTGTGCCCGTATTTATTGACTAAAAGCATGATTTCGTGCCAAGAAATCGGCCCAAAAATGCCCCCTTCGGGCATCTGCACATCAGGCAGGGCCGGAAAACTGCTTTTCAGACAATTCCTGCCTGTTTTTAATGCCAAAAGTGCCTCCAGCGCAATGTGAACTTGCGCAAGCAGCTATTAAAAACATAGCAAGAAACTTCACCGGCGGGGCCGTGTTGCCGCACGGATACGTCGGTGTTGAAACGCCACAGGCAGTCGTTTCTCCCATGCCTTCCAGCAGTCAATTCATGGATACTTATGGTTACCTTCACGGGGCCCTAGTTACCCCGCTCGTCCAGGCAGTAGCCGGGTTTCCTGACCTTCCGAAAAGACTCTCATGAAAAGTCACGCCAGCATCAATCGCATCTATCGCCTGGTCTGGAATGCAGCGCTGGGCCTGTGGGTGGCGGTGGCTGAAACCGCCAAAGGCCGCAGCAGGGGCGGCTCCAGCCGCAGCGGTGTTGAAGTTGCTTCCGCCGGTTCCCGTGGGGGCCTCGTTTTTGTCCTGCATGCACGGTGCCGCGCCGCTGTGGTCATGCTGCTGGCGATGTCTGTCTTTAACTTGCAGGTGCATGCTGCCGATGCGCTGAATTCCACCGTGGTGGTGGGCAGCGGCAGCGTCAGCACCAGCGGCGCCACCACCACCATCAACCAGACCAGCCAGCGTCTGGCCATCCACTGGACATCGCTTTCCACGGCAGCCAACGAAGCGCTGCGATTCAACCAGCCCAATGCACAGGCCATCGCGCTGAACCGCATCACCGGCAGCAGCCCGAGCGAGTTACTGGGCAGCCTGACGGCTAATGGCCAGGTGTTTATCCTGAACCCGAACGGCGTGCTGTTTGGCGCGGGCAGCCAGGTGAACGTCGGCGGCCTGGTGGCTTCCACACTTTCCATGAGCAACGCCGACTTCATGGCCGGCAACAACGTGTTCACGGGTTCCGGTGGCTCGGTGGTGAATCAGGGCACGCTGAACGCAGGGCAGGGCGGCTATCTGGCACTGCTGGCGCCCGAGGTACGCAATGAGGGCGTGATGACCGCCTCGCTAGGCACCGCTTTGCTGGCTGCCGGGAACAAGGTCACCCTGAATTTAGACAACGGCTCCTTGCTGGGCTACAGCATCGACCGGGGCGCCATCAACGCCCTGGCCGAGAACAAGCTGCTGATCCAGGCCCAGGGCGGCCAGGTGCTGCTGTCTGCGAAAGCCGCAGATAGCCTCACAACCGCTACCGTCAACAACACCGGCATCATTGAAGCGAAGACCATCGCCAACAAGGCCGGGCGCATCCTGCTGATGGGTGACATGGAGACCGGCACTGTCAATGTGGGCGGCACGCTCGATGCCAGCGCCCCCGATGGCGGCAATGGCGGGTTCATCGAAACCAGTGCCGCCAATGTGATCGTTGCAGCCGGCACGCGGGTCACGACCCAGGCAACAGATGGCCAAAGCGGCACCTGGTTGATCGACCCGGTGGACTTCACCATCGCGGCAGGCAACGCGGCGCAGACCCTCTCTGGTATGGGCGCGGGCACCTTGTCCGCCGCACTGAACCTGGGCAATGTGAACATTGCGACTGACGGCTCAACGGCTGGCAATGGCGACATCAACGTCAACAGCGCAGTCAGTTGGGCAAGCCCCAGCACCTTGACCTTGACGGCGCACCGCGACATCAACTTCAACGCCAACGTGGCATATTCCGGCGGCGCCGCGGGGGGGCTGACCGCGCAAGCCACACGCAACATTACCGGCACGGGAACCCTTAACCTCGGCATAGGCGGCGGGACGCTGGACATGACGGCCGACGGCAGCATCGGCGGCACAGACGGCCTGGGGCAAATCTTTGCCGGCAGTTTGAAGCTGAAAGCCACCACGGGTGAAGTGGTCATGAATAGCGGCGTGGACTGGCAGGCCAGCTCCTTTGACCTGTACGCGGGTACCGACATTCGGGGAAATGCCGGCGCCGTCAATGCCATCATGAGTGCTCCCGGCGGCAGCTTCACCGCTTCCGCGGGCAACACGGGCAATGGCCGAATACGCATCAACAGCTTCTCCAATGCCATAGGCACGCTGAACCTGACCGCCCTGGGGACAGGCGGAGGTGGCCAGGTCGACTTTTTAAGTGCCTCAGCCATCGGCAACGCTTCCATCACTGCCGCGCGTGACGTGAACGTCAGCGCGACTGGCAGCCTCAACCTCAATACCCTGAACCTGATGGGCGCCAACCAGAACGTCAGCCTGGCGGCCAGTGGCGGCACGCTAACGACGCTGGGCGCCCTGAACACCGGCGCAGGCAACCTGACCCTGTCGGGCGGCTCTATCTCCCTGGGCGGCGACCTGGGCGCCAAAGACCTCACCCTGACCGCGACGAACGGCCTGAACATCAACAGGGACCTCGCTGCGACGGGCAACCTGACGCTCATTGCAAACAATACCGGCGTTCAGCAGACCGCCGGCATGCTGAACGTGAACGGCACGACGACCGTGAACGCAGGCGTGGGCCAGGTAAGCCTGACGGGCGCCAACAATTTCACCGGTGCGGTCAGCGTTACCAATTCTGGTGCAAACAACGTTGCGATCAACAACGCGGGCGGTGCGCTGACCCTGGGCACTGTGTCTGTCGGCAGCGGCACGCTGAGCCTGACGGGCAACAACATCACGCAGACAGGCGCTATCACCCAGGCCGCCGGCGCGGGTGCGGTAACCGTCAACGGCGGCGCCAGCGCGATAAACCTGAGCAACGCGGGCAACAATTTCACGGGCGCGGTCGGGCTCAACAATACCGGCGTCAATGCAGTGACCATCCGGAATGTGAACGACCTGGTGCTGGGCCCATCCACCGTGCAGGGCAGCCTGACGGCGACTTCCAGCGACGGCTCAATTTCGCAAGCCGGTGCATTGAATGTGGCGGGGGCTTCCACGTTCACGCTCAATGGCACCAGCAAGGACGTGTTGCTGGGCACTTCGGCCAACACCTTCGGCGGCGGCGTGACGGTGAACGGCACCGGCAGCATCAGAGACATGGCCTTCCGTTATGGCACCGGCTTTGCCTTTCCCACCACGCCCAGCTACTCCGGCACCCTGACGCTGATCAAGGACAGCGGGATCATCAACCTGGGCACACAGACCTTCAGCGGCGGCCTCGCGCTGACGGCGACCGACGGCATCAACCTGTTCGGCGGTACGCTGCAGACGGGCGGCGCGCAGACCTTCAACAGCGCGGTGACGGTTGGCGGAACCGTCAACCTGGTCAGCACCGCCGGTGGCATCACATTTGCCAACACGGTCGACGGCGCGAACGCGCTGAGCACCACGAGCGCCGGGCCCACCAATTTCAATGCGTCGGTAGGCGCCACCACGGCGCTGACCAGCTTGAACGTCACGTCGGGCGGCGCCATCAACGTGCAAACCGGCGCCACGCTGCGCACGGGCGACTTGAAGCTGACGGCGGCAGGCGGCATAGGCAATGGCATCGGCGGTGCAGCGGCTATTGATGCGGCGCGCCTGAGCGCCATCAATTCAGTCGGCGGCCATATTGCACTGTCGCACACCGGCACGGGCACGCTGGTGGTAACAGACCTGGGGCAGGGCGATGGCATACAGAACAGCGTCGTGGGCGGCAACGTCAGCCTGGCAGCGGCCAACGGCAGCATCCAGGTGCTGGGCAGCAAGGTCAGTGCGGCCGGCGGCAACGTTGTGCTCAGCGCGGCAGGCGCCAGCGCGACGCATTCGGTGGAGATCGTGAACAACGGCGCTACCCAATCGAACGTTACTACCACCGGCACAGGCAACATCACCATCAACGGCAACCTGACGAGCGGCGGCGCCAGCGCCACCGGCGGCTCGGCGGGCGGCGTGGTCGTCACCAATTCCAACATCACCGCAGGCAGCGGCACCATCACTGTTACGGGCGACGCCGGAGTACCTTCCGGTTTACCGCAAGTGTCACGTGGCGTGCGCCTGGATTCAGGTACAAAAGTCACCGGGGCCGGCAACATCAGCATCACGGGCCAGGTTGGCAGCAGTGCGCTTAACAACAGTGAGGGCTTGCAGTTAGTCAATGGGGCGGAAGTCTCCAGCACGGGGGGAGACGTTGCACTCATCGGCACGCTGAACAACGCTTCCATCCTTGCTGGCACGGGCCTGCATGTCAGCGGCAAGGTGCAGTCTGGCGCCAGCAAAAAAATCACGCTCACGGGCTCGGCTACGGTGGGTGGTTCCGCGGGTACCGGTGTGGTGATCGATGGCGCAGCGCAACTGCTCGCCGGCACGGGTGGTTTGACCATTCTGGGCAGCGTCAGTTCTTCAACGACTGCTACCGCAATCATCGGGACGTCCATAGGGAGCGGGACCATCAGTTCCACCGGCGCAATGGACATTACCGGCGTCGTAAATGCCCCTAGCGCCGCCAACGCCACCGCTTTGCTAATGAACGGCGGCACCATTAATTCCAATGGCGCGAACATTGTCTTGCGGGGTTCTGGCGTACCTGCGCCTGCGCCTGCGTCTAGCTATGGGGTCAACCTTCAGGGTACGGTCACCAGCGGTGGCGGCGAGATCCAGATTCTTGCCGACCGGGTCAACATTGACAATACGGTCAATGCAGGGGCCGGCCGTGTGGTGATTGCGCCCACGAGCACCAACCGACAGATCACACTCGCGTCATCGGTGGGGGGTATTGAAGCCGCAACACTGAATTTGAGTGCCTTTGAGTTGAGCAACATCACGGCCGGTGTGTTGCAGATCGGCACCCTGACGAGCACAGGCGGTATTGAGATTGCCGGCGCCATCACTGCCGCACCAGGACCCTTGCCAGTCATCAGTTTGCTCAATGCCAGCACCATCAGCCAGACGGGAGCAATCAGTGTTGGCAAGCTCAACGCGGTGGGCTCCTCCGTCACCCTGACCAACGCCGGCAACCAGATCGACGAAATCAGCGGGCGCTCTAGCACCGGCGCATTCGCCGTTACCAGCAGCAAGGCCGCACCGCTCACGGTGGGCACGGTTGACGGGTACGCTGGCATCAACTCGGGCAGCAACGCCACCACGCTCACCAACTTGAACGGCGCCATCGCGCAGACCCAGGCCATTGTTGCCAGCAGCTTCAGCGGCAGCGGTGTGGGTGGCGTCAATCTCAACCAGGCTGCCAACCAGATCGGCGCTTTTACGGCGACCAATAGCGGCGCGGGCGATATCGTGCTGCGCAACGGCATCAACACCACACTCACGTCCCTCACCAATACCGGTACGGGCCGCATTGACGTCGACAACATCGGCATGGTCACGCTGGCGTCAAGCGGCATCACCAGCAGCGGCACGGCCACGGGTACTGCCGCCGGCACAGCGGCGGTGCGCATCAAGGGCTCGCAGGGCATTGTCGCCAGTGGCGCGGCCCCGCACATCAGCAATTCGGCGGGCGGATCGATCTACCTCGACGGCGGCGCAGGCAGCGTAGGCACCAACCCCGCCGGCGCGGTGGGTATTTCCGCTGCGTCCGTCACTGCGGTGGCAGCAGGCGGCGCCTCGCAAGTCAACCTGAGCCTGGCCAATGGCGGTACGCTGGAAAACATCTTCGCGGCGGGCAGCGTGAATGTCACGGCCACGACCGGCAGCCTGGCGGTCAAGACGGTGTCGAGCAGCTCGGTCAGCCTCAGCGCCGCGGCGGGCGCTATCACCGACGCCAACGGCGCGGCGAACAACATCAGCGGGACGTCGTTGACGGCTTCCTCACAAAACGGCATCGCGCTGGGTACCAATGTGAGCGGCGCACAGACGCTGGGCACCACGGGCGCAGCCGGTGACATCAGCATCACCGCCGCCAATGCCATCGACACCAGCAACTTCAGCGTGAGCACCAACGCGGGTTCCGCCCAAACGGTCAGCCTGGCTTCGAATGCCGGCATCACGGTGGGCGGCGCTTTCGGCAACAGCCAGGACAAGCTCAAGCTGATCACGACCGGCGGCAACATCGCCATCAACGGCGCTCTGACGGCCAGCGAACTCACGCTGAACACCGCCGGTACCAGCACACAAAGCGCGGCCATCACTGCCACGGGCCTGGAACTGCTGGGCACTGGCAGCCATACGCTGAACAACGCAGGCAACGCGGTGACCACGCTGGCAGGCAATACCGGCAACGTCGACTATTCGCAGGCCGGTGCGCTGGCCATCGGCACCGTCAACACGGCAGGGCTGACGGCCAGCGGCAAGGTGCTGGTGCGCGCCACGGGCGCTGCAGGTGACATCACGCTGAACAACGCGGTGACCTCGGGCAGCGCGGCGAACGATTCGCTGGTGCTGGCCGCCGGGCGCAACTTCATCAACAACGCCGGCGCCACACCGCTGAACCCGGGCGCGGGCCGCTTCCTGGTGTATTCGACCGACCCGACGGCCAACACCATGGGCGGCTTGGCCTCGACCGGCAACGCCTTCAGCCGCACTTATGCCGCCAATGGGCCCACCGATGCCTCCATGACTTCGCTCAGCGGCAACCGCATGGTGTACAGCGTGACGCCGATGCTCACCATCACGGGCGACAACCAGGCCAAGGTCTATGGCGCGGCCGACCCGGGCCTGACGTACACGCTGAATTCCGGGCTGGTGGCCGGCGACACGGCTGCAACCGCGCTGGCCGGTGTGCTGGCAGCCCCGACAGGTTCCGCAGCCTCCGCAGGCATGCACGCCATCACCCAGGGAACGCTGGCTTCAGCCCTGGGCTACGGCATTGCCTACACCAACGGCACCCTGACGGTGGGCAAAGCCACGGTGAGCGTGTCGGGCATGGCCGCCAATAATAAAACCTACGATGGCAGCGCAACAGCGACCCTGGGCAACGTCGGCTCCCTGACGGGCCTGGCTTATGGTGAGCTATTGACCCTGAATTCCACGGGTGCCAGCTTCTCCGATGCGAATGCCGCCAACGGCAAGACCGTGATCGCCACCTACGGCCTGGCCAACGGCGCGGGCGGCCTGGCCAGCAACTACCAGCTGGCTGCGGCTCCCGTCACGGCGACGGCCGATATCAACAAGGCCAATCTGGGCGTGACAGCTAACAACGACAGCAGGACGGTCGGCGGCGCCGCCTATACCGGCGGAAACGGCGTGAGTTTCAACGGCTTTGTGGGCGGCGAAACGGCCGCCGTGCTGGGCGGCGCGCTGACCTACGGCGGCAGTTCGCAAGGCGCGAGCGCCGTGGGCAGCTACGCCATTACGCCCGGCGGCTACAGTGCCGGCAACTACGCGCTGGCCTATGTCGACGGCGTGCTGACCATCAACCCTGTAGTAACGCCGGTGCCGATAGTGCCGGTGCCGGCAGTACCAGGCGGCAGCCCGGCAAGCGACGCTTACCTGAGTGCGCTGCGGAACATCGCGAGCCTTGGTGCTTCAGGTGACGGTGGCGGCGTGCAGGGCGGCGGTGCAGACCCCAGTGACGCCCTGAAAGCCGCCGCTGCCGAAGCCGGAAACACGAACGAGGAATAAGCCCACCCCCGTCCAGCCTCACTTCGTGTAGCCTGTTCCCCCCAGGGGGCGACGCCTGCGGTCTGGCAAAGCCAGTCCCGCGGCCCCCGTTTGTGCGCACAGAACTCTTCAACCAGCATGAGCCGTGGAACCGGCTTTGCCAGGCCACAGGCTGGCGGCCCCCTCGGGGGGCAAGGAACTACACGGAGTGAGTGACTGTGGGGGCCAATGGAAGCCACAAGGTAAAGCGCGTGCCCGCCGGCCCCGATTGCCAGTTGACCGTGCCGTCAATGGTTTGCGCGCGGCGCCGCTGGTTGTGCAGGCCTTTCCCCGCGGCGTCGCCAAAGGCTTTGTCGACATCGAAGCCCTGGCCGTTGTCTTCAATGGTGACCTGCACACCCGCGCCTTCGGTTGCGGTGCTCACCCGGATTTCGGTGGCCCGTGTGTGGCGCAGGATGTTGGCCACGCTTTCCTGGATGATGCGCAGGATGTGCAGCGCGCTGGAAGGGTTCAGCCAATCCAGCGTGGGGAGTACCTGCACTTCCCACAGCAGCGTGACGCCGGTGCCTTCCAGCCGGGGTTCGAGCCGGAAACGCAGTGTGGCCAATAGCAGCAACAGGTCGGCCTCCACCGGCTCCATCGAGTCGATGGCGAGCTTCAGGTCGTCCATGCAGTCCTTGAGGGTCTGCGTCACGCGTTCGTCGCTCATGCCGCCGCCTTCGATGGAGCGGATGGCGCTGATCAGCGTCGAGCCCAAGCCGTCGTGCATGTCCTGCATCATGCGCTGGCGTTCATCGCTCAGCATCTGCTGCTGGGCGATCTCGCGCAGGCTGCGGTGGCTGGCATCAAGTTCGGCTTCACGCGCCCGCAGGCGCTCGGCCAGGCTGGCGTTGACCTGCTCGACTTCCGCAATGGCGCCGATGTAACGGCGGTACATCACGTAACCGAAGACGCTGAAGGTGATCGCGTTGGTATGCGGGCCCATATACCAGCTTTCGGGGCTGATGAAATTGTTCTGTACCAGCCAGTCGGTCGCGCTAAAGAGCGTGGCCAGCACCGTCCCGATGGCCACCACCATGGCGCTGCGAGAGCGCCCCCAGGCGTTGATGACGCCCGCCGCGCTGACGCTCACGCCCATCAGTGCGGCCACCACATACAGCACTGGTGTGGTCCTCGGCGTATTGGGCAGGGCCGACCACAGGGGCAGGGTCAGCAGGGCCATCAGCACGGACGCGGTGATCAGTGCCCGCGTCAGCCACAGTTGCTGGCGCCGGTGCAGCAGGCCGATTGAAAAGTGCACCACCGTGACCAGCCAGAACAGCGAGTTGACGGTGAACCAGGCAAACCAGTCGTTGGCAATCGGGAAGCTCACATAAAAATGCAGGCCCCGCATGAAGGACATGGCCGCCAGCACAAAAAACAGCAGATAGCCCGGCTCATGCCGGCGCCGCAACCACACCAGCAAGGCGAAGATGCCGACCGCGAGGAAAGCCGAGCTGAACATGCCCGGCAATTCCTGCTGCAGCCATTGGCGGCCGTGGTAGCGCCAGCTGATGGCATCCACCGGGCCCAGCCACAGTGATGACAGCGCCACCTGCGTCGCGGCCGTGTGCTCGATGCGCAGCGTGATCTCGTGCGGCGGCCGGCCATCGGGTGATTTCTCCAGCAGCACCCACAGGGGCGTGTGCGGGCTGTTCCATAACGGGCCTTGCTGCTGTGCGGTGTGTATCAGGTGACCGTCGGCATACACCGCGAGGGTACCGTCGGTGCGCACGCGGGCCGCATACAGCGCCAGTGGCGTGGACGATGCCGGAGCCTGCGGCACGGTCAGTCGAAACCAGCTGGTGCGTGTGACGGGGGCCGCGCCGGCGGATGCTGCAGCCCGGGCCTGTCCCAGCAACGCTATGGGCAAGGCGTGCGGCAGCGTAACGGGTTGCCAGCGGTCCGGCAGGATTTGGCCGTCGAGGGTGAGCGGTGGCGAGGTGAAGCCCGCATCGGTTTGCACCTGCCAGTCAGCCTGGGTGAGATGCAGGGCCGCTGCGCTGGGGGAGCCACCCACGCGGGTGCCCGCAGAGTCACAGGCGACAAGACCCGTCAGCACCGCAGCCGCTGCCAGCAGCGCTAACATGCGGGGCGAAAAACGCAGGAGGCGGTGGTGATGAAAGGGCATTCGCGCGGGCAACTACTGCGCCAAAATGCCCTGGTTCCTGGCTTCGTAGATCGCTTCAGCCTTGGAGGTAACCTTGAGTTTGCTGTAGATGCGCCGCACAAAAGTGCGCACCGTGAAGTGCGACAACTCCATCAGCCTGGCGATTTCCACCGCAGTGAAGCCTTTGGTGATGTAGTCCAGCACTTCTTTTTCACGTGCCGACAGCAGCGATGACGCGTCGATATCGGCGGGCGTCGTGCCGGCGCCAGCTGCGGTGCTGCGGCGAAAGCGCGCCAGCACCTGCCGGGCGATGATGGGGCTGATCGGGCTGCCGCCGCTGGCCAGGCTGCGAATCTCTGCCGCCATCTTCAGCGGTGAGCTGTCTTTCAGCAGGTAGCCGGCAGCGCCGGATTCGATCGACTGCATCACATGTGTCTCGTCGCCAAAATTGGTGCTCACCATGATGCTGCAGGCCGGCCACTGTCGGGAAGCCGCGCGGATCACGTCGATGCCCGAGCCATCGGGCAGGCCTAAATCAACCAGCAGCACATCGGCCGGCGGCTGCTTCAGCATCTGCAAGCCTTCGGCACGGGTGCCTGCCGCGCCCACCAGGCGCATGTCAGAAGCGCCTTGCACCACGCGACTCAGCGCTCCGCGAAAGCCCGGGTCGTCCTCGACGATGGCGACATGGATCACGGGCAGGTCTTGTTCAGCGGGAGGTGCATTCATCAGGCAGACATTTTGCGACGGTTTTCGGGTACACGACTCGCTATTTGTGTAGATCGTTTGTTCTACGTGCAAGCCGGTAACGGGTGTCTGGTCACCGGCAGGGCCTGTTTACTGCCCCGTCGGTGCCGATCATCATGCCATCCGGCCGACCGGCTCGCTATATTTTTGATAGCTGTTCGCGCCCATTTATGTTGGTCTGCAGCCCGATCTCATCTCTGGAACGGGGCCCCTGAAGATATCTGGCGTAGCGCATATGCGCTACAGACAGCGACTTTCGTGATTCGTACGATGACGGCCAGTCGGGCGAGGCGTTCCACAACATCCGGGGCGCTGGCCCGGCTGATTGGCGGGCAACCTGGTTCGCTGCAAATTTCACCCGTCAACGAAAGCTTCCATGAAAAGTCACGCCAGCATGAACCGTATTTACCGCCTCGTCTGGAACGCCGCCCTGAACCTGTGGGTGGCCGTGGCGGAAAACGCCAAGGGCAGAAGCAAGGGTGGCTCGGCGCGCGGCAGCGTGCAGTGGGATGACGTGCAGGCGGAAGGAGGCCATGGCGTCGACGGTGGTGGCGCGGGCTTCAGGCTCAATACGGCCTGCCGCGCGGCGCTGGTGTTGCTTACCTCCCTGGCGGTGCTCACACATGAAGCGCATGCGGCCGATGCAACCCATGCCAGTGTGTCGGCGGGTAGCGGCAGTGTCTCCACGCTAGGCAACACCACCACGATCAACCAAAGCTCCCAGCGGGTAGCCATCGACTGGACATCCCTGTCTACCGCAGCGAACGAGGCGCTGAGATTCAACCAGCCCAATGCGCAGGCGATTGCGCTGAACCGCATCACCGGCAGCAGCCCGAGCGAGCTGCTGGGTAGCCTCAAGGCCAACGGCCAGGTCTTCATTCTCAATCCCAACGGTGTGTTGTTTGGTGCGGGTTCTCAGGTCAACGTTGGCGGCCTGGTGGCTTCTACCCTTTCCATGAGCAATGCCGACTTCATGGCCGGCAACAACGTGTTCACGGGTTCCGGTGGCTCGGTGGTGAATCAGGGCACGCTGAACGCCGCGCCCGGTGGCTACCTGGCACTGCTGGCGCCCGAAGTGCGCAATGAAGGCGTGATGACGGCGAGCCTTGGCACGGCGCTTCTGGCCGCCGGCAACAAGATCACCCTGAATCTGGACAACGGAAGCCTGCTCGGTTACAGCATCGATCAGGGCGCGATCAACGCACTGGCAGAGAACAAACAGCTCATCAAGGCCGACGGCGGCCAGGTGCTGCTGGGCGCCAAAGCCCTCGACAGCCTGACCATGGGCACCGTCAACAACACCGGCGTCATTGAAGCGAAGACGATTGCCAACAAGGCCGGCCGCATCATGCTGATCGGCGATATGGAGCACGGCATGGTCAACATGGGCGGCACGCTGGATGCCAGCGCCCCGGATGGCGGCGACGGCGGCTTTATCGAGACCAGTGCCTCGAACTTCAAAATCCTGCCGGGCTTCAAGGTCAACACGCGGGCGCCGCAGGGCAAGACCGGCACCTGGCTGCTCGACCCGGCCACGATGACCATCGCGGGCGGCAATGGCGGGGCGGTCGACACCATTTACGAAGACTTTATTGAGTCGGCAAGCTCCAATATGCTTATCGAGGCCACGGATTCGATCAACGTCACGGGCACCTTCGGCAATGCCGATGTGGAGCTCCTCAGTGGCCTCAATCTCACCATCAGAACCACCGGTCCCACCGGTACCGGCATCGACCTCACGGGCAGCACGCACGGCGCCGGCCTGACGTTCAAGGTTTCCGGCGGGGGCTCGGCGAGCGTGACCACCGCGGCGGCATCCCAGGCCATCAAGACCTCCGCAATTTCCGTGACCAGTGGCGCCGGCACGATCAACATCAACTCTGCCGGCGGGCTGGATGTCAGCAATACGGTCCTGCAGACCAGCGGAGGCGCGATTTCGCTCACCGCGGCGGGCCAGGCCGGGAGTTCGGGCGTGCTGGTGTCCCAAAGCACCCTGAACGCCGGCACCGGCGCCCTCACCATCAATGGCACCACCACAGACCAGTCGCAGTATGGCGTGCTGCTGGACCGCTCCACGCTTACCAGCGGCAATGCCAACATCAACAGCGCCGATAGCGCCGTGAAGCTGGCGGGCACCAGCGTGGCAAGCACCGGAAACATCACCGTCGAAGCGTCGGGTGCCAGGACGAGCCACCACGCGCTCGAGCTCGTCAATGAAGGCGCCACGCAAACCAACATCGGCGTCAGCGGGGGCGGAACGATAAACATCACCGGCAGACTGGTGAACGGCGGCGGCAGCGCCACGGGCGGCTCTTCGGGCGGCGTGGTCGTCACCAATTCCAGCGTGACCGGCGGCACCGGCACCGTCACCATCGCCGGTGACGTAGGCATGACCGGGGTCATCGCTCAGGTGGCCCGCGGCGTACGGCTGGATTCTCTGGCCAGGATCACAGGTGCGGGCAATATCGACATCACCGGGCGTACAGGGTTGTTTTCCCTGGCAGGTACTGCCGGCGTGGAACTCGGCACCGGCTCGGAGGTATCCAGCACCGGCGGCTATATCACCGCTACCGGCCGGGCCGGTGTCAGTAGTGCCGCCACCGAGGTCAAGGGCCTTATAGCAAGAGGAAAAGTGCAGTCCGGCACCTTGCGCAGCATCACGCTGGACGGATCGTCCTCGTTAAATGCTGCCGGGATCAGCGGCTCCGGCGTCCTCATCGATGCCGGCGCAGACATCGTCGCGGGCAGGCTTGGTTTTAACAGTACGGGTTTGTTCAGTAGTTCGAACGGGGGAACGGCGAACATTACCGGCATCTCCATGGTGGGCGGCAGCATCAACTCGACCGGCGGGATCACCATGATCGGCAACCTCGGTGGGACAAGCTCTATGGGCGGGGGGCATGCCGTGAGCCTGACCGGCGGCAGCATCAACTCCAACACCGCGGCCATGACGCTGCGCGGAATGAATTTTCCTACGGGTGCAATTGCGCCGGCCGGCAGCTACGCCCTGAACATCGACGGCACCAGCATTAACAGCGGAGGCGGTGCGATCACGCTGCTGGGCGACCGCATCAACATCGGCTCCGCCGTCAACGCGGGCGCGGGCAAGGTGCTGGTCAACACGGACATCTTCAGCGCCAACCAGCCGATCACACTCGGCGGCGCATCAGAAACCGCCGCCATGAACCTGAGCAACGCCGAGCTTAACCGGATCACCGCGTCGGTGATCGCGATCGGCAGCACTTCCAATACAGGCGGCATAGTCATCGGCAACACCGGCGGCGCGATCAACCTGGCCAGCGCACCCAGCTTGAGCCTGATAAACAGCAGCACTGCAGGTTCGGGCATCTCGCAAACAGCGGCATTCACGGTTGCCAACCTGAACGCCGATGCACAAACCGTCATCCTGGCCAACTCACTCAACCAGATCAGCCAGGTCAGCGGTCGCGCCTACGGAACGAACAATTTCGAGGTTAGCTCCTACTCTGCATTGTCGGTGGGGACGGTGGACGGAACGGCCGGCATCACCCAGTCCGGCACCGGTCTTGTTGCGCTGCTAAGCCGCGGCGCGCTGTCGCAAACCCAGGCCATCGTCGCGAACACCTTGCAGGCCACCAGTTTCGGGGGCATGACGCTGGCCAACGCAGGCAACCAGATCCAGAATTTCGGCAGACTTAACAACAGTACATCGGGCGACATCACCCTTCGCAACACCGCCGCCACCGCCAGCTTCCAGGGCAGCTTCAACAGCGCCGGCCGCGTCGATATCGCCAACACGGGCAATATCTTGATGGTGGGCTCCTACATGCCTTTTTTGAGCAACGCCACGGGTACGACTGCGGGCACCGCCGGCTTCAGCATGGTGGCCACGGGCGGCATCAGTACGCAAACTGTCCAGACCAACATCAATCCCCTCTCGGGTGGCTCGGTCTACCTGGAGGCGGGCAACGGCAGCATAGGCGCCAGCACCGCCCGCCCCATCACCATTTACACGACCGGCCCGGTCGTTGCGGTGGCGAGCGGCGCCGGTTCACAGGTCAACCTGGACCTGGCCAACGGCGGCACCCTGGAAAACGTCAGTGCAACGGGCGCGGTGAACGTCACCGCTGCCTTCGCCCTGGCGGTCAAGACGGTGTCCGGCAGCTCGGTCACTCTCAGCTCCTCGCTCGGAGCCATCCTTGACGCCAATGGCGCGGCCAACAACATCACCAGCACCACGCTTAACGCGACCGCACGGGAAAGCATCACGCTGGGCACCAATGTGACCGGCCTGCAAACGCTGGCGACCACAGAACCTGGCGCTGCGGGCGACATCAGCCTCACTGCCGCCAATGCGCTGAGTACCAGCAATCTCGCCATCAGCACTAACGCCGGGTCTGCGCAGACAGTCAGCGTGTCATCCGCGGCCGGCATCACGGTCGACAACGCCTTCGGCAATGCGCAGGACAAGTTCAAGCTGATCACGACCGGTGGCAACATCGCCATCAACGGCGCGCTGACGGCCAGCGAACTCACGCTGAGCACCGCCGGTACCAGCACACAAACCGCGGGCATCACGGCCACCGGCCTGGAGCTGCTGGGCACGGGCAGCCACGCACTGACCAACGCCGCCAATGCGGTGACCACGCTGGCCGGCAACACAGGCAACGCCAGCTACTCGCAGGCCGGTGCGCTGGCCATTGGCACCGTCAACACAGCAGGGCTGACTGCCAGCGGCAAGGTGTTGGTGCGCACCACAGGGGCGGCCAGCGACCTCACCTTGAACAACAGCGTCACCTCCGGCAGCGCGGCCAATGACTCGCTGGTGCTGGCCGCCGGGCGCAACTTTGTGAACAACGCCGGCGGCGGTGCGCTCAACCCAGGCGCGGGCCGCTTCCTCGTCTATTCGACCAGTCCTGTTGCCAGTAACCTGGGCGGCATGGTTTCCACAGGCAACGCCTTTGGCCGCACCTATGCGGCCAACGCGCCCACCGATGCGTCAATGACCTCTCTCACCGGTAACCGCTTTGTCTATAACGTTGTGCCGACGCTCAACGTGAGCGGCGACAACGTGAGCAAGGCATACAGCGGCGCCGACCCGGCCCTCACCTACACCGTCAACAGCGGCCTGGTGGCGGGCGACACTGCGGCCAGCGCGCTGAGCGGTGCGCTGTCGGCGCCCACAGGCGCTGCCACGACCGGCCCCACACATGCCATCACGCAGGGCACGCTGGCATCGGCCCTGGGTTACAACGTCGTCTATACCAGCGGCACGCTGACGATGATCGGTACGCCGCCTTTGCCTGCATCCCTTTTCGGCGTGACGGCAGCGCTGGATGGGCCTTATGTGTCCGCGCTCAACATCATTGCAGGTATGGGCAATGCCATGGGTGGCGTCACGGGTGGCGCCGATAGCGCCAATGGAGATGGCACAGGCAGCATATCGAGCGTGGTGGACGACGATCCGTTCAACATACTGGATGATGGCGCGCGCATGAAGGCGTTGAATGCCGCCGCAGAGGCAGCCCGCCAGGACAGAGGCGAATAGGCGGCAGCTTGGGGAGGGGGCGGGCGAGGCCCTGGTGGGCCTGCGGTGAGACTCTGCGCAGGCAGCCTGCACAGGTGTGGTTACCTTGCTGGCCACTGGCTTGCCTTTGGTGACTGCCAGTACAGGCAGTACTACGCTCGGCACGCCAGACACAGTGCAGTACAGGATCGCGCTGCAAACCGTCTACCAAACCAGCCGCGAGACGGTCAACAGCGGCCCGCCAGCTTCATTGAGCCCGACAACCGCGACGATGAGGCGGGCGGGAATGGCAACAGCGGGACAGCGGGACAGCGGGACAGCGGCAACGCCAGGCTGTCGAACTCGCTGGTCAGTATCGTCAGCAGCGGTTTATTGATGCCCAAAAGCGTTAGCCGTGCCACTTGTGAATAAACCATTTTCATGGCTCTTTATTAGCTCGGTCGGGCTGTAGCCATTTATGGGCGGTCGCAAGCAGCTATTAAAAATGTAGCAATGACTCCGCGAAAGCCAAGTCGTCCCCCAACGATGGCGAGCTGGACGCGCGGCCTGGCCATTTCGGAGCCTGCAGGGAATCCCTGGTTGGGCCGAGCGCTTACATCAATTGGGGCGCCGTTGGGCGACGTTGGGCGACGTTGGGCGACGGATTAGGGTGGGCCTCATAGCGCATTTGTGCTACAGGCAAAACCGGCAGATATAGTTACGATTGGTTTCATGTCCCTAAAAATGGGGACATACAGGATGAGCTGTCTCTGCGACATTGCCGGAGCGGTCACGCTGGACGTACTGCATCCGCAGTATGGCTGTATGAGAGTCGGGTACACACAATTGCAGGATGTCGCCCGGGGCATCGAAGCCATGGCCCTGGGGGGGGCGATGGGGTGTATGGATGGTCAGCTGCCATGAAGGAGCAGTTGCTTGTGTTGGATGAGCATTAAGAAAAGTAGAGCGAAAAAATGAAACAGAATTCGTTACCCCTTTCCGCGCTGGCTTCCGCTCTGTTGGTAGCTTTGTATACCGGCGCCTGGGCGCAGACTGCCCCAGTCCCTGACGCCGGCCAGGTGCTGCGCGACCTGCAGCAGGCGCCCGCCTTGCCGCCGCCACAGAGCGTTCCGCTGCAGCGCATCGAAGAGTCAGCCGACCTCAGCCAGAAGGGCGAGGCGAAGGTGCTCGTCAAGTCCATCACCATCACCGGCAACCAGGAGATCCCCAGCGCGCAGCTGCAACCCCTGGTGGCCGGCCTCATAGGTGCCGAGCAGTCCTTGAGCCAGCTCAGTGCCGCCGCCCGCCGCGTCACCGCGTATTACCGCCGCCAGGGTTTTGCCGTGGCCCGCGCTTATTTGCCCGCGCAGGACATCACCGATGGCGCCATCACCATCAGCGTGATCGAAGGGCGCATTTCCAGCCACAAGATCAACAACCAGTCACTGCTGAGTGACGAACGCGCGCAGGCCTACCTGGGCCAGGTCAAAGACGGCGACGTCATCAAGTCCGACCAGATTGACCGCGGCCTGTTGCTGCTGCAAGACACGCCAGGCGTCAGCACCTCGCGCGCCACGCTGCAGCCCGGCGCCAGCGTGGGCACGTCCGAGCTGCTGATTGAGGTCAACCCGGCCAAGCCCTACAGCGGCAATGTCGTGGTCGACAACTACGGCAGCCGCTACACCGGCGAATACCGCGTGGCCGGTACGTTCAACCTCGTCAGCCCGCTGAAGATCGGTGACCAGCTCACCGTCAATGCGCTGACCAGCGGCCGCAACCTGAACTTCACGCGGCTGGCCTATCAGTTGCCTGTCGGTAGCGACGGCCTCAAGGTAGGCGCCGCGTACTTCGATACGCGCTACAAGCTGGGCCAGGAGTTTGAGACCTTGCAGGCCCATGGCACGGCCACCGCCGCCAGCGTGTTTGCCGCTTACCCCTTCATCCGCAGCCAGCTTAAAAACCTGAACGGCACCGTGTCGGTTGAAGACAAGCAGCTCAAAGACTATGTAGACGCCACCTCTACCTTCACACCCAAGAAAGTCCTGGTCACCACCTTCGGCCTTTCAGGCAACCTGCAAGACGCCCTGGGCGGCGGGGGCATCACCGGCCTGGATTTGTCGGTGGCGATGGGCAACCTGCGTATCAACTCGCCCACCGCCTTGGCCATTGACGCGGCCTCGGCCCAGTCCAACGGCAGCTACACCCGTGTTTCTTATGGCGCCAGTCGCTTGCAGCGCTTTACCGACAGCACCTTCCTGGCCGTGTCAGTGACGGGCCAGCTGGCCAGCAAAAACCTGGATTCGTCCGAGAAGTTCTCCCTGGGTGGTGTCAACGGCGTACGCGCCTATCCGCAGGGTGAGGCTGGCGGCGACGAAGGTTACCGCGGCACGGTTGAGTTGCGCCACAACGTGATGGCCAATGTGCAGGCTACCGTGTTCTATGACTGGGGCAAGGTCACCATCAACCGCAACCCTTTCGGCGCGGCGGCCTCCAACAGCCGCCAGCTGGCCGGCGCGGGTTTTGGCCTGAATGCCAGACTGGCGGGTGTGCAGCTGCGTTCTTCGCTGGCCTGGCGTACCGACGGCGGCCTGCCGACTTCCATCCCGGCCTCATCGGCCAAACGGCCCACGCTGTGGCTGCAGGCGTCCATGGCGTTCTGACGGGCCAGGTAACTGAGACCTGCCGGCGGTTCTCAAATTCCCTAAGTAAACGGGTTTTTGGCTAATAAGGGCGGGCGCAAGCAGCTATCAAAAACATAGCAAAACCAGGGCGCTGCCTTGCGGGTTGCCGTGTAAAAGTTTTTGCGGCCTGGTGATTTGGAGCAGGGCGGTAAGGGGGCGGCACTATCGCGCGCTAGGCGCGCTGAAAAAATAGCGCGCCGAAGTTTCCAGGACGCGCAAGGCGTTTGCCCTGACATCGCTTGAGAGCTGCTTCGGGGCTTGCACGTAAAACGGCCAGTTGGCAGAGGTGCGGCCCTGTTGTGGCCGGGTAAACGGAATGACCGGAGTGACTGGCGTGGCCAGGGTGACAGGGGTGAAGGGTGGCCTGGTGGGAGGGTCATGTAGAAGCTGCATGTCAGTCTCTGGGTTGGTTGTTCTATGGAATCACTTTGAAGAACAATAGTACTGTACATGCATACAGTATTCAACTATGATTTACGCATGGACACAAACACCCCACCCGAATGGATTGCCCGCTGCGCTGAAAGGCTGCACCAGCGATGGCACACCGTCGGGCCTGACCAGCTTGAAGAGGTCGCAGCAGTCATCTGGCAGGACGTGAATCTGCGGTGCATGGCGCCCGCTGACGCCGCGGCGCTATGGCTCAAGCCGGTTGTGCCAGGGACATAGCGGGCCGGCCACAAGCGGCGCGGCGCCAATTGATTCGTTCAGGGGTGCACCAATGTTGCAAATTCGCCCCCGTTCAAAGGCGCGTTACATTATTTGACGAGAGGGCGCACACAGCGCCCCACAACACGCATAACAACCAGTGATTCGGGAGGAACATTTTGAACGCGCAAGTACTGAACCAAGACACGCCGGCGTTGCCGGCAGAAGAGTCCCCAACGCAACTGGACATCGAGTTCACCGGATCCGGAAGCGAATACTTCCGGATCTGGATCGTGAACCTGTTGCTGCTTCTGATCACCGCCGGTATTTATTACCCCTGGGCCAAGGTGCGGCGCCTGCGCTATTTTTATGGCAACACGGTGGTGGGCGGCGAGCCGATGGGCTTTCATGCCAATCCGCTCAAACTGCTCAAGGGTTATTTGCTGGTGGGCCTGCTGTTCATTCTGTATTCCGCCGCGGGCCAGTTCTCAGCCACTGCAGGTTTTGTGGCCTTCCTGATCGTGGCGGCCCTTTGGCCGGCATTGCTGAAGTCCTCCATGCAGTTCCGCATGGCCAACAGCAGCTGGCGCGGCCTGCGCTTTGCCTTCAGGGGCTCGCTGGCCGACGCGTACCGCGCCGTGCTGCCGCTGTTTATTCCCAGCCTGGTGATTCTGGGCGCGTTGACGCAGGTCGCCGATCCTGAAAAACCACCGCTCTGGTATGTGAAAACCGTGGGTGTGGTGGGCCTGGCTTCGCTGGCCGTACTGCCGTGGCTGCTCTGGAACCTCAAGCAGTACCAGCACAACCACTACGCGTTCGCGTCGTTGCAGACCACCTTCAAGGCTACGCTGGGTTCTTTCTACAAACTTTTCTTCAAGATATTGAGCCTGGCGGTGCTGCCGCTGCTGGTGTCGGGAGGTCTTGCCGGCGCCATTATTTATGCGGCGAGGGGCGCGCAGGGCCGTCCTTCCGTCGGCCTCTTCATGCTCGTGGGCCTGGTGCCGCTGGCCGTCATGATGATCCTGCTGGTGCTGGTCAAGCCCTATGCCACCTCGCGCTTTCAGAACCTGGTGTGGACACGCACCGGCAATGCATCCCTGCGCTTTGTCAGCCAGTTGCGCTTTGGTTCGCTGCTGTGGCTGACCGTGAAAAACTGGCTGCTGGTGGTGCTGACCCTGGGACTTTACTGGCCGTTTGCGGCGGTGGCCATGGCCCGCCTGCGGGTGCAAGCCGTGACGGTCAAGACACGTGTGAGCCCCGATACGCTGCTGAGTCAGGCCCAGGCCGTTGAAGGCGACGCGGCGGGTGAAGCCGGCGGTGACCTGTTCGGCCTCGACATCGGGTTTTGACGCGCATGCAGACAAGCCAGGCGCCGGTGCTTTCAGCCAGCTACTTTGACGGCAGCAGCGCGCGCGCGCGCGCCGTGACGCTGCAGGTGGCGGGCGACCAGCTGCTGGTTCATGGTGAGGGCTTTCACCGCAGCGTGCTGCTGCGCAAGGTGCAGTGGCCCGAGCGCACCCGTTACGGGCAGCGCGTGGCCCATTTCACCGAAGGCGGTTCTGTGCAATGTGCTGATGCCGCGGCTTGGGACGACTGGAGTCGCCGCAGTGGCCGCGGCGATTCCCTGGTGGTGACCCTGCAGCAAAGCTGGCGCTGGGTCATGGCGAGCGCGCTGGCGCTGGTGTTGTTACTGGTGGCCATACAGCAATGGGGCTTGCCCGTGGCGGCCCGCGCGGTAGTGGCGGTCACGCCGCTGAGCGTTGACAGCGCGCTGGGTGAGACGTCCCTCGCCGCGATCGATGAGCACCTGATGCGGCCCAGCCGCCTGCCGGCCGCTGAGCAGGCACGTCTGCGCGAAGCATTCGCCAAGGCTGCCGGCGCCATGCCTGCGGGCAGCCTGCCATCCTGGCAGCTGGTGTTTCGCAGAAGCCGCATCGGCCCGAATGCATTTGCCCTGCCGGGCGGCACGATGGTGATGACCGACGAACTGGTGGAACTGGTGGGGCGGGACGACAAAGTCATCACCGCAGTGCTGGCGCACGAGCTGGGCCATGTGCAGCACCGCCACGGCCTGCGCATGCTGGTGCAGGTAACCGCGCTGGGAGGGCTGGCAGCCACTGTTCTGGGCGACTTCAGTACCGTGCTGGCGGGCGTGCCGGTGTTGCTGGGGCAGGCCAGCTATTCGCGCGATGCCGAGCGTGAGGCCGACCAGGAGTCGGTGCGCATCCTGAAAGCCGCAGGGATTTCACCCGCGGTGATGGTGACCCTGTTCGAGCGGATCGCCGCCAAAAAGAACGAAGACAAGAACGACGGAAAGAAGGACGCAGGCAAAGCGGAACAGCCCGCGCCGGCCGCTGAAGCTGGCAAGCCCGGTGAAAATCTGCCTGATCAGGACTCGTGGCTGGGGATCGCTTTCGCGTCGCACCCTGCTGACGCGGAGCGAGTGAAATTTTTCATGGATGCGGCTGCAGAGCGCTAAAAGCGGCAGCGAGCCAAAGACCATGCACAGGCCAGGTATAGCGCTTGCAGGGCATCACCTCCTGATGTCCATGCTATTTATTTGATAGCTGCTTGCGCTGGATGGTATTGGGTAAAGCGAGTTTTTCGTTCAAGAAAACTTGTGAAACCTTCAAAAATGGAAAGCCGTCCAGAGCTGACTTCCGGAGAGGTTCCGGGGGCTGGGACCGAAGCCAAAGCCCCCGGATAAAAAAGGCTCCGTGGCCTTACCTGACCTTATCTGGCCTTATTTTTTCATTTCGTCCTTGCCCATGGCGTCCTTGGCCATGTGGTCTTTTTTCATCTTGTCCTTCTTGGCCATCTTGTCGCCTTTCTTCATGCCATCTTTTGCCATGGCGTCCTTTGCCATGGCATCTTTACCCATGGCATCTTTTGCCATCGGGTCCTTGGCCATCGCATCTTTTTTCATGCCGTCCTTGGCCATGGCGTCTTTGCCCATGGCGTCCTTCTTCATCGCGTCTTGCGCCATGGCGCTGCCGCCGGCGAAGAGCATGCAGGCAGACAGGAGGGAAGCAGTCAATTTGTTCATGGTGTTGTCCTTGAGTGGTAAATAAATGGATGGATTGTTGAAAAAAGGCAACCGCTAAATGATTGCCCGCGTTGCAGGGTCTCTGAGCGGTGCTCAGCTACCTCCGAACCAGTTGTAGCCCTGGTCTTCCCAGTAGCCTCCAGGGTAGGTGTTGGTGACAAAAATCGCCTGGATGTGTTTGGGGTTCTTGTAGCCCAGCTTGGTGGGCATGCGCAGCTTCATCGGGAAGCCGTATTTGGGCGGCAGCGGCTGCCCGTCGTAAGTCAGCGCCAGCAGGGTTTGCGGGTGCAGCGCGGTGGGCATGTCGATGCTGGTGAAGTAGTCGTCGGCGCATTTGAAGCCGACGTACTTCGCGCTCCGGTCGGCGCCCACATGACGCAGGAAAGTGCCGAAATGCACGCCACCCCATTTGCCGATCGCACTCCAGCCTTCCACGCAGATGTGGCGGGTGACCTGGTCCACCTGTGCCATGGCGCGCAGCTCGGGCAGGGCCCATTTGCGCCTGTCGGACACCATGCCCGTGACTTCGAGCCGGTAGCTGCTTTCCTCGATTTCCCGGATTTCGTCCTCGCCGTAGTAGGCGTTAAAGGGGAAAGGCCGGGTGATCATGGATTCGGGGTAGGTGGGCGCCAGGCGGTTGGGATCAAACAGGAAGCCCTGCACCTCGTCGTTGATGCGCGAGATCTTGCCGAGAGCGGTGTTGACGCTTTCGCTGTCGTCCAGCATGCAGCCGGTCAGCATTGAAAGGCCGCCCAGCGTGAGCGAGGTGCGTAAAAAATTGCGGCGCGCCGTGCTGAGCTTGCGGGTGTGGGCAATGCGTGCAACGGCTTCGTCCAGCACGGTGGCGCTGTCGATGTCCATACGGGGAGGGGGCTTGATGATCATGGGTAATCCTTGCGGCTTTGCGGCGGTTGGGCTGTTCGGCGGGTCAGCGGCCGCGAACCATGTAGACGAGGGTGCGCGGCACCAGCGCCACCATTACCAGGTGAACCGCGACGAATGCGGCCAGCGCGGCCATGGCGAAAAAGTGAACCAGCCGTGCACCTTCGTAACCCCCCATCAGTTCGCGCAGGAGCGGAAGCTGCACAGACTTCCAGAGCACCAGGCCGGAAACGACGAGCAGGACGCTGTCCACCATGACGAAGAGATAGGCCAGGCGCTGCACGGTGTTGTAGTGGCTGGGGTCGGCATGGGCCAGCTTGCCCTTGAGGGCCGCCAGCAAGTCGGCGACCAGCGCCCTGGGTGAAAGCGGAAAGAATTTGTGAAAGAGCCGGCGCGTGACGATGTTGAACGCCAGGTAGAGCAGGCCATTAAAGAACAGCAGCCACATGGCCGCAAAGTGCCATTGCAGCGCGCCGCCCAGCCAGCCGCCCAGTGTGAGGTCTTTGGGAATGCTGAAGCCCAGGAAGGCCGTGGCGTTGTAGATGCGCCAGCCGCTCATCATCAATACCACCACGGCCAGCGCGTTGAGCCAGTGCATGGCGCGCAACCAGCCGGGGTGGATGATCTGCCGGGACGTGTTCATGAAATGCTCCTCTTTTGCTGGCCGCAACGCCCGGTTTTCCACTGGATTGCCGGGATTTCCGCCGCAGTCTTGCTGCGTGTTGCTGTTTGGTCGGGCCGGGCGGGCGCTTCTTACAGGCTGATTGCATTTATTTGCAAAAAGGGCCCCGGGCTGGCCGGATGGCCATGGGTTGGCTGGCGCCTAAAATCGGCCGGTGTCCCCGCCCAAACCCGCAATAGAGTCAAGATGCACCGCTACAAAAGACTGATCGCCGTGGTCGCGTTTCTGGGGCTGCTGCTGGCGGTGTTCCAGCTTTCCGGTTTGCGCGACAACTTCAGCCTGGTCTTCCTGCACCAGAAATTCCTGGACAACGAAGTCAGCGGCTTGCTGATTTTTATCGCGTTGTTTGCGCTGGGTAACCTGATCCAGATCCCCGGCTGGATTTTTCTGGCCGCGGCTGTGCTGGCACTCGGCGAGATGTGGGGTGGCCTGGCGACCTACCTCGCGGCCGTAATTTCATGTGCCTTCACCTTCTGGCTGATTCGCCTGATGGGCGGAGACGCCTTGCGGCAGATCAAGGGTCAGTGGGCTCAACGCACGCTGGCTCAGCTGGACGCGCGACCGGTGGCGAGCATCGTGGTGCTGCGCATGCTGCTGCAGACTGTACCGGCACTGAACTATGCGCTGGCAATGTCAGGCGTGAAGTTTCGCGACTATATGGTGGGCACGCTGCTGGGCCTGCCGCTGCCGATTGCGCTGTATTGCGTGTTTTTTGATTACCTGGCGCGGGTATTGAAGGTGCCGGGATATTAGTAGAACCCCTTGCCCTCGCGGCGGTGCGCTGGAACTAGCGCCAGAGGCAGGACAGCTGCGGTGTTCCGTGAGTCACATTTTGAAGGATGGTCCATACAAACAGGGAGAGTCCGAACACGAGGCCCGCCAGGCGGGCGCGGTCACCCAACTTGACCAGCGCTGCATCGCTCAAAGACTGGTACTCGCCGCCGAGCAAAAAAAGTTGTGCGGCCGCGTAAGCCTTGTCGCCGTCCCGGAACCACACCTTCCGGGCGCCCAGTTCTTCCCACAAGGAGGGGTGCGTTGTTTCCAGGCGCCTCAAAAATCGGTCGTGCAGCACTGCCAACGGAACGGCCGTGAGGCATACGACCGCCAGTGTCACCGTGGAGAAAAAGTCGAAAGCACTGCACATGGATGGTCCACCCATCAAGGCCCGGGCTTCCGGGACGAACGCCGGCGAACAAAGCGGAGCAGCACCGCTAGCGTCAAAGCCAGAAAAATTCCCACGACGATGAACTTTCCCACGGTCATGGATACAGCCGCCGTGGTGACAAGCCCGAAGCCCACCGCCATTTCGAGCAGTTGCAGCCCGCTTTCAAACAGTTTTCCTCTCCAGGATTTAGACCAGAACATGATGTGGGTACGTCTTGGAAGGTTCAAGTCGCCGTATCAGCCAGCACGCGTTCGTAAACGGCGAGGTCTTGCGCCGAAAAGCAGCAGAACACCACTTCCGTCAAGGAAGAGGGCTGCTGCAGAGCATGGCGCACGCTGGACACCGCAACCCCGGCGGCGAGCTCAATCGGGTAGCCGTAAATGCCGGTGCTGATGCTGGGGAAGGCCATCGACGTGACGCCTTTGGCCGCCGCGATTTCCATGGCGCGCCTGTAGCAGGAAGCCAGCAACTCAGGCTCGCCGTTGTTGCCGCCACGCCAGACCGGGCCCACCGTGTGAATGATGAACTTCGCCGGGAGCCGATAGCCTTTGGAGAACTTGGCTTCGCCGGTTTTGCAGCCACCCAGCAGGCGGCATTCATGAACCAGTTCGGGCCCTGCAGCGCGATGAATGGCGCCGTCGACACCGCCGCCGCCCAGCAGCGATGAATTGGCGGCGTTGACGATGGCGTCAAGCTGCAGCTTCGTGATGTCGGCCTGGATGGCCCGGAGGGTTGCAGGCATGGCGACCTCTCTGGATGGCTGAACCTTGCTGGGAGAAGCGCGTGCCCGCAGGAGCGGGCGCGCGCTGCCTCACAGCACCTTGCTGAGAAAGCGCTGGGTACGCTCTTCCTTGGGGTTGTCAAAGATCTCCGCCGGTGAGCCTTCTTCGATCACCAGGCCTTCGTCGATGAACATCACGCGGTCGGCCACCTGGCGGGCAAAACCCATTTCGTGGGTGACGACCACCATGGTCATGCCTTCTTCGGCCAGGGCCTGCATCACGGCCAGCACTTCGCCGACCATTTCGGGGTCGAGCGCAGAGGTGGGCTCATCAAACAGCATGATGCGCGGCTGCATGGCCAGCGCACGGGCAATTGCCACGCGCTGTTGCTGCCCGCCGGAGAGCTGGTTGGGGTAGGCGTCGATCTTGTCGAGCAACCCCACCTTGACCAGCAACTCACTGGCGCGGTTGCGCGCCTCAAGTGCCGTCAGCTTGCGCACCTTGGTCGGCGCCAGCGTGATGTTTTCCAGCACGGTTTTGTGCGGGAACAGATTGAAGCGCTGGAACACCATGCCGATTTCCGAGCGCAGGGCATCGACGTCGGTCTTGGGTTCGTGCACCGACACGCCGTGCACCAGCACCTCGCCGCCGCTGGCGTCTTCCAGTCCGTTCAGGCAGCGCAAAAAAGTGCTTTTGCCCGAGCCGGAAGGCCCGATGACGCAGACGACTTCGGTGGCCTTGATGGCGCAGTCGATGCCGCGCAACACCGGCGTGTGGCCAAACTGCTTGGTCAGCCGGTTAACGCGAATCACCTCGTCCATAACGAGCCTCCAGTCTTTTGACAACATAAGCCAGCCCCAGCGTCAGCACCCAGTACATGAGGGAGATGGTGAGGTAGGGCTCCCAGTAGCGTGAATAGGCGCCGGCCACGGTGCGCGCGGCGTAGGCCAGTTCGGCCAGGCCAATCGCCGAAATCAGCGAGGAGTCTTTCAGCAGCGAGATCGCGTTGTTGCCCAGCGGCGGCAGCATGCGGCGAAAAGCCTGCGGCAGCACAACGTGGTACATGGTGCGCGGAAAAGACATGCCCAGCGAACGCGAGGCTTCCACCTGGCCCTTGTCGATGGACTGGATGCCGGCGCGGAAGATCTCGGAAATGTAGGCGCCGGCATTGAGCGTGAGCGCCACGATGCCGGACAGGAAAGCGCCGTAGTTCTGCTTGATGTCGCGCGCTGTTTCACCCGAGATGATCAGGCCGTCAGTCGGGTTGATGAACAGCGGCAGCACCGCGAAGTGAATCAGCAGGATCTGCACGAACAACGGCGTGCCGCGGAAAAAGCTGACGTAGACGGTGGACGGCCAGCGCAGGGCGTATTTGCAGATCTCGCGCGCAGGTGAATGGCGCGATTCGGCCACGCGTGCCATGCCGACCGCCAGACCCAGCAAGGTGCCCTGCACGATGCAGATCAGCGTCACCATGATGGTCATCTGCAGGCCGCGCCAGAACAGCACGCTGTACTCGGCAATGATGTCGGCCCGGAACCAGCCGAACCAGAGGACGTGTTCCATAAGGAGGTGTCCTGGTGTTTACTGGGCGGGCAACGCGGGAGCGTCGGCCTGGAACCACTTCTTGTAGATGGCGGCATAGCTGCCGTCGGCCTTGACGGCGGCCAGGCCTGCGTTGAGTTTGTCCTGCAGCGCCTTGTTGCCCTGTTTCACGACGATGCCGAAATATTCCTTGGGAAAGCTCGCGTCGCTGACGGTCTTGAGCTGCTTGTGTTCCTGGGCACGGAAAGCGATCACGCCGTTGTCGCCGATGGCGGCGTCCAGGCCGTTGTTGGCCAGCTCGGAGATCACGACCGGGGTGCTTTCAAAGCGGCGGATATCGGGGTTGGTCTTGCCGAATTCGCGCGAAGCCATGTCGTCGCCGGTGCTTCCGGTGACCACGCCGATTTTTTTGCCGGCAAGGTCTTTCAGGCTCCTGGCCGTGCTGTTGCTGTGCACGGCGATCAACTGGCGGGCTTCGAAGTAGGGGGCCGTGAAGTCGTAGGACTGCTTGCGCTTGTCGTTGATGGTGACGCCCGAGATGACCAGGTCCACATCGCCATTGTTGAGGGCCGCAAAGATGCCGGTCCAGGGGGTGTTGACGATCTTGATCTGCAGGCCGGCTTTCTGGGCGATGGCTTTGATCATGTCCACGTCATAGCCGACGATTTCCTTGGTCGGGCTCTCATAGGCAAAGGGGCGGTAGGTGGCGCTGGAGCCGACGACCAGCTCCCTGTTTTGGGCCTGGGCTGCGCCCAGCGCACAGGTAAGCAAGCCGGCTGTCGCGGCAATTTTTTGCAGAATGTTCATGGTTGTGTCCAGGGGATCTGAGTGAGGGAAACGCTCGCCGGCTCGCGGACAGGCCGAAAAGCGAAAGTAGCCAATGGTAACGCGTGCAAAAGCCGTGCCTGGTGCGTTCCGGGCAGGGTTTTCGCGGGGGGAGATGCAAGGATGGGCGGGCAGCAGGCCCGCGATGCCTGGCCGGTTCTAGGCCCTGAGCTGTTTGTTGAAAAACGCCAGGGTGCGCTCCCACGCCAGCTTGGCCGCGGCGGCGTCATAACGCGGCGTGGTGTCGTTGTTGAAGCCGTGTTGCGTGCCCGGGTACTGGTAGGCGGTGTAATTCGCACCTGCCGCCTTGAGTGCCGCCTCGTAGGCGGGCCATGCGGCATTGATGCGCTCATCCACCGCAGCGAAATGGATCAGCAGCGGCGTCTTGACTTTGGCGGCATCTTCGGCTGCCGGCAGGTTTCCGTAGAAGGGGACGGCTGCGCTGAGCTCTGGAAGGCGCGTGGTGAGTGTGTGCGACATGCCGCCGCCATAGCAGAACCCGACCACACCCAGCTTGCCGGTGCAGTCGTCCCGGCTCCTGAGCCAGGTGGTGGCCGCCACGAAATCCTCCACGCACTTTCGCTGGTCCAGTTTGGCGAACAACTCGCGCGCCTTGTCTTCGTCGCCGGGGTAGCCGCCCAAAGGGGTGAGTGCGTCGGGTGCGAAGGCAATGAAGTTGTCCAGCGCCAGCCGGCGGGTGATGTCTTCAATATGCGGGTTGAGGCCGCGGTTTTCATGAATGACGAGCACGCCGGGCAGTTTTCCCGTGGCATTGGCGGGCCTGGCCAGATAGCCTTTGACCGTGCCGGAGCCGGCGGACGACGGATAGCTGACCATGTCGGTCTTGATGCGTTTGTCATCCCGTGCAATTTGCTGCCCCGCGGCAAAATCGGGGCTCAGGGCGGCCAGCAGGGCCGTTGCCGTCAGGCCGGCGGTGGCGAATTTCTGGGCGCGCTCCAGAAAGCCGCGCCTGTCGATCGTGCCATGGACATAGGCATCAAACAGGATTAGCAGTTCCTGGTCAAAATCCTGGGCGGTCTTGCGTGGCATGTTGGGCTCCTGCAAAAAATCGAGCATACCGATTCGCGGCCTGCGTGGCAAAGGTCCATTCATCAACCTGTACCGCTGCAATGTTTTGCACCAGCCTGCGCCTTGCTATGAAAAATATAGCTGCTTGCGCACGGCGGGGTTGGGCTGGAGACTCTTTTGTGCCTGAAACCCCTGGAAAACCGGCAAAACCTGTTTTAATAACGCACCGGGACGCTGGCCTGAATTGACAGGGCGTCCGTTCTGTGACTCACTGGGGTCGCCCGCCTGCGTTGCCTGGCTTCGGCGGCATCCCCCGATCGATAGAGGAGAACTGCATCTTGAACCTGATTTCATGGCTGATGACATTGCTGGGCGTCGCCGTGGGCGCGCTTGCGGGTATTTTGCTGTATGCCGCCTGGCTGCGGAAAAGCGCGAGTGCGAAGCTGCGGATACCCCACAAATGGCCGCTGCGTGCCCGCGGGGTGGTTACCAACGATGAATACGAGGTATGGAAATGGCTGCGAAGCACTTTCCACGACCACGCGGTGATGGTCAAGCTGCCGGTGCTGCGCTTTACCATTCCGCTGGAAAAAGACAAGGAAAAGGAAAAAGACAAGGAAAAAACTGCACGCCTGCTTGAGATGCTCAATGGCGTCTACACGACCTTCACTGTCTGCACCCTCGATGGCAAGGTCGTCGGTTGCGTGGATTTGCGCGGCAAACGTGATGTGAGCAAGGCCACCCGCCAGCTCAAGGAAACCCTGCTGTCGGATTGCGGCATTGCCTTCACGTCGATCAAGGCCGGCCGGCCGCCCACGGTCAGCGCCATGCGCGCCGCCTTCCTGGGTGAAATTCCGGAGGAGCTGGTGCAGGAGCACCAGGAAACCCGCGGTGGCGACAGCAGTTTCCACGCCGACCTGGAATCCTTCACCCGGGAACGTGTCAAGGCCGCCAAGGACGCCGCGCTCAAGGAACTCAACAAGGACAATCAGCCCGAAGTCTCTCGGGCGGCGGCTACCCGTAATGTCGGCTTCAACCCCGATGGCACCGGCGGCATTCGTATCGACAAGAACGACCGTTTTGCCACGCAGTGGGAAGACTCCTTCACCCAACCCGCCGACGCGCGGCCGGCCAGGCTCGAATAGGGGCACGGCAATGAGCGCTGCTCAAAGGCAGCTGCCCGCGAGCGGCGGTCAGAGGAAAACGCTGCCGTGAGCAGGCTGGGGCATACCCGGGACAAGATCTACAAAACTGTGGCGCGGCAGCTCCACGGCGTGGTGCCGTGCTGGGTGTGCGGTGAGCACGTTACGCCCCAGGCCGCCACCCTGGAGCACATTTTGCCCCTGAGTGAAGGGGGCAACAGCCACGCAGAAAACCTGGCGATCAGCCATGAAGTCTGCAATGGCCAGCGGCACGCAGCAGGCGCCGTTCCGGCTTCTGCCGCCTCGCCGGGACAGGTGCAGAGGCGCAAGTCCCTGCTTCTTGCCGCCAACCCATGACGTCTTGCGTCCGGTACCTGTTTCGGGTTGTGCTTGCCTTGCTGCTGGTCGGCGCCGGGCCATTGGTTTGGTCGCAGCCGCAGGAGCCCGCGCAGGAGCGCACCGAAGCGCGGGAGATCATCATCGGCAGCGACGACAGATATGTACTGTCCCAGTCGTTTACCTACCTTGAAGACGCCGGCGGCGAGCTGACACTGGCTGACCTTTTGAAACCGGATGTCCAGGCGCGCTTTCAGCCGGTGCCGCAAACCGGCTCGGCCACCAATTTTGGTTTGACCAGCTCGGCCATCTGGCTGCGCGTGAACCTGCGGACCGAACGCAGTACACCCGCAGACTGGATGCTGGAGCTGGCCTATCCGCCGCTGGACCGGCTGGAGCTGTATTCACCGGACGGCAAGGGCGGTTTTGCAGGGCAGGTGGGCGGTGACCTGTTGCCTTTTGCCGATCGGGCCGTGGTGCACCGCAACCATGTGATGCCGGTGCGTCTCAAGCCCGGTGCCGTCAATACGCTCTACCTTCGGGTGACGTCGGACGGCACGGTGTCTGCGCCCGTTCGTCTTTGGCAGCCTGCCGCGCTGTGGCGGCACGACCAGGCTGAGTACGCCACGATCAGCCTCTACTTTGGTTTGCTGGTCGGGCTCTTTTTCTACAACCTGCTGCTGTTTTTCTCGGTGCGTGACCGGGCCTACCTGATCTATGTGGCGTTTGTCGGCTGCATGGCCATCGCGCAGGCTGCGCTAACGGGTTTTGGCGCGCAATTCATCTGGCCGGGCCTTACCTGGTGGAACAGCATTTCGCCCCCTGCGGGCATGGCGGCGACCGCATCTTTCGGCTTGCTGTTTGCACGCAGCTTTCTTTCCAGCGCACTCAAGATGCCGCGCATGGACCGCTTTATACAGGCGCTGGTGGGCGGCTGGCTGTTGACCTTGCTGGCCGCTTTTACGATGCCTTACGTGGTGTCTTCATGGATGGTGACCGTGCTGGCGGTTTTCAGTGTCACCACGCTGGTCGCGGTGGGTCTGCTGAGCCTGCGCATGGGGCATCCCGGGGCCCGGTATTTTCTGGCGGCCTGGGCCCTGCTGCTGGTGGGTGTGGTGACGCTGGCGTTGCACAACACGGGTGTCCTGCCGTCGAATGTGCTCACGGCCAATTCGCTGTTGATCGGGTCGGCACTGGAAATGGTGGTGCTGTCGTTTGCGCTGGCTGACCGCATCAACGTCACCCGGCAGGAAAAAGAGCAGGCCCAGGCCCGCATCATGGCTGAGCAATCCATGGTGGAGGCCTTGAGCGTTTCCCAGGAAAACTTTCGCACCCTGCTGAAAGAGCGCGAAATGATCCTGGAAAATTCTATTGTGGGCATTGCCTTTCTGACAGCGGATGGCCGCTTTCGCTGGGCCAACCAGGCCATGCTCAAGGTATTCGGTGCAGGCAGCAATCCATTGACCTCGATGGAGCCGTTTTACCTGTCGCGTGAGCAGTACCTGAAGGTGGGCGGTGAAGTGGCCGCCTGCGTGAGCCGCGGTGAAAACTACGAAGGCGAGATCCAGGTCCGGCAGTTTGACGGCACCTTGATCTGGGTGTCGCTGTCGGGCAAGTCCGTTGCCGAACGCGACCTTTCGCAGGGCACCGTATGGGTGATCATCAACATCACGCAGCGCAAGGAACTGGAGGCCAAGCTGCTGCGCACATCTTCCGAGCGCGAAGCCATTCTTAATAGCGCGCTGGTGGGCATTGTGCTGTCGGTGAACCGGCGCCATGAGTGGGTCAACGAGAAATTCGCCCAGATGATCGGCAGCCCGCGCGAAGAACTGATGGGGCAGTCTTCCAGCTATATTCATCCCGACCTTGCCACCTGGGAGCAGTTCGGCAAGGAAGCGCGTGAGATGCTGATTGCCACCGGCAGCTATATCAATGAACGCCAGCTCAGAAGGCGGGACGGACAGCTCTTCTGGGTACAGATGGCCGGCAGTTGTGTTCAGCCCCATGACCCTGATTCAGGTGTGATCTGGGCGTTTCTTGACATCACCGAACGCAAGAAATCGGAAGAGGACACACGCGAGGCCCTTGAGCAGCAAAAGGCGCTCAATGAACTGCGCACCCGCTTCGTGGCCATGACCAGCCATGAGTTCAGGACGCCGTTGTCTGGCATTCTTTCCGCCGAGGAATTGCTCAGGCATTACGGCAGCCGCCTGCCTGAGTCGGAAAAACTGGAGATTCTGGACAGCATTGCCGCCGGCGTGAAACGCATGACGGGCATGTTGGACCGCGTGTTGCTGCTGGGCAAGGCCGATGCCCAGATGCTGGAATTTGAACCGCATCCGCTGGACCTGCACAGGCTGTGCCATCAATTGGTGGAAGAGGCGCGCACCCAGCAACCTGACAGCCTGTGCGAGTTGCAACTGGATTATTCAGCCGGGGCGGGTGAAGGCCTGTACGACGAGAAGCTTCTGCGCCACATCTTCAGCAACCTGCTGTCCAATGCGGTCAAGTATTCGCCGCTGGGCGGTCTTGTGCGGTTCACCGTGAGCATCGATCAGGGCATGACCGTCATGGAAGTGGCGGACGAGGGCATCGGTATTCCGGAGGACGAGTTGCCGCACCTCTTCGAATCTTTTCACCGCGCCAGCAACGTGGGCACCATCCAGGGCACCGGCCTGGGCCTGGCGATTGTGCGCAACGCGGTCGACATCCACCGCGGCAGCATCGATGTGCACAGCAGTGCTGGCTCGGGAACCACCTTCATCGTGCGCCTGCCAGCCAGGCACTGAGCGATCCACATGACTCCCGTAATCCACAGGCGCCGGTTGCTTCAGTCGCTGGCGGCAGCGGGTGCTGGCTTCTACCTGCCCCCCAGGGCGTCAGCCCAGCAACGGCTGACCGTCAATCCTTTCACGCTGGGCGTGGCCAGCGGCTCACCCACCCATGACTCGGTGGTGCTCTGGACGCGGCTGATGCTGGGCAATGATGCGGCCATGCGCTTGCAGCCGGCGCCGGTGGCCGTGCGCTGGGAGATTGCGCACGACGATCATTTTTCGCGCATCGTGCAAGCCGGCCAGGCCCATGCGGTACCCGGTCTGGCGCACTCGGTGCATGTGGAAGTGCAGGGCCTGGAGGCCGATCGCTGGTATTTCTACCGCTTTGCGGTGGGCGAGGCGGTAAGCGCCATCGGCCGCACCCGCACCTTTCCGGCTCCCGATGCCGCTGTGGGGCGGCTGCGGCTAGCCTATGCCTCTTGCCAACGCTGGGAACACGGCTACTACAGCGCCTATCGCCACATGCGTGACGAGAATCTCGACCTGGTGATGTTCCTGGGCGACTACATCTACGAATACCCCAACGCCGGCCAGACCGTGCGCGTGCCCACGGGCGGCTGGGTGCTCACGCTGGACGACTACCGCCAGCGCTATGCCATGCACAAAGGCGACGCCGACCTGCAGGCCATGCATGCCGCCTGCCCCTGGCTGGTGACGTGGGATGACCACGAGGTGCAAAACGACTACGCGGGCGCCACGCCCGGCAACAGCGGGCCGCCGGTGCCGGACTTCGCCGCCCGTCGCGCCGCCGCTTACCAGGCTTTTTATGAACACATGCCGGTGCGGGCGTCGGTGCTCACGCGCGCAATGGCGGGCTTGGAAAGCGGTGCCGAAATGCGTATCTATGGCCGTGTGCCCTACGGCCGCCTGGCTTCGCTCTGCATGCTGGACGCCCGTCAATACAAGGATGCGCAGGTCTGCACGCGGGATGGCAAAGCTGGCTCCGGCACACTGAACCCCGCCACCTGCGCTGCCTGGAAAGATCCGGCCCGCAGCATGCTGGGGGCGCAGCAGGAAAGCTGGCTGGATGCTGAATGGAGCCGGGCCATCAGCAAGGAAAGCAGCTGGAATCTGGTCGGCCAGCAATCGCTTTTTGGCCAGCGCGACTTTCGCCGTGGACCGGAGCAGGTTTTCTGGAACGACGGCTGGGATGGTTATGCAGCGGCACGCACGCGTTTTACCAACTCCCTGCGCAAGCACGCCGTGGCGAACCCGGTCATCCTCGGCGGCGATGTGCACGAAAACTGGGTGGGCCACGTCAAGGCCGACTACGCGGATGCGGCCAGCCCGTCCGTGGGCATCGAATTCTGCGGCACCAGCATCACGTCCCGCTCTGCCGGCAACGCGAAAATTCCGGACTACCTCGCCGAGAACCCACACTTTGTATTTGCGGACTCAGAACGCAAGGGCTACGGCGTGGTGGAACTGACCCCGCGCAAGCTCACCACCACCTTGCGAGTGGTGAGCGACGTGACGCGCGCCGACAGCGGTGTGCAGACGCTGGCGCAGTTTGCGGTGCAGGCCGGGCGGCCGGTGGTCGAGAAAGCCTGAATCGGGCATGAGTGCCGCAGGCTCCGGGTTCAGGTGTTTTGAGGCTTTTTTTAAACCAAATCGGGCTCTAGCCCTTTCATTACCTGCGCAGGCAGCTATTAAAATAATAGCAACGAGTGTCCGCCCCAGATGAGTACCTAAGGCGCGGGTACCCGGCGCGGCCAGCAGCGTCAAGCTGCCAGCTCTTCTTCCAGGTTGTCGCTCAAAAAACCGCCGCTCTGGTGAGCCCAGAGCCGCGCATACAGGCCGCCGTTGGCCAGCAGGCTGCGGTGGTCGCCTTCTTCGACGATGCGCCCTTGGTCGAGCACGATCAGCCTGTCCATCGCGGCGATGGTCGAGAGGCGGTGGGCGATCGCGATCACCGTCTTGCCCTGCATCAAAGTGTTCAGGCTGCTCTGGATGGCGACTTCCACTTCGGAGTCGAGTGCGCTGGTGGCTTCGTCCAGCAGCAGGATGGGCGCGTCTTTCAGCATCACGCGCGCAATCGCGATGCGCTGGCGCTGCCCGCCTGAGAGCTTCACACCGCGTTCTCCCACGTGGGCGTCGTAGCCGTGGCGGCCGTGCGGGTCGGTCAGGTCGGCGATGAAGGTGTCGGCTTCGGCGCGCCGCGCGGCCAGGCGCATGTCGTCGTCGGTGGCGCCGGGGCGGCTGTAGGTGATGTTGTCGCGCACCGACCGGTGCAGCAGCGAGGTGTCCTGCGTCACCATGCCGATGTGGCCGCGCAGGCTGTCCTGCGTCACGGTGGCGATGTCCTGGCCGTCGATCAGGATGCGCCCGCCGTCCAGGTCATAGAACCGCAGCAGCAGGTTGACCAGCGTCGATTTGCCGGCGCCCGAGCGTCCGATCAGGCCGATTTTTTCACCCGGCCTGACGGTCAGTGTCAGCTGGTCGATCACCGGCTTGTTCTTGCCGTAGCTGAAGTTCACGGCTTCAAAGCGCACTTCGCCGCGCGGCACGTCCAGTGCGGCCGCATCGGGCGCGTCCACGATGGTGTGCGGCCGTGAAAGCGTGTTGATGCCATCCTGCACGGTGCCCACGCTTTCAAAGAGGCTGGTGGTCTCCCACATGATCCAGTGCGACATGCCCTGCAGGCGCAGCGCCATGGCAGTGGCCGCGGCCACCGCACCCGCGCCGACCTGGCCCAGGTGCCAGAGCCACAGCGAGGTGCCGGCCATGCCGAGGATCAGGCCCATGCTGAGTGCGTGGTTGACGATCTCGAACGCGCTGACAAGCCGCATCTGGGTGTAGCCCGTCTTCATGAATTCGCTCATCGCGTCGCGCGCGAAGCCGGCTTCGCGCCGTGTGTGCGAGAACAGCTTGACGGTGGTGATGTTGGTATAGGCGTCGGTGATGCGGCCCGTCATCAATGAGCGGGCGTCGGCCTGCTGCTTGCCGATGCGGCCCAGCCGCGGCACAAAGTAAAAGAGGCTGGCGATATAGAGCGCCAGCCAGACCAGGAAGGGCGCCACCAGTTTCGTGTCGAAGGCGGCGGCCAGCACCGTCATGGTGGCGATATAGACGCCCATGGCCACCAGCACATCGGCCAGCACGAAGAGCGTGTCGCGCACCGCCAGTGCAGTCTGCATGACCTTGGTGGTCAGCCGGCCGGCGAATTCATCCTGGTAGAAGGACATGCTTTGCCCCAGCATCAGGCGGTGAAAGTTCCAGCGCAGCCGCATCGGGAAGTTGATGGCCAGCGTCTGGTGCTTCACGGTGGTCTGTAGCGCCACGGCGGCGATGCTGGCCACCACGATGAAGGCGAGCCAGCCCAGTGCGTTGCCGTGCTCGGCCCACAGGTTGGCGGGCGCCGTCGCCCCCAGCCAGTCGACAATGCGGCCCAGCATGGCGAACAGCAAAGCCTCAAAAACCGCCATCACCGCCGAGAGCAGCGCCAGCTGCAGGATGTAGCCACGCGCGCCTTCGGTGCAGGCCCACAGAAAGGCCATGAAACCCTTGGGCGGCAAGGAAGGGTCGGCGTCAGGGTAGGCGGGAAGCTGGCTTTCGAATCGTTTGAAAAAACCCATGGATGTCGTTTGTCTTTGGTTCAGGTCTCTGCTTATAAGGCGTTATGGCTGTGGGATCGTTGATTTATTGGGGGAGGATTGATGCGCCGGCTGAAGTGTGGCGGCCTCAGCTGAAAAGCTCCAGCAGGCGGTTCAAGCCGCCTTCGTTGATGGCAACCATGGCCTGCTCGCGCACGCGCGGCTTGGCGTGATAGGCCACCGAGAGACCGGCTACGCCCATCATGGGCAGGTCATTGGCGCCGTCGCCCATGGCAATCGCCTCAAGCGGGTTGATGCCCAGATTGCCGCAGGTTTCGAGCAGCATCTTGCGTTTTTCTTCGCCATCGCAGATGTCCCCCCAGGGCTGGTCGACCATCTTCCCGGTGAGAAAGCCGTCTTTCACCTCCAGCACGTTGGAGCGCGTGTAGTCGATGCCGAGCTCGTCACGCACGCGGTCGGTAAAAAAGGTGAAGCCGCCGCTGACCAGCAGGACCTTCATGCCGGCCTCTTTGCAAGCGTGCACCAGCTCGGCGGCGCCGGGGTTGAGCTTGAGGCGCTGGCGGTAGACCTCGTCCATGCTGGCCACGCTCACGCCCTTGAGCAAGGCTACGCGCTGGCGCAGGCTGTCCTTGTAGTCGGTGATCTCGCCGCGCATGGCGGCTTCGGTGATGGCGGCCACTTCGGCCTTGCGGCCCGCGGCGTCGGCGATTTCGTCCACACACTCGATGTTGATGAGCGTGGAATCCATGTCAAAGGCGATCAGCCTGAAATTGCTGAGCTTGAGGTCTGGCGTAGAGACATTGACGACGAGGCCGGGGGAGATTTCAGCGGGGGTCATGCGGGCGTTGCTTCTGTGGTGGAGGGGGTTTTGGGTTGACCAAGAGAGCGCAGGATGTCGCGCACCATTTGCGCGCGGTCTTTGGGTTCAGGCAACTCGCGCTCGATGCGCAGTTTGTCGTTGCCGGCCAGCTTGATGTGCCGGTTCTTCTGGATGAGGTGCATGATGGCCATCGAATCGATGGGCGGGTCTTTCCTGAAGGTGATGTTGATGCCGCCAGGCGCGGCATCGACCTTGACCACGCCGTAGGGACGGGCGATCACGCGCAGGCGATGCACGTCGATGAGCGTTTGCGCCTGCGGCGGCAACTTGCCGAAGCGGTCGACGATTTCTTCCAGCAGCGCGTCGATCTGGTCGGTGTTTTTGGCGGTCGCCAGCTTTTTGTAGAAAGACAGGCGCAGGTGCACGTCGCCGCAGTAGTCGTTGGGCAGCAGGGCCGGGGCGTGCAGGTTGATCTCGGTGGTCACGCTGAGCGGCGACAGCAGGTCGGGCTCGCGCCCGGCCTTGAGCGATGCCACGGCTTCGCTCAGCATCTCGTTGTAGAGCTGAAAGCCGACTTCGAGCATGTTGCCGCTCTGGTTTTCGCCCAGTACCTCGCCGGTGCCGCGGATTTCCAGGTCATGCATGGCCAGGTAAAAGCCCGAGCCGAGTTCTTCCATCTGCTGGATGGCTTCGAGCCGCTGGCCTGCCTGCTTGGTGAGGCCCTCGATGTCGGGAACCATCAAATAGGCATAGGCCTGGTGGTGGCTGCGGCCCACGCGGCCGCGCAGCTGGTGCAGCTGCGCCAGGCCGAACTTGTCGGCACGGCTCATCACGATGGTGTTGGCGGTCGGCACGTCAATGCCGGTTTCGATGATGGTTGAGCACAGCAGCAGGTTGTAGCGCTGGGCGATGAAGTCTTTCATCACGCGCTCCAGCTCGCGCTCGGGCATCTGGCCGTGCGCCACGGCGATCCGCGCTTCAGGCAATATCTCTTCGAGCTTCTCGCGCCGGTTCTGGATGGTCTCGACCTCGTTGTGCAGGAAGTAGACCTGCCCGCCGCGTTTCAATTCGCGCAGCACGGCTTCGCGGATCACGCCGTTGTTTTCGCTGCGCACAAAAGTCTTGATAGCCAGGCGGCGCTGCGGTGCGGTGGCGATCACGCTCAAATCGCGCAGGCCTTCAAGCGCCATGCCCAGCGTGCGCGGAATCGGCGTGGCCGTCAGTGTCAGCACATCGACCTCGGCGCGCATCGCCTTCATGGCCTCTTTGTGGCGCACGCCGAAGCGATGCTCTTCGTCGATGATGAGTAGGCCCAGGCGTTCGAACTTCACGTCCTGGCTGAGCAGCTTGTGCGTGCCGACCACGATGTCGACCGTGCCGTCGGCCAGGCCCTTGATGGCGGCGGTAATCTCTTTGCCCGAGCGGAAGCGGCTCATCTCGGCGATCTTGACCGGCCATTTGGCAAAGCGGTCCACCAGCGTCTGGTAGTGCTGCTCGGCCAGCAGGGTTGTCGGCGCCAACAGGGCTACCTGCCGCCCGCCGGTCACGGCGATGAAGGCGGCACGCAAGGCCACTTCCGTCTTGCCGAAGCCCACGTCGCCGCACACCAGCCTGTCCATGGGGCGCGGGCTGATCATGTCCTGGATCACCGCGTGGATGGCGGCGCGCTGGTCGGCGGTTTCTTCAAAGCCGAAGTCGTTGGCAAAGGTCTCGTAGTCGCCGGGCGAATAGCGGAAGGCATGGCCTTCGCGCGCGGCGCGGCGGGCGTAGATATTCAGCAGCTCGGCGGCCGAGTCGCGGATCTGCTCGGCGGCCTTGCGCTTGGCTTTTTCCCACTGGCCGCTGCCCAGCTTGTGCAGCGGGGCTTCTTCGGCGCTGACGCCGGTGTAGCGGCTGATCAGGTGCAGCTGGCTGACGGGCACGTAGAGCGTAGCGCTGTCGGCATATTCGAGGTGCAAAAACTCCTGCAGCAGCGGCGTGCCGTCGGCATTGGTGCCCTGGCCCAGGTCCATGTTGATGAGGCCGCGGTAGCGGCCGATGCCGTGGGCGCTGTGTACTACCGGGTCGCCCACATTGAGTTCCGACAGGTCCTTGATCAGCGCTTCAACGTCGCTGACCTGTTCCTGCTTTTTGTTGCGGCGGCGCACGGTGGCGCCCGCGGCAAAGAGTTCGGTCTCGGTGATGAAGTCGATGCCTTCTTCAAGCCAGCTGAAACCGGTGTTCAGCGCCGCTGTGGCGATGCCGAGTTTTTCATCGCTGGCCTGGAAGTCTTCAAGCGAATCAAAGGCCGGGGGGCTGACGCTGCTGGCGCGCAGGAAGTCCAGCAGACTTTCGCGGCGGCCGTCGCTTTCGGCCAGCACCAGCACCCGGTGGGCCGTGTTGCGTACGTGGCCCTTGAATTTGGCCAGTGGGTCTTCGGCGCCACGCACCACGGCCATTTCGCCGAGCTTTTGAAACTGCGCGTTGTCGGCCACGTCTTCGACCGTGGCGCGTATCGCCAGCTGTGCGTAGTCGTTGGCGCGCGCGTAGAACTGCTCAGCGCCCAGGAAGAGCGACTCGGGCGGCAGCGCCGGGCGGTCGGGCGCATCGCGCACCAGGCGGTAGCGGTCTTTGGTGTCTTGCCAGAAGCGCTGGAAGGCAGGCTCCAGGTCGCCGTGCAGCACGACAGTCGCATTGCTGCCCAGGTAGTCGAACACCGTGGCGGTTTCTTCAAAGAAAAGCGGCAGGTAGTACTCGATACCGGCGGTCGCTACGCCGTTGCCCATGTCTTTGTAGATGCGGCTTTTGGTCGGATCGCCGTCCAGCAGCTCGCGCCAGCGACTGCGAAAGCGCGCGCGCGCCTCGTCGTCCATTGGAAACTCGCGTCCGGGCAGCAGGCGCACTTCCGGCACGGGGTAGAGGCTGCGCTGGCTGTCGGGGTCAAAGGTGCGGATGCTGTCGATTTCGTCGTCAAACAGGTCGACGCGGTAGGGCACGGGGCTGCCCATGGGGAAAAGGTCGATCAAACCGCCGCGCACTGCGTACTCGCCGGGGCTGACGACCTGCGTGACGTGGCTGTAGCCGGCGAGCGTGAGCTGGGCCTTGAGTTTGGTTTCGTCGAGCTTTTGCTTGACCTTGAACTGGAAGGTGTAGCCCGCCAGGAAGCTGGGCGGCGCAAGGCGGTACAGCGCCGTGGTGGCCGGCACGATGACCACGTCGGCGCCAGTTTCCTTGTCGCGCTGCTGGATGCGCCACAAGGTGGCCAGGCGCTCGCTGATCAGGTCCTGGTGGGGCGAGAAGGTGTCGTAGGGCAGGGTTTCCCAGTCGGGAAACAGGGCGCAGCGCAGGTCAGGTGCAAAGAAGGCGATCTCGTCCATCAGGCGCTGGGCCGTGGTGGCGTCCGACGTGATGATGGCGGTGAGTTTGCCCGCAGCTTTTTCCCGGGTGCCCAGGCGCGCCAGCAGCAGGGCATCGGCGGAACCGGCGGGCTGGGGCAGGGTGTAGCGTTTGCCGGTGACGAGTGAGGGTAGGTGCATTGAGCGGTGCGCGGTAGGGGTATGGCCAGGCGGGATCAATAAATCATTCAAAAATCAAGCGACAAAAGCCAAGCACCCCAAACCGTCTGGAATGGGGTGCCTGCATGTTCAATGCCCGATTTTAGAATCTATGATGAAGTTATGACGACAAGTAGTGCCAATACCCGTTCCGACGCCCGTTTTTTTGTGCTGATCCCTTGCGCGGGGCAAGGAAGCCGGGCCGGAACCGCCAAGGCCAAGCAATACCACCTGATTGACGGCCGTCCCATGGTGAGGCACACGGTGGAGGCCTTCAGAGCGCTGGCAGACCGCTTTGCGGCAGTCTGGGTGGTGATTTCGCCGTCTGACGATGATTTCCTGGACGTGTTTCCCGATTTCAACCGGAGCAATGAAGTCCTGCTGGTGGGCGGCGGCGCCACGCGGGCGGCCACCGTGCTCAATGGCCTTAAAGCCATGCTGGAGCAGCAGCTGGGCGGCGCCGACCTGAACGACTGGGTGCTGGTGCACGATGCCGCGCGCTGCCTGGTCACGCCCGAGCAGATCAAGGCCCTGATCAACGAGTGCCGCAACGACGCCGTGGGCGGCCTTCTGGCGCAAAAGCTGCCCGACACGCTTAAAACCGAAAAGGACGGCCGTGTGGCCTCTACGGTGGACCGTAGCGACAAATGGCTGGCGCAGACGCCGCAGATGTTTCGCATAGGCGCTTTGATCGACGCGCTGCAGCAAGCCGGCGATGCCGTGACGGACGAATCCAGCGCGATGGAGGCGGCCGGCCTCTCGCCCCGGCTGGTGAACGGCAGCGCGCAGAACTTTAAGGTCACGTATCCAGAAGATTTCGCGTTAGCTGAGGCGATTTTTGAGCGGCGCAGAAAATAAGCCATGCAACCCGAACCACATCATCCCTACAAGGCCCCACGATGACCGCCATAAATTTTCGAATCGGTGAAGGCTGGGACACCCACGCGTTGGTACCTGGGCGCAAGCTCATCATCGGTGGTGTGGACATTCCCCATGCCGTCGGCTTGCTTGGCCATTCGGACGCCGATGTGTTGCTGCACGCGATCACCGACGCACTGCTGGGTGCGGCGGCGCTGGGCGATATCGGCTCACATTTTCCGGATACCGACGCGCGTTTCAGGGGCGCGGATTCGGCCGTCTTGCTGGCGGAGGTCGGGCGCCTGCTGGCAGAGCGCGGCCACAAGATCGGCAACATCGACAGCACGGTCATTGCGCAGGCACCCAAACTTGCGCCTTACATTGGGGCCATGCGCGCACGCATCGCAGAAGTGCTGGCGCTGGATGTGAGCCAGGTGAACGTCAAGGCCAAGACTGCCGAAAAGCTCGGCCCGGTAGGACAGGGCCTGAGCATGGAAGCCCGGGCTGTTGTTCTGCTTTTCTAGTGCTATAGTTTTGATAGCTGCTCGCGCACGGCCTGCCTGGGCGGAGGGATGATTTTCCTTTGAGGCCGGCTGCGGAGCCGTACAGCCGTCTGCGGGGGGTCAGCTCCTGCGCAGCTTGATATGCGCGGCGAGCCCACCGGAGCCTGTGTTGGCCAGGCCAAACACGCCGCCCATGCGGTGAATCGTCTTTTCGACAATCGCGAGACCCAGGCCAGCGCCGGTGGCGGCCGTGCGTGCGGCGTCTCCCCGGAAAAACGGGCGGGTGAGCTTGGACAAGGTCTCGGGTGCTACGCCCATGCCGTGATCCCGCACCTTGATCAGCACCCACTGGTCACGGCCTTTGGCCGCAATATCAACCAAGGCAATGCCGGTTTCAGGTGTCTTGCCGTAGCGCCTGGCATTTTCAAGCAGGTTCGAAATCACGCGCGACAACTCGACCTCGTCGGCCAGCACGGCCATATCGTCCGGGATGGTGACGGTGACCCGCATGTCTTCATAGTCGGCGATGGCGTACACGGCGGCGTCGACTACCGCATTGAGTGACACCCGCTCCAGCCGCGGTGGCTCGGGCCGTGCGTAGTCAAGGAATTTGTCGATGATGGCATCCAGCTGGGTGATGTCGGCCGCCATGTGCTCGCGTGCATCCATGTCGGTGACGCTCATCTCGGTTTCCAGGCGCAGCCGGGCCAGCGGGGTGCGCAGGTCATGGGAAATCCCCGCCAGCATGATGACCCGGTCCTGCTCGATTTTGGACAGCTGCTCGGCCATGCGGTTAAAGCCGATGTTGACCTCACGGATTTCGCTGGTCGCCACTTTTTCATCCAGCAGGCTGGCATCGAAGTCGCCGTCCCGCATCCGGCTGGCAGCGAACGACAGCTGCTTGAGCGGCCGGTTGATCAGACGGGCAATAAAGGCTGCCCCGGCCAGCGACAGCGCCGCCGCCGTGATCAGCCAGATGATCCATGTGCTGTTGCGTGAGGGCCCGATCTTGGAGGGGTCCGTGAGCAGCCAGTACGCATCGCCGTCGATGGTAAAGCCCACCCACAGGCCCTTCTGGCCGTTGACGCTGCTGGCCACCACAGTGCCGGCACCCAGCCGTGTCTTCAGCTCTTCTGCCGTGCGTTCACCGAGTTCATCGCTTTCAAAAAGCTCGTACTTGTCCTTGGGCTCGCGTGGCGTGATGCGTACGCGCTCCTCGTCCGCCAGGGTCTTGATCAGCGATACGCGGGCGATGGAGTCGGAATAGCGGAGCGCGGCGCGGCTGAGGTTGACCAGCGAGGCCAGTTGCTGCGCACTCTGGATGGCCCGTGGCTCGGATTCGAGTGCCCGGAAGGTCTGCAGCCAGGCAACGATGGAGCCGAACAGCAGTAGCGCCAGGAAAAAGAAGGTCCGCCAGAACAAGCTGAAGCCGCGCCGCGGGCGCATTTCAAGCGGGGCCGGGGCGGTTTCGAGGGGGGCTGGGTTGGTAGCGTCCATAAGGAAGTGGGGTACGTGGGCGCGAGCGCTGTGATCAATGGACGTTAGCACGATAAGCCTGCGCTACCGCAGCCAAGCTGTTGCCGCCTGTTGCAGGCCCGCCATACTTGCCCCCACGGTCGCTCACTTCGTGTAGCTCCCTGCCCCCCGAGGGGGCCGCCCGCCTGCGGCCTGGCAAAGCCAGTTCCGCGGCTCATGCTGGGTTGAAAAATTCCAGCGGGCACAGTGGGAGCACATGTTTTTACCAGCATGAGCCGCAGGGCCGGCTTTGCCGGACTGCAGGCGGGCGGCCCCCTCGGGGGGCAGCGCATTACACGAAGCCGAAGGCGCAGTGAAAAGCGTGGGGGCTAGTTCGTTCCGTCCGGCACAAACACGTAGCCAATACCCCAGACCGTCTGGATGTAGCGGGGCACCGCAGCATCCACTTCGATCAGTTTGCGCAAACGGGACACCTGCACGTCCAGGCTGCGGTCAAAGGGCTCGAATTCGCGTCCGCGTGCCAGTTGTGCCAGTTTTTCGCGGGACAACGGCTGCCGCGGGTGGCGCACCAGGGTTTTCAGCATGGCGAATTCGCCGGTGGTCAGCGGCAGCTCTTCGCCGTTCTTGTGCAGGGTGCGCAAGCCCATATCGAAGGAAAACGGCCCAAAGGTAATCACTTCCTGGTCGCTGGACGGCGCACCCGGCACTTCGGCCGTCGGCCGGCGGCGCAGCACGGCGTGGATACGGGCGAGCAATTCACGGGGATTGAACGGTTTTGCCAGGTAATCGTCGGCACCGACCTCGAGGCCGACAATGCGGTCCACGTCCTCGCCTTTGGCGGTCAGCATGATGATGGGCGTACGGTCATTGGCGGCGCGCAGGCGGCGGCAGATGGAAAGGCCGTCTTCGCCGGGCATCATCAAATCCAGGACGATCAGGTCGACGGCGTCGCGCAGCATGATGCGGTTCAGCGCCTTGCTGTCTTCGGCGAGGATGACCTCAAAACCTTCCTGGGCCAGGTAGCGGCGCAGCAGGTCGCGAATGCGGGCATCGTCATCAAGGATCAGGATTTTGTCGGCACGGGCGTTGGGTTGAGCTTGGGTCATAGTCATCTGGTAATTTGTAACAGAGCCATTTTGAAGGCTGAAAAGGCGGGATGTCGCATTTTTCAGTCGGTTTGACACACTGTTACAAAAGTTGCGGCCACATGCAAGTGTGCGTGTTGACTATGGCAATGCGCCTACATTCGATTGAAAAAACACATGTAAAAATAATTGGCCGCTCCCGGGGCGCCGCGCTGGCGGGCCTTTGTAAAAGCAATGCCGGGCGAATGCGCCTGGTTACTTGCGGTGAACATGTTGCTTGATTTGCAGCGTTCCGTATGTTCACCATGATTTCCCCTCCATTTCACGCTTGTCTTTTTTAGCCAGAAGCGGCTGAAATTCACCACCCCGAAAGGTAATTCTGATGCGAGCTCCAAAATCGATCGCTTTGTGTGTCCTGTTGGCAGGCGCAGTGCTGGGTAGCCCTGCCATGGCCCAGACCAACTTCCACGAATCCCTGCAGAACGTGGCCCAGTTATCGGTCAGCGGCTCGGTGGAGGTGCAGCAGGACCTGTTGTCGATTTCATTGACCACAACCCGTGACGGTGCTGACGCAGGCGTCGTGCAAAGCCAGCTCAGACAGGCGCTTGAGACTGCGCTGACCCAGGCCAAGCAGGCGGCAGCGCCCGGCCAGATGGACGTGCGCACCGGCAACTTCAGCCTGTACCCGCGTTATGGCAAAGACGGCAAGATCAATGGCTGGCAGGGCTCCACCGAGCTGGTGCTGGAAGGCAAGGACTTCCCGCGCATTACCAGCACGGCGGGCAAGATCCAGACCCTGACCATGGGCAGCGTCAGTTTTGCGTTGAGCCGGGAGCAACGCGCCAAGGTCGAGGGCGAGGCACAGGCGCTCGCAATTGAGCGATTCAAGGCCAAAGCCAGCGAGGTGGCTCGCAGTTTTGGTTTTGCCGGCTACTCGCTGCGCGAAGTGTCGGTGAATGCCAACGACCAGGGCTCTCCACCGCGTCCCCGCATGATGGCGATGTCGGCCAAGGCCGAAATGGCCGATGCTTCAGTGCCTGTGGAGGCCGGCAAGAGCACGGTATTGGTCATCGTGTCGGGCTCTGTGCAGATGAAGTAAGGCACTTGCCGGCAGGCGCTGCACAAAGCAGGGCGGGCGCCGGCTGCTGCCCGCCGGCCTTGCGGCGGGCCAGTTGGGCTTTGCGCGCGTGGCGCGTCACCACTCGTGAGCGGACGTGGTCGTAAGCCCAGTTAAAGCAGAAGGTATAGGGCAGGAAGAACAGCACGATAGCGATGTCCAGCACAAAGGCTTCCCACAGGCCGATGTCCAGCCACCAGGCCGCCAGCGGAACCACCGCGATGATCAGGCCGATTTCAAACAGCACAGCATGCACCGCACGCGCGCCCAGCGTGCGCTGAAAGCCCATGCAGTGCTGCGCCCGGTCAAACAGGGCGTTGAACACCATGTTCCAGCTCATTGCCATCAGCGAAACCATCAGGGTCAGCAGGCCCATGTGTGCCAGCGAATAACCGAGTAGCCAGGCGCCTAGCGGCGCACAGATGGCAATGGCCAGAACTTCAAAACCGAGGGCATGGAAAAAACGTTCTTTCAGGGATTTTTGGAGACTCATGACGCGCTTTGTGACTGATTTACCGACCGTTAAAGCGAGATGCTTTTGGGCAGAACCGTATTTTCATCGCTATTTCGAATACATTAAAATCAATAATCATCGAAAAAATAGATAGAACACCGCCATGCGCCATTCCCCGGAAGCCTTGACCGCTTTTGCCGAGGCTGCGACCCTGGGTTCGTTCTCGGCTGCGGCCCGCAAACTGGGCAAAAGCCAGTCGACGGTGAGCAGTGCGATTGCCAACCTGGAAATTGACCTTGGCCTGAATCTGTTTGACCGGAGCAGCCGAAAGCCGGCACTGACGGACCACGGACGGGTCATGCTGGGCAAGGTGCAGGAAATCCTCGCTGCGAGCGACCGGCTTGACCGCACCGCCAGCCAGCTTGGGGGCGGCCTGGAGCCCAGGCTCAGCGTGGTCTGGTCGGACACCTACCAGTCAGACCGGTTTGAAGAAATGCTTTCGGCTTTTGAGAAAAGCTTTCCCGACCTGGAGTTTGAATGCCTGATTGCCGAACACGGCGACCTGGTGTCGCTGGTGCAAACAGGGCGGGCAAACATTGGCGTGGTGGCCGCCCAGGGCGCTTATCCGCCCGATGTCGGTTGGGCCACGATTGCCGAGCAGTCTGAAATAACGCTGTTTGTGGCCACCGCCCACCCATTGGCCAGCATGAAAGACATCGCGCCCGACGTTCTGGCCAATTTCAGGGAGCTGCGGCTGGATACCTATATAGAGATGGAGCAAGGCGCCCAGGGGGCCCGGGGCTCGCATGGGGCGCGCCAGTCGCGCCGCGCGTGGTCTGCTCCCAGCTACCTCATGCTGCTGGAAATGGCGGTGTTGGGTTTTGGATGGGCGGCCATTCCGCGCTGGATGGTGACACGCTTTGCCACCGGCAAACTGGTCGAACTTCATGCACGCGGCTGGCCGCGCAGGGTGCCTGTGGACGCCGTGTGGTCACGCCAGCGCCCCTTGGGCCGTGCCGGAACCTGGCTGCTGCAGGAGATGCTGGCACCGCACGTGCGGGCGGTTTTATAAGAAGAAATTGCTTCAAAGCAAAGAAGAACGGGCGCAAGAAGCTATGAAATTGATAGTGAATGCGTGAAGCGAAAAGGTAAAAAAAGCCCGCATGCCTTGAAAGGTGCGGGCTTTTGGCGGGTGGCTACGCTGCCACAACGGCCTAGAAGCGGTAGCGCAGGCCTATGCTGGTGGTGCTGAGGCGTTCCTTGTTGCCACCGGGATACTTCATGTCATGCTCGTCCCACTGCAGCACCGCCGACAAGGTAGGGGTGAATGCCCATTCGGCCCCCAGACCATAAGACACGCCCCAGTTGCTTTCGCTGCCTGTGGCAATGCCGGATGCAGGTGCGGCGGACACGTGGCTCCGTCCATAGGTCGTCCCCAGCTTGCCCAGCAGATTGAACGAGTTGCTCATTGGCAAACGGCCAACCAGGCTCAGGTTGATGCCTTCTGCATCCGTCTGACCACCGCCACGATTGATTTTGCCGAAATCGGTATAGCCCAGTTCCAGGCCGAAGTTGTTGTTGAAATAGCTGCCGCCGTAGATGTTGTACGACGTATCGTGGTTTTCGGAAGCGAAACCGCCGGCACCGCTGGGCAGCGAAAAGTCGGACCGGCCCACATTGAGGCCGAAATAGCGAGAGCCCGGTGCGTAAAACGAATAGTTGCTGGACGCGGTGTTGGACGATGTTGAGCCGCTTTGGGCGTTAGCCCCTGCGGCCGCAGCCAGGGCGGCGGCGGCCAGCACGGTTGCGGAGAGTCTGCGGGTCAAGGATGGCATGGTGTTTCCTTCAATGGCTGAAATTTCGGAATGCACTTTTTCGTCTGGAAAAAGCGGCTTGATTGGCTTTCCGCTGTGAAATTTAAGAGTCGCACCCACACGCCGTTGTGAGGCTAAAAGTTAAAACGCTGTAGGACAAACGGAAGTTTGCGAAGGGGCTGAAGCTGAGTGCGCCACCGCTCGCTTACCAATGTGCTGCTGCTAAAGTCAGGGCATGCCCTCCATTACTTACCTGCCCGGAAGCACTCCGCTGGTTCTTGATTCCCCGCACAGCGGGACGGTGTATCCGGCTGATTTCAGGCATGCCTGCGCGCTCGCCGTGCTGCGCAGCGCCGAAGACACCCATGTTGAAAAACTGTATGACTTTGCGCCGGCACTGGGTGCGCATTGGGTCGAGGCGCATTTCCCCCGAAGCTACCTGGACGCCAACCGCAACACCACCGAAATGGATGTGTCCCTGCTGGAAGCGCCCTGGCCCGAACCGGTAGACGACGATCCCCAGGTCATGTCCAAGGTCCGTCTGGGCAAGGGGCTGATCTGGCGCACCACCGATGAAGGCGTGCCGCTGTATGACCGCAAACTGGGAGTGGCGGAAATCCAGGCGCGCATCGAGCGGTGCTGGAAGCCCTACCACGCCGCCGTGGCGCAGGCGATTGACGCCGCCTGGCGGCAGCACGGCTACAGCATCCACATCAATTGCCACTCCATGCCGGCAGTGGCTTCGGGCAGCGCCACCGATTTTCCGGGTGAGGCGCATGCGGACTTTGTGGTCGGCGACCGTGAGGGCACAACCGCCAGCAAGGCGTTGTCGACACTGGTGTGTGAGCACCTGCGCGCGCGTGGTTACAGCGTGGCCTACAACCACCCCTATAAAGGTGTGGAACTGGTGCGCCGCTACAGCGACCCGGCCGGGCACCGGCACAGCATCCAGCTGGAGATCAACCGCAAGCTGTACATGGACGAAACCACGCTGGAGATGACGCCGGGCGCCGGGCCGCTGAAGGCGACGTTACGCTCACTGGTCGAGGTGTTGGTGAAGACCGACCCGCGCACACTTTGATGGCGGCACGCGGCGCCGTGCGGCAGGCTACCCTCACTTCCTCTTGATGAACGAACCAAACCGTCTGCCACCATGCTTACCTTTTTCAGCGACAGCCACCACGATCATGCCCCTGCGTTCGAGTTTTACCGCGGTGAGCGCGTGCCGTGCTTTGAAACCCCGGCGCGCGCGGAGTACGTCAAGGCCCGCCTGAGCGAGCGCGGCCACGAGATGCGCACGCCCCAGGCCGACAGCCGCGCGCTGTTGGCCAAAGTGCACAGTGCCCGTTACCTGGCGTTTCTCGAGCATGCCTGGCGCGACTGGGTGTCGCTTGAAGAGGGCAACGATCAACGCCAGCCTTTTCCCTCGGTCTGGCCCGTGCGTACCTTGCGCAGCGACGTGGAGCCTGTCAATTTCACCGCACGGCTGGGGCTTTATTCGATGGACAACGGGTCACCGCTTTCCGCGGGAACCTGGACGGCTGCCAAGGCCGGTGCAGATGCCGCCGCCAGCGCTGCCGCCTTGCTGACGACCGGCCAGCCCGCCGCGCGCGGCGTGTTCTGTTGCAGCCGCCCGCCCGGCCACCATGCAGGGGCCGATTTCATGGGAGGCTACAGCTTCCTGAACAACGCTGCAGTGGCTGCCCAGGCATTTCGGGACGGCGGCGCCGCGCGCGTGGCGGTGCTGGACGTGGACTACCACCATGGCAACGGGACACAAAGCATTTTTTATGACCGTGCTGATGTGCTTTTTGTGAGCCTGCACGGCGACCCCTTGACCGAGTACCCGTTCTACCTGGGCCATGCCGACGAAACCGGAGCGGGCGAGGGTGAAGGTTTTAACCTGAACCTGCCGCTGGCCGCCGGTTGTACCGTGCTGCGCTGGTTTGAGGCGCTGGAAGCGGCATGCATGCGCATCAAGCAGCACCGCGCCGACGCGCTGGTGGTATCACTGGGGCTGGATACCTTTGCGGAAGACCCCATCTCCAGATTCGCGCTGCTGCCTGGCGACTTTATTCGCCTGGGCGAGCGCCTGGGCAAGCTGGGATTGCCCACAGTGTTTGTGCTGGAAGGCGGTTACGCCGCCGCAGCGCTGGGAACCAACGCTGTCAATGTCATTGAAGGTTTCGAGGGCGTTTGATATGGATCAGGTCGACTGTGTGGTGATTGGTGCGGGTGTGGTGGGCCTTGCGGTAGCGCGTGCGCTGGCCTTGCAGGGCAGGGAGGTGATGGTGCTTGAAGCGGCCGACGCGATAGGCACCGGCACCAGCTCGCGCAATAGCGAGGTGATTCACGCCGGCATCTACTACCCTCAAGGCTCACTCAAGGCGCGGCTCTGCGTGGAAGGCAAGGGCCTGCTGTACGACTACTGCGCGGAACGCGGCATAGGCCACAAGCGCTGCGGCAAGCTGATCGTGGCGACCAGCGAGGCTCAGGTGGCGCAGCTGCAGGCCATCCGTGAAAAGGCAGCGGCCAACGGCGTGAACGACCTGGTGCTGCTGGCCCGCGAAGAAGCCCGGGCGATGGAGCCGCAACTCGAATGCGTCGCGGCGCTGCATTCGCCCAGCACCGGCATTGTCGACAGCCACGGCCTCATGCTGGCGTTGCAGGGCGATCTTGAGAATGCCGGCGGACTTGTGGTGCTGAATTCGCCCCTGGCCCATGCGGAATGTGCGCAAGCAGCTATCAATTTAATAGCGGAAGATGGTACGGAATTGCAGGCCAGGACTGTCGTCAACGCCGCCGGGCTGCAGGCCCAGCACCTGGCCAGCCGCTTTGCGGGCTTTCCGGCGCAGCATGTGCCGCCCAGCCATTACGCCAAGGGCAACTACTTCACCTTGCCCGGCCGTTCACCCTTCAGCCGCCTGATCTACCCCGTGCCCGAAGCCGCCGGCCTGGGCGTACACCTGACCATCGACCTGGGCGGCCAGGCCAAGTTCGGCCCCGATGTGCAATGGGTCGATTCACCCGACGATCTGGTGGTGGACCCGGCGCGCGGCGATGCGTTTTATGCCGAAGTACGAAAGTATTGGCCCGGATTGGCTGACGGTGCGCTCATGCCGGGTTACTCGGGCATGCGCCCCAAGATCCAGGCGCCCGATGAAGCCGCCAAAGATTTTCTGATCCAGGGACCGCGTGATCACGGCGTGGCAGGGCTCGTCAATCTTTTTGGTATTGAATCGCCGGGGCTGACAAGCTCACTGGCGATTGGCGACTATGTGGGACGGATGTTGCAAACGGCTTGATCTTTACTGTGCCGCCCAGCCGCCATCCATGTTCCAGGCCACGCCACGCACGTTGTTACCCGCGGGTGAGCAGAAAAACACCGCCAGCGCGCCCAGCTCCTCGGGCGTGGTGAACTGCAGCGAAGGCTCCTTCTCACCCAGCAGTTGCTGCTTGGCGGCTTCGTTGCTGATGTTGCCCGCAGCCGCTTTCGCATCCACCTGTTTTTGTACCAGGGGCGTCAGCACCCAACCGGGGCAGATGGCGTTGCAGGTAACACCGGTGGTGGCGTTTTCGAGGGCGGTGACTTTGGTCAGGCCCACAATGCCGTGCTTGGCGGCAACGTAGGCGGATTTTTCTGCAGAGCCCACGAGGCCGTGGACCGACGCCACGTTGATGATGCGGCCCCAGCCTTTACCGCCGTTGGCGGCCAGCATGGCAGGCAATGCCAGGCGGGTGGCATGAAAGGCGCTGCTCAGGTTGATGGCGATCACGGCATCCCATTTCTCGATGGGGAAGTTTTCGATGCGGGCCACGTGCTGGATGCCGGCGTTGTTGACAAGGATGTCGACCTGGCCGAATTGCGCGGCAGAAAACCGCATCATGTCTTCGATGTCGGCGGGCTTGCTCATGTCGGCGCCGTGGTAGGCCACGCGCACGCCCAGCGCTTCGATCTCGGCCTTGGGGCCGTCCACATCGCCAAAGCCGTTGATGACGATGTTGGCGCCTTGGGCGGCCAGCGCCTTGGCGATGCCCAGGCCGATCCCGCTGGTCGAGCCGGTGACGAGGGCTGTTTTACCTTTGAGCATGATGTTTCTCCGGATGATTTACGATGGTTGAGCTGGGATTCTGAACGGCGCGCGGTGCAGGCTGCGCATCACCGATTTTTCAAGCAATTATCAAGCCTTTGAATTGAACTGCCGCACCATGACCGAACCTACGCTGAACTACGTAAATTGCCCTGACGCCGCAGGCGGGCACCGCATGGCGTACTGGCAATGGGGCCGGCCGGACAGCGCGCACGTTGTGGTGTGCGTGCACGGCCTGTCGCGGCAGGGCCGCGATTTTGACGTGCTGGCGCGCACGCTGTGCGAGCAGGCACCGGACGGCATTCGTGTGGTCTGCCCCGATGTGGTGGGCCGCGGGGAAAGCGACTGGCTCAAAGATCCCATGGGCTACCAGTTGCGTACCTATGCGGGCGACATGCTGGTGCTTTTGGGTCAGTTGCATGCACAGGCGCCAATGGTCTCACTGGACTGGGTGGGTACCAGCATGGGCGGTTTGATCGGCGTTGCGGTGTGTGGGACGCCTGCTCTGCCTTTACCTGTACCAGTGCGTCGGCTGGTGCTCAATGACGTCGGGCCGGCCATCCAGTGGCAGGCGATCGTGCGAATCGGCACCTATCTGGGGCAGGCCGGTCACTTCGGGTCGGTGCAGGAGGCGGCCGATGCGATGTGGGCGATTTCCCAGAGTTTCGGCCCGCACACGCCCGAGCAGTGGCTGGCGCTGTCGCGTCCCATGCTCAGGCGCGTCTCGGACGCCGCCGATGCCAAATGGCGCCTGCATTACGACCCGGCCATCGCCGTGCCTTTCAAGCAGGAGACCGAGCAATCCGCACAGCAGGGTGAAGCCTTGCTCTGGCAGCTCTACGACAATATCAAGGCGCAAACGCTGGTGATCCGCGGCAAGCAGTCGGACTTGCTGAGCTCCCAGACGGCTCAGGCCATGACGGCCCGCGGCCCGCGCGCGCACCTTGTGGAGTTTGACGGGGTAGGCCATGCGCCCACGCTGATCGCTGCGGACCAGGTGGCCGCCGTGGCGGGTTTCCTGCTTGGGTAGCCCCCGGGTATTGAATTGGGTAATGCTGGGTAAGTGCCGTAATGCGGCGCTGCCAGCCTCGCAACTATTTGACTGAAGTTTCATGAAAAGCAATGTGGTCGGGCCCGGTAGCCAGTCAGCCTCCCAGGGGGCAAACGCCTCCATCGTGACCGCCACGGCCGACAGCCTGCCGGACCAGCCGCATGCGCTGGCCCGTGCCCGGGCGTTTGCCGAGCCCCTGATTGCCAGCGAAACGCACGACACGGGTGAAAATATCCTGGCGCATGCTGACGCTGTGGCTGCCATCCTGAAAAACATCGGCGGTTCAGAAGCCATGCAGGCCGCGACCTACCTGGTGTATGCGTGTCAGCACCTGAACAAGCCGCAGGAAGTCATCACCAAGGCATTCGGCGCCAACTATGCTGCGCTGGCGCTGGAAACCACCAAACTGGTCCAGGTGCAGCGGCAGGCTCGCACTGCCAATGCCAAGGCGCACTTGCTGGACGACCCGGCTGCGCAAACTGAAAACGTGCGCAAGATGCTGCTGGCGTTCTCGCGCGACCTGCGGGTGGTGATGCTGCGGCTGGCGTCGCGGCTTCAAACCCTGCGCCACTACGCGGCCACCCGGCAACCTGCCCCTTTGCCGTTGGCGCACGAATCCCTGCATGTGTTTGCCCCGCTGGCCAATCGCCTGGGCATCTGGCAAATCAAATGGGAAATGGAGGACCTGGCCTTCCGTTTCCTGGAGCCCGATACCTACAAGCAGACAGCCCGCCTGCTGGATGAAAAACGCGTGGAGCGCGAAGGCTTCATGGAGGCCTTGCGTGCGCAGCTGGAGCGCGAACTGAACCAGAACGGCATTGCCGCGCTGGTGCAGGGCCGACCCAAGCACATCTACAGCATCGTGAAAAAAATGCGCGGCAAGTCGCTCGACTTCGAGCAGGTGTTTGATATCCGTGCCTTGCGCGTGATTGCCGCCGACGTGAAGGGCTGTTATGCCGCGCTCGGTTTTGTACATTCGCGCTTCACGCCGGTGGATGGTGAATTTGACGACTACATCGCCAAGCCCAAGTCCAACGGCTACCAGTCATTGCACACCGTGGTGCGCGACGATGGCGGGCGGGCGGTGGAGATACAGGTGCGCACACAGGCCATGCATGACCATGCCGAGCACGGCGTGGCTGCGCATTGGGCCTATAAGGAGGCCGGCACCAAGGGCTATGGCGGCGTGTCGGCCAGCAGTGAATATGACGCCAAGATTGCCGTGCTGAGGCAGCTGCTCGCGTGGGAGAGGGACCTCTCGGGCCCGGCCTCCCAGCGTGCACGCGACGCCAAGCAGGGGCTATTCGAAGACCGCATCTACGTGCTGACCCCTGATGCCGCTATTGTGGAATTGCCGCAGGGCGCGACGACGGTGGATTTTGCTTACAGCGTGCACACCAGCCTGGGTCACCGTTGCCGGGGCGCGCGCATTGACGGTGTCATGGTGCCGCTGAATACGCCCTTGCAAAATGGCCAGACAGTTGAAGTGATCACCGTGAAGGAAGGCGGCCCCTCGCGCGACTGGCTTAACCCCGAGCTCGGCTTTCTGTGCAGCCACCGTGCAAAGTCGAAAGTCCGCGCATGGTTCAACGCCCTGGCGATGGAGCAGACAGTGGCCCGGGGCCGCGAGGCTGTGGAGAAGCTGCTTCAGCGCGAAGGCAAGACGGCGATGAAGCTGGACGACCTGGCGGTGCAGCTCGGCTTCAAGGCGGCGGATGATTTGTTTGAGGTGGTGGGCAAGGACGAGTTGTCACTGCGCACGATTGAAAACATGCTCAGGCCACCCGAACCGGTGTTGAGCCAGGACGACTATGTGCTGGCAAAAAAAGCGCGTCCGCCGAATCAGAAATCCAAAAGTGGCGGCGGCGTGCTGGTGGTCGGCATGGGTTCCCTGCTGACGCAACTGGCCAAATGCTGCAAGCCGGCCCCGCCGGACGAAATTCTCGGTTTTGTCACCAAGGGCAAAGGGGTCAGCATCCACCGCAGCGACTGCAGCAATTTCCGCAACATGGCCAGCGGCAGCCCCGATCGCGTGATTGAGGTTGAATGGAACGCACCCAAGACGGCGGATGGCGCGGTGTATCCGGTGGATGTGGCCGTGGAGGCGGCAGACAGGCAGGGCCTGCTGCGCGATATTTCCGAGGTATTCGCCAAGGAAAAAATGAACGTGATTGGTGTGCAGACACAGTCGGTCAAGGACAACCGCGGCGGCACGGCGTGGATGACATTCACCGTGGAAGTTGCGCAATCGGGCCGGCTTAACCAGGTGCTGGCCGTCGTGGCCGAGGTGCCGGGCGTGCGGTCCGCGCGGAGACGTTGAACCCGGCTGCAGGACTTTTTTAGGCAAATTTTCAGGGTGAGGCCGGATAGCCGTTTTGCTTTGCTACAATACGAGCTTCGAACAGTCCTTAGGCGCGTAGCTCAGCTGGTTAGAGCACCACCTTGACATGGTGGGGGTCGTTGGTTCGAGTCCAATCGCGCCTACCAATTCCTGTTCTACAAATACGGCATCTACGGATGTCGTTTTTTTTGGTCCCGAATATATTCCCGACAAGGTGTTCCCGGAAACGTCCCGCCACGTACCGGTTTCGACCGGGTTCTTTGTCCGCTTCCTCTGGGCATTTAGGACGGGGAAGAAAAGCATCAGGAAGTTGCCATGGGATTTTTCTCTAAACTCCATTCGTGGCAGATAGGCTGTCTGGATCAGCCATCAGCCCTGCGTTGGGCAGCTCTCTTTGTTCCCCTTTTGTTTGCGCTGGCTTCCGTATTTGTGATCGGCCAGGATGCGAACTGGGATCTGCTTAACTACCACCTCTATAACGCATATGCGCTGCTCAATGGCCGTGTTGGGATTGACCTTGCACCGGCCGCGATGCAGAGCTATTTCAATCCGGTGCTGGACCTGCCGTATTTTCTGATGATCCAGCACTGGCCGCCTCGTGCCGCAGCCTTCGCGATGGGCTTGTTTCATGGCCTTAATTTTGTATTTTTGCTTCTGATCGTGAAGCCTTTTGTTGTGCGTGCAAAACATCCCAACGCGACGGCGATTCTGCTCTCGCTGGCTGGGTGCCTGAGTGCTGTTTTTGTGTCGGAACTGGGAAACACCATGGGCGACAACGCTTCATCGGTGTTTGTGCTGGCAGGTCTGGCGATCGCAGTGGCACGGTGGGACGACGTGGTACGTGTGCGCGGACACTACCTGCTGTGGATACTGTTGGCGGGATTGCTGATAGGTATGGGTGCGGGCGCAAAGCTCACAAACGCGGTTTATGCGGTGGCCGGCGCCTTGGCATTTCTGCTCGCCTGTCCCGGCGGCGCAGCGCATCGGTTGCGCGTCGCATCGGCATTCAGCGTGGGCGTTGTGCTGGGCATTGCCTTGACGGGAGGCTACTGGTTTCTTCTGCTCTGGGAGCTCTACGGAAATCCGCTGTTCCCGCAGTTCAACACTTATTTCCAGTCGGACATGGCCGGCCCGATCGGTGTGGGGGACGCTCGCTGGAGACCCAAAGGTATAGCTGAAGCGATTTTTTTCCCCTTTATCTTTGCGCTGAATCCAGCGCGTGTTGGTGAATCGGCGCTTTATCAGATCGCGCTACCTGTGTTGTACGCATTGTTCCTGTTTTGGGCTGTTGCGGCGGTGCGTCACCGATTTTTCAGGCTGCCGCCCGCACGGCATGGATATGCCTTTCCTATCGAGGAGCCGTCGCGGGCTCATTTCCTGCTGGCATTCGCCTCTACGAGCTACTTGACCTGGCTCGGAATCTTCAGCATTCACCGTTACCTGGTGCCACTGGAAATGATTGCTCCATTGGCAATTTGGCTTTTGCTGCATCGGTTATTCAAGCCGGCTCTGGCGCAATCGCTCGGGAAAAAGATACTATTTTCCTCGGTGGTTGTGGTTTTGCTATTCCGGACAACATGGGGCAACGTTGGTTTTGGCGAGACGGCTTTTCGGGTTGAATTGCCACCACTGGCTCAACCGGAAAAAACCACTGTCATGATATTGCAAGGCGGTCAGCATGCTTGGTTGATCCCGTTTTTCCCGCCTGAAATCGAAGTTGCCTCGCTGGCAAGTTTCCCCGAGTCACCGAAATTTGTAGCTCAAGCCATGCGAATGATCGACAGCCGGTCAGAAAACGCTTATGTTATTTTTGAAGCGAGCAAAGACACGCGGCCTGCGCAAATTGCAAAAATCAATCGTGTTCTGGCAAGCATGAGTATTGGGAAAAACGGTTTTGGCTGCAATGTCGTACGTTGGGCCATCAATCGAAATTCCCGCTTGAATGCCAGGATGTCCGATAGCAGCAACGGTGCCTACTGCGGTGTTGTGATGGATCCCGCCACGCGACGTGATCTTGCCGGGGAAGACAAAGTCATCGCCCAGGCCAGTGACGAATTTGCAAAAGCACGCTATGGCTTGCGTATCGATCTGGCATCGTGTGTGACGTACCATGCGTGGGTGGGCAACCGCCAGGATCGTTACCAATACTGCCGTATTTCCCGTCAGTCGTGATTCAGTCTTTTCAAGAGGTGTCGATGAGTTCTGCCAAGCCGACCGTTGCCGTCATACTTCCAGCCTACAACGAAGAGTTGACGATCAGGCAGGTTATCCTAGACTTCCATGTCGCGCTGCCTGATGCCGCCATCTGTGTGATCGACAACAACTCCAGCGACCGTACCTCTGCAATCGCTGAAACGACATTTGAAGAATTGGGCTGTCGGGGGCGGTTGATTCGTGAGTACCGGCAAGGCAAGGGAAATGCATTACGCCGTGCATTTTCCGACGTGGACGCTGACATTTATTTGCTGGCTGACGCCGACCAGACTTATCCGGCATCTCGTGCCACCGACATGATCGCGCCTGTTGCGTCAGACCAAGCGGACATGGTAGTAGGCGATCGGCATTCCGGCGGGCATTATCACGACCACAACAAACGCCGCTTTCACGGATTTGGCAATGATCTTGTCAAGGGCATGATCAATTTGTTTTTCCGCTCCACGCTGCAGGACATCATGAGCGGGTATCGGGCCTTCAGCCGTACGTTTGTGAAGACCTATCCGGTAATGGTTGCAGGCTTTCAGGTCGAAACTGATATGACCCTGCATGCGCTTGATAAGCGCTTTCGCGTCATGGAAATTCCTGTGGAGTATGTGGACAGGCCGGCAGGCAGCTTTTCCAAGCTCAACACCTTGGCCGATGGCGCCAAGGTTATTTTTGCAATTTTCCAGATACTGCGTTATTACAAGCCGTTTGCGTTTTTTGGTACGGTTTCCGTGCTGCTCATGGTCCTCGGTTTTATTGCCGGTATTCCGGTGTTGGCTGACTGGTTCACGTACCAATACATCTACCATGTACCGCTGGCGGTGCTTGCTGCCGCGCTGGAAATCGTGGCAGTCATCTTCTTTTCCGTGGCGCTGATGCTCGACAGCATCGTGCATCAGCACAGGATGAGTTACGAACTCATGATCGTGTCCATGACAAATAAAGCCTGATGTCCAAGAGCTCGTCGGAACAAAATTCAGGACGCCAGTTGATGACCTTTCTGGTGGTGGGTGGTTTCGGCTTCATGGTTGATGCCGGTTTATTCTTTGTCTTCCTGCGGATATTCGGCATTGACATCATGGTCGCGCGCGCATTGGCCTTTTTTCCCGCGACGTTTGTTACCTGGTGGGCCAACCGGCTATTCACCTTTCGCCCGCCAACCGGTGCCAGAGTGTTTTTGATGCAGGAATATCTCCGGTATTTGCTGGTGCAGGCCGGAGGCATTGCGATCAATTTTCTGGTTTTCTACCTGATGATCCTCTGGCTTCCGATCGCGGCCGCTCATACGCTCCTACCGCTGGCTGTCGGCTCCGTGATTGCGTTGCTTTTTAACTTTTCGGGTGCGCGCTTTCTGGTTTTCAGGCATTGATCGAGATAGCGAGGCCGCTTGTGTCAAGATGATGCTGATAGCTTCTTCTTGTGAAATGTCAGGGTAAACCAAGATAAGTACGGGTATCAGGCTCCCTAAAATAGCCCAATTCATCCATTCACCGGAATACCAGTGCCAAAAAGCAAATCCACCAGCGCATCACCCGGCATGCCGCCTTCACAGGATGAGGCTTCTGCCGACGGCGCTCCCGGCGCCAAAGGTGGCCGGGCTGCCGGCAAGGCTGCGGCTTCACGTGTGATCAAGAAGTACCCGAATCGCCGGCTGTATGACACCGAGACATCGGCCTACATCACGCTCACGGAAGTCCGCCAGCTGGTGATGGACAGCGCTGATTTTGTGGTGCGCGATGCCAAGACCAATGAAGACTTGACGCGCAGCATCCTGCTGCAGATCATCCTTGAAGAAGAAACCGGCGGTGCGCCGATGTTTACCGAAGCCGTGCTGGCCAACATCATCCGTTTTTACGGCAATGCGATGCAGAGCTTCATGGGCGCTTACCTCGAGAAGAACGTGCAGAGTTTCATGGACCTGCAGGTCAAGATGGCCGAGCAGTCCAAGGGGCTGAGCCCCGAAATGTGGGCGCAGTTCATGAATGCGCAGTCACCCATGATGCAGGGCATGATGGGCACTTATGTGGAGCAATCCAAGAATGTTTTCACGCAAATGCAGGAGCAGATGCAAAAACAGAGCGAGCAGATGCTGCAGGCTTTCGGCCTGAAACGTTGAGTTAAAAGCCAGGGGTTGAATCTCTGGTGGTCCCTGGAAATCAGGACCTGAGACAATACACTCCATGAGCGAAGTTATTTCCCCCCCTGTTTCCGTGAACACCAAGCCCGCGCCGCGCGTTGGTTTTGTCAGCCTGGGCTGCCCCAAAGCTTTGACCGATTCCGAGTTGATCCTCACGCAATTGAGCGCCGAGGGCTACCAGACCTCCAAGACCTTTGAAGGTGCGGACCTGGTGATCGTCAATACCTGCGGCTTCATCGACGACGCGGTCAAGGAAAGCCTGGACACCATTGGCGAGGCACTGGCCGAAAACGGCAAGGTCATCGTCACAGGTTGCCTGGGCGCCAAGGCGGGCGAGGGCGGTGGCAACCTGGTACGCCAGATGCACCCGAGCGTGCTGGCGGTGACGGGCCCGCACGCCACGCAAGAGGTGATGGACGCGGTGCACCTGAACCTGCCCAAGCCGCACGACCCTTTCGTGGACCTCGTGCCGAATGCCTTTGGCATTGCCGGCATCAAGCTGACGCCCAAACATTACGCTTACCTGAAGATTAGCGAAGGCTGCAATCACCGCTGCACCTTCTGCATCATCCCCTCCATGCGCGGCGACCTGGTGTCGCGGCCCATCGGCGACGTGCTCAACGAGGCGCGCGCCCTGTTTGAGGGCGGCGTGAAGGAACTGCTGGTGATCAGCCAGGACACCTCGGCCTATGGCGTGGACGTAAAGTACCGCACCGGCTTCTGGGATGGCAAGCCCATCAAGACGCGCATGCTGGAACTGGTGCAGGCACTGGGCGAGATCGCCGAGCCGTATGGCGCCTGGGTGCGCTTGCATTATGTGTATCCGTACCCAAGTGTGGACGAAGTGCTGCCGCTGATGGCCACCGGTAAGGTTCTGCCCTACCTGGATGTACCTTTGCAGCACAGCCACCCGGATGTGCTCAAGCGCATGAAGCGGCCGGCCAGCGGCGAGAAAAATCTTGAACGTATTGCGCGCTGGCGCGAAATATGCCCCGAGATTGTGATTCGAAGCACCTTTATCGCCGGTTTTCCGGGTGAGACCGAAGCGGAGTTCGACCATCTGCTGGACTTCATGCGCGAAGCCAAAATCGACCGCGCAGGCTGTTTTGCCTACAGCGCCGTAGAAGGCGCCACGGCCAACAATATTCCTGGCATGCTGCCGATGGAATTGCGTGAGGAGCGGCGCGCCCGTTTCATGGCGGTGGCAGAGGCTGTTTCCAGCCAGAAGCTGCAGCAACGCATAGGCGCGACCATGCAGGTGCTGGTGGATTCCGCGCCGGCGCTGGGTCGAAAGGGAGGCACCGCGCGCTCTTATGCCGATGCGCCCGAGATCGATGGCGTCGTCAAGCTGCTGCCGCCGGAGAAAATCAGCAAGACGCTGAAAGTTGGCGAATTCACCCGGGCTCGCATCGTCGGAACCCAGGGCCACGACCTGATTGCCGTTCCGATTTAAACAGAACAACGAAAGTACAGCAGGGCGGAAGTTATGGAGAAAGTCCGTATTACCAGTGAGTTAACGCAGGAGTGGGCTGACGTAGCGCAAGACTTGCTTGATGATGGCCAGTCACCCGTTCAGGTTGTGCGATACCTCAAAAGCCTGGGTTGTACGCCGAAGTTGGCCGAACGACTCGTCGCATCCGCCGGCCGCCATGTGCGTTCCCGCCACCGCGGCGCGGGCATGCGCGGTGTGTTGGTCGGCTTGGCGTTAATCGCTGCGGGTGGCGCCATGCTGTTCGTGGCCCACAACGGGGTCAATATTGGCAAATGGAATGTTCGGGCCGGGGCCTTCTACATCATTGCCGGAGTATTGACACTGTCAGGCGTCGTGCCCGTGCTGCTGGGCTGTTACAAGATGCTGACGGGTAGCACGGTGGAAATCAATGCGCCGGAAGACTGAAACATTCCTCCGGCGGAGCCGATCATTTAAAAATCGAAGCCCAAAAGCAATAAGACCTGTTTTTGAAAAAAACAGGTCTTATTTGTGACTGGTGCCCGGGAGAGAACTCGAATCTCCACATCTTGCGATACACGGACCTGAACCGTGCGCGTCTACCAATTCCGCCACCCGGGCACAGCTAGCAGTGTACCATTACTTCAATGCTTTCTCAGGCCCGGGCCTTCAAATTTTCCTGAAATATTTCGGCTGCATACTTAAACCCGGCAGCCTCCAACGAAAAGAGACTTTCTATCAAAACAACTCACTCCCATCCGGGCGGATCGTCCGCCCAATCATCCGGTTTGCTCGCTGAATTCGAGGGCACTGTTTCCGGCCACCGAGACGGCCATGGTTTCGTATTGCGCGATGACGGCGAAGCAGATATTTACCTGCCGCCCAACGAGATGCGTGCAGTCCTGCACAAGGATCGCGTCAAGGCCCGCATCGTGCGGCACGACCGCAAAAACCGGCCCGAAGGCCGTGTCACGGAAATCGTTGAGCGATCCTCGAATCCCATCATCGGCCGCCTGCTGCAGGAAAGCGGCGTCTGGCTGGTGGCACCCGAAGACAAGCGCTATGGTCAGGACGTCCTGATCCCCAAGGGCGCTACCGGCACGGCCAAGGCCGGCCAGGTGGTGGTGGTGCAACTCACCGAGCCGCCGGCGCTGTTCGGCCAGCCTGTGGGCCGCGTCAAGGAAGTGCTGGGGGAGATCGACGACCCCGGCATGGAGATCGAGATCGCGGTGCGCAAGTACGGCGTGCCGCATGAATTCAGCGACGAAGCGCTGGCCCTGGCCCGCACCCTGCCGGATTCCGTGCGGCCTGCGGACAAAAAGCACCGCATTGACCTGACGGACGTGCCGCTGGTCACCATCGACGGCGAAGATGCCCGTGACTTTGACGACGCCGTGTATTGCGAGCCCGCCAAAGTGGGCCGCGGCAAGGGCTGGCGTCTGCTGGTGGCGATTGCCGATGTGAGCCACTATGTGGAAACCGGCAGCGCCATCGACATTGACGCGTATGACCGCGCTACCAGCGTGTACTTTCCGCGCCGCGTGATTCCCATGTTGCCGGAGAAATTGTCCAATGGCCTTTGCTCGCTCAACCCGAATGTCGAGCGCCTGTGCATGGTCTGCGACATGCTGGTCAATGCCAAGGGCGAGGTTCACGCCTACCAGTTTTACCCGGCGGTGATGTTCAGCCAGGCGCGCTTTACCTACACTGAGGTCGCCGCCATACTGGCCAACACACGTGGCCCTGAAGCTGCGCAGCGCAAGGCGCTGGTGCCGCACCTGCTCGACCTGCACGACGTGTACCAGGCGCTGCTCAAGGAGCGCGGCGAACGCGGCGCGGTGGATTTTGAAACCACCGAGACCCAGATTGTTTGCGACGAAGCAGGCCGGATTGAAAAAATCGTGCCCCGCACGCGCAACGTGGCGCACAGGCTGATTGAAGAAGCCATGCTGGCGGCCAACGTCTGCTCGGCGGACTTCATCTCGCAAAGCAAGCACGTGGGCCTGTACCGCGTGCACGAAGGCCCGACGCCCGAGAAGAAGGAAATGCTGCGCAACTACCTGAAGGCGGCCGGCATCGGCATGACCATCACCGATGACCCGGCGCCCGGCGAATTCCAGAAGATCGCGCTGGCCACCAAAGACCGGCCTGACGCACAGCAAATCCACTCGATGCTGCTGCGCTCCATGCAGCAGGCAATCTATACGCCCATGAACAGTGGCCACTTTGGCCTGGCCTATGAGGCTTACACGCACTTCACCAGCCCGATCCGGCGCTACCCCGATTTGCTGGTGCACCGCGTCATCAAGGCGGTGCTGAACAAGGCCAAGTACCAGCTCCCGACCCTGCCCACGCCCGGCGAGGCTGAGGCCAAGTTGTCCAAACGCCTGGCCGCGCGCGTCAAGGAGCCAACGCAGAAACCGAAAAAAGCCAGCGCGGACGAACTCGCATGGCAGGCGGCCGGCCTGCACTGCAGCGCCAACGAACGCCGCGCCGACGAAGCCAGCCGCGACGTGGAAGCCTGGCTTAAATGCAAGTACATGCGCGAGCATCTCGGTGAGGAATTCGGTGGCGTCGTCACCGCGGCCACGGGCTTCGGCATCTTCGTCACGCTGGACGCGATGTACGTTGAAGGCCTGGTGCATATCACCGAGCTGGGTGGCGAATACTTCCGCTTCGACGAAGCCCGCCAGGAACTGCGCGGCGAGCGCACCGGCATCCGTTATGCCATCGGCACGCGGGTGCGGGTGCAGGTCAGCCGGGTGGACCTGGACGGCCGCAAGATCGACTTCCGCCTGGTGAACGAGGGCCAGGACCTGGTCGGACGCGCCATGAAGGACAAGACAGGCGGCCATGCGGCGGAACTGCCTGCACAGGAACGCGGCGCCTCGCGCCATGCGGCGGAGCCCCGAAGCGGCAAGGCGGGCGGCAAGAGCGCTGGAAAACGCTCGGAGTCGCGCTCAGGCGGCCGCGGCGGCAGCACAGCCAGCCGCAGCGCCAGCAGCAGTGAAAGGGCGCCCAAATCGCCCATCCAGGCCCTCAAGGCGGCTGTCAAGAAGGCGGCAGGCAATCCGCCGGGCCGCAAGCAGGGCAAGAAGCCGCGCCGTTAGGCGCCAGGACACCCATGAAATTTCCGCACAACACCTTTTCCCTGCCTGCGCTCCGTACGCACAAGGCACGCTGCCCATGCTGATGCGCGTATTGGCTTTCCTGCTTGAAACGCTGTTCTTCCTGTTGATTGCAGCGGCTTTGCTGCGAGCCTGGATGAACTGGGTCCGGGTCAACATGACGGCCCAGCCCGGCCATTTTGTGATGGCCGTCACCGACTGGCTGGTCAAGCCCTTGCGCCGCGTGCTGCCCAAGCCGGTGATGCAGTCCCGGGTGGACTGGGCCAGCGTCCTGGCGGCCGTGTTGCTGGCACTGGCCTATGCGTTGCTGTGGGGCCTGCTGTTTGGACTGCTGCTGGGGGGCACGTTGTGGACTGCCGGGGTTGCGCCTGTAGCCTTGCTGACACTGCTGTCCTTTGCGCTGAAGATGCTGATTCGCGTGGCGCTGCAAACCCTGTTCATCCTGGTGCTCGGTTTTGCCATCCTGTCGTGGGTGCAGCCTGGCTCACCCGCGTATGGTTTGCTGGGGCGCCTGACCGAGCCCGTGCTGGCCCCCCTGCGCCGCGTGATCCCCACGGTGGGCGGCGTGGATTTGTCCGCCCTGGTACTCATCGTCCTGATTCAAATCGCGCTGATGATCCTGGTGTAACTCCCTCGTCGGCGCGTCTGTCAGTTGCCACCGCCTTGTGCACGGGCCAGTTCCGACGCCGTCAGGGCCATACCCGGGGCCTGGGCGGCCCAATCATCGGCCAGACGGCCATGTGCAAACACGGCGCTGCAGGCGGCATCGAAGGCATCCAGCCCTACCGCCAGCCGCGCGCCCACCATGCCCGCCAGCACGTCGCCGGTGCCGGCCGTGGCCAGCAGGGCGTTGCCGGTGCTGTTGATGGCGCTGCTGTGGCCCGGCGCCGCGATCACTGTTCCCGAACCCTTGAGCACCACCACACACTGAAACCGGTCGGCAAGCTGCCGGGCCGAAGCCAGCCGGTCGGATTGAACCGCGGCCGCTGTGGTGGCGGCCAGCCGGGCGGCTTCCAGCGGGTGCGGTGTCAGCACCGTGCGGTAGCCGCGGCTGTGACGTGCAATGAGCAGCGCCTGGAACTGCGTGTCCCCTGCAATGGCATTGAGCGCATCAGCATCCAGCACCAGCCGCCTGGCTGTCGACAGCACCCTGGCCAGCACGGCCTTGACGGCCTCGCCGCCGCCGCAGCCGCACACCACCACCTGTTGCGCGAGGTCCAGCGCCTCGGGCGTGCGGAACATCAGCTCGGGTTGTTGCGGATCGACCGCGATGGTCGGGCTTCCGAGCAACGCCACGAATACGCGGCCGGTGCCGGCATGCAGGGCGGCCCGCGCCGCCAGCAGCGCGGCGCCCGCCATATGGCTGTGGGCGGTGGACTCTCCCCCGAGCACGGCCACGTCGCCAAAGCTGCCTTTGTGGCTGGCATGCGCATTGGCTGAACGGGTCGGATGGCCGGCCTGATCGGCGCCCAGCAACCAGGTGTCGACGTGGCCTGGTGTTGCAGCCTGCTTCTCGCGGACGCCAAGATCGTCAAACCAGACCTGACCCGCCCAATCCCGGCCACCGGCGGTGAACAGCCCCGGCTTCAAGGTTAAAAGGCTTAAGGTAAAAATGGCTGCAGCGCCCGATTTACGGGCGCAAGCAGCTATCAAATGTGTAGCAACCCCGGTGTCCGCGTCCAGGCCGGTGGGCACGTCCACGGCCAGCCGCGGCGCACTGCCGGCCTGCATTCGCCCCAGCCATTCCAGCATCAAGGCCGTGCCTGGGCGCTCAGGATCCAGTGTGCCGCCTATGCCCAGCAGGGCGTCGATACAGAAATCAAAGTTATCGGGCGGTTGCGCCGCCACGGGCACGCCCGCGGCGATGGCGCGTTCGCGCGAGGCATGGGCGTCGGGCGGCAGGCTGGTTTTGCCGGCGGGCGGCCCGGTCCAGGTCACGACCACGGTTTTGCCCCACCGGTGCAGGTGCATGGCGGCCTCAAAACCGTCGCCGCCATTGTTGCCGGGCCCACAGGCGATCCAGATGCGCTTCGCATGTGGCGCCAGGGCCAGCGCCAGGCGCGCGACCGAGAGGCCGGCCCGCTGCATCAGCGTGTGGGGCGGCAGCCCGGCGGCGGCATGCCGTTCAAGTTCACGCGTGGCCGCCACGCCGTGAAGCGGCTCGCTGCGGGCGCTGGAAATTTTTCGCATGGCCCGATTGTGCGGCCCCGCAAAGTAAAAAGCCCGGCAGGCCGGGCTTTGGGCGTAGACGCGGGGTGGTTTCAGCCCAGGCGGGCAACCCCCAGGCCTTCCATGTCGATGTCCGCGCTTTTGCCGGCCATCAGGTCGGCCAGCACCCGCGCGCTGCCGCAGCTGAGGGCCCAGCCGCTGGAGCCATGCCCCAGGTTGAGCCATAGGCCGGGAATGCCGCTGTCGCCGATGATAGGTGGGCCGTCGGGCAGCATGGGCCGGGCGCCTTTCCATTCCTGCACGCTGGCGCCGGTATTGGCAAGCTGCGCGGCGCCCGGGAACCAGTCGTGTAAGACCTTGTAAAGAGTTTGCAGGGATGCTGCACGCTTGTTTTCGAGCGAGCCGCCGATCTCAGCGCTGCCGGCCACGCGCACGCGATTGCCCAGCCGCGAAATCGCCACTTTGTAGCGCTCGTCCATCAGCGCGCTACGCGGCGCATTGAGGGGCTCGCGAATCGGTGCGCTGATGGAGTAACCGTAGACCGCAGCCATCGGAATCTTCAGGCCCAGCGGCTTCAGGAGCTGTGCAGACGCCAGCCCGGCGCACATGACGATACGGTCGAAGCTGCGCGGCGAAGCTTCGCCCGCTATCAAAATCGTAGCTGGTTGCGAACGTTCTACCTGGGCTACAGCCGTATTGAACTCAAAATTGACGCCGAGGCGCTGGGCTTCGTTCTTTAGCAGCAGGGCAAACTGCCGGCAATTGGCCACTTCGTCGTCCGGCAGGTGCACTGCGCCCAGGAACTCAGTGTCGGAGTTCAGTGCCGGCTCGATCTTGCGTACTTCGTCGGGCCCGATTTCCTTGAATGTCACGCCGGCTTCGCGCAACATGGTCAGGCCCGGCTGCACCAGTTTGCTGTCTTTTTCAGACCGCAGCAGCACCATGTAGCCGGAGCTTCCGTCGTATTCGAGTTCCAGCTCGGCCGTCAGGTGGTGCAGCCTTTCGCGGCTGTAGAAGGCCAGGCGCTGCATGCGTGCGCGGTTGGCCAGGTAGGTTTCGAGCTTGCAGGCACGGAACCATTTCCACATCCAGGCCAGATCGCGGCCCGACAGGGGCAGGCCGAGCTTGACCGGCGCGTGGCGGCTGAAAAGATGGCTGATGACTTTTCCCGGCATGCCCGGCGCGGCCCAGGGCGTGACGTAGCCGGGCGCTACGAGGCCGGCGTTGGCAAAGCTGGTTTCCTCGGCCGCCGCACCGCGGCGTTCAAAGACGGTGACCTCGTGGCCGTCAAGGGCGAGTTCGTAAGCAGTGGTGATGCCGATGATGCCGGCCCCAATGACGGCAATCCTCATGCGAAGCTCCTGCGGTCATGTGGGGCAGGCTCTGGGTGTGGGGCTGGGGAGATGTTTGTGTACATTTTTATAGGAAAAAGGCTTTGAACCCAATGGAAATAAGCGCAAGCAGCTATTGTTTTTATAGCGAATTCGCCAGGGCGGTTTCCGCCTGCAGGGCCAGGTCCAGCACTGCGTCGTCATGCAATGCCGCATGCCAGAGCATCAGACCCACGGGCAACTGGCCGGGCGTGTGGCAGGGCAGGGAAATGGCGCAGCCGTCGAGCATGTTCACCACGGAGGTGTTGCGCAGCAGCAGGCCGTTGACCCGGAAAAATTCGGCATCATCGCCCAGCAAACCGGCGATCGGCGGCGCGACGATGGGGACGGTGGGCGAGAGCACGGCGTCAAAGCCTTGCAGGCGTGTTTCCATGCGGGCCACCCAGGCCTTGCGGGCGGCCAGCAGGTCGATGTAGTCGGCAGCACTCATGTTTGCGCCGCGCAGGATGCGCAAGGCCACGCGCGGGTCGTATTCGGCCTGGTGTCTGGCGATCAGCGTACGGTGCCAGGCATAACTTTCCGCCGCCGAGAGGCCGCCGGTGGCATTGATGGCGGCCAGCTCGCCGATCTCTTCCAGGTCGATTTCTTCAATATGCGCACCCGCCTGGCGAAGGATTCGCAGGCTGCGCCCAAACGCCTCGGCGACGGTGTTGTCCAGGAGATCCTGCATCACGGTGCGGGCGACGGCCAGGCGGCAGGATGCGAGCGGTTTGCCGGTCAGTTGGACCTTGCGTGCCGCCAGAACCTCATGCACGGAGACTGCGTCGCGCACTGAACGGGTCAGGGCGCACACGGTGTCCAGGCTGGTGGACAAGGGTAGGGCGCCTTGCGTGGGCACCAGGCGCGCGGTGCTTTTGAAGCCGACGATGCCGCAAAGCGCCGCCGGGATACGGATCGATCCGCCGGTGTCGGAGCCGAGCCCGACCAGGGCCGCACCCGTGGCCACCGAGACTGCCGCACCGGAGGACGAGCCCCCGGGAATACGCGCCACCTTCGGGTCGGCCGGGTTGACGGGCGTGCCGTAGTGCGGGTTGATGCCGACGCCGGAGAAGGCGAACTCGACCATGTTGGTACGCCCCATGAACATGGCGCCCGCGGCATGCAGACGTGCCACGGCGGGGCAATCTTCCCTGGCTGGTGCGGCACCTGCAAGTACCGTTGATCCGGCTGCGGTGGTCTGGCCCGCCACGTCGAACAGGTCCTTCACCGATACCGGAATGCCGGCAAGCGGAAGGCCTGCAGCGTCCGAAATGGGGTTTTTCGCCATTCCAGCAAGGTTTTGCGGGCTCCCCGGCATGAAAACGTGGCGGCAAGCGTCACTTTGGGCCGTAGCCTGGGCCTGTTCGAAAACCTGCTGGGGAGAGGTCTGGCCGGCCGTCGTGGCCTGGCGAGTGGCATGGAGGTCGCCTGAAGGGGGCATCTGGCTCATGGGCGGGAGGGTGTTATACTCGACAGGCTTTGCAAATGACGATTTTGTTGTTTGCAAGGCAAATCGCAAATCAGCCACTCAAGGTGTTGCCCCGGAAATCTCGAAAGAGGCCAACGGGACGATAAGCGCTGATTTTAGACACAACCTTTTGGAGTATTCCTATGTCGACCACTATGCGCGAAATGCTGGAAGCAGGCGTTCATTTCGGACACCAAACCCGCTTCTGGGACCCCAAGATGGCCCCGTACATCTTCGGCCATCGCAACCGTATTCACATCATCAACCTGGAAAAGTCGCTTCCGATGTACCAGGAAGCGATGAAGTTCGCGAAGCAGCTGTCTGCCAACCGCGGCACCATCCTGATGGTAGGCACCAAGCGTCAGGCTCGCGACATCGTCGCCACCGAAGCCAAGCGCGCCGGTGTTCCTTATGTTGACCAGCGTTGGCTGGGCGGCATGCTGACCAACTTCAAGACGGTCAAGACTTCCATCAAGCGCCTGAAAGAAATGAAGGCCCAGCAGGAAGCCGGCCTTGATTCCATCAGCAAAAAAGAACAGCTCACCTTCAAGCGCGAAATCGAAAAGCTTGAAAAAGACATCGGCGGCATTCAGGACATGAACGCCCTGCCGGACGCCATCTTCGTGATCGACGTGGGCTTCCACAAAATCGCGATCCTGGAAGCCAAGAAACTCGGCATTCCCCTGATCGGCGTGGTTGACTCCAACCACTCGCCTATCGGCATCGACTACGTGATCCCCGGCAATGACGACTCCTCCAAGGCTGTCGCCCTGTATGCCCGCGGTATCGCCGACGCGATCATCGAAGGCCGCGCCAATGCCGTGAATGACGTCGTCAAGGCGGTTTCGGCTGAGAGCTCGGATGAGTTCGTGGAAGTGGAAAACGCAGCCGCCTGATAGTTTTCGGCTCTGCGCCAGACGCGAAAAAGGGGCTCGCGTAGCCCCTTTTTCACAACCTAACGAAAAGCTGGGTGCGAATTGATCGCTTCCAGCGTGTCAAAAACGACAAAACGGAGAATCAAAGATGGCAATTACTGCAAGCATGGTCGCTGAACTGCGCGCCAAGACCGACGCCCCCATGATGGAGTGCAAGAAAGCACTGACCGAAGCTGAAGGCAACTTCGAAAAAGCCGAAGAAATCCTGCGCGTCAAGCTCGGCAGCAAGGCCGGCAAGGCCGCTTCCCGCGTCACCGCCGAGGGCGTTGTGGCTGCGCACCGCGAAGGCGATGTGGGCGCGCTGGTGGAAATCAACTGCGAAACCGACTTCGTGACCAAGAATGACAGCTTCCTGGCTTTCACCAAAGCCGTGGTCGAAGGCATCGTCAAGAACAACCCTGCAGATGTGGGAGCCGTTGGTGCCATGCCCCTGACGCTGGACGGCTTTGGCCCGACGGTGGAAGACGTGCGCAAGGGCCTGATCGGCAAGATCGGCGAAAACATGAGCGTGCGCCGCTTCAAGCGTTTCTCCGGCAGCAAGCTGGCGTCTTACCTGCATGGCACGCGTATCGGTGTGGTGGTGGAGTTCGAAGGCGACGAAGCCGCCGCCAAGGATGTCGCCATGCACGTAGCCGCGATGAAGCCAGTGTCGTTGTCCAGCGCTGAAGTGCCTGCCGAACTGGTCGCCAAAGAGCGCTCGGTGGCAGCGGCCAAGGCCGCTGAAGATGCCGCCAAGGCACAAGCTGAAGGCAAGGCCGTTCAGTCTGCTGAAATTGTTGCAAAGCGTATCGAAGGTGGCGTGCAGAAGTACCTGAAAGAAGTCAGCCTGTACAACCAGACTTTCGTCAAGAACGACAAGCAGACCGTCGAGCAAATGCTCAAGGAAAAAGCGACGACGATCAAGTCTTTCACGCTGTATGTCGTGGGTGAAGGCATTGAGAAAAAGGTGGACGATTTCGCTGCCGAAGTCGCCGCCCAGGTCGCCGCAGCCAAGGCTGCTTGAGCATTTCAGTCCAGCCGGAAGGCCGCTAAACTTCAGACAACCCAACAAAGAAAGCTCTCACATGCCAGCCTACAAGCGAATCTTGTTAAAACTGTCAGGTGAGGCCTTGATGGGGGATGATGCCTTTGGCATCAACCGCGCGACCATCGTGCGCATGGTGGAAGAGATCGCCGAAGTCACCCGCATGGGTGTCGAAGTGGCGGTCGTGATCGGCGGCGGCAATATCTTTCGCGGTGTGGCCGGCGGTTCCGTCGGCATGGACCGCGCCACCGCCGACTACATGGGCATGCTGGCCACCGTGATGAACGCCCTGGCTTTGGGCGACACCATGGACAAGGCCGGGCTGATCGCTCGTGTCATGTCGGCCATCGGCATTGAGCGCGTGGTCGAGCCTTATGTTCGCCCCAAAGCCCTGCAGTACCTCGAAGAGGGCAAAGTCGTCATCTTTGCGGCCGGCACCGGCAACCCGTTTTTCACCACAGACACGGCGGCCGCACTGCGCGGCGCGGAGATCGGCGCCGAGATCGTGCTGAAGGCCACCAAGGTCGATGGCGTGTACACTGCGGACCCCAAGAAAGACCCGAAAGCCACGCGCTACACCAACATCACGTTTGATGAAGCCATGGGCAAGAACCTGGAGGTCATGGACGCCACGGCCTTTGCGTTGTGTCGCGACCAGAAACTCCCCATCAAGGTGTTCAGCATTTTCAAGCATGGTGCGCTCAAGCGCGTTGTGCAGGGCGAGGACGAGGGAACCCTGGTTCACGTCTGAGCCTCCTGTCCCAGCTTGTTCTTTTTCGCTATAAAAATCCGGAGATTCGACCATGAGCATTGTTGAAGTCAAGCAGCAGGCAGAGCAAAAGATGCAGCAGTCCATTGACTCGTTCAAAAATGGCCTGACCAAGATCCGCACGGGCCGCGCCAACCCCGGTTTGCTCGATACCGTGCATGTTGACTATTACGGCTCCATGGTGCCGATCAGCCAGGTGGCCAATGTGTCGCTGCTCGACGCCCGCACCATCAGCGTCTCGCCCTGGGAAAAAGGCATGGGCGCCAAGATCGAAAAGGCCATCCGTGATTCAGACCTGGGACTCAATCCGGCCGCGCAGGGCGACCTGATCCGCGTGCCCATGCCGGCCATGACCGAAGAGCGCCGCCGCGAACTCACCAAGGTCGTGCGCGCCGAAGGGGAGCACGCCAAAGTGGCTATTCGCAACCTGCGCCGCGATGCCAATGATGGCGTCAAGAAACTCGTCAAGGACAAGCTCGCTTCCGAGGACGACGAACGCCGTTCGCAGGACGATATCCAGAAGTTCACGGACCGTTTCATTGCCGAAGTCGACAAACTGGTCGCCGGCAAGGAACAAGACATCATGGCGGTTTGACGCCTCGTCGTCTGGCCTGATTCACCATGGCCACCACCCATCCCATAGTCCCGCACCACGTTGCCATCGTCATGGATGGCAATGGTCGCTGGGCGACCAAACGGTTTTTACCCCGCATTGCTGGCCACAAGCAAGGCGTTGATTCGCTCAGCCGCTGCGTTCGTGCATGCCTGGACCGCGGCATCGGCGTCCTCACGGTTTTCGCTTTTTCTTCCGAGAACTGGAACCGGCCGGCTGAAGAAGTGTCCGGGCTGATGGAGTTGCTGGCCTATTCTCTTTCCAAGGAAGTCCCCAGCCTGAATGCCAACGGCGTGCAACTGCGTTTTGTCGGAGACCGCCAGCGGCTTTCCGAGAAAGTCCAGGCAGGGCTGGCGCAAGCTGAGCACGACACCTCGGCCAACCAGCGGCTGGTTTTTAATGTGTGCTTCAACTACGGCGGCCGCTGGGATATTGCCCAGGCTGCGAACAGGTTGGCCAGCCGCGGTGAAGCCATTACCGAACTGTCGCTGGACAGCGAGATGGCGCTGGCGCACGTGCCGGACCCGGATCTGCTGATTCGCACAGGCGGTGAGTTGCGGATCAGTAATTTTTTGCTGTGGCAGGCAGCTTATTCAGAGCTGCATTTTTCTGACAAGTTGTGGCCTGAATTTGACGAGGCGGCGCTGGACGAGGCGATCGCCGTCTTTCGGACTCGCGAACGACGCTTCGGCAAGACCTCCGCCCAGGTCAGTGGCCGCAGCACCAATGAAAATACAAAGGCTGCCTGATGCTTAAACAGCGCGTGATCACAGCGATTGTCCTTCTGGCTATTTTGCTGCCAGCCCTTTTCTACAAGACGCCAGAGCCCTTTTGTGCCGTTGCGCTGCTGTTGATTGCTGCAGGTGCCTGGGAGTGGGGCCGGCTGAATGCACTCGGGCAGGGAGCCTCTGTGGGGCTCGCCGCCGTTTGTGTCGGGCTGTGCGCGCTCGCGTGGGACTTTGGTCTGCTCGTAAAGCCGCTGCCGCTTCTTTGGGCTGCTGCAGGTGCGGCTTGGGTGCTTGCTGGTGGCTGGTTGCTGCGCAATGGCGTGGCGGGCTGGCCGCGCATACCCAAGGTAATTCGCCTTCCAGGGGGGCTGGCTGCGTTGTTGGTCGCCTGGCTGGCCGTGGCCCAGGCCCGTGTGGCGGGCATTGACTTTTTGCTGTCCGTTCTGCTGCTGGTCTGGGTGGCCGATATCTTTGCCTACTTTGCAGGCCGCGCCCTGGGAGGCCGGTTCAGCAAGGGCAAACTGGCTCCTTCGATCAGCCCGGGTAAAAGCTGGGAGGGCGTGTGGGGCGGCATGGCCGGTGTGGTGGCGCTGTCGCTGGCCTGGGTCTGGCTGGGCCGTGCGGGCATTGGCGGCGGCTTCTGGGCTGACGCCACGCTTTACAGCCGCCTGGCTGATCATCACGGCGTGGTCGTCATGCTGCTGGCGGTTATTTTCCTGGCCGCCATGAGTGTGGTGGGCGATCTGGTCGAGTCTCTTATCAAGCGCAGTGCCGGGGTGAAGGACTCCAGCGGCCTGTTGCCGGGCCACGGCGGCGTGCTCGACCGGGTCGACGCGCTATTGCCCACGCTGCCCCTGGCGATGATGCTGGTTACCCTTTAGGCTTTGCTCGCGTATGTCCTTTGAAAAGCAGCGTGTGACCGTTTTGGGCTCCACGGGGTCCATTGGTGTCAACACGCTTGATGTCATCGCCCGCCACCCTGGGCGCTTTGAGGTATTTGCCCTCAGCGCGGCAACCCAAACGGACTTGATGCTGGCGCAGTGCGCCCAGTTCAAACCCCGATACGCGGTGATGGCCAGTGAGCCGCATGCCCGTTTGCTGGCCGAGAAGATCAAGGTAAATCAGCTTCCGGTGCAGGTTCTATGGGAGCAAGACGCTCTCGAAATGATAGCGTCGCACGAGTTGGTGGATACCGTGATGGCCGCTATTGTGGGCGCTGCCGGGTTGGGTCCGTGCATGGCGGCCGCAAAGGCGGGCAAGCGCCTGCTGCTCGCCAACAAGGAGGCCCTCGTTGTCGGCGGCGAAGTGTTTATGCGGGCGGTTCGTGAAGGGGGTGCCCGGTTGCTGCCGATTGACAGTGAGCATTCGGCCATTTTCCAGTCATTGCCCGAAGACCCGGCGGTGTGGCCCCGGCGCATCGAAAAAATCATGCTGACCTCGTCTGGCGGTCCTTTTCGCGCCCGTGATCCGGCAACTCTGCGTGACGTAACGCCCGAGCAGGCCTGCACGCACCCGAATTTTTCGATGGGCCGCAAGATTTCGGTGGATTCGGCCACGATGATGAACAAGGCTTTGGAGGTGATTGAAGCCAAGTACCTGTTTGGTGTCGTGCCGGAGCAGATCGAGGTGGTGATCCATCCGCAGCAAATCATCCATTCGATGGTGCAGTTCCATGACGCATCGGTGATGGCCCAGCTGGGTACGCCGGATATGCGGGTGCCGATTGCCTATGGCCTGTCCTGGCCGGAGCGCATCGAAAGCGGCACGGCGCGCCTTGACTTCGCCCGCATGGCCGCCATGACATTCGAGGTCCCGGACTTTCAGCGCTTTCCCTGCCTGCCTTTGGCCTGGGAGAGTTTGCGTGCGCCGCCGGGCACTTGCGTGGTGCTGAACGCAGCCAATGAGATTGCTGTGGCGGCCTTTTTGGACCGGCGCATCCGCTTCGACCATATTCACCATGTAAACCATGCAACTTTGGAGGCCGCGGCAGTCTCTCAGGTCGACGATATAGAAGGCTTGCTGGCGCTGGATGAGCAAGCCCGCCGCGTTGCCACTCAAATCACCCAAGGTCTGGAGTCCTGAGATGCTGACACTGGTTTCTTTCGTTGTGACTCTCGGAATCCTGATTGCCGTGCACGAATACGGCCATTACCGCGTCGCGGTGGCATGTGGCATCAAGGTTCTGAAATTTTCCATCGGATTCGGCAAACCGATTTACACCTGGAAGCTCAAAAACAGGTCGACGGAGTTTTCCATCGGCATGCTGCCCCTGGGCGGCTACGTCAAGATGCTGGATGAGCGTGAGGCCCCGGTGGATCCATCCGAGCGCCAACTGGCTTTTAATACCCAGCCGCTGAGATCGCGGGTTGCCGTGGTGGCCGCCGGGCCGGCTGCCAATTTGCTGCTGGCCGTGCTGCTGTACGCCACTCTTAACTGGAGCGGACTGCAGGAGCCCAAAGCCATCCTGTCCAGCCCCGTTGCCGGATCGCTCGCGGAAAAAGCAGGCCTGCGTGGTCAGGAAACGGTGGCACAGGCGGCTTTTGAGGGCGATGAACTCCAGGACGTCCGTTCTTTCGAAGACCTGCGCTGGCGTCTGACGCAAGGTGCCCTCGACGGTCGTGACCTCAGGCTGGTGCTGGGCGGTAATACGGCGGGCGCCGGGCAAACGGTTCGGCTGGCGCTCAGCACGCTGGGTGCTCCTGAAGCTGACGCGCAGCTCTTCCGCAAGATTGGCATCCTCGGGCCTTGGACCCGTCCCGAGATTGGGAACATCCTGCCCGGCAGCCCGGCTGAAAAATCCGGCCTGAAAGCCGGCGACTTGGTGATGCGCATTGGAAATGCTGCAATCACGGACGGGCAGCAGTTGCGTGAAATCATACGCACGTCCCCTCGGGCCTCCGGTGCCGGTGCGGTAGCCATCGTGCCCCAGAGCTGGCAGATCATCCGCGCTGGCCAGAACCTGACGCTGCAGGTTACCCCTGAACTCAGGCCCGTGAACGGGGCGATGGTGCCCCGGATCGAGGCCTCCGTGGACGCGCCGTTCGAACTTGTGACGGTACGCTATGGTTTCATCGAGGGATTGTGGCAAGGCGCCGCACGGACCTGGCAGGTATCCACGCTCACGTTGCGTCTGATGGGGAAAATGCTGACGGGACAGGCATCGCTCAAGAACCTCAGCGGGCCGCTCACGATTGCCGACTATGCTGGTAAATCGGCCAGCCTGGGATTGAGCTATTACCTGACCTTTCTGGCCCTGGTCAGCGTGAGCCTTGGTGTCCTGAATTTACTGCCGCTGCCGGTTCTGGATGGGGGACACCTGATGTATTATCTTTGGGAGGGGATCACCGGCCGGGGCGTGTCCGACGCCTGGATGGACCGGTTGCAGCGCGGTGGCGTTGCTATCCTGCTGGGCATGATGTGCGTTGCCCTGTTTAACGATGTCACCCGGCTTTTGGGCTAATTCCTTACATTTCATGCAAAAACAAATAAATCGCTTCAAAGTTCGTGCAGTTTGCGCTATCGCCGCCGGTCTTTTTGCAGCCAGTTCGGCTTGGGCCGTTGATCCTTTCACGGTGCGTGATATCCGGGTTGAAGGCTTGCAGCGCGTTGAGCCCGGAACCATTTTTGCCTCCTTGCCCTTTCGGGTCGGCGAAACCTATAACGACGACAAGGGCTCCACCGCCATTCGTGCGCTGTTTGGACTGGGTCTGTTCAAGGACGTGCGGCTTGAAGTCAGTGGCGACGTACTGGTGGTGATCGTTGAAGAGCGTCCCACCGTCGCTGACGTGGACTTTGTGGGTGCCAAGGAGTTCGACAAGGACGCGCTCAAGAAGGCACTCCGCGAGGCCGGTGTTGCGGACGGCCAGCCGTTTGACAAGGCGCTTGCCGACAAGGCGGAGCAGGAGCTCAAGCGCCAGTACATCAACAAGAGCCTGTACGGCGTTGAAATCGTCACCACCGTCACGCCGATCGAACGCAATCGGGTCAATCTGACTTTCAGCGTGACCGAAGGCGATGTCGCGAAGATCAAGGAAATCCACATTACAGGCAACAAGGCGTTCAGCGAGTCGACACTCCTGAGCCTCTTTGACCTTGATACAGGTGGCTGGCTCAGCTGGTACACCAAGTCGGATCGCTACTCCCGCACCAAGCTCAACGCCGACATTGAAACGCTGCGCTCCTACTACCTTTCGCGGGGCTACCTCGAGTTCAAGATCGACTCTACCCAAGTGGCGATTTCCCCGGACAAGCAAAGCATTGCGATCACCGTCAACGTGACCGAGGGCGAGCGTTTTGTGGTTTCGGGCGTCAAGCTTGAGGGCAACTACCTGAACAAGGAAGAAGAGTTCAAGACACTCGTGAAAATCACGCCTGGTGAGGCCTACAACGCGGACGAGGTCGCTGAGACGACCAAGGCGTTCAGCGACTATTTCGGTACTTTTGGCTACGCTTTTGCCCGCGTCGAAGCGGTGCCGGAAATTGACCGTGTCAATAACCGCGTGGCATTTGTGCTTCAGGCAGAACCGTCCCGCCGCGCCTATGTTCGGCGCATCAACGTGGCCGGAAACAATCGCACGCGCGATGAAGTCGTGCGTCGCGAGTTCCGCCAGTTTGAGTCATCCTGGTACGACGGCGACAAAATCCGGCTTTCCCGCGACCGTGTCGACCGTCTGGGCTTCTTTACAGATGTGAATGTAGAAACGCAGGAAGTGACCGGCACAAACGACCAGGTCGACATCACGGTCAATGTGGTCGAAAAACCGACCGGTAATTTACAGCTTGGGGCAGGGTATTCCAGCGCGGACAGCCTCTCGCTGGTATTTGGCATTAAGCAGGAAAATGTTTTTGGCTCCGGCAATTACTTGGGCGTTGAAGTCAATACGAGCAAGTCAAACCGACAGATCGTGCTCAGCACCATTGACCCATATTTCACGGCCGATGGTATTTCGCGCACCATTGATGTCTATGACCGCACGTCGAAGCCTACCTCGGGCCAAGGTGGTGACTACAGCCTGAAAACCCGGGGCGCAAGCATTCGTTTCGGTGTCCCGTTTACCGAGAACGACACAGTTTATTTTGGTACTGGTTACGAGCAATTGAAGATTGTGCCGGGCACCAATCTGCCAGTGAGCTACCTGAACTACGCGAACCAGTTCGGCTATACAAGCAACTCGATTCCGCTGACTGTGGGCTGGTCGCGCGACAGCCGCGACAGCGCGCTGGTACCTACCACCGGCCTGTATCAGCGCGTTTATGGTGATTGGGGTGTTGCCGGCGATATTAAATTCGTGCGAGCGAATTACCAGGCCCAGAAATACATTCCGCTCAACAAGCAGTTCACGATTGCGCTTAACGGCGAGTTTGGCTGGGGTAAAGGCCTGAGTGGCCAGCCTTATCCGCTCTTCAAGAACTACTATTCGGGCGGCCTGGGTTCCGTGCGCGGATTTGAGCAAGGCTCACTGGGCCCGCGAGATGCATCTGATCTCGCTATCGGTGGTCCGAAGAAGCTCACGCTCAATGCCGAACTCATTGCGCCGTTTCCTGGGGCGGGCAATGACCGTACCTTGCGCCTTTATGGGTTTGTGGACGCAGGCAATGTTTTTGGTGAGAATGAACGTTTCCGTGTGAATGACCTGCGGGCCTCCACAGGCATTGGTATCAGCTGGATTTCCCCAGTGGGGCCCTTGCGCATCGCTATTGCGACGCCGCTGCGCAAAATGCCAGGCGATAGAATAGAGCGGTTGCAATTCCAAATTGGTACATCTTTCTAATGAAGCATTTTTCAATCAAAATTTTCCTGGGCGTTGCCATTGCACTGGCGGGTTTCTCCGCAAGTGCGCAGGAGTTCAAGGTCGGGATTGTCAACCTGGACCGGATTTTCCGGGAAGCCAATTCCGCGAAAGCCGCCCAGACCAAACTGGAGCAGGAATTCAGCAAGCGTGAAAAAGAGCTGAACGATCTGGCGACCCAGCTGAAAACCCTCTCTGACAAGTTTGAGCGCGAAGCCCCAACGCTTGCCGAGAGCCAGCGCGTTTCACGGCAAAAGCAGCTTGTCGATCAGGATCGGGACTTCCAGCGCAAGCGCCGTGAGTTCCAGGAAGATCTGAATACCCGCAAAAATGAAGAACTCCAGCAAGTCATCGAACGCGCGAACAAGGTTGTGAAGACGCTGGCTGAGACGGAAAAGTACGACCTGATTCTCCAGGAATCGGTCTATGTCAATCCCAAGCATGACATCACCGACAAGGTGATCAAGGCGTTGAACGCTTCCCGTTGATTGCGGGGTGTTCACCACGATCACCATCGTGAAAACGGCAGGCGCAGTGTGACACTCCGTCTTGCCGATATCGTTGAATCCCTGGCCGGTGCAGTACAGGTCGAACTGGTCGGCGACCCCGGCCTGCAGATAGAGCGGCTTTCCACTTTGGAGGCTGCCGGTCCCGCGGACCTGAGTTTCCTCAGCCACCCCAAATACCTGTCCAAGCTCGCGCAGTCCGAGGCTGTCTGCGTCATTGTGGCGCCCGCCGCGCGTGAGGCCGCAGTCAAGCGAGGCGCCTGCATCGTTACAGAAGATCCTTACCACGCTTTTGCGCTGGTCACCCAACTCTGGAAGCGGCGGCATTTCCCGCAGGTGACTCCGCACATTCACCCCAGTGCCTATATCGATCCCTCTGCCACTGTGGCGTCCGGCGTTTCGATTGGTGCATTTGCCTGCATCGGCCAAGGCGCGGCGATTGGTGAAAATGCGCGGATTGCGGAACATTGCGTCGTCGGGCGGCATGCACAAATCGGTGCGAACACCCGGTTGTCGGCGCGCGTGACTGTCGCCGAAGGCTGCCGTGTCGGGGAGCGCTGCATCGTACATTCCGGCGCGGTAATCGGCGCTGACGGTTTTGGCTTTGCGTCGCACCGGGGGCAGTGGGTGAAGATCGAGCAACTCGGCGGTGTGCAGATCGGCAATGATGTCGAGATCGGTGCCAACAGCTGCATTGACCGCGGTGCGCTGCAGGACACGGTGCTGGAAGATGGTGTGAAGCTCGATAACCTGGTCCAGATCGGCCACAACGTCCGGGTTGGCAAACATACCGCCATGGCCGGCTGTGCCGGCGTCGCGGGCAGCGCCACGATTGGTGCGCACTGCACGGTGGGGGGCGGCGCCATTGTGCTGGGCCACTTGACGCTCGCCGATGGTGTGCATGTTTCGGCTGCATCGGTGGTAACCCGATCCATTTTGAAGCCCGGGCATTACACCGGTCTCTTTCCCATCGACGACAATGCTGTCTGGGAAAAAAATGCCGCTACGCTCAAGCAGCTTCATACGCTTCGCGAGCGTCTCAGGGAGGCTGAAAAAGCGATCCTGCATTCAGGACACACTCAAGAAAAATCATGATGGATATCCACCAAATTCTCAAACAGCTGCCGCATCGTTATCCCATCCTGCTGGTGGATCGTGTGCTGGAAATCGAAAAAGGCAAACGCATCAAGGCGCTCAAAAACGTCACGATCAACGAGCCCTTTTTCATGGGGCACTTTCCTCATCACCCGGTGATGCCGGGGGTATTGATACTGGAAGCCATGGCGCAGGCGGCCGCGCTGCTGGCTTTCGAAACGCTGGGCGTCACGCCCGACGACAAGACGGTCTATTATTTCGCCGGCATCGACGGCGCACGCTTCAAGCGGCCCGTCGAACCTGGCGACCAGCTGATCATGGACGTCACACTGGACCGCATGAAGGCCGGCATTTTCAAATTCAAAGGGGTCACCAGGATAGGTGAGACCATTGCCTGCGAAGCCGAATTGATGTGCACCATGCGCACGATCGCGTGAATGGCCCCCACGCTTTTCGCTTCGCGTAATTCGCTGCCCCCCGAGGGGGCTGCTGCGCCTGCGGTCTGGCGGAGCCAGTCCCGCGGCCCCGGTGTGAAGGGGGACTTGCCCATGCGGCTTTTGGCCGACCTATTCGCTGAACAGTTGATTTTGTCATGACGGCTATACATTCCACCGCACTTATTGATCCGCAAGCCCAGCTCCATGAGTCGGTGAGCGTCGGTCCCTACACGGTTATTGGTCCGCACGTGAAGATTGGTGCCGGCACCACCGTGGGCGCCCACTGCGTGATCGAAGGACACACCACCATAGGCCGTGATAACCGGATTTTCCAGTTCAATTCACTGGGTGCAATTCCGCAGGATAAAAAATACGCGGGTGAGCCTTGTGAGCTGGTGATCGGCGACCGCAACACCATTCGCGAATTCTGCACCTTCAACATCGGCTCGCCGGGCGACACTGGCATGACCCGTGTGGGGGATGACAACTGGCTCATGGCCTATGTGCATCTGGCGCACGACTGCGTGGTGGGAAACAACACCATTTTTGCCAACAACACCCAACTGGGTGGGCATGTGCATGTGGGCGACTGGGTGATCCTGGGCGGCTTCACCGTCGCGCACCAGTTCGTGAAAATCGGCGCGCACAGCTTCACCGCCATGTGTTCGCTGCTGTTTGCCGATTTGCCGCCTTTTGTCATGGCGCAGGGCCAGCCGGCCGAGGCGCGCTCCATGAATTTTGAAGGGCTGCGGCGACGGGGCTTTTCACCAGAGCGAATTTCCGCTGTCAAGGCCATGCACAAAGCGCTATACCGTGACGACCTGACCCTGGATGTATCGCGCGAGCGCATTGCTGCTCTGACGGAAAAGTACCCGGATGCCGCGCCTGACGTGCAGATGATGCTTTCATTTCTGGAACAAACCTCGCCGCAGCGCGGCATTGTCCGGTAAGACCTATGTCATTGATGGAGCCAAGCCCTCTGCCAGCCCGTAGAGAGGCAGGCCTCCCCGTTGCGGAGTCCCTGAGAGCCGGTTCCCCTTGCGTGGCGATGGTCGCGGGCGAAACTTCTGGAGATTTGCTCGCCGGCCTGCTGCTCGATGGGTTCAAGGCCCGCTGGCCGGCACTGACGTCAAATGGTATCGGCGGCTCACAGATGGCAAGCCGCGGTTTTAACGCCTGGTGGCCCAGTGAAAAGCTCGCGGTACGCGGGTATGTTGAGGTGTTGCGGCATTACCGCGAGATTGTCGGCATACGCGAACAATTGAAGCAACGCCTGCTGGATCAGCGCCCGGACCTTTTCCTGGGCATTGATGCACCCGACTTCAATCTTGACCTGGAGGCGGCGCTCAAGGCCAAAGGCATCAAGACCGTGCATTTTGTCAGCCCCTCCATCTGGGCCTGGCGTGCCGACCGTGTTGAGAAGATCCGGCGCAGTGTGGATCATGTACTGTGCATTTTCCCTTTTGAGCCGGCGTTGCTGGCGGCCCACGGCATTGCCGCGACCTATGTGGGTCACCCGCTGGCCAATGTCATTCCCCTGCAGCCTGACCGCGCAGCGGCCCGGCGCAAACTGGGTTTGCAGGATGAAGACACCGTGGTGGCCATTCTTCCCGGCAGCCGGAAATCCGAAATCCAGTACCTCGCGCAACGATTCTTTAAGGCTGCAGCCCTTATCCAACGTGCGCAATCAGCTATCAAATTTATAGTGCCGGCCATTCCCGCACTGAAGCACATGATTGAGCGCCATGCCGACCTGGAAGGAATGAAACCCCATCTGCAGATCATCGAGGGCCAGTCCCACAGTGCACTGGCGGCATGCGATGTGACACTGATAGCCAGTGGCACCGCCACGCTGGAGGCGGCGCTTTTCAAGCGGCCCATGGTGATCGCCTACAACATGAACTGGCTGTCATGGCAAATCATGCGGCGCAAGAAATTGCAGCCTTGGGTGGGCCTGCCCAATATCCTCTGCCGGGAGTTTGTCGTTCCGGAGCTGCTGCAGGACGCCGCTACGCCTGAGGCGCTGGCAGCGGGCGTGCTGAAATGGGTTGACGCAAAGTCTTCGGCACCTGACAAAATAGCGGCTGTAGAACAAAAATTTACCGCGCTGCATGCGGAACTGCAGCGGGACACTTCAAAACTGGCGACTGATGCGATCCAGCAAATTCTTGAAAGCTGAGCAAACACCCCTGTCATGGGATACGCCTGGCCTTGTGGCTGGCGTGGACGAAGCTGGCCGCGGACCGTTGATGGGCCCGGTGGTCGCGGCTGCCGTCATTCTTGATGAGCTCAATCCCATCCAGGGATTGGCCGACTCCAAAAAACTCACCGCCTTGCGCCGCGAAAAGTTGTATGACGAAATCCGCGCCAAGGCGCTGTGTTGTTCGATTGCGCTGGCAAGCGCTGAAGAAATCGACAGCATCAATATCCTCCAGGCCACCATGCTGGCCATGCGGCGCGCGGTGGAAGGCCTGCGCCTGAAGCCCAACAAGGTGCTTGTTGACGGCAACCGGTTGCCGACGCTGATCATCCTTTCCGAGGCCATTGTGGGCGGCGACGCGCTGGTGCCTTCGATTTCCGCTGCATCGATCCTGGCCAAGGTCTACCGCGACCGCTGGTGCGCGGAATTCCATCTTGAGTATCCCCAGTACGGGTTTGCCGACCATAAAGGCTACGGCACGGCCGAGCATCTGGCTGCGTTGCGCGAACACGGCGCCTGTCCCCAGCATCGCAGGTCCTTTGCGCCGGTGGCCGAGGTCTTGCGGTGAGTTCCGGCTCTTCCGGGCCCTCTGGCTCCGCCACGTACATCACTTCGCGCGACAACCCCCTGATCAAGGAGCTGCGCAAACTGTCGCAAGACAGCACCGGGTACCGCAAGCAGGGCCGCGTCTGGCTGGAGGGCGACCACTTGTGCCGTGCAGCGCTGGCGCGCGGCCTGCAGCCTGCCATCGCTGTTTTTTGTGAATCATTTTGGTCTGCAAGCCAGTCTGAATGGGTGCAAGCAGCTATCAAAAACATAGTGATTCCCGATGCACTGCTGCCGGAAATCAGCGGCCTGGAGTCACCCGCACGCATGGGTTTTGTGCTGGATTTGCCGGCGCCTGCCAGCCCGCAACCCCATGCAGCCTCGGTCATTCTGGACCGGGTGCAGGATGCCGGCAACGTGGGCTCCATCCTGCGCAGCGCAGCGGCCTTTGGCTTTGGCCAGATTCTCGCCCTCAAGGGCACGGCGGCGCTCTGGTCGCCCAAGGTGCTGCGCGCCGGTATGGGTGCCCACTTTGCGCTGCAACTGGTGGAGGGCCTGGAGCCCGAGGCATTGGCAGCATTGACTGTACCCATCGTCGTCACCAGCTCGCACCAGGGCAGCTTTTTGCATCAGCAGAAGTTACCTATGCCGTGTGCGTGGGCCATGGGCCACGAAGGGCAGGGCGTCAGCGACGACCTCATGAGCCGGGCGGCGCTCCAGGTCCGCATTGACCAGCCGGGGGGCGAGGAGTCGCTTAATGTGGCGGCCGCGGCCGCAATTTGCCTGTACGCAAGTTCGCTGAAGATATAGACCCACCCCCGTCCAGGCTCACTGCGTGTAGCCCGTTCCCCCCTTCCAGGGGGCGGCGCCKGGGGCCGGCAAAGCCGGACCCGCGGCCCCCACTGATGAAATACTCCCCTGCATTCGCCCTGAATCTTCAAGCCAGCATGAGCCGCGGGTCCGGCTCTGCCGGGCCGCGGGCGCAGTCCCCCTGCAAGGGGAAATGGGCTACACGTGAGCCCGATAGGGGTGTGCCATTTTCGGCTTTGCCGGGCCGCGGGCGGCCGGCCCCCTCGGGGAGGCCGCGACTCACACGAAGTGGGGGAGCGTGGGGGCCACATCCCTAAGCTATAATCAAGGGCTTTTCAAAACACAGCTTCGCCCGAGCGCAGACAAAGCAAACACCCTCACAAAAGCAGCCATGTAAGGCAGCCAGCAAGAGTCTCCCGGAGACGTTTCTTGTGCACGCTTGGGCGAACCGTAACCAACCCGGAGAACCCAGTGCTTTTGTCTCTACAGGGATCACGCGAAAAATCCCCACACGCCATCCTGGCGCTCGCAGACGGCACGGTCTTTATCGGCAATTCCATTGGAGCCGCAGGCTCCACAGTCGGCGAGGTGGTGTTCAACACCGCCATGACCGGCTACCAGGAAATCCTCACGGATCCGAGCTACTGCCAGCAGATCGTCACCCTCACGTACCCGCACATCGGCAACTACGGCATCAATGCCGAAGACGTCGAGGCTGAAAAAGTCCACGCCGCCGGCCTGATCATCAAGGACCTGCCGCTGCTGGCCTCGAACTTTCGCATGACCATGACCTTGTCGGAATACCTGGTCAAGGAAAACACAGTAGCCATCGCCGGCATAGACACCCGCCAGCTCACACGCCACCTGCGCACCAAGGGCGCGCAAAACGGCTGCATCCTGGCACTGCCTGCAGGCCAGGAAGTCAGCCAGCCCGCGATCGAAAAGGCCGTTGCGGCCGCGCGCGGCGCTCCCAGCATGGCCGGGCTCGACCTGGCCAAGGTCGTCTCGGTCAAGCAAACCTACGAATGGACGCAGACCGAATGGAAACTCGGCGCGGGGTATGGCGTGCAAATCACGCCCAAATTCCACGTCGTGGCTTTCGACTTCGGCGTGAAGAAAAACATCCTGCGCATGATGGCCGAGCGCGGTGCGCGTATCACCGTGGTGCCGGCACAAACGCCAGCCGCCGACGTGCTCAAGCTTAAACCCGACGGCATCTTCCTGGCCAATGGCCCGGGCGACCCTGAGCCTTGTGACTACGCGATTGCGGCGGTGCGCGAACTCATTGAGACCGGCATCCCGACTTTCGGTATCTGCCTGGGCCACCAGATCATGGCGCTGGCCAGCGGCGCGAAGACCTTCAAGATGAAGTTTGGCCACCACGGCGCCAACCATCCAGTCAAAGACCTGGACAACGGCCGCGTCAGCATCACCAGCCAGAACCACGGCTTTGCAGTCGACGAGAAAAGCCTGCCCGCCAACTTGCGGCCCACGCATATCAGCCTGTTTGACGGCACGCTGCAAGGCCTGGCCCGTACCGACAAGCCGGCGTTTTGCTTTCAGGGTCACCCGGAAGCCTCGCCTGGCCCGCACGATATTTCGTATCTGTTTGATCGTTTCACAGCCCTCATGGAACAGCATGGAGGGAACAAATAATGCCAAAACGTACAGACATCAAATCCGTCCTCATCATCGGCGCCGGCCCCATCATCATCGGCCAGGCTTGCGAGTTCGACTACTCCGGCGTGCAGGCCTGCAAGGCGCTGCGCGAAGAGGGCTACAAGGTCATCCTGATCAACAGCAACCCCGCCACGATCATGACCGACCCGGCGACCGCCGACGTCACCTACATTGAGCCCATCACCTGGCAGACAGTCGAAAAAATCATCGCCAAGGAACGCCCTGACGCCATCCTGCCGACCATGGGCGGACAGACTGCGCTCAACTGCGCGCTCGACCTCTGGCACAACGGCGTGCTCGACAAGTACAAGGTCGAGCTGATTGGCGCCAAGCCCGAGGCCATCGACAAAGCCGAAGACCGCCTGAAATTCAAGGACGCGATGACCAAGATCGGTTTGGGCTCAGCCCGCTCCGGCATTGCGCACAGCATGGATGAAGCCTGGGCAGTCCAGAAAACCGTCGGTTTCCCCACCGTGATCCGCCCCAGCTTCACGCTGGGCGGCACGGGCGGCGGCATCGCCTACAACTCCGAAGAGTTCGAAGTCATCTGCAAACGCGGCCTCGAAGCCTCGCCCACCAACGAGCTGTTGATCGAAGAGTCTCTGCTCGGCTGGAAAGAATACGAGATGGAAGTCGTGCGCGATACCGCCGACAACTGCATCATCGTCTGCTCGATTGAAAACCTGGACCCGATGGGCGTGCACACCGGCGACTCGATCACCGTCGCCCCGGCCCAGACGCTGACCGACAAGGAATACCAGATCCTGCGCAACGCCTCGCTGGCCGTGCTTCGCGAAATCGGCGTGGACACCGGCGGCTCCAATGTGCAGTTCTCCATCAATCCGGTCGACGGCCGCATGGTCGTGATCGAAATGAATCCGCGTGTGTCGCGCTCCTCGGCGCTGGCGTCCAAGGCCACGGGCTTTCCGATCGCCAAGGTTGCCGCCAAGCTGGCGGTCGGTTACACGCTCGACGAGCTGCGCAACGAAATCACGGGCGGCGCCACTCCCGCGAGCTTTGAGCCCAGCATCGACTACGTAGTCACCAAGATTCCGCGCTTCGCATTCGAGAAATTCCCGGCGGCTGATTCGCGCCTGACCACGCAGATGAAGTCGGTGGGCGAGGTGATGGCCATGGGCCGTACCTTCCAGGAATCCTTCCAGAAAGCGCTACGCGGTCTGGAAGTCGGCGTCGACGGCATGAACGAGAAGACGCAAGACCGCGAAGTGCTCGAGAAAGAACTCGGCGCGCCAGGTCCTGACCGCATCTGGTACGTGGGCGATGCCTTCGCCCAGGGCATGAGCGTCGATGAAGTGTTTGCGCTGACCAAGATCGACCCCTGGTTCCTCGTGCAGATCGAGCAGATCGTCAAGATCGAACTCGAACTGGAAACCACCTCGCTCGACAAGATTGATGCTGTCACGCTGCGCGCATTGAAGCAAAAAGGCTTCTCCGACCGCCGCCTGGCCAAGCAGCTCAAGACCACCGACACGGCCATCCGTGAAAAACGCCGTGCGCTGGGTGTGCGCCCGGTCTACAAGCGTGTCGACACCTGCGCCGCCGAGTTTGCAACCAACACCGCTTACATGTATTCGACCTACGAGGCCGAAGGCAGCGAATGCGAAGCCGCGCCGACCGACAAGAAAAAGATCATGGTGCTGGGTGGCGGGCCCAACCGGATCGGGCAGGGCATCGAGTTTGACTACTGCTGCGTGCACGCGGCGCTGGCCATGCGTGAAGACGGCTACGAAACCATCATGGTTAACTGCAACCCCGAGACTGTTTCGACCGACTACGACACGTCGGACCGCCTGTACTTTGAGCCGCTGACGCTCGAAGACGTGCTCGAAATTGTCGACAAGGAAAAACCGTTGGGCGTGATCGTCCAGTACGGCGGCCAGACGCCTCTGAAGCTGGCACTGGATCTGGAAGCGAACGGCGTGCCCATCATCGGTACTTCGCCCGACATGATCGACGCTGCGGAAGACCGTGAACGCTTCCAGAAGTTGCTGCATGAGTTGAAGCTGCGCCAGCCGCCCAATGCCACGGCCCGCACCGAGCCCGAGGCGCTGGAGAAAGCCGCTGCGCTGGGTTATCCCCTGGTCGTGCGCCCCAGTTATGTGCTGGGCGGCCGTGCCATGGAGATCGTGCACGAGCAGCGTGACCTGGAACGCTACATGCGTGAGGCTGTCAAGGTCAGCCATGACTCGCCCGTGCTGCTGGACCGCTTCCTGAACGACGCCATCGAGTGCGACGTCGACTGCCTGCGAGACCCCGAAGGCCGTACCTTTATCGGCGGCGTGATGGAACACATCGAGCAGGCTGGCGTGCACAGTGGCGACTCGGCGTGCTCTTTGCCGCCATATTCCCTGAGCGCCGAAACCGTCACCGAAATCAAGCGCCAGACCGCCGCCATGGCCGAGGCGCTCACGGTGGTGGGCCTCATGAACGTGCAGTTCGCCATCCAGAACATTGACGGCAAGGACGTGATCTACGTGCTGGAAGTCAACCCGCGCGCTTCGCGCACCGTGCCTTTTGTCAGCAAGGCCACCGGCATCCAGCTGGCCAAAGTGGCAGCACGTTGCATGGTGGGCCAGTCGCTGGCTTCGCAGGGCATCAAGGACGAAGTCACACCACCTTACTTCAGTGTCAAGGAAGCGGTTTTCCCCTTCGTCAAGTTCCCCGGTGTGGACACGATTCTCGGCCCCGAGATGAAATCTACTGGCGAAGTCATGGGCGTGGGCAAAACTTTCGGCGAAGCTTTCGTGAAGTCCCAGCTCGGAGCCGGCACCAAACTGCCGACCTCGGGCAAGGTGTTCCTCACCGTCAAGAACAATGACAAGCCGCGAGCCGTTGAAGTCGCACGCGCTCTGGCTGCGCAGAAGTTCGAGCTGGTGGCGACCAAAGGTACCGCTGCGGCCATCCAGGCCGCGGGTATCGCCTGCACCGTGGTCAACAAGGTCACCGAAGGCCGGCCGCACGTGGTGGACATGATCAAGAACAACGAAATCGCCCTGGTCATCAATACGGTGGAAGAGCGGCGCAACGCGATTACCGATTCACGCCAGATCCGCACTTCGGCGTTGCTGGCCCGTGTGACGACCTACACCACCATTGCCGGCGCCGAAGCGGCCGTGGAGGGCATGAAGTACCTGGACAACCTGCCGGTTTATTCCGTGCAGGAGTTGCATGCGCAGCTAGGCTGACAGCCTGACGATCCGGGTTTTTTCCGGATTTCAGCAGGTCCGATTTGCATTAAACTTGTTTGATTGAAATATTGGATTCAAGCGCCGCCGCCAGGTGACTGGTGGCGGTTTCGCTTTTGAGAGGAGCAAAAACATGGCAACCATTCCCATTACCAAGCGTGGCGCGGAAAGCCTCAAGGCCGAGCTGCACCAGCTGAAAACCGTTGACCGGCCCTGGGTCATCAATTCCATTTCCGAAGCGCGTGCCCAGGGTGACCTGAGCGAAAACGCCGAATACGACGCCGCCAAGGACCGCCAGGGCTTCATCGAAGGCCGTATCCAGGAAATCGAAGGCAAGCTTTCCGCCGCCCAAATCATCGACCCGTCCGAACTGGACGCGGGCGGCAAGGTTGTTTTCGGTTCCACCATCGAACTGGAAGATGAAGATACCGGCGACAAGGTGACTTATCAGATCGTGGGTGAAGACGAGGCCGACATCAAGGCAGGCCGGGTCAACATCAGCTCGCCGATTGCACGTGCGCTGATCGGCAAAGACGAAGGCGATACGGCTGAAGTCCAGGCACCGGGTGGCCTCAAGCGCTATGAAATCATCTCGGTGATGTACATCTAAACATCCTGATTTCATTCATGAAGCAGCGCTTCAATGTGATGGTGGCAGCTCTCTGGTGGGGCAGCTTGACCAGTTTGGGATTCGTCGTGGTCCCTATGCTGTTCGCCAATCTGGGAGCCCCCGCCGTGGCCGGTGCCATGGCCGCCAAACTCTTTACCGCGCAAACATGGCTGAGCACGGGCTGTGCCATGTTCCTGCTGCTGGTTCTTAATAAAAAAGACGATGTAGCCCTGGCGCGGCAAGCGCAAGCAGCTATCAAATTCATAGTGGCCGGCTTGTTGCTGGCCTTGCTGGTGGAGTTCGGCATCGCGCCGCGTGTCGTAAGCGCGCGTGCCGAAGGCGGCAACCTCAAGCTATGGCATGGCCTGGGTACTGCCTTCTATGTGGTGCAATGGCTGTGCGCCGGCTTGGCGCTGTGGCGCCTGGGTCGCTCGACGGTAACCGAAAACACCTGAGTTTCCCCGGCAAGCAGGGGCCGCGGGCCCGGCTCTGCCGGACCGCAGGCGCAGCGGCCCCCCTCTCGTGATGAAAGGGACAGGGAGATGCCGCAGGCTACACGGAGTGAGCGACCGTGGGGGCTCGTTCAGCGGCTTCCAGCGTATTGACCAGCAGCATGGTGATGGTCATGGGGCCGACACCGCCAGGTACCGGTGTGATGTAGCCCGCCACTTCCTTCACGCCGTCAAAGTCCACGTCGCCGCAGAGTTTGCCTTCATCATTGCGGTTCATGCCCACATCGATAACGACTGCGCCCGGCTTGACCATGTCGGCCGTCAGCACGTTGCGCTTGCCGACAGCCGCCACGATCACGTCGGCCTGCAGCGTCATGGCCTTGAGGTCTTTGGTGGCGCTGTGACAGACGGTGACGGTGGCGTTCTTCTGTAGCAGCATCAATGCCATCGGCTTGCCGACAATGTTGCTGCGGCCAATTACCACGGCATGCTTGCCTTTGAGGTCGTAGCCGATGCTTTCCAGCATCTTCATGCAGCCGTAGGGCGTACAGGGCCAGAAGCCCGGCTGGCCGACCATGAGCGCGCCGGCGCTGGCGACGTGAAACCCGTCGACGTCCTTGGCCGGAGAAATCGATTCGATGACTTTCTGTGCGTCGATATGTGCCGGCAGCGGTAATTGCACCAGAATGCCGTGGACGGCGGAGTCATCGTTGAGTGCCTCCACACGGGCCAGCAGGTCGGCTTCGCTCAGGGTGGCGGGGTATTGCTCGAGCACCGAATGCAGGCCGTTGTCCTGGCAGGCCTTGACCTTGTTGCGCACATAGACCTGGCTGGCCGGGTTTTCGCCCACCAGCACCACGGCCAGGCCCGGTGTGACGCCGCGCGCGCGCAGGGCGGCGGCGCGTTGGGCGACTTCAGCGCGCAGTTGTTTGGAGAGGGCATTTCCGTCGATCAGCTGGGCGGTCATTTTTATCGATTTTTCAAGTAAAAACGCCCGCAAATCCAATCATCACGGGCGCGAGAGGCTATCAAAAAGATAGCAAAAGGAGGTCAGCCCTTGGGTGCGTTGGATCCCAAGGCAATTTTGAGCAGGTCGGCCACGGTATTGGCGTTGAGCTTTTCCATGATGTTGGCGCGGTGCGCTTCCACCGTCTTGATGCTGATGCCCAGGTCGTCGGCGATCTGCTTGTTCAGGCGGCCCGCCACGATGCGCTCGAGCACTTGCGCTTCGCGTGAGGTGAGCTTGGCGAGCAGGGCGTCGCGGCTGGCGGATTGCTGGTAGTCGCTGAAGGCTTCTTTGGCCTGCTCAAGCATGCGCTCGACCAGGTTGACCAGGGCTTCTTCCTGGAAAGGCTTCTGGATGAAATCCATGGCGCCTTTTTTCATGGTGTTGACCGCCATGGGTACGTCGCCGTGGCCGGTGATGAACACGATGGGGAGCGGTGACTTGCGCTCGACCAGGCGGTCCTGCAGTTCCAGGCCCGTCATGCCACCCATGCGGATGTCGACAATCAGGCAGGCGACTTCACGCGGGTCGTAGCGGGAGAGAAAGGTTTCGGCCGAGTCGTAGCAGCGGACCCGGTAGTCCTTGCCTTCGAGCAGCCACTGCAGGGAGTCGCGCACGCCCTCGTCATCATCAACGACGTAGACGGTACCTTTTTTGGGAATCAAGCTCATGCCAAACTTTCTTTCGTGAACTTCTCGAAAAGACGGTTCTTGAAGGGGTTTCAATGAACGCCGGTATCCTTGGTTGCTATGGCATCGCTAGCAGGCGCCACCGGTGCCAGCAGGGGTGTCACGGGGATCCAGAAGGTAAACCGGCACCCCACCACTTCGTCCCCATTGTAGAGGTTCTGGGCCTCCATTCTTCCCTGGTGGGACTCGACAATACTGCGGCAGAGTTTGAGGCCTATGCCCATGCCTTCGGCCTTGGTCGAATAGAAGGCTTCATACAGCCGGCCCATGACTTCAGGCGACAGGCCACGCCCCGTATCGAGCACCGAAAACTCCACCACGGCCTGGTCTTCAATCTGCTTGGGCACCACGCGCAATTCGACGCTGCGCCGCGCTGTCGGCAGGTGCGCCTGTTCAATCGACTCAGCCGCGTTTTTCATCAGGTTGATCAGCACCTGCTCGATCAGGATGGGGTCCACCATGATGTCGGGCAAGCGGGCGGCAATGTAGTGGCTGAGCCGCACGTGATGGCGCCGCAGCTCGATGTCGGCCAGCTCCATCGCGTTGCTCACGATGGTCGCCACATCGGCGGAGCTGCGGTTGGGCTCGCTGCGTTTGACGAAGGAGCGTATGCGCTGGATGATCTGCCCAGCGCGGTGCGCCTGTTTGGCGGTTTTCTCCAGCGCCACCAGCAGGTCTTCGTTGCTGATCTGCTGGCCCTTGATGCGCGACACCATGCCGTTGCAATAATTGTTGATGGCCGTGAGCGGCTGGTTGAGTTCGTGCGCCACGCTGGAGGCCATTTCACCCATGGTAATCAGGCGGCTCGCAGTCTGGGCCCGCTCGTTTTGCTGGGCTGCCTGTTCTTCGGCATGGCGCCGCGGCGTGATGTCGGTGGCAATCACCATCTGGGCCAGGCGGCCGTCCACCCACGTGAGGTAACGCGAGCGAACCTCGAGCCACTTGCTGAGTTCGGGCACAAAGATTTCGGCGTTTTCCGTCTGCGCCGCCGTTAGCGTGTCGGTCGGGAATCCCGCCAGGCCGTCGACTGCATCCAGCGCATCTTCGGTGGGTACGGCAGAGGGCACGCCCGCTTGTGCAATCAGGTTCAGATGGCCCGAGACCTCACCGCCAAACCACGAACGGTACAGCTTGTTGGCAAACAGCAGCTCTTCACTGCCCAGCGGCGCTACGGACACGGCCGCGTCCAACCCCTCCAGTACCGTGGTGAAACGTTCGTAAGAAGCTGTGAGTTCTTCGCGGATGCGCTTGGGCTCGGTGATGTCCGTCATGGACGTCATCCAGCCGGTTTGCTGGCCGCGCGGATCAATCAGCGGCGAGACATACATGCGCGCGTCAAAAATCTGGCCGTTCTTGCGCTTGACGCGCACCTCGAAACCACCGGGCGGCGTACGGCCGTGCAGCTCATCGTCCAGCCGCTGCATCAGGGTCTCGATCTCGCCTTCCGGCCAATGCGGGAAGGGCGGCGTACGGCCCACCAGGTCGCCTTCAGTAAGGCCCGTCATCTGGCAAAACGCCGGGTTCACATAGGTGATGCGGCCCTGCAGGTCCAGCGCCCGCATGCCGGTCAGCATGGAGTTCTCCATCGCGCGGCGAAAATTGGTTTCAGAAATCAAGGCTTGCTGGGCCTGCACGCGACGCCGCGTGTGGCGCCAGGTGCCCAGCAGCATCCACACCGTCAATGCGCTCAGGGCGCTCACCAGCCAGAAAAAGCCGCTGCCCACCACGCCCAGTGAGGCCCGATAGCCTTCCGCGCGAATCAAGAGGCCGTTGCCTACCGGTGAAACCGGTATTTCATATTCGGCGGCGGCATCGGTCCAGGGCAAAAGCCGGGCCGCGGGGTTGCGGGGCGGCGGGAGGTTGCCCGCCAGCACCGTGTTTTTGTCGTCGATCAGCGTGACTGCGTATTTGGCCGTCACGTCCGTCGGCACGCCAAAGCGCAGCAACCCGTCGATGGAGTATTCGCCCATGATGACACCGGCAAATTTCCCCTGGTCATCGAGCGGCACCTGCAACTGCAGGGTAGGGGTGTTGTAGCCGCTGGCTTCCTTGGTCACCAGCGGGCGCGAATACACCGGCTGCCGCAGGTCTCTTGCCAGGTCGTAGGTGCCGTCTGTTTCGCCGACCTTGAGTTGTTCGCCGGCGCCGCGCAACTGGCTGGCATTGGCGCTGGGTGATACATAGGCCACCTTGATCCGCCGCCTGCTGTCCACCCAGGTCACCGCCATGAGTTCCGGGTACTGGTTGACCAGGGATTCGGCCTGCGAGATGAACTCTTCCGTGTTCACCTCCTTGTTGGAGACGTCCCGCCCGATGCGCATGAGCTGCTCCTGGCGTTCCAGCAGGCGCAGGCGCAGGCGCTGCTGGGCGTATTCGACGTCGCGCTTGACTGCCTGCTGCTCGCGGTCGATTTCTTCGATGCGCAAGTAACCGAAGGCTGCGATCACGGCTGCCAGAAACAGCACCACGGCCAGCAAAGGCCCCAGGGTGATGAAACGGTCCTGGCGCGACGGCGACTGTTTGCGCCACCACCGCCTCCACAGGGCAAAGGTGGCGGAGTTCGCCATCGTGTCGGCGGGGGCAGGGGCTTGCTGGGTCATAGGGATGGTGCAGTTTAAGTGAGATGCCCCTCTGTGGTCAGGGTTGACCCTGATCTTTTAATGTGAGGTTGCGGGCCGCGCTGTCGCATCGCTGGTTTCGATAAAGCAACCGGTATTTGCCAAGGGCATTTCCCCGCAGGTATCGATTTGCTGAATTTCCGTAAAATTTCTTAATGTGAAATCAATAAGCACTATTTGAAATTTAACAAATATTGTGAGAAACTAGGGGCTTGAATCTAATTTGCGTTTAAAACACGCTTAGGCGCAATTGGACACAGGCTCCGCGCACGGCCCGACAAGAGGCTGTATTGCGGATTAACAAAGCTTTATCAGGCTACTCAGGAGACAAAAAATGGCTGCCATTCCGAACCAAGCCGGCGACAACTTGCGCACTGCCGCCAACGACGCGCTGGACAAGGACACCCAGGAAACCCGTGAATGGATGGACGCCCTGTCCGCCGTCATCGAAAGTGAAGGCCCCGAGCGCGCCCACTTTCTGCTCGAGCAACTCCTTGAGCACGCCCGCCAGAAAAGCATCGACATGCCTTTCTCGGCCAATACGGGCTATGTCAACACCATTGAAACCGACCACGAAGAGCGCTCTCCCGGCAACCTCGAGATCGAAGAACGCCTGCGCGCCTACATGCGCTGGAACGCCATGGCCATGGTGGTCAAGGCCAACCGCCTGCATCCCGCCGACGGCGGCGACCTGGGCGGCCACATTGGCTCCTTCGCCTCGCTGGCCAGCCTGTTCGGCGCCGGCTTCAACCATTTTTGGCACGCCGAAAGTGAAAACCACGGCGGCGACTGCCTTTACATCCAGGGCCACGTGTCGCCCGGTGTCTATGCCCGCGCCTACCTTGAAGGCCGCCTGACCGAAGAGCAATTGCTCAATTTCCGCCAGGAAGTCGACGGCAAGGGCTTGTCCAGCTACCCGCATCCCAAGCTCATGCCCGAGTTCTGGCAGTTCCCCACCGTCTCCATGGGCCTCGGCCCACTGATGGCGATTTACCAGGCGCGTTTCCTCAAGTACCTGCATGCCCGCGGCATTGCCAACACCGAAAACCGCAAGGTCTGGGTCTTCTGCGGCGACGGCGAGATGGACGAGGTCGAATCGATGGGCGCCATCGGCCTGGCCGCGCGCGAAAAGCTCGACAACCTCGTCTTCGTCATCAACTGCAATCTGCAGCGCCTGGACGGCCCGGTGCGCGGCAACGGCAAGATCATCCAGGAGCTCGAAGGCGAGTTCCGCGGTGCCGGCTGGAACGTCATCAAGCTCATCTGGGGCAGCAACTGGGACCCTTTGCTGGCCCGCGACAAGGACGGCGCGCTCAAGAAGGTCATGATGGACACGGTGGACGGCGACTACCAGGCCATGAAGGCCAATGACGGTGCTTTCGTCCGCAAGCATTTCTTCGGCAAGGACCCACGCACGCTCGAGATGGTCGCCAAGATGAGCGACGACGACATCTGGAACCTGCGCCGCGGCGGCCACGACTCGCAAAAGGTCTATGCGGCCTTCCATGCGGCCGTCAAGCACGAGGGCCAGCCCACCGTCCTGCTGATCAAGACGGTCAAAGGCTTCGGCATGGGCAAGATTGGCGAAGGCAAGAACAACGTCCACCAGACCAAAAAGCTGGCCGACGAAGACATCAAGGCTTTCCGCGACCGCTTCAACATCCCGATTCCCGACAGCCAACTGGCCGACATCCCGTTTTACAAGCCGGCCGAAGACACACCCGAGATGCGTTACCTGCACGAGCGCCGCAAAGCCCTGGGTGGCTACCTGCCGCATCGCCGCGTCAAGGCCGACGAGCAGTTCACCGTGCCGGCACTCGAAACCTTCAAGTCGGTGATCGAGCCCACGGCCGAAGGCCGCGAAATCTCGACCACGCAGGCGTATGTGCGCTTTCTCACGCAACTGCTGCGCGACCAGGCCCTGGGCCCGCGTGTGGTGCCCATCCTGGTCGATGAAGCCCGCACTTTCGGCATGGAAGGCCTGTTCCGCCAGATCGGTATCTACAACCCTGACGGCCAACAATACACACCGGTCGACAAAGACCAGGTCATGTACTACAAGGAAGACAAGCAGGGCCAGATCCTGCAGGAAGGCATCAACGAAGCCGGTGGCATGAGCAGCTGGATCGCAGCCGCCACCTCGTACAGCACCAACAACCGGATCATGATCCCGTTCTACGTGTACTACTCGATGTTCGGCTTCCAGCGTGTCGGCGACCTGGCCTGGGCGGCCGGCGACATGCAGGCGCGCGGTTTCCTGCTGGGCGGCACCTCGGGCCGCACCACGCTGAACGGCGAAGGCCTGCAGCACGAAGACGGCCACAGCCACATCCTGGCCGGCACCATCCCCAACTGCATCAGCTACGACCCGACCTTTGCGCATGAAGTCGGCGTCATCCTGCACCATGGCCTCAAACGCATGGTGGAAAAGCAGGACAACGTCTATTTCTATCTGACGCTGCTCAATGAAAACTATGCGATGCCCGGCCTCAAGCCCGGCACCGAAGAGCAGATCATCAAGGGCATGTACCTCTGCAAAGAGGGGGCCAAGCTCACGCCGCGCGTGCAGCTCCTCGGCTCCGGCACCATCCTGCGTGAATCCATTGCCGCGCAGGAGCTGCTTGAAAAAGAGTGGGGCGTTGCCGCCAACGTCTGGAGCTGCCCAAGCTTCAACGAACTGGCCCGCGACGGCCAGGACTGCGAACGCTGGAACCTGCTGCACCCGACCGACAAACAGCGCGTGCCGTTTGTCAGCCAACAGCTTGAGAAGCACACCGGCCCGGTGGTTGCATCCACAGACTACATGAAGGCCTATGCCGAGCAGATTCGCTCCTTCGTACCCAAGGGCCGTACCTACAAGGTGCTGGGCACCGACGGTTTTGGCCGCAGCGACTTCCGCAGCAAGCTGCGTGAGCACTTCGAGATCAACCGCCACTACATCGTCGTGGCGGCGCTCAAGGCGCTCAGCGAAGAGGGCACCGTGCCGGCAGCCAAGGTTGCCGAGGCCATCAAAAAGTACGGCATCAACGCCGACAAGATCAATCCGCTTTACGCTTGAGTTAAAACCCTGACGTAGCACCTGTAGCAACCGGAGACAAGAATATGGCAGTGGTAGACATTCAAGTTCCTGATATCGGGGATTTCGACGAAGTGACGGTGATTGAGCTGATGGTCAAGCCCGGCGATACCGTGAAGGCGGAGCAGTCGCTGATCACCGTGGAGTCCGACAAGGCCTCCATGGAAATCCCCTCCAGCCACGCGGGTGTGGTGAAGGAGCTCAAGGTCAAGCTCGACGACAAGGTCAAGCAGGGCTCCGTGGTCCTGACACTGGAAGTGGCCGGCGCCGAAGCTGCCCCGGCTTCAACGGAAAAACCGGCCGCAGCGCCCGCTGTGCCAGCGCAGGCAGCTAGCAAATCTGTAGCGGCGTCGGCGCCTGCACCTGCAGCGGCCCCGGCTGCTTCCGGTCCGGTGGAAGTCCGTGTGCCCGACATCGGCGACTTCAAGGACGTGTCCGTCATTGAAGTCCTGGTCAAGCCCGGCGACACCATCAAGGCCGAGCAGTCGCTGATCACCGTTGAAAGCGACAAGGCCTCGATGGAAATCCCGTCGTCCGCTGCAGGTGTGCTGAAAGAACTCAAGGTCAAGATGGGCGACGTCGTCAACATCGGCGACCTGGTGGCCATCCTGGAAGGTTCTGCGGCTGTGAGCGCATCGCCAGCGATCGCACCGGCCCCCGCTGCGGCGCCTGCCGCGGCATCTGCTGCTGCCCCTGCACGGGCAACCTTATCTGCTCCCGCGAGCCAGCCGGCCCACAACCCCACCACCGCACCTCAGGGCAACCTGCCGCATGCATCGCCCTCGGTGCGCAAGTTTGCGCGCGAACTCGGCGTGCCATTGGCGGAAGTCAAGGGCAGCGGCCCCAAAGGCCGCATCACGCAAGACGACATCCAGGCCTTCACCAAGTCGGTGATGGACGGCAGCGTTCGCACCCAGGCACAGGCCGCCAAGGCCCCCGCTTCCTCGGGTGGCGGTGCAGGGCTTGATTTGCTGCCATGGCCCAAGGTTGACTTCACCAAGTTCGGCCCGGTCGAGCGCAAGGACATGTCGCGCATCAAGAAGATCAGCGGCGCCAACCTATTGCGCAACTACGTGATGATCCCGCATGTCACCAATCACGACGACGCTGACATCACCGAGCTGGAAGCCTTCCGCGTTTCGACCAACAAGGAAAACGAAAAAGCCGGGCTGAAAGTCACCATGCTGGCTTTCCTGATCAAGGCCAGCGTTGCGGCCCTGAAGAAATACCCCGAGTTCAATGCCTCGCTCGACGGCGACCAGATCGTCTACAAGCAGTACTACCACATAGGTTTTGCCGCCGACACGCCCAACGGGCTGGTCGTTCCCGTGCTGAAAGACGCCGACAAAAAAGGCGTGCTCCAGATCAGCCAGGAAATGGGCGAGCTGGCCAAGAAGGCGCGTGACGGTAAATTGACGCCAGCCGAAATGCAGGGCGCCAGCTTCACCATCTCTTCACTGGGCGGCATTGGGGGGCGTTACTTCACCCCCATCATCAACGCGCCGGAAGTCGCCATCCTCGGCGTGTCCAAGAGCCAGATGGAGCCGGTCTGGGACGGCAAGGCCTTCCAGCCGCGCCTGATGCTGCCGATGTCTTTGGCCTGGGATCACCGGGTGATCGACGGCGCAGGCGCTGCGCGCTTTAACGCTTACCTGGGCCAAATCCTCGCCGACTTCCGCCGCGTCCTCCTCTAAACGGGGCGGAACCATGACAACACTTGTAGTCGTCAAAAAGGCGGGGCAGGTTGCCATCGCGGCCGACACGCTGGTGACCTTCGGCGACACCAGCCTGGGCCACCGGTTTGAAGCCAACAGCAAGATCTTCAAGGTCGACACGCCTGCCGGCATGAGCTTTGTGGGCATGGCCGGTACGGTGGCGCATTTTCCGGTGCTGCGCAAGGCCATGGCGGCCTTGCCCAAAGAGCAGCTCAAGCTGGGTTCGCGCGACGAGGTGTTCGACACCTTCGTCAAGCTGCATCCCATGCTGAAGGAAACGTTCTTCCTGCAGACCAAGGAAGACGACAACGATCCCTACGAGTCCAGCCAGTTCACCGTGGTGATCGCCAATGCCAGCGGCATTTACGGCCTCTACAGCTACCGTGAAGTCTTTGAATTCAAGGAATTCTGGGGCATTGGCTCAGGCCGCAGCTTTGCGCTCGGCGCCATGCATGCCGCCTGGGACAAGGCCAAGACCGCACGCGAAGTAGCCATGGCCGGCCTGAACGCGGGTTGCGAGTTCGACAAGAACTCCGCCGGGCCCGTCGACATATTCACCCTTAAATTGAAAGCCTCCAAATGAGTGCATCCCCCGTGATCGACATCAAGGTACCGGACATCGGCGACTTCGACGAAGTGTCCGTCATTGAAGTGCTGGTCAAGCCCGGCGACACCATCAAGGCCGAACAGAGCCTGATCACTGTTGAAAGCGACAAGGCCTCGATGGAAATCCCGTCGTCAGCTGCCGGTGTGGTCAAGGACATCAAGGTCAAGGTGGGCGACAAGGTCAAGCAAGGCTCCGTCGTGCTGACGCTGGAAAGCATCGGTGCTGCCGCTGCACCCGCAGATGCGGCACAAAAACAGGCTGCAGCGCCCGCAGCACCTGCGCAAGCAGCTCCTAAAACTGTAGCGAGCCCTGCCGCCGCACCGGCCCCGGTTGCCGCCAGCTTCACCGGCTCGGCCGACCTGGACTGCGACGTGCTGGTGCTGGGCGCCGGCCCCGGCGGCTATTCCGCCGCCTTCCGTGCCGCCGATCTGGGCCTGAAGGTTGTGCTGGTAGAGCGCTACGCCACGTTGGGCGGCGTCTGCCTGAATGTCGGCTGCATTCCTTCCAAGGCTTTGCTGCATGTGGCCGCCGTGATGGACGAAGTCAAGCATTTCGACGCCCTCGGCGTGAGTTTTGGAGAGCCCAAGCTCGACATCAACAAATTACGCACCCACAAGGAAAAGGTCGTCGGCAAGCTCACTGGCGGGCTGACGGCCATGGCCAAGATGCGCAAGGTCACCGTCGTGCGTGGTTTGGGCCAGTTCGTCGGCGCCAATCACCTGCAGGTTGAAGAAACCAGCGGCGCCGAAGGCCAGGAAAAAACCGGCAAAACCCAGACCATTGCGTTCAAGAACTGCATCATCGCTGCGGGCTCGCAGGCGGTGCGCCTGCCGTTCATGCCAAATGATCCCCGCGTGGTGGACAGCACCGGCGCGCTGGCGCTCAAAGAGGTGCCCAAACGCATGCTGATCCTGGGCGGCGGCATCATCGGCCTCGAAATGGGCACGGTGTATTCCACGCTGGGCGCGCGCCTGGACGTGGTCGAAATGATGGACGGCCTGATGCAGGGCGCTGACCGCGACCTCGTCAAAGTCTGGCAAAAGATGAATGCGCCGCGTTTTGACAACATCATGCTCAAAACCAAAACCGTGGGCGCCAAGGCAACCAAGGCTGGTATCGAAGTCACGTTTGAGTCCGCGGAAGCAGGCGGCAGCGCCCCTGCCCCGCAGACCTATGACCTGGTGTTGCAAGCCGTGGGCCGGACACCCAATGGCAAGAAACTGGCTGCCGAAAAAGCCGGAATCACGGTCTCCGACCGCGGCTTCATTCCGGTCGATATCCAGATGCGTACCAACGTGCCGCACATCTTCGCCATCGGCGACATCGTGGGCCAGCCCATGCTGGCGCACAAGGCCGTGCACGAAGCACACGTGGCTGCTGAAGTCATTGCCGGTGAACTGCAAGGCAACAAGGAACTGGCCAGCGCAGCCTTTAACGCCCGCGTGATCCCCAGCGTGGCCTACACCGACCCCGAGGTGGCCTGGGTGGGCCTTACCGAAGACCAGGCCAAGGCCGAAGGTATCAAGGTCAAGAAGGGCCTGTTCCCCTGGACGGCTTCCGGACGCGCCATCGCGAATGGCCGCGACGAAGGCTTCACCAAGCTGCTGTTTGACGACAGTCCTGAAGCGCACGGCCACGGCAAGATCCTGGGCGGCGGCATTGTCGGCACGCATGCCGGCGACATGATCGGCGAGATTGCCCTGGCCATCGAGATGGGCGCCGACGCCGTCGACATCGGCAAGACCATTCATCCGCACCCGACGCTGGGCGAAAGCATCGGCATGGCGGCGGAAGTGGCGCACGGCAGCTGCACGGATTTGCCGCCGACGCGCAAGTGACGCTGAAAAGTTGCCAGAGGCGCTACTAAGCCAGTAGCCGGCCGCGCAGATACCGCAAGGGTTGCGCGGTTTTTTTATGGGTTGAGTTTGAACGCAGTCCTGAGAGCGCCTTGCGCAACCCAAGGCCTGCGTGTAGCTGCCGCTTTGCATACGCCAGGTGCCACACATCGTCGATCTTCGGGTGAAAAGCGCCTCTGGCCTTTTTCAGGAAAGCGCGAGCAGCTATTGAATTGATAGCGCGTTGCATTCTCTTGGGTGACATATTTTTTTGACATGCGCGGGCCGTGTAGACGTACACCAAAAGCATTCCCTGTTGTTTTGGCACCTTCACAGCGCCGGAAAACAACTCGTTGCCAAGGGCAAGCCATTAGAATTTCGACGACGCCAGCATTCCAAGTGTTGCGAGCGGGACGCGATTCGTTGCTGCCTGTCCGCGCCATGGGGTACCCCCATGGTTGTTTTGTATTTTGCGATTTCGGCGCGTGAGCGACATGCGCATTCTGCGCACCGCGCTCACGCAGGACCTGCTGGTTGGGATGCCGGCGTCAACCCAATTCCATGCGCGAAGCCAGCTTCCGACATTTGATTGCACGCGGCCTGGCTCGCGCACTGCTCGCCGACGCGGACAAGGCGGGCGGCACTACCTTGGGCGCCCTTCAGGCAAGGGGCGCGGCAGCCCTCGGACAGCGACCTGCCTGGCTCCGGGAATTACTTGGACCGCTTGCTCTGTTGTCGGCCATCACCTGGCGAAAATTTGACGTCACTTCGCTTGCGCAGCGGCTGGAGGCATCGCATGCCTTTGATCTGGCCTTTGGGGAGGAGGGCGACGACGAAGACGGAGAGCCCAATGACTCCAGTGAGCCGCAAGCTTCGCAGTCAAGTGATGACCGGGATGACCCCGGGCCGGAAAGGCCGCCACGAATTCGCCGGTTGATCCTGCGACCGGCGGTGATGCGCCCCCGGCCGATGGGGCTGGAGGCTTGCACCTTGCCCGACATTGCAACGAGTGCGGATCTTGCGTGCTGGCTACAACTTCCCCTCGAAAAGCTGCGCTGGCTGGCTCCGGCGACGCCGGCTGTTGTTGAGCACTATCGCTACAGCCTGCAGCCCAAGCAGACGGGTGGCCTTCGGTTGCTGGAGATGCCCAAGGGAGAGCTCAAGCGGGTGCAGCGCCACATCCTGCATACGCTGCTCAGCCAGGTGCCTGTGCACGAAGCCGCGCACGGCTTTACCGCCGGCCGCTCAGTCAAAACCCATGCGGTAACCCATGTTGGCCAAGCCGTGGTGATTCGTTTTGACTTGCGCGATTTTTTTGGCAGCGTAGGGGCGGCCCAGGTCAACGCCGTGTGGCGCACGCTGGGTTACCCCGAAGGTGTGGCGCGAAGTCTCACCGCGCTCTGCACACACCGTACGGCCGCGATGGTCGTTGAGCGCTTGCGCGATGATGGCGGGCTTGACTGGATAGGGGCCAAACGCCTTGGTTCCGCGCATTTGCCGCAGGGCGCGCCCACCTCCCCGGCGCTGGCCAACCTCTGTGCTTTCAATCTCGATTTGCGGCTTGAGGGACTGGCCTGGGTGTTCGGCGCGAGCTATACACGCTATGCCGATGACCTGGTATTTTCAGGCCCCGAGTCGCTCCGGCGGCAGTTTCGCGCCCTGCACGCCTGGGTCGCAGAGATCGTCCGCGATGAAGGCTTTACCCTGCATCCGGACAAGACGCGTTGCCTGCCCCGGCATCAACGCCAGCGCGTGACCGGAGTCGTGGTCAACGTTCGACCGAATGTGCCGCGTGATGATTTCGATCGACTTAAAGCGTGTTTGCATCAAAGCGTGCTGCACGGTCCAGCGTCTCAAAATAAGGACCGGCTTGCCGACTTTCGCTCACACCTGCTGGGCCGGATCGGTTGGGTCGGACAATTCAGCATGACGCGGCGGGTCAGACTCATGCGCCTGTTTGAGCAGATCAACTGGTCAAGCTGAAGGCTGCGAGGGCCGCGGAAGCGGCGCACCGCAGTTGTACGAATTTGCCGCCGGCGCGCGGCGCTAGCGCGGGGACGGCATGAGCCGTTCCTGAATCAGCTTCAGGGCTTCCGGCGAAACGCTTTCTTCGCCGCGGAAGGGGTTGTCCATCGCGGCGATGAAAAACAGCATCAAGCCGACAAAAGTCGCCAGGATTCCCGACAGCACAAGGTGTAGCGCCAGCCGGTCCATGGAAAACAGCCAAAGCAGCGAAAAGTTCAGCGCCGCTCCCAGGCACACCACCCACCACAGCACACCCGAGAGGGAGGTGCTGACGATCTGCAGGCGCGCATACCGGGCCTCCAGAAAGCTGTTGAATTGCCGCAGTGTTTCGGCATGCAGGATTTCCTGTGTCCGGCTGGCGGGCGCAAATGACAGCAGTTGGCGATGAATGTCTGAAACGCGCGTGGTTCCACCAGGATGCAGCCTTCCTTGCCGTTGTTCAGCCCAGGCTTCGTCGATCAGAAAGCGTACGTAGTCCCTCATCCCGCCTTCCAGCGCGGCGCGCGCTGGCTCCGGATAGTTCGACAGATCACGGTACAGCGCCGCAATGGCGGTGGCCTCCTTGCCCACGGCCTTTTCTGCGTCCGCGAAGTTCTGGTAGGTGGCAACCGCGATCAGGCCCAGCATCAGCCCATAGAACACCCCATAAGCCGAAAGAAAATAGCTGACAAATTCATTGGCGTCTGGCTGCGGACCGAGCCACTTGCGCACCAACGGCCGCAGCAGAAGCAGACCGCCCCACGTATAGGCCAGGCTGACGGCGCAAAAAAGCAGCGCCAGCACCCAGTTGGGTATGTCGTAAATCCAGTAGAACATGGCGCCTGCCCCTCTTGTTATTTCGAACTCCACTCCGAAGCGGATGATAACCAAAGGTCGCATGCCGAAAATTTTCGGCACCGGCTGCCCGGCAAAACGCGGCCAGCGGTGCGGCAGAGGCTGAATATCCGATATACCGAAGTAAAAATTGACTGCAAGGCCAGTAAATACTGCGCAAGCAGCTATCAATTTAATAGCTTAACTCGCTTTAGGTGAACCTCAGGCCGTACACCGGGCGACTCCAGCGCTGTGCCTTTCGCGCGGACATTCAGCTCAAGTTCCACCAGCTCCTGCGCGTAATAAGCAAAAGCCTCTGCCCGCGCTCCGGCACGCACACGAGCGCCTCTTTCAGAGGCCGCTCACGCGGCCATCTGTACGGCGTGCCGGAAGATATCGCCCGGCGTGCTCATCCAGACCTGGCCCCGGTCACGTGCGGCGGCGACACGCTGAAGCGCACGCCGCAGATGCCGCAGGCGGTAGGGCTGGCCGACGATGTAGGGGTGCAGTGCAATGCCCATCACCAGTGGTGCTGACCCGCTGGCCTGCGATTGCTCCAGCATCTCGTCAAGCTGGTCGATGATCATCTGCGCAAAGTCTTTGCCGTCCATCTGACGCGCAATGATCATCGGGATGTCATTGAGTTCCTGCGGGTAAGGCACAGCCCACAAAGCCTGCCCGCTGCGGGTGCGCATCGGTATCGGCTGGTCGTCGTGGCACCAGTTCAGGGTGTAGCCGTAGCCGCTTTCAGCGAGCAGGTCAGGGGTATGCAGGCTTTCCGAAATCCAGGGTGAAAGCCACCCGGCGGGGGACTGGCCGCTTTCCTGTTGCATGCGCGTGCGGCACTGCACCAGCAGGCTGCTTTCGTCCGCTTCAGTCATGGCGGCCTGGCGTTCGGCGTTGCTGTGGCCATGGCCGACCAGTTCATCGCCGCGCGCTACGCAGGCAGCCACCAGCTCGGGGCAGTGGTCATACAGTGCGGTGTTGATCAGGGCGGCCGCCGGCAGGCCCAGGCTGTCAAACAGCTCCAGGCAGCGCCAGCTGCCCACGCGGTTTCCGTACTCGCGCCAGCTGTAGTTCAGGACATCCGGCTGCGGGCTGGCCGGGCCGATGGTGGCGCCCATGCCCTCGCCGAAGGCAAAGTGCTCGATGTTGAAACCCAGGTAGACAGCCAGACCAGCGCCGTTGGGCCAACGATAAGGTTTGCGCTGGTTGATCGCCTGGTAGTCAAAGCGATTGTGCGTCGGCAGGGCGCCGCTGTAGCTTGCAGCCATCAGCTGATCACAGCACAGCCAGGCCTGCCCGCACCAGCAGCCATTCGGCGCTGTCGTTCCACACGTCCATGTGTGTGATCATCCCGCTTTTGACGACATAGCGGTCCACATAGCGGTTGCCTTCAAAAGGCGTTCCGTCAGGCCATTCTCCGTACAGGGTTCCCAGGCTGTAGACCACCGCTTCGTCGGGGGCGGAGCCGTTAGAGCCGGCGGCAACCGTTTCGGTGCACTCAATCTTTTTTTTCACCCATTTGTAGCGCGATGCATTAAATTTGGTGCACTCAGCGGGGGCGCTCATGGCCCGGCCGCCGGTGAAAAGAATCTTCATGCCGGGTGCCGTGAACCGGATGGCGGCCACCGGGTCAGGAAGCATGATGAGCCGGAGAAACTCGTTGACCACATCGGCAGCGCTTGCCGTGCCGCTGGAAAAGGCGTGGGTGCTGTTCACTCAGGATGCTCCTGCGGCTGTCGTTGCCGGAAAAATCATGTTATCACCTCGACGTTGGCCAGCTTGGCCACGCCGCGCCAGGTGTCTATCTGCGAGGGTGGAAAGCGGGAAACGGCCCATGACGTCCGACGATCAGCAACTTGTGTGCCAATTCGACTTTTCATGCATGCGCGCTTTGCGGCTGGGTTTTCATTGCGCGCTGGCGCCGGGAACCAGAAGGCGCTTCCCTCTGCCAGCCAGCGGTGGCGCGACGGCATAAGCCTCGCGGGGGAGAAGCATCGCAAATGTCCATGCGTTTACCTTGTCAGCGTTGGCGGCGAGGCCGCTGCATGCCGCGGCAAGCCAGCACTGTTCAAACGGCGCGGGTCTGGTTTTACGGTGGAAAAATTGCAGCAGCCCCTTGATGGGCCTGGTCAATATGCTATCTAATTGATAGCGCTTCCAGAGTGCCGCTCAAGTCAGGGCCGCACGCCCGGTGTCTCCATTGCCATACCTTTCGCGCGCGCATTCAGGTACAGCTCCAGTTCCACCAGCTCCTGCGCACCATACGCAAATGGCTGGGCGCGCACACCGCTCATGCAGCCGCGCAGGCGGCGCTGCAGCGAGCCCATGGCCTGCCACTCGAGCCGATAAACCGGGTAGCCCGTGGGGTGCGCCTCGGGAATCAGGCTGCTGGCCAGGCGCTTGCCAGCCAGCCCGTCATGGCATTGCGCGCAGGACAGGTTCAGCTGGCCGATGCGCTGCGTGAACAGCTGTTGCCCGCGCTGGCGGAACGGCTCCAGCCTGGCGTCTTCGGGTGGCGCCAGCGGCAGGCCGCGCGACTGCAGCGCGACATAGCTCTCCAGACTCAGCAGTTCCTGGCTTTCGCGGCGCAGCGGTTCGGCCTGCTGGTGCTGCTGGCGGCACTGGTTGATGCGCTGGCCCAAGGTGATGGGACGGCCCAGCGGGGTATCAAACGCCGGGTAGCGCGCCGCCACGCCGCGCATGCTGTCCGGCGCTGCTGCGTGGCAACTGGCACAGGCTTTTGCGCTGGCACCCGTGGGCTGCTTCCATAGGGCTTCGCCGTCCTTGACCCACAACATGCCGGGATTGAGCGCATCGTCTTTCTGCATGGATTGTGTGGATGCGCCCATATAGTCAAAGCCCGAGCGACGAGTGTCTTGGCCTGGAGCTGTCTGCGCGCCAGCACTGCTGATCAGCAAACCCAACAGAAGGCCTTGCAAGATCCGTGTCATGCCGTGACGGACAGGTTGATGCTTTCTGTCTGTTTAAAGCCGTTGTCACCTTCCCAACTGAGCACCAGCGTGCCGCTGTCGGTCGCCACGGTATGGAAGGCGATATAGGGATTGGCTGAGACGGCCGAAAATAGCTCGGCGCTGAAGACCAGCTCACCGTTGTAGCGGCAGCTGAAGGTCTGGATGATGTTGCGCGGCAGGACCTTGCCGTCCTCACCGGCGCGAAAGCCGGTTTCCATCGGGTGGCCAATGGTGGCGCGTATCTCGATGACCTCGCCGCGTTTGGCGGTGGTTGGGGCGTTGATGAGTGTGCGTGCCATCAAGGATCTCCCTCGATGCAGGCCGCCAGGGTGACAATGACATTCACGGTGTGCGACCAGTAGCTGCCGTCGCTCATCTGCACCACGGCCACAAGCTGTTGTGAGGTGGCCAGGCGTATGCGTGTTGTCACGGCGGCCTTGCCGGCGCGTGGCCCCAGCGTGAAGCGGGCCACATCGCGCTGGGGATTTTTCTCGTTGAAGACGGCAATGCTTTTCACGTGGTCGGCCGCGGTCATGGGACTGTCCACCGTGGCGGTGATGGGTACCACATTGCCGTTATCCACCAGCTCCGCCACGTCGAGTTTGACCTTGCCGGCACGCACCGGAGCGCCTTGGGTGTAGGCCGCCACCGCTGCTGCCAGCTCACCGGCCTGCGCCGCTGCGGGGCGCAAAACGACGCTCAGGCCCATGCTGGCCGCGCCCGCCAGAATTTGGCGCCGATTAAAAGAAATAAAACGGCCTGCTGTGGTCATGAGTTCACTTCAGTGTCAGCAGAAAGGCCACCACGTCTTCAATTTGCTGGGCGTTCATGATGGGCTTGCCCTGCCAGGCCGTACCTACGCGCACCAGACTGTCGTTGCGGTAGTAGGCGGGCATGATGCTGGCCGGGTTCAAGCGCTGCGCGTCGGCAATGCGCAGGCGTAGCTGGCCTTCGTTCCAGCGTGCGCCCGCGCCCGCCAGGTCGGGCGCCAGGTTGCCCTGGAAGCGCTCTTCGGGAATGGGCCCGGTGTGGCAGAGCAGGCACAGGCCGTGTTGGCGGCTCGCGACGATGGCGCGGCCGCGTGCCGGGTCCCCGGGCGTGACCGTCAGCGCATGGGGTATCGCGTCGCCAACAATCTGCAGTGGCGGAACGGATTGTTGCGCGAAGCTGGTCCAGGGCGCCATCATCATGATGATCCCGGCAGCAACGACGCCTTGCCGGTTCATGCCTTCTTGAGGTCGTGGTTCTTCAGCGGCAGGTCGCGTATGCGTTTGCCCGTCGCCGCGTATACGGCATTGAGAACGGCGGGCGCGGCGACCGCGATCGTCGGTTCACCGACGCCGCCCCAGAAGCCGCCCGAGGCAACGATGATGGTCTCCACCGCAGGCATGTGCTGCATTTGCACGACGGGGTAGGTGCTGAAGTTGTCCTGTTCCATGCGTCCGTCTTTTTGCGTGCATTCACCGAACAGCGCTGCCGACAGGCCGTAGGCAAAGGAGCCCTCGACCTGCGCCTCGATCTGCTGCGGATTGACCGCATAGCCCGGATCGGTGGCGGCCACGATGCGGTGGACCTTGAGCACGCCGTCGCTGCTCACCGACACCTCGGCGCAGGCCGCGACATAGCTGCCGAAGCCCATGGTTTGCGCCAGGCCCCGGTAGACCTTCTGGCCGCCGACGTCGGGCGGCGGGACATTCCATTTGACGCGTTCGGCCACGGCGTTGAGCACGGCCAGGTGCTTGGGGTGGTTCGTCATCAGCTTGCGCCGCAGGGCCAGCGGGTCCTGTTTCGCGGCAACCGCGATTTCGTCGATGAAGGACTCGAGGTATATGGTGTTCTGGTTCAGATTCACGCCTCGCCAGAAGCCGGGCGGCACGCTGGGGTTTCGCATCGCGTGGTCGATCAGCAGGTTGGGGAAGCTGTAGCCTATGGAGGCTTCCGGCCCCGGCGCATTGAGGCCCTGGAACTGCACCGGGTCGAGTCCGTTGCGCACGTTCTGCGGCGCCACGCCGGCCAGGATGGATTGCCCCGAAATGCGCATGTGCAGCGCGGTGACGTTGCCCTGCGCGTCCAGCCCGGCCTGCAGCTTGCACTGCGTGACCGGGTGGTAGCGGCCGTGCAGCATGTCTTCCTCTCGCGACCACAGCAGCTTGACCGGCACCCCAGGCATTTGTTTGGCAATGTCCACGGCCTGGCGTACCCAATCGTGCACTGCGCCGCGCCGCCCGAAGCCGCCGCCCAGGTGAATCTTGTAGACCTCGCATTTGCCGGCCGGCAGCCCTGCCGCTTCAGAGGTGGCGGCCAGCGCCGCTTCGCCGTTTTGGGTAGGCGTCCAGACTTCGCAGCGCTCGGGCGTCCAGCGTGCCGTCGCGTTCATGGGCTCCATGGTCGCGTGGTTCTGGTGCGGGTAAGAGTACACCGCTTCGATCTTGCGTGCTGCCGAGGCCAGCGCGGCTTTGGCGTCGCCGTTCTGGTTGCCGATGGCTGCATCGGGTGCGTCCAGACCAGCTTTGAGCATCGCGGCCACCGTGGCGCTGGAGTTCGCGGCGTTGGGGCCGTTGTCCCATTCAATGGGCAGCGCGTCGAGTGCGGTCTTGGCGCGCCACCAGGTGTCGGCCACCACGGCCACCGCGCTATCTCCGACCGCCAGCACCTTCTTCACGCCGGGGCGCTTTTCAATCGCGGCGGCATTGAAGCTCTTGACCTTGCCGCCGAACACCGGGCAGTCCTTGATGGCTGCGTTGAGCATGCCGGGTAGTTTCAGATCCGCGCCGTACACCTGCTTGCCGGTGACCTTGTCCAGCGTGTCCAGCCGTGCCAGGCGCTTGCCAACGAGCTTCCAGTCTTTCGGGTCCTTCAGCTTGACCTCGGCGGGCGGCGCCACTTTGGCTGCCGCAATCGCCACTTTGCCGTAGGTGGTTTTGCGGCCCGATGGCGTGTGGGTGATCACGCTATTGGCGGCGGTACATTCGGCCGCCGGCACCTTCCATTCGTCGGCTGCGGCCTGCACCAGCATCATGCGGGCGGTGGCGCCGCCCTTGCGCACATAGTCGTGCGATTCGCGGATGCCGCGGCTGCCGCCGGTAGAAAAGTTGCCCCAGGCCCGGTTGCGCGCCAGATTCTGGCCAGGTGTCGGGTATTCGGTGGTGACTTTGGCCCAGTTGCATTCCAGTTCTTCGGCTACAAGTTGCGCGAGCCCGGTCAGGCTGCCCTGGCCCATTTCAGAGCGCGCGATGCGGATGACCACCGTGTCGTCGGGGCGCACCACGACCCAGGCATTGATCTCCGGCGAGGCTGCACCCTGGGCAGCCGCCGTGCCGGCGAACGGAATGTGGAAACCTACGATGAGGCCGGCCGAGGCACCCGAGGCCAGGAAGCGGCGGCGCGAGAGAGACAGGGAGTTTGCGGAGGGCAGGGGGGTGGCGCTCATGTCGTGCTCCCGTCGGTGTGCTGAATGGCGAGCGCCGCACTTTTGGTGTTGCCACCTGCGGCAACAACCTTGATGGCGGCACGGATGCGGTTGTAGGTGCCGCAGCGGCAGATGTTGGTCATCGCCTCATTGATGTCGGCATCGGTCGGGTTCGGTTTGGCCTTGAGCAGCGCCGCAGCCGTCATCACCATGCCGCACTGGCAATAGCCGCACTGCGGAACGTCCAGCGCAACCCAGGCCTTTTGTATGGGGTGCGAGCCGTCCGGCGACAAACCTTCAATGGTCACGATTTTTTCGTTCGCACTCACCGTCGAGACGGGCCGCACACAACTGCGTGTAGGCACGCCGTCAATGTGCACGGTGCAGGCGCCGCAGGCCGCGATGCCGCAACCGTATTTGGTGCCGGTGAGCCCGAGCTGTTCTCGGATGACCCATAGCAGCGGCGTGTCGTCCTCCACTTCAAACTCACGCACGGTACCGTTGACGTTCAGTTTTGCCATGGATGCGCTCCTCAATATTTCGAAGGAAGAATGGGCCGGATGACTGGGGGGATAGTAGCGCTGGTGCATGTCAAATGCACCCGGCAATGCTATACCTGAGTAATGCGCTGACTTGCGCCTGGCAATAAAGTTCGGCCGGGTAAACCCTTGTGAGGCCGGCGCTTTTCGTCAGCGAACTTCTGCCAGCGGCAGGCCGGTGAATGCCGCGTAGCGTTGGGCGGCAAGCTGCAGTGCGCCGACGCTGCCGCGCGGCAGCGGGGCGAAGGACGTGGTGCTGATGCTGACAGCACCTTTTTTTGTTTCTGCCTGCCAGGTGCCCGCCACGCGGCCACCGAGCAGCAGCGCCGGACGGAACAGGCCGTTGGGCGTCATGAGTTTGCCCGCGTGCGTAGCGTCGAGAATGGCTTTGCGATCGGTGTAGCCCAGCACATATTCGTCGAAGCCGGCGAGTAATTGAAGCGCGGGCTTGCCAGCTGGCGGTAAAAGTGTGCGTTTGGACCACCACACGGTGCCGCCTTCAAACAATGCATGCGCCAAGCCGGTTTCGGCCATTTCCAGCGCCGCCCTGGCTTCGCTGGCGACTAGTCCTGACCACCAGGAAAAATCGGCCAGCGTGGCGGGGCCATGGCTGGCAAAGTAGCGCTGCGCCAGTTGTTTGAGTGCGTCCTCGCGAGGCAACGCCTTGCCTGCTTCGAGTCCGGGAGGCAGCCATTCATCAAGCAGTGTGTAGGTGGCCTGCTTGCCGCGCGGATCGCCCAGGCAGATCAGCCCGACCTGGGCCGCACGGTACAGGATGCGCCCCCCGCGATGGCCTTCAGTGTTGACGCGATGCTGCGTGAGCGCAGCAAAAAGTTCCAGGCGTGTGAGCTGCCTGCCGCCTTCCAGGCACCTCCGGATGGCCGGGAGGATTTTGCGGAAGGCTGCCTCATCCAGCTGGACCTCACGGTAGGCGGCCGCGGTGCGGGTCAGCAAAGCCGGCGCGGCCAAGGCCAGTAGCCAGCGCAGGTCGGCGGCCGCCACCAGGTGCAGTGTGCCGCGCAAGACCCAGCTGCGGACCACCTTGCGTTGAACCAGTGCCTGTTCAATCGACGCGCCAGTGATGGCCGTATCGGTTGCGAAGCGCGAGCCAACCGCCCAGCGGGCGTGGGCATATTCCTGTGCCTGCACAGCGCCGAACCACTGCACGGCCTGATCGACATGTTTGAAGCTTGAGGCCGCGGGCAGGGCGGTTGGCACAAGGCGATGGCTGGCCAGCCGCAACGCGACCAGCTCCTGCCGCGACATGTCTCCCATACTCAGGCGACGCTTTCAAGCATGGCGAGCATGCGGCTTTGCCAGGCTGCGGGAGAAAACCGTTCGCGCAGCAGTTGTTGCGAAGCCTGCACCATGGCCTGGCGGCGGGGTACATCTGCCAGCAGGTCGGCGCATGCCAGGGGCAGGTCCTTGAGATCGGCCATGACCAGGTGAACGCCAGGCTCGATGCCGAAATCTTCGCCACCTTCAAAGATGTCGGAAACGACGGCCGTGCCGGCCGCCCAGCTTTCGAATGTCCGGAACTGGTCGAAGTATGTGTGTTCCGGATCGGCATGGATGTTCAGGTTAATGCGCGCACCGGCACGGCAGGCGTCGCGCGCGGCGCCCCACAGGCCGCTCCAGACGAACTCGGCCTTCAGGGCGGGAGCCATGTTGGCGAAGTACTGCTCGGCATCCCTCCGCCGGGGCGTGTCGCCACCCATCATGATGATGTCGCGGTTTCTTTGTGCCTCAGGAAGGGGCGAGTGAACATGTTTGCCGGCCACCATATAGGGCAACTGGTAAGTGGCAAGTGCCGGGAAATGCTGTGCAAGGTAGCGCGCTATGGAGGAATCCATCGCCAGCACAGCGTGCAAGCCGGGTGCGATGGCGTCGAAAAGATCGGTCTTGTACCGGTGCACCGTAGCCAGCGCATTCTTTGTTAATGGATCAAACATCCACAGCACATGTTTGCCATTGCGCGGCAGGCCCTGCGCGGCAAAGCGGGGTAGCGCATAAATCCCGGCGATCAGCAGGTTGACGTCACAGTGGCCGACATCGGGCAAGGGCGCGTCGGTGCTGGTGCCCAGGTCAATGAACTCAACGTCATGGCCGGCTTCCACCAAAACATCCATCCACAAGCGCGAAGCGCGGCCAAACAAGGTGTCGATGTCGGTGTAGATGTGGATTTTCAACGCGGCTTCCTGCGGCTTCTTTATGTGGCTCTTCAGCTTATAGCGCAAGGCGCCGAGGCGGCCAGGACCGAGTGAGCGTGCGTGATTCGCAAATAGACCCGGGAGTCATTGCCGCTGTGGTCTGTTGCCATCGCCGTTCGACGGTCCGAATGGCGGCGCTTGTCGTTCCGGCAATGCCATTCGCGCGGTATCGGAGACCCGCGACAAAACTTTACACAACGCACCTGGATTTCCTGGGGGAACTCTTCGCCGGCAAGAAAGATTTTCAGTAAGTCAAAGGTAACTGAATGTATGTCTTTCTGACTCTAAATGTAACCAATAGGGCCGCGTAATGTGGGCAGAAAAGCCATTTTGGCAAAAATTGGGGCGAAATAATTACATAAGGCACTGGTAATTAATCACTTTTTCTCCCTTGTATCAGCTTTCACAATTGGTTACCGTGAATTAGTTCACAAAAAATACTAACCGGCAGGTGTCGAATCACAACACCTGCAGGCACTTCGGAAACCTTGATTTTCAACGGGGCTGGCGATGAAGCGTATCGATCATGTGGGCGTGCACAGCATGTGGACTGGTGCTTTTTCTGTGCTCATGGTCATTACGACAACTGCGCTGGCGCAGCAACCGCCATCTACCGTCGACCCTGGCCGGGTTCGCGAACGTTTTGATTTCCAGCCGGAGCCTGGCACCTCACCGGCATCTCCGGAAATCAGGACCGAGCCAACAGGGCCTTTGCCTGAATCGCTCAGGGCCATTAAGGTCACGCTCAGGCGCATTGATATTGAAACCAACACCGTGCTGCCCGGCGGCGTCCTTCAGGCGCACGCAGATAGCTACACCGGACGCGAGATTACCGGCAGCGAGATTTTGCAACTCGCGTCCTCGCTCACCGCGATGTACCGCAATGCAGGCTATATCCTGTCGCTGGTGGTGGTGCCGCCGCAGTCACTTGCCGACGGTACGCTCACCCTGCGTGTGGTTGAGGGCTACATCGACAAGGTGAACATTCAGGCAGGGGATGATGTCAGTGCCCATGTGAAGGAGCAACTCGCAGCCATCGGTGAAAAGATCGGGGCGTCACGGCCCATTCAAGGCCCCGTGCTTGAACGCTACCTCCTGATCGCCAACGATTTTCCGGGGATCGAGCTGCGCAGCGTGCTTACGCGCTCGCAAACGCCGGCGGCGGCCGACCTCACCCTGATTGCGGAGGTGAAAACCTTCGAGGGTTTTGCGACCGTGGACAACTACGGTTCCAGGTACCTGGGGCCAGATCAGCTCACGGTTGGGCTGGTTGGCAACCAGCTCCTGGGTGTGAACGATCAGTGGCGGGTGATTGGCGTGGGTACGGGTAATTCCGAAATGGCCTACGCCCAGTTGTCTTACAGCCAGGTGGTAGGTGCCAATGGGCTCAAGTTGTCGGCGGCGGTGTCAAGGGCCCGTACCCAGCCGGGCGACATCCTCAAGCCGTTTGATGTGCGCGGCAGCGCCGACGCTTTTTCCCTCTCCATGAGTTACCCGTGGCTAAGGACGCGCAACGAAAGCCTCATTGCACGCGCTACCTACGACCACTCCGACGTGCACACCGATATTTTGGGTGCGCGGCTGATCGAGGACCGGATACGGGCATTGCGCCTTGGTTTGAGCTGGCGCCTGCTGGACAGCCTTGATGGGCAAAACAATCTGGAGCTTGACTTCAGCCAGGGACTGGGCGGAACTGAAGAGTCTGACCTGCTTAAAAGCCGGGCGGGTGCGAAGGGCGTTTTCAACAAGCTGGTTTTTGACTATGAACGCACCCAGTTTTTTAACTCCAACTTGAGCCTGGTGATCGGTGTGGGTGGGCAGTGGGCCAACACGCCGCTTCTTTCTTCCGAACAGTACGCCCTTGGTGGCCGTCGTTATGGGCGTGCCTATGAGCCCGCTGAGCTGGTAGGCGAACGCGCTCTTGCCTTCCGTATCGAGCAGCGTTATGCCGGGGCCATCAACTCGCCAGGCTTCAGGTCTTACCAGTTGTTCGGCTTTTACGACATTGGCAAGGTATGGAAGCTGGGCCCGCCAACGCCCGGCTTGCCCAGCAGCCAGAGCCTGGCTTCGGCTGGCCTGGGCCTACGGCTTTTCATGCAGAAAAACACGGTGGCGAGCCTGGAGGCGGCATTTCCCCTGACCAAAACCATAGCAAGTGACGCAGGCAATCCCAGGGACGTCAGGCTTCTGGGTTCCTTGCTGGTTCGGTTCTGAAGTCTTTCTTTGTTTAACGGCTTTTTCCTGAATTGAGGTGACTCCATGAAAACGGTTCTTCGGCCCCATCAGCCACCTGTGCTTAACCGAACGCAAAAATCCAGAGCCTTCATGCTGAAGGCCTTGCCGTCGGCACTGATGCTGGTTTTTGCGCAGCCTGGATGGACGCAAGTCACCATCAATGCCGGTGGTGCCGCCGGCTTGCCGATCAACGGTGTGGTGAGGGCGGGCGGCGTCAGTGAAACGCTTAATGACGGCACCCAGCTCACCATCACGCAGACCGGTAATCGGGCGATCATTGACTGGAATTCGTTCAATATTGGTGCGGGAAATACAGTGCAATTTGTCCAACCGAGCGCGACTGCTGCTGTACTCAACCGCGTGACTTTGGCCGGTAATGCATCGGAGATATCTGGCAGGCTCAGAGCTGATGGCATTGTGATGCTGATGAATCCCAACGGCATCGCATTCAAGTCAGGTTCCGTCGTTAATGTGGGCTCCCTCATTGCCACCACGGGGGTGATCGATGAGAACCATTTCCTCAACAGTGGCAACGGAAATGGAAATGGAAATGGAAATGGAAATGGAAACGGAAACGGAAACGGAAACGGGAACGGGAACGATTCGATCGAAGCCCGCATAACCCAAACTCCCGGCAATAACAACGGTATCGTCAACGAAGGTTCTATTACCGCTACTGGCATCCCCGCTACTGGCAACTCGGCTAGTCGTGGCGGCTTGGTGGCTCTTGTGGCTCCATCGGTGGTCAATAAGGGAACCATTACTGCGATCGGTGGAACCATCGCCCTGCTCGGCACCAACGCAGCCACCATTTCACTGAACAACGGCTTGTACGAGTTCGCCTTGCCCCCTGGTGCAGCCGGAGTTGCAGTGTCGAACATGGTCGGCGCCAGCTTGAACGCTGCGAACATCAACCTCGGCGTAGGGGATGCAGCCAACCTGTTGTCCGGTGTGATTAACCTCGAGGGCGTGCAACAGGCGACCAATGCCATCACCGTTGATGGTCATACCGTGGAACTCAAGTCGGCGTTGCAGGCGACTAACGTCGTAAGCGGCAATTCCAATATCGTGAATGTTTACAGCGGAGCGCGCATTCAGGACGCCGTCAAGATCGCCAAAACCGGCACACCGGGCAACGGCGCAAGGGTCAATGTGCGTGGTGGTTCCTATACCGAGGAGGTGGTTCTCAACAAGGCCAACATCACCCTGAATGGCATGGACGGGGCCAACCTCAACGTGCAGGAGGGGAAAATCGGCGTTGATATCACCACCAACGGCGTGACGGTTGACGGCATGCAGATCACGGGCCCGTACAGCCAGAACTATGCGTCCATCAACTGGACCGGCCTGAGTACAACCGGGGTCACGGTCGCCTCTGGTGTGAGCGGCGCGACCATAAGCAACAACGTCATCAAAAACGTCCGGAGCGGGATTCAGGTCACCAACGCCGCGGCCACCATCACCGGCAACACCATTGAAAATACCAAAGGGGCCATTCTTGTCCGTTCGAACAATGTGACCATGACGGGCAACTCCAGAGGGACACTGGGCAATGAATGGGATATTGTTTTCCTGGACGGCGTCGCCAGCGGGTCTTATTTTGGTGGTTCTCCACTTAACAGAGAAGCGCAGTATGGCGCCGGCATGATGGCGATGTCTGCGGCCAATGGCGACATGCATATTCTTGATCGCCGCTACGGCGTCAACGGGCTTCTGGGGTCCACGCCGCAGTTTGCCAACCGCTCGCATGTCACCGTCAGTGCGGGGGCCAACTTCACCGCCGCGGATGATTTCAATCTCGGCAACGGCCTTGGCAACGACCGGCAGCCGCTGGGCACGATTCAGGATGGTATGAATGCCGTGGTCGCGGGAGGCACGGTGAACGTCACAGCAGGAACCTACGTCCAGCCATCAACCCTCGCCATCAATAAGAGCCTGACTCTGTCTGGAGCCGGCGAGTCTGCCACCGTGATCGACTCCAGGGGCGTCAATGGTAGAGGCATAGAGGTCAAGGCCGACAATGTGAATTTGCAGAACTTCACGCTCTACGGTCCCACCGCCGACGTGGCAACGTCTTATGGCATCAAGGTGGCGCCTGCCACGGCAAGTAACCCTGCTGCGAGGCTGCACAACTTCTCCATCAGCAACGTCACCATCCGCGGTTCCGGCCGCGCCGAACTCGACCTGAACGGTGTGGATGGCGCGCTGATAGACCGTGTGACGGCCGACGGTGCACCCGTAAGCAATAACACCGGCACGACGCAGGGCGCCGGCATACAGCTGACCGACAGCGCCAACGTGACGGTCAGCAACTCGACCACCCGCAACAACGCCTGGGGCGGCCTGGCGCTTTACCAAGCCAACCTTTATTACAACCAGCAGGTGAACAACATCACGGTGGCGAACAGCAACAATTTTACGGAACGCAACCCGGTGTACCTGCAGGATCAATCAGCGAACCTCAACTTTGGCGCGCTCAGCATTGCGGGCTACGATTTTGCGGTACGCAATGCCGGCACGACGAACAACAATAACCAGTACACCTGGTTGCAGGCCTCGCAGCAAAATGCCCTGGACTTCGCGGTCAATCTGGGTAGCGCGGGCTCCAGCTACGTTCAGGGGTGGAACGGCGCGCAGGCCACGCAGGACTTCCATGTGGGCGTCGGCAACCTGCTGGGCGGAGGGACACAGGCACTGTCCGTCGGGACGGCCATGGGTAATGCGGCAACCGGCGCCAATATCCGCGTAGGCGCCGGCACCTATGCCGAGGACGTGGTGGTCAACAACCCCTACAACCTGTACTTCGGCGGCTCGACCCTGCAGGGCCTCACGCTCAATGCCGGCGCGGGCGGCTCCGGCATCAGCGGTAACGTCACGGTGAACGGTGCGGGCGGCATCCTGTTTAACGCCCCGGTGAATCTCCTGGGTGACACAACGCTGGCAACCCTGGGCGCCAACATCTCGCTTAACGGCGATGTGCAGAACGCCGGCGGCGTGGCCCGCGCGCTGCGGCTCGTCGCCGGCTCGGGCAGCACCCGCGGCAATGTGCACATGGTGACGGGCGGCACGGAAACCAACGCGCTCGGCCGGTTTGAAGTCGTGGCCAGTGACTTCAGCCTGGCAAGCACCTTGTGGGTGAAAGGTTACGGCATTGATGCACTGGGCAATGTTGCCCTTAGCAACCACACGCTGCGCGGGCAGGACTCTACACAGTCCAACACCCTGAACGCCGGCGGCGATGTTAGCGGCTCCACCATCAGCCTGGGCGCCGTCCAGGTCACCAGCGGCGGCGATGTCTCGGCCAACGTGACGGCCAGCGAAGTGGCGGTGGCCGCCGTAGGCGACGTAAGCGGCACCACCACCAGCCAGGGCAATGTGCAGATCACCAGCAGCACCGGTGACATCAGCGGCAACATCTCCGGCACCAATGTGGTGGTGCAGGCGCAGGGTGACGTGAATGTTGTGGTCACTGCCAGCAACTCGGCATCGCTGGCCGGCGACACCGTGGTGGCCAACGTGGTCGCGCCCGTCATGGCCGTGGAGGCTGTCACCGAGGCGAAGATTTCCGGCTCATCCGCCCAGGTGAGCATTGATTCGCCCAAAGGCAGCGTCAGTGGCGATTTCGGACAGGTGACCAATTCGGGCGGCGGCCTGGTCAATGTCAACGGCAAACCGCAGGGCAATCAGCAGCTCTCGTCCAATGCCGAAAATAACCGCGTGATTCCGGCCGGCAACAACGTGGCTGACAACGCCGGCACCGGGGCTGACGGTGCAGGGGCAGCTACGCCGACGCTTCAGCTGGCGCTGGCCGGTGAAGGTACGACTTCCCTGGTTTCGAGTACCCCTGCCAAAGCGGGCGATGCTCTCGACAACGGCCAGGCCGTGGAGCTGGACATGTCACCAGGCAATGGGAAAGAGAAGGAGTGAGGGTCTGGGCCGGTGAATTGCCGGGCTGGGTGCAGGGCCTGAAGTGACCGGAGATCGGCGTCGATACGACACCTGCGCCCTTAACTCCGGTTTAATTTCGGTACTGTTCCTGCTGCATCTGCAGCTCAGCCTGCCGCGCAATTGACACCTGCGGGGCTGCCGCCTGAGCTGACGGCTTGTCTGACGCGGTAGCTTGCGGCAGCTGCGGGCGGGCGGGCAACGCGGCCGCGCGAGGTGTTGCCTCTTGCGCCACCCCGTTGGACGGCTGCACACGGCGGGCGCCGTCAAAGCGGCGCTGCCAGTAGCTCACACCCATGCTTTCGACGCGGACTTCGGCGCCGGGCTTGGGCGAGTGGATGAACTTGCCGTCGCCGATATAGATGCCGACATGGCTGAAGGCGCGTTTCATGGTGTTGAAAAACACCAGGTCGCCGGGCTGCAATTCGGTTTTGTCGATGCGCTGGGTGGCGGCGGCTTGCTGTTCGGCGCGGCGGGGCAGCAGCAGCCCGACGCTTTGTTCGTAGATGGCGCGTACAAAACCGCTGCAGTCAAACCCGGTTTCAACGGTGTTGCCGCCGCGCTTGTAGGGCACGCCCAGAAAACCCATGGCGTTGACGACCAGCTCGGAAGCCTTGCTGGCGACGTTGTGGCGGACGTTGTCGATTTGGGTCAGCAGGCCCTTGTCGGCGAGCAGTTTGTCCATGTCGTTGTCGCCGCCTGAATTGCCGGGTGCCGCATGTGCGCCGGCTGCCAGGAGGGCGGCAGAGGCAATGATGAGGGCAGGGGCAATCATTCGCATGGCGCCAAGCATACTTGACGGATTAGTCCTACGTCAACTCATGTTGTTTCTTGATAACGTTGACAAGCCATTGATTTGTAACGAATTTGTAGGGGATTACCCGATTTATTACCCCCGGATGGCGTGTTTTACACCGCATTCGCCCGGCCTGGATGCGATCAAAAGGCGGGTTTTCCCGGTCAAATGGGCGTGATGGACCGATGAATGTGCTTTCAAGGCATTTTTTAAGGCGAAATATGGGTTCAGGCCAATACCGACTTGTGCAAGCAGCTATATTTTTGATAGCGGCCAGTGTGATCTTCCAGCCCGCTCAGGCTCAAAGCGTTCGCCCTGAAACCGTGGTGGCGGGCCTGGAGAACCCCTGGGGCGTGGCTTTTTTGCCGGGAGAGCGTTTTCTGGTCACGGAGCGCCCAGGCCGCCTGCTGGTCGTCGGGCGGGGCGGCAAGCTGGGTGCGCCGGTGGCCGGCCTGCCGGAGATTGCCGCCGGCGGGCAGGGCGGCTTGCTGGACGTGCTGGTTGACAGCGACTTTGTCCGCAACCGGACGCTGTATTTCTGCTTTTCAGAGCCCGCCTCCACCGGCAATGGCAACAGTACGGCGCTTGCACGCGCCACCCTGAGCGCCGACGACACCCGGCTGGAAAACCTCAAAATCATCTTCAGCCAGAAGCCCAAGGTGGCCAGCACGGCGCATTTTGGCTGCCGCATCGTGGAAAGCCGCGCGGCACCGAACGGCGCGCCCGATGGCAAGCTCTTTCTCACGCTGGGTGAGCGGTTCAGCCGCAAGGAAGATGCCCAGAAGCTGGACAACCACCACGGCAAGATTGTCCGCGTCAACAAAGACGGCTCGGTTCCCCAGGACAACCCCTTTGTCGGCAAACCAGGGGTTTTGCCTGAAATCTGGAGCTACGGCCACCGCAACGCCCAGGGCGCGACGCTGGCGCCCGACGGCACCTTCTGGATGCACGAGCACGGCCCGCAGGGCGGCGATGAAATCAACCTGCCCAGGCCCGGAGCCAACTACGGCTGGCCGGTCATTACTTACGGCGAAAACTACGGCGGCGGAAAAATCGGCGAGGGCTTGACCGAAAAGGCCGGCATGCAGCAGCCGCTGCATTACTGGGTGCCGTCCATCGCGCCTTCCGGCATGGCGTTCCTGACCAGCGAGCGTTATGGCAAGTCCTGGCGCGGCAACCTGTTTGTGGGCTCGCTCAAGTTCGGCTACCTGGACCGGATCGAACTGGCGTCGCCGTTCGCCGGCAAGGTGGTGCGCGAAAGCAAGCTGCTGTCTGAAGCCGGAGAGCGCATTCGCGATGTGCGCCAGGGGCCGGACGGGCTGCTTTACGTGCTGACCGACAGCAACAACGGCAAGCTGATACGCCTGCTGCCCGGTGGCTGAATGCAGGGCTAGCCGGCCACCGCAATGAGATCGATCTCGACCGAGGCACTCTTGGGCAGCTGGACAACGCCTACCGACGTGCGGGTGTGGGCACCGGCCGGGCCGAGCACTGCATACAGCACGTCGGACGCGGCATCGGCGACTTCGCTCTGCTGGGTGAAATCCTGCGCCGACTGCACAAACACCGTGATGCGCAGAATGTGCTTGACGCGGTCCAGGCTGCCAAGGCTTTGCCGCAGCAGCGCCAGCGCGCGCATGGCGCAGATTTTTGCCGCCAGCTGGGCCTGCAGAACAGACGTTTCCGAGCCTACGCGGCCGGTCACGACCACGGTATTGCCGACACGCGGAATCTGCCCGCTGACAAAGACCTGGTCGCCGTGCTGCACGACAGGCACGTAATTGCCGCCTATCTTGATCTCACCGTCAAAGCTGTAGCCGAGTTCGGCTTGCACTGCGGCGAACCGGGTGTCGCGTGAATCTTCCATGGACAGGAATTCCTCTTTGTGTGGTTGGATGGAGCGTGACGTGGGCGTTTCAGGCAGGGCTCTTCAGCCGTAGCAGGCTCAAACCCAGCAGGCCAAACGCACCGCCGCAGAGGCGGTTGAAAATGCGGGCCCGGCGGGGCGTGCCAAACCATTGGTGGGTGTGTTTGGCCAGCAGCACATAGGTGAAGTGGGAGACCAGCACGCACGCAGCGAAGGCGCTGGTCAGTGCGAAAAATTGCGGCAGCATAGGCGCCTCCGGGTGGATGAACTGGGGGAACAGCGCGGTGAAGAACAGGATGCTTTTGGGGTTGGTCACCGCCACCAGCAGGCCTTGCCGGAACAGTGCGGCATTGCTTTTTCCGGCGGATGTTCCGACGGGTGTTCCATCTGGCAAGGGCGTGTCGAACATCGACGTCTTGCTGGTCCACTGCCGCCAGCCCAGGTACATGAGGTAGACGGCGCCCACAGCCTTGAGCACCGCAAACAGCCAGGCCGAGGTGTGCAGCAAAGTGCCCAGGCCCGCCATGGCCGCGGTGGAGACGGCGAACACGCCGAGCACATTGCCGGTGGAGCTCCACATCGTCTTGCGCGGCCCCCAGGCAACGGCGTTGGAAACCGCCAGCAAAATGCCGGGCCCGGGGCTGAGCGCGGTGACAAGTGAGATGGTGATGAAGAGCAGCCAGGCGGAAGTGGTCATGGTGAGATCAATTAAAAAAATGAGGGGGCGATTTATTTCTGGCGGCTATGCAGCCTCGGTGCCACGCAGCCAGCTGCGCAGGGCTTTCACGATTCCTGAAAAGTACCTTAAAAGCACGCTACCCGTCTGGCCCGGGGCTTTTGCCGGAGCATGGTTCAGCACGCATGCTGCGCCCCCGTGCTGGGCGGTCACCGTGATCCATCCAGTCTGGGCGACGGTATGCGACTGCCCCGCCTCCAGCGGCATGCTGTCGCGAAAGACCTGCTCGGCAAGCCAGCGCGGGGTGCCGGTCACCAGCAGCGTGCCCGAAGTGCTGATCAGGGCGCTGCCCGCTTTGGTGTAAAAAAACAGGGACTCGCCGGCATCCAGCTGAAGGTGGCGAGTTGCAAAGTGCTCTTTCATGGCAGCTCCATTCATGGGTTGGTGAACTGGAAAAACAGGGGAAGGAGACATCAAGGTTAAAGAGGCCGGCACTTTCCCGACAGAGCCAGGAAAGTCCTTTCTGTATCGGTACAGATGGATATTTGTTCATCTGTTATGGTCTGATTTCGCCCCATCTGTGGCTGTGTCCCGGCTTCCCCTTCATGGATCATTCGGTTTATGGACATGCAACCCTCGCCATCCCTGTCGCAACCGCTCTATCTGCAGCTCTCCAGCCACTACCGCCAGGCGATCCAGTCCGGCGTTTTGTCGCCCGGGCAGCGCATGCCGTCCGTCAGGGCGCTGACGCGGCTGCACCAGGTCAGCCTGTCGACGGCGGTGGAGGCTTGCCACACGCTGGAAGACGAAGGCCTGCTGGAGGCGCGGCCGCGTTCGGGCTACTTTGTGCTCAAGCGGCGCCGGATGGATATCCAGCCGCCCAGCGAACCGGAATGCGGCCACCGGCTGGATCCGGCGCAGTACGTCGGCATCCATGACCGGGTGTCCGACTTCGTCGCCAAATGCGATGTCTACCCGCTGGTCACCAACCTGGCAGGCACCTACGGCTCGCCAGAAATGTATCCGGCCGAGGCCCTGAAAAACGCCGCCACGCGCGCGTTGCGCAAGCACCCGCAGTTGCTGGTGAACCCGCCGGACTTCCTCAATGATTCACCGCTGAATGCCGTGTTGGCCAAGCGGGCGCTGGAGGCCGGGATGCGGCTGTCGGCGGAAGACATCCTGGTCACGCACGGCTGTATTGAATCGCTGAACGTTGCCTTGCGTGCGGTGGCTCGGCCGGGCGACACCGTCGCCGTCGAGTCACCGACGTACCACGGCTTGCTGCAGATCCTGGAAAGCCTGGGCCTGCGCGCGCTGGAGATTCCCACCAGCCCGAAGCTGGGGATTTCCGTGGAGGCGCTGGATTTGGCTTTCCAGACACACGACCGTATACGCGCCGTGGTGGTGATTCCCAATTTCCACAATCCGCTCGGCAGCGTGATGCCTGACAGCGAAAAGGAAAAGCTGGTCGCGCTGTGCGAGCGCCAGCAGGTGGCGTTGATTGAAGACGACACCTACGGCGCCCTAGGGCCTGACGACATTCCGCTGAAGGCGGCCAAGGCCTGGGACCGTAGCGGCTCGGTGATTTACTGCGCGTCGCTGCGCAAGACCCTGTCGCCTGGGTTGCGCCTGGGCTGGGTTGCCGGCGGGCGCTGGCAGGCGCGCATCAAGATGCTCAAGTACGCCCAAAGCCGCGCCAACGACATGGTGGGCCAGCTGGCCGTGGCCGAGTTCATGGCCTCCAGCGCCTATGACCGCCACCTGGCCCGGCTGCGCCGCATGCTCAATGTGCAGCGTGAGCAGATGGCCGAAGCGATTGCGGCGCACTTTCCAGCCGGAACCCGGCTGCAAGTGCCCCATGGCAGCATGATGCTGTGGGTGGAGCTGCCGGCAGGCACGTCCGCGCAGGCGGTGTTTGACACCGCCATCCGGCAGGGCATACGGGTGGCGCCCGGTTCCATGTTTTCCAACTCGAACCGCTTTGACCACTTCCTGCGCATCAGTTGCGGCTCACCGTTTTCCAGCGAGACGGACAGCGCCCTGCGCAAGCTGGCGGGCATTGTGTCCTCCCTGGTGCCGAAAAAGCCTGTTTGAAGCCATTTTCGGCACGTTTTGAGCATGTTTCAGGGCTCTGGTCCTTGTAGAGTCTGCACGAGTAGCTATGTTTTTGATAGCGATCTACACGTCTATTGCGCCGCAGCGTGGCTGCGCTTGACGAAGAACAGGCCCGCACCCACTGCCATCAGCATGCCCCCGAACAGCCGGTTTTGCAGTCGCACCGCACGTGCGTTCGTGAAGAGCTTTTGCAGGCGGCTGGCAGCAAACGCATAGCCATGCATCACCACGGTGTCGACTGCCACGGTGGTGAGTGCCATCACCAGCAGCTGGGGCCACAGCGGCCGGGCAGGGCTGATGAACTGCGGCAGCACCGCGACCATGAAGAGGATGCCTTTGGGGTTGGTGACATTGGTCAGCAGGCCGGTGAGAAAGCGCCTGCGCGCTGAAATACCGTTCGCATCGGCTGCCGGGCCGGCATCTTCCGCTGCGATACCGTTCGATGAGCGCCACTGCGACCAGCCGATGTAAATCAGGTAGAGCGCGCCCAGCACCTTCACCACACTGAAGGCCAGTTCCGACGCCACCAGCAACGAGCCCACGCCAGCGCCGGCCACCAGCAGAATGATGACGAGCCCAAGTTGCAGGCCGGCGATGGTGGCACGCGTGCGCTGCATGCCGTAGCTCAAGCCATGGCTCATGGCCAGCACCGCGCCCGAGCCCGGCGAGAGCGCGATGAGGATGGAAGCAAGGAAGTAGGCGGTCTAGGTGTCGATGGCCATGATGAAACGGTGACGAAATGAAGAAAGAAGGATGGCGGTGATCGTGGGCGGGGAGCTGGCCCACGCCGCGCAAAACGCCTGCCATCCTACATCGACGGCAATAGCCCGCGGGTATCATGGCCCAATGGCTTCAACAGCATCATCCTGGCAAGGCCGCCTCTCGCAAACACGCCGCACCGCCCAGCACTGGCTGATCGAATGGTGGCGCCTGGTGAAATTGGGCGCGATCATCCTGGTGCTGACCCTCTCGCCTTCCAGCTACAGCCCGCAAAGCCGCACGGTGCTGTCCCGCCACATCTACATCAACACCGCGCCCATCCTTCTGGGCTTTACCTTGCTGTGCGCGCTTGTCACTGTGGTGCTCACGCGGATCGTGCTGGTGACCGCGCTGAGCTACGGCTTGTCGCAGTATGCGTTGCAGGTCGTGATCCGCGTGCTGGTGCTTGAACTTATTCCGCTGACGGCGGCGCTTTTTGTGGCGCTGCGCTGCACCATCCCTGATGGCGCCGAACTCACGGCCATGCAGGCCAGCGGCGAACTCGACGAGATGCGCGAGCGCGGCATCGAGCCGGTGCGGCGCGAGGTGCTGCCGCGCGTGGTGGCGGGCATGTTCTCCGGCATCACGCTGGCTGCGCTTAGTTGCGTGGTGGCGCTGGTGGTGGCTTATTTGGCAACCTACGGCTTCGCCTTATCGGGCCTGGCGGCCTATACCCGGCTGTTCGGTCAGGTCTTCAGCCCTTCCGTCACGCTGATCTTTGTGCTCAAAACCCTGTTCTTCTGCCTGGCCGTGTCGCTGATCCCCATGGCCTCGGCGCTTTACGGCATGGGCGAAGCCAGCGTGCGCACCAGCGCCGAGATGCGCGGCCTCGTGCGCATGTTCGCCGTGATTTTGCTGATTGAAGTGGCTTCGCTGGTCGGCAACTATTATTAGGGCCTGTTAACGCTATGTTTGCAAGATGCGTTGCGAGTCAAAAAGGCCTTGAGCAAGGCGCAAAACGCAGGCGGGGTAGACCCCGTCAAGGCTTTGCAACGCCGCGCAAGGCCTTTTTGATCGCAACCCGGAGGGAATGGGGTGAGAAAGCCGCCACTCTGCGTTGCGCTCCTAGCCCAGACGAGAGTCTGGGCGTCGTCGCGCGCCTTGATTGGCGGCTTTCTCACCCCATTCGCATTTGCAAACATAGCGTTAACAGGCCCTAATCCTCAAAAAATACCAAATAACAATCCATGAGCTCACCCCACGACCCTTCATCCCCGGAGCACGGCCGGCCGGATCCGCTCCAGCCCGCGCGGGAGCCGGAGTCTTCGCCGGCGGAGATCGCCAGCCTGGAGTTCAAGGCCCGGCTGCTGCTGTTCTTCATGCTGCTGTTGGTGGTGGGCTCGGCCCTTTATGTGATGTATGCGCGCGGGGCCTTTGAGTCCACGCAAAGCCTGGTACTCATTGCGGAGGATTCCGAAGGCGTGGTGGTCGGCATGGACCTGACTTTCTCGGGTTTCCCGATAGGCCGCGTCAAGCGCATCGAGCTGGCCAGCGACGGCAAGGCCCGCATATTGGTGGATGTGGCCGCCAAGGATGCCCACTGGCTGCGGACCACCAGCGTCTTCACGCTGGTGCGCGGCCTCGTCGGCGGCACCAACATCCGCGCCTACACCGGCCTGCTGAACGACCCGCTGCTGCCCGACGGCGCGGAACGCACGGTGCTGCTGGGCGATGCGGCCGGCGAGGTGCCCAAAGTGATTGCTGCCGCCAAGGACCTGATTGAAAACCTCAATACCCTCACGGGAAGCGGCGGTGCAGTGGGTACCAGTCTGGCCAACCTGCAGACGCTGACGGAGCGGCTGAACGGGCCGGGCGGTGCGTTGACAGTGTTGCTGGGCAGCGAGGCAGAGGCCAAAAAGTTTGCCGCCACGCTGGAGCGCACCAACTCGCTACTCACCAAACTCGACGGGCTGGCCGCCAAGACCGATACCCAGGTGTTCGGCGACAAGGGGCTGATGCCCGAAACCCGGGCCACCGTGGTTCAGCTCAACGCCATGCTGGGCGAGGCCCGCACCAGCCTCAAGAAAGTGGATGCCTTGCTGCAGGACGCCCAGGCCGTCACCCGCAACGCCAAAGATGCCACTGACGACCTGGGCGCGCTGCGCGCCGACGTGGAAGCCAGCCTGCGCAAGGTCGAAGGCCTCATCAACGAAATCAGCCGCAAATGGCCTTTCGCCAAAGACGCCCGCGACGCGGAGATGAAGTTGCCATGAAAAACACCTTGACGTATGCCGCCGCACTGATTTCGGCCCTGCTGCTGGCCGCCTGTGCCGGCGGTCCGCAACCGCCCGACTGGCAGCTCGAGGCCAAAGGCTCGATGGACCGCTCTGTGGCCGCCTACATGGAAGGCAACAGCCGTGTCGAGATGGCCGAACTCGGGCGTGCCCGCACCCAGCTGACACGCTCCGGCCGGGCCGAGCTGTTAGCTACCGCCGAGCTGCTGCACTGCGCCACCCGGGTGGCCAGCCTGGTGTTCGATGAGCCCTGCACCGGTTTTGAGAAACTGCGCGAAGACGCCACCGACGCCCAGCGCGCCTACGCTGATTACCTCAAGGGTCAGGTGCAGCCGCAGGGCATTGCCTTGCTGCCTGAAGCGCAACGCCGGGCGGCGGCTGGTGACGCCGGTGCTGTGGCGGCCATTGCCGACCCGTTGTCGAAACTGGTGGCTGCCGGCGTGATGCTGCAGGCCGGTAAAGCCAATCCTGCCGTGATCACCCAGGCCATCGACACGGCGTCGGTGCAAGGCTGGCGCCGGCCGCTGCTGGCCTGGCTGGGCGTTCAGCTCCGCCGGGCAGAGCAGGGAGGCGACATCCAGGAAGCGGCAAAGCTGCGGCGCCGCATCGAGCTAACGCAAGGCATGCCCGCACCGGTGAAGCCGCAAACACCCTGATCCTTGTCCCGTTTTGCCTTGAGAGAAACAACCGTGAGCTACCGCCTCAGGCTTTACGCCTATGAAGACGCCTCCGCAGAAGAACTGCAGGCCGCCGAGCAACGCTTCAGGACGGCGCTGGAAGCCGAACTGGGAGACGAAAGCCTGGTGTGGCCGGTGTATGCGGCCTACATGAAACTGGTGGCGACTTACGGCGAAGCACCGGCCGAAGATGTGCTGTCGGGCGACGAGCTGGAAATTTTCAACCAATGGCAGGCCGCCGAGCTGGCCGCCGTGACGGCTGCGCTGGGACCGAACCGGTACATGGGCGATGCGCAGTTTGAAATCCGCCCCGCCTGAAAGGGAACGGACCTGAAGCGTTCAGGGCGAGCGGCTCAGCCGCGGCGAGGCCAGTGCCTGAAGCTGGTCGGCAATCGCAATGTCGACAGGCTTGAGCTGTTTGAGCAGCTGCGCTTTTTCCAGCGCGGCGTGCAATTGCTGCAAGTCCTTGCTGCTGGTGGTGGCCTTGATCTGGGCCAGCGCTGCCGGGGTGTTGCCGGTTTTCAGCACCGCCAGCATCTTGCTGACCCATTCACTTGTTGCAGGCTTTTTGGGGTTCATGCGCCATTGTAGGTTTGCTATTAAAAGAATAGCTGCTCGCGCTTGACCACATTGCGCTGGCGGCCGATTTTATGGTGGATTTTGCGACATTCCACCTCCAGGGCTTGACCTTGAGTGCACTCAAGGTATTCCAATCCTTTCAGGGCCCCGGCAATGTTGCCGGCCTTTACCCGCTTCATACCCGCTTCGCATTCCGTGCGAAGAAGCCTTCAAGGAGTTTCATCATGAGTGCAGCATCCCCCACCGACATCACAACGGCCAACCGCCAGCGCATGCAGGAGGTCATGGCCGAACTGGACAACGGTAACGGCCAGGTATTTGTCGACGCCATGGCAGATGATTTCTGCTGGACCCTTGAGGGCAGCACGCCGTGGTCGCGTACCTACCGCGGCAAGCAGGCGGTCGTCACCGAACTGCTGCGGCCGCTGTTTGCCCAGTTCGCCACGCCTTATGTCAGCACCACAGAGCGTGTGATGGCCGACGGCGACATGGTCGTCATCGAGTTCCGCGGGCAAGTTACCACCCATGCCGGCAAGGCCTACAACAACCGCTATTGCTATGTTTGCCGCATGGAAGGCGGGCAGATGAAAGAGCTGACGGAGTACTTCGACACCGCACTGGTGAGCGCTGCGCTGGAGGCACCCGCGCTTGCCGCCTGAGCCGTTATACAGTCGGGCATGGCTGAAAGTTTTCTGATCGGGCAGCTTGCCGCACGCACCGGGCGCAGCGTGCACACCATACGCTGGTACGAGGCGCAGGGCCTGATCCCCGGCGTGACGCGCGACGCCGGTGGCCGGCGCGTCTATGGCAACCTGCACATCAGCTGGCTGGACCTGATGGACCGGCTGCGGCGCACCGGCATGTCGATTGCCGAAATGCGGGAATACACCGCGCTGGTCAAGCAGGGCAGCAGCACGCTCAGGCAGCGGCAGGCGCTGCTCGCCGCGCACCGCGCGCAGGTCAAGGACATGATCGCCGAATGGCAGCTGGCGCTCAAGCTGCTGGACAGCAAGATCGACTTTTACGGCGAGTGGGTGGCGTCGGGCAAACGCCCGGCCGTGAAGGTGGTTGAGCGTGCGGGCGCTGCGCTTGCGTCGCGGCCCAAAGAAAAATCGCGCCGGCCTGCAAAAACCTAGCGGCTGCCCGCTTTGCCGGCCGGGCTGTCCAGCCCGCTCAGCAACAGGCGCAGGCCCGCCAGCGTCGCTTCAGCACCTTCCATCTGCGCCCGCACGATGGCGCCGTCCACTGCCAGCGCGGCTGCCCGCGCCGCCTCGGCCTGGCCCGCGCCGTGTGGCAGTAAATCGGCAATGACTTGCTGCATGTCCTGCTTGTGCCGGCGCGCAATGTCTGCAACTCCCGGCAGGGTGCCACCCACTTCCGCCACGGCGTTGATGAAAGCGCAACCGCGAAACGCCGGGTCGGAAAACCACTCAGCCATGGCCTGCACCAGCGGCGCGAGCCCACCGCCGGGTTGCGCGCCATGGCGGCCCAGCGCGTCGACAAACCAGCCCATCCAGCGTTCATGCCGGTAGTCCAGGAAGGTGCGGATCAATTCGTCCTTGCTGGGAAAGTGCCGGTAGAAGGTGAGCTTGGCCACGCCCGACTCGGCAATGATGCGGTCGATGCCGGTGGCGCGCAAGCCGTCGCGGTAGAAAAGTTCGTGTGCCGTGACGAGGATTCGCTCGCGTGCGGGGAGGGTGGAAACATCCATGGCGCATTGTAGATGCCGTGTAGACAGATTTGTCTACATGTGACAGAATTTCATCAAAGTAGACAAATCTGTCTACATCTGGTTTTCTGCCTATTTTGTCCATTTTGTTCAACCCCAGGAGATCCCCATGGAATCACGGCCGCCGCTTCCCCCTTTTACGTTTGAAACCGCCGTGCAGAAAGTCCGGGCCGCCGAAGACGGCTGGAACACGCGTGAGCCGCAGCGCGTTTCGATGGCCTACACGCCGAAAAGCAAATGGCGCAATCGCGCCGAGTTCGTCACGGGGCGCGAGGAAATCGCGGGGCTGCTGTCGCGCAAATGGGTGCGCGAGCTGGACTACCGCCTCATCAAGGAACTCTGGGCCTTTGGCGGCAACCGCATTGCCGTGCGTTTTGCTTACGAATGGCACGACGATGCGGGCAACTGGTTTCGCTCCTACGGCAATGAGAACTGGGAGTTCGACGAAAACGGCCTGATGGCCGTGCGCCACGCCAGCATCAACGACCTGCCCATCAAGGCCACCGAGCGCAAGTTTCACTGGCCGCTTGGACGCCGGCCCGATGATCACCCCAGCCTCAGCGACCTTGGGTTGTGAGCGGTTTGGGGGAGGGCTGTAAAATCCGCTCCCCCTGCGCGCCGTGTTGAGTGCGTGACCTGAATTTGCCCCCGGCTCCTTGCCGGGGCGCCCCACCCGAGTGACCGCGTTTTGACTGACTCCCGCACCCCGCCGACCGGCCTGGCCGAAGATTCCCACAACGACACGCCCATCCAGGAACCCAGGCTTTGGTGCGGCGACGGCTGGACGGCCAAAGTCATCAAGAATGAAGACGACGACGGCTGGGCTGTCGCGATGATCAAGGACGGCGAGCCCGAGCCTGCACTGGTCGGCCCCTGGACCATGGGGCGTGACAAGAAGAACCCCAAGCCGCTGGATGGCCCGGCCTTCAGCACGCTGGTCAAAACCGCTTCCGAATTTGTGCGCAGGCATGAGCAGCAGCTGCATGCCACGCTGCACCAGAGCATTACCGTGACGGCCAACGCGGCGCGTGTCACCGTCTCGCTCGACATCGTTCCGGACGAAGACAACCCACACGGCCTGCTCGGCGCCGCCGACGAAGCAGGCGAGCAGCTTGCACAAGTGCGCGTGGCGCCGTCCTTCAAGCTCAACCGCGCCAGCGCTGTGGCGTGGGCCGAAAGCGGCTTCGCCAAGCCGGCAGGGCGGTGAGCGCACCCCGCGCCTGCGGGATCGACTTCGGCACCTCCAACTCCACCGCGGGCTGGAGCCGGCCGGGGTTTCCCGCATTGCTGGCGCTTGAAGGCGGCAAACCCACGCTGCCCTCGGTGGTGTTTTTTCATGCCGAGGACGAGCATGTGAGCTACGGCCGCGCGGCGCTGGCCGACTACCTGGCCGGCCATGAAGGCCGCCTGATGCGTTCGCTCAAAAGCCTGCTCGGCACGTCGATGATCGACGACCACACCGAAGTCGCCGGCCGCGCGTTGCCGTTTCGTGTGCTGCTGGCGCAGTTCATCGGTGAGCTCAAGCACCGCGCTGAAAAAGCCGCCGACCAGCCTTTCACGCACGCCGTGCTGGGTCGTCCGGTGTTTTTTGTTGACGACGATGCTGCCGCCGACAAGAAAGCCGAAAACACATTGGCCGAGATCGCCCATGCAGTGGGCCTGAAAGACATTGCCTTTCAGTACGAGCCGATTGCGGCGGCGTTCGACTACGAGTCGCAGATCAGGCGTGAAGAGCTTGTGCTGGTGGTTGACATCGGCGGTGGTACCTCGGACTTCGCGCTGGTGCGCCTGTCGCCCGAGCGCGCCCGCAAGGCTGACAGGCGCGACGATATTCTGGCCAGCGGCGGCGTGCACATTGGCGGCACCGACTTCGACAAATACCTGAGCCTGGCCAGCGTGATGCCCACGCTGGGCCTGGGCAGTCTGCTTCACAGCGGGTTGCAGGTGCCGTCGGCCCAGTACTTCAACCTGGCAACCTGGCACACCATCAACCAGGTCTACAGCAAGAAGTCGTGGACGCAGATCAGCGATATCCGGCGCGGCGCAATCGAGAAAGACAAGCTGGACCGCCTGCAAAACCTGGTGCGCGAACGGGCAGGGCACTGGCTGGCCATGCAAGTGGAAGCGGCCAAGATCGCGCTGTCCGATGCGCCCGAAACCGTCATGGACCTGGGGCGCATTGCATCGGGCGAGACGCTCACCCTGCACCGGCCGGATTTCGACGCGGCAATCAATGAACTGGTCGGCACCGTGGCGCGTACCGTGATGGGGCTGGTCAAGGACGCGGTTGTCAACGCCGACGACATTGACACCGTGTTTTTCACCGGCGGCTCCAGCGGGGTGCCTTTGCTGCGTGAGCAAATTTCAGCGTTGCTGCCGCAGGCACGCAGTGTGGAAGGCGACCGTTTCGGCAGCATCGGCGCCGGGCTGGCGCTGGATGCAGCGCGCAAGTTCGGCTGAAGAGCCTGGGATGTGTGGTCATGCTTTGCCATCTGGAGGCAAGCATGGCCTCCGCATCAAGGCCGTACTCAATGTGCCGGGGTGACCATGAGAATTTCAACGGGGCTCTACATGAAGAACAAGCCGGGCAAGCTCTTTTCTGTGAATACCCCAAACGGGTTGAGGTTTTTTCAATATCTCGGTGATGATTCCTCCCAGCTAAACAGCAACCTTATCGCCGTATTCAATGGCACTTTCCAGGCCATGGAGGACGCGTCCCCGGCGGCAATCAAGGCGTCGGGCGTGGCTTTCTATGCTCATGTGCTTCTCAAGCTCGGGCTGAAGCTGGATGTCTGGAAACCGCATTTGGAGGCGGAAGTTATCTCATACGGTGACGTGTGGTTTCGGGGCAGCCCCGACTATGGAAATCCTGCCATCAAGGAAACAAGCACTTGGTGGCTATGGCGTGCCAACCAGAAAAGAATCACCATTCATGGGAGATCCGACGATTTGGTGAATTCTCATGTCGGCGTGGTCGTGACCCCAAGCGCCATCGTGGACAGGATGGAGTCGGGGGTGTATGCATTTTTTTATCCGATGTACCCGGGTCAGGTGGGTCCATGAAGAGAGCCCGGGCGCTCCAAGCTGAACGCTCGATGCAAGGTGTGCTTTTCACTGTGCCGGTCTTAGGGCCCGCCTGGCTGGAGGTTCAAAGACTCCTTCGAGGACCAGGATACGCTGGATGCAGCGCGCAAGTTTGGTTAGGGGCTGTGTTCTGATGCCGTGCGCTTGGCTCACAGCAGGTTCATGAATTGCTGCAAGGCTTCGCCGGGATGCTCGTCGCGCCGGCGGATAAAAAGTGTTTTGACGGCGTATTTTTTGCCCGTCGATGGATGGCACCGCAAGGCGGACCTGTTGGCCGCGTTTTCGACAATGGACCGCGGGAGCAGCGAGATGCCGACCTCCGCGGCGACACAGCCCAGGATGCCTTCCAGTGTGCCCATTTCAAGCCGGGTGTACCTGGGCCAGCCGCGCTCGCTCAGAAGCTGTTCGAACCGCTGTCGATAAGAGCAGCCGGTCTTGAACATGATCGCCGCCGCGCCGTTTTCCAGGCGCCTGCCGAGCTCACTGGGGCGCACCCAGCTGGCAGACGAGACGAGCACCAGTTCTTCTTCGAACGCGACCAGGCTGACCAGCGCATGGTTGTTGAGCGGGCCGGCGATGAACGCGCCATCCAGGCGCCGCGTGAGCACGGCCTCGATCAGTGTCGCGGTCGGGCCGGTTTCCAGCGAGATGGCCACCTGCGGAAGCACGCGGCGGTATGCAGCGAGCAGCGAGGGCAGCCGGACCGCAGCGGTGGTCTCCATCGAGCCGATTGTCAGGACGGCGGGAGCGTCTTCCTCCCCTTTGGCTGCGGCCTGCGCTTCATCCATCAGCGCCACGATGCGGTTGGCATAGGGCAGCAGCCGCTGGCCCGCACGCGTCAGTTCCATGCCCCGGCTGTGGCGCTTGAAAAGCGCCAGGCCCAGCTCCGATTCCAGCATCCGGATGCGCTGGGTGATATTGGATTGCACGGTGTGCAGCGTTTGCGCGGCAGAGGTAATGCCGCCCTGGCTGGCGACGGCGGCGAACGTTTTCAGGCCCAGAACATTCATGGTCAACCCATCGCTAAAAGAGAACGGAGGGATCACAACAAATCGTTTTTACTGAGACATCATATTGGATACAGTTTGTTTCACCTAGCAACATTTGTGGCAACGCAAAGGGCCTGACGAATGAACCAGCTCTTCAGTGATTTGCATGACGGCGGGGCCATCGCGGGCATTTTTTCGGAGCGGAATTTTGTCGACCGCTGCCTTCGTTTCGAGCGTGAACTTGCCGCTGTGCAGGCTGAACTGGGTGTGATTCCTCAGGATGCGGCTGATGAAATCTGTCGCGTTGCCCACGTCGAAAACATCGATTTTTCGCAGCTCAGGCAGAAGACGCGCCTGGTCGGCTTGCCCGTGGTGGGGCTGGTGAACCGGGTGGTCAACCTGTGCCGCTGTGACCTGGGCCAGTATGTTCACTATGGCGCAACGACCCAGGACGTGATGGATTGCGCACTGGCGCTCCAGATGCAGGAAGCGTTCGGACTGATCGGCGATTCGCTGGCGCAGTTTTCGGGGGCGCTGGGTGCATTGGCCACGGCCCACCAGCGCACCATCCAGGCCGGACGGACCAATCAGCAGCATGCGTTGCCCGTCACGTTCGGCTTCAAGGCTGCGGTCTGGAATTCCGGCGTGCTGCGGCAGATGGACAGGCTTGCACAGGCTGTGCCGCGCGTGGCGACCGGGCAGCTGGGTGGCGCCGTGGGGACGCTCGCTTCGTTCTCCGGCGCGGGGCATGAAACACGCCGGCGCCTGATGCAAAAGCTGGGCTTGAACGAACCGGACATTGCGTGGCACTGTATGCGTGACGGCCCGGCCGAGGCGGTGCTTCTTTTGTCGCAGATCGCTGCGACGCTCGGAAAGATCGGCCGGGACCTGCTGATGCTTTCCAGCACGGAAGTCGGTGAAGTGGCTTTTGCCGCCGGCAGGGGCGCCAGCAGCACCATGCCGCAGAAAAACAATCCGGTCGCGGCGTCGTCCGTCGTCGCTCTTTCGAGAATGCTGTTCCACACGGCCCCGATGATGCTGGACGCGGCGCAGGTGGAGAACGAAAGGTCGCTGGACGCCTGGTATGTCGAGCTGCATGCAGTGCCGCTGTGCTTCTCCCTGATGGGAGCCCTTCTGGCGCAGGCCACGACCATGCTGGACGAGCTGGTGGTGGACTCCGCCAGGATGGCGCGCAACGTTGCCCTCACAGACGGGGCGATCGTCACCGAGACCGTGCAGATGGCGCTGGCCAGGCGCACCGGCCTGAACCGCGCGCATGAACTGGTTACCCGTGCCTGCCAGAAGTCCAGGGTGGAGGGCGTATCGATAGCGGCTGCCCTGGTGGGCTTGCAGTGCGGGCTGGACGAAGCCGCAGTGAATGCGCTGCTCGACGTGAACGAACACCTGTCTTTTGGTGCGCGCGAGGTGGACGCATCGCGCAGGCCGCCGCCAGCCGCCGAAGGCCCGGCAACGCAATCCGCATCCGTTTAACCAACCCGAGGGGGATTTATGACCAGAGCCATCTGCATTGCCTTCATGTTCACCTTCTGCGCTGCGTCCGTGTGCGCTCAGGATGCCTATCCCACCAAACCGGTCACCCTCATCGTGCCCTTTGCGGCCGGGGGGCCCATGGACAAACTGGCCAGAGAGCTTGCCGTGCCCATGCAGGCCCAGCTGCGCCAGCCGGTCGTTGTCCAGAATCTGTCCGGCGCCGGCGGCAACCTCGGCACGGTCATCGCCATGCGGGCACCAGCCGATGGCCATACGCTGCTGATGGGGCACATCGGCATGGCGACTTCACCGGCGCTGTACCGGAACCTGGGCTTCAAACCGGATGTGGATTTCGCGCCGCTGGGAGTGGTGGTCGATACGCCCCTGGTGCTGGTTGCACGGCCGCAGGTGCCTGCGGACTCCTTGGTGAGCCTGATCCGGTGGATGGCCCGGCAGCCGCAGGTGAGGCTCGCGCACGCCGGTGTGGGCTCGTCATCGCACCTGTGTGGCTTGCTGCTCCAGTCTTCATTGAAAGTCAGCATTACGACCGTGCCCTACCGCGGCAGCGCGCCCGCAGTGGCAGACCTGCTTGGCGGGCATGTGGACATGATCTGTGACCCCACCCCTACGACGGTCGGCCATATCCAGGCCGGCAAGCTCAAGGCAATTGCCGTGACCTCCGCCAAACCCCTTACCGGCACGTCGCTCGCCGCAGTTCCGACCATGGCACGGTTCGGCATTTCGGGTGTCGAGCTCAGCATCTGGTTTGCCCTTTACGCGCCGAAGGACACGCCGCCGCACATCCAGCAGCGGCTCAACGATGTGCTGCGGGTGGCCATGAAAACACCTGCCTTCAGGCAGGCGCAAATTGCATCAGGCATACAGATCGTGGAGGATGACCGTGCCACGCTGGGCGGGCACCGCAGCTTTCTGGGCAACGAAATTGCCCGGTGGGGGCCCATCATCAAGGCAGCCGGTGTTTATGCCGACTAGCGGCAGAGCAAAAGCGCTGGTAGCCGCGTCCGCATTGACTTTACGAGAGACGGCGGTCCCCCTAAACACAATGTTTAGTCCCTCAAAACACAACAACTCGCCCCTCTAAGCACGATCCGATGGTTACTCAGCTGAGGTCGAGCTTTATCCGCGTTGGGAACGGCAGAGGCGAAGGCGCTACTGCGCCGGCCCGCAACGCCGGTCTCAGATGTCGCCACGCGGGCTCCAGCCAACGCCCGTGCGCGCGTGCGCGGCGGCTTCGGGCGAGATCGACTCCAGTAAGGGCAGCATGGCCTCGAAGGTTTCCTTACAGACGGCCTTGCGGTAAACCTCATCGTCGGACTGGCTATAGCCGCAGGACTTGATCACAGTCTTCAGGGCACGCCCCGCGTCTTCGGGGAACAGGGGTGCCCGCTGGATGAACTGCTCCCGGAACAGGGCGTGGTACTTGCGGAACAGGCCCTCATGGTGAATGTACGCGGCGATGCGCCCTAGTTGATGCAGGGCCACGGCAGGTTCTTGTGAAAGCAATCTCTGGACGAAGGGTTCCAGGCGCATCTCGAAAGTGCGCACGAGCCGATGGTCCGGCGCTGCAGCAATGTGGCGGTTACGCATGCTGCCCTGCTTGTCCTCTAGTACTTCTAGCGACCGGCTCATCTCCCAGACAGCATGGCCGACGGTGGAGAACAGATCGTCTCGGTCCCGTTCGCGGTCCCGTTCCATCAATTGCACGCGATCCAGCTTTAGCGTGACCCATTCGTCGAAGAGTTTGTGCGCCTCTTTCGCCGCAGCGGGATCGGTCGTCTCCCCGTAGAACGCAACTTGCGCGATCAAGCGCAGGCGGCGATCGAGTTCGCGTTCGGGCAGCCGGCGCACCAGTTCCAACGCTCGTGCGGGCAGGGTGGCCCAGTAGGCATCCGCGGGGTTGCCATACCAGAGCAGCTGGTGGATGGATTGCAGCACCTCGTCGTCGGGCATGCCCACATCGGGCGCGATCCAATCCGCTAGCAGTCGGCAAGACGCGTCCATCACCCGCTCGAGCACTGCCGCCGGCTCGCCCGTGAGCCGGGAGCGCTGGAACGACGAATACTGGATCGATTGGCGCAGCAGCACCGCCGCGAACGCAGACCGGTGCAGCCGCAGGGCCCGGGCCAGCTGGTAGGCGAGCTCGGGTGCCTCGTGTAGGTCCAGCGTGCTGAAGCTATTCGCCTTGCCGTGGCGCGCCTTCTGTTCGTCGACGATGTGCAGGGCCGCCTGCATGTCCTCCTGCGTCAACTCCAGCAGCAGTGGCCAGCATTGCTTGCGCAGATGATTGGTGCCGTCAGGCAGTGTGTAGTTCTTGTGTTCGTAGTTTCGATCGATGCAGCGCATGGCTGCATCCATGCGCCGGCGCGCCGAGACCCGTGGGCTCGCCATGCAGCTCGTCGTCAAGGCCGCCAAACGATCCTGGAGTGACCTCTTGCCCCAGGACACCCCCACATGAAGCGGCAACACGCGCAGGAAGTCCACGACCCCCAGCAATACATCTTCATTCCCCGGCTGCACGGACGAGCGCAGGAACGCGATGCAACGCCACTGCGACCAGGCCCCAATGCGGTTCTCCACGGCGTTGATGCCACGTCCGACCACCGCCATAGTCTGAATCCACGCGACGAGCAGCGGGTGCGGTTTGGGGCCGGGCATCCAGTGGTAGCGCAGCTCGAAGGAGGCTCCCATGCAGGTTGCGAAGATATTGGGTTGGGCGATCAACCGGTGCCAGTGCGACTCGTACCAGTCTGCGAGGGCGAGCAGACAGCACTGTTCCGGCTCGGTGCAGAGTGCGAACAGCCGGTCGCGTTTCTCAGCGAGCTGGCGGCGCTCGTTCTCGTTGGCGATGGAACGGGGGATGAACGCCTGCTTTGGGAGAAGGGTGGGCATGCGTCGATTTTGCCGCATGCTCGCCGACCGAGACCGATGCGAGCCGGAAGGGTGCAGCAGGAATCGAATAAGGCCCTCCGCGCCCTGTCGGTGTATCTCGCCCAGGTCACCTGTCTGACGATGGCCGAGCAGGTGCTAGCAGGTCTGGATGGTCGGCCAGCCGTGTTGTCCCTGCGGTTCATGCGCTGTCGCGAGGAGTACCGGCGTGATGCGAGACGTGCCTCTGAGATCGGCTACGTCTCCCATTCGACAACCTCCGCTACTGGCCGATTTCTGAAGTCTAGCCTTGGATCTGGGGAACAGCTACCCACCAAGATGGGATCGCCGGCCGCTTACGGTTCAGTCCCATTTGCGGTAGTTCTTCAGCGCAGGTAGTTTGCGGGGGGGGGCAAGGCGCCTTGACCCAAAGCGACCACCCTGAAACGCAACGGCTATTGGGTGAGACCTTGTGTCGAGGGCGAAGCCCTGAGGCAGGAAATGCATGGAGTTATCCACACGCGCCTGGTTAAGGAATGGTTAAGAGAGGTTAGCTGTGGATGCTGTCAATGCATGCATGTGGCGGCGCGACAGGAATTAAAAAAGAAGCCAGTCTCTTGACAAACAATATTTAACTATTGTTTTTGTATAAAACGCTAGTTTGGTATTGATTGATGGGGCTTGATTAGATAAAATACTATCGTTTTAATAAGAAACGATATTTATCTATCTATGAAGACATTGTCTGAAGTTGCTGCCAGCCTGGAAAGCCAGCGCCAGCGCCTGGGGCTGGATTACCAGGCCGTTGCCGAAAGCACGGGGCTGACGCCTTTGTCGGTGCGCAGCATCCTGCAGGGCAAGACGGCGCCGCGCGTGACCACGCTGATGGCCATTGCCGACCAGCTTGGGCTGGAGGTGCTGCTGCTGCCCAAGGTGGTGGCTGCAGGGCTGCAGTCACAAGCTGCCGAAGGGCCGGCTCCGGCCTTGTCGCGGGTGGACCGCATCGTGGCCGAAACTTCCCAGCTCGCTGGGGCAAACATCAAGAACGTCAGGCCCTGATCCATGAACGTTCTGGCGCTCGATATTTATATCGGCAGCTTGCGTGCCGGCCTGCTGTTCCAGTACGGCACGGGCAGCAGTGCGCTCACGCGTTTCATTCCAGACGAGGTTTTTTGGTCCAACCCGGATTCGCCGGTGTTCTCCTGGGCCACCACCGACGACGACCCGCAGCGCCGTGAGATTTTCTGGCGCAGTTATGTGAACACGCCATTCTTCAATGCCGAAGGCGGGCGCCTGCCGGCCTTCTTCCAGAACCTGCTGCCCGAAGGGCCGTTGCGCCGCCACCTGGAGCAATTGCGCGGTTGCGGGCCGAACGACCATTTCGACATGCTGGCCGCCTGCGGCACAGACTTGCCGGGCAATGTGTATGCCTATCCCGCGCACCTGGATGCCGATGCGCTGGCAGGGGTGGTGACACAGCACAACGATGCGCTCGAAATGTCCGTCACGGCCGACCCCTTGCCCGACGCGACATCGCTGTCAGGCGTGCAGCCCAAGCTGGCGCTGGTGCAGCAGCCGGGCCGCTACGTGGCGCGCACCCGCGACGCGCAAGGCACCCACATCATCGCCAAGCTGCCCACGGCAGAATTTGCCCTGTTGCCCGAAGTGGAAGAGCTTTCCCTGCGGCTGGCGCGGGCAGCGGGCGTGAACGTCTGTGAGGCCTGGCTGGCGCCCATGGACGACATCGTCGCCGAGCAACCCTTTGTGCTTGGAGAAAGCCGGCATTTCCTCGCCGTCAAGCGCTTTGACCGCGGGCCTGAGGGCCACATTCATTGCGAAGACTTTGCGCAGATCCTGCGCATCCAGCCAGAAGAAAAATACACGCATCCCGCCGCAACCTACGCCGCCATGGCCCGGACTTTGCGCGAAGGCATGAGTCTGGATGCGCACCTGGGTGAGGACGCCGCAGAAGAATTGATCCGCCGCGTGATGGTCAATGAAATGCTCGGCAACTATGACGCCCACGTCAAAAACTTTGGCGTGGTCTACCGTGACGGCCGCACACCCGAGTTGTCTCCGGCCTACGACGTGGTGGCCTACGCGGCCTACCTGGGCGGCAGGGGCCATGCGCTGCGCTTTGTGCCCGGTGGTGAAAAGCAGGCCAGGCTGACCGCCAAAACGCTGCGCAGTTTTTGCAACGCCACGGGCATGTTTGAAACGCGCGTGCGCGGCGTGCTCAATGAAGCAGTGGGAAAAGCGTGTGAGTCATGGCCGCAGATGATTGCCGCCAGTTCGCTGCTCGAGCGGCAAAAGCAGAACCTGCTCAAGCACTTTGACGCCTGCGAAGCGGTGGTCAGCTGGCGCGCCCGGCGCAGGGCGAAAGTGCTGCAGCCGGCTAGCTGAGAAACTGGCGTGGTTCCGGCTCTGGTCGGGACTTTTCCAACCAGGCTTGCAGGTCCTCCGACCCGCCGATTTTTCTGCCGCCCACAAACACCTGGGGTGTGGTGCCGGCACCTGCCACCGCATTGAGCGTGCTGGTGGTGATGCCCTGGCCCAGGGTGATCTCCTCGTAGCTAAGGCCCGCTTCATCCAGCATGGCCTTGGCCCTGGCGCAAAACGGACAGCCGGGTTTGGTGAAGAGGGTGACGGGTTCGGGCGCCACCGCGTTCGGGGCGACATACCCGAGCATGGTGTCGGCGTCCGACACCTCAAACGGGTCGCCGTCCTTTTCAGGTTCAATGAACATCTTCTCGACCACGCCGTCCCGCACCAGCATGGAATAACGCCAGGAGCGCTTGCCGAAGCCGAGATCGCTCTTGTCGACCAGCATGCCCATACCTTTGGAGAAGTCGCCGTTGCCGTCCGGGATCAGGGTGATATTGCCGGCCTCCTGCGCCTTGCCCCATTCGTTCATCACAAAGGCGTCATTGACCGAGAAGCAGACCACGTCGTCAATGCCATGGGCCTTGAAGGTATTGGCCAGCGCATTAAAGCGCGGCAAATGGGTGGAAGAGCAGGTGGGCGTGTAGGCGCCGGGCAGCGAAAAAACCACGACGTTTTTGCCAGCAAACAGGTCGGCCGTTTTCACGTCGACCCACTGGTCGTTCTGGCGTGTCTTGAAGGTGACGTCAGGGACGCGCTGTCCCTCGTTGTTGGGGAGCATGGGAAATCCTTTGGCTGGTATGTGTGTGGGGGAGCGGTGTGGCAGGGCTCTTGATCTAAAAATCAGGGTGCCGATGTCGGTCGCAGCCTTGCCGTCTGATTCATTGTGGAGAGCGTCAACGGCAGGACATGTCGGACAGCGACGACATCTGTGTAGGGCATCGTCAGCAAGGCAGGCGACCGGCAGGCCTGCTGGCCTGATGTTTGCATGACAATACCCATTTCATGAACCCCCGGAGCCCCGCATGAACTTTGCGCCCGACCTTGCGACGGTCACCCACGGTATTCAACTTGCAGTGGCGCCGGTGTTTTTGCTCACCGCGGTGTCGGGCATGATCGCCGCCGTCGCCGGACGGCTGGCCCGCATCATCGACCGCGCGCGTTTCCTGGAGAACCGGCTGGAGACCGGCGGCGTGGAAGAGGCCCGCGCGCAGCGCATGTATGCCGAACTGCGCGAGTTGCGCCAGCGCGGCTGGCTGGTCAACATCTGCATCGCCTTTCTGACCTTTTGCGCCATGCTGATCGGCACCACCATCATCCTGCTGTTTTTGGGTGAGACCAGCGAGTTGCCGACCCTGCGCATTGCCACTGTCTGTTTTTTGTCGGGCGTGGTGTGCTTTCTTTTCGCGCTGGTTTGTTTCCTGGCTGAAACGCTGCTGGCCACACGCCTGCTCAAGTTTGCTGAACCGAAAAAATAGCGCGGTGGTTTGAGGTTTGATTGTTTTGCAGGTCTTAAATGCCTGCAGGCCAATTGGAACGGGCGCGAACGGCTATAAAAAATATAGCACTCGGGTTTTTCTCCTGTCGTAATTGTGGCCGGCAGAAAACGCCAGACTTCCAGATACGTGACAACGTATGACTGTGAAACAGCTTGTTTCCTTACATCCCCATGCTGTGTTTTGCCGCCAGAATTGTGCAGCTCTGCGTGTAGCGGCACGCCCGTGTGGACGTGCCCGCAGAGTGCAACGCGGCAGGTGAATGCCCTGTCAACGGCAACCGCAGGCCGCCGTTGAAAAAGGGACACTGTGCACTTGTTGCCTGTGCCCGGCGAGCCCTGAACAGAAAACCACTGGAGAACCACGATGACAACAACACACACACCGAAAACAGGTTTGCGCCTGTCCAGCCGTAGCCTGGCACTTTTGATGGCCGGCGCACTGATGTGCTCCGCAAGCTTTGCCGAGAAACCCGAATGGGCCGGCGGCGGCAAGAACAAGGACAAGGGTGGCAAGCACAGCCAGGTGGAGCAGTCAGACCAGGACGACCATGGCGGCGGCAAAAAAGACAAAGGCAACAAGAAGCACCGCGAAGACGTCAGGGTCGGCGGCTATTTTGTTCCCGAGCAGCGCGTAGTGCTGCAGGACTACTACGGCAAGCAATTCAAGTCCGGCCATTGCCCTCCGGGCCTTGCCAAGAAAAACAACGGCTGCATGCCCCCGGGCCAGGCCAAAAAGTACGCCATCGGGCAACCGCTGCCTGCGGGCGTGGTGTATTACCCGGTGCCTGCATCGGTGGTGGTGCGGCTTGGCCCTCCGCCCTCAGGCCACAAGTATGTGCGCGTCGCCACCGACATCCTGCTGATTGCGCTGGGCACCAGCATGGTGGTGGATGCCGTCCAGGACCTGGGTTCGCTCTAGGTTCTAAGGCTTTCCGGGCTTGCGGTGCTTCGGCTGCGGCCCGGGTTGCCATGCCTTCATGCGTTCCATGACCAGGTCGTGCAATGCCTGCGCCGCCACCGAAAGGCTGCCTTCCTGCCGGCGCACGGCATAAATCTTTCGTGACAGGCCAGGCGTGGCCAGCGGCCGCGTCAGCAGGTTTTTTCGCTCAAAGTGAAAGAGCGTGAGCGCCGGCACCACGCTGATGCCGATGCCTGCCTCGACCATGCCGGTCACTGTTGCCAGCTGGTCCACTTCCAGCACCGTATGGGTCTGCAACGGGTGCAGCGCCGCGTCCAGCGCCTGTCGCACGCTGCTGTTGCGCGACATATGGATAAACGGGTAGGCTGCCAGTTTCTTCAGCGTCAGCACTTTTTCTGCGGCCAGGGGATGGTCCGTGCGGCAGACCAGGTGAAAACGGTCGGTGCACAGGAGCTGCGTAGTCAGGCCCGCATGCGTGGCGCCTGTTGAGGCAAGCGCGAAGTCGGCCTTGCCGCTGCGCACCAGCTCAATGCAGGCGTCCGACAGCAGGTCACTGAGGTTCAGCTCAATGCCGGGCCAGGCCTGCCCGAACTCCGCAAAAATGGAAGGCAGCCAGCCCGCCGCGAGGGAGGGTAGGGCTGCCACATGCACGCGTCCCTTGCGGCGCTCGACGTGGTCGCTCAGTTCACCCATCGCGGCGCTGAAGTCACCCAGCAATTGCCGCGCTGGCGCTTCAAACAATCTACCTTCCGCTGTCAGCTGTACGCTGCGCGTGTCGCGGTCAAACAGCCGGGTGTTCAGCTCCGTTTCCAGTGTCTGGATCAGCGCGCTGAACGCAGGCTGCGACAGGTGGCAGGCGGCCGCGGCCCGGGTAAAGCTGCTCAGCTCCGCCAGCGCCAGGAATGCCCGCAGCTGGCGCGTGGACAGGTTGGGGCTGCGTGCAGGCAGGCGGGCCGTATTTTTCGGGGCGGTGATGGGCGCGACCATTAATCTGTTTTTCAAGTCAATCAATAGGAATTTTGCATTTTACAAATAAAAGGCCAGGGCTTAAATTCGTGGCATTCAACGCTTGGCCATGATGACCTCTACCGCCCTCGCTCCCGACACCGCCGCACCGCCCGCCAACCTGCTGATTGGTTGCGCGGCCGGCTTTTCGGGTGACCGTGTGGACGCGGCCGGTCCGGTGGTGGACACCCTGATCGCGCGGGGCGGGCCGGCTTTTTTGATTTTCGAGACGCTGGCCGAACGCACGCTGGCGCTGGCGCAATTGCGCCGCCGCGCCGACCCCGGCGCCGGCTTTGAGCCGCTGCTGGACGACATGCTGCGCCCCGTGCTGGCGCGCTGCCTGCAGCACCACATCCGCATCGTCAGCAACTTCGGCGCGGCCAACCCGATGGGCGCGGCGCGGCATATTCAGGCCATGGCCCGGGAGCTGGGTTTGCCTGCACCGCGTATTGCGGTGGTCGAAGGTGATGACCTCTCGGAAGAACGGCACCGCGAGCTGCTGCGTACCCAATTGGGCAACGCGATGGACGGCATCCGCATGGTCAGTGCCAACGCCTACATTGGCGCTGAAGCGATTGCCGCTGCGCTGGACGCCGGCGCGCAAATTGTGGTGGCCGGCCGCGTGGCCGATCCATCGCTCGCGGTCGGGCCTGCCATGTCGCACTTTGGCTGGCGTGCCGACGACTGGGACCGACTGGCGCGCGCCACCATGGCAGGCCATTTGCTGGAATGCGGGGCGCAGGTTTGCGGCGGCTATTTTGCGGACCCCGGCTACAAGGACGTTCCCGATTTGCACGCCGTCGGTTACCCGATTGCTGAAATCAGCGCCGACGGCAACTGCATCATCGGCAAGGCGGCCAACACCGGCGGGCTGGTGAACCTTGCCAGCGTCAAGGAGCAGTTGTTGTATGAAGTGCATGACCCCGCCGCCTACCTCACACCCGACGTGGTGGCGGACATCAGCGCAGCGCAGATTGAGCAGGCCGGCCCGAACCGTGTGGCGCTGAGCGGCGTGCGCGGTCATGCCCGGCCACCCAGCCTGAAGGTCAACCTTTGCCATGAGGGCGGGTGGCTGGCCGAAGGTGAAATCTCTTACGCCGGCCCGCGCGCCGAAGCCCGCGCCCGGCTGGCCGCCGATGTGCTGCGCCGGCGCCTGCCATCCCTGGCGCTGCGGGTAGACCTGATAGGCGCACTCAGCGTCATGGGTGACGATGCCGGCAACCTGCTGGCCGTAACACCGGCCGGCGATGCGCGCGATGTACGCCTGCGCGTGGCCGCCACACACACTGACCGCCTTGAGGCCGAGCGGCTGACGCGGGAAGTCACCGCCCTGTACTGCTGCGGCCCAGCCGGCGGCGGCGGCGTGCGCACGGCACTGACACCAAGGCTCAACACCTTGCCCTGCCTGGTGCCCCGAGACGCTGTGAAGGTGTCATTCAGGATGCTCGATACCGCAGCGCTGGCTACCGCAGGGGAGGCCGCATGAGCCAGGCCATGATCACGGTGCCGCTGTACCGCGCCGCGCACGGTCGAACGGGCGACAAAGGCAACCGGTCCAACATCAGCGTGATTGCCTGGCACCCGGACCTTTATTCCGTGCTGCGGGCGCAGGTGACGGAAGCCGCCGTGGCGCGCCACTTCGTCCACCGCAAGCCCAGCCGTGTGCAGCGGTTTGAACTGCCTTTGCTGGGCGCCCTGAACTTTGTGCTCGACGACGTGCTCGACGGCGGCGTGAATGACGCGCTCAACCTCGACACGCACGGCAAGTCGCTTTCATTCTGGCTGCTGGATTTACCCATCGAGGTGCCCGTAGCGCTCGCAGGCCTGCTGGCCGGGGGAGACCACGCTTTTTAACGGAACCGATTCACCAGGACACCAAGACGAGATCAACAACGTCAGACCCGCCACATCACAACATCAGGAGACAACATGAAAACCGCCACTCAAAAATCCATCCACAGCCGCACCCGCCCCGCCATGCTCGGCATTGCCGCGCTATGGGCCATCGCGCCCCTCGCCGTGCCCATGGCGGCACAGGCGCAGGGCTTTCCTGAAAAGCCGATCACCTTTGTCGTGCCGTTTGCGGCCGGCAGCGCAACCGACCAGCTGGCGCGTGCCATCGGCCAGGCCGTGACCAACGACACCAAGGTCAGCGTGGTGGTGGACAACAAGCCCGGCGCCAACAGCTTCATCGGCGCCCAGGCAGCGGCCAAGGCGAAGCCCGACGGCTACACCGTGTTCATCACCACCAACACCACCCAGTCGGCCAATGAGCACCTGTTCAAAAAGCTGCCTTACGACCCGGTCAAGGACTTCGCACCGCTGACCGCGCTGGGCCGCGGCGGGCAGATCATGGTGGTCAACCCCGCGTTGCCGGTCAACAGCGTGGCAGAGTTCATCGCGCTGGCCAAGTCGAAACCCGGCAAGCTGTCTTTTGGCAGCGGCAGCTCGTCCAGCCGCGTGGCGGGCGAGCAGTTCAAGCAGATGACGGGCACCTACATCCTGAACATTCCGTACAAGAGCAACCCGCCCGCGGTGACGGACCTGCTGGGCGGCCAGATCGACATGATGATCACCGACATGGCGACCGGCCTGCCGCAGGTCAAGGGCGGCAAGCTCAAGGCGCTGGGTGTTTCCACCCGGCAACGTTCACCGCTGGCGCCTGACGTGCCAACCATCGCCGAGGCCGGCGTCAAGGGGTATGAAATGACCTACTGGTTTGCCGCGTATGCGCCTGCCGGCACCCCGGCCGACGTGGTGGCCAAGCTGAGTGACATGCTGGTCAAGGCAGCCCGCAGCCCTTCGGCCGCACCGTTTTACCAGTCCAGCGGCACCGAAATCTTCACCAGCAACCCGGAAGAGCTGCGCAAGTTCCAGGCGGCGGAAACGCTGAAATGGGGAAAGATCATCAAGGCCGCGGGAATCGAGCCTGAATAAGGGCTTGGGACTGGATTTGAGCTAAATGGGCTTCCAGCCCTTTGTAGAAAAGCGCAAGCAGCTATCAAATTAGTAGCTGATGAGGTTGGCCGGGCAGGCGGCTGACGAGGCCAGATCGCTCATGTGACGGATGGAACGGTGCGGTCGTGTCTGGTTTTCTGGCACCATCAAGCAAATTTAAACAACGTTTAATTTTTAGAACAAGCGTTAATTTTCACCGGAAATCGCACCCTGGATAGACGGCTTTCACGCCTATATTCTGGCGATGCAAACCCGAATAGATCGCCAGCAGGTCCAAAACGATTTACGCCGGACCCTGATGCTGGACGCCGCCCGATCCGTCTTCGAACGCCTGGGCATCGACGGCGCCAGCATCCGCGAGATTGCCAAGGAGGCGGGCTACACCGCCGGGGCCATCTATTCCTATTTTGAAAACAAGGAAGCCATTTATGGCGCCTTGCTGGCCGAGTGCCTGGAGCGCCTCAATGGCGTGGTGGCGTCTGCCGGTAAGGAACGTGGCGAGCCGGCTGAGGTGCTGGAAGCCAAGGCAAGCGCCTGGTTTGGATTTTTTGCGGCCAATCCGCGCGATCTGGACCTGGGTTTTTACCTCATGCAGGGCATGCGCCCGCGCGGGCTGACCACCGAGCTGAACCACCAGCTCAATGCCCGTCTTCACGATGCGTTGCGGCCCTGTGAAACCGCCCTGCAGGCCATGGGTTTGAACGCCGAAGACGCATTGCGCGAAAATACGGCCTTGTTCGCGCATGGCATGGGCTTGCTGCTTCTCCAACATACCGGTCGCATCCGCATGTTCGGGCAGGACGCCACGCTGCTGTTCGACGCTTATGTGATCGGCCTGGTGGAGCGCCTGCAGCGCAGCCCGGCCTGATCTTCTTTCCAGAACGCCTCCAGAATTTCCCCAGGACCCCCGATGCTGCTTGACGCCGACGACTCCCAACTTGTACTGGTCGACTACCAGACCCTTTTGATGCCCGCCATTTTTGAAGGCAAACTCGTCATGGCCAATGCTGTCAAGCTGGCCCGAATGGCCAAATTGCTGGATGTACCGGTGTGGGGTACGGAAGAAAACCCCGAAAGCCTGGGCGCCACGATGCCGGAAATACAGGCCGCCATTGAAGCCGCTGGCGGCAAGATCATGGACAAGATGTTCTTCAGCGCCGTGGCCGACGGCCTGGGCGACCTGCTGCGCCCACCGGTGCGCAAGGCACCCACAGGCGGAAATGCCCGCAGCCTGCCCAAGCACCTGCAAAAACCGGCGCCCGAGCCGGAAGAGGGCAGAAGCACCATCGTCGTCGCCGGCTGCGAAGCCCACGTCTGCCTGATGCAGACCGCGCTGGACTTGCTGGAGGAAGAGTTCGAGGTCTGGGTGGTCACCGACGCCTGCAGCTCACGCACCGAACGCAACCGCGATGCGGCGTTTGACCGCCTCGCCGGCAACGGCGCCGAGCTGGTGACGACCGAGATGGTGGCGTTTGAATGGCTGCGCACGGCTGAGCATGAGGCGTTTAAAGAGATTCTTGGTTTGGTCAAGCCGGCGTAGCGGGGGGACCACGGTGATTAACATGCACAGACTTCTGACATCTCTTGTGATGGCAGGGGCAACTATTCTCCTTCCTGCGTGCGACCCTTCGTATCCGCTATTCGTACGTAATGGCCTGGTCGCACCTGTATTTGCTCGCGTGACATGGGACACCGGTGTAAGCAGCGAATTCACCCTGCCGCCTGGAGTACGCCTGACATTTCTTCACCCGAAGGGCGATATTGTTGACATCGTGGTGTCGCAAGATGGTCGGTTGCTTTTCCATTTGGACAGAAATGCGTTGCTGAAGATGGGATCATCTGTACCGGACCTGCGCAAAGTGACCTGGAATATACAGGCCGATGGGATAGTACCGCTAACCAGGTCAGAACTGGATCGGCTACCTTCCAGCTCAGATAAGTAGAGCTTTGGGATCAACTACCTGCTCCGCCTAACTCAAAACAAGCATTCGCTATTCATGCAGCCTATTGAAACTTGCAAGCCGCCTTGTGATGGTGCGTATGCCACCTAACCAGGCTGCTTGGACCGTGCGCATATTCTGGCTTCTTCTTTTCACGCTTGTTACGGGCTGCGCCTCTCCGGATGAAGTTGTGCAGTTTGCCAGCCACGCGAGTTCGCCCAGCCCTGCATACCCCGCTGTCTCCAGGCGTCTTATGGAAGAGGGCCGCGTAATCTTGCGGGTGAAGGTGTTGGCCAGTGGAGAAGCCGGTGAGGTTCAGCTTCAAAAAAGTTCAGGCTTTGACAGGCTGGATGCCGCTGCGATGGCGGCCGTGAAGAAGTTCAAATTCAACCCCGCACGAACCCGCTCGGGCCGCACCGTTGACTCGTGGGCGGCCGTGCCGATCCAGTACATGCTGAAGTGACGCGCCTCGCCGAACCGCAAGCTTCCATGACAAGGATCAGGGCGCCAATGTGGTGCCAAAAAACAGGGGATTCAATCCCATCAATCAAGGGTAAGTCTTGCGCGCGCGTGCAAGACCTACCCTTACGTCAAACGTTCAGGCCTCAATGCGAAATTACGTACTACCGGTATTGGAGTCTTTTCAATACCGCCGCTTTCGTAAATGTCGAATTCCGAAACTGCATCTTTCGTGGTGTCTCTTTCTCAGGCTGCAGTTTTACCGAGTGTCAGCTCATTGAATGCAAGTTCATCAAAGACAATCTAGATGGAGATTTGCAGCTTCAATGAAAGTAGTGGGTACGCATGTACCCTAGCTGGCAATGCGCTTCATACTCAAAATGGGTCAGACTTCAGCGCAATTCAGCACCCTAGATGGCAACGCGAGAGTTTAGAGATGGCCAGAGGAGCCATCTCGTCGGATCGCGCTCAATGTGCTCGCTGATTCTGGCGTTCAGCCAATGAATGCAATCGTTTACGTCCTGATGAGGAGGGACCTGTTCGACGCGTATCGAGAGATCGGAGCTTGATACTAAGCAGATGGCGTAGCCTAAGCGAAGCGAAACCTCAATCAGTCCGGATGGGGTCTTGCAAGGCAACCCAAGAAAGTCCGCGACCCTATGCCTCGTTCCTTCATAACAATAGTCCAGCATCATAGCGACCGGTTGGCGCTTCTCGCACGCACGGCGAAGCGCCATGAGTCCGCCGGTTCGATTGAAATTGGCCGCCAAACCAACTCGTGCCAATGGGCGAAGCCATTCAGAGTCTTGCGCTACGGCAACCGTGACGTTTTGCCCTAACAAATTCCCCATCAAGAGCGGGTATTCGGGAAAGTGCCAAAGGACGTAAAGCGTCGGCGCCGCCGCTTGTAATTCCACAGCGATCACGTCCGGCCTAGCCGGTCCGATATGACTCAACGCATTGCGTGTGAAGGCGCTCCAGGCGCGCACAAACTTTGGACGAAAGTTGCGGTCCACACGCCGATTGGATGCTGAGCAATGGTCAAAATATGTGCATTCCGCAGCAGCAAGCATCGCCGTGTCTGTTTCGATGAGCCGGGCGGCTGCCTCATCCTGCCGTTCCGTATCGTGGGGGTAATCCCCGAACTGCCGGAGCAACACCTCCGAATCCGTCATCACTGACTCTCATATGCTGCGAAATAGTCGAAGAGTGCCTTTCGATCCTGCGCATAGTCGCCGAGGAACTTCTTGTACAGATGTCTGAACAATTCGCACTCAACCTGATCGATAGAGTAGAAATCTCCGTTGTTGGTCGAGGCACGCGCCGCGCAACCTCCGCCACAAAGGCCATAGATTTCGCATTTGCTGCATGCCGGGTGTTCTGAGCCAAGGCGGATTGAACGCTCTCGAATCGCCGCCCGCTTCCCATTCAGGGGATCTTTCACCGCGTCCATAGAACTTCCCAACAGGAATTCGTCCTTATCGCTGCAGTCGCAGATCTTGAACGACCCATCCGGCGCCAAGACCAGAAAATTTGTCGCCGCCATGCATACGCCCCGATAGCAGATTTCTCCATCCGCGAAGTAGAGAAAGTTGCCAAGGCAGCTGATGAGGTTACTAATGAACAGTGACTTGAGTCGCCCCTGTTCAATGTAAGAAATGAGGGTGTCGTAGACACCCAGCACCTGCTCGACTGTCACTTGATTGAGATCGAGAGTCTTTCCCCGTCCCATAGTTTGCAGGAGTACAAGGGCAAGCGAAGTGATTCCCCTTTCTTGCAGCCACAATGCAAACGACGGGATCGATTTGATTGATGCACTGTTGACGACTGTCATGACCCCGCATCGCCGTCGCACAAATTCCGGATGATCGCGCAAAAGCGTTTCAAAGTCCCCAAATGGTGTTTGGCCGTCATGCCGAATCCTGAACCTATTCAGTGCCGCGGAATTGCCATCAAGCGAGATGCCGACGGAGAAGCCATGCTCGTCCAGGAATTGGATGACCTCGGCAGAAAAGAGGGTTCCGTTCGTTTGCACCGAGTACGCAATACGCTGGTCCGGACGGCGCCGCGACTCTATGTACGCGACGAGCTCCTTGATCTTCTTGAATTGCAGAAGGGGTTCCCCACCATGAAAGCTGATCGTGATCCTTTCATCCTTTGCGCCATCAAGTACGAAGTCCAGCGTTTCCTTGGCTTTATCAACGGAGAGGTTTGCACCAGCGCCTTCCTTATGGTCATAGCAATACGTACAAACGTAGTTGCACGCATCGGTCAATTTGATGAGGACGTTGGTCGGATGGCTCCTGGCTCTGTTCAAGTCGATTGATGTGTTTCCGTCGGCCGAAATCAGGCCCGAACGCCACAGCGATTCCATCGGACCATCGTCTTCGAGGCTACTCTGCGGTAATCGTAGGGGAGTGGAGAAGGTTCCGAGCAGCTTGCGGTATCCGATGGTGTCCAGTACCGCCCAGCCAGAGTTTCGTCGTGAAACCACGGCAACCTTATCGCCACCGAGCTCAATGACGTTGTGTTCGACGAGCCCGAATTCGCATTCCGCTTCATTCATAGCATGCCCTCTATCTTTCCGGTGGTGCCGAGGCGCGCCGCAATGGCTATTTGATGATGTCACACGTCGTTTTGGTCCACATCGGACGCAGCCGTGCTCCACTCTTTAAATTCGGGTCAGTCTTGGCGGACTTCACTGCCATCTCTTGGAGTGGTCGTTGGCTGTTCTCGCGCATCCTGAAGAAACTGGAAAGGGCGACATTGGCCGCCTCATGCTCGCTCTCGGACAAAATCGAAACTTCGATCCTTCCGTTCTTGCGATTAAGGCTCAATCTCAAGTCGACCACAATGTTATCGTTGTTCATGGATATCTCCGATTAGGCTTAGAAGGGAGCTGTTTATTTCTACCTTGTTTCTAGAGCCTTGGCATCCTATATTTGGAGGAGACCGGGGACCAAAAAACCGGTTGACATGCCGGCTTGGATTGCTAGACTGACTCGCAAATCGAGGAGATGCCAATGGCAAGTTCGAAATTTTCCAAGGCGACTGCGACATCGCGGGCGCGAAAAGTGTCCGCGGCGACGGGCAAGATGAAGCTCATCGTCAGCGACGACGACAAACCAGCTGTCGTACTGAAGGCAGGCCAGAAACTACAGGTCACCGCTGTTTCCGTTGTGACGCCGGAACTGAAAAAGGGTGGACCGATTGCCGCCCGGCTTTGCGGTGGCACCAGCACCTGCTTGGCAATCATCGAAATCTAGCAAACGGCTATGCATAGCGGCGTAGTGCCGTCCCGGTACAACTTCGCAGTTCCCTTTGGAAGCGATTCGCTGCTTTTCAACGCTTTCTCGGGTGCTTTGGTTGCGTTGCAGGGTGCCGACGGCTGCACTGTCGCGTCGGCTTTGACGCAAGGGTCTACCAAACTGCTTGCGCACGTGCCTGAGGATTTGTATCGAGATCTCTTGGCCAAAGGTTTTCTGACGCTCGATGAGCGCTCGCAGTTCGAGGAGGTGAGACGGCGATATCAAGATGCTCGCCAGTCAACGCCGATGGTGTTGACCATTACTACGACCTTGGATTGCAATCTTGGCTGCTATTACTGCTATCAGGATCGGACTCCGGACCGACTCGATGTTTCCGATGTTCCGCAACTGGTCGCTGACACTCGCATCAAACTCTTGGAGTCGGCCCGCACCCGCTTGCATGTCGACTGGTATGGCGGTGAGCCGATGGAGAACGCCGAGTTCCTCGAAATGGCATCCTTGGCCCTTCAAGCCATGTGCGCCGAATTGGGGGTTGCGTACCGAGCCTCGATCATCTCCAACGGCACTGTGTGGCCCTCCGACGTTTCCGGCTTCGTTGCGCGACATGTGATCTCTCATGTACAGATCTCGTTCGATGGCCTTGCGAAGCGGCATGACAAAATCCGGAGGTTCAGGTCGACGGGTGGCAGGGATAGGGGGGCTGGGAAGTCCTCGTTTGCGCTGGCCGCTGACTTGGTTGGTCGGCTCGCCGACTGTGTACGAGTTGACGCTAGATTTAACATTGATAGGCACAACGCCGAGCAACTCGTTGAGTTTGTGCAATTCGGCAAGGAACGCGGCTGGTTTACCAAGCGCTTCCCCGTCGTCATTCAACCAGCGCGTGTATCGGACTATTCCGAGCGTTCGAGTTTTCTGAAATCCCGTAAGCTTACCTTGCGCGAGTTCGATAAGATCCGTGCTCAATTGCGGGTCACGGCCGGAACGGAAATTTCAGTTGAGGAGTCCGAGGTTCCGGACGGTTATCCATATCCGAAGACCTCTGTCTGCGCCGCACTGGTCAAAGACTCCGCAGTAGTCGGGGCGGACGGACGGATCTACCGGTGCGGTCTGCAAGTCAGTGAGTCTCATCGTGCCGTGGGAACCTTCAGAGAGCGCAAAGCGTCGCCTGGCTTGAGTATGGGTCGAACTATCCCGATCCACGTAGAGACGCTCGGTGAGATCAAGGCGCAAGCTCAGTGGTGGGGCTCGTTCGACCCATGCGATCAGCCCACATGCTCCCAATGCTCATTTCTGCCGATTTGCCTGGGTGGATGCCCAAAGAAGCACCTCGAAGGCGACAGGAGCAGCCTCGACGAACAGGGTGCGTTCTGGCGACAGAATCTCGGCCGGCTGCTCGTAAACGCTTACGAACCGGGCGCTGTTTGTGAGTTCGAGATCCCCCTTTCGCAGCAGTTTCGTCTAGGCATTGACCAGGCGTCCGTCCCCTAATCCGACTGCATTGGATTGGTGGGTGAAGCCGTCCACGCTGATTTGCGATAAATCATTGTCTACCCCATCAAATCACAATGCATCTGCCTTCGCGCACCAGCTTAACTGGCTGGTCAAGCCGAGGCCTACAAGTTACGCTTGTGGATACCCTCCGTGCTTCGCACTCCGGCGCGGCTTACCGTGGGCGTTAGGTTCCTCAAGCATCCACCCCGTTCGCACTTAACAACTCATGACAACCTTGGACGCCGGCCCTTTTTTTCACGGTACGAAAGCCGAATTGCAGACAGGCGATCTGCTAACGCCAGGCTTTCAATCGAATTACGATGAAAGCGTTGTGATGAATCACATCTATTTCACAGCCATCCCGAAAGGCGCCGGGCTTGCCGCGGAAATAGCCAAAGGCAGCGGCAGGCCGCGGGTCTATATCGTTGAACCGACGGGGGAATATGAGAACGATCCCAACGTCACAGACAAGAAGTTCCCGGGCAACCCGACGCGGTCCTATCGAAGCAAGCTGCCTGTCAAGGTTGTTGGCGAACTCGAAAGCTGGGAACCCTATGACTCACAGTTCATTCAACAACTGAGAGATCGCATAGAGAATGGCATGGGAAAAATCATCAATTGATATGAATCTCCCTCTATGAAGCGAACATCCGGTTGTGCCGATAGGGCGCCTAACCCCTCGCTCAAGCGCCGAACCGCCACGGTCGGCTTAGCTCAAGCGTTAACCTGCTGAAGTCATGCACATTGAAAAGCCGGATATCCTTCCCGAGATACGCCTTTCTCGGTTCTCTGCGGTGGGGGACGGCATGCACGTCGAAGTGTCAGCACCGGTGGAGGCTGTTGACGCCGCTGGTCCAATCCTGACTTTCCGGGAGGATGAGCGGTTGGGAAAGCAGGTGGTGCTGCACTTCCCTCATCGGGATATTGTGTTTCCACTCTCCGAGCTTCAGCGAGCCATCACCTATGCCGAAGCAGAGGTGCACAAAGAGTCGTTCTATGACTAGCGTTTTTTTTGGACGCCTGCATAGCGTTCAGCGACCTGGTAGTTTAGTTAACGCGGACGCCCACGGGAACTCGCTCCCTGGGGTCGCACCTTTCCGCAGTCGTCGATCAGGCCTGTCCCTGGCGCCGTAGCAATCCGGGAGACGCAGGACTAAACCTATGACCAGGATGAAAAAACCCGAAGATGCGCCCGGTGCATTTCAAGCCGCCTGGAATGGTCACGACATGACGGCTCTCGGTGCGCTGTTCGACCAGGACGCAACATTCGTGAATCGCTTCGGGCACTATGTCCGGGGCGTTGAAGAGATCGTGGCACTGCACGTTCCGATTCACCAAACAATCTACCGAGACTCCACACTCCAGAACGAGCTCATCGACGTCACCCATGTTGCAGACGGGGTGGCGGTCATCCATTTCTGGAGCCGCCTGGCTGCCGGCGGCAGCCACCCGGCCGGGCCCCACGTGGTGGACACGTTGATCCTCGCCGTGCTAACGAGACAGAACGACATCTGGCGCATTCGGGCGCTTGAAAACGTGACCCTTGTGAACCCGCGGACCGGTGAGGCGATCTTGCGCGGCTAGCGCGGGCTTGAACTCACATGGCATTCACTTTCAGTTGAACAACGCCAAGGCATCACAATGGATCGAGCTAACCCATTGCCGAAGGTTTATCCCATGTCAAACGCCAAGCCTAGGATCACCCAGTCATCCAACGCCGTTCTGCTGTGTCCCTTCTGTCAAGGGCGGGTGCAGCGGGTGGAAGAAAACCCGCAGCACGAGTTCAATGCAGGTGCCTTTCTTTTGGCAGATTTCCTCTTTTGGTCAACCTTTGGTATTGCACTCGTTTTGGGCTTATGGAACTGGATTGCCGGCTTCGCCGTCCTGGTTTTGGTGGTTGTTCCTGGTTGGATGCGCCGGGATCGCAGGAGCAGTGCTTATCGCTGCGAAAGTTGCCAATCGGTTCTTTCATATGCCGAAATTTTCCATCCCCATGGATTCTATGCATAACATGTCGTGGTGGCTCTGGTTCACCGCGACCTGCTTGGCGGTTCTGAACTTTGGGGTCTGCGTTGCCGTTTTACGGAGCGGTAACTACACTCGAGTGCAGGTGCTGCTTCAATCTGTGCTTGTATGGCTGGTGCCGGTTCTCGGAGCAATATTTGTCGCGCTTGTTCTTCATGCGGATGCAACGCCGCGCACGAGGGCTGGGCCTTTCATCCCGCCCACTGATGACCCTGGCGGCGCCAGCGGGGACCTTGGTGGCGGTGGTGGCCATGCCCCATAAAATATCAATCGACGCGGACCCACAACAGCAGGGAGCGGCCGTGCCGCAAGTGTTGATGGTCCGGTCATCTTTACTTTAGGCCTCCAATTCCGTGGGAGCAATCTTTGCATTCAAATGTTCATGCTGCGGTGAGCTGCATGAGGGCTCACCGAGCTTCGCATTTCAGGCACCAGATCCATACATCTGGCTAACAGAAGAGCAGAAGCAAAGCATCGGGCAGCTGTCCGACGACCTCTGCGTGATCCGTCATGCCGAAAGAACCGACCATTTCGTCAGGGCTGTTCTGGAAATTCCAATACATGGCGTAAGTGAGCCCTTTGTTTGGGGTGTGTGGGTTTCTGCAAGTCAACAGAGCTTTGAGCGCTATGTTCAAACCTTTGACTCCCCAGTAGAAGGTGATGGCTTCTTTGGCTGGCTCTGCAACCAAATCGACCTGTATCCAACCGACCAATCCAGATCCGCAGATGTGTACATACAGCTGGGAGGTCTTCGGCCCAAAGTTGTCTTGCATTCCGCAGCCAATGAGACTGATCAACTGGCAGTTGACCAGCTTTCGGGCATTACAGTTGAACGTGCCCAGTACCTGGCACAGAAGGCTATGCACCAATGAGAAAGCGGCCTATGGTCGCGTTCGGTTTGGCCCACATCCATTCCTGATGGACCTCTTCTTCGATAGAGCAGCCGGCTGCCGTTGTGGTGCAGGTCCAGCAGAAATCCGCGCTGCGGGCCGCACAGGGTTAACAGCGAAGCCATTTCCAGCGAAGTCCCAGCGCGCCGGTATGATGACGATCCCATAATTGCCCGAAAACCGTATGGCCATCCTGCTGCTTCCCCTCGTCCTCTTCGCCCTCATCACCCTGATGCCCGTGAAGTGGGCTGCCGGGTTTGTTGAGGCTGGCAACACCAGTTATGGCGCTGCAGCCATCGCGGCCATCACCGCGCCCGCCGTGAGCCTGGTGGTCTTCAAGCTGTCCGGCGGGTTCATGGGCTTCGTGTTTGCCTTTATGGCCGGGATCGCGGTGTACGCCGCGATTTTCCGCGTGCCGGGCCGCTCCCTCATCGGCTTCTCCATCATGGTCGTTGCCTTGCAGGCTGCTGTGCTGTTTGCCTTTGTCTCATTTGGATTCAAGACAGGGCAGGGGCTGGTTCTGACCCTCTGATGCGTCTGGCGCATGAACGGCTTCTTGCGGGCCTGATTTGCGGGTACACAGATTGAGCCGAAGAGGCCTCGTGCTGCACCACCTCAGCAGGCGAGGGGAACTGATCAATTGTTTGTTCGCTATAAAAAGAATAGCTGCTTGGGCAGGCAGTTGTTGGGCTGTCGGCCGATTTCATTCCTAAAAATCGCAAAAACAGCGATTCAGCGTCCTCCGGGAGCCTCAAAACGGGTCCAGGGGAGCCAAAATTCCCAATTTAAAAGCGAAAATAGGCTCTGGCCCAATAAGATCATGCCAATGATGCTATCAAAGTAGTAGCGAAGTTCGGCATTTCCAGAGCACCGTCAGCCTCCTGAAAGCCCGTTATCCATAATTAAGAATTCAGTTTCGCTGATTTTCCAATGTTTCTGGCCGCTTGAGACAACAACCCCTCTGGAGACAATGCCGTGTTCAAGTCCCTTCTGCTCACCAAGTCCGACGCCGGCTTTTCAGCGGCCATCACCGACACCGACGAGGCGCTGCTTCCGGCCGGCGATGTGCTGGCGCAGGTCGAATACTCCACCCTCAATTACAAGGACGGCCTGGCCATTACCAACAAGGGGCCGGTGGTGCGCAGCTGGCCCATGGTGGCGGGCATTGACGGTGCGGGCACGGTGCTCGAGTCCACCCACCCAGGCTGGAAAGCCGGCGACCGCTTTGTGCACAACGGCTGGGGCCTGGGTGAAACGCGCTGGGGCCTGATGGCCGAGCGGGCGCGCCTGCAGGGCGACTGGCTGGTGAAGCTGCCGGCGGCCTTTACCGCGCGCCAGGCCATGGCCATAGGCACGGCGGGCTATACCGCCATGCTCAGCGTGCTGGCGCTCGAGCAGCACGGCGTCAAACCCGATGCCGGCGAGGTGCTGGTGACGGGCGCGACCGGCGGCGTAGGCAGCGTGGCCGTGGCCCTGCTCGGCAAGCTGGGCTACACCGTGGTGGCCGCCACCGGCAAGGCCAGCGAGGAAGCCTATTTGAAGCAGCTGGGCGCCGCCAGCGTGATCGACCGGGCCGAACTGTCGGCGCCCGGCAAGCCGCTGCAGAAAGAACGCTGGGCCGCGGTGGTGGATGCCGTGGGCTCGCACACGCTGGCCAATGCCTGCGCGCAGACACGCTACGGCGGTGTGGTCACCGCCTGCGGGCTGGCGCAGGGCGCGGATTTCCCGGCGACGGTCATGCCTTTTATCCTGCGCAGCGTAACGCTGGCCGGTATTGACAGCGTGATGGCGCCCCTGGCCAAACGCCAGCAGGCCTGGAACCGGTTGGCAAAAGACCTGGACACCGCCAGGCTGGAGGCCATGCTGGAGGAGATTCCGATGGCAAGAGCCGCAGAAAAAGCCGCGGACTTGATGTCGGGCAAGGTGCGCGGCCGCATTGTCGTCAAGATATAAACAAAGCGACCGAGAAAACAAGAACGGAGACGAGACATGACGAGCTACGCAGACTTCTACCGCCAGTCCATAGACCAGCCCGACGCCTTCTGGACCGAGCAGGCCCAACTGATCGATTGGCACAAGCCCTTCACCCGCGTCTGCAATGACGACAATCCGCCGTTTGCCCAGTGGTTTGAAGGCGGGCAAACCAACCTCTGCCACAACGCGGTAGACCGTCACCTGAAAGACCGGCCAGACCAGTCCGCGCTGATCTACGTCTCCAGCGAGACCGGCGTTGAAAAAACCTACACCTTCACCGAGCTGCACGCCGAGGTGCAGCGCATGGCCGCCAGCCTGCTGGCCATGGGTGTGGTCAAGGGTGACCGCGTGCTCATCTACATGCCCATGATTGCCGAGGCCGCCTTTGCCATGCTGGCCTGCGCGCGCATAGGCGCCATCCACTGCGTGGTGTTCGGCGGCTTTGCCAGTGGCTCGCTGGCTTCACGCATTGACGACGCCACGCCGCGCGTCATCATCAGCGCCGACGCCGGCTCGCGCGGCGGCAAGGTGGTGGCGTACAAGCCCTTGCTTGACGAAGCCATCCGCCTGTCAAAACACCAGCCCGAAGCCGTACTGCTGGTCGACCGCGGCCTGGCGCCCATGCCCATCGTTGCCGGGCGCGATTTGCATTGGGAGACCCTGCGCGCCAAATACATGCATGCGCTGGTGCACTGCGTGTGGCTGGACTCCGCCGCCATCAGCTACACCATCTACACCAGCGGCACCACCGGCAAGCCCAAGGGCGTTCAGCGCGACACCGGCGGTTATGCCGTGGCGCTGGCCGCCAGCATGAAGCACATCTTTGACGGCCGCGCCGGTGAAACCTACTTTTCGACCAGCGACATCGGCTGGGTCGTGGGCCACAGCTACATCATCTATGGCCCGCTGATCGCCGGCATGGCCACCATCATGTATGAAGGCCTGCCCACGCAGGGCATGGACAAGCAACCCAACGGCGCCATCTGGTGGAGCCTGGTCGAAAAATACAAAGTCACCGGCATGTTCAGCGCACCCACCGCCGTGCGCGTACTCAAAAAGCAGGACCCGGCTCTGCTCAAAAAGCACGACCTGTCCAGCCTGCGCGCCTTCTTCCTGGCCGGCGAACCGCTTGATGAACCGACAGCCCGCTGGATCAGCGAAGGCCTGAACGTGCCCATCATCGACAACTACTGGCAGACCGAATCGGGTTGGCCCATCATCACGATTGCCAACGGCGTTGAAAAGAAAGCCAGCAAGTTCGGCAGCCCCGGCGTTCCCATGTACGGCTACAAGGTCAAGATCCTGCACGAGTCCACCGGCGAAGAGCTGACACAGCCCCATGAAAAAGGCGTGGTCGTCATCGAAGGCCCAACACCGCCCGGCTTTATGCAAACCATCTGGAAGGATGACGCGCGCTTCGTCAACACCTACTGGAAGAGCGTGCCCGGCAAGATGGTTTATTCAACCTTCGACTGGGGCATTCGCGACGAAGAGGGCTACTACTTCATCCTCGGCCGCACCGACGACGTGATCAACGTGGCCGGCCATCGCCTGGGCACGCGCGAGATTGAAGAAAGCATTTCAGGCCATGCCGGTGTCGCCGAGGTGGCGGTGATCGGTGTGGCCGATCAGCTCAAGGGCCAGGTGGCGATGGCTTTTGCCGTGCCGAAAGATTCGAGTGTGCTGACCGACAAGGCTGCGGCCATGAAGCTGGAAGGCGAAGTCATGAAACGCGTGGATGGCGACCTGGGTGCAGTCGCTCGACCATCGCGCGTGCACTTTGTGTCAGCCTTGCCCAAAACCCGCAGCGGAAAGATGCTGCGCCGCGCGATTCAGGCCGTGTGCGAGGGCAGGGACCCGGGGGATTTGACGACGATGGATGACCCGGCGGCGTTGCAGCAGATTCGGGATCGGATTGGACAAGGATAAGTACTTGGCTCAATTAGTTTTCACCGAACTCCTTGGGGCGCCAACCGCTCAGGTACTTTTCTGCGAGTTGCAGCAAATCCTGATTGATTGCTTGGCTGGATGCTTTTAGTTCTTCGATTCGGCCGCGAAGCACATCTTCATCTCCGTAAAGATCTGCAAGAATCTTCCAGGCGAGTCTTGGAGAACGAGTAACTGCTCGATTTCCCATGCTCTGACTTAGAGCTTCGCTGTAGCCCGATAACAGCATAGAGTGAGTTATGCGTGCGTCCGGAGGGATGACGAAAGGGGGCTCTTCGGTGGTAGCTCCTTGACGGAGCACAAGGAGGGAGCGTAACAGTTCTGGTTCATTCGCAAGGACATCTACGTCGGCAGACATTAGCGCAACTCTCCATGCCTGCTGGAGTTCTGTCGCAACTGCTTCTGGAAGAAGCTTATGTCCAACCCCCTCCCGGTGCCCAACCATCTCGATTAGAGTGAGCCTCGCAAAAAATGTGTGTAGTTGCGGCAGTGCCGTTCGGACTGTGGTTTCTACGAAAGCTTCAGAGTTTTGTGAGCGTATGAGGCGATAGACAACTCTGCTTACGACCATCGCTGTTCCAATGCTGAACATGCCGCGTTGTTGTTCTGGAAGACTGGGAATGAGATTTAGCAATGTAGTAATGCCAGGTGCAACGCGTTCCGGATTAACTTCATTCTCATAGGCTTCTAGTGAAGCGATGACGTCAATTACCTGCTCAGGATTTATGGCGCGGAGATATTCGTCGAATGACTCACTTACATGCATAAGTTCCCACGCGCGCTCCGCATAATTGAATGCAATGAGCCCTTGACCAGCAACACGTTCTAAATAGAGACGAAAAATATCGCTATGCGCAACTCGATGTTCACGAAGCCATCCGCGGCTCCAGTCACCTCCGTAGTGCATCCCGCCGATGTGTCTCTGAGCAGCCATAAAAAGTCTTTGAATCAAGGCGCGCATTACATTGACTTTGCTCCCCGAAACCGCGAGAAGTTCATCGACCTCTTGCTTTAGCCGAATCTGTTCTTGGTTTTCCCCGTAGCCGTGATTTGATGTGGTAAGTGCGGCAACTGCGCTTGGTAGGCGCTCGAAAACGTCTGGGAGAAACACTCTAATTGCCTCCAATGCAAGCACATCAGCTAGCGCAATTTGTCCATTAAGGCTGCGCACGGTGCCGCTTATGGCTGCTGCATAGCGGCGAACATCTCGCATATTGGAAATCAGAGGTCTGATTACTTCGGAAAAAACGTCGGGCCAAAGAGTCGAGTCGAGGTGCCCAGGATTTGGAATTCCATTCAATGCCCCGTCAATTGCATGAAAAATTTGTTGATTTAGTACATGGTCGGGAATCGCTGGTAGGTCAAAGCCAAGCTGAAGAATTTTTTCCAAATAAGCTCGACCGGGGATGCCTTCTTCGGTCAGCGCATTCTCGACTCTCTTTCGATCGAATGCGAGGATGTAGATGATGTTGGGGAAGTTTGCGGTTAGCCGAACAAGTCTGAATATGTCTCTGATTTCGGCGGTGTTGAGACGGTCTATATCGTCAAGTACAACAACAATTGGCTTCTTGAGGCTGCGCAGTGCCTTTTCGACTTTTGTACGCTGACTGCCAACGCCATCTTTTTTTCGTTGCAGGAGTTCAGCAACCAGTTTTGCAAAATCTTGGCCACGTTCGATCCACGGACCGACCAAAGGCACCCAAGTTAGATTCGAAAAAATTTCTCCATACTCTTCGATTCCTTTTCCAACTTCCGCAAGTCCGGGCCGCATCTTTAGTTGTGCCGATAGTTCAGAAAAGAACGACTGAACCAACTGCTCCGCGCCGCTGAACATCCACGGGTTGAAGTCAAGGACCGCTACAGAGTCTTCCTTGAACCTAGAGCGTGAAAAATTTATGAAGGATGTTTTGCCAGAGCCCCATGCACCCAAGACCGCCACTACCAAGCCTTCACTAGCGTCTAAATGGAGGACATTTAACGCAAATGACTCTGCTGCAGCTGCTCGACCCAGTCGATCATCCACAGTTTCTCGGAGAGGATTGTCTGCAATGATTGCACCATGTTGATCACTATGATTGGTCAGTGCGGGGTCTGGGATGTCTGATGCACGACTTGTGGACTTCGTGAACATGCGAGAAAACCAATTCATGTGGAGATTCCTTAGGTCTTTGGCGTAACTTTTCAGCGCTCACTTTGGCACACCATCATCAACTGTAAGGAGGCCTCCGCAAATGCGCATCCCCTAATCTAGTGATACCTAACGACTTATCCCTCTGTCTCATCTTGAGAAAAAGTGTTGAGACTTTGTATCAGCCAAGGGTTTCTACCCGGATACGCCCCAATCCCCGGTCGTAGCATGAGTCCCGCAAGGCCTTCGGGTAGTAGCTGACTTTTGGGGGCCTGCCCGATCCTGTGATGACAGCGATTCAACAAAGGGGACCCCGCATGACAACAAAACTCAACGTGAACGGCAAGGCCGTTTCCGTCAACGCTGAACCTGACACACCCCTCTTGTGGGTGATACGCGATGAGCTGGGCATGACCGGCACCAAGTTTGGCTGCGGCGCGGCGCTATGCGGCGCATGCACCGTGCACCTCAACGGCAAGCCAGTGCGGTCGTGTCAGACGCCGCTGTCTGCGGCGGCGGGCCAGAAGGTGGCCACGATTGAAAGCCTTTCACGCAACAACACGCACCCGCTGCAGGTAGCGTGGATCAAGCATGATGTGCCGCAGTGCGGCTACTGCCAGTCGGGCCAGCTGATGAGCGCGGCGGCCCTACTCACGGGCAACAAGAACCCGAGCGACGCGGATATTGACGCGGCGATGAGCGGCAACATTTGCCGCTGCGGCACTTATCCGCGCATCAAGGCGGCGATCAAGGATGCTGCTTCCATTATGCGCAAAGCCTGAGGAGAACGATCATGACTGACAACACACTGGTCTCCCTCGATCGCCCTGATCGTCGTACCTTTCTCAAAGCCTCATCAGCCGTCACGGGCGGGTTGATGATGGGCGTCACGCTGGGCCTGCCGCTGGCCGTAACGTCCGCGCAGGCCGCCGGCACGCTCTACACCCCCAATGCCTGGGTGCATATTGCCGACGACAACACCATCACCTTGTTGTCGGCCCGCTCCGAGATGGGGCAGGGTGTTTACACCTCGATGCCGATGTTGATTGCCGAAGAGCTGAATGTGGATTTGCGCAAGATCAAGGTCGCGATTGCGCCTCCGGGCAAGGTCTACACCAACGCCTTGCTGGGCGCGCAGATTACCGGCGGCTCGACCTCGGTGCGTGACGGCTGGGAGAAGCTGCGCATTGCGGGCGCGCAGGTGCGCATGATGCTGGTGTCGGCGGCGGCTGCCAAATGGAATGTCGATGCATCGACGCTCAAGGCCGAGAACGGCATGGTGATCGGGCCCAACGGCAAGAAGGCGACTTATGGCTCGCTGGCTGAGGCGGCTTCCAAACTGCCGGTGCCGGAGAATGTGGCGCTGAAAGACCCGAAAGACTTCACCGTCATCGGCAAGCCGACCAAGCGGCTGGACACACCGATGAAGGTCAACGGCACGGCCGAATTCGGCATCGATGTGAAGCTGCCTGGCATGGTGTACGCCAGCCTGCAGCAATGCCCGGTGATTGGCGGAAAGGTCTTGAGCTTTGACGCCACCAAGGCCAAAGCCATGCCCGGCGTGATCGACGTGGTGCAGATTCCCGACGGTGTGGCCGTGGTGGCCGACAGCTACTGGCATGCCTACAAGGCGCGTCAGGCGCTGACGGTGCAGTGGGACGAAGGCCCGGTCGCGGCCATCAGCAATGCCAGCATGCTGGAGGGCATACGCAAGGCGGCCGACAGCGGCAAGGTGATACCCATCATCGCGCCCAAGGGCGACGCCGCCGGCGCGATGAAGGGCGCGGCCAAGACGGTGAAGGCCGAGTACGTGTCGCCGCTGCTGGCACACGCCACGCTGGAGCCGATGAACTTCACGGCCGACTACAAGAATGGCAAGATTTTGCTGATAGGCCCGACGCAGTTCCAGCAGGGTGCCGAAGGCAGCGTGGCGGCGGCGCTGGGCATCAAGCCCGAAGACATCACGCTGAAGACGACCTTTCTGGGCGGCGGTTTTGGCCGGCGGCTGGAGCTGGACTTTATCGTGCAGGCGGCGCAAATCTCCAAGGCCGTGGGCAAGCCCGTCAAGCTGCTCTGGAGCCGCGAGGACGACACCACGCACGACTTCTACCGGCCCATGGCCGTCAACCAGCTTTCTGCCGGGCTGGGAGCCGACGGCAAGCCGGTGGCGCTCAATTTCAAGGTGACCTCGCAGTCCATCACGCAGCGTGCCTTTGGCCTGCCCAAGGACACGCTGGACCCTTTCATGGCCGAAGCCGGCGTGATGCCCTACGACATTCCGAACACGCAATACGACCTGGTGATCCACGACAGCGGGCTGCGCGTGGGCTACTGGCGCTCGGTGAGCCACGCGCTCAATGCCTTTGCCAATGAAAGCTTTGTCGACGAAATGGCGCTGGCTGCGGGCAAAGACCCGTATGCCTACCGGATGTCCCTGCTGGAAAAGCAGCCGCGCTTTGCCAATGTGCTGAAGATGGCGGCCGACAAATCCGGCTGGGGCACACCGCCGCCGGCCGGCCGCAGCCGCGGCATTGCTCTGATGGAGGGTTACGACACCTACATGGCGCAGGTGGCCGAGGTGTCGGTGAAGGACAACCAGATCACGGTGCACAAGGTGACAGTGGTGGCCGACCTGGGCCGCATGGTCAACCCTGACACGGTGCAGGCGCAGATCCAGTCGAGCATTGTGTTTGGCCTGTCAGCGGCGCTGAACAACCAGATCACGCTGGACAAGGGCCGGGTGCAGCAGACCAATTTTGGCGACTACCCGGTGCTGCGCATGCATGAATCGCCGGTGATGGACATTACCCTGGTGCCGAGCACCGAGAAGCCTGGTGGTATCGGCGAGCCGGCCACGGCGCTGGTGGCGCCGGCGGTGGCCAATGCAGTGTTTGCCGCAACCGGCAAGCGGGTGCGCACGCTGCCGCTGAACGACAACCTGGCGAAGGCTTGAGGCCGCAGGGCTTTGAGGCCAGGCCGAGGCAGAAATAACTGCGGGCTGCTAGCATTTGATGCATGGATAACATCGACCTCGAAGTTCTGAAGACCTCGTCGCAGTGGCTGGCCACAGGCCTGCGCTGCGAGCTGGTGACTGTGCTCAAAACCTGGGGTTCCAGCCCGCGGCCTGAAGGCTCCATGCTGGCCATCTGTGAAGACGGCCGGGTGGTGGGCTCGGTGTCGGGTGGCTGCATTGAAGACGACATGATTGACCGCGCCCGCCGCGAGGGCCTCAGCCAAAAGAAGCCGGCCATCGTCACGTATGGCGTATCTGCCGACGAGGCGCGCCGCTTTGGCCTGCCTTGCGGCGGCACCATTGAGCTGGCGATTGAGCCCTTGTCAAAGGCCAGCCGCATCGATGAGCTGCTGCAGCGCCTGCAGGCCGGTGAGCTGGTGGCGCGCCGACTTGATTTGCACACGGGCGCCGTTACGCTGAGCACGGCCCAGCCCAGCCAGGGTATGCAGGTGTCGGAAGCGGCGCTGGTCACCTTGCACGGCCCGCGCTGGCGCTTGCTGATCATTGGCGCCGGGCAGCTGTCGCGCTTTGTGGCGCAGATCGCGCAGGGCATGGACTACGCCGTGACGGTGTGCGACCCGCGCGAGGAATACCGTGACAGCTGGCAGGTCGAGGGTGTGGAGCTGGCCACCGGCATGCCCGACGACGTGGTGCAGGAAATGAAGCTGGACGCACGCTGCGCGGTGATTGCGCTGACGCACGATCCCAAGCTGGACGACCTGGCGCTGATGGAGGCCCTGCGCTCCGAGGCGTTTTATGTGGGCGCCATCGGCTCGCGCCTGAACAACCAGCGCCGTCGCGAGCGGCTGGCTGAGCATTTCGACATGACGGCGGCGGAGCTGGACAAGCTGCACGGCCCGATCGGTATCTACATCGGCAGCAAGACGCCGCCCGAGATCGCGATTTCCATCCTGGCTGAGTTGACCGCAGTGAAGAACAAGGTGGCTTTGCCGCACGCGGTGGGCATTGCCGAAGCCAAGGCCAATGCCGGGCTGCAGCCGACGGGCGAGGTATGTGCGCTGCCTGAAACGCCAAGCCCGGTTTGACGAGTGAAAAGTGCCTGGATCCCAGTATTTCAATGCCTGGGTAGCTCCTGAATTTATAGCAAGCGGAGCTACTCTTTTTCTGCCGGAATGACTTTGGGCAGCACATCAAAAGCTTCCGGCGGGACGCCCGCGCGTGACCGCTCGGCCATGAGAGTCCACGCCGCTTCCCATTCCTTTACCCTTGCCGCAAGATCGAACAGCGGAGCATTCGCTTTTGAGAGTTTGAGGCGGTCCCGCAGGGCCTGCAGCACGGCAGGATGGCGCCCCAGGTGCACGGCTTTCGCTATATAGGCCTCGGGATTGTCCAGAACACATTCCGGCAGGCCCGCGGCGCTGAGGATGCTGCCGCCCAGGCGCGATGCCACGCTGTTGCCGGCGCAGGTGAGGGCGGGCACGCCGATGGTTAGCGCTTCTTCGAGGCCCCGCGCAGCACTCAGCCGCAACGTGTCAAGAAACAGGTCTGCCTGTGCCATGCAGGCCCATGCATCGGCACGGTCCATTCGTGTTGAGAAAAGCAGCCGGGCCGGGCTGACACCGGCCGCTTGTGCTTCGCGCACCAGATTGGCAGCCGCTCTGCCGCAGTACGGTAGCCATAGCACGGCATCGGGCAAGGAGCGCAGGATTTTCATCCAGACGGAAAAGCTGTGGGGGTCGAGCATTGCCGGCGAAAGAAATGAAGCCAGCACCAGTGAATCTTCAGGCAGGCCGGCTTCTTCGCGCGATTTCTTGCTGCCCGGCGGTTCTTCTTCGGGCGCCGCAAGCCAGCAGGTGTGGGGCAGGCGGACAATCGCACCGTGCAGCGAAGGATCAATTTCACCGGGATGAATAAAGCGGTCGGAAATGCTGTAGTCCCAATGCCCGGGCACATGGCGCCGGTACAGGCCGGGCTGGCACAACTGCACGGGCGCCACCCGCATGGCCGCAATGTCTTGCCGACTCCAGGGGGAATCAAGTGCCATCTCAACATACACGTCCAGCCGGTCCAGCCGAATGCGCGCGGCGGCTTCGGCTCCCGTCATATGGCCGATCTCGTTGACGCTTGCCGCGTGGGGCCTCAGCGATTCACCGGACTGCAGACCCGGTAGTGGCGTGAAGGCATAGACGTGCATCGCAAAGCGCGATGCGTCATGCAGTGCGAGTTGCCGCGCGAGCGCTTTCAACTGGCGCGGATCATGAAGGCTTTGCACGGCCAGGCCGACGCGGATGCGGCCGTCTTGCCGGGCGAGCGGCTTGCGCAGCCCGGCAAACGCCGGCAGGGAAGCCTTGAGCCGGCTGTCGACCACCTGGACTGACTCGCTGCGCATCTGCGCCAGCTCGTTCTCCTGCAGGTCCAGCAGCAGGCCGTAAAACGCTGCGTCGCCCCAGTTGCGGCCCACGCCGGTGACGGTGTTGGCGGCCAGGGCTTCCCGCAGCAGGGTGGTGAGCTTTGGATGGTTGCGCCAGTCGCCGATGGCCATGCTCCTGAATGCCTGGTCGGCATGAATTTGCAGGGCGTCGGGTGGCTGCAGTGCCAGCCTGCGCGCATGGCTGATGGCGCTGCCGTGTGCGTCACCCGGGGCATCGAGCTTCAGCAGGAATTTCTCAAAAGCCCCGCGCTCTTCACCTTCCAGGTTTTTCAGTGCGGTGTCTGATTTTTCAAGTTCACCCTGGAAGGCGAGAAGGACTGCACGGCGTATTTTCAGGTCGGTGTTGAGGGGGAATTGATCCATGGCGGCGGCAACAACATCCAGTGCCTCGGCATAGCGCCGTGCGCCGGAAAGATATTCGGCCAGATTGGCATGGTGCGGCGCGTGCCCGGGCTGCAGGGCCAGGCACTTTCGCGCAAGTCCGATTGCGATATCCCATTCCGACGAACCAGCAGCCAGGATGGCGACGTTGTTGAGCGAGCGCAGGTGGTCCGGGTCAAGCTGCAGGGCTGCGGCATAGGCGGCATCAGCCTTGGCCAGGTCGCCGCAGGCTTCCGCAGCGATGGCCAGGTTGGCCGCGCCGTCGGCGTCCTGCATCAGAAGGGCTTCAACCGACAGCAGGGTTTTGTAGGCGGCCGCGGGCCTGTCGAGCAGGCTCAGCAGCGTGGCACAGGCCGACGCGGCGTTCACATCCCGCGGGCCCAGCGCCAGGGCCTGCTCAAAAGCGAAGAGCGCCTGTTCAAGCCGGCCGGCCGCATGCAGCGCGGTGCCGTGCGACATCCAGTCGCCATGGTCTCTGGCACCGGCAGGCAGCGAGGGCGCCTGTTTCTGCGCGGCGGGGTTGCTATCTTGCATGTCGGGATTATGTGGCACCCGCCTGTGCCAGGACACCGTTTGCCCGAGGATAATCGGCTGGAAATGACTGATCAACTGGCTCCGGCATCGTCCACGACCCTGCATTTGCTGGGACGCTTCAGCGAGCTGTATACCGGCGCTGAACGGGAGCTCCTGGACCTCAAGGGCCTGCTTGCGGGGCGGCGGCCGGTGAAGCTCTGGTCCGACGTTCCCGTCAATCCGGCCTATGCCGGCGAAGGCATTACCGCGATTCAGCCATTTGCCCACCAGTTTCCCAAAGACGGCACGCTGTTGATGGGCGGCGTTCATTTGCAGCCGGGCATCTGGCTCAAGTACACGCGCTTCGAGCGGGTCATCCTTTTGCACAATCTCTCTAACCAGGGGCAGCTTTTCGCCATCGTGGAGAGCGTGCGCGAGTCTACCGGGCTCGATCCCGAGCTGGTTTTTGTTTCAAAACTGCTGCAGCGCAGCGCCGCCTTGCCGGGCCGCGTCATCCCCAGTTTGATTGAGCTGGCGCCTTTCCTGAAAGTCGCCGCAGAGCGTTTTGGTGAATCGCCGGATGGCGAAGCCGCGACGCGGGCCTTCACCGTCGGGCGGGTGAGCCGGGACTTCCTGGACAAGCATCATCCCCACGACCTGGCGCTGTACCGCATGCTGGCGAGCTGCGGCGTGCGCGTGCGCATCATGGGCGGTACCTGCCTGGCGCCGGGCTTGGGCGGGGAGCCTGGCATTGAGTTGCTGCCGGCTGGGGCCGAGCCTGTACCGGCGTTTTATCGCTCGCTCGACACCATGTTCTACCGGACCGGCATGTTTACCGAGGCCTATGGCCGGGTGGTTCTGGAGGCCATGGGCACCGGTTTGCCTGTGGTGGCGCACACCGCCGCCGGCTATGCGGAGGTCATCGAACACGGGGTTTCGGGGTTTTTGATCGAGTCCCAGGAGCAGGCTTATGACGCCCTGATGGCGCTCAAGGGGTCAGTCGGGCTTCGTCGCCAGACCGGCTTGGCGGCAAGAGAAAAAGCCATCGACATGCATGGCACGCAGGCGACTGAGCGTGACCTGGCTTTTTACTTGCGCTGAAAAGGTCAACTCAAGGTGTCTGGAAGGCGACGCCTCCTGAATAACGGGTGTTCCCGTTAGTGCCGGTGTACACCAGGCCCGCGCGGGCGGCATTCACGCCGCTGAAGAAGCCATCGACGTTAAAGAGCGGGCCGCCATTGGTGTAAGTGAATTGTGAGCCGGAAATACTGATGTTGGAAGCCGTGAAGCCGCCAAAGCTGGTGGTGATGGTCACTCCAACCTTGCCGGTACTGAAGTTGGCGGTCATCGAGGTCGAGGCGGTGGTCAGCGTCCCTGGGGCCATGGCCGAGTTGAGTGACGTGTCGTAGGCGCTGACCGGCGTCTGGCCGATCACCGAGTAAGTTGCAGAGCCCGCCGTAGGCATCGCAAGGGTTGGCTGGCCGATGACGTAAGCGAGGTCGCCAAGCGCATTCCCCCCCGGATTTTTGGTGCCTGTGGTCCATGAGCCCCAGCCGATAAAGTCGCCATTCACGATGTCGCCTACCGAGCCCGAACTGCTGGTGGTACCCGGCGTGAAATCCTGGCTGGCTGCGGTGAGCGCGGTCAATTTGCCGGCGTCCAGGGTTGCGGAGCTTGCCGTACCGGCTACCAACACGTTTGCGGGGGGGCCCGGGATTCCCGGGCCGGAAACTGTCGGCAGGTAGTAGGTCGCTGCCGCTGTGAGATTGGTGAAGGTGCCGGTGTTGATCACAGGAGGGGGTGGCTTAGGCTTTGGGTCAGGCTTGGGCTGAACGTCCACCACGATAACCAGCTTGCCGTCGTCGTTGACCTTCTCGATCTCAATACGCTCTTTGTCCGCAGGCGGCGTCGGTACGTTCGCCCGCACATTGGTACGCACCGGCGCATCCGTGGAGTTCACGACCCTCACGGACTCACCTGCCGTGAGGCCCACGCAACCGCCGGCATTGCAGACTTCGATCGCATCAAGCTCCGTCGTGACGCCGAGGGAGCCGTCGGGGTTGTACCCGGCGGTAAAGCCCGATCCCCGGATGCCGATGGTGGCGGTGGTGGTGGTGACCTTGTAGTTTTCGCGGTTGCGTTTGCCGATCAGGCCGGTGATGGCTCGCATGCTACCGCGCAGCAGGTCGACCAGGAAGCGGTCTTCCTTCGGGTCGGCCTTGTCCACATAGTTGGCGACCTTGAACTCCGTTCCCGGCTGCAGCGATACGACACCACCGTCGGAGAACTTCACCTGGGCGCGGCCGTTGGGGCCGGTGATGATGGCCTGGCCGCTTTCGATGTCCTTGCCTTTGACCAGCGCGTCGGTCTTGCCGTCCGTGCGCCGCAAACTGACTTCGCCGGTGGTGAACTGGGCCACCCCCGCGGAAGGCGCTGCCAGGGCCTGCAGTGGGTAAATGGCGGCCAGCGCCATGGCCAGGGCGGTGTACTTTAGTTGGAACTGCGGGGTCATGGTGGGTTCTCCGGTATTTTTCAAGGGGTACGCACTGGGCTGCTGTGGGGCTAGGGACGGCCGTTCAAAGGGGAGGGCTTAAGACCAGATTGGTCTGCTGGAGAACGGCCGCACCGGAAACCTGGCCCGCGCTGGGGCCCGCGCCGGTAACCGACGAGGCGCTGTAGACCAGTGCCGCACGGCTGGCATTGTTGCCGGTGAAGAAGCCGGTGACATTCGCGCCCGAGGAGCTGGTGATTTTGGCGTTGTTGATGTCGAGGCTGCTGCTGACGCCATAGTCATTGCCGCCGAAGCGCGTGGTGAGGTCCAGGTTGCCATAGCCCTGGCCTGGGCTGTAGGCGCCGAAATTGGCGACCAGCGAACCGCTGACAAGCTGACCTGCACCTAGCAGGCTGGAAAAGGCGGTGCCGCCGGCGAACTGGTAGGTGCCCTGCATGTTGTCGGCCGGCATCTGGGCCGTCGGCGTCGGCCGGCCCATCACAAAGTGAACGGATTCAATCGCGCTGGGGGAGCCCCCCACGAACTTTTGCCCCGTCACCCAGCTGCCCCAGCCGACGAAGTCGGGATCGGACGGCGCACCCAGCGCGCCTTTTTCCATCGTGGTGAGGCCGGGCGTGCTGCGGAACTGGGTCAGGACGTTGCGGCTGTCAACACTGTCGAAGTCGATCGGTTTGCCGCTGAGGAAGCTGGTCAGCACGGCGGTGCCGGCCTCGGGGTAGTAGCTTGCGACCACCGGGTTGGCCGCACTGTCGGTGAACGCAATCGCCGCGGCCAGGTCGGTGAACACCTGTTTGACGGGCGGCGGAACAATAGCGGGCTTGCCATCGGACGTGGTCTGGTTGCCCGCAACGACCACCTCCTGGACGGGCGGCGGCGTCGGCACGTTGGCCCGCGTATTGGTGCGAACTGGCGCCTCGGCACTGTTAATGACTCGCACCGACTCGCCGGCCGTCAGGCCGACGCAGCCACCGGCGTTGCAGACCTCGATGGCGTCCAGCTCCGTCGTGATGCCCAGTGATCCGTCCGGGTTGTAACCCACGCTAAAGCCGGAACCGCGTATACCTATGGTGGCCGTGGTGGTAGTGACTTTGTAGTTTTCGCGGTTGCGCTTGCCGATCAGGCCGGTGATGGCCCGCATGCTGCCGCGCAACAGATCGACCAGGAAACGGTCCTGCTTGGGGTCTGCCTCGTTGACATAGTTGGCGATTTTGAACTCGGTATTGGGCTGCAGTGACACCAGGCCACCATCCGAAAACCGGACCTGGGCGCGGCCGGTGGTGCTCGTCAGTATGGATTCGCCGCTTTCAAGCGGTTTGCCCTTGGTCAGTGCCTCGGTTTTGCCATTCGCGCGCAGCACGTTGACGTCGCCGGCGATGAACTGGGCCACGCCGGCCGAGTCGGCGGCGAACGATTGCACGGGGAAGGCGGCCGCAATCACGACCGACAGGGCGGCGTGTTTGAGGGGGAGTTCCCGGAAGGTTTTCATGGGATGTTTGGCGGGGCGTGTTCAGTCGGCACAGCCGGTTCAGAAGTCGCGGCGCACCGTCACGGAGAAAAGGCTGCGGTTGTAATCTGAAATGGCAATGTTGGACTTGACGGAGGTCAGCGACAGCTGGGGCGTCACGCGCCAGAGTTTGGCGGGTACCCAGTTGAGGCCAATGTTCAGGTTGAGTTGCCTGTCGCTGCGGGTGACCAGGAACAGCGGATCGGTGCCGCCGTAATTGCGGTCTTCATAGCTGAGATTACCGAAAAAAGCCAGGTCGTCGCGAACAGCCTTCTGCGCACCCACGCGAACGCCGTACAGCTTGTGGCCCAGATGCGGCACACCGCTGGCTTTTTCCTTCTCGCTGCCTATATAGGCGCCGGCGAAGACCAGGAACCCATCGCGGAATGCATGGGCATAGGACGTACCCAGTACGGTGCGGTCCGTGTCACGGAGCGACTGGCCCGGATAGCTCAGCTGACCCCACTGGAGGTAGGTGCTCCATTGGCGGAATCCGTCAATGCGGTAAGTCCACTCACCAACCAGACCTTGCTGATCGCGCGCGCGGGATCCGCCCACTGTGTAGGAGCCCGCCTGGACAACGCCGGTGAATTCATGCTTCTCATAGCGGTAGCTGGCGCCGGCGTTCACATCGATCTGACCGGTGTTGAAGTCGTTGTACTTGGCGTTGACGCGCGAATTTCCGTAGACGTTGGCAATCAGCGACCAGCGTGGGTCTACCACGTAGCGGGCAGACAATCCGCCGCCCAGGGTCATGAAGGCGTCCTTGGTTTCAACACCCGAAGCGTTGAGGGTGAAAATTGCGCCGCCGAAAAGTGGAACCGCGACGTTGGGATTGCCGGGCCCGCTGTTGATATTTGTGTCGTAGCCGACGCTGGCTTCCAGGAATGGTTTGACGGACGATCGGGCGGCTTCTTCCGTGCGGTCGATGGCCTGCAGGAACTGGTCGATGGTGGCGGCAGCTTCCGCCGGGATGTTGTCCTGCTTGGTTTCCATCAGCACTTGCCGGGAAGCCTTGTTGTCTCCCACGGAGAATAGCGCACGGCCCAGCTCTGCACGTGCCCGTGAATTGCCGGGTTGCACGGCCAGTACGCGCTCCAGCGCAAACACGGCGCGGGTGAACTGCCCTGTTTCATTGGCGGCAATGCCAAGCACCGTGTCGAAGTCCGGGTCGCCGGCGCGCGCGGTTTCCTGCGGCTCCAGCAGGTCGAAAGCTTTTTGCGCCTGGCTCTGGTCGAGCAGGGTGCGCGCCTCACTGACCAATGCATCGACTTCCGCATGCGCCGCAGTGGCCATCATGACGGCGAGAAGGATGCCGGTGCTTTTGAAGATGAAAGTGTTTTTTGAAGACATAAGTATTGGGTTTTACGGGTCCCGGGTAACAACTCGTAAGTAACAAAAGTTTTATATCACGATGAGGGGTCTTTCAGCGCGTTATTACACCCATGGCACCCCGTAGAAGTGCAAGGAGGCAACACCTTTTGGGTGTTTGGCAATGAGGTGGGTGATATTTACCTGTTTGCCCTGCGTGCCTAGGGTATTTACGGGTTTTTTGAGGCGGCTTTATGCTTAATATCAGTAATTACTTATATTAAGAATAAATTGCTATGAACGAGATGATCCAGACCAGTGCGCAAGTCGAGAGGGGCCGAGTGTTTGAACTGGCCGCCGAGTTGTTCGCCGTGCTTGCGACACCGATGCGCCTGCGTGTCTTGAGCGCCCTGTGCGAGCGTGAAAAGTCCGTGAACGAGTTGCTGGCGGAAATCGACACCACTCAGCCCAACCTGTCCCAGCATCTGGCCGTGTTGTACCGCACCGGTGTGCTTGCCAAGCGCAAGGAAGGTACCCAGGTGATTTACCGCGTTCAGAGCGAAAAAGCCGTGGCGCTGTGCCGCAGTGTCTGTACCCAGATCGCCATCGAGCTGGACGAGCCGGGCGGATTGTCGCCGGCTGAAAGCCTGTCGCCGCGATCTGCCTCCCATGACGCCTGAACCGAAAGAACGACTTTTATGCTGAGCCGTTTCCTGCAGCGTGCGCCCGAGAATTTCCTCTCAAGGGCGCAAATAGCGGACGTGCGCGCCGGGCGCCGCGGTTTTCTGGCCGGAGCGTTTGCGGCTGCGTCAGCCGGGGTGGTGGCGGTGGGCCAGGCGCGGGCAGCGACCCCGGAAGGCGATCCGAATATCCTGAACCTTCCCGCCCACAGCAAGGGCTTGGGTCAGCCCGTGGCGGCCCGTGGTTACGGCCTGCCCAGCGAATGGGAAAAGAACCTGCAGCGCCGCGAGAGCCCGGGTCTCACGCGCATCGGCCAGGCCAGCGTGAGCTTTTGTCCATTGCAAGGCTTGTTCGGCATCATCACCCCCAGCGGCCTGCACTTTGAACGCCACCACCAGGGCTGGTGGGACATCGACCCTTCGAAACATCGCCTGATGGTGAACGGCTCGGATGACGCCATGCTCAAGCGTCCCATGGTGTTCAGCATGGACGAGCTGATGCGCCTGCCGAACGTCAGCCGCATGCACTTCATCGAATGCGGTGCCAACACCGGCATGGAATGGGGCAATGCGGCTGTGCCAACGGTGCAGTACACCCACGGCATGCTGAGCTGCAGTGAATTCACCGGCGTGCCCCTGCGGACCCTGCTGGAACTCTGCGGCGCCGACCTCAAGCGCGCAAAGTTCATCCTGGCCGAGGGGGCCGACGGCTCGGGCATGACCCGCACCATCCCCATGAGCCTGGTGATGAGCGGCGAAGTGCTGGTGGCCTACGGCCAGAACGGTGAAATGCTGCGTCCTGAAAACGGCTATCCGTTGCGGCTTGTCGTGCCGGGCGTGCAGGGCGTGAGCTGGATCAAATACCTGCGGCGCATCGAGGTGGGCGACATGCCTTATGGCGCCAAGGACGAGACGATTCATTACGTCGACCTGCAGCCTAGCGGCCTGCACCGGCAATACACCAGCATCCAGGAAGTCAAAAGCGTGGTGACCTCGCCCAGCGGCGGGCAGGTGCTGCTGCAAAAGGGCTTTCACAACGTCACGGGCCTGGCCTGGAGCGGCCGGGGCAAGATCAAACGTGTGGATGTCTCCGTGGATGGTGGGCGCAACTGGGCGCCGGCGCGCCTGGAGGGGCCGGTGCTGGCCAAATGCCTCACGCGTTTTAATGCCGATTTTGTATGGGACGGCAAACCCGCCATTTTCCAGAGCCGTGCTGTTGACGAGACCGGCCAGATCCAGCCCACATACAACGAACTGCGCAAAGTGCGCGCGTCTCGCAGCATCTATCACAACAACGCCATCCAGTCGTGGTCGCTGGAAGAAAACGGCGAGGTGAAAAATGTCCAGATTTAAGGCCTGGCCCGTTTCCCCTGGCGTCCGCGTTGCGATGGGTTCACTGCTGCTGGCGGGCGCCACCCAATGGGCTGCGGCTGCTGACAAACCGGCGGCGCTCTCCGGCATCGGCCGGACGGCAACGCCAGCGGAAGTCAAGGCCTGGGACATCGATGTGCGGCCCGACTTCAAGGGCTTGCCCAAAGGGCAGGGCTCGGTACGTCAGGGTGAAGTAATCTGGGAGGCGCAATGCGCGTCCTGCCACGGCAGTTTTGCCGAGTCGTCCGAAGTGTTCACGCCGATTGCCGGCGGCGTCACGGCCGACGACATCAAGAATGGCCGCGTGGACGGCCTGATGCCTGGCTCCAACCAGCCGAACCGCACCACGCTGATGAAAGTCTCCACGCTGTCGACGCTCTGGGACTACATCAACCGCGCCATGCCCTGGAACGCCCCGAAAACATTGACAGCCGACGAGGTCTATGCCGTCGCTGCCTATATCCTCAACTTGGGCAATATCCTGCCCGACAACTTCACCTTGTCGGACGCGAACATCCGCGAGGCACAGGCCCGTTTGCCGAACCGCAACGGCATGACGACGTCGCACGCGATGTGGCCGGGCAAGGAGCTGGGCGGCACGGCGCGCCCCGATGTCCAGGGCTCGGCCTGCATGAAAAACTGCGCTGGCGAGGTGGTGGTCAAAAGCTTTTTGCCGGACTACGCGCGCAATGCCCACGGCAATCTGGCCGAGCAGTCACGGCTGGTGGGTGCCAGCCGGGGTGTGGACACCACCCGGCCCCCCATGAGCGGAGTATTTGAACCAGATATGGCTCCAGCCCAAGCGGAGCAATCGAAAGAAGCTCCTGAAAAGATAGCAAACTCCACGCCGGTTGTTGCCGTGCAACCGCCAGCTGTCGTTAAAACCGCCGCGCCCGGCGTTGCCTCCGTCATGCCGTTGCTGCAAAAAAATACCTGTACCGCCTGCCATGGCATGGACAGCAAGATGGTGGGGCCATCCTTCAAGGATATAGCCAACAAATATAAAGACCGCGCCGACGCGACGGTTTACCTCTCGGGCAAAATCAAGGCCGGAGGGCAGGGTGTCTGGGGCGCAATCCCCATGCCGCCGCAGGCACTGAGTGCGGCGGAGTCGGCGCAGATTTCCCAATGGCTGGCTCAAGGCGCGTCAAAATGAGGCACATGGAAATTGACGATGTCGAGACAGCCGGCTTTAACTTTTTCACAGCATGCTCGGGATAAGTACCGTTCCACGGTCTAACGTTTTTGTGTCCAATCGTTGTTAGTTTTTCAGACATTCAAGTTATATAAAAAAGGAGTTCACCATGGAACGTCGTGATTTTCTGGCCAGCAGTTCTGGCGCCACTGCGCTGGTGCTGGTAGCGGCCACCGGGCTGAACCCGGCCCACGCGCAAAACGCGCCAGGCTGGAACAAGGCCGCTTTTGACAGCAAGTCCCTGGCCGATGCCGCCAAGGCCATGGGCGCGACCAGCGCTCCGGTTGAAAGCAAGGACCTGCTGCTGCAGGCGCCCGAAATTGCCGAGAACGGCAATGTGGTGCGTGTCGGCGCGCAAAGCAACATTGCCAACACCACCCAAATTGCGCTCGTTGTCGAAAAGAACCCCAGCGCGCTGGCTGCCGTGTTCGAGATTCCCGCCGGCACCGACGCCAACGTCTCGACCAACATCAAGATGGGCCAGTCCTCCAATGTTTACGCGCTGGCCAAGGCCGGTGACAAGTACTTTTATGCGGTCAAGGAAGTGAAGGTCACGCTCGGAGGCTGCGGCGGCTAGGCCCGCCCGCACCCGGTCACCACCACAACCCTTGAAATCAGGAGAAAAAAATGTCAGAACCGATGCGAATCCGGGCACAGGCCCAAGGCGATAAAACCACTGTGCGCGTGCTGGTGAGCCACGAAATGGAAAGCGGCCAGCGCAAGGATGCGGCCGGCAAGACCGTTCCGGCCTGGTTTATCCAGAACATCAGCGCTACCTGGAACGGCAAAACCGTGATGAGTGCGCAGTGGGGCACGGCCGTGTCCAAGAACCCTTTTGTGCAGTTCAGCTTCAAGGGCGGCAAGGCCGGCGACAAGATCGCGGTCAGCTGGGTCGACAACCACGGCGACAAGCGTACCGACGAAGCCGTCATTGCCTGAGTTCCGACGTTCCCGCTGCGGCACACGCTGCCCACAACGATATTTGAGGAGTCCACGATGAAGTTGAGTCTGTTTGGGCTGGCGGCCCTGGCCTTGATGGCCACTTTGCCATTACCTGCAGCGGCGCAAAAAACCACTGCCGAAGGCATTGCCGAATACCGTGCCATGCTGGCCGACGGCAACCCGGCCGAGCTGTACGAAGCCCGTGGCGAGGCACTCTGGAAACAGGCGCGCGGCCCCAAAAATGCCTCGCTTGAAAAATGCGACCTGGGCAAGGGCCCGGGCGTGGTGAAGGGTGCTTTCGTCGAGCTGCCGCGTTTCTTTGCCGACACCCAGCGGGTGCAGGACATGGAGTCCCGCCTGCTGACCTGTATGGAGCAGCTGCAGGGTTTTAATGCCGCCGAGATCGCCAAAACTCCTTTCGGTGCAGGTGAGCAGAAATCGATCGAGTCGCTGGTGGCCTATATCTCGGGTGAATCGCGCGACATGACCTTTAACGTGCCGCAGTCGCACGCCAAGGAAAAGCTGATGTACGAAGTCGGCAAGAAGGTGTTTTACCTGCGCGGCGGGCCTTACGACTTTTCCTGCGCATCGTGCCATGGCGAGGACAACAAGCGTGTCCGTCTGCAGGATTTGCCCAACCTGACCAAACAGCCCGGCGCCGGCAACGGTTTTGGCGCCTGGCCGGCCTACCGTGTCTCCAGCGGCGACCTGTGGAGCATGCAACGCCGCCTGAATGACTGCTATCGCCAGCAGCGTTTCCCTTTCCCGGGCTACGCCTCTGATGCCACCATCGCTCTGGGCGTGTTCATGGGCGTCAACAGCAAGGGCGGGGCTTCCATTGCGCCGGCCCTCAAACGCTAACCCGGCAGGAGAGAACTGATGAACACGATTTACACCAAAGCCGCCCTGTCTTCCGCCTGCCTGGCATTGACGGCCTTTTTCCTGTCCAGTTGCGCCATTGCGCCCACGGCGCAGGAGGTGGACGAAGCCACCCAGCAGGTGCTGAAAAGCTCCTTCCGTGAGCAGGGCATCGCCAAGATGGACCGCCTGACGCTGGATGCGTCCAACCAGGCTTGCTCGGAAGCCGCCGGGAAACCGCTGGAGGAAAAAGCAGCCAAAGCCATTGAAGAAGCCAACCTCAAAACCGTGAAGCTGCCTTCCGATGGCAAATACCTTGGCAACTGGAGCGAAGGCGAGAAAATTGCGCAAAACGGCCGCGGCCTGACATGGAGCGACAAGCCCGGCGAAGCCAATGGCGGCAGCTGCTACAACTGCCACCAGATCAGCAAGGCCGAACTGTCTTTCGGCTCCATCGGCCCCAGCCTTTACAACTACGGCAAGCTGCGCGGCGTCAGCAACCCGGCCTCGCCCGAGAGCAAGCCCATCGTGGAATACACCTGGGGCAAGCTGTGGAACGCCAAGGCCTACAACGCATGTTCCGGCATGCCGAGGTTTGGCCATGCTGCCATCCTGAACGAGCAGCAAATCCGTGACGTGATGGCGCTGCTGCTGGATCCGAATTCGCCTGTCAACAAGTGATTTGAGTTCTTTATGCCGCCAGGCCAATAGTGGCGGTCGCGAGTAGCTCCTGAATTGATAGCAAACTGATACTTTGCCTGGGTAGCCGGGCAGGATGACCAACGCCATGAATCTGTCCCGCCGAGAGTTTGCAAGTGTCATGGCCGCTGCGCTGGCCGCCGGTTTTCCCCTCCAGCGCGAGGCCGGTGCCGCCCAGGCGGCGGGCCTGTACGAGCTGCCGCGCACCGGCAATGTGCACCTGCTGCACATGACCGATTGCCATGCCCAGCTGCTGCCGATCTATTTCCGCGAGCCCTCCGTCAACCTGGGCGTGGGTGCGATGCGCGGGCAGGCGCCGCACCTGGTGGGCGAACATTTGCTGAAGGCTGCCAGCCTGAAGTCGGGTACGCCCGAGGCGCATGCGTTGACCTTCCTGAACTTCGAGCGGGCCGCGCGCCAGTACGGCAAGGTGGGCGGTTTCGCGCACCTTGCGACACTGGTGAAGCAGCTGAAGGCTGGCCGCCCCGGCGCCTTGCTGCTGGATGGCGGTGACACCTGGCAGGGCAGCGCCACGGCGCTCTGGACGCAGGGCCAGGACATGGTAGATGCGGCCAGGCTGCTGGGCGTGGACGTGATGACAGGCCACTGGGACTTCACTTATGGCGAGGAGCGCATCAAAAAAATCGTTGAGCAGGACTTTGCCGGCAAGGTCGACTTTATTGCGCAAAACGTCAAAACCAGCGACTTTGGCGACCCAGTGTTCAAGCCCTACGTCATCAAGGAGATGAATGGCGTGCCCGTCGCCATCGTCGGCCAGGCTTTTCCCTACACACCGATTGCCAATCCCGGTTGGCTCACGCCGAACTGGACTTTCGGGATTCGCGAAAGCGACATGCAGGAAACCGTGAACGAGGCGCGCGCCAAGGGTGCGCAGGCCGTGGTGCTGCTCAGCCACAACGGCATGGATGTGGACCTCAAGATGGCCTCGCGCGTCACCGGCATCGACGCGATTCTGGGCGGCCACACCCATGACGGGGTGCCGGTGCCTGTGATCGTCAAAAATCCGGGCGGCCGGACCATCGTGACCAATGCCGGCAGCAACGGCAAGTTTTTGGGCGTGCTGGACCTTAACGTCAAGGACGGCAAGGTCGCCGGCTTCAACTACCGGCTGCTGCCGGTGTTTGCCAATCTGCTACCCGCGGATGCAGCCATGAATGCGTTGATCAGCAAGGTGAGGGCGCCTTACGTTGCCAAACTGGGTGAAAAACTGGCGGTGACGGAAGGCACGCTCTACCGCCGCGGCAACTTCAACGGCAGCTTTGACCAGCTGATCCTGGACGCCCTGATGGATGTGCGCGGCGCCGAGATCGCGTTTTCACCCGGGTTCCGCTGGGGAACCTCGCTGCTGCCCGGCCAGGCCATCACACGCGAGCATGTGATGGACCAGACCGCGATCACCTACCCCTGGACCACGCTGACGGACATGCGCGGCGACATGATCAAGACCATCCTGGAGGATGTGGGCGACAACCTGTTCAACCCCGATCCGTATTACCAGCAGGGCGGCGACATGGTGCGTGTGGGCGGTTTGACCTACACCTGCGAGCCCGGCGCCAAAATGGGTGAACGCATTCAGGACATGCGTCTGGGCGGCAAGCCCATCGAAGCCGGCAAGACTTACAAGGTGGCCGGCTGGGCGCCGGTGGCGGAGGCCAGCAAAAATGCCGGCCCCCCCGTCTGGGAGGTGGTGGAAAGCTACCTGAAGGCCAAAAAGGTCATTCAACCTGTCAAACCCAACACCCCGCAGCTTGTGGGTGTGGCCGGCAATCCGGGCCTTGCCGTCTGACTTTCAGCCCCCAAATGCAGCAGTAGCTTCAGCGCATGTGAGAGCATGTAAGAGGTATGTGAGAGCGTTGGGATCATGCAGAAGCCATGCCCTTTTCGGGTATGGTCATGAGCACCGTCTTTCCGCTGTCACAGTTCGGTGGCACAATCTGGGTTGTTTCTGAAGGCCCTTCCTGCCACAGTCGCATCCGCTAATCGGTCCAGCCGTGTTGCGGAAGGTTAATTAACCAGCTTTAACCAGCTAATGTTTCCCCAAGGGAAACGGAGGTCAGCGGATATGAGTTCCATCCCGACGGCATCGTCCGTCTATTCTGCCTATCAGGGCAACACCTATCTCTTCGGCGGCAATGCGCCCTATGTCGAAGAGATGTACGAAAACTACCTTGCCAACCCCGGCAGCGTGCCTGACAACTGGCGCGAGTATTTCGACGCACTCCAGCACGTTCCCGCCGTAGACGGCAGCAATGCCAAGGACGTTCCGCACATGCCGGTCGTCAACGCCTTTGCCGAGCGCGCCAAGCAGGGCCAGACCAAAGTCGTGGTCGCCAGCGGCGCCGACTCCGAAATGGGCCGCAAGCGCACGGCCGTCCAGCAATTGATCGCCGCCTACCGCAACGTCGGCGCACGCTGGGCCGACCTCGACCCGCTCAAGCGGGCCGAACGCGACAAAATTCCCGAACTGGAGCCGTCTTTTTACGGTTTCAGCGACGCCGACCAGGAAACCGTGTTCAACACCAGCAACACATTCTTCGGCAAAGACACCATGAGCCTGCGCGAGCTCATGAACGCGCTGCGCGAAACCTACTGCGGCACGATCGGCGCCGAGTACATGTATGCGACCGACCAGAACCACAAGCGCTGGTGGCAGCAAAAGCTCGAATCGATTCGCAGCAAGCCCAATTTCAACAAGGAAAAGAAGCTCCACATCCTGGACCGGCTGACCGCAGCCGAAGGCCTGGAGCGTTTCCTGCACACCAAGTACGTCGGCCAGAAGCGCTTCTCGCTGGAAGGCGGCGAAAGCTTCATCGCCTGCATGGACGAGCTGATCCAGCAAGGCGGTATCAAGGGTGTGCAGGAAATAGTGATCGGCATGGCCCATCGCGGCCGCCTGAACGTGCTGGTCAACTCGTTGGGCAAAGTGCCGGCCGACCTGTTCGCAGAATTCGACCACACCGCCCCTGAAGACCTGCCCAGCGGCGACGTCAAATACCACCAGGGCTTCAGCTCCGACGTGACCACCCCTGGCGGCCCCGTTCACCTGACGCTGGCTTTCAATCCCTCTCACCTGGAAATCGTCAACCCCGTGGTTGAAGGCTCGGTGCGCGCCCGCATGGACCGCCGCGCCGACCCCAAGGGCCTGCAGGTGCTGCCGGTGCTGGTGCACGGTGATGCCGCTTTTGCAGGGCAGGGCGTTGTCATGGAAACGCTGGCGCTGGCCGAGACCCGTGGTTACTTCACGGGCGGCACGGTGCACATTGTGATCAACAACCAGATCGGTTTCACCACCAGCGACCCGCGCGACAGCCGCTCGACGCTGTACTGCTCCGACGTCGTCAAGATGATTGAGGCGCCGGTGCTGCACGTCAATGGCGACGACCCGGAAGCCGTGGTGCTGGCTACCCAGCTGGCCCTCGAGTTCCGCATGGAGTTCCAGAAGGATGTCGTGGTCGACATCATCTGCTTCCGCAAGCTGGGCCACAACGAGCAGGACACGCCTGCGCTGACCCAGCCGCTGATGTACAAGAAGATTGCGCAGCACCCCGGAACCCGCCGCCTGTACGCCGACAAACTGACGGCACAGGGCATGGGCGACACGCTGGGCGACGACATGGTCAAGGCCACGCGTGCCGCGCTGGATGCCGGCAAGAGCACATTTGATCCGGTTCTCACCAACTTCAAGAGCAAGTATGCGGTTGACTGGGTACCTTACCTGGGCAAGAAGTGGACCGATGCCGGCGACACCGCGATCCCGATGGCCGAGTGGAAGCGTCTTGCCGACAAGATCACGGCCATCCCCGCGACCGTGACGCCGCACCAGCTTGTCAAGAAGGTCTATGACGACCGCGCAGCCATGGGCCGGGGCGACATTCCTGTGGACTGGGGCATGGGTGAGCACATGGCGTTTGCCTCACTGGTGGCCAGTGGCTACCCGGTGCGCCTGTCGGGCGAAGATTGCGGACGCGGTACCTTCACGCACCGCCATGCCGTCATTCATGACCAGAATCGCGAAAAGTTCGACACCGGCACCTATGTGCCGCTGCAGAACGTGGCCGACAACCAGGCTCCGTTCGTTGTCATCGACTCCATCCTGTCGGAAGAGGCCGTGCTGGCGTTTGAATACGGCTATGCCTCGAACGACCCGAACACGCTAGTCATCTGGGAAGCCCAGTTCGGCGATTTTGCCAATGGCGCGCAGGTCGTGATCGACCAGTTCATCGCCTCGGGCGAAGTCAAGTGGGGTCGCGTCAATGGCATCACCCTGATGCTGCCGCACGGCTATGAAGGCCAGGGCCCGGAGCACAGCTCGGCACGCCTGGAGCGTTTCATGCAGCTGTCGGCGGACACCAACATGCAGGTGGTGCAGCCGACGACTGCCAGCCAGATTTTCCACGTGCTGCGCCGCCAGATGGTGCGCAACCTGCGCAAGCCGCTGGTCATCATGACGCCCAAGTCGCTGCTGCGTGCCAAGGATGCAGCATCCCCCCTGAGCGAGTTCACCAAGGGCAGCTTCCAGACGGTTATTCCCGAGAACAAGGAAGAGATCAACAAAAAGGCCGACAAGGTCAAACGCATCATCGCCTGCTCGGGCAAGGTCTACTACGACCTGGCCAAGAAGCGCGAGGAAAAGGGCGCGGACGATACGGTCATCCTGCGCGTTGAGCAGCTCTATCCCTTCCCGCACAAAGCGTTTGCCGCCGAGCTGAAACGCTACCCGAACGTCACCGACATCGTGTGGTGCCAGGACGAGCCGCAAAACCAGGGGGCGTGGTTCTTCGTGCAGCACTACATCCACGAAAACATGCTCGAAGGCCAGAAGCTGGGCTACTCGGGCCGTGCCGCCTCGGCTTCGCCGGCAGCGGGTTACTCGCATCTGCACCAGGAACAGCAAAAGGCGCTGGTGGACGGCGCCTTCGGCAAGCTCAAGGGCTTTGTGCTGTCCAAGTAAGGCCAGCCTCCTCGCATTACAGAACACAAGAACGCACACGAAAGAAACAACATGGCTATCGTAGAAGTCAAAGTCCCCCAGCTGTCCGAGTCCGTGGCTGAAGCCACCATGCTGCAGTGGAAGAAAAAAGTCGGTGATGCAATCGCCGTGGATGAAATCCTGATTGAAATCGAAACCGACAAGGTGGTACTGGAAGTGCCGGCGCCTTCCGCCGGCGTGCTGACCGAACTAGTCGTCGCGGACGGCGGCACGGTGGTGTCAGATCAGGTGATTGCCCGGATCGACACCGAAGGCAAAGCGGGCGCCGCCGCTCCCGCAGCCGCCCCGGCGGCGGCCGCTGCAGCACCTGCCGCTGCTGTTGTCTCCGCGCCTGCACCCGCAGCGGGTGGCTCCATGGCTGGCGTTCCCATGCCGGCTGCAGCCAAGCTGATGGCCGACAACAACCTTGCCGCTGGTTCGGTGCCTGGAACCGGCAAGGATGGCCGCGTTACCAAGGGCGACGTCCTCGGTGCGGCTGCTGGCGGTGCCAAGCCGGCCGCTGCTGTTGCCATTCCCACAGGCGTGCCTACTGCGGCCTTGCCGCAGGTTGCTGCTTCCGCCAAACCTTCCGATCTGGGTGACCGTCCCGAGCAGCGCGTGCCCATGAGCCGCCTGCGCGCCCGTATCGCCGAGCGCCTGCTGCAATCGCAGGCCACCAACGCCATCCTGACCACGTTCAATGAAGTGAACATGGCGCCGGTGATGGAAATGCGCAAGCGCTTCCAGGAGAAGTTTGAAAAAGAACACGGTGTGAAGATCGGCTTCATGAGCTTCTTCGTCAAGGCCGCTGTGCATGCGCTGAAGAAATACCCCGTGCTCAACGCATCGGTTGACGGCAATGACATCGTCTACCACGGGTACTTCGACATCGGTATCGCGGTGGGTTCGCCGCGTGGCCTGGTGGTGCCCATCCTGCGCAATGCCGACCAGATGAGCTTTGCCGACATCGAGAAGAAGATTGCCGAATACGGCGCCAAGGCGCGCGACGGCAAACTTGGCATTGAAGAAATGTCCGGCGGTACCTTTTCGATCTCCAATGGCGGCGTGTTCGGCTCCATGCTGTCGACCCCCATCATTAACCCGCCGCAGTCCGCGATTTTGGGCGTGCATGCGACCAAAGACCGCGCCGTGGTGGAAAACGGCCAGGTCGTCGTTCGCCCGATGAACTACCTTGCCATGAGCTACGACCACCGCATCGTCGACGGCCGCGAAGCCGTGCTGGGCCTGGTTGCGATGAAGGAAGCGCTGGAAGATCCTGCACGTCTGCTGTTCGACATCTAAGGCTGTCGATGCGCCGCCTCGTCGCCTGCCTGGCCTGCACGTTGAGCGTGGGCCTTGCCGCGGCTGCGCCGCCGGCTGGCGACAACTGGAGCGGTTACTACGGGCTGCAATGGGTCAGCGTTTCGCAGGCGGGGTCCCGGCTGGTACTGGCGAAGGCGCCGGATGCTGACCCGCGGAAGCTGGTTGAAAAATACCAGACGGACCTGGCGCGATGGACCATTGCCGATGTGCGGACCCCTGCGGAAGCCGTATTCCTGCGCCGCTTTCTCGCGGAGGAGTACGAGAGCTTCGGCTGGGCCGCGCTGCATGCCGCCGGCGGGATTGAATGCCTCGATGCCAGGCATCTGTTTGTCTGCAGCACCGCGCCCGGAACGACCGTGAAAATTGGCCGCGAAGGTCCCCAGCAGGAAAGCCTGCAGGCGCGCACCGGTGTATTTGGAATCGTCCTCCATGCGGGGGCGTTTGAACTCAAGAAGGAATAAAGAAATATGTCTAAACAATTCGACGTCATCGTCATCGGTGGCGGCCCCGGCGGTTACATTGCCGCGATTCGCGCCGCCCAACTGGGTTTCAACGTCGCCTGTATCGACGAATGGAAGAACGCCAAAGGCGGCCCGGCCCTGGGTGGCACCTGCACCAACGTGGGCTGCATTCCGTCCAAGGCGCTGCTGCAATCGTCCGAACATTTCGACCATGCCAGCCACCACTTTGCCGATCATGGCATCGAGGTCAAAGGCCTGGGCCTGGATGTCACGAAGATGCTTGCCCGCAAGGACACGGTCGTCAAGCAGAACAACGACGGCATCGTCTACCTGTTCAAGAAGAACAAGGTCACCTTTTTTCACGGCCGCGGCTCCTTTGTCGCTGCAAAAGACGGCCTCTATGACGTCAAGGTCGCCGGTGCCGCTGAGGAAACCATCTCTGGCAAGCACATCATCGTGGCCACGGGTTCCAACGCCCGCGCGCTCCCGGGGGCGCCATTTGACGAAGAAAATATCCTGTCGAATGACGGTGCATTGCGCATCGGCGCCGTGCCCAAGAAGCTGGGCCTGATCGGCTCTGGCGTGATTGGCCTGGAAATGGGCTCGGTCTGGCGCCGCCTGGGTGCAGACGTGACGGTACTGGAAGGCCTGCCGACGTTCCTGGGCGCAGTCGATCAGCAGATCGCCAAGGAAGCAAAGAAAGCATTCGACAAGCAGGGTCTGAAAATCGCGCTCGGCGTGAAGGTCGGCGAGATCAAGAGCGGCAAGAAAGGTGTCAGTGTTGCCTACACCGATGCCAAGGGCGAGGCCCAGACCCTGGAGGTGGACAAGCTCATCATCTCCATTGGCCGGGTAGCCAACACCCAGGGCCTGAACCCTGAAGCCGTTGGCCTGAAGCTCGACGAGCGCGGCGCCGTGGTGGTGGATGAGGAATGCAAAACCAGCCTGCCCAATGTCTGGGCTATAGGCGACGTGGTACGCGGCCCCATGCTGGCGCACAAGGCCGAGGAAGAGGGCGTTGCGGTTGCCGAGCGCATTGCCGGGCAGCATGGTCATGTCAACTTCAACACGATTCCCTGGGTGATCTACACCAACCCTGAAATCGCCTGGGTGGGGCAGACCGAAGAGCAGCTCAAAGCTGCCGGCCGGGCGTACAAGGCGGGGACTTTCCCGTTCATGGCCAATGGCCGCGCACGCGCGCTGGGTGACACAACTGGCATGGTGAAGATGCTGGCCGATGCCGCGACGGATGAAATTCTCGGCGTGCACATCGTCGGCCCGATGGCCAGCGAACTGATCGCTGAATGCGTGGTGGCCATGGAATTCCGCGCCAGCAGCGAAGACATCGCCCGCATCTGCCATGCCCATCCGTCTTTGAGCGAGGCGACCAAGGAAGCTGCGCTGGCGGTCGACAAGCGTACCTTGAATTTCTGAGTACGCAGGCAAGAAGTCGGTGAATCAACCGGTGCGCTCGGCGTACGACGCCGAACTTGCGGCGCGGGGCTATCAAAGCGATCCTGCCCAGTTGCGGGCAGTCGAAGCTCTTGAGCGTTGCGCCTCTGAGTGGGCGGCGTTCAAGGAGCAGCGCTCCAATGCCATCAAGAAGCTGATAAACCGGCCTGATGTCCCTCGTGGCGTGTACATGTACGGGGGCGTTGGCAGGGGAAAAAGTTTCTTGATGGACTGCTTTTTCGGGGCTGTCCCTCTCAGGCGCAAGGTACGGCTGCACTTTCACGAGTTCATGCGTGAGGTGCACCGGGAGTTGCAGGACCTTCAGGGTACGGCAAATCCGCTGGACGAGCTGGGCCGGCGCATTGCGAAGCGATACCGGCTCATCTGCTTTGACGAGTTTCATGTGGCGGACATCACCGACGCGATGATTCTTCACCGTCTGTTGTCGGCGCTGTTTGACAATGGAGTCGGCTTTGTCACTACTTCCAACTTTCAGCCGGACGAGCTGTATCCGAATGGCATGCATCGCGACCGTGTTCTGCCTGCCATTGAATTGCTGAAGGCGAGGCTGGAGGTCATCAGTGTTGACAACGGGACGGACTACCGCGGGCGCACGTTAGCCCAGGCGAAGCTCTATCACACCCCGCTAGGCCTCCAGGCTGATGCTGAAATGACTGAAACTTTTAATGCGCTGGCAGAGTCTCAGGATGAGAACCCGGTGTTGCAGATTGAGTCCAGGCAAATCCAGGCCAGGCGCAAGGCGGGTGGAGTTGTCTGGTTTGACTTCAAGACGCTGTGCGGTGGTCCGCGTTCGCAAAACGATTACCTGGAAATAGCCACGCAGTTTCATACTGTGCTGCTAAGCGATGTACCGCATATGCCGGTGCGTATGGCGTCGGAGGCACGGCGGTTTACCTGGCTGGTGGATGTGCTGTATGACCGCCGGGTCAAGTTGATCATGTCGGCAGAAGTCGCTCCTGAGGCGTTGTACACCGAGGGGCCACTGGTACACGAATTTCCCCGTACGGTTTCCCGGCTCAACGAAATGCAGTCAAAGGAATTTCTGGCGCTTGAACGCAGAAACGTGGATACAACACTCACATGAAGCATCTGGTTACCGCCTGTTTTCTCATCGCTTTAAGCGTGCTCGCGAATGCGCAGTCCACGGTCGAAACGGCTGCACCCGCCGACCAGATGCGAAGCATTGATGCCGAGCGAACAAGAATCAGCGCCGAACGCACCAGGCTGGAGGCAGGGTTTTTGGTTGAGGATGCTGCCTGTTACGACCGGTTTGCCGTCAACAGCTGCCTCGGCAAAGTCAATGACCGGCGGCGCGAAGCCATGGCAGACCTTCGCCGTCAAGAGCTGTCGCTCAATGACGAGGAACGCCGCATCAAAGGGGCAGAGCAAATCCGTAAAACAGAAGAGAAGTCGTCAGCTGAAAAGCAGCAGGAAGCTGCAGACCGCCGGGCGAAGGCTTTGGCAGACTCCCAATCCCGTCTTGAACGGGAGAAAAAGAAAGCCGAGGACCGTGGCGCCGCAAAGGCCGCAGAGCAAGGCAGCAGCGACGCCAACGCTGCGAAGATAAAGGGTAGCCAGGAACGGGTCCAGGACCGGCTCGACAAGCAGGTCACGGCTGCGGAAGAAGCCAAAAAATTCAGTGATCGTCAGAAGGAGGCTCAGGAGCGCAAGGCGCAGCATGAGCGTGACCGCCTGAAACAAACCAAACCCCCGGCGAAGCCGCTGCCTTTGCCGGAGTAAGCCTGGTTTTGAACTGCCGTGCGGAACTCAACCGAGAGGTTCGAGTTTGACGATTACCAGCGAGAGGTTGTCACCGCCGCCTCTTGCGCGGGATCTTGCTTTCTGGATCAGGAACTCAGTTGCCTCGCGAGGTGACAGCATTGACAGGGCCGAGCCCATTTCGCTGGTGCTGAAATAGTGCCAGACCCCATCGCTGCAAGCCAGCAGGACGTCTTCAGGCCGGAGTTGCGGGATGAAATGGTGGGTAATAGGTGGCGCATCTTCAGTGCCCAGGCAGCCCATCAGGATGTTCGACTGCGGATGGACATTGGCTTCTTCTTCGGTAATCTCGCCTTTGTCCACCAAGGTCTGCACATACGAGTGGTCAACCGTTCTGTGTACCAGCTTGCTACCCTGGTAATGGTAGATCCTGGAGTCACCGGTATGTACCCAGTGGCAGTCCCCACCCGGGTTGATCAGAAATGCTGCCAGCGTGCTGTGCGGTTCCTGCTCGGCCGAGATTGCGGTCAGTTTGATGACGATATGGGCCTCTTCAATGACCTGTTTGAGCATCGCAGGTGCATCATCTGTTTCCGGAGCATAGCGCTCAAAAAGCTGCTTGGCCGTCAACATGACCTGATCGGAGGCCTTGCGCCCCCCGCTACGGCCTCCCATACCGTCAGCCACGATGCCCAGCATACAGCCGGGAATGCGAGAGTGGCTGAACAGGTTGACCTGATCCTGCTGGTAGTCCCGATCGCCTTTATGGATACCGGTGGACGCTGTGATTCGATAACCTTTGGACATTGTGTGGTCGTTCAAGCGCGAGGCTCGATTTGTGGTCGCAATCGACGTATTATCAAGCGAAGCAGCGTGTACGGATAAAAAACCTTGGACTTAAATTTACATTCCCCGGAACGCCAGCTGATCGAACTCAAAATGGAGCACGCTGATCTCAATGTGCTGGTTGACTTGACCGCGCACGCCTTTCCCATTGATGAATTGTTGCTCAGGCGCCTCAAAAAGCGGCGTCTGCAGCTTCGTGACCAGATTGCACAGCTTGAGCTGTCGCTGGATCCCCCAGAGCCTGCTTGATGACCCTTGCGATAGAAGTAGAAGAGGCATTTGCGCCGGGAGGTGTCCTGTCGCGCGCCGCGGAGCATTTCGTCCCGCGCAGCGGCCAGACGGAAATGGCCCTGGCTGTGGCGCGTGCCATTGAGGGGGCATATCCCCTCGTGGTCGAGGCCAGCACCGGTGTTGGTAAAACTTTTTCATACTTGGTTCCCGCTTTGCTGAGTGGCGAGCGCGTGTTGTTGTCGACAGCGACCAAGGCCCTGCAGGACCAGCTTTTCGGTCGTGATTTGCCGCGCCTGGTGGAGGCGCTGGGTCTTCCGGTCAGCACGGCTCTACTCAAGGGGCGGGCCAGCTACCTGTGTTTGCACCGCATGGAAATGGCGCGTCAGGAGGCTTATTTGCCCGACGGCGTTTCTCTGCGCGCCCTGGCCAAAATTGAAGAATGGTCCAAGATCACGCGCACCGGCGACCTGGCCGAACTCCCGGGGCTGGACGAACGTTCGCCGATGATTCCCCTAGTGACCTCCACGCGTGAAAATTGTCTGGGCGCCACCTGTCCGCGTTTTCGGGCTTGTCATGTGAACCTGGCCCGCAGGGAAGCCATGGCTGCCGACGTGGTGGTGATCAATCACCACCTGTTCTTTGCCGACTTGGCGGTACGCGAATCCGGCGTTGCTGAGTTGCTGCCTTCCGTGCGTATCGCCATCTTCGATGAAGCGCACCAGCTCAACGAGACCGGCGTGCAGTTTCTGGGAACAAACCTGACCACGGGCCAGCTTCTCGATTTTGCAAGGGACATGCTGGCCACTGGCCTGCAACTGGCTCGCGGACTGGTGGACTGGCGGGAGGTGGTGTCGACCGTCGAGCACGCCGCGCGCGAGCTGCGCCTGTGCGCCGGAAAACAGTACCCCGGCACGAAACTGCGATGGGTCGGTGAGTCCCCGGAGGGGTTGGACGCGGCTGAGTGGAACAGTGCGCTGCAAGTCATTCACACGTCTTGCGAGCAGGCTTGTGCCGCCTTGGATACGGTCAGTGAAATTGCGCCTGATTTTGTTCGCCTCCATGAGCGTGCGGAGGAATTGGCGGAGCGCGCCCAGCGCTTCGTTCAAGCATGCGAACCGGGCTGCGTGCGCTGGGCTGACGTGGGAACCCAGCTCCGGCTGGTCGAGTCGCCGCTGGATATTTCGAAGGCGGTGAAAAGCAAGGTGCTGGGCGCATCCGCCGGCTCGGCAAAGTCCTGGATATTCACCTCTGCCACCCTCGGGGATGACGACAAGCTCAGCTGGTTTACCCAGCCTTGCGGGCTGGAAGATGCTGAGGTCTTGCGGGTAGGAAGTCCTTTTGATTACGAGCGGCAGGCGGCGTTGTATGTGCCTGAGGTGTTCCCCAAACCGGGAGACCCTGCTCACACAATGAAAGTTGCGGAGGCTGCCGCCAGATGGTCGCGACGTCTCGGGGGGCGCACCATGGTTTTGACGACCACGCTGCGGGCTTTGCGTACCATTGGTGATGCGCTCAGAGAGAGGTTTTTGGATTCGCCGGACATGGAGGTGCTGGTCCAGGGGACCATGCCCAAGCGTGTGCTGATTGAACGCTTCCGTGAAGGCAATGCCAATGGTGGCAAAGGCTGCGTGCTGGTGGCTTCGGCGTCATTTTGGGAGGGCATTGACGTGCCTGGCGACGCGCTTCAGCTGGTTGTCATTGACAAGCTGCCTTTTCCGCCCCCGAACGACCCGCTGGCCGAGGCACGCTCAAAGCTCCTCGAATCACAGGGTCGCAGCGCTTTTCACGACTATTTTCTGCCGGAGGCCGCAGTAGCTCTCAAGCAGGGCGCGGGGCGCCTGATACGCCGAGAAAGTGACCAGGGGGTATTGGTGGTATGTGACAGCCGCCTGGCGACCATGGGTTACGGACGGCGTTTGCTGAGGGCCCTTCCGCCGATGCAACGGTTGGCATCAGAGGCGGAGCTGTTCGACCGGCTGGAAGCTCTTACCAGAACTTGTACCAAGGATTGTCTCCCGACTTGAATCCTTTGCTCAGGTACTCGCTTTGCGGGTAAGTCTTTTCAAGGATGCGGCGGGTATCGTCACGCAATTCAACCATGCCCAGCGCTTCGTAGGACTTATAGAGAATGAAAGTAGCCTCTTCCAATGCGGGTACATCGCGGTAGTCGGCGATTGCGCTCTGCGCGCGGTTGATTGCAGCCACGTAGGCACCCCGTGAGTAGTAGTACCGCGCGACATGCACTTCGGATTGGGCCAGCGAATTCACGATGTAGCTCATCCGCAGACGGGCATCCGGCGAGTATTTTGAATCTGGAAAGCGGGTCACCAGGTCCTTGAATGACTCAAAGGATTCCTTGGCCGCTTTCTGGTCTCTTTCGGACAAATCCTGACGTGAAATGAACGAAAAGATACCGAGGTTGTCGTTGAAATTCACCAGGCCTTTGAGATACAGCGCATAGTCCAGGGCCGGGCTGGCCGGATGCAGCCTCATAAACCGGTCCAATGTCGCAATGGCCTGGGCTTGTTCTCCTCCCTTGTACTGGGCATAAGCTTTCTCAAGCTGCGCTTGCTGGGCGAGGGGGGTACCTGCAGCACGGCCTTCCAGTTTTTCATACAGCGGGATTGCCTTGTCATAGGCCCCGCCGCTGGCCTCATCCTTTGCTTCGGCGTAAATCTTGTTGGGACTCCATGTGGCAGTCTTGTCGGGCGCAGGGGTGCTCGAGCATCCGGCAATGACGAAAGACAAAGCGCAAACGGCTGCAAAAAGCGGCATTGCATTGGGAACAACCGATAATTTGGTGGAAAACATTGCAATCGAYCTTCTTGATGACTGATTCAGAACAAAGCAAATTGATTATATCGGGCGCTACTGCGCCTGAGGGGGGGCCAGACGAGGCTCTGGAGGAGGGTGATACGGCTGTCGAGGTGGAGTTGCGGCAGGTAGCTGTCCCGGTCGAAAGCCATGGCAGCCGTCTCGATCGCGCTTTGGCCGCCATTGTGCCCGAGTTCTCGCGCACATATCTTCAGCACTTGATCGACTCTGGCATGGTGAAACTCGGGGGCTCTACAGTCACCAAGACATCCACGAAGGTCAGGGCTGGTGATGAACTCGCCATTGAGTTGCGTCCGACGCCGCAAAGCCAGGCATTCAAGCCTGAAGCGATGGTACTGGACATCGTGTTCGAGGACGCTTACCTGATGGTGATCAATAAACCTGCAGGGCTGGTTGTGCATCCGGCGCCCGGCAACTGGAGCGGGACCTTGTTGAACGGCTTGCTGGCGCATGATTCGCAGGCCGTCTTCCTGCCACGCGCCGGCATTGTTCACCGTCTTGACAAGGACACCAGCGGTTTGATGGTGGTCGCCCGGCAGCGGACGGTGATGGACCAGCTGGTCGGCCTGATCGCTGCCCGCGACGTGAGCAGGGAATATGTCGCACTGGCCCAGGGTGCATGGCTGGGCGGGAAAACCCGGCAGGTAGACGCAGCCATTGGGCGGGATCCGCGCAACCGGCTGCGGATGGCTGTGGTGGACCTGGAGAAGAACGCTGGGAAGTCGGCCTCCACCTCGGTGTCGCTGCTGCAAAGTACCGGTAAGCACTGCCTGGTCAGATGCAAGCTGCACACCGGTCGCACTCACCAAATCCGGGTCCATATGGCCTTCATTGGCCATCCCCTGGTGTCCGACGAGTTGTACGGGGGAGCTCCTGCGGCGGGGCTTGGCCGTCAGGCGCTGCATGCGTGTCGGCTGGCGTTCGAGCATCCGGTAACGGGCAAAATGATGGAGTTCCGGTCAGCCCCTCCAGCCGACCTTCAGGCCGCTATTGCCGGTTTGGGCCTGATATACAATCAAATCCAGTAGTTTTCAGCTACCTGCACCATGGCATCCTGATCAGGAGATTGCGTATTTGGATGCCTTGCGCGCCAAGCGCCGAACCCACGTTTTCCCGGCCCTTTTTCCGCTTTTTTTCGGAACGACCACAATCATGAATACGACGGATGCAAAACGCGTCCTCGAAACAGCACTTATTTGCGCGCAACAACCGTTGCCCCTGCGCGAAATGGGTGTTCTGTTTAACGGGGTATTGACTGCGGACAGCCTCAAGCTGGTGCTTGAGGAGTTGCAAAACGATTGGTCCGGCCGTGGCGTGGAACTTGTTCACGTGGCGACGGGATGGCGCTTTCAAAGCAGGCCGCAGATGCGTGAATATCTGGACCGGCTGCACCCCGAAAAACCCCCGCGTTATAGCCGTGCCACACTGGAAACCTTGGCCATCATTGCGTATCGTCAGCCGGTGACGCGCGGTGACATGGAGGACATCCGGGGGGTCACGATCAACAGCATGATCCTCAAGCAGCTCGAAGACCGCGGGTGGGTGGAAGTGATCGGCCATCGGGAAACCGTCGGTCGCCCGGCACTTTATGCCACCACCCGGCAGTTTCTTGACGACCTTGGGGTCGAGTCGCTGGACCAGCTTCCCGTGATGGACAGCAGCCCGAATCAGCTTCCGATGCTCGAGCAGATTGAATTTGGCATCTCTGAACTTGCGGGCAAGCCGGAGGTGGACATGGATGGTACAGATGTTGAGCCGCAGGAACTTGCCGCAGCGGAGCCCGTGTCCGGCATGGCCGAAGAGATTGGGAGTGGTGAGATTGCCGAGGCGCCGACTCTGTACACGCAACCACGCGTCGCTGACGACAGTGATGCCGAGCCTCTTGAGAACAATGAGACCGGTGGCGATGAGCCCACCCGAATGTAAACCATGACCCAACAAGACCCTCCTGCTTCCGAATCTGTGGACACATCTCGTGTGCCGCAGGACAAGGTGCTCGTAGAGGAGCAAGCCGTGCAAGATTTGCCAGAAGCAATAGCCTCCCCCGAGTCCGGCCCCGCGCAGGCCATCCATACTCCGGCGCCGCGACCTCCTGCCGGCCGCAATGCCCCAGCCCCCGGCGCCATCCGGTTTGAGGATGTCGTGACTGGGCAATTCGATGCTGATGAGGAAGACGTCGCGTTGGCACTGCCCAAGCGAGTGCTGGCGCCCCAGCCCGAAACCCCCAAGCTGCACAAAGTGCTAGCCCAGGCAGGGCTGGGTTCCCGGCTGGAGATGGAGCAACTGATTCTGGAGGGGCGAATCTCGGTCAATGCTGAGCCTGCCCATATAGGGCAACGCATCCAGTTTGGAGATACGGTCAAAGTCAATGGCAAGCCAATCCGGGTGCGTATCGACCCGCCGCCGCCCAGGGTGATCGCCTATCACAAGCCCACCGGAGAGGTCGTCACACACGATGACCCGCAAAACCGTCCGACCGTCTTCCGCCGCTTGCCCAAGCTCTTCCAGGGCAAATGGCAATCGGTCGGTCGCCTTGACTTGAACACGGAGGGCCTTCTGCTGTTGACCAGTTCGGGTGAATTGGCCAACAAGTTGATGCATCCGCGTTTCGGCCTGGAGCGTGAGTACGCTGTCCGTGTGCTCGGAGCGCTAAATAACGAAGAAAAAAAACGTCTGATCGAAGGTGTGAGCCTGGACGACGGCACGGCCCAGTTCAGCTCCATTGAAGCTGGAGGGGGGGAGGGAGCCAACTGCTGGTACAAAGTCACCATTTCCGAAGGCCGCAACCGCGAGGTCAGACGTATGTTTGAGGCAGTGGGGCACGCTGTCAGCCGCCTTATTCGCATTCGCTATGGGGCCATGGTTCTCCCGCGCGGCCTTAAGCGTGGAGCGTTTGTCGAACTCGATGAGCGCGATATTTGGGCTCTGACAAGCGCTTTGACGCGTTCCGAATCGCGCGGATCGTCGGGAGGGGCGCAGGCAGCCGACGCTCATGGAGAGGGGGTTGAGCAACCGAGGCGGGGACCACGCAGAAACGAACGGCAACGCGGGGACCGCGGGCGCCCGTCAGCGCCAAACAGCGAATCGTCTCAAGCGCCGGTGCAAGGCGAATCAGGGGACGGGCAGGAGATTTATGATCCACATGAGCTGCAACCACCGCTCAATCTCAACGATTCAGTCCCCCGTGGCAACCGCCGCCGCGGTGGTAAGGGGCGCAACCAGGGGGGCAGTCCTGGTAGTGGTTTCCGGACAGGTCCGCCGCAAGGTAACGGCAACGGAATGCAGGGACAAAAACGGCGGGATGACCGTGGTGACAAAATTGCCGGAGGAGCGCAGCCCGATCCGATGAAAACCTCATTTGGTTATATCGGTGCGGACACTTTTACCCGGCAGCGACAGGGTCAAGGCCAGGGCCAGCAGCGCCGCGGCGGCGGTGGTACGGGCGGAAACGGTACCGGCGGGCCGCGCCGCGGCGGTGCCGGTGGTGGAAACCGGGGAGGCGGCAATCGGGGTGGTGGGAACCGCGGAAATCGATGACCCCGCAGAGGCACTTCAAATCGCAAGGTTGATTTGAGCCCATACGCCCACAGGTTAAAATTATGGGCTTTATTCAAATTTTTGAATAATTTACGACTCCAAAAAATTCAAGTTAAGGAAATCTCATGGCAATCGAGCGCACTCTTTCCATCATCAAACCCGACGCAGTGGCAAAAAACGTCATTGGGCAAATCTATGCGCGTTTTGAGGCTGCAGGCCTGAAGGTTGTGGCCGCCAGGATGGCTCACTTGTCGCAAGGCGAGGCTGAGGCCTTTTATGCGGTGCACAAAGAGCGTCCATTCTTCAAAGACCTGGTTTCCTTCATGATCTCCGGCCCTGTCATGATCCAGGCGCTGGAAGGCGAGGGCGCCATCCTGAAAAACCGTGACCTGATGGGTGCCACCGACCCGAAGAAGGCTGCCGCCGGCACCATTCGCGCTGACTTCGCCGACAGCATTGATGCCAATGCTGTCCATGGTTCGGATGCCGCTGAAACGGCCAAGGCGGAAATCGCTTTCTTCTTTCCCGGCATGAGCGTTTACTCGCGTTAATAATTAACTATGTTCCGCCCCATGCTTTGCTACCCCCTGCCAGGGCCGTCGCTTGCTTGGGACGGTTCAGCCGGTTGTTTACTGTGATGGTTGCCAACCTTCTTGACTACGATCTGGATGGTTTGGCGGCTTTTTGTGGGCAGCTTGGTGAAAAACGCTTTCGGGCCACGCAGCTTTTCCGCTGGATTCACCAAAAAGGGGTCGCAGATTTCGGGCAAATGACGGATTTGGCAAAATCCTTGCGCGACAAGCTCACAGGATCAGCTCAGGTTTTGAGTCCCAAAGTGGTTTCCCGCCACGATTCCGCCGATGGCACCATCAAATGGTTGTTTGATGTCGGTGCAGGCGATGTCATTGAAACTGTTTTTATTCCGGAAACCGACAGAGGAACATTGTGCATTTCCTCGCAGGCCGGCTGTGCTGTCGGTTGCCGGTTCTGCTCCACGGGCCACCAGGGCTTCAGCCGTAACCTGACCACAGGAGAGATCATTTCCCAACTATGGTTTGCCGAGCATTTCCTGCGGCTGCACCTGGGCAGGGATGAGCGCGTGATTTCCAACGTCGTCATGATGGGCATGGGCGAACCCCTGCAGAACTATTCGCAGCTCTTGCCAGCCCTGAAGGTCATGCTTGACGACCATGGATATGGTCTTTCACGTCGACGGGTGACGGTATCGACATCGGGTGTGGTGCCCATGATTGATCGGTTGGCCGGGGACTGCCCGGTAGCCTTGGCTGTATCGCTGCATGCACCGGAAGATGGGCTGCGCGACTACCTTGTGCCCTTGAATAAAAAATACCCCATATCCGAACTGCTTGCGGCTTGTACTCGCTATCAATCATCGGCGCCCCGGGACTTCATCACGTTTGAGTATTGCCTGCTCGATGGTGTGAACGACCAGCCAGAGCATGCGCGTCAGCTCGTATCGCTGGTTCGAACCCAGGCAGAGAAGGGGCTCTCCTGCAAATTCAACCTGATTCCCTTTAATCCATTTCCGGCTTCGGGATTGAAGCGTTCGGACATGCTGCAGGTGATGGCATTTGCGAAAATCCTGATGGATGCGGGTATTGTGACAACTGTCAGGAAAACCCGTGGGGACGATATTGATGCGGCTTGCGGGCAACTGGCTGGCGATGTACAGGACCGCACAGGTGTAGATCAGCGCATGGCGGCGCAGCGGCAAGGTATGCTCGGGGGGATCAAGGTCGTAGTGGCCAAAGGGATGGGTACATGAGATTTCGCGCCAATATGATCTGGGTGCCGGCCTGCTGGCTGGTAGTGTTGCTCACGGGGTGTGCCAATCAGGCCGGAACTCCGGGGGTCTCGGGTAACCGCACTGACATTGTCACGGAATCAGACGAGCCTGATCAGCGGCGACGCGCAAGGTTGCGGCTTGAACTGGCTACCGGATATTTCGAGCAGGGGCAAATCAACGTAGCGTTGGATGAAATCAAGCAATCGCTGGCAATCGATCCTACATTTGCAGATGCGTACAACCTGCGCGGCCTTGCTTATATGAGGCTTAACGATATTCCATTGGCTGAGGACAGTTTTCGTCGTGCGCTTGCGCTGAACCCTCGCGACGCTGGCGTGGCTCATAACTACGGCTGGCTTTTGTGCCAGCAAGGTCGCTATACCGATTCACTTCGGTGGTTTACCCAGGCGATCGCCAATCCAACTTATGCCGGCAGGGCAAAAACCCTGATGACCCAGGGAATTTGCCAGCTTCGCGGGGGGCAGCGAGTGGAGGCCGAGCAGAGCTTGATGCAAGCCTATGAGCTGGATGCGGGTAATCCCATTATTGGTTATAACCTTGCGAACCTGCTGTATGAGCGCGGCGATTTGACGCGCGCCCAGTTTTACATTCGCCGCTTGAACAACGGCGATCTGGCCAACGCAGAGACACTTTGGCTTGGCATCAAGATTGAGCGAAAACTAAACAATCGAGACTCGGTACGGCAGCTCGGTGATCAGCTTAAAAAGCGTTTTGCGCAGTCCCGGGAGGCTGCTGCTTATGACAAGGGGGCGTTCAATGAGTGACGCTGACGTTGTTGCACCGGCTGGGGAAGCCACATCTGGAATGGCTGCGACTGGCGTTGACCAGGGGGGCGGCTTGGAGCCCACGGCAGGCACACTACTTCGCGAGGCAAGAGAGGCTGCAGGCATACATATCGCGGCCCTCGCAGTATCTTTGAAGGTTCCTGTAAAAAAACTCGAAGCGCTGGAGCTGGATCGCTTTGACTTGCTGCCGGATGCCGTTTTTGTTCGGGCGCTGGCTTCGAGCGTGTGCCGTAGCCTGAAACTGGATGCCGCTCCTGTGCTTGAGCGCCTGCCACAGACTAGTGCTCCCAAGTTAATTTACCAGGGGGCAGGCATCAATACACCGTTTCGCTCCCCCGGCGAAAACCCCCGGCCTGCCATGTGGACCCAGGTTTCCAAGCCGGCCGTGATGGGCGGTCTGGCGTTGCTGCTTGGCGCTTTGGTATTGATTTTTTTGCCAGTCATCAAGGATGCTGCGAAGGGGCAGGGCGACGGCGAGAGTGGTGCTGAGATCACCAAGCCGTTGCCTGCCGCTGTGGCGATGACGGGTGGAGGATTGACCCCCGACACCAAGCCTGTCGTTCCCCCAGAGCAGATCAATGAGACCTTTCCCGGTGCCGCCGCGGTTGTGAGCTCTCCTTCCAGCCTTGCTGCGACGGTAACTACTTCTTTGCCCGGCCCGGCGCTTGCGGTTCAGCCTGCCTCGGTGCCAGTACCAAGTGGTCTTGCCGTAGCTGCAGCGCCGGCCGGCATCGTGACTTTTCGTGCCAAGGGTGAGTCCTGGGTGGAGGTGACGGATGCCCGGGGGACGGTTGTACTGCGCCGCACCCTGACTGCAGGAGAAGTCGCGGGTGCGTCCGGGGTGTTGCCGCTGGCTGCCGTGGTGGGCAAGGCGGATGTAACGCAAGTGCAGGTACGCGGCCAGATTTTCGATCTGAGCGGCGTGGCCAGGGACAATGTTGCCCGATTTGAGGTGAAATAATGTCGAAGGGTTGCCTTCCGATCGAGTCCGCTTTTCCCAAAGCGCGGCGCTCCCTCCAGTCACAGGTGTCATGGGGTGGCCGTATTTTGACTGTCGGCGGCGATGCGCCGGTACGCGTCCAGTCCATGACCAATACTGACACGGTGGATGCCATTGGCACCGCGATTCAAGTCAAGGAACTGGCGTTGGCGGGTTCCGAGATGGTTCGCATCACCGTCAACACACCGGAAGCGGCGCAGGCTGTTCCGCACGTGCGTGAGCAGCTCGACCGGATGGGGATAGACGTCCCACTGATAGGGGACTTTCATTACAACGGCCATCGGCTGTTGACGGATTACCCCGCTTGCGCGGAGGCGTTGTCCAAATACCGCATCAATCCCGGAAATGTTGGCAAGGGCGACAAACGTGACCGGCAGTTTGGCCAGATGATAGAAGTTGCCATGCGCTGGAAAAAACCAGTGCGTATCGGCGTGAACTGGGGCAGCCTTGATCAGGAACTGCTGGCAAGCCTGATGGATGAAAACAGCGCGCGTGCAGTCCCTTGGGATGCCAGGCAGGTCATGTATGAAGCGTTGATTACCTCTGCGGTTGACTCAGCCCGGCGCGCCGAGGAAATGGGAATGCCGCGCAACCAGATCATTCTTTCCTGCAAGGTAAGTGGTGTTCAGGATCTGATTTCGGTCTATCGCGAATTGGCTCGGCGCACAGATCACGTGCTTCATTTGGGGCTGACAGAGGCTGGTATGGCCACCAAGGGCACGGTGGCTTCTGCCACGGCGTTATCGATCCTGCTGCAAGAAGGCATTGGCGATACCATTCGCGTCTCCTTAACGCCCCAACCGGGTGAGGCCCGCACCCAGGAAGTGGTTATTGCGTCAGAGATTCTCCAAGCGCTTGGTTTGCGGACCTTTGTGCCCAGTGTGACGGCATGCCCGGGTTGCGGACGTACCACCAGTACGACCTTCCAGGAACTGGCCAAGCAGATTGACGACTTTCTGCGTGCGCAGATGCCTGTCTGGCGCAAACAATATCCCGGCGTTGAAGGGCTCAAGGTCGCCGTCATGGGCTGTATCGTCAATGGACCGGGCGAAAGCAAACATGCCGACATCGGTATCAGCCTGCCCGGCTCCGGCGAGGCGCCGGCCGCACCGGTGTTCATTGATGGTGAAAAAAGACTGACCTTGCGTGGCGACAACATTGCGCAGGAGTTCCAGGTCATTGTTGAAAATTACATTGAAAAACGCTTTGGCACGCACACCGTCGCTGAAGCTGCGTAACACCCATGGTTGAAAAAGCAGCTGCCGGCCCGGTAGAAAAATCCGCCGTGGCCAAAATGGAAAAACTGACAGGCGTCAAGGGGATGAACGACATCCTGCCGCCTGAGTCGGCTCGTTGGGAGTGGTTCGAAGCCAAGGTGCGCGCGTTGATGGCCCGCTATGCCTATGTCAATGTACGCACGCCGATCGTTGAGCCAACCGCGCTGTTTGTGCGCGGCCTTGGTGAGGTGACCGATATCGTCGAGAAGGAAATGTATTCCTTCGTAGATTCAATGAATGGTGACCGACTCACGTTGCGCCCTGAAGCCACCGCCGGTATTGTGCGCGCGATGATTGAGCACAACACGCTGTACAACGGCCCGATACGGGTCTGGTCGGCAGTACCGCTGTTTCGCCATGAGCGACCACAGAAGGGGCGCTATCGCCAGTTCCATCAGATCGATGTCGAAGCCTTGGGTTTTTCCGGGCCCGATGTGGATGCCGAGCAAATTTTGATGTGCCGAGCGCTGCTGCACGACCTGGGCATTCCGATGGAGCATGTGCGGCTCGAACTGAACAGCCTGGGCCAGCCCAGCGAGCGAATGGCGCACCGTGCCGCGCTGATCACGCACTTTGAGGCGCATGCCGGCGTGCTCGACGAAGATGCAAAACGCCGGCTGCACAGTAATCCGTTGCGCATCCTCGATACCAAAAATCCTGCCATGCGGCCCGTTGTGGAAGCCGCTCCGCAGCTCATGGACTTCCTTGGCGACGCCTCGCTGGCGCATCTGACCGCGGTGCGCGCGGTGCTCGACGCGGTAGGGCTGGCCTATCGCATTAATCCGCGCCTGGTGCGTGGCATGGACTACTACAACCTCACCGTGTTTGAATGGGTTACCGACAAGCTTGGTTCGCAGGGTACGGTCTGTGGCGGCGGCCGGTACGACGGCCTGTTCGAGCAGCTTGGCGGCAAGCCAACGCCTGCGGTAGGCTGGGGCATGGGTGTGGAACGAATGCTGCTTCTGCTTGAGGCGGTGGGCGTGTTGCCGCCGGTGAGTGGCCCCGACGCCTACGTGGTCGTTCCGTCTGCCGAGATGATGCCAACCGTGATGGCAACCTGCGAAGCCTTGCGCGCCGCCGGCATCAACGTGCAGATGCACGCCGGCACGGGTGAAGGCATGGGTAGCATGAAATCCCAGTTCAAGAAGGCTGACGGCAGCGGTGCGCGCTACGCCCTGATTTTTGGCGAAACCGAGTTCGCTCAAGGCTGTGTTGCCGTCAAACACCTGCGGGGCGAAAAAGACCAAGCCCTGCAGGCCCAGGCACTGCAGCCCCTGGGGGATGTCATGGCCTGGGCTCACAGCCTGCGCGGCTGAGCCGCCACGGCCGGCCATTTGGAGTGCTGGCCGGGCCTCTACAATCACCCCAACTCAATCCGCACCATTTCCGGGGCAGAACAAAGACTTTTATGGCAAAACATCTTGATTTGGAAGAACAGGAACAGCTTGACGAGCTCAAGCACTTCTGGAAGCAGTACGGTGACATGATCACCTGGGCCCTGATTGTGGTGCTCGGGGCCTTTGCTGCGTGGAATGGATACCACTACTGGCAGCGTAACCAGGCAGCCCAGGCTTCGGTCATGTATGACGAAGTCGAGCGCGCTGTGCAGTCCGGTGACGTGACAAAAATTGACCGCTCATTGGCCGACATGAAAGATCGTTTTGGCCGGACAACGTACGCCCAACAGGCGGGGCTGCTTGCCGCCAAGGCTTACTACGACAAAGGCAATGTCGACGCATCGCGTGCTGCCCTGAATTGGGTCGCTGAAAAAGCCTCTGATGAGGGCTATCAGGCCATTGCCCGGCTGCGCCTGGCGGGGCTGCTGCTTGAGAAGAAGTCCTATGACGAGGCCCTGCAGCAGGTATCGGGCCCTTTCCCGAAAGACTTCACGGCATTGGTCGCTGACCGGCGTGGCGATATTCTGGCAGCGCAGGGTAAGAAACCAGAAGCGAAAAGTGAATATGAAAAGGCTTACAAGGGGCTTGACGAGCGCTCCGAGTATCGGCGTCTGGTTGAGGTCAAGCTCAACGCGCTGGGGGTTGATCCCAACGCAGGGACTACCAAGTCCGACGTGCCATCGAATACAGAGGTGAAGAAATGATTTATCAATCTTTTAGGCCTCTGGCCCAAGCGGTTCGTGCGCCAGCAGCTATTGTTTTGATAGCGATTCTGAGCGGCTGTTCCTTTTTCGGTGGGGGTCCTGCAAAACCGCAGCCCGCAGAACTTCAGCCGGTCACTGGGTTGGTGTCTGCGCGCCAGATCTGGACCACCCGCGTGGGGCAGGTGAACTTCCCGCTGGAGATGGGGGTTTCGGGCAACACTGTGGCAGTGGCCAGTGGTGACGGCACCGTGGCCTTGCTGGATGCCCAGACCGGCCGCGACTTCTGGCGCCTTGCGCTGAATACACCCTTGGCCGCCGGTGCTGGAAACGACGGCAAGGTCGTTGCCGTGGTAACCAAGGCCAATGAAGTCATCGCGTTGCAGGATGGCAAGGAACTCTGGCGCCAAAAGCTGGGCGCCCAGGCATTTTCCGCTCCCTTCGTGGCTGGCTTGAGGGTATTTGTCCTGGCCGCAGACCGTTCGGTCACGGCCTTTGATGGACTGACGGGCCGCAAGCTCTGGGCGCAGCAGCGACCCAACGAACCTTTGGTGCTTCGCCAGTCCGGCGTCATGCTGGCGGTGGGCGATACGTTGGTCGTAGGTTTGGCCGGCCGCCTCGTGGGCCTCAACCCGTCTAACGGTAGCGTACGTTGGGAGGCACCGATTGCCACGCCTCGCGGCATCAATGACGTGGAACGGCTCGTCGACCTGGTAGGACGCGTCAGCCGGCAGGGCGATATTGTTTGCGCGCGCGCATTCCAGGCGAGTGTTGGATGCGTCAATGCTGTGCGCGGCAACCTGCTGTGGGCCAAGCCGGCCAATGGTGTACAGGGCATTGATGGAGACGATCGCCTGCTGTTCGGCACGGAAGCTGATGGCACGGTAAACGCCTGGCGCCGCACCGATGGTGAGCGTGCGTGGTCCACGGACCGCCTGCGTTACCGCAGCCTCACGGCGCCACTCGTCGTCGGGCGCTCCATTGCCATGGGCGACTTTTCCGGCTACATCCACCTGCTTTCCCGCGAAGACGGCTCATTGCTCAATCGCCTGCCCACCGATGGCTCAGCCATTGCCGCAACGCCCGTGCTCGCTGGCAATACGCTGATCGCCGTGACGCAAAACGGCGGTGTTTACGGCTTCCAGCCTCAATAAGGGCCTGCGGTCCTGCCAGAAACTGATTGATGAAACCTGTCATAGCGTTAGTCGGCCGCCCCAATGTGGGCAAGTCGACGCTTTTCAACCGGCTGACCAAGACGCGGGATGCGATCGTGGCCGATTTCGCCGGCCTGACGCGGGATCGTCATTACGGTAACGGAAAGCTGGGCCCCCACGAATACATCGTGATCGACACCGGCGGGTTTGAACCCGATGCGGCGTCCGGCATTTACAAGGAAATGGCCAAGCAGACCCGGCAGGCGGTCGCGGAAGCCGATGTGGTCGTCTTTGTGGTGGACGCCCGCGCAGGCATCAGTGCGCAGGATCACGACATCGCCAAATACCTGCGCAAGCTGGGCAAACCCACCATCCTGACGGCCAACAAGGCGGAGGGCATGACTGAAGGCGTGCAGCTGTCCGAGTTCTTTGAACTGGGCCTGGGCGAGATGCTGGCGGTTTCCGCCTCACATGGCCAAGGTATGCGCACGCTGGTTGACATGGCCCTGGCGCCGCTCAATTTGCCGGATCCGGACGAAGAGGCTGAGCCTCAAGATCCTTCTGTGATTCGTCTGGCCGTGGCAGGACGCCCGAATGTGGGGAAGTCCACATTGATCAACACCTGGCTGGGCGAAGAGCGCCTGGTGGCCTTTGATTTGCCCGGGACAACCCGCGACGCCATTTCCGTGCCTTTTGAGCGCGCCGGGCAAAAGTTTGAACTGATCGACACGGCAGGACTACGCCGCAAAGGCAAGGTTTTTGAGGCCATCGAGAAGTTTTCCGTCGTCAAGACCCTGCAGGCCATCGAAAACGCCAACGTAGTGCTGCTGCTGCTCGACGCCACCCAAGGTGTGACCGATCAGGATGCCCACATTGCCGGCTATATCCTCGAAAGCGGGCGTTCGGTAGTGCTGGCCATCAACAAGTCGGACGCTGTGGATTCCTACCAGCGTGAGCTGCTCGAGCGCTCCATCGAGACCCGGTTGGGTTTCCTCAAATTTGCCGCCATCCACCCAATTTCAGCTATCAAACGGCAGGGCCTGGGCCCGGTCTGGAAGTCGATTGTTCAGGCCCATGCATCGGCCAATCGCAAGATGTCCACACCGGTGCTCACCCGGCTGCTGCTGGAAGCCGTGCAGTTCCAGCAACCCCAGCGCTCGGGTGTTTTCCGCCCCAAGCTGCGTTATGCCCACCAGGGCGGCATGAACCCACCCATCATTATCATCCACGGCAATTCGCTTGAGCATGTCACCGAGTCGTACAAACGCTATCTGGAAGGGCGTTTCCGCAAGGAATTTGACCTGGTCGGCACGCCGCTGCGCATCCAGATGAAGAGCTCCCACAACCCCTTTAAAGACAAGGAATCGGCCTAGGACTACATGACCCCGCCCGCGCCCTGTGGTAAGGTCAAGTTCTATTAACTTTTGAACACGGAAAATATCGTGAGCAATAACAAAGGCCAGCTCTTGCAGGACCCATTTCTCAACACCTTGCGTCGCGAGCATGTTCCTGTTTCCATTTATCTCGTCAACGGGATTAAATTGCAGGGCCAGATCGAATCCTTCGATCAATATGTGGTTCTGCTTCGCAACACTGTGACCCAAATGGTCTACAAACACGCGATTTCCACCATCGTTCCAGGTCGCGCCGTAAATTTCGCAACCAACGAGTCTGAAGAAAGCCCCGCCAGCTGAGTTCGTACGATGCTCCGGTGAGCCCGAAACCCCTGGTCCTCCTTGTAGGGGTCGATCTGGGGTTGCCAAACTTTGATGCTGATCTGCAGGAGCTGGGTTTGCTCGCGCAAACAGCAGGCCTGCAGCCGGTTGCGCGCGTCACTTGCAGACGCAAGGCGCCCGACGCCGCGCTCTTCATCGGCAGCGGAAAAGCCGACGAAATCAAGCTGATGGCGCTGGACACCGGCGCCACGGAAATTCTGTTCGACCAGTCTCTCAGCCCGGCGCAGCAGCGCAACCTGGAGCGGCACCTGGACATGCCGGTCAACGACCGGACCCTGCTGATTCTTGAGATCTTTGCCCAGCGCGCGCGTAGCCACGAAGGCAAGCTGCAGGTTGAGCTGGCCCGGCTGCAATACATGTCTACACGCTTGGTGCGGCGCTGGTCCCACCTGGAGCGGCAAACCGGCGGCGCCGGTGTGCGCGGCGGCCCGGGTGAGAAGCAGATCGAGCTCGACAAACGCATGATCGGTGACGCGATCAAGCGCACCAAAGAACGCTTGCTCAAGGTCAAGAAGCAGCGGCAAACGCAGCGAAAGCAGCGTGAGCGCCGCAATTCCTTCACGATCTCCCTGGTGGGTTACACCAACGCGGGAAAATCCACGCTCTTCAATGCGCTGGTCAAGGCGCGCGCCTACGCGGCCGACCAGCTGTTCGCCACGCTCGACACCACCACAAGGCAGCTTTATTTGGGTGGCGCCGCGCGTTCCGTGTCGCTGTCGGACACGGTGGGCTTCATCCGCGACCTGCCGCACGGCTTGATTGATGCCTTTGCCGCAACGCTGCAGGAAGCAGCGGATGCTGACTTGCTGCTTCACGTGGTGGACGGCGCCAATCCCGACTACCTTGAGCAGATCGAGCAGGTCCAGCGCGTGCTTTCGGAGATTGGCGCGGCCGATGTGCCGCAAATACTGGTGTTCAACAAGCTGGACGCTATTGAAAAGGACAGCTTGCCCCTGCATCTGCAAGACATGTTCGAACTCAGGGACGCGTTTGAGGGCTCAAGCCGCAGCGTTGAACGGGTGTTCGTGAGTGCGCAGACAGGTGAAGGCCTGCCGCTTTTGCGGGCGCTGCTGGCTGGCTATGCGGTCAATCCGCCGGCCGACGAAATCCCCCAAACTGCCGAGGACCTTGCCTGATAGGGCGGTTTCATTAGGCACAATGTCGGTGTAATGAAAAAAAGTGAGTTTGATCCCATGAATCTGAACCCCGTGCTGCAGACCTTGACGAGCTTGCCAGGCCGGCTCAAGCAACGCGCCCAAGGCATGTTCAACCTCAATGATCCGCGCTGGGGCCGGGATGACGACAAGCCGTCTTCCGACGACGCCAAGCCCGAAGCTCCGCGGGAGGACAAGCAACCGACCCGACCCGCCAATCGCCCGCAGGGGCAGGGGCCCAACCAGGGCCCGCCCGACCTGGACGAACTCTGGCGCGACTTCAACCGCAAGCTTGGCGGCCTTTTTGGCGGTGGCAAGAACAACCCCAACCGTGGTGGATTTGGCCGCGGCAATGGCGGTGGGAACAACGGCGGCAGCGGCGGCGGCTTCCAGCCCGACATGAAAAGTGCCGGAATCGGCGTCGGCCTGATTGCCAGCGTCGCAGTGCTGATCTGGCTGGGCACCGGGTTTTTTATCGTCCAGGAAGGCCAGCAAGCCGTCATCACCCAGTTCGGTAGATACCACTCCACCGTGGGCGCGGGCTTCAACTGGCGGCTCCCGTATCCTGTGCAGCGCCACGAAATCGTTGTGGTCACGCAGATCCGTTCAGTGGACGTCGGCCGTGATGTCATCATCAAGGCAACGGGCCTGCGCGACTCGGCCATGCTGACTGAAGATGAAAACATCGTTGAAATCAAGTTTGCCGTGCAGTACCGCCTGAACGATGCGCGCGCCTATCTGTTTGAAAGCAAGGACCCTGCAGCGGCGGTGGTTCAAGCTGCCGAAACAGCCGTCCGTGAAGTGGTCGGGAAAATGAAGATGGATCTCGCCCTGGCGGAAGAGCGTGACCAGATCGGGCCACGCGTGCGCACCCTGATGCAGACCATCCTCGATCGTTACAAGGTCGGCGTTGAAGTTGTCGGCATCAACCTTCAGCAGAGCGGTGTGCGCCCCCCCGAGCAGGTGCAGGCAGCGTTTGACGATGTGCTCAAGGCAGGCCAGGAGCGCGAACGCGCCAAGAACGAAGCCCAGGCATACGCCAACAATGTGATCCCGCGTGCCGTGGGTTCCGCGTCCCGCCTCAAGGAAGAGTCTGAAGCCTACAAAGCCAAAATCGTGGCTCAGGCACAGGGTGATGCCCAGCGCTTTCGCTCGGTGCTGGCCGAATACCAGAAGGCGCCGCAAGTGACCCGCGACCGTATGTACACCGACGCCATGCAGCAGGTTTATTCCAGTGTGACCAAGGTGATGGTCGAATCCCGCCAGGGCTCCAACCTTTTGTATCTGCCTCTGGACAAAATCATGCAGATGACGGCGCAGGGTGATACTGGCAGTACCGCAGAGCCCGCGCTGGTTCCCGGCGCAGCATCTTCGCCAACGGTGCCTCCCGCGCCGGTTTCCGGCTTGCCCCTCGATGCCCGCTCCCGCGATGCTTCCCGCACGCGCGATCGTGAAACACGCTAAGGAAGACGACCGTGAATAGAGTTGGATTTATCATTTCTTCGCTGCTGGTGATCCTGGCATTGCTCAGCTCCACGCTTTTTGTGGTGGACCAGCGGCAGTTCGGCGTGGTTTATGCGTTGGGGCAGATCAAGGATGTGGTCACTGAGCCGGGCCTGCATTTCAAGATGCCGCCGCCGTTCCAGAACGTCTCCTACATCGACAAGCGCCTGCTGGTGCTCGACAGCGTCGACGCCGAACCCATGCTGACGGCAGAAAAGCAGCGTGTCGTGATCGACTGGTACGTGCGCTGGCGCATCATCCAGCCCACCGACTACATCCGCAACGTCGGCCTGGACGAAAAAACCGGCGCCAACCAGCTCAACCGCGTGGTGCGCAATGCCTTCCAGGAAGAGATCAACAAACGTACCGTCAAGGACCTGCTTTCGCTCAAGCGCGAAGCCCTGATGGCCGACGTCAAGCGCGAAGTACTGCAGGCCGTGCAGGGCGCCCAGCCGTGGGGCGTGGACGTGGTCGACGTGCGTATCACGCGCGTGGACTATGTGGAAGCCATCACCGATTCCGTCTACAAGCGCATGGTGGCGGAGCGCCAGCGTGTGGCCAATGAATTGCGCTCTACCGGTTTGGCAGAAGGCGAAAAAATCCGCGCCGACGCCGATCGCCAGCGCGAAGTGACTATCGCCAACGCCTACCGCGATGCGCAAAAGGTCAAAGGCGAGGGCGATGCTGAAGCCGCTCGCACCTATGCCGAATCGTTCGGCCGCGACCCGCAGTTCGCCCAGTTCTACCGCAGCCTGGATGCCTACAAAGCCAGCTTCAACAAGAAGAGCGACGTGATGGTGCTTGATCCGTCGTCGGATTTCTTCAAGGCGATGCGTGGCCCCGGCTCCGGCAGCGCCGCACCTGCCAAAAAATAAGCCGGCGTGGACGGCAACACCTTCTGGATGGCGCTGGCCCTGATGCTGGTCATCGAAGGCTTGTTGCCTTTCATTTCTCCCGGCGGCTGGCGCCGCATGTTCGAGCAGATTCTCACCTTGGGCAACGGCCAGATCCGCTTCTTCGGCTTGTGCAGCATTGCGGCGGGCCTGATCCTGCTGGCTGTGCTGGCATGATTCCGACTCCCCTGCCAAGCCGGCCACTGGCAGCTATTTCCGCCTGAGCGCGTCATTGGGCCTCCAGCGGGCCGAAAACCCGCTTCAAGCCCGGTAAAATGCTGTTTTTAACAGCCCACGAAAATCACAATGCCCGCCTGGTCGTCATCATGGCAATTGCCCGATCAAATTGCCGATGTCCTGCCCTCCGAGGCGCGCCACATCGAAGAGCTGCGCCGTCTGTTCCTCGACACCGCCCGCAGCTATGGCTATGAACTTGTCATGCCGCCGCTGCTCGAGCACCTCGAATCGCTCCTGACCGGCACCGGCGAGGCTCTTGATCTGCAGACTTTCAAGCTGGTGGACCAACTCTCCGGCCGCACGCTGGGCCTGCGTGCCGACACCACGCCCCAGGTGGCCCGCATTGATGCGCATTTGCTCAACCGCAGCGGTGTTGCTCGCCTGTGCTATTGCGGCCCGGTGCTGCATACCCGTGCCGACCGGCCTCATGCCACCCGTGAACCGCTGCAGTTTGGCGCCGAAATCTACGGCCATGCCGGCCTGGAGGCAGACCTGGAAGCCCAGCAGCTGGCGCTTGAAGGCCTCAAGGCGGCCGGCGTCACTGAGCTGAGCGTGGACATGGCGGATGTCCGCATCGTCAACAGCTTGCTGGCTGGCGCCACCGTCAACGGCAAAACCCTGGCACTCATCCATGCCGCGCTGGCGGCCAAGGACGCGAGCGAGCTCGGCAGCCTGATCGCCAGCCTCAAGGACGGCATTTCGGCTGCGGCGCGCGAAGGCCTCAAGGCATTGCTGCAGCTTTATGGTGACGAGAAAGTGCTGGCCGAAGCGGAAAAAATCCTGCCGCCCTCAACAGGCCTTAAGGCGGCGCTGCAAAACCTGAAATGGTTGGCCGCACACACCAGGGGTGAAAAAGGCGATGTCAAGGTCAGTTTTGACCTGGCCGACCTGCGCGGCTACGCCTATTACAGCGGCACCCGCTTTGCCATTTACGGGCAGGGCGCCGAACTGGTGCGCGGCGGCCGCTATGACGAAGTCGGTGCCGTGTTCGGCCGCAACCGGCCTGCAGCGGGCTTCAGTCTTGACCTCAAAGAGCTGGTCAGTGTGCTGCCACCCCGGGCCCTCAAGGCCGCCATCCGTGCGCCCTGGGGCGAAGATACCGGCCTGCGTGCCGCCATCGCCCGCCTGCGTGCGGGCGGCGAAACCGTGGCCTGTGTGCTGCCCGGCCATGAACATGAAGTCAACGAGTTTGATTGCGACCGCGAACTGGCAAACGCTGCTGGTCAATGGGTGGTCCAGCCCCTTAAAAAAGCCGCTTGAGAGCCTGCGTCCGCGCCCGGCTTTATCCCGAAACCTTAACGAGAATTGAAGATGACAAACAAACAAACCGCAACCGCGGGCCGCAATGTCGTGGTCGTGGGTACCCAGTGGGGCGACGAAGGCAAGGGCAAGCTGGTCGACTGGCTGACCGAGATGTCCCAAGGCGTGGTGCGCTTCCAGGGCGGCCACAATGCCGGCCACACACTGGTCATCAATGGCGTGAAAACGGCGCTGCACCTGATTCCCAGCGGCATCATGCGCCCCGGCGTGAAGTGCTATATCGGCAACGGTGTGGTGCTGTCGGCCGCCAAACTTTTCGAAGAAATTGAAGGACTGGAAAAAGCCGGCGTTGAGGTGCGTTCGCGCCTGCGCATCAGCGAAGCCTGCCCGCTGATCCTGCCTTTCCACGCCGCGCTCGACATCGCGCGCGAAGCCTACCGCGAGAAGGGCGGCACCACCAAGATCGGCACCACCGGCCGCGGCATCGGGCCCGCGTATGAAGACAAGATTGCCCGCCGGGCCTTGCGCGTGCAGGATCTCAAATATCCTGACCGTTTTGCCGCCAAGCTGCGTGAACTGCTGGACCTGCACAATTTCGTGCTGACCGGCTACCTGCACGCGCCGGCAGTCGACTTCGACACCGTCTACGCCGAAGCCATGCGTCACGCCGAGCTGCTCAAACCCATGATGGCCGACGTCTCGCGCGAACTCAACGATGCCAACGAGGCCGGTGCCAACCTGCTGTTCGAAGGCGCGCAGGGCACCTTGCTCGACGTCGACCATGGCACCTATCCCTATGTGACCTCCAGCAACTGTGTGGCCGGCAATGCCGCCGCGGGCGCGGGCGTGGGCCCGGGCATGCTGCATTACATCCTCGGTATCACCAAGGCCTATTGCACGCGCGTGGGCGGCGGGCCTTTCCCGACCGAACTTGATTGGGAAAAGCCCGGCACGGTGGGCTACCACCTCAGCACCGTGGGCGCCGAAAGAGGCGTGACCACGGGACGCAGCCGCCGCTGTGGCTGGTTTGACGCCGCATTGCTCAAGCGCTCGGCCCAGGTCAACGGCCTATCGGGTCTGTGCATTACCAAGCTTGACGTGCTGGACGGCATCGACGAACTCAAGCTGTGCACCGGCTACGAACTTGACGGCCACATCACCGACATCCTGCCGATGGGCGCTGAAGAGATCGAGCGCTGCAAGCCGATTTATGAGACCTTGCCTGGCTGGAGCCAGAGCACCGTGGGCGTTACGCAATACGACAAGCTGCCGGCTGCCGCGCAGAAATACCTGCACCGGATCGAGGAAGTCACCGGCGTGCCGATCCACATGATTTCGACCAGCCCGGACCGTGACCACACCATCCTGCTGCGCAATCCGTACGCCGCCTAGTCAGAAAACTTGAGAAAAGTGCGTCTAGCCCAATAGGGACGGGCGCAAGCAGCTATCAAATCAGGAGTAATTCATGTTGACAGAAGACGGCAAGCATCTCTATGTGAGCTATGACGAGTACCACAACCTGATTGAAAAACTGGCCATCAAGATCCACCAGTCCGGCTGGCAGTTCGATACCATCCTGTGCCTGGCCCGCGGCGGCATGCGTCCCGGTGACATCCTTTCGCGCATTTTCGACAAACCGCTGGCCATCATGTCCACCAGCTCCTACCGTGCTGACGCCGGCATGACGCAAGGCAATCTCGACATCGCCCGCTTCATCACCACCCCCAAGGGCGAAATCGCGGGCAAGGTGCTGCTGGTCGACGACCTGGCCGATTCGGGCCACACGCTCAACGCCGTGATCCACCAGCTGAAGAACAACTACAAGCCCATCACCGAGCTGCGCAGCGCCGTGATCTGGACCAAGGGCGTCTCGACCTTCCAGCCCGACTATTCGGTCGAGCTGCTGCCCACCAATCCGTGGATCCACCAGCCGTTTGAGGGCTATGACTCCCTTTCGCCAGCCCAATTGATGGCCAAATGGAAGATATAGCCCCCACGGTCGCTCACTTCGTGTAGCTCCCTGCCCCCCGAGGGGGCCGCTCCGCCTGCGGCCCGGCAGAGCCGGTTCCGCGGCTCCTGCTTGAATGGGAGGTGGCTTTGTTCTACTGCTCTTCAGGTCTCTGGGCTTGCCGTTAATATCTGTGGATGAGCGAAACATCCACCACCCTGATCCACCACCCGTACAAGCCGCCCGCCGGATTTGACGCCATCCCGCCCGGGGTCTACAAGGCTTCCACCATTGCATTCCCGACCGTCGCCGCGCTGCGCAGCCGCGACTGGAAGCACAAGACCGGCTACACCTACGGCCTGCACGGAACCCCCACCACCTTCACGCTGGAAGAGCGCATCGCCACCCTGGAAGGGGGCAAGTACTGCACCTTGGTGCCCAGTGGCCTGGCGGCGGTGGTGCTGGTCGGCATGGCGCTGCTCAAGGCGGGTGACGAACTGTTGATTCCCGACAACGCCTACGGGCCCAACAAGAGCTTCGCGCAGGGCGAACTTGCCGCCTGGGGCATTACCCACCGCTTCTACGACGCGATGAACCCGGCCGACCTCGCCGCCAAGCTGGGCCCCAAAACCCGGCTGGTGTGGATCGAAGCGCCGGGCTCCATCACGCTGGAGTTTCCCGACATGCCGGCGCTGGTCGCCGCCGTCAAGGCGCACCAGAATGCGCACCCCGCCGGCATTGTGACCGCGCTCGACAACACCTGGGGAGCCGGCCTGGCTTTCAACGCTTTTGATCTCGGCCTGGACATCTCGGTCCAGGCGCTGACCAAATACCCCAGCGGCGGTGCCGATGTGCTGATGGGCTCCGTGGTCACGCGCGACGAGGCGCTGCACCACCTGGTCCATTTTTGCCACATGCGCGTCGGCTACGGCATAGGCGGCAACGATGCTGAACTGGTGCTGCGCGGCCTGAACAGCATGGCCCTGCGTTATGCCGCCCAGGATGCCGCGACGCGGGAGCTGGCCGGCTGGCTGCAAACCCGGCCGCAAATTGCGGCCATGCTGCACCCGGCCTTGCCCGGCTCGCCAGGCCATAAGGTCTGGAAACGCGACTGCACGGGCGCCGCCTGCCTGATGAGTGCCGTCTTCAAGCCCGAGTTCACGCCGGACCGGGTAGACCGCTTTTGTGACAGCCTCAAGCTCTTCAAGCTGGGCTACAGTTGGGCGGGCCCCATGAGCCTGTGCGCGCCGTACGACATACCGGCCCTGCGCACCACGCCATGGCCGTACAAAGGCGGCCTGGTGCGCTTTTCGGTGGGCCTGGAAGCCGTTGCAGACCTGCAGGCGGACATTGCCCAGGCGCTGGAAAAAGCCTGACCAAAGGCTTGGCATATCGTGACGGCAATGCAGTACAGTAAGGGTTACCTATTCACGAAAGCACGCAGTGGCAACTCCCAATTACTCTTATGAAAAGCGCCAGAAAGAGCTTGCGAAAAAACGCAAAAAAGAAGAAAAGCTCAAGCGCAAGGCAGAGGGCAAGCCGGACGATGCCGCTGACGACGGAACTGATACGCCCGATGCCGACGGTGAGGCGCCCGGTGGCCTCCCACCTGTAGACCCGACCCCCTGAGTCTCCTCGATTCTTGATGAAAGAAGGCTGCAGCCGTTGATGGACAAGCGCAAGCAGCTATTGATTTGGTAGCGCCCAAGCGCCGCGAAAAAACGGCAGGCGATCAAAAACCCGGCAACACCTGTGAAGGTCAGCCGGGTTTGTCGTTTCAGAGGGCGGAATTTTCAGCCCGCAGCGCTCGCGCCAGCGCGGCCATGGCCGCAGCGCTGTGGTCCTGCGGCGAAAGCACACGGGCCATGGCATGCCCGGAAAAATTGCGCTGCATCGACTGCAGGTAACCCGGGTCGTAGTGCTTGACCAGCAGCTCACGCACCACGGAAGCCACGTCGCCGCTGCGGGCGCGTGCCTGCCAGTCCTGCACTGTGGCCTTGCCGCGCGCTTCCGTCAGGGCGCCCAGGCGCTCGCAGAAAAACGCGATGTCCTTCACGAAAAAGTCATAGTCTTCCAGCAGCAGCGCTACGCGTTCATCCTCCGGCAGGTCCAGTTGCAGGCAAGGGCTGGCCCGCATGGCGGTGATCAGGCCTTCCGGCACGGCCACATTGCCGACTTTTTTACTTTCACTTTCAATGTAGACCGGCTGGGCTGGGTCAAAGCGTTTCAGCGTGGCCCAGATGCTGCTGTCAAACGCCTTCTGGCTGGGCTGTTGCACGCCGGGGATGGCCCCCAGCACCGAGCTGCGGTGGTTGGCCAGCGCTTCCAGGTCCAGCACCTGCGCGCCTTCGGCCGCCAGGGCCTGCAGCAGCCGGGTCTTGCCCGAACCCGTGGGGCCGCACACCACCCGGTAGTTAAAGCGGCCGGCCAGCTGCGGCAAATCCGCCACCAGCGCGGCGCGAAATGCCTTGTAACCGCCGTCCACCAGCGTCACCTTGAAGCCGATCTGGTCCAGCACCAGCGCCAGCGAGCCGCTGCGCTTGCCGCCGCGCCAGCAGTACAGCAGCGGTTGCCATTCCCGGGGTTTGTCCAGCACATCACGCTGGATGTGTTCGGCGATGTTTTTGGCCACCAGCGCCGCGCCCAGTTTTTTTGCTTCGAACTGGCTGATCTGCTTGTATTTGGTGCCGACGATTTTGCGTTCCTCGTCGCGCAGGCTGGGCCAGTTCACCGCGCCCGGGAGGTGGTCTTCGGCGTATTCGCCTTCGCTGCGGGCGTCAATCACCCCGGAATAACTCCCGAGCGTTTCGAGCGCCTCTTCGGCGGAGATGCGGTCCAGGCTCACTTGACCAGTTTCTTCAGCTCGGGCCACACATTGGCGAGCATCTTCGCCTGCGACTGCTCGTTCGGGTGGATCCGGTCAGCCTGGAAGTTGGCCACCGGGTCGGCCGCGTCGGCAATGCCCTTGAGAAAGAAGGGCACCAGGGCCACTTTTTCCGCCTTGGCGATCTTGCCGAACAGCCCTGAAAACGTCGCCGCATAGGCACCGCCGTAGTTGGGCGGTACCTGCATGCCCACCAGCAGCACTCTGGCCCCTGCTTTTTTGGACGCCTGCGTCATCGTGACAAGATTCTTTTCGGTCATGTCCAGCGGCAATCCCCGCAGGGCATCGTTGCCGCCCAGCTCAATCACCACCACGGCAGGCTTGTGCTGTGCCAGCAGCGCCGGCAGGCGTGAACTGCCGCCCGAAGTGGTGTCGCCGCTGATGCTGGCGTTGACGACTTTGGCAGTCTTTTTTTCGCTGGCAAGCTGTTTTTCAAGCAGCGGCACCCAGCCGGTTCCGCGTTTCAGGCCGTATTCGGCGCTGAGTGAATCACCGACCACCAGAATGGTTTCGCCTTTGGGCGCCGGCGTTTGTGCCATTGCCGCCGGAGCGCCGACACCCATCACGGCAGCCACAAACAGCGCCCCGAAAGGTTTTAGCAAACGCTTTGCCGCCGCAAGGGCAAGCTTGGTAAAGTCTGAATTCATATTTCCTGACAAGGCCGACATGTTTGAACCCGTGGTGAGTGGTGTGAATGATGGTTCCAGGGCTGCGGCTTCCGCTGTGTCCGCACCGTCCCCGACGACTTCAATTATTTCCGTTGAGCATGTTTTCAAGTCGGTCACCGACTCCACCGGCACATTGGCCATTTTGCGCGATATTGACTTCGCCCTGGCTCCCCGGGAAACCGCCGCCATTGTCGGTGCCTCGGGTTCCGGCAAAAGCACCTTGCTGTCCATCATCGCAGGGCTGGACACGCCCACGCAGGGCACGGTCAGGCTGGCGGGCCAGGACATCTTTGCGATCAGCGAAGACGACCGGGCCGCCCTGCGTGCGCAGAAGGTCGGGTTTGTCTTCCAGAGCTTCCAGCTCATGGGCAATTTGACGGCGCTTGAGAACGTTATGCTGCCGCTGGAGCTGTCGGGCGCCAAAAACGCGCGCTCGCTGGCTACCGACATGCTCAAGCGTGTCGGACTGGGGGAGCGGCTGGGCCACTATCCCAAAGTGCTGTCAGGCGGCGAACAGCAACGTGTGGCGCTAGCCCGCGCTTTTGTGGTGCAGCCGGCGGTACTGCTGGCCGATGAGCCGACAGGCAGCCTGGACTTTGCCACCGGCGAGACGGTGATGTCGCTGATGTTTGAACTCAACCGCGAACTCGGCACGACCCTGGTACTGGTGACGCATGACCAGGCCATCGCGTCGCGCTGCGAGCGTCGCATCACCATTGATGCGGGGCGTGTCAGCCCGGCGTGATGCCGAGACGTCCCCAGCGGAAAAGCTTAAGGGGAAATGGCCTGGAGGCCTTTTTCATCGGGCGCAAGCAGCTATCAAAAGCATAGCGTATTGCGGGGCGTAAAAAAGCCGCCCTTAGCGCCCGCCGTGCATTTTCTGCGCGGTGGCCAGAAATTTCGCGCGGTCATCAGGCCGGTCAATCTGCTGCGCCAAAGCGTGGATCAGGGCCGGAAAGGTGAGCTGCCGGGCTGCCTCCTTGCGCACGAGGGTTTTGGCGAGCGGGCCGATATGCTGGCTGAGCGCGCGTTCCAGCTGCGCCTGCAGCTCCGCATTGAAATTCTGCACATTGATGGATGTGGAAGATGCCGAGGTCGTTCCGGATGCCGTTGCCGACGTGGACAGGGGCCGGCTCATGTCGGTGCGCAAGGGGCGGGAAAACGTCGAGGAAATGGGCCGGCTGTAGCTGCTGCTGCCGGTGGACCGCAATGGGCCACTGGCGCCATGCAGCCCCGAATGCACCGTCGCGCTGGCGTGGCGCGGCTTCAGGAAGGCTTCACGGGCCGCCGCATCGGGAATGGAAATGGCCAGCAGGTCGCGCAGCCCCTGGGCGCTGACCGTGCGCGGAATGGCTTTCTTGACCAGCACCTTGGCCAGCGGCCCGATGGCCTTGGCCAGTTCATTTTCAATTTCCAGCGCGATTTCCGGGGTGAGCGACGCCAGCGCGGCAAAAGAGGCGGTATGTTCGAACTCCATGTTGCGGGACACCGGCGCGGCCGGCGCGGCGTTCGGGTCCAGCACCGCATAGATCTCGTGCGAGCGCAGGTGCTTGTCCATGTGCGGGCCGAGGTAGTCGAAGAGGCTGGCGGCGCTGTCGGTGATGCGTGAAATCACGTCGTAATAGGCACGCGAAACCACGATCTGGTTGGGCCTGGAGAAGTCCATGATGCGTTGGGCCACATTGATGCCGTCGCCCACCACATTGACGCGGTTGTTGATGTCGAACACCATGCGGATCGGCCCCAGGTGCAGGCCCACCCTCAGGGACAGCTTGCGGCCGTACTTTTGCACCAGCAGGTCGCGCAGCAGCAGGGCCGACTGCAGGGCCTCTTCGGGGTCGCCCAGAAAGCAGATCGCCGCGCCGTCGCCGGTGTCTATCATGATGCGCGACGACTCCTTCACGCCGCCGATGGCCTTGGTGATGAGTTCGTTGAACAGGGTCTTCAGTGCCACCTGTTGGTCGACCGAATAGGTGGAGTAGGACACCAGGTCCAGGAACATGATCGTGCCCAGTACGTTCTTGCGCAGGTTTTCGGCACTGTTGAGCGGAATGGACTGGGAATTGGCCGCGTAGGCGAGCAGGGCGCTGTCGGACAGCAGCTTGCTTGTCTTTGTGGTTGACGTATCGGTCTGCGGCGCTACCGTCGCCACCGGGGCAATGGCGGCTGTATTGGACGACGGGTTGGCGGCGCGGATAGTCTGCGTCTTGAGAAAGTCCGAGCTGATCAGGGCCTGGCGCAGGGCTCCGACGTCCTGTGGGCGCTGTGTTTCGTTGGGCATCATGGCCCAGTCGATGGCGCGCAGCAGGGGCGCGCCGAAGACCACCGCGCTGGCCGTGTCGGCCGCCTTGGGCATGGTGTCCTCGCGCACCCGCGAGGCCGACTCCATGGGCTTGTGGCCCGTCGTTATCCAGTACATCACCGCCCCCAGCGAATAGACGTCCGTCCATGGCCCCTGGTGTCCTTTGCTATGGTACTGCTCGAACGGTGCGAAGCCCGGGCTCACGATGTTGGTCATGTCGTGGTTGCCGGTCACACGCCGGGCGGCGCCAAAGTCGAGCAGCACCGGTGTGCCGTCGGCGCGGATGTAGATGTTGTCCGGCTTGATGTCGCGGTGCAGGAAATTCACCTTGTGCACCGCTTCCAGCCCGTCCATCAACGGGTAGATGATCTTCAGCAGACCCTGCTGGTCCAGCGCCGGCTGCTTGGCCAGCCAGCGCTTGAGCGGGTCGCCGGACTCGTACTCCATGACGATGTAGGCGGTCCCGTTTTGCTTGAAGTAACGCAGCACCCGTACGATGTTCGGGTGGCGAAAGGACGCCAGCGCCCGCGCTTCGTCGAGGAAGCGCTCCAGGCCCCACTGGAACTGGCCGTTGTGGGTACTGGAGCGGACATGCACTGACAGGTCTTCCGAACGCACGGCCAGGTCGCCGGGGAAGTACTCCTTGATCGCTACCGGCAACTGCAGGTTGATGTCCTGCGCCAGGTAAGTGATGCCGAAACCGCCGCCGCCCAGCATCTTGTCGATGCGGTACTCAAAAACGGTTTGCCCTGGCAGAAGCGCAGCCGCATCCTTGCCTTCGCCGCCAGTGGGACGCACAGGCAGGGCTTGCGTTGTTTCTTCCGGTTCTTCCATTCGTGGGGATCGATTCGTGGGGACTGAGGATGCCTGTGAATTATTGAGTCCGGCCGGACATCAGGCGCCGTGGTCGATCATCTGCATGGCTTTCTCGAGGCTGCGCCGCATGCGGTTGAACGCGCCGCCTAGCACGGACACTTCGTCTTTGCCGCCGTCAGCGAATTCCGGTACATCAAAGTCACCGGTGCTCACCTTGTCTGCAGCCTGGGACATGCGCCGGATAGGCCGCACGATGAGCCAGCTCAGCATCAGGTTAAGTACAACAAAAACCACGGCGAAGACAGTTGCCAGTGAGGCCATGAAGGTCTTGAAGGTGCGGTCTGCGTTGCGGATGGGAATGTCCATGGGAACAGTGACAACCTGCGCGCCGATGATTTCGTTGTGTTTCCAGCCGAAGCCGTTGGCCTCGCCGTAGACCTTGATCATGCTGGCGGGCGCGTTGGCCGGCACGCTGTGGCACTGCAGGCACGCCGCGTTGGTGATCTGGATGGGCTTGGCAATGTACAGCAGGCGGCCCGTAGCGGCGGAACGCTCGGAAATCAGTTCTTTCGATTCGGCATTCTGGCGGAACTGCTGGACGATATCCGCTTCCCAGTCGGTGGCGCGGTCGCGCGGGTTGGTCGGGTTCAGCGTGGCTTCCTTGTAGCCGTAGTCACGGTATTTTTTCTGGATGTGAGCCAGCGTTTCGGTGGCGGCGTAGGCCGGCACGGTCTGGGGCAGGAACACTTCCTCGAGTTGCTTGTCCAGGTGCGGCTTGATCTGCTCAACGGTGTAGGCCCGCACGGAAAGCGCGGTGTCCATCATGAGGCGGGCGTTGCGCAGTACCTCTTCGCGCGCGTTGTCCTGCAGCAGCTGGCGCGAGATGTAGCCGGCCGCGGCAAAGCCGGCCAGAAAAACCACGACCAGCACCAAATTGAATTTCAGTCTCAAGCCCATAGCGTCTCCAGGTGCCCTGCAGCCAGCAGAGCGGGATTATTCAGCAGGTCCAACAAATTGTTACTATTTTAGTCCTGCCCGGGGGCCATTGTGCCCCGCTCGTCGCACCCGATACACCGGTAGTAATGCCAATTACGGCCAACAGTGATAATCGCTGCCATGTCTTCTTCTCCCAAAGTGCTTTTTGGCTTCCATGCCGTCGGCGTTCGCATCAAAACAGCGCCGCAATCCGTCCTGGAAGTGTTTTTCGATGTGTCCCGCCGCGACGCGCGCATGCGCCAGTTCACGGACCGGGCCCGGGAGGCGGGTGTGCGGCTGATCGAATCCGACGGTTTGCGCCTCGCAAAGATGTGCGGCAGCCACGGCCACCAGGGCGTTGTGGCCCGGGTCGACCCACTGGCGCAGGTCAAATCGCTCGACGAATTGCTGGAGCAACTCGAAGAAGCCGGTGTTGCCCAGCCGCTGCTGCTGGTGCTCGACGGCGTGACCGACCCGCACAACCTCGGCGCCTGCCTGCGTGTGGCCGATGGCGCTGGCGCCCATGCGGTGATCGCGCCCAAGGACCACGCGGCCGGTATCAATGCGACCGTCGCCAAGGTCGCCAGTGGCGCCGCCGAAACCATGCCCTATTTCATGGTGACCAACCTGGCCCGCACCCTCGGCGAGCTCAAGGAACGCAACATCTGGTGCATAGGTACCAGCGACGATGCGGAAAAAACAATTTACGACGTGGACCTGAAAGGCCCTGTGGCATTGGTGCTTGGCGCTGAAGGCGAGGGCATGCGCCAGCTCACGCGCAAGACTTGCGACGAACTGGTCAGCATTCCGATGCATGGCGCGGTGGAAAGCCTGAATGTGTCCGTAGCCAGCGGTGTGTGCCTGTACGAAGCCCTGCGCCAGCGCAGGGCATGACGACGCCGCAGCACTTCGACCTGGTCGTCATAGGCGCCAGTTTTGCCGGGCTGGCCTGCGCGCGCGCCGCGGCCAGGGCGGGCCTGCAGGTCGCCATTGTCGAAAAGAAGACTTCTTCCGGCGACAAGCTGCACACCACCGGCATCATCGTGAAAGATGCCATAGACACCATCCCGTGGTTGCAGCAAGTGCCCGCGGCGCTGGTGCGGCAGGTGGACGGCGTGAGGCTTTATTCGCCCAATCTTCGCCATGTCGATCTGCACGCGCCCGGGTATTACTTCTGGGCAACCGACACGCCGGCCCTGCTGGACTGGATGTGTGCGTCCGTGCAGGCGGATGGTGTCACCTTGCTGGCCGGCACGCTGTTCGAGCAGGCCGCGCGAGACAGCGGCGGCTGGGCCGTGTCCGTCAAGTCGGTCGCCTCGCAGGAGCCAATGGCGCTGCAGGCTCGCTATTTGGTCGGCGCCGACGGCCCCCATTCGCGTGTGGCCAAGGCTTTGGGCCTGTCGCTCAATACCCAGTTTCTCTTCGGCATTGAGCATGAATACGGCCAGGCCCGGCTGGATGCCAACCTGCTGCACTGCTTCATAGACCGCCAGCTCGCGCCCGGCTACATCGGCTGGGCTGTTGCGGGTGCCGGTATTCACCAGATCGGGCTGGCCAGGCGGATGTCCCCCTCAGGCACGTCCGTGCCTGCCAAACAGGCATGGATGGGTGCTTTCATGGAAAAAATCGCGCCGCATGTGGACGTCGGCAACGCAAGTCCACTGGCCACGCGCGCCGGCATGATTCCCTGCGGCGGGGTGCTGAAGCGGGTGTCCGACGCACGCGTCATGCTGGTCGGTGACGCCGCCGGCATGGTGTCGCCCGTGACGGCCGGTGGCATCCACACGGCCCTGCAGCATGGCGATGCGGTGGGCAGCGCGGTGGCTGCCTTTTTGCAAGGTGGTTCGGCCGATGGCAGTGACCCGGCTGATCCAGCGCAAGGGCTGGTGCGGCACTACCCGAAGTACCGCGCCAAACGCACGCTGCGCTGGCTGTTTGACCGTTTTCAGGCCGACTGGATCTTCAATATGGCCCTGGACACCGAACCCATGCGGCAGGCTGCCCGCATGGTGTACTTTCACCGGCGTGGCAAACCAGAGTAGCCGCCCCGGAACGGGCCGCTAGATCAGCCCATACCAGCCCAGCAATGCGCCGGCGCCCAGCAGCCACAACAGATGGATCTTGCTGCGCCAGACAATCACGGCCGTGGCGGCCGCCAGCAGCCACACCGGCCAGTCTTTCAGCGAACTGCCGTTGGCGGTGGCCAATATCCAGCTTGTCGCGATCAGCAAGGCCACCACGATGGGCCCCATGCCCTGCTTGAAAGCCCGCACCGCGCGCAGCTCGCGGTTGCGGTGCCCCCACTGCGCGGCCAGGTAGGTGAGGGTGGTGCTGGGAATCAGGATGCCCAGCATCGCCAGGAAAACGCCCAGCAGCCCGGTCAGCATGCCGCCCGCATTCAACCCCACATTCCAGCCCAGCAAAGCGATGAACAGCACATTCGGCCCGGGGGCTGATTGCGCAATGGCGATGGACGCGTTGAACTGCGCGTCGGTCAGCCAGTGCTGCTTGTCGACCAGGAAACGGTGCATGTCGGGGGCGGTGGTGATGGCCCCGCCTATCGACAGCAGCGACAGCGAGAGGTAATGCAGGAAGAGGTCAAACCATTCCCGCGCGCCGAAGACGAGATGCAGCGATTCGGTCATGGTGCCAGCCTGCGGTAAGCGAGCAGACAGGCCACGCCGCCCAGCCCGAGCAGCACGTAGGCCAGCGGAAAGCGCAGCAGGGCGACGGCCACGAAACAGGCCACGCCGAACGCGGCGCACAGCTGCAGGCCCAGCACGTTTTTCTTGAGCGCGCCGAACAGCTTCAGGCCGGTTGCGCCAATCAGCCCGGCTGCCACGGCGCCCATGCCGCGCAGCGCGCCGGCCACGCCGGGATGCCCGGCAAACTGGGCATAGACCACCGCCAGCAGCAGCACCAGCACCAGCGGCACGGTCAGCATGCCGGCCAGCGCTGCCAGGGCGCCCTTGAGGCCGAAGTAGCGGCCACCTATCATCAGTGAGATGTTGACTACATTGGGCCCGGGCATGATTTGCGCGACGGCCCAGTCTTCAATGAATTCTTCGCGCGTCATCCAGCGCTTTTTTTCGACCAGCTCGCGTTGCACAACAGCCAGTACACCGCCAAAGCCCTGAAGCGCCAGCAAGGTGAATGAGATGAAAAGGTCGGAGAGGGATCGGGGTTTCGGGCGGTCTTCGGCGGGAGGGGTGCTCATGCACCAATTATCGCCGTTTCATCGATGCACCACAGCCTGCACACAGGAGGCCAAGGGCCGCTGTTTGCTATTAATAAGATAGCTGCTTGCGCTCGTTGGATATGGGCTGGAGGCCAAAATGGCTTGAATTTTAGAGCGGGGTGCACGGCGCAACCACCGTAGCGGCCTACAGCCGCATCTGCCAGGTTTCGCCCACCAGGTTTTCTTTCCCAAAGCCATGGTAGGGCTCGCTCCTGGTCAGCTTGAAACCACGCCTCGCGTAAATGGCGCGCGCCGCGTCCAGGCAGCTGTTGGTCCAGAGCACCATTTTTTTGTAGCCCTTGCTGCGCGCAAATGCGATGCACTCGTCGGCCAGGCGTCCGCCCAGGCCCAGTCCGCGCGCCTGCGGCGTGAGGATCAACATGCGCAGCTGGGCCACGGTGGCTGATTTACGCGCCACAAACACCGCGCCCGCCCGCTCGCCGTCGACTTCGGCTATCCAGCATTTCTCCCAATCCGGCTGGTGGTTCTTGAGGTACTTGCCGGCAATATCGGCCACCAGTGCCTCGAATTCGCTGTTCCAGCCGTATTCACGCGCATAAATTTCACCGTGTTGCTGCACCACCCAGCCGATGTCGCCCGGCCCGGGGTCGCGCAATAGCACGGTACGTGTCGCGGCGGGCTCCTCGCTGTTGGCCAAAAGCCGCTGCACCGTGGTCATGGCTGTCACCACTTTTTGCTGGTGGTCTGGCGCCAGCGCGGCCAGCAGGGCGGCGGCTTCGTCGCGGGAGCGCTGCTGCAGCGGCGCAAATGCAGCATGGCCGCCTTCTGTCAGCTTGAGCAGGCTTTGCCGCGCGTCCGCTGGCGAAGGCACACGCGCCAGCCAGCCCTTGGACTCAAAGCGGCGCAGGATGCGGCTCAGGTAACCCGCGTCCAGCGCCAGGTCGCGCCCCAGCTCCGTGGCGGTGGGCTGGTCGCGGTGCGCCAGTTCATACAACACCCGCACCTCCGTCAGCGAAAACTCGCTGTCCAGATAAGGGTCCAGTACGCCGATGCGCTGGGTGTAGAAGCGGTTAAAGCTTCGCACCGCCTTGACGTGGGCTGTAGAAGCGAAGGGCGCTCCAGTCTGGGGCGGGGCAGGCGTGCCTGAGGCGGTGGTATTGATTGACGAAGCCATGGCTGATATCGTCAATCAATTAATTGACAAAGTCAAATATTTGGCATTTGCCGACCTCAGCCGGCTTCAGATCACCCGGCGCGGGGCCGCTGTGGCCGCATCGCCGCTGTTGGGCGCACCGGTCGGCTCAATCAGCAGCAGGTGAGCCGCTTGTGATGCCCGGGGGCGATGGCGCACCCCGCGCGGCACCACATACAACTGGCCGGGCTTGAGCGTGACGGTGGGCTGGCCGTCGATGTCGATGTGCAGCTCGCCCTTGAGCACCAGGAAGAAATCGTCGCTCTCCGGGTGCGAATGCCAGCTGAACTCCCCCTGGACCTTGACGACCATCACGTCGTGACCGTTGAACTCGCTCACGGTGCGCGGCTGCCAGTGGCCTTCAAAGGTCGCGAGCTTGGTCTGCAGGTCTACGGCTTCTTTCATGTGAACTCCTCTTTCATGGCGGTTGAATGCGATTGAGGGGGAGTTTCCTTGTTCAGGGCTACCGCGTCTTGTACGATTGTTTCCTTTACGATTGTTTCATGCACGACGCCCAGGCCCCTACACCCCAAGACTGGGCCCGCTTTCGTCCGGGCGCGCTGCCCGGTGTGACGCAGATGAATGCCCACTTCACAGAGCACACCTTCGAGCGCCACAGCCACGAAACCTATTCCATCGGGGTCACCGCCTCCGGCGTGCAGACCTTTCACTGCGGCGGCACGCTGCACGCCAGCCTGCGCGGCGATGTGATTCTTTTTAATCCCGACGAACCGCACGACGGCCAGCGCGGCACACAGGAAGGCTTTGGCTACAGCATGCTGTATGTGTCGCCACAAGTGGTGAACGACTGCCGTGACAAGGAAGCCGGCCTCGACATGGCGGCTTATTTTTGCCAACCTGTGGTGCGCGACGCCGCCATGGGCCGCGCGCTGGCGCGCGCCATAGGCGCAGGCGGGCAGGCGCAAGAGTCGCTGCGCGCAGAAGAACTCACGCGCAATGTGCTGGTGCGCTTGCTGCAGCGCTACGGAGAGCGGCGCTCGGGCGACGAGGTGAAACCAGCCGGCATTGTGCGCATGGTCCGCATTCGCGACTACCTGCGCAGCCACTTCGACCAGGACATCACCGTCGATGCCCTCGCAGGCGAGGCTGGCCTGTCGCGTGTTCACCTGACCCGCGCCTTCGCCCGGCAGTTTGGCGTGCCGCCGCATATCTACCTCAATGCCGTTCGCATCGAACGCGCCCAGTCAGCCATGTTGGCCGGGCAGGGCCTGGCCGAGGTGGCCGCTGCCTGCGGTTTTGCCGACCAGAGCCATTTCAGCCGGCGCTTTAAGGGCAGTGTGGGTTTGTCGCCCGGGGCGTGGCTGCGGCAGATGAAACCCTCTGCCGTCACTATCGGGTGAATCTACTGCAGGTCGGCAAATAAGGACTCCCCGCGGTCAAGCGGGTCCACAACCACGTTATAGATTTCGTTGATGCGCCAGATCGGGGTTTCATAGCCTGCCTGGCCCTGTACCTTCACCAGAAATGCGCTTTTCCTCTCGTGAGCGGCAAGGGTCAGCTCACAGGAGAACTCGATTTGCCCTGTGTCCGTCGAAATGGCGCTCACGAGTTCATGGCCGGCAAGCGAGAGGCGTTCAGCGCTTTCGTGAGGCAAGAGTTGGTCAACCTCATAGGTCCGCAGCACGATCGCAGTGATGCCATCGATGAGGTCGTCAACTACCGAGTTCGGATTTGTGACCATCTGTGGATGCATTTTGGGGATTCTCCCGCGTCTCCCAAAGAACTAAAAAGCTATATCTATATTGCAGATTGTCATGAGTGGAGTTTTCGCTTGATTGTTCGGTCAAGCATGGTTTCCGACAGCGGGAAGTCGCTTTCGAGATACCACCCTAAACCGACATCCCACCAGAAACCTCAATCACCGCTCCATTGACATAACTCGCTTCATCGCTCGCAAGGAAGGCATACACATTCGCAATCTCCTCAGGTCGTCCGAGGCGCTTGAGCGGCACATGAGCTTCCATTTCCTTGAGCACCTTGTCGGGGATCGTGCTCAGAATGGGCGTTGAAATAAAACCGGGGGCCACCGCATTCACGCGCACGCCCTTGGGGCCCAGTTCACGGCTCCAGGTTTTGGTGAAGCCGATCACGCCGAACTTGCTGGCAGCGTAATTCGTCTGGCCGAAGTTGCCGTAGATGCCGACGACTGAACTGGCGTTCAGTATCACGCCGCTGCCTTGCGCTGTCATGGTGTCGGCCACCGCTTGCGCGCAGTGAAAGACGCCGCGCAGGTTCACGTCGATCACCTTGTCAAATTGCTCCAGCGTCATTTTCTGCAGCCTCGCATCCTGCGTGATGCCGGCGTTGTTGACGAGGACATCAATGCGGCCGAACTGGTCCTTGACCTTGCCGACCACTGCATCCACCATGGAGCGCTGGGTCACGTCCATCACATAACCAACGGCCTGCGCGCCCAGGGCCTGGCACTGTTTGACGGCTTCATCCACACCGGCTTGTTTCACGTCGCAGACGATGACGATGGCGCCTTCCTGGGCAAACTTGAGTGCGGTGGCCAGGCCAATGCCCTGGGCGGCGCCGGTGATGATGCTGATCTTGTTTTGGAGTCTTGGCATGAAGTGGATATTGGATATGGATCGATGAGATGAATGGGAGGAGGGGTGAGTTAAACGAAGCAGCTCAGTAAATCGGCTGATGCTGGCGGATCGCATCTTTGACCGCATCCGTCAACGCAAAGCCAGGCCCGAATTTGGCGGTCAGCTCGGCACAGCGTGCGACAAAGGCATCAATCCCCATGCCGTAGATAAACTGCATCGTGCCGCCGGTCCAGGCCGGAAAGCCTATGCCGAAGATGGAGCCGATGTTGGCGTCATGCACGGTGGTCAGCACGCCTTCGCTGAGGCAGCGGGCGGTTTCCACCGCCTGGCGGTAGAGCAGCCGGTCTTTCAGTTCGTTGATGTCCCAGGCGGCGTCGCGCTTCTCGAACAAAGGTTTGAGTTCGGGCCACAGGTGTTTTTTCGCGCCTGGCTCGGTGGGGTAGTCGTAAAAGCCGCCACCGGCCGCGCGGCCGGGGCGCTTCAACTCTTTCACCATGCGTTCGACCAGCAGTTCGCCGGGGGTGGCGGTGTAGGTCTTGCCTTCTGCGGTGAAGTCGGTGCGTGTCTGGTCCAGCACATGCACACTCAGTGACAAGGCGGTTTCGTCCAGCACGGCCAATGGGCCGACGGGCATGCCGGCCTGGATGCCGGCATTTTCAATCGCGGCGGCGGGAATGCCTTCGCCCAGCATGGCCGCGCCTTCCATCACAAAGGTGCCGAAGGTGCGGCTGGTGTAAAAGCCGCGCGCATCGTTCACCACGATGGGAATCTTGCCCAGGGCCTGCACATAGTCGAAGGCGCTGGCCACGGTTTCATCGTCGGTTTGTTTGCCGCGAATGATCTCGACCAGCTTCATTTTTTCGACCGGGCTGAAGAAGTGGATACCGATGAATTTTTCGGGCCTGTCGCTTGCCGTGGCCAGGCTGCTGATGGGCAGGGTCGAGGTATTGGACGCGAAGAAACCGCCGGGCGCCAGCAGCGGCTCGGCCTCCTGCGTCACTTTGGCCTTGAGGTCGCGCCGCTCGAAGACGGCCTCGATGATGAGGTCGCAGCCGGCCAGTTCCGCGACCTGGTTGGTCGCAGTGATGCGTGAGAGCAGGGCGTTTTGCTCGGCGGCCGTCATGCGGCCTCTCTCCACACGCGGTGCGGTGATCCTGCTGCTGTAGGCCTTGCCGGCTTCGGCCTTGTCCTGGCTGACGTCCTTGAGCACGGTGGCAATGCCTTTGCTGGCCTGCGCGTAAGCGATGCCCGCACCCATCATGCCGGCGCCCAGCAGGCCAACCTTCGCGGGCCGGAAACGCCCCACGCCTTTGGGCCGCGACTGCCCGCTCTTGATGGCGTTCATGTCGAAGAAAAAGGTGTTGATCATGGCCTTGGCATTGGTGCCGGTCATGAGTTTGGCGAGGTAGCGGCTTTCGATGCGAAAGGCGGTTTCCAGATCCACCTGTGTGCCTTCGACCATGCAGGCCAGGATGGCTTCAGGCGCGGGATAGAGGCCGCGCGTCTGCTTTTTGAGCATGGCAGGCGCGACGCTTAGCGCTGCGGCGATCTTGGGACTGGCCGGTGTGCCACCCGGGATTTTGTAGTCCCGGGCTTCCCAGGGGTGCTGGGCCGTGGGGTTGGTGGCGATCCAGGCAAGTGCTTTGCCGCGCAGCTCATCGGCATCGGCCACCAGCTCTTGCACCAGTCCCAGCTCAAGCGCCTCACGCGGGTTAAAGGTTTTACCTTCGACCAGATAGGGTTGCGCGCCCATCAAGCCAAGGTGGCGCGTCATCTTGCTCACGCCGCTGGCGCCCGGCAGCAGGCCCAGCGTGACCTCGGGCAGGCCAAACTGCGTTTTACGGTCGTCCACCGCCACGCGGTAGTGGGCGACCAATGCGACTTCCCAGCCGCCGCCCAGTGCCGTGCCGTTAAGGCAGCTGGCCACGGGGATGCCCAGCGTTTCGAGGGTACGGAAGTTTTTCTTGACGCGTTCGATCTCGGCATAGGCCCTGGGCGCGTCGGCCGGTGTGAGGCGCATCACGGCCTTCAAGTCAGCGCCGGCAAAAAAAGTGCTTTTGGCGGAGGCGAGGATGATGCCTTTGAGGGCGTCTTTGTCTTTCACCACCTGCGCGGTGACTTCAGTGAGATCGTCCTGCCACTGCAGGCACATGGTGTTGACGGGCGAGCCTGGCTCGTCAAACGTGATGGTGGCAATACCGTCACTCAGTTCATAGTGGATAGTTTTCATGGGAGAGGCTGGGAAAGGAGGGTTTTCACGGGAAACACCGCGGAACCGGCTTTGCCGGGCCGCTGGTGTTGCCCCCTTGAGGGGGAGGCGACTGCGCAGCAGGCGCTTCGGGGGGGAGTCATATTCTTTCAACAATCGTTGCGATGCCCATGCCACCGCCCACGCACAGCGTGGCCAGGCCGTAGCGCAACTTCCGCCTGTGCAGCTCGTCGACCAGCGTGCCGAGGATCATCGCGCCGGTGGCGCCCAGCGGATGGCCCATGGCAATGGCGCCGCCGTTCACGTTGACCTTGTGGTGCGGCACCTTCATCTCTTTCATGAAGCGCATCACCACGGCGGCAAAGGCCTCGTTGACTTCGAACAGGTCGATTTGCTCCACCGTCATGCGGGCCCTGGCAAGCGCCTTGCGCGTGGCGGGCATGGGACCGGTCAGCATGATGGTCGGGTCGGCGCCGCTCAGTGCGGCGGCCACGATGCGGGCGCGCGGCTTGAGGCCGTGGGTTTTTCCGGCGGCTTCCGAGCCCACCAGCACAGCGGCCGCGCCGTCCACAATGCCCGATGAATTGCCGGCGTGGTGCACGTGGTGGATGCGCTCAACCTGCGGATAGCGCTGCAGCGCCACGGCATCAAAGCCCATGCCGCCCAGCTGCTCGAAGGCCGGTTTGAGTGAAGCCAGGCCTTCCAGCGTGGTGTGGGGTTTGATGAATTCGTCTTCGGCCAGAATCGTCTGGCCCAGAAAATCCCTGACTGGTACGACGGAGCTGGCGAAGTGGCCGGCGGCGCGGGCTTGGGCAGCGCGCTGCTGGCTTTCGAGCGCAAAGGCGTCCACGTCGGCGCGGCTGAAACCTTCCATCGTGGCGATCAGGTCGGCGCCTATACCTTGCGGCACAAACAGGGTGGCGCTGTTGGTCTCCGGGTCTTGCGCCCAGGCGCCGCCGTCGGCGCCAATCGGTACGCGGCTCATGCTCTCGACGCCGCCGGCCACCACCAGGTCTTCCCAGCCGGAGCGTACTTTCTGCGCGGCCATGTTCACGGCTTCCAGGCCCGAGGCGCAAAAGCGGTTGACCTGCACGCCCGAGGCGCGGAAGTCCCAGCCGGCCTTGAGCGCGGCCACCTTGGCAATCACCGCGCCCTGTTCACCCACCGGTGAAACCACGCCCATCACCACATCGTCGATTGCCGCAGTGTCGAAGCCGCTGCGCCGTTGCAGGTCTGCCAGCACGCCGGCCAGCAGGTTGACGGGCTTGACCTCATGCAGGCTGCCGTCTTTTTTGCCTTTGCCGCGCGGCGTGCGGATGGCGTCGTAGATAAAGGCTTCGATGCTCATGATGGCTTTCCTCGGGAAGGCGGGAACGCAGGGCTGGCGGGGAGGGGCCGTTGAAGTATATGCATTTCGCCAAGCAGTCGCTTTGCATAAATAGACGAACGGAAAGCCGCGTTGCGTTGTAGTGGGCTGAGGCCGGACCTGACCTTCCTCAATTCCTGACCGACATCGTTCAGGGGAGGTGGATGCCCGCGATGAATCAGAGGTGCCGTGTCTCGGCAGGGGTGTTCCACCAGGCGTTGTTGCGCCCGTCCGCGTAGTTGACCGGCGCGCTGATCAATTCAGCCGGTTCGGCGTTGTCCAGCGCGGCGATATTGATGGATACATAGTCGCCGCCTATCTGCTCCACATAACCCCGGCCGAAAGGCCGCACGCCGCAGTGCCTGCAAAACAAATGGTGGCCGCTTTTGGTGCCGAACTGGTAGTCGCTCAGTTCGTTCTCGCCGGCCAGCAGCCGAAATGCGTCGGGTTTGATGATGGCGCCCCAGTTGCGGGTTTTGGTGCAGATGGAGCAATTGCAGCGGCCCGTGCCTTTGCTGAGGTCGATGTCGGCTTCAAAACGGACGGCGCCGCAGTGGCAACTTCCGGTATAGGTCTTTTGCATGGGGCGAACTCCTTGATGGTTGCAGGTTGTTGGGAAAATCCGAATATGACAGAATATTGTCATGTCTGAAAGTATAGTTAAACGACAGCATGCTGTCAAATTGGGAGGCGCCAACGAGGAGGTCGAACGCACTCCGGCCGCCAGTACCCTGAGCTGGCTGGTGGTGCAGGTAATGCAGCTCAACGGCTTGTTGACGGCGGCCGGCGATGCGCTGGCGGCGCCGGCCGGGCAGACTTCGGCGCGCTGGCAGGTGCTGGCCGCAGTGGAGGACGCACCGCTGTCGGTGGCACAGATCGCACGCGCCATGAACCTGACGCGGCAGAGCGTGCAGCGCGTGGCGGATTTACTGGTGGAAGAGGGCCTCAGCGCTTATGAAAACAATCCGGCCCATGCGCGCGCCAAGCTGCTGCGGCTCACGGCCAAAGGTCGCAAGGCCTTGCAAACCATACAGGCCGGGCAAAAAGTATGGGCCAATGCGTTGGCTGAGGGGATGAATCAGGCGCAGCTACGCGCCGCGAGCGCCGTGCTGGCGAAGTTGCAGCAGGCCTTGATGGCGCGGGAAGCGCCGCGGGAATAGTACAGACGCCCGCGCGTGTCGCTTAAGAGGGGTCTTTGCTGCGCGTGCGGCTCACGGCGCTGAAGATTCCTATGCCCAGGAAGATCAGCGCACCTATGCCGATGTACAGATGCGGCACACCGGCCACCACGGCGCCCCAGATGACGCCGGCCAGGAAAATCACGAAACCGATCATGTAAAGCGCAAAAGACATTTTCTTCTCCACGAAATGTTGTGGCCCCACTATGCGTGCCGTGGAGCCGCTGCTTTATCGGGTAGATGCGCTGATGGGTGTCAGCGAGGGCCTACGGATGGTTTCAGGAGGCTGCGGCCAATTCCGTCACCCCGGGCTTGAAGCCCTCAGGAAGGCCATTGCTCACGAGGCGGCCGCGCGGATGCATGGGGCGCAGATATTGGTGAAGCACCAGGGCGGCAGCACCTACCGCTGAAGCCAGCAGGCCGTAACGCGCCACGCGCACCACCGGAGCGGTTACGCCGGCATGGGTGGCGTAGTTTTGCAGCGTCTCCTGGGCAACCCGCACCATGTCCGGAAAACGCTGGCAGGATGCGCCGCCCACCACCAGCACGCTGGGGTCGAAAGTGGTCCACAGGTTCTGCAGCAGCACACCCAGGTAGTGTCCCGACCGGTGAGCGTCCGCCAACTGGCCCAGTGCGCCTGAACCGATGAAGGCCTCCGCACACCCGCGCCGTCCGCAGGAGCATGCGGGACCGTCGAGTTCCAGAATGCTGTGGCCAATTTCGCCGGCCATGCCCCGCATGCCGGTGAACAGCCGGTCGTTGAGCACGATGCCTGCACCCACGCCGACATCGCAGGTCACAAAAATCAGCGAGTCCTTGCCGTCGTTCTCCGAGAATTCGTATTCGCTCAGCGCGGCCGTGTCGGCTTCGTTTTGCACGTGCACCGGTACCGCGGGCAGGCCTGCATGAATCAGTGCCTGGGTGATCTGCGGCAAGAAGTCCACGTTGCGCCAGCCAAGGTTGGGGGCAAAGCGGACCACACCGGTGGTTTCGTCGAACGCGCCGGGCAGGCCGATGCCCACACCTGAAAGTTGCGCGCCGCGCAATACCAGCTGTGCCTGGGCCAGCACTGTCAGGTCGGCAATCTGGCTGCAGACGTCTTGCGGCCGGGTGCCGCGCAAAGGTTCTTGCGTTGACCACAGCACCTGCCCCAGCAGGGACACGCTTACCACACGCAGGGTGTCGACTGCCACTTCCACACCAATCAGGCCGCGCGACCGGCAGTCGATTTGCAGGGGCGTGGAGGGCCGCCCCACACCGTTGGTGGCGGCCATGCTGATTTCACTGAGCCAGCCTTCATCAATAAGTTCTCGCACCAGCAGGCTGACCGTCGACTTGGTCAACCCGCTATGGTTGGCCAGCTGCGCGCGCGAGCGCCCAGGCTGGTTGCGCAGCAAGCGCATCAGCACACTGCGGTTGATGCGTTTGACGAGTTGCTGGTCACCTGTGGTTTTCATGGCCGATGGCATGGTTCAGGCAATGCGGTGCGGCGCCTGTGTTTTCCCTTCCGGCTGCTTGCCGGCGATGATCATGCCGAGAATCTGGTCTTCGTTCAGGTCGGCCGTGCGGTAGGTGCCGATCAGGCGGCCGTTTTTCATCACCGACAGGCGGTCGCTGAGCGAAAAAACATCCTGCATGTCATGCGTGATCAGGAAAATGCCCACGCCTTCGGCCTTGAGCTGGAGGACCAGGTTGGCGACCATGGCGGATTCCTCCGGGCCCAAGGCGGCGCAGGGTTCGTCCATGATCAGGATGCGGGCATTGAAATAAATGGCGCGCGAGATGGCCACCACCTGGCGCTGACCGCCCGACAGGCGCCGCACCGGGGTGTGGATGTTGGTGAAGTTTTTATTCAGGCGGCCAAACACCTTGCGTGCCTGTGCCTCCATGAAGTAGTCGTCCAGCGTATTCCAGGCCGTCATTTTTTCACGGCCCAGAAACAGGTTGGCCACGGCGTCCAGGTTGTCGGCGAGTGCCAGCGTCTGGTAGATGGTCTCGATGCCCTGGTGCTGTGCATCGGCCGGGGTCCGGAGATTCACTTTCTGTCCCATCACATGGATTTCGCCCGAATCGATCGGGAAAGCGCCGGCCAGCATTTTCATGAGTGTGGATTTGCCGGCGCCGTTGTGGCCCAAGACGGCGACAACTTCGCCGGGGTACAGATTCAGGTTCACGCCGTCCACGGCATGAACGCCGCCAAAAGCCTTGCGGATGTCCTTGAATTCGACCAGGGGTTCGGTAGTGATTTGCATTTCAGTGATCCATTGCGCTGCGCGCCACCCGCGACACATGAAACCGCACGGCAAAGGCCAGGGACACCGCGGAACCGGCTTCGCCGGGCCGCGGGTGTGCCTTGCAGGCCGCGTGGCTGCCGGAGGCAGCCACCGCTCGACCCGTCCAGACCGACGCAGGTCGGTCTGGAGCCGCGGGTCTCGCCCCCCTTGAGGGGCTGAGAGCCGCGGCTCCAAGCCTGCCTGCGCAGGCTTGGACGGCTTCGAAGGGCCTCCGCCTCTGGCGGAGGTGCCGGGCGCCGAAGGCGCTTCGGGGGTGTTTCATCCTAGTTTTCCTGCGCCCACTTGCGGTAGAGCACGTCAAATACCACCGCCACAATCAGCACCTGCCCGATGATGATCATGCGTTTTCCGATGGAGACATCCAGCAGCAGCATGCCGCTGTCCAGCGATTGCATGATGAGTGCACCCAGGACCGAGCCGATGATGGTGCCGCTGCCTCCGGCCAGCGCGGTGCCGCCGATCACTGCGGCGGCAATCACGAAGAGCTCCATCCCGGTGCCCAGCGAGTTGGTGCCTGCATTCAGGCGGGCCACCGACACGATGGCCGCGATGGTGATGAGCACGGCGAGCAGGGCAAACAGCATGAGCGTTACCCGCTTGACCGGTATGCCGACCAGCACCGCGGCGTCGGGGTTGCCGCCCATGGCGTAAACATAGCGGCCAAAACGGGTGCGCTGGGAGATGAATGACATCACCACCGCCACGGCCGCCCAAATGAGCACCGGAATCGGGATGCCCTGGGGGGCGTCCTTGTTGGTGACCAGGTAGCTGTTCATGGTCGCGGCGAACGCGGCCAGCAGAACCACCGGTGCCGCCACCAGCAGTACATCCACCCACACGGGCTGGTTGGGCATCTCATGGCGCGTGGAGGCACGGCGGCGCAGCAGCATGCGAACCACCAGCACCAGGCTCACACAGGCGGTCAGGACCCAGGTGGCGGTCACCCCGATACCGCCGTCATAGCCGCCGCCGAGCTGCAGAAAAGTCTCGTCGCTGACGGGCTGGGTCTTGCCGTCGGCCACCAGAAAAGCCGCGCCGCGCAAGGACATCAGCCCTCCCAGCGTGACCACAAAAGACGGGACGCCGAGCATGGCGGTCAGCCATCCCTGGTATACCGACACCACCAGCGCCGCCGCCAGCCCGGCGAGCGACGCCGCCGGCCAGGACCATCCCAGGGTGTATTGAAGATAGGCGATGAGCACGCCGACAAAACCGATCACCGAACCGACCGACAGGTCAATGTGCCGGGCCACAATGATCAGCACCATGATAGTGGACACGATGCCCACCACCGCGGTTTGCTGGGCGATGTTGTAGAGATTCTCAGGCGACAGGAAAATGCCGCCCGACAGGACCTGGAATACGCCAGCCAGGACGGCGAGCACGCCCCCCATGAACACCAGCCGCCAGTCGACGGCAGCGTTGCGCAGGAATCGAACGGGAAATTGCATGGTTTTGAGGATGCAGTGCTCCCGCAGGCAACCTACAGGCTGGTTGCCTTGCCCGCTTGCGCAGAACGGGGAGCAGGTGGTTGAAAGCCCGTATTACTTGCAGGCGGGGACGTTGCCCGTGACACCCTTGCAGAGTTCGTCTTTCTTGATCCAGCCGGCTTTCACGACCACATCGAGGTTGTCGCGGGTAATGGGCACGGGCTTGAGGAACTGGGCCTGCAGGGCGATCTTTTTCTCGCCACCATTCCAGGAAGTCGCGCCGTCGACTTTTTTGCCGGCACCCAGATTGACGGCTGCGCTGGCCGCCTGTTTGCCAAGGTCGCGCGCATCTTTCCATACCGACACGGTCTGGGTGCCCATGGCCACGCGGTTCAGGGCGGCAAAGTCACCGTCCTGGCCGGACACCGGCACGCCCTTGAGGCCCTTGGAACTCAGCGCCGCCACGACACCGCCGGCGGTGCCGTCATTGGAGGCCACCACGGCATCGACTTTGCCGCTGTTCTTGGTCAGGATCTGTTCCATGTTTTTCTGCGCGACTTCAGGCTTCCAGCCTTCGGTGTATTCCTCGCCCACGATCTTGATGTCGCCTTTCTTGACGGCGGCGTCAATGATTTCCTGCTGGCCTTCGCGCAGGAAATTGGCATTCGGGTCGGTGGGGGAGCCCTTGATCATCACGTAGTTGCCCTTGGGCTTGGCCTTGAATACGGCACGGGCCTGCATGCGGCCGACTTCCTTGTTGTCGAAGGTGATGTAGAACACGCCGGGTGCCTCGATCAGGCGGTCGTAGGCAATAACCGGCACTTTTTGTTTGGTGGCCTTGTTCACGGCGGGCAGGATGGCGTCCTTGTCCATGGCCAGCACGATCAGGACCTTGGCACCCTTGGCCATCAGGCCGTCAATGTCCGCCAGTTGTTTTTCAGGGGAGCCCGCTGCGTCTGCGCTGATGTACTTGGCGCCCAGCTTTTCAAGTTGCGTCTTGATGGCGGCCTCGTCGGTTTTCCATCGTTCCTCCTGGAAGTTGGACCAGCTGACGCCGACAGTGACCTGCGCAAATGCGCCGGCAGCGGCCAGGCTGAGTGCCATAGCGGTGAGGGAATTTTTTAGTTTCATGAATGTCTCCGATAGTTCTGCCCAGTCGGGCGTGTAGTTTTGAAAACCCAGCTGAATCCCGGTAATCGTTCCGCTGCAAATGCAGCACTTCAGAATTAGTTTGAACGACGCACTAATTATGTGGACCTGAAAAATTCCTCGCCTAGGGACAAACCCCGGGTATGCGGGGGGCACTTTAAATTTTTGATGGTTTCTGTAATACCAAAGGCTGATCAGCAGGCGCTGCAAGCAGAAAACTCGTCAGCGGCACCGGCTGGCCTGATCGGTTTTCCGCTGGAAAGGCTGCGCTTCAGTGGGCGGCAGACGGCTCTGTCACCCCAAGCTTGATCGCCCAGCTTGACAGTGCAGGCAGGATGGAGGGATACAGCTCCACGCCCGATTCCATTTGCCTGGCTGCCAGCGCAATACCTTTTTCGCCGGGCGTGCGCACGGCAGACCCTGCTTGCGCGGGTCGTGATGCACGGCAGGCATCCGTGACATGGCCAGTCTGGCGCGTGAATGCATCCAGGCCCGCAAAAGCGCGCGGGTCAATCACCTGCAGGAACACCGTCGCGCCCCATCCTTCTTTTGGGTCGGCGCGGCCATGGCCTGCGAGGCCGCCGGTCAGCGCTTCCACCAGCAAGGTGAGGCCATAACCCTTGTGGCCCGAGTCCATGCCACCCAGCGGCAGGATGGTGCCCTTGGGTTCGTCGAACAGCACCGAAGGGTTGTCGCTGGCCACGCCGTGGCCGTCCATCACCCAGGCAGCAGGCAGCCGCTTGCCTTCCTTGTGCAGCCGGTTGGTCATGCCGTTGGTCGTGGCCGAGGTGGACACATCCATCAGCACCGGAACGCCGCTGGTAGGAATGCCGGCAGAAACCGGGTTGGGTGTGAACACCGGGTCCAGCCCGCCAAAGGGGGCAACGCTGGCCGTGTTCGGGTCCGAGCAGGTCAGCAGCAACATCAGGCCCTGATCGGTGGCGCGCTGGAGATAGGCGGCCAGGCAGGCAATGTGGTGGCTGCGGCGAATCACCACCGTGCAGGTGCCCTGGGTGGCGGCACGCTCGGTGGCCAACGTCATGGCTTGCAGAACCAGCCAGGGGCCGGGCAGGCGGCGGCCGTCCCATGTCACGGCGGCCGGATGGTCGGCCAGCACGGCTGGGGTGCCGAGTTTTTCCATCGCGCCAGATTCCAGCTCTGCCAGGTAGCCCGGCAGCAGGGCGAGCCCGTGGGTGTTGTGGCCCATCAGGTCGCCCTGCACCAGGATGTCGGCCACGGCAGCGGCTTTGTCGTGCTCCAGGCCGGCGGTGGTCAGCAGGGTTCGGGCGTAGTTGGTCAGATCGGTCTGGGCGTATCGCATGGATTTGTCTCGGGGTTGTCTCAATGTTGTCGCTGCAGATGCTCTGTTTTTGATAGCTTCTCGCGCTTGTCCTGTATGGGTTAGATGGACTTTTGACACACATAACCCAACGCGTCAGGCCACATGAGCCGGCCGTCGCTATCCTGAACATTCTAGGGACGCACACGTAAGGTCGCACATCGCACAACCCGTGCGCGGCATTTCATTCGGGGCAAAAGCGGAAAGCGGGCCATGAGCCCGCTTTGCGCCTGAGGCACCGACGCCGGTGCCTGTAACCATGTTGATGGCTATGCCGTCAGTCAGCCCAGCTTGATGCTGCTGGGGTCTGCGGTGAGGTAGCCCACAGCTGCGCCGAAGCGGTCCTTGTAGTTCGCGCGCACCAGTGGGTCCAGGGTGGCCTGCACCTTGCCATGCAGCGCCGGAATCCAGTCGCCGGCGTGCTGGAAGTTGCTCATGATGTAGGTCCAGCCGTTGAGGTCGTCCACCACATGCAGGCCGGTGGCTTCGGCGCCCGAAGGCATGGACATCAGGCGCGACAGCTGCTGGGTGTCGACGTTGTAGGCCCAGATGAAGTTGTTGACGTGCGTGCTGCTGTCTTCGCCGATGAAGAGTGTGCGCATTTTTTCCGAGAACTTCAGGTTGTCCGGGTTGGACACCTTGTTGGGGTTGGCCTTGTTGCCCAGTGCATCGCCGGCGATGTCTTCGCCGACCAGCAGGGCCTTGGTGTGCACCGGCATCCATTCGCTGTTGATGGCGGTGCCGGCCAGGTCTTTCTGGCCGCCGTCCAGCTTGTGCACCATCACGCCGCCGGCAATCAGCGCCTTGTCCAGGGCGATGCCGCTGGCCGCGTTCCAGCCCTTGCCGGTCTTGACCATGGAATCCTGCATATTCTGCAGCGCCGAGTAGGCGACCTTGTCCTTGATGTTGACGGTGGTGCCTTCCATTTTGGAAAAGCCCATGCTACCGCCCATGAGGTAGGCATAGCGGTGCGTTTCCAGGAAGGCCGCGGCCTTTTCCATGCCGGGCTTGATCTTGATCCAGTTGGCGTTGCCGCCGTAGAACACCTTGGTGAAGCTTGCGTCGCTGGGGTCGGTTTTTGACACCGTCATGATGTCGGCCGGTTTGAGCGTGTCGGCCATTTTTTCGATCTCGGCGCTGCTGGCGTGGCCCAGCTTGATCCACGAAATCTTCGCACCCTCGGCGGCCGGGTCCACCGAGAACCCGCTGCCCAGCTTGCCCACATACAGCGTGCCGGAAGACAGGTCTTTTTCGCGGTCGGCCACAAAGACAAAGAGGCCGCTGTTGGTGGCGTCGTCGCCCATCAGCACGGTGCGGTTGTCGGGCATGACCTGCACCAGCTCATGCGAGATGCGGCCCATGTTGTAGTGCTTCTTGACCGTGCCGGTGCCGTCGGGATGCACAGTGACTTCAGGCAGGTGGCCGTAGTGATAGGGGTTGGCCCTGGTCTCGTCGCCGTAGACGTTTTTGCTGAACTTCCTGAACTGCGCGCTTTCGGCGGCAAAAGGTGCGTCGGGTTCGTACTCTTCGCTCGAGAGGTGGGTGTTCCAGGGCGAGAGGCTGGCGCCACAGGTGATCCACAGGCCATGCGCCTTGGACATGTCCACGTTGTGGTACTTCACGAGGCTGAGCTTTCCGGTAGCCTGGTCCTGGTCCAGCGTCAGCACGGCGATGGGTGAGGGCAGGTTGCCGTAGGCGTCGGCGCCGGCCTGGTCGCGTGTGGTGTATTCAAACTGCACAACGGCGAACACTGCCTTGCCCTTGATGCCGGGCACGTTGGCATTCGGCAGACCCAGCAACGAAGTGCCGTCGGGCGAGTCGGAGAATATCTGGCGTTCCTTGCCCGGCACCGAGCGGTCGATGATGGGCCGGTTGTTGATGTCGACATAGCCGCCGGCGAGGATGGTGCCGCCCTTGCCGTCCGGCACCATGTCGCCGGTCACGAAGAAGGGCTGGTAGGCGAGCTTGTAGCTCTGCGTGCTGTTGTCTTTGAGGCGGACCTGCAGGCTGGAGCCCACGGTGGTGGTGGCCATGGCGGCCGCATCAGCCAGCGAGGGGGCGGCCATGGACGTGAAGCTGGAAGCCATGTAATTTCCCGCTGCGGCGGGGCCGCTGCCGGTAGCGCATCCCGACAGCAGGGTGCTGGAGGCCAGGGCCCCCAGCGGCAGCATGGGCGCGGTCGCCAGGAACTTCAGGGCTGTGCGGCGGGAGGGAAGGGAAGGGGTGGCCAGGTCGGACATTGTTATGGTTTCCAGTGTTTCAGGTGGAGTGGTCGTGAAGCCGCAGCCCTGGCCGCGCACTCCGGCGGGGCAAGTCGGGCTGCGCTGCGGGAATCTTAGGAAGCTTGTGTGACAGTTTCTTGAAAAGGGCTGCCACAGGCGGCCCCAGGCAGGGGCGGCTCCCGCTGATTAACCTCGCGCCGGGTACTTGAATATCCCCGGTCGAACCGCAAACTGCTTTGCTGCGGGCCAAAATCGGTCTGCCGGAACAGCAACCCTCAAGGCCCCCATGACCACCCAACTCAAAATCGATTTCGTGTCCGATGTCTCCTGCCCATGGTGCGTGATCGGCCTCAAGTCCCTGGACCAGGCGCTGGAGCGCGTGGGCGACGACATCCAGGCCGAGCTGCACTTTCAGCCCTTTGAACTCAACCCGAAGATGGTGCCCGAAGGCCAGGAAATCACCGAGCACATCACCGAAAAATACGGCATCACGCCCGCACAGGCGCAGGCCAACCGCGAGAACATCCGTGCGCGCGGCGCGCAGGTGGGCTTCAAGTTCAGCATGGCCGACGAGCCCGGCGGCGGGCGCAGTCGCATCTACAACACCTTTGACGCCCACCGCCTGCTGCATTGGGCCGAGCTGGAAGGGGTGGGCAAGCAAAAGGCGCTGAAGGAACTGCTCTTCAAGCGCTACTTCACCGACGGCCAGAGCCCGGCTTCACACGAGGTGCTGGCGAAAGCGGCTGCCGAAGCGGGGCTGGATGAAGCCCGTGCGCGTGAAGTGCTGGCCTCAGGTGAATATGCCGGCGAGGTGCGCGAACGCGAGCAGTTTTACCTGACCCAGGGTATCCACTCGGTGCCGGCCATCATCATCAACGACCGCCACCTGATTTCCGGCGGACAACCCGTCGAAGTGTTTGAGCAGGCCTTGCGGCAGATTGCCGCCGCAGGCTAAGCGCGGTTTCTGAGTTTCCAGCGGCCCGCCCCCAGCGCTTGCACGCAAGAGGACGAAACGCCAAGCACAGGAGTTTGTGATTCATGCCTTACGAGCTTCACTACTGGCCCACCATCCAGGGGCGCGGCGAATTTGTCCGCCTGGCACTGGAGGCCGCAGGCGCCGATTACCTGGACGTGGCGCGTGGCTGTGAGGGCGACGGCCAGGGCATTCCCGCCATGATGCACTTCATGGAGAGCGCGGACGTGCCGCACCCGCCCTTCGCGCCGCCTTTTTTGGTGGACGGAAAAACCATCGTCGGCCAGTCGGCAGCCATCCTGCTTTACCTGGGTCCGCGCCTGGGCCTGGTGGGCAAGAGCGAGGCTCAACGCCTGTGGACGCACCAGCTGCAGCTCACGATTGCCGACGTCGTGGCCGAGGCGCACGACACCCATCATCCGGTAGGAACCGGCCTGTATTACGAAGACCAGAAAAAGGAAGCGCTGCGCCGCGCAAAAGAATTCAGGACGGCGCGCGTGAAGAAATTTCTGGGCTGGTTTGAAACCGTGCTGGAGCGCAACCCGCGCGGGAGCGCGTATCTGGTGGGTGGCCGGCTGAGCTATGCCGACCTTTCCCTGTTCCAGTTGGTGGAGGGGCTGCTGTATGCGTTTCCCAAGGCGGCCCGCCGCGCACTGAAGGCCATGCCGCGCGTTGTGGCCTTGCACGACAGCGTGGCCCGGCACCGGCGCGTGGCAGCCTATCTTGCGAGCGAGCGGCGCATTCCCTTCAACGAAGACGGCATCTTTCGCCGTTACCCGGAGCTCGATGCTTAAGTGGCCGGGTCTTCAGTTGCAGTGCTGTTGCGATCGCTGCGCACGCCAAAGTCCAGGCCTTCTTCCTTGTTGTTGCTCCTGTTTTGATAGCTGCCTGCGCTGATCCTGAAAGGTCTGCAGGCCGAAATTGCGCAAATTTCTGACGTGACAACCTGGCCGGGGCGTGCGCGGCGTTCTCCTACAACGGAGGCTGTGCTTGCCTGACCGCGCAGTACATGCCTGGGTTGCACCATCAATCTACCTGCCTGGCAATCATCATCACATCACGATGGTGCGAGCAACGTCCGGGCAGTTTTTTTACAACGCAGCAAGAGACAAAGGAGTACACCATGGCAAAGGAACAGCACGATCAGAATCTTGATCCCATCAGCAAGGAGCCGGGTGCCCATCCGGTCGGAACAGGTATTGGCGCTGCGGCGGGCGGCTTGGGCGGCAAGGAAGCTGCCGAAGCGCTGGACCCGACCGCAGAAGAAGCCTACTGGCGCGGCAACTACAACCGTGAAAGCTATTACGAAAACGGGCGGCCCTTTGACGACTACGCGCCGGCTTACCGGCTGGGGCTCTACGGCCGGCAGGAATATACGGGTTCATTTGACGAAACCGAAAGCCGCTTGCGTACCCATTGGGATACGAAAAGAGAGCGTTCCACATTGACCTGGCCGCAGGCCAGGGAGGCGAGCCGCGCGGCATGGAGCAGGGTTGAGAGCCTGTACCCGGGTGCTTTTGAAAATGCTGTCGCAACGGGCGATGCAACAGTGGACGACGATGACGACGTCATCGAAAACCTGAACGACCTGCTCGAGTCCTGCCGTGACGGCGAGTATGGTTTCCGTGAATGCGCCGAGCACACCAAGGCGCAGGACATCAAGACACTGCTGCTTCGTCATGCCGATGAATGCCGGGCTGCAGGCCTGGAGCTGCAAACCCTGATTCGCCAGCTCGGCGGGAAGCCCGACGAAGGCGGTTCGGTCAGCGGTGCATTGCATCGCGGATGGGTTTCCGTGCGGGCCACGCTGAGCGCGTTGAGTGACCAGGCGATGCTCAACGAGTGCGAGCGCGGCGAAGACGCTGCGGTGGCACGCTACCGCAAAGCCCTGAAGCGTAATTTCCCCGCCGGGATCAGAGCCGTGGTGGAACGCCAGGCCCAGGGCGCACAGCGCAACCATGACCAGGTGAAGGCCCTGCGCGATGCGCTGAAGGCCTGATAAGGGTCGGCCTTCGCACACAAGGAATCGGTAAGATTTTTGTCGGCACTCGAGGCTCGGCAAACCAAGGGGCGGCATCTGTCGCCCCTTTTTTTTCTCCATGTCGGGAGTGCCCCCGTTAGTTCTTCAAGCTGCTTGCGCAATCCACCTGGGCGTCGAGCTGTACGCCGTTGCGTGAATAGTCAGCATCGGTGACCTTGCAGCCGGAGCGCAGTTCAATCGCCTGCAGCAACGCTGCGCGGCCCGCAGGGGTCGATATGATGCTGCCGTCTTTTGACCCTGGAGCAATGGCTGTCCAGGTGCCGGCTGTCAGCTGGCTGATGAGATAGGTCTGCCCGTCCACGCTGACGGGGTGCGGGGGCGGCTCTGCTGTTGTGCCGGCACATCCGGCCAGGCAGATGGCCGCAAACATGCCGGATGGCCATCCACGGTTTTTCATGAAAGGGGACCGGACAGGCTGCTTTTGATTGCAACCATGGAAGGTATCGGCGTGGCGACAGTTTCTGCTTTGGGCTCGGGCGCCTTGGGTGGCGCTTTGGGAACCTTGTTATCGGGGCAGCCGGACAGAAAAAACAAGGTCGTCAGTACAAAGGGCAGGTAGGGTTTCATGGGTGTCTCCAGGTGCGTTCTATGGCGCTGTCTGAATAATAGGACGCAGCCGGCAACAGGGCCAGCCCTGGGGCCGCAAGTCGCGGCGAATGCCTACACCCGGCGCGAAGGTGAGCCCGTCACACCCATGCGCTGCAGGGCCTCGCTCAGGCTGCGCGCCGGCTTTTGGCTGGCGGCCGGGGTCGCGCATTGCTGTTGAGCGGGCCCGTGGGCACTGGGGTGCCGAGCCGCGGGCGGACAGGAGTCAGGCGGTGCGGGCGACCGGTTTTCTGCGTCCGGCAGTGTCTTGCCTCGGAGCTCCGCGGCCATTCGCCGACCTTCAGTCTGCAGGTAAAGCGTCAAATCCATTTCATCGAGCTGCTTCATGGTGAGCATTTCTGGTGCATCCCTTGAATAAGGCCGGGCAAACAGAACTCCTTATCCAGGCGAATCTAGGCTCAAGCCCTTCACCAGCGTGTCAGGCCATCGGCCTTCGGTCTGTAGGAGGGCAACGACAACCCACGCAGAGCCGCCGTGAGGGCTATTTCGCGGCCGGTGGTGTCTTGACGCCGAGTTGCTTCATGGCGCTGGCAAGCCCGTTGCGTGATGCCTCGTAAGCCTCCCAGGGCTGGTTGCCGATGGCCAGGCGCCCGCCCAGGGTTTGCGCCGTCCAATGTGCGCCGCCGGTCAGCGAGGCCAGTTCATCCCAATCGACAGGGACGGACACGCCGAGGCCCGGCCGGGCACGCATGGACCACGCCGCGACGGTGGTGGCGCCAAATCCATTGCGCAGGTAATCCGGAAAAATCTTGCCGATGCGGTTTTTAGGGCCGCTCTTGGCGGCAAAGCGCCGGGGGATCACGGCGGCCAGGTGCATCACGATGGCATGCGAAAAATCCTTCACGGTGTCGAAATCGTATTGCCGCTTGAGCGGCACCACCACGTGCAGGCCTTTGCCGCCGCTGGTCTTGAGGAAGCTCGCGAGTTTCAGTTCGTCAAGGAAAGCGCGGACCAGCTGCGCGGCCTCCTGAACCTGCGGCCAAGCAACGCCTTCACCCGGGTCCAGGTCGAACGTCATGCGGTCGGGCTTGTGGATGGCGCGCGTGGTGGCGTTCCAGGTATGGAACTCGATCACGTTGACTTGCGTGGCCGCAAGCAGGACAGCGGGGGAGGGGATCTCCAGCAGCGGATCATGTTCGGGATCCAGCGCAGGATCCAGCAGCTTGATGCCGGGGATCGATGTGGTTTCGGCATGTTTCTGGAAAAAAAGCTGGCCGCCTATGCCCGAGGGCGCGCGTACCAGCGAGGTCGGCCTGCCCTTGAGGTGCGGCATCATCAATGCCGCGACCTGTGCGTAGTGCTCGACCATGTTTTGTTTGGTGAAGCCGGTGCTGTTGTCGATCACCCGGTCTGCATGTGTGATGCGCAAGGATTTCAGCGCCGCAGGAAGGGGTTTGGCAGGCGCCTTCCCGGCCTGTCTTGCGGCGGGTTTCAGGGTTTCTTTCGCGGCAGGTTTTTCGGATGCGGTTTTTTTGGCGGGGTTCACGGTGGTGCCTTTCTTGCCGCCTGCCAGCGCGGCGGGTTTTTCACGAAGGATTCCTGTGGCGGGTTTGTCGGTACGCAAGCCCTGGAAGACGGAGTGGCGGATATGCCCGCCATGCGTCCACTCCCCAAACGCCACTTCGGCCAGCAATCGCGGCTTGACCCATTGGCCTTTGGCACCGGCGGGCAGCTTTGCGAACGGGCTGCGATCGGTGTGAATTTTTTCGAGACGGGCTTTCAGCGTGTCCAGCACCTCGTCGTTGAAGCCGGTGCCGACATTCCCGGCGTATTGAAGCGAGCCTTCTTCATCGTGGACGCCCAACATCAATGCGCCCAATCCGATGCGCGAGCCTTTGGGTGCGGTGTAACCCCCAATCACAAATTCCTGGCGCAACTGGGTCTTGAGCTTGATCCAGTCGGGCGAACGGCGCGACACATAGGCAGAGTCCGCACGCTTGCCGATGACGCCTTCCAGCCCGACGCGGCGGGCCGAGGCCAGCAGGTTCTGCGGCGATTCTTCGAATGCATCGCTGAAGCGGATGCTTTCCTGTGGATGGCGGGTCACTACTGTGCACAAGGCTTCGCGGCGCTGCGCCAGCGGCAACTGGCGCAGGTCAAGCCCGTCGAAAAAAGGCATGTCGAACACGTAATAAACAATGCTGGCTGTGCTGGCGTGGTCGAACGCGTTCTGCAGTGCGCCGAAGTCGGGCAGGCCGTGCTCGTTCATCACCACAATCTCGCCGTCGAGCCAGCCCGATGGCAGCTCTAGCGCGGCCACGGCTTTTGCCAGCTTGGAAAGTTTGTCCGTCCAGTCGTTGCCTTTGCGCGTGAAAAGGCGAACCGACCGTCCGTCAATGCGCGCCAGCAGCCGGTAGCCGTCGTACTTGATTTCATAGATCCAGCCCTCACGGTCGGCAGGCGGGCGCGTGACCAACGTGGCCAATTGTGGGGTCAGGGTTTCCGGCAGCCTGGCTTTGGTGGCGCCTTCCGGAATGCTGGCATCAGCTCGGCTCGGGCGTGCCTTGGCCCGTGATTTTTTGGCAGGTTCCGCCAGCGCTTTCTTCACGGCTTTGGTGGGCGCGGTGTCGCGCGGCAGAGGCTTGCCCGAGAGCACGCTGTTGGGCAGCGCCTTGAGTACGTCAAACTCTTTTTCGGCGCGGGCATGCTCGTCGTGCTCTTTGATCAGCAGCCAGGGTTCATGGGATTCGTCGCCTCGCCCGTGCATGCGCACCAAGGTCCAGCAGCCCTTGAGTTTTTCGCCGTGGAGCTCGAATTTGAGTTTTCCGCTTTTGAACCCCTTCACCGGGTCGCCGATCGGCGTCCACAAGCCGCGGTCCCAAACGATCACGTCGCCCGCGCCGTACTGTTTGGCCGGAATGCTGCCTTCAAAACCGGCGTAGGAAAGCGGGTGGTCCTCTACATGCACGCCCATGCGCTTGACGGACGGGTCCAGGCTGGGCCCTTTGGGAACGGCCCAGCTTTTGAGGGTACCTTGCAATTCCAGACGGAAGTCGTAGTGCAGTCGGCTCGCGTCGTGCTTCTGGATGACGAAGCTGAGGGCTTTATCCGAGCGGGCGCCGCCGTGAGCGGGCTCCGGCGTACGCGCGAAGTCACGCTTGGAGCGGTAGTTCTTCAGCAGGTCGCGGGCGCCCATGTCGTCGGCTCATGCGGCCGGCACTCAGGCGGCGCGCCGCCTCGCGGGCGCATGCGGGGCCGATTTGGCTGCGGTTTTCTTGCGTGCCGGGGTTTTGGTGGACGCCTTGGTCGTGGTTGCTGCTTTGGCCTTGGGTGCTTCGCCACCGCCTTTGCGCAGGCTGCGCTGCAACAACTCGGTGAGGTCGATGATCTTGGCGCTGGAGCGGCCTTCGGTCTCCTCTTCCTCCGGCTGCACCACATTCTCCAGCTTGCCTGCTTTGGCCTTGCGTTTGACCAGCGCCATGATGTCGTCCTTGAAGGAGTCGGTGAACTGGTCGGGCTTCCACTTGCCGGTCATGTCGTCCACCAGCTGTTTGGCCATGGCGAGCTCCTTGTCGGTCAGGCCCGCCGCCTTGGCGCCCACCGGTGGCAGGTTGAGCTCTTCCAGCGAACGGATGTCTGCGCCCCAGCGCAGCAGGTTCAGAATCAATGCGGGTCCGGAGGGCACCAACACGGCCAGATGCTGCTTGGTCTGGATGATGACGCGGGCGATGCCCACGCGCTGGGTTTTCAGCAGGGTGTCGCGCAGCAGCGCGTAAACCTTCTGGCCCTTGTTGATGGGCGCGATGTAGTAGGGGCGTTCCAGGTAGACAAAGGGGATCTCGGTGTTGGGCACAAAGCTTTCGATCTCGATGGTCTGCGTGGTCTTGGGGTAGGCCGACTTGATCTCTTCTTCCGACAGCACCACGTACTGGCCGTCTTCGTATTCGACGCCCTTGACGATGTTTTCCCGGGTGATTTCTTTGCCCGTGCGCTTGTTGACGCGCTTGTAACCCACAGGGTCCATGCTGCGCTTGTCCAGCCAGTCGAAGTCAATGCCGCTCTCCGAGGTGGCCGAATGCAGCGCTACGGGGATGTGAACCAGGCCGAAACTGATGGCCCCTTTCCATAAAACGCGCGATGCCATGGTGTGAGTCTTTCTGCTGATGATTGCGGGCTGGCCTGAGGGAGTGCAGGCCACAACGATCAGGCCAGTCTCCGGCCCGCGTGCACGCAGGCGTGTCGGTGTGCGATGGGGTACGGGCGTCGTCCGGAACCGACTGTTCGCATGGGGTTTGTCCTACGGGTTTGACCCGCGTGCAGCACGCACAATCGGCAGCAACTTTTCAAGGAGCCGACCCATGCTTTCACGCCGCACCGCCACCCGAGTTTCCCTTGCCGCGATGGCCGTAGCCGCTGCTGCCATCACGGGCTGCGGCGTGATGAACAAGCAATCCAGCCTGGTCGCCTTCACCACACAGCTTCGCGGCGCCAATGAGGTGCCCGCCAATGCCAGCATCGGTAGCGGCTCGGTCGATGCCGTTTTCGATACCAGCACCAACCTGCTGCGCTGGAAAGTCAATTACACCCGTTTGACCGGCCCGGCGACTGCGGGACACTTCCATGGCCCGGCCGCCATCGGCGCCAATGCCGGTGTTGCTTTGGGGTGGGCCAGCCCCATCCGCAGCCCCATGGACGGCAGCGCCACGCTGACGGCCGCCCAGGCCGCCGACCTGATGGCCGGCCGCTGGTATGCCAACATCCACACGGCCGCTTATCCCGCAGGGGAAGTGCGCGGCCAGATGACGATGGTGCGTAACTAGGGCCTCCCGAGAGGGTCCTCGGGTCTGTCTTGATAAATGGTTGCGGGCGCAACCGGATCGGTTTATAGTTGCGGGCGCAACCATAAATTTACCCGGTCGCTACATGATCAAGCTCGACAGAACCCTGACCTACCGCCTGCACCTTCTGCACAAGCTGACGGATATTGAAAGCCAGCGTGCTTATGTGGCGGATGCGCGCCTGTCGATGAGTGATGCCCGCTGCCTCACGGCCGTGGGCACCTTCGCACCGCTGTCGGTGAACGACCTCGCGCAAAAAGCCAATCTGAACAAAGGCCAGGCCAGCCGTGCGGCCCAGTCGCTGGTCGATCAGGGCCTGGTCGTCAAGGCCGCCAGCCCGACGGACGGGCGCGGCGTGGTGCTGACCCTCACCCCCAAAGGCAAGAAAGCATGGCAGCGCACCATGAACGTTGTGGACCAGCGCAACCAGGATATTTTTGGCGTGCTGAGCGCGGCGGAGCGCACGCAGCTCAGCGATTTTTTCGACAGGCTGATCGAGAAGGCCAAGGCCAGCGGTGGTGGGCCCGGAGATGCCGAAAAATGATGGCGTCGATTCGTCGAACTGAACATTGCTGAACATTGCAGACTCCGGGGAGAAACATCCATGACCACCAACACCTTGCATTACCAGTCCGGCTTCGGCAATGAATTTGCCAGCGAGGCCGTTGCCGGCGCGCTGCCGCAAGGGCGCAACAGCCCGCAGCGTGCGCCGCATGACCTGTACACCGAGCTGATTTCCGGCACCGCCTTCACCGCGCCGCGCGCCGAGAACCGCCGCACCTGGATGTACCGCCGCCAGCCTTCTGTGATGACAGGTGGCTACAAGCCGTATGAACAGCCGCAGTGGACAACCGGCGCGGCGGGTGGCTGCGCCGTGCCGCCCGATCCCTTGCGCTGGAATCCATTCGCCATTCCCCCCGAGCCGCTGGATTTTGTGGACGGCATTCGCACTGTGGCCGCCAATGGCGACGCCGAAGCGCAGACGGGCATGGCCGCGCAAGTGTATGTCGGCAACCGTTCCATGTCGCAGCGCGCGCTGGTCAATGCCGACGGCGAGATGCTGCTGGTGCCGCAGCAGGGCCGCCTGGTGGTGACGACCGAGCTGGGTATCCTGGATGTCAACCCCGGGGAAATCGCCGTGGTGCCGCGTGGCATGGCCTTCAGCGTGGCCTTGCCTGACGGCGCATCACGCGGCTACGTCTGCGAAAACTACGGCGCGCACTTTCGCCTGCCGGAGCTCGGCCCCATCGGCTCCAACGGCCTGGCCAATGCGCGTGATTTCCTGGCGCCCACGGCGGCGTTCGACAGCGCGCCTGCGCCCAAGGGCGGCTTTGAGATCGTCAAGAAATTCGGCGGCCGCCTGTGGTCGGCCAGGCAAGCCGCCAGCCCCTTCAATGTGGTGGCCTGGCACGGCAACCTGGTGCCCTACAAGTACGACACGGCCCATTTCATGACCATCGGCTCCATCAGCTACGACCATCCGGACCCGTCCATCTTCACCGTGCTGACCTCGCCCTCGGACACGCCGGGCACGGCCAACTGCGACTTCGTGATCTTTCCGCCACGCTGGCTGGTGGCCGAGAACACTTTCCGTCCGCCCTGGTACCACCGCAACCTCATGAGCGAGTTCATGGGCCTGGTCTATGGCCAGTACGACGCCAAGCCGGAAGGCTTCAAGCCCGGCGGCGCATCGCTGCACAACTGCATGGTGCCGCACGGGCCCGACACCGAAGCCTTCGAGAAAGCCAGCTCTGCCGCGCTGGCGCCGCACAAACTGGACAACACGCTGGCCTTCATGTTTGAAAGCCGCTACCGCTTCATCCCCACAGCCTATGCGATGGAAGGCGGAGCACTGGATGCCGGCTACAGCAGTTGCTGGGCCGGGCTCAAAGACCAGTTCAAGGGCTGACGCGCATGAACCAGTCACTCAACGCCACCCACGACCCTGAGCTGCGCAGCTGGGTCGCATCTGCGAATGACGCGGGAACAGACTTTCCGATCCAGAACCTGCCATTTGGCACCTACAGCCATGGGCCGGACGGGGAGCGGAAGATTGGCGTAGCCGTTGGCGACCAGGTGCTGGATGTTCGGGCGGCCGGGCTGCTCGATACCGGTGACATGAATGAGTTGATGGCCCAGAGCCCGGCGACGACGAGCGCGCTGAGAGCTGCGATCTCGCGAGGCCTCGCAGAGGGCAGCTCAAAGCAAACTGAGTGGAAGAACTTTTTGTCCCGCCAGGATTCGGTGACCCTGCACCTGCCTTGCCGTATCGGCGACTACACCGACTTCTACACTGGCATCCACCACGCCACCACTGTGGGCAAGTTGTTTCGGCCTGACGCACCGCTGCTACCCAACTACAAGTGGGTTCCCATAGGCTATCACGGCCGCGCGTCGTCCATCGGCGTGAGCGGCCAGGCCGTTCCCCGCCCGCCGGGCCAGACCAAAGGCCCGGACGACGCAGCGCCCGCGTTGCGGCCCACCCAGCGACTCGACTACGAACTGGAACTCGGCGTGCTGGTGGGGCAGGGCAACGCGCTGGGCGAACCCATCGCCATGGCTCAGGCTGAAGCACATGCCTTTGGCATGGTGCTGCTGAACGACTGGTCAGCACGTGACGTGCAGGCCTGGGAATACCAGCCGCTCGGCCCGTTCCTGTCCAAAAACTTTGCCAGCACCCTTTCGCCGTGGGTCGTCACGATGGAGGCGCTGGCGCCGTTTCGCGCACCGTTTGTGCGGCCCGAAGGCGACCCGCAGCCATTGCCCTACCTGGACTCGGAGGGCAACCGCCGCCTGGGCAGTATGGATGTGGCGCTGGAAGTGTGGTTAGAGACCGAGGCCATGCGGGAAGCCGGCCAGGGTCCCGAGCGCCTGTCGCAGTCGAACTTTCGCGACGCCTACTGGACGGTGGCGCAGCTGCTCACGCACCACACCGTCAACGGCTGCAATCTGCAGCCGGGCGATTTGCTGGGCTCTGGCACGCTGTCAGGCCCGGCGCCGGAACAGGCCGGCTCGCTGCTGGAGCTGAGCTCGGGCGGCAAGAATGCGTTGACCTTAACCAATGGCGAAAGGCGTACCTTCCTGCAGGACGGGGACGCCGTCATCCTGCGTGCAAGCTGCGCGCGTGAAGGCTTCCGGCGGATTGGTTTTGGCGAATGCCGTGGGCAGGTGCTGCCGGTCAGGGGTCTGTAAAGCACCTTGTGTTGCAGGTGCATTTTGCTATCAAGTTGATAGCTGCTCGCGCTTGTTAAATAAGGGCTGGCGGCGCTTTTCATGCTAGAAATGCTGGTTTTTAGCATTTCAGGGCCGGTAAATCCCCCCAATAGCGGCTTCGGAGCTCTTTAACCCTGCCGGCTGGCTGTGTCCATGTCCCCACAGGAGGACCCGGCGGGGCAACTGCCAACACTTCGCTCCGCGACGAAGCACCCGGTCAGCCCTTGCGCAAGAATGGCAGCATGCATCCCGAACACATTCTTGCGGCACCCAGCCACCCCAACCCCTATCCTTATTACGCCGCGCTGGTGGCCGGCCCGCCGCTGGTGTTTGACGCAGCACGCAAGCTCTGGGTCGCCACCAGTGCGGCAGCGGTCAATGCCGTGCTGCGCAACCCGGCGTGCCGCGTACGGCCTGCGGCTGAGCCCGTGCCGCAGGCCATCGTCGGGTCGGCGGCGGGTGAGGTGTTCGGCCACCTGGTTCGCATGAACGACGGCATCCGGCACGACGCACCCAAACTGGCCTTGCAGCGTTTTCTGGCCGCGCTGGATCTGGACCGTGTTGGCGAGCGCACCGGGTTGATTGGGGCGAAAGCCACGGGTGGCGAACCCCTGCGCGGGGCAGCGTTGTCGGATTGGGCTTTTGACGTGCCCGTGATGGCAGTCGCCGATGCCCTGGGTTTTGCGCAGGCCGAGCTGCCGCGCGTTGCGGGCTGGACGCGCGACTTTGTGGCCTGCCTCTCGCCGCTCAGCACGCCGGAGCAACTGGCTGCGGCGGGTGACGCCGCAGCAGCCTTGCTGGCAAGGTTCTCGGCGCTGGTGCAGGCGGAGGCAAACCCGGAGAGCGCCGTTGCCCGTGTCCGGCTGGAAGCGCAGAAGGCGGGCTGGCATGACGCTGCAGCGTTGCTCGCCAACCTGGTCGGCCTGCTGTCGCAGACCTGCGAGGCGACCGCCGGCCTTGTCGGGAACAGCCTGGTGGCCCTGGCCACGCAACCGGGCCTGGCCGAAACAGTGGGTCAGGACAGGAGCAAGCTGCTTCAGATGGTGAACGAGGTCAGCCGCCACGACCCGTCCATCCACAATACGCGCCGTTTTGTGGCAGAGGCAACAGAGGTGGCGGAGGTTTCCCTGAGGGCGGGTGATGCCATCCTGGTGGTTCTGGCGGCCGCCGGCCGTGACCCCTTGTGCAACCCGCAGCCCGACCGGTTTTTGCTGGACCGCGCGAGCCGTGAGGTGCCCGGTTTTGGCCGGGGCGCGCACCAGTGCCCCGGCCAGGCGCTGGCCTGCACCGTCGCTACCACGGCCGTCCAGGCCTTGCTGGATTCAGGCAGGCTGCAGTTGCCGAAACCGGAAGGCTGGAACTACCGACCTTCCATGAACGCCCGCATCCCCGTTTTTTCTGACTGATACCAGACTGAAAGCCCCACGTGATCGCCATCATTTTTGAAGTGCAGCCCGCCGAGGGCAACATGCAAACCTACCTTGATATCGCCGCAGCGCTCAAGCCGCAGCTGGAGCAAATTGATGGCTTCATCTCCGTGGAGCGGTTTCAAAGCCTGAGCAATCCCGGCAAGCTGCTGTCGCTGTCATTTTTCAGGGATGAAGCCGCGGTGCTGGAATGGCGCCGTCTCGAGTCCCACCGCAAGGCGCAAAGCCGCGGGCGCGGCGGCGTGTTTGAGAATTACCGCCTGCGCGTGGCCCACGTGCTGCGTGACTACGGGCTGAATGAGCGTGACGAGGCGCCAGCGGACAGCCGCGAGCAGCATGGCTAGGTCTTGATTGGGGTCGGACGGCAAGGCGCAATCCGTGGCCGTACAGCCACTTTTGATCCCCAATGTGCTCAGGGAAGGCATTTGTAGGGCTTAAATGCCGAATAAAGAGGCAAAACTCAGGGTAAACCTTACAATGGAGGGTTACCCAAACGCCCATGAACGCTCCTGTCGACGTCTCCTTCTTTACGCGCGCAGCCAAGCCGCTCACCAGTTACCGCAAGTACTGGGCGGCCCGCTTTGGCACGGCCAAATTTCTGCCCACCAGCCGGGCCGAAATGGACGCGCTCGGCTGGGACAGCTGCGACATCATCATCGTCACGGGCGATGCCTATGTAGACCACCCGAGCTTCGGTATGGCCGTCATTGGCCGCATGCTGGAGGCGCAAGGCTTTCGCGTCGGCATCATCGCCCAGCCCGACTGGCAAAGCGCCGAACCTTTCCGTGTGCTGGGCAAGCCCAACCTGTTCTTCGGCGTGACCGCCGGCAACATGGACTCGATGATCAACCGCTACACGGCTGACCACAAAATTCGCAGCGACGACGCCTACACCCCCGGCGACATCGGCGGCAAACGCCCCGACCGCGCGGCGCTGGTGTATTCACAGCGCTGCCGCGAAGCCTACAAAGACGTGCCTATCATCCTGGGCGGCATTGAAGGTTCGCTGCGCCGCATCGCGCACTACGACTACTGGTCCGACAAAGTACGCCGCAGCGTAGTGGTCGATGCGAAATGTGACCTGCTGCTTTACGGCAACGCCGAACGCGCGATTGTCGAAATCGCCCACCGCTTGGCCGCCAAAGAGCCGGTGGCCAGCATTACCGACGTTCGCGGCACCGCCTTTATCCGCCGCAGCGGCGACGAAACCGCCAACGGCTGGTTTGAAATCGATTCCACCAGCGTGGATGCGCCGGGCCGGGTCGAAGCGCATGTCAACCCGTATCTGATGATTTCCGACCAGGCGCGCGAGCAGGGCGCTACCTGCGCGCGGGAAGACGAAGCGGCTGAAGTCGCGGTTGAGGCTGAAGCGAAAGGCTCGCCTGTAGTCGCCAAGGCAGCCAAGCCTGCCGCTGCAGCCAACCCGGCCATCAAGCCGCTGACTTTCGTCGCCAACCCCAAACTGCCGTCAACGGTGCACACCGCGCAAGGCAAGATCAAGGTTCCGCCGCGCGACCGCTCCGTTATTCGTTTGCCGTCGTACGAGCAGGTCAAGAGCGATGCGGTGCTGTATGCCCACGCCAACCGCGTGCTGCACCTCGAAACCAACCCCGGCAACGCCCGCGCCCTGGTACAGGCCCACGGCGAGGGTGCCACGGCGCGCGACGTGTGGATCACGCCGCCGCCCATCCCGCTGACCACGGCCGAGATGGACTACGTCTTCGATTTGCCCTACGCGCGCTCACCGCACCCGCGCTACGCCGACGAAAACGGCAGCCATGACGGCGCCACCAAGATCCCGGCTTGGGAGATGATCCGCTTCAGCGTGAACATCATGCGCGGCTGCTTCGGCGGCTGCACCTTCTGCTCGATTACCGAGCACGAAGGCCGCATCATCCAGAGCCGCTCTGAAGACTCCGTGATCCGCGAGATCGAGGCGATCCGCGACACCGTCAAGGGTTTTACCGGCGCGATCTCCGACCTGGGTGGTCCCACTGCCAACATGTACCGCATCGGCTGCAAGTCGCCCGAAATCGAAGCCGCCTGCCGCAAGCCGAGCTGTGTGTACCCGGGCATCTGCTCGAACCTCAACACCGACCACAACCCGCTCATCAAGATGTACCGCCGCGCGCGGGCCTTGAAGGGCGTGAAGAAGATTCTCATCAGCTCGGGCCTGCGCTACGATCTGGCCGTGCAAAGCCCCGAGTACGTGAAAGAGCTTGTCAGCCATCACGTGGGCGGCTACCTCAAGATCGCGCCCGAGCACACCGAGCAGGGCCCGCTCACCAAGATGATGAAGCCCGGCATCGGCAGCTATGACAAGTTCAAGCAGATGTTCGACAAGTACAGCCTCGAAGCCGGCAAGAAGCAGTTCCTGATTCCGTACTTCATCGCCGCCCACCCGGGCACCAGCGACGAGGACATGATGAACCTGGCGGTCTGGCTCAAGAAAAACGGCTTCCGCGCCGACCAGGTGCAGACGTTTTACCCAAGCCCGATGGCCACGGCCACGACGATGTACCACACCAACAAGAACCCGCTGCGCAAGATCACGCGCGACAGCGAGACGGTGGACATCGTGCGCGGTGAGCGCCGCCGGCGCCTGCACAAGGCCTTTTTGCGCTACCACGACCCCAACAACTGGCCGGTGCTGCGCGAGGCCCTCAAGGCCATGGGCCGCGCTGATTTGATCGGCAACGGCAAGCACCATTTGATCCCGACCTTCCAGCCGATGACCGACGGCAGCTACACCAGCGCGCGGCGCAAGAACTCGACCGGCACGGCCGCCACGGTGAAAGCTTCGCCGGTGGTCAAGGGGCGCCTCTTGACCCGCCACACCGGCCTGCCGCCGCTGGCGCAGGGCGCCGGTGGCAAGCCCGGTGGCCGCAAGGGCCGCTAGGCGCTGCCAACGCAGGCATTTCGAGGTAAAAAGGCTCCGATGGAGCCTTTTTTATGACGAAATTGGCTTCTGACCCAATAGGAACATGCGCGAGCAGCTATCGAATTGATAGCCCCGGAATGCGCGAATTAGTAGCCCGGCAGCTCCGGCATGCCCGGCTAAGCTTGGCCGGTTCTTCATTCGAACGATATTCCAGCAAATATTCCAACAATATTTTCCCCAACGTGAATCCTTTTGCCCGCATGACCCCTCCTTGCAGCGATGCCGCGTTTTTGACGGCAGCCAAAGGAGATTTCATGTTCTATCGCAAAAATGTGGGGCCCAAAGAGCGTTGGGCGCGTGGCGTGTCCGGTGCCTTGATGGCCGTTTGCGGCCTGCTGGTGCTGGGTGTGACGCCACTCGGGTTGCTCATGGCCTGCGCCGGCGTGGTCACGGTGCTGACAGGGCTGTTGGGTTTTTGCCCGGCTTGCGCCATGGTGGGCCGCAAGCTGGAAAAGCCGGGCCCTTGGTGATGGCCATTGAAATAGCCCTTTTTGCCGCAGCGCAGGCCGGTGACCCGGCCGCGCTGGCCTCGCTGCTGCGGCAGCTGCAGCCCGATGCCCGCCGCTACGCCCGCTACCAGTGCCACCGCGGCTCTGCCATCGAAGACGTGGTGCAGGAGGCGCTCATCATCATCTACCGCCGCGTCGGCACCGTGCGTGACGCCGCAGCCCTGGGCGGCTGGATGTTCAAGATCATCGCGCGGCTGTGCATGCTGCCGGCGCTTGCGCTGATGCGCGGCACCCAGGCGCTTACCGACTACGACAAGGACAAGTACTTCGCGCAGATGCCGCAGGACGAACTGCGCATCGACCTGGTCCGGGCACTGGAATCCTTGCCGCTGATGTACCGCGAAGTGGTTTTGCTGCGCGACATGGAGCAGCTCACCATCACCGAAATCGCGCGGCGCCTTCAGCTCACCCGCGAGGCCACCAAAAGCCGCATCCACCGGGCGCGTGCCATGGTGCGTGAATACCTGCGGCCTGAGGGAGCCGCCGGCGAGAAGACCGTCGCATGACGCGGTTTTACGTCATGGACTTCTTGCAGTCAGCAGGAGAGGGTAGTTACGGCCGCATGTGATGTGGTTCTCTGGCAAGATAAGTGGAGGCAAGCCGCCAGGCCTCAGGCCTTCTACTGGCCCCGGCCTTCATTCACACCTTCTGGAGACACCATGGACATTGCCCGCAAAGCACTTGCAGCTTTCACCATGGCCGCCGTGCTGGCCTGTGCATGGCTGGCGCCGCTGGATGCGCCCGCCATGCGGCAGGTGGATGCCGGCCTGAAAAGGGCGCTGCTGAGTTTTGCCACGGCCAGGCTGCTCAACGGCGTGATTTCGGTGGCGCAGGGGACCGAAGCGTCGGTGCAGCCTTTTGGCGTGGGTGTCACGTTTGCGCCGGGGCAAATCCTGGATCCTGTCAACGACCTGGTGGAGCAGTTTTCGCATTTGATGCTGGCGGCCAGCGTGGCCTTCGGCGTTCAGAAAGCCTTGATCAGCATCGGCAGCTACTGGCCGGTATCGCTGGCGCTGAGTGCCACGGTGCTGGGCTGGTGGTGGTGTTACCTGCGCAGGCCGCAGGTGCCTTTGTGGCTGTCAAGGCTGCTGGTGATCCTGCTGATGCTGCGCTTTGCGGTTCCGGTGGTCACGCTGGGCACCGACATGTTGTGGCAAAAATTCCTGGCGGCCGACTACGCCGCCAGCCAGCAATTGATCGACAGCGCCACCGGCAAGGCCGGCCAGCTCAATTCGCCGGCCGCCGCAGCCCCCGACAACCGCGGCCTGGTGGACAGCCTGAAAGACTGGCTGGCAAAGAACGGTGACGTGACAAAACACTTCGAGAGCCTCAAGCGGGCGGCCGAGCAAGCCACCGAACACATCATCCGGCTCATCGTGATTTTTGTGCTGCAGACGCTGGTGATCCCCTTGCTGCTGCTGTGGGCCCTGTACGGTTTTGTCAGGCAGGTGTTGCTGGGGCAGCGCTGGCAAAGGTTGCCGGCCGCCTCCACCCTGTATTGATGCGTAAAAGGCGCCGGCGCATCTGGTTCATGCATCAAATCGACCGTTTGATCAATAAGGACGAGCGCAGGCAGCTCCTAATTTGATAGCGAGTGCAGCGGGATGTCCTGGTCCTGCGCCAGCTTGTCCAGCTCCCTGCGCGTCTTGCCCAGAAGCCAGGCCTCGATCGCCGCATGCGTGGCGGGCGCAAACATGGCCTTCATGCTGGAGGCCGCCACGCCGGCCGCCGCGCACAGGCTTGCAGCAAAGTGCGGCTCCAGCGCGGCGAGCGCTACGCGTCCGTCCTTGCATCGGTAGACGCGGTAGCCCGCATGCCCGCCGCCCACAGCAGCGCCGGGCTGGGTCAGTCCCCAGGCGCGGGGCAGGGCCAGGTAGGCCGCCGCGCCGGAAAGGGCCACTTCAAGAAAGACACCCTTGCCTTTTGCCCGCTGCTGCATCACGGCCTGCAGCACGGCCGCGCTGGCCATCAGTGAACCGCCCATGTCGGCGTACAGCGTGGCGGGCAAATCCACACCGGTGATCAGGTCGTTCTGCGCGAGGTAGGTCAGGTCGTGGCCCGGCTCGTCAGCCCGTTCCCCCGGGCTGCCGACGATGGCGACCTGGCTCAGGTGCGGGTGCTGTTTGTGCAGTGCTTTCCAGGTCAGCCCAAGCTTGGCCAGCGCCGCCGGCCTGAACGACGTGAGCAGCACGTCGGTTTTGGCCAGTTCACGGTGCAGCAGCGCCTGGCCGCGTCCGGTTTTCAGGTCGGCCGTGGCGGTGCGCACACCCGCATGCAGGGTTGCATAGGCGGTGGGGTTGTAGAGCTTCATCGGGTCACCCGATGCGCCGGCCGGCGCGCCTTCGTGCGGCGGTGGTTCCAGCTTCACGCAGCGGGCGCCCATTTCGCGGCAGCGCATCAGGGCGGCCGGGCCCGGCAGGTTGAGCGCCAGGCTCAGCACGCGCACGCCTTTGAGTGATTGCATCGGCTGGACCGCCTTGGTGGGGGAGGCTGTTTTGCGGATGGGGGCGGGTTTGGAGGGTGAGGGCTGCATGGAGGTCACTGTGAACGGGCAGGGGCCGCAAAGCGTCGGGCACCGGGCGGCTGTTGGGGGCAATTTACCTCAAACCCTTGAGCGGCGGCCTCACGGGTGTCATTGCCGGTCAGCTGGTTGGGAAGGGAATTTCTGTTTTATGACTATTAATTATTGTTTTACAGCAATTATTCTGAGACACTGAAGGCCTTTAAACAAGGCAAAGAGGTGCTCCCTTGAAAAATACGGCAACTCCCATGACCCCCGCCGGGCCGGATGTCCAGGGTATTAGCAGCGTGCTGGCCTGGGCTTGTGCCTTGCTGGCGGTGGCATTGCCGCTGGCGGTGGCTTACCACCTGCTCAGTACGCCCGTTGAAAGTCTGCTGTTGCGCGCCGGGGTTGTGTTGTCGGCGTCGCAAGCCGCTGCGCTTGACGTCACGCTGGCCCAAAAAAGCTTTGCCGCCTTGCTGGGCGTGCTGCCGGTGTGCTGCGCGTCGTATGGCCTGGTGTGTGCCATGCGCTGCTTCTCCGGCTTTTCGCAGGCCGAATATTTCAGTGTGCGCACTGTCAAATACTTTCGCGGTTTTGCTGCCGGTATTTTTGCGTCGGTGGTGGCCAGTGTGGTGTCGTCAACGCTGATCACCCTGGTGCTGACATCCGGCGCACCGGCCGGCCAGCGTGCGCTGTCCCTGGGCATGGGCAGCAATGAACTGCTGACGCTGTTGTTTGCCGGCATGGTCTGGCAAATCGCCGCCGTGATGGCGCGGGCAGTGGCACTGGCCGAAGAGAACGCGCAGTTCGTCTGACTCTTTCGTCGCTCACCGCATGCCCATCGTCGTCAAACTCGATGTGATGCTGTCTGAACGCAAGGCCAGGTCCAAAGACCTGGCCGCGTATGTCGGCATCACCGAAGCCAACCTGTCCTTGCTCAAGCAGGGCAAGGTCAAGGGCGTGCGTTTTGACACGCTGATGCGCATTTGCGAATTTCTCGACTGCCAGCCGGGGGACCTGCTGGTTTCCCGGCCGGACGACGCCACCTGATCCACTGCTTCGGAGCTTCCTCATGAAACGTCTTGCCATCGCCGCGGCCCTGGTCGCCCTGCTCAGCGCCTGCGCTGATATCAACTGGGAACAAACCGCCAAGGAGTCCGTCAAATCGGCTTGCCGGGGTGCGGGCAATTGCAGCATTCCCTGTGACCGCGCCAATCCGGCCACCTTCAATGACCCGCAATGCCTGACGGCCGGCAGGCGGCCATCGCCATAATGGCCTTCATGAAAATCAAACAAAAAATCTCTGCAGCCGGGCGGGCAGCATGAGCGCCAGCGCCGAATTCGTCCGTTATGTGCAGGAGCTACTGGTGCCATTGGGAGACATCCGCGATGGAAAGTTCTTTGGCGGCCATGCGATGAAGCACGGTGGCAAACAGTTCGCCATGGTCATGGGCAACACCCTGTACTTCCGGGTGGATGACGCCTCGCGGCCGGCGTATGAGAAGAAGGGCTCCAGGCCCTTCAGCTACTCAACGAAGAACGGTGTGGTGCAGGTGCGCAAGTACTACGCCGCGCCTGCGGAGCTGCTCGATGACCCGGCGCAGCTGCTGGTGTGGGCCCGGCAGGCGATCGCTGCAGCGGGCGGCGCCTAGCCAAACGCCAAACCAGGAAATGCGCGCGGACTTAAAGCGGCAGGCCGATATAGTTTTCGGTCAATGTCGCTGAAGAGTCCGTCGAATCGACCTGCCAGGGCAGCAGCAACTTCCGGATTGAATGCGATCCGCGCTCGGCCGCAGGTGGCGAAGCGAGTAAAGGCAATGCTTGATCTCCTCTATATACGGGAGGCTATTTGTTTCAATGAAGCTTAGACTTCATTGTTGTCTGGCCTCACAACTCTCTGGTTTTCGAGTTGATATGGGAGTGAATCATTTCTCAGTGTTAAAAAAGCAATTCCTATGCGGAAACTCTTTGAGCGCTTAGTCCGAAAAAAATGGCTTCGCAAATTGGGCGTAGCGGTGGCGGTTGTGACCGTACTAGTAGTCATGCCGATACTTGCATTTAGTCAGGCCACCATTGAAAGCATAGTAAATGGTTGGCTGTCGCAGTGCATCGCTGTTGTAGACGTTAGTCAAAAAGGTAGCGAGGCGCCAATAGTTCGGATTTACTCTTTTGGGAAAATGCCGGAGTCGCTTCCACTGACATTCTCGGTAGAAAGAGGATTGATTCAACGAATTAGTCTCTTGAATCATGTTGAACAAGAAACAACGGCCATCGAGTCCAACCTTTTGGTACACCCATTGGCCAATCAACGATGCCCAGGTGATCTTTGTCCTGAGACCAACGAACCGAGCGAAAAGCTAACAATTCGGATAAAACCGATTAGTCCGAATTATGTGTATCAGCTGCGCGTTCTTTTTACTGAACCTGATCCGGTTAATCGCCTCAAGGTATACGTTAAGCCTCTAATAGACGAAAAGATTGTCTGTCGAATAGAGCGTGCGTGTTGAATTCCGTCGAAATCTGATCCACTTATCGCAGTAATTTCCATCCAAAACTGACCCACGTAGGCACTACCCTGCTTGTTTTAAAAGCAGGGGGAATTTAGGAGTGATAGACGTGGCGACATTGAATGTCATCAGACGTTGGGCATTGCGGGATCAGATGTCCATCCGCGAGATCTCAAGGCGTACAGGCCTGGCTCGCAACACAATAAAGAAGCACCTTCGATCGGAAGAGAGCGAGCCCAAGT